>NZ_JAKSXV010000044.1 GCF_022829345.1 Methylobacterium sp. J-090 | reverse complement strand
GGCGGGGGCGGGGGGGGGGGCGGTTGGGTGTCCCCCCCACACAACCCTCTACTGCGCCAAACAAACACCCTCCAAGAGGAGACCCACCGGTTCGCCCCGCGGCGTCTTCTAACACACCCCCCGCAGGGTTTTGGGATTTTTAGGGAAGAAAAAGTTGGGGGTTGGGGGGGGTTTTGGGTTATAAAAAAAGAAGTAGAGTGTGGTTTGGGGAGGGGGGGGGGGGGAAATACGCCCCCCCTTTCTTTTTTTGGCGGGGGCCCCCCCCCCCGGGGGGGGGGGGGGGGGGGGGAGCCTCCGTTCTCATTTTTCGCCCGCTCGTTTCACGCCGTCCGCTGCGTGGAGGCGTGATCGGAGCAGTAGGCCTGGAAGGCGGCCACGAGGTGCGTGAACAGCGCGTCGATCCGGGCGCTGCGCCGCACGTCCTCATGCGCGACGATCCACGTGTCGAGGGCGTGCACGATGCGGTTCGGCAACACGCGCACGAGGCCCCGGTCACCGACCGGTATCTGCACCACGCCGATGCCGAGGCCGGCGCGCAGTGCGGCAAGTTGCGCCGGATGGCTGTCGCTGCGCACGGCAAAGTGAAACGGGCCGCCCGCCTCCCGGCTCAGCGCGTTTAGGATCGCGAGGTCCACCTGCGCACGATCGGGCCCGATCAGGGCGTGCCGGAGCAGGTCCGCGATGGTTTCAGGAGCATCATTTCGCGCGAGATAGGCGGGCGTGGCGAAGAAGCCGAGCGGTATGCGTCCCACATGCCGCGCCACGAGCGAACCCTGACTCGGCCTTGTCATCCGCACGGCAATGTCGGCCTCCTGTCCGGCCAAGTCGGCGTTGACGTTGGTGAGAAGCAGTTCGACGGTGAGACGCGGGTGTCGCTCACGCAGGCTCGCGAGCATCGGCGGCATAACCTCAATCCCGACGAAATCCGACACGCTGAGCCGAACCGGCCCCGCGATCTCGGACGCCGCGCCCGCGGCCTCGCGACGGAACGCTTCGGACGCGTAGGCCATCCGCCGGACATGCTCCGACAATCTGAGTGCTTCCGGCGTCGGCGCGAGCCCGTTCACGCCTCGAACGAAGAGCGGCTGGTCGATCGCGCGCTCGAGCGCCTCGATCCGGTTCCGCACGGTGGGCTGGGTGAGGCCGAGCGCCCGCGCCGCAGCGGACAAGCTGCCTGTGTCGAGCACTGCGAGAAAGGCGCGTTGATCATCCCAGGCGCGATCGGTGCTACCCATCGAAATTCGATAGGCAGCCCATCGAAGCTCGTCAATGTTCTTAGGCCCCGGCCCACGGCATCACGTCCGGATGGTGAGAGGATCTCGACGATGACGCGGGCTTTGGTGCTTGGGGTGACGGGTGGCATCGGCGGTGCGGTGACACGGAGGATGCTGGCTCGGGGGTGGCGGGTCACTGCACTCGTGCGAGATCAGGCACGGGCGGCGGAGACCTGGGGCACATCGGCAGCGCCGGATTGGCAGGCCGGAGACGCTATGACCCGAGCGGATGTCGTCCGCGCGGCAATGGGCGCTTCGGTCATCATCCACGCGGTGAACCCACCCGGATATCGGAACTGGGAACGGCTGGTCCTGCCGATGCTCGACAACACGATCGTGGCGGCGCGAAGTGCCGGTGCTCGGGTGATGCTGCCGGGCACGCTCTACAACTACGACCCGTCGGCCACTCCGGTGATCGACGAGAGGACCCCGCAACGTCCGCCGGGCCGCAAGGGAACGGTCCGCGTCGAGATGGAGAGGCGCCTGATGGAGGCCGCTCCGGATGTGCGGAGCCTCGTCGTACGGGCGGGCGACTTCTTCGGTCCGGGGGCGAGGCAGAGTTGGTTCGCGCAGGCCTTTGCCAAGCCTCCGCTCACGCGAATCATGAACCCCGGCACACCGAGGGTCGGCCATGCTTGGGCGTTCCTGCCTGACCTCGCCGAGACCATCGTGCGCCTGATCGAACTGCCACCGGATCGTCTGCGGCCGTGTGAACGACTTCAGTTCCCCGGCCACGACATTGCCGATGGCAGCGAAATTGTTGCCGCAATCCGCCGGGCCACGGGGCGTCCGGACCTCCCCGAACGTCACTTCCCCTGGGCGCTGATGCGGGCACTGGCCCCCTTCGGAGGGTTTCCGCGCGAGGTTCTGGAGGTGCGCCCGTTCTGGCAGTATCCCATGCGCCTCGACGGACGGCGATTGAGGGAACTCGTCGGCGATTTGCCATGCACGTCCCTCGATGCCGCGGTCGCAAGCGCATTGAACGCGTGACTGTTTCCGGGAGGCACGGCTCGCCTCATCATCGTCGGCGGCCGCGGCGGCCTCCCCGGGGTGCCGGTGTCCGCCATGATCGACCGCTAGGCTCAGGCCCCCGGCCCGCCACGGACTACGCCGCGCTGTTCGGCGCGGCGTTCTTCGCGGCGATGCCCCTGCGCGTGGCTGCCTCGACGCGGCGCAGTTCGCGATGGGGCGACGCCGAGTCCGGTCGGGGGACGGAACTGGCCCCATCCTCACGGTCCGGCGATCCACCGGCACCGCCGGCGGGGGATGGCCATCGCGGCGCGAATCAGCGCCTCCTCCGGGGCCGGGTCGCGGCTGGCCGTGACCCGTTCGAGGAGGAGCAGGCGGGATTGGCGGCACGAGGGGCAGGTGGGGCTCGGGCGGCGACGGACTTGCCGGCCACGGACCGGACGATCCGGCGGGTGACGCGCGAACTGCGCCGCCTGGAAGCCCTGGCCGCGCGGCGGCGCGGGCGCGTGCGGATGATGCGGGCCCTGCGCGGGCTCGGCGGCGCGGGCGCGACCTTCGCGGCCCTGGTCAAACTCAAGCTCGCGGCGTCCGTCGGCCTGAAGATCGGCCTCGCGATCCTCGTCGGCCTCGGCCTCGCCTGGCCGTTCGTCGCCCTGGCGCTCCTCGCCCTGATGGGCCTCGTGCTGGCCATCCTCAGCCTGTTCGACGGCGGCGGTGCGGGCGATGTCGGTTGCCCGGACGCGTCCTGCTGCGACAGGCGGGAGCGGCGGGCGGCCCGGCTCAAGCAGCTGATCGCAACCCGGCGGGCCTGGCTAGAGGCGGCGGCAGCGTCCCCGGAACCCCCCTCCTGATCGGCGCTGAAGGCCCCGGCGCGCCGGATGTCCGACCCGCGAGGGGTCGGGATGCGACATCGCGGACGGCCCGAGCCACGTCCCAAGACCCGGCTTTAATCCCCTGGACGGCAACGATGTGGCATGGCTCCGGTTGTCGTCGCGGCAAGGGCACGGGTCGGGGATACGGGTCAGGACATGGAACGGTCGAACGACTTTGCCGGGCAGGAGCGCCCGCTTCCCGAGCCCGACACGGTGGAAACCGTCGGGGAGGCCGAGGCCGTGGTCCTCGAACCCCTGGCCGACTATCCCCGGATCGACCTGCGCGGCGCCGGCGAGCCGTGGGAGAAGCGCCGCGCCGCCGGCAAGGTCCTGCGCGAGACCGTGCCGCATGACAGCCACGCCCCGCTGTTCCTGCCGCAGGACCGGCCCGATCCCGTCAGCCTCATCGAGGGGGCCCACGAGGGGCGCCAGGCCCACCTCGTCCCGCTCCGGGTGGCGCGCATGGCGAGTTCGCCCTTCGCCTTCCTGCGGGGCGCCGCCCACGTCATGGCCTGGGACCTCGCGCAGACGCCCCGCAGCGGCATCCTGGTGGCGATGAACGGCGACGCCCACATCTCGAATTTCGGCCTGTTCGGCACGCCCCAGCGCGACGTGGTCCTCGACCTCAACGATTTCGACGAGGTCACCATCGGCCCGTGGGAATGGGACCTGAAGCGCCTCGTCGCCAGCATCGAGGTGGCGGCGCGGGGCGATGACGTCCCGCCGGCCGAGCGCCGCGCGGCGGTGGTCGCGGCGGTGGGCGGCTACCAGCACACCATGACGGATCTAGCGCCCCAGGGCCCCCTCGACGTCTGGCAGCACTCGGCCCGGGCCGACAACCTCGACTTTTCGGGCATCCGGATCGACGCCGAATCGCAGGCGGTGGTGCGCAAAGCCGTCGAGAAGGCGCGCAAGCGCAACAACCAGACCCTGCTGGCCCGCGTCGGGGAGCGCCGGGTCGATGGCGGCTGGCGCTTTCGCGAGGACCCGCCGATCCTCACCCGCGTCGACAACGAGACCCGCGAGGCGGTGATCTCGGGCCTCGAGCACTACGCCGACACCCTGCCGCGCGAGCGCCGGTTCATGCTGAGCCGCTACCACGTGGTCGACGTCGCCCACCGGGTCGTCGGCGTCGGCAGCGTCGGCACCCGCGCCTACGTCGCCCTGCTCTGCGGCAACTCGGATCAGGACGTGCTCTTCCTCCAGGTGAAGGAGGCCGTGCGCCCGGCCCACGCGCCGTATCTCCCCGGCATGCCCGAGCCCTATGCCAGCCACGAGGGCGAGCGGGTGATCTACGGCCAGCGCCTGCTCCAGGCGGTGGGCGATCCCCTGCTCGGCTGGACCACCATCGCCGACCGGCCGTTCTACGTGCGGCAGATGAAGAACATGAAGGGCGAGATCCCGGTCTCGTGCATGACCGGGCAGCCGCTCCTGTACTTCTCCTGGGCCTACGGCGCCCTGCTGGCCCGGGCGCACGCCCGCACCGGCGATGCCGCCGCCATCGCGGGCTATTGCGGCAAGGACCGCCACGCCGACCTGCGCGAGGCCCTGGCCGACTGGGCCGACGCCTACGGCGAGCGCAATCAGGCCGACTACGAGACCTTCCTCGCCGCCATCGCCGACGGGCGCCTGGAGGCGGCGCCCGACCCGCATCTGTGACGATCCGCCGGGCCTAACCGGTGGGCGGGGTCGTCCGGGACGCTTGATTCTCCGGCGTGCCCCCGGGAGGGTGGAGCATGGCGCGCCGCATTCACCGGACCACGGATTTCCTCGCCGACGCCCTGCACAGGCTCGGGATCGCGGCGGGCGCCGTAGACCGGGACGCCCTGCGCGACCGCCTTGGCCTGCCGGAGCTCGGCGGGGTCTGCGAGGACGCGGCCGTGGCTCAAGCCCTGCGCGCCTCGGACGCGCAGAGAAACTTCGCCCGCGACGGCGTGCCCGTCCTCGCCAAAGCGATCCCGGCCCTGCGGGCGGAGGCCGATCCGGACGGGACCCTGCATTGGCGAATCCGCGTCCTGTGTCCGCTGCTGGACGACAACCGCCTCGATCTGCGCATCGACACCGTGCCGGATCCGGACGCCGCCGAGATCCTCGCCGAGATGGCGCTGGGCAACGACCCGGCTTGGGCGGTCGACGCCCTGCGGGCGCGGGTGACCCAGGTCGCCGGCCGCACCCGGGGCGCCCTCAACCGCACGATCCTGCGCCTGCGCGACCAGATCCGCGCCGACATGGCCGAGACCGGCGCCGACGCCGTCACCTACATCGCCCATCTCGACCGCTCCCTGCGCTCGCGCGTCTTCACCGACGGGCCCGACGTGGCGGGCGCCATCCTCGACACCCTGAAGAGCGTGCGCGCCCGGGGCCGGGTGGTGGCGCAGGAGGCCTCCGGCACCCGGCGCCTGCGCGACCGGGCGGGCTTCGGCAGCTATATCGACAAGTTCGCCGCCGCCCGGCGCCTCGGCCGGCGCATCGTCTTCCACATGGGGCCGACGAATTCGGGCAAGACCTACGCGGCCCTGGAGGCCCTGGCGAAGGCCTCGACCGGCACCTACCTCGCGCCCCTGCGGCTGCTGGCTCTCGAGAACTACGAGAACTTGCTGGAGCGCGGCCTGCGCGCCGGCATGGTCACGGGCGAGGAGATTTTGGGCGAGCCCGACCCGACCCACACCGCCCGCACCATTGAGACCGCCGACCTCCGCCGGCCCATCGAGGTCGCGGTCATCGACGAGATCCAGATGCTGTCCGACCCCGACCGGGGCTGGGCCTGGACCAACGCCCTGTTCGGCATTCCCGCCCGCCTCGTCATCGTCTGCGGCGCCGAGGACGCCCTCTCGGCCGTGCGGCGCGCGGCGGAGGCCGCCGGCGAATCGCTCGACGTCGTCACCTTCACGCGCAAGACGCCCCTGGTCGCCCTCGACGCGCCCGTGCCCCTGGAGGCGGTCGAGCCCGGCGACGCCGTCGTGGCGTTCTCGCGCCGGGCCGTGCACGAGAACCGCGCGATCCTGGTGGCCGCCGGGCGCTCCGTCGCCACCATCTACGGCGCCCTGTCGCCGGAGGTGCGCCGGGCCGAGGCGGCGCGTTTCCGCGACAAGCAAGCGGAGGTGCTGGTCACCACCGACGCCATCGGCATGGGCCTCAACCTCGGCCCCCTCAAGCGCGTGATCTTCGCCGCCGTGCGCAAATGGGACGGCACGGCGGAACGCGCGCTCACCAACGCCGAGATCCGCCAGATCGCCGGCCGGGCCGGGCGCTTCGGACATCAGGAGGCGGGCTACGTCGCCGCCACCGACGACGACGGCCTCGGACCGATCCGCGACGCCCTGTCGGGCGCGCCGACGGCGCCGGCCGCCGACACGCGGTTCTTCGTCCGGCCCGACCTCGCCGCCATCGAGGCGGCCGCCGCCGAACTCGGCACGGACTCCCTCGGCACCGTGATGGCGCATTTCGCCCGCGCGACCTTCTACGACGGCTCGCCGTTCCAGCCCTCGGCCCTGGAGGAGTTCCTGGGCGCGGCCGAGGCGGTGGACCGGGTGGCCCTGCCGATCCGGGAAAAGTTCGCCTTCGCGGTCACGCCCATCGACCGGCGCGACCCCATCGCCGTCGAGATCGTCGCGCGCTGGGTCCAGGCCCGGGCCCTGGGCGCCACCGTGCCGGCCCTGCGCGCCGACCCCCAGGGCGATCTGGTCTATCAGGAGCGCACCGTGCGCCTCGCCAGCGCGTACTTGTGGCTCGCCCGGCGCTTTCCGGAGACGTTCGACGACGTCGCGGCCATGCGGGCCGTGCGCGAACGCGCCAACGCGTCCATCGAGCGGACGCTCAGGGAGACGGCGACGCTGAGGGTGACGCAACGCGCCCGGGACAAGGCCTCAGACAAGACAGAGGAAGCGCGGGCAGCCCCCTCCTGAAAGGCAGGGCGATCGCAGATGAACCACGACGGGCCCCCTCTCCTGTTTGGGAGAGGGTTGGGGTGAGGGTCGTGGACTGTCCGGAGAGTTCGCACACCTCACCCCAACCCACTCCTTCCAGGAGAGGGAGCCTGTCGCGACTGTTCGAAGCGCTTTGCTTCGCGTTCGAGCGCCGGGAAAACCCATCTGCGATCGCCCTGCCTTTCAGGAGAGGGACCCGCGCTGCCTGCAAGATGTGTGAAGACGGTAGCCCGCAGAGGGGAGGGAAATGAGCTTGGCCTCACCCACCCCCCAAAAGCTCACTCCACCCGCTGCCAGCCCGGACCCATGAGCCGTTCCTGGGGGGTGAACTTCGCTTTGTAGTCCATCTTGCGGGAGCCCTCGACCCAGTAGCCGAGGTAGAGGTAGGGCAGGCCGAGATCGCGGGCGCGGCGGATGTGGTCGAGGATCATCAGGGTGCCAAGCGAGCGGTGCGCCTCCGCCGGATCGTAGAACGAGTAGACCATGGACAACCCGTCCGAGAGCACGTCCGTGAGGCAGAGGGCGATGGTGGGGCCGAGGCCGCGCCCGTTGATCGCCGTGTCGGGCCCGCGCCGGCGATAGGCGACGAGGTGGGTGTCGACGTGGCTGTCCTCGATCATCATGGCGTAGTCGAGCACGGTCATGTCCACCATGCCGCCGTCGCCGTGGCGGGCGTCGAGGTAGCGCCGGAACAGAGCGTACTGCTCGGAGGCCGGCCGGTTCGGCTCGGGCGACCCGATCAGGTCGGCGTTGCGCTGGAGGATGCGGCGCTGGCTCGCGGACGGGGTGAAGTCGGCCACCACCACCCGCACGGAGATGCAGGCGCGGCAGGTCTCGCAGGCCGGCCGGTAGGCGATGGTCTGCGAGCGGCGGAAGCCGCCCTGGGTCAGGATCTCGTTGAGGTCGCGGGCCCGGCGCCCGACGAGGTGCGTGAACACCTTCCGCTCCTCCTGCCCCGGCAGGTAGGGGCAGGCGGACGGGGCCGTCAGGTAGAATTGCGGGGTGTCGCGGGAATGGCTCGTCACGCTGTGGGTCGCTCGCGGCCTCGGAACGCGCACCGCGCCCCAAGCGCCGAGTGTATCCACAACCTCGGCCGGCTCAACACCCGCACGCGCCCGGCACCGAGGATTTTCTCGACCCGGCCTCAGCCCGCCCGCACGACGGCGAGGCCGAGGAGCAGGTCATGGCCGAGCCGACGGTCGGGACGCACGAGGCCGATGACCACGTCGAGGGCCCAGAGCAGGAAGGTCGAGATCGCCACGTAGAACAGCAGGGCGTGCACCGCCGCCGTGATCATGTCGACACGCGTGCCGGCCTGGTTCACCACCCGCAGGCCCATCATCCGCATGCCCCAGGTGCCCTGGCCGGCGCCGCCGACCGTGACGGCGCTGTAGAGGATGCCGCTCGCCGGCAGCACCGCGAACAGGGTCCAGCCGAGCCCGAAGGTGAGGGCGCCGACCACGGTGATCAGGAGCGTCAGGAGCGCCGTGAACCCGAAGATGAACAGGATGTCGAGGAGGTAGGCGACGAAGCGCGCGCCGAGACTCGCCCGGACCACGGGCAGGGCCATGGGGGCGCCGTAGGCGGTGCGGGTGGGGTCGGCGTAACCGGTGGGGGATTCGAGCATGGGGCGCTCCTCGGGCGGGGCGGCTTTCGATGCTCTTCCAAGTGGGCGTGGCCCGGGCGAATCTCAAGATCGTCCGGTCAAGGTCCGCCCGACCCCGGATCGGCGGCGGCGGCCTCGGGCGTATCGAGGTAGTAGTGCTTCAGGAGATGGAGCGCGGCGCCGCTCAGCGGCCCGTGCTCCGTGGTCACCGCCAGAAGTTCGGCCCCCGGCCCGAAGCCGCACACGATCCAGCGCTGGCGCGCGGCCTGGGTGGACGGGCCCGTGACCGCGTAGTCGACCCGCAGGTCGTCGGGCGTCGGCCCGGCGCCGATGCGCAGGACCTTCGGAATCGTGCCAGGGGGCGCCAGGGCCGGCACCGCCCGGCGGCAGGTGGTGGCCCGCTGCCGGTCGACGGAACTCTCGCAGGCCGTGAGGGCGAGGAGTGCGAGGAGCCCGAAACGGGCCGGCTTCATCCGAGATCCGTTCGATCGCTTCGGATCGCGTGGTCGCGACCGGCTCCCTCTCCTTCCAGGCAGGGCCATCGCAAATGAACCGCGACGGGCCCCCTCTCCTGTTTGGGAGAGGGTTGGGGTGAGGGTCGTGGACGCTCCGGAGAGTTCGCACACCTCACCCCAACCCTCTCCTTCCAGGAGAGGGGGCCTGTCGCGACCGTTCGAAGCGCTTTGCCTCGCCGTTCGAACGCCGGGAAAACTCATCTGCGATCGCCCGCCCCGGAAGGAGAGGGGACCCACGCCCCACCTCATTCTTCAGCGGTACGCGGGATCGGTCGAACCGATCCGGGCGGCAACCGCCTCACGCCCCGGCGCGCAGCCGCTCGGCCACGCGGGGCGCGTAGTAGGTCAGTACGCCGTCCGCACCCGCGCGCTTGAACGCCAGGAGGCTCTCGACCATGGCGCGCTCGCCGTCGAGCCAGCCGTTGCGGGCGGCGGCCTCGATCATCGCGTACTCGCCCGACACCTGATAGGCGAAGGTCGGCACCCCGAATTCGTCCTTCACCCGGCGGATGATGTCGAGATAGGGCAGGCCGGGCTTCACCATCACCGAATCGGCGCCCTCGGCGAGGTCGAGGGCGACCTCGCGCAGGGCCTCCGACGAGTTGCCGGGGTCCATCTGATAGGTGCGCTTGTCGCCCACCAGCGCCGCCTGCGTGCCGATGGCATCCCGGAACGGCCCGTAGAAGGCGCTCGCGTACTTCGCCGCGTAGGCCATGATCTGCACGTCGCGAAACCCGGCCCGGTCGAGGCCGGCCCGGATGGCGCCGACGCGCCCGTCCATCATGTCGGACGGCGCGATGATGTCGGCGCCCGCCTCCGCCTGGATCAGGCTCTGCTCGACGAGGAGCGCCACGGTCTCGTCGTTGAGGATGGCGCCGTCCCGCAGGAGGCCGTCATGGCCGTGGCTGGTGTAGGGATCGAGGGCGACGTCGGTCATCAGCCCGAGTTCGGGCACGGCCTTCTTCACCGCCCGCACAGCCCGGCACACGAGGTTTTCGCAGTTCAGGGACTCGGAGCCGGTGGGATCGCGCAAGGCCGGTTCGGTGTAGGGAAAGAACGAGATCGCCGGGATGCCGAGCCGCGCCGCGCCTTCGGCCGCGCGCACGATCTCGTCGACGCTCAGGCGCTCGACGCCCGGCATCGACGCGATGGGCTCGCGCCGGCCGGTCCCCTCGATCACGAAGAGCGGCCAGATCAGGTCGTCCACCGTGAGCGTATGCTCGCGCACGAGGCGGCGCGACCACTCGGCCTTGCGGTTGCGGCGCGGGCGCTGGGTGATGCCGAGGCCCCCCGAGGGACGGGCGCTCTCCGCCGCGGCTTCGACGGCGAGGGGGCGCGGGGTCGGCATTTCGTCGGGCATGGTGTTCGGGCTCGCGGCATCGCCGGACTTGTCGGGCTGCGTGATCTATCACAATCACACGTCTCGACAATTCCGGCCCGCCGCCGCAGGCCGATCCGACGCAGGAACCGGGCGGGCGATTGACGGACCGGGCCGAAACTTCGACTAAGCGACCCATCCTGGGACGGAAGGCGGGCGATGGCGGGCGGACGAGAGGCAGGTGCGGACGAGCCGGAAATCCTGTTCGCGCGCCGCGGGGCGGTGGGCCTCGTCACCCTGAACCGGCCGCGCGCCCTCAACGCCCTGTCCCTGGCGATGATCGCCGCGATGCACGCGCAGCTGCGGGCCTGGGCGAGCGACGATGCGGTCACCCGCGTCGTCCTGCGCGGGACCGGCGGGCGCGCCTTCTGCGCCGGCGGCGACGTGCGGGCCCTCTACGCCCTGGCCAAGTCCGGGCGCCACGCGGAAGTCGACGCCTTCTGGCACGGCGAGTACGGCCTCGATGCCTTCGTCCAGGCCTATCCCAAGCCCATCGTCTCCCTCATCGACGGGCTCTGCATGGGCGGCGGCAACGGCCTCTCGCTGCACGGCAGCCACCGGGTGGCGTCGGAGGGCTATCGCTTCGCCATGCCGGAGGTCGGGATCGGCTTCTTCCCCGATGTCGGCATGACCTACGCCCTGCCGCGCCTGCCCGGCCGGACCGGCACCTACCTCGCGCTCGCCGGCGCCACCATCGGGCCGGGCGACGCCCTCGCCCTGGGGCTCGCCACGCACCACGCCCCCGCCGGGCGGTTCGACGCCATCGTGGCGGATCTCGCCGAGGGCGGCGACATCGACGCCGCGCTAACCGAGCACGCGGAGACGCCGCCACCGCCGGGGCCCGTCATGGCCGAGCGCGCCCTCATCGATGCGTGCTTCGCCGAACCCGGCGTCGCGGACATCCTCGCCCGTCTCGACGGCGCGGCGGCGCGGGGCTCCGGGTTCGCCGCCGAGACCGCCGCCCTCATGCGCACGCGCTCGCCCACCAGCCTGTGCATCGCCCACGCGCAGATGCGGCGCGGGCCAGCGATGACATTCGCGCAGGCCATCGCCGCCGAGACCCGTCTCGCCGCGTGGCTGATGGACGGCCACGACTTCTTCGAGGGCGTGCGCGCGGCCCTCATCGACAAGGACGGCGCGCCGGCCTGGCGGCCCGCGACCCTGGACGCCGTCGACCACGACGCCATCGCGGCGATCTTCGAAACCCCGTTCGCGGCAAGCGGCGGCCCCGCGCCGCGATCCGGCACATGAGGACAGATCCAGCGTGCGCAGTCTGACGAAGGTGGGCGCGAACCGGAGCGGTCGCGCGGGCGAGGGCGGCGGCGACCGGATCGAGCGGTCGCCCCGCCCGCCGCAGACCGGCTGGGACGTGGTGCTGGTGTGGTTCATGCGCGCCACCGCCCTGGTCTGGCTCGCCAAGGCGGTGGCGACCTGGGCCTCGATCCTCGACGTGCTGCCGGGGGCGCGGCCCTTCGAGGCCGAACCGGTGACCCGCCAGACGGTGATCGTCTACTTCGCCGTCATCGACGCCATGGCGGCGGTGGGCCTGTGGCTCACCAGTGCCTGGGGCGGCGTGGTCTGGCTGCTCGCCGCCACGAGTGCCCTGACGCTGGCGATCCTCACCCCGCATCTGCTGCCGATGTCGATGCCTTATCTTGGACTACAGGCAAGCATCGTGGTGGTCTACTTCATCCTGTCCTGGCTGGCGGCGCGGGAAATCCGGTGAACGAAGCCTTACGACGATCACTTCATCTTGCATTTACCGACAGAGGTAAATCGCAAATTCATCCTATCGCTTAAACCGTCTTTCATCCGTGGCGCCTAGGTTGGGTTCATGAGCGGTGGCGAAGAACACCGGCCCTGCAACCCGAACATCTGACGAGGCCCGCGATGAAGTCCCAGGCAGCCAAGGTTAGCGACACGAATACCTCTGCCGAGACCGGCACCGCCCACGGCTCGTACCTCGAGGCCCTCCACCTCGTGGAGCGCCTGCACCGCCGCCTCCTCGACGTGATCAAGGACGAGTTCGAGCGCCGCGACCGCGAGGACGTCAACAGCGTCCAGGCCCTGCTGCTCTACAACATCGGCGACAAGGAACTGACCGCGAGCGAGCTGCGCACCAAGGGCTACTATCTCGGCTCCAACGTCTCCTACAACGTCAAGAAGCTCGTCGAGGCCGGCTACCTCCACCATGCCCGCTCGACCACGGACCGCCGCTCCGTCCGCATCAGCCTGACCGACAAGGGCCGCCAGATCCACGACATCATCCAGACCCTCTACGACAAGCACGCCCGCACCATTCAGCCCATCGGCGGCATCTCGGACGACGATTTCGGCCGCATGAACGTGGCGCTCGGCCGCCTCGAGCGCTTCTGGACCGACCAGATCCGCTACCGCCTCTAAAGCATCGTCCCGAAAGGTGGCTTCGGGCTTTCGGGAACAGACGATGCGAAAATATCAACTTCAGAGCATCCGCACCACGCAGAAAGGCCCGGACGGTCCCCCGTCCGGGCCTTTCTGCGTTCGAGCCGCGCGCAACGAAAAAGGGGCGCCACCCTTTCGAGCAGCACCCCTTTCCAGGCGACGACTTCCTACAAGCGACGAACGCTTAGTTGAAGGTGTCGATCTCGGCGGACTCGTAGCTGGTGACTTCCATGCCGACGCAGATTTCCTGGACGATGGGGGCGGACCACTTCATGGTGTTTCTCCTGGTTTGGATTGGTTGGGTTGAGCTGACGCCCCGGGGGGCGCCGATCCCTAGTTGAAGGGATCGATTTCCGCCGACTCGTAGCTGGTGACTTCCATGCCGACGCAGATTTCCTGAACGACGGGGGCAGACCACTTCATGGCGAAACTCCTTCGTGTTCGACGTCCTTGATATGGCGATACATTGGGCGCAATACAAGTGGGCGCTACACTTATATTTCTCATAGGACCGGCCCGCGGGATTGGAAACCGGGGTCCCGGCACGGCCCTGGCCCGTCCCGGCGATATGGTGCCGCAACGGCGCCCCGGCCAGTTCGTTCGCGTTGCCGGAGCCGGCCGGGCCTCGAAGAGCCCGGGACGGCGCGCATCCTCGGCTTGACGCGCGCGCGCCGGAGGCGCACCCACGCGCCGCCCGGTCTCCCGGACACCCCCGCAAGTCAGCCGATGCCCAGCGACAGTCCCCGACGATCTTCCGCGCCCAGCGCGGCCGCGCGCGCGGCCCGTCCGCCCCTCTGACAGGGACTCGGGCGGCTCACCGCCCCGGCCGTCCCCGGGCGTGCGCCCCCGCGCGAGGTGAGCCCATGAACGCGACCATCCCGTTTCCGACCAACGTCGATCCCTCCGTCCTGGCCGCCCGGCTGTCGGACGAGCGCGCACCCGACATCGTCGAGGCCCTGAACGAGGAGGCGCCCGAGGTCGCCGCCGCCATCCTGCTCGGCCTGCCGCACGAGCGCGCGATCGAGGTCCTCGACCAGCCCGAACTCGATTGCGCCGCCGACATCGTCGAGATGCTGCCGCGCGACCGCGTCGCCTCGTACCTCTCGGGCATGTCGGCCGACCGCATCACCGACCTGTTTCGCGAGATCGAGGAGCCCGGACGCTCCGATCTCCGCGCCCGCCTCGACGCCGAGACGCGCGGCGCCGTCGATCGCCTCAGCGCCTACGGCGAGGAGAGCGTCGGCTCCCTCATGACCACGGAGTTCGTCACCGTGCCGGGCGACTGGACCATCGGGCAGACCCTCGACCATGTCCGCCAGGTCGAGAAGACCCGCGAGACGATCTACTCGATCTTCGTCCTCGATCCGCGCACCCGGGCGCTGACCAAGGCGGTGCCCCTGCGCCGCCTCATCTCGGGCGACCCGGCCGACAACGTGCTCTCCGTCGCCCCGGGCCGGCGGCCCCTCGCGGTCTCGCCCACGGCGAGCCGCGAGGAGGCGGCGCGGCTCATCTCCAAATACGATCTCCTGGCGCTGCCCGTCATCGACGCCGTGGGCCACCTCATCGGCATCGTCACCGTCGACGACATGATCGACGCCATGGTGGAGAAGCAGACCCAGGACGTGCAGCGCTTCGGCGGCATGGAGGCCCTGCCCGAGCCCTACATGGAGATCGGCTTTCTCACGATGATCCGGAAGCGCGCCGGCTGGCTCTGCGCCCTGTTCCTCGGCGAGATGATGACCGCCACCGCCATGCAGGGCTTCGAGGGCGAGCTCGAGAAGGCCATCGTGCTGACCCTGTTCATCCCGCTCATCATGAGCTCGGGCGGCAATTCGGGCAGTCAGGCCACCTCGCTCCTCATCCGCGCCCTGGCGCTCCACGAGGTCCGCCTGCGCGACTGGTGGAAGGTGGCGATCCGCGAGGTGCCGACAGGCCTCGTCCTCGGGGCGATCCTGGGTGTGATCGGCATCGTCCGCATCGTCGTGTGGCAGAAGACCGGCCTGTACGATTACGGCGTGCACTGGCCGCTGGTGGCCGCCACCGTCGGCGCGGCGCTGGTCGGCATCGTCACCTTCGGCTCGCTCACGGGCTCGATGCTGCCGTTCCTGCTCCAGCGCCTCGGCTTCGACCCGGCCACGGCCTCGGCCCCGTTCGTCGCTACCCTGGTCGATGTCACCGGGCTGGTGATCTACTTTTCGGTGGCGATGCTGATCCTGAAGGGTACGCTCCTGTGACAAACGCGGGCGGATGAACTTCCGGTGACGCGGGGTCGCATTGCAAAAAATTGCCTGAGGGTGCTTGCCTCCCGGCGGGCTGACTTTCCTTCGAAAGCCTCTAATGTCCCGCCCGGCCACGCCGCGCCCCGCGCGCACCGTGGGCGCGCCCACATCCTTGGCCCCGTATCCTTGGCCCCGTATCCCTGGCTTGGAGTCCGACACTTGGCGAACCACTCGGCAACCCCCTCGGCCAACACGGTCGTCAATGCCGACGGCACCCTCCCGGGGACGGACGGCACGCGGCGCGACTTCATGTTCCTCGCCACCGGCGCGGCTTTGGCCGTCGGCGCCGGTGCCCTGGTCTGGCCCTTCGTCGCCTCCATGGCGCCCGATGCCGAGACCATCGCGGCGGGCGCCCCCCTCGAGGTCGACCTGTCGCCGATCCAGGAAGGCCAGATCGTCAACGTGTTCTGGCGCGGCAAGCTCATCTTCGTGCGTCACCGGACGGAGAAGGAGATCAAGGAGGCCGCCGCCGTCCCGATGAAGGATCTCATCGACCCGCAGACCGACGCCGCCCGGGTCAAGGACGGCCATGCCAAGTGGCTCGTGGTCTACGGCAACTGCACCCATCTCGGCTGCGTCCCCATCGGCCACCAGGGCCAGTACGAGGGCTGGTCGTGCCCCTGCCACGGCTCCCTCTACGACACCTCCGGCCGCGTGCGCCGCGGTCCCGCCCCGTCGAACCTTCCGGTTCCGCCCTACGCCTTCGAGACGGATGCCAAGATCCGGATCGGCGAAGAGGGCGGCAAGGCTGCGGCCTGAGGAAGGGCGACGGGATTTCATGCAACACTCTTCGAAGCGGGTAGCCCCATGAGCGCACACGCCAACACCTACGTTCCCAAGAGCCGCGTGGCGAAGTGGTTCGAGTCGCGGCTGCCCCTGGTCGGGCTGGTCCACTCCTCGTTCGTCGCCTTCCCGGTGCCGCGCAACCTCAACTATTTCTGGACCTTCGGCGCGATCCTCATCGCCATGCTGATGTCGCAGATCGTCACCGGCATCTGGCTGGCGATGCACTACGACCCGTCGGCCGCCAACGCGTTCAACTCCGTCGAGCACATCATGCGCGACGTGAACTACGGCTGGCTGCTGCGCTACATGCACGCCAATGGCGCGTCGATGTTCTTCGTCGCAGTCTACATCCACATGTTCCGGGCGCTGTATTACGGCTCCTACAAGGCGCCCCGCGAGATCCTCTACATCCTGGGCGTGATCATCTACCTCCTGATGATGGCCACCGCCTTCCTCGGCTACACCCTGCCGTGGGGCCAGATGAGCTTCTGGGGCGCCACCGTCATCACCAGCATCCTCGGCGCGATTCCCATCGTCGGCGAGACCATCCAGAGCCTGCTCTGGGGCGGCTACTCGGTGGGCAGCCCGACCCTGAACCGCTTCTTCTCCCTGCACTACCTCCTGCCGTTCATGATCCTCGGCGTCGTCGTGCTCCACGTCTGGGCCCTGCACGTCACCGGCCAGAACAACCCCGCCGGCATCCCGATCAAGTCGAGCAAGGACGCGGTGCCGTTCACGCCCTACGCCACGGTCAAGGACGTGTTCGCCACGGTCGTGTTCGGCATCTTCTTCGCCTACTGGATCTTCTACCAGCCGAACTACCTCGGCCACGCCGACAACTACGTCCCGGCCAACGCCGCCGTGACCCCGGCCCACATTGTGCCGGAATGGTACTTCCTGCCGTTCTACGCGATCCTGCGCGCGGTGCCGGACAAGCTCGGCGGCGTGATCCTGATGTTCAGCGCGGTGATCATCCTCGCCTTCGCGCCCTGGCTCGACACCTCGCGGGTGCGCTCGGCCAACTACCGTCCGATCTACCGTCAGTTCTTCTGGCTGTTCGTCGTGGTCACGATCCTGCTCGGCTGGCTCGGCGCCAAGCCGCCGGAGGGCGGCTACGTCATCGCCGCGCGCCTGTGCACGGCCTACTACTTCCTCCACTTCCTCGTCGTGATGCCCCTCGTCGGCCTCTTCGAGACGCCCGACCGCCTGCCGGACTCGATCCTCGAGAGCGTCACCGGTCCGGGCAAGCAGGTCTCCGGGTCCGGCATGCCGGCCGGGGCCGCGGCCGCACCGTCGTCCAAGGGTTGAGGGCAGGGGACTTTTGAGCACCATGAAAACCACCCGCCTTCTCGCCGCGACCCTCGTCGCGGCCACCCTCGGCATCACCCTGGCTTCGGCGGAGGAGGAGCACGGCGCTCCCCAGCCGCCGCGCCAGGCGTGGAGCTATGCCGGCATGTTCGGCCGCTTCGACCAGGCCCAGCTCCAGCGCGGCTTCCAGGTCTACCGCGAGGTCTGTTCGAGCTGCCACAGCATGAACCTGGTGCGCTTCCGCAACCTCTCGGAGCCGGGCGGCCCGGGTTTCAGCGCCGCCCAGGTCAAGGCGCTCGCCGCCGAGTACAAGGTCAAGGAACAGAACGATTCCGGCGAGGACGCCGAACGCCCCGCCCGGGCCGCCGACGCCTTCCCGCCGCCGTTCCCCAACGAGAAGGCGGCGGCCGCCGCCAACGGCGGCAAGGCCCCGCCGGACTTCTCGGTGCTGGCGAAAGCCCGCACCTTCGAGCGCGGCTTCCCGAAGTTCCTCACCGACGCGCTGCCCGTCGTCGGCTACACCGAGCACGGCGTCGACTACATCCACGCGGTGCTCGACGGCTACGAGGACCCGCCGGCCGGCAAGGACGTCCCGTCGGGCACGTACTACAACAAGTACTATCCCGGGCATCTGATCGCGATGCCCAAGCCCCTGAGCGACGGCCAAGTCACCTACGCCAAGAACGACAAGGGCGAGCCGGTGGTGCCGGAGACGGTGAACCAGTACGCCACGGACGTCGCCGCGTTCATGGCCTGGACGGCTGAGCCGCACATGATGGCGCGCAAGGCCCTGGGCCTGCGGGTGATCCTGTTCCTCATCGTGCTCTCGGGCCTGCTCTACTACGTCAAGAAGAAGATCTGGGCGAAGGTCGGCGGCGAGGTCCACGGCCTCCAGCCGGAACTGCACAAGACCCACTAGAGCCGTGCCCGATTCAATTGGATCGGATCACGTCTCCAACGCCTTGTTTCGTCGTGCTCTCTTGCGACGAACCGGTATCCACTTCGTCGGAGAGCACTCTAGGCCGATCGGACGGGGCGGGGCTCGACACGGGCCGCGTCCTCACCGAAACACCACAGCGCCGGCGTTCCCACACGGGGGCGACCGGCGCTCGCTGTATGGAGCCATGAGAATGACGCAAGCGGTGCTCGGCGTGATGGGCGGGTCGGGGGTCTACGACCTGCCGGGCCTGGAGGACGTGCGCGAGGAGGCGGTGCAATCGCCCTGGGGCGAGCCCTCGGATGCGCTCCGCATCGGCCGGATCGGGCAGACCAAGGTGGTGTTCCTCGCCCGCCACGGACGCGGCCATCGCCTGTCGCCGACCGGCATCAACTACCGCGCCAACATCGACGCGATGAAGCGGGCCGGCGTCACCGACCTCGTCTCGCTCTCCGCCTGCGGTTCGTTCCGCAGCGAGCTCCATCCGGGCCTGTTCGTCCTCGTCGACCAGTTCGTCGACCGGACGCATGGCCGCGCGTCCTCGTTCTTCGGCAACGGCTGCGTCGCCCACGTGTCGCTGGCCCACCCCATCGGCCCGGCCCTGCAGAACCGCATCGCCGAAGCGGCTGCGGCGGAGGAGATCGCGGTCCATCGCGGCGGCACCTACGTCTGCATGGAAGGCCCGCAATTCTCGTCCCTGGCCGAATCCACCGCCTACAAGGCGCAAGGGTTCGACGTCATCGGCATGACCAACATGCCCGAGGCCAAGCTCGCCCGCGAGGCCGAGATCACCTACGCCACCATCGCCATGGTGACGGATTTCGACTGCTGGCACCCGAGCCACGACGCCGTCGACGTCGCCGCCGTGGTCGCCGTCGCCCGCGCCAACGCGGACAAGGCCGCCCGCCTCGTCGCCCGCCTCGCCCGCGATTTTTCGCAGGCGCGCGAGGCCTGCCCCGTCGGCTCCGACCGTGCCCTCGACGGTGCCATCATGACCGCCCCGGCCCAGCGCGATCCGGCCCTGCTCGCCAAGCTCGACGCCGTCGCCGGCCGCGTCCTGAACGGGTGATGCGCGCCGGGGACGGCACCCGATCCCGATGAATCGCCCGGTGAATCGCGGGCCCGCTCCCTTCACAGGCGGGCCCCGTTGGCTCTAGAAGGCGGGTTCGTCTCTAAGAATCCGACCGCACAAGAGCAAATTTCAGGCATGCGCGCCGCCAGCATCGACCGCCGCACGGCGGAGACCGACGTCCACGTCGCGGTCAACCTCGACGGGACCGGCCGCGCCACCATCGCGACGGGCGTCGGCTTCCTCGATCACATGCTCGAATTGCTGGCGCGCCACGCCCTGTTCGACATCGAGGTCTCGGTGACCGGCGACCTCCACGTCGATCAGCACCACACCACGGAGGATGCCGGCATCGCGCTGGGCCAGGCCTTCGCCCGGGCGCTCGCCGACAAAAGCGGCATCGCGCGCTACGCCGACATCCACCTGCCCATGGACGAGGCCCTGACGCGGGTCGCCGTCGACATTTCCGGCCGGCCGTTTCTCGTGTTCCGCACGGCGTTCAGGGTCGAGAAGATCGGGCAGTTCGACACCGAGCTCGTGCGCGAGTGGTTCCAGGCCTTCGCCATGAACGCCGGCATCACGCTCCATGTCGAGACCCTCTACGGCGACAATGCCCATCACATCGCCGAGAGCTGCTTCAAGGGACTGGCCCGCGCCTTGCGGCAGGCGGTGACCGTCGATCCGCGCGAGGGCGGCCGCGTCCCCTCGACCAAGGGCTCGCTCTGACCGGACAGGGTCGCACGAGAGGACACGCCATGCGCACCTACACGCTGCACCTCGATCGGGATGCGATCGCGGGCGAAGCCCAGGGCCTCGAGCGCGCGCACCTCGTGCCCGACGGCTTCTCGTGGACGGCCTTCGCCTACGGTCCCCTGTGGTTCCTCTATCACCGCCTCTGGCTCGCCGCCCTCGGCGTCCTCGCCCTCCTCGGCGCCACGGCGTATGCCGGCCGGATGGCCGGGCTGACCCCGTTCGCCGGGTTCGTCGTGACCCTCCTCGTCCTCGTCCTCGTCGGCCTCGAAGCCTCGTCCCTGCGGCGCTGGACCTACGCCCGCCGCGGCCGCCCGGTGCGGGATGCCGTGCTGGCGGGAAGCCTGGAGGAGGCCGAGATGAAGGCGGCGACCCGCTGGCTCGACGGCGCCGCTCCGGCGCGCCCGGCGCTCGCCCCCTACGGCAACGCTCCCGCCCGCCCGAGCGAGACCGCCATCGGCATGTTCCCCATTAGCGAGGGCCGGCGGTGACGCCCGAGACCGTCGCGATCATCGATTACGGCTCGGGCAACCTGCACTCGGCGGCCAAGGCCTTCGAGCGCGCCGCCCGCGAGGCCGGCCTCGACAGCCGCATCGTCCTGACCGCGCAAGCCGAGACCGTGGCGAGCGCCGACCGCGTCGTGCTGCCGGGGGTCGGCGCCTACGCCGATTGCCGCGCCGGCCTCGACGCCGTGCCGGGCATGGTCGAGGCCATGACCCATGCGGCCAAGGTCCGCGCCCGCCCGTTCCTCGGCGTCTGCGTCGGCATGCAGCTCCTGGCCACGCGCGGCCTCGAATACGCGACCACGCCGGGCCTCGACTGGATCGGCGGCGATGTCGGCCCGATCCGCCCCTCCGATCCGGCGCTCAAGGTGCCGCATATGGGCTGGAACACCCTGACGGCCGACCGCGACCACGCGCTGCTCGCCGACATCCCGCTCGGGGAGGACGGCCTGCACGCCTACTTCGTCCACAGCTTCGCGCTGGACCCGTCGCACCCCTCGGACACGGTGGCCCACGCCGATTACGGCGGGCCCGTGACCGCCATGGTGGCGCGGGACAACGTCGCCGGCACGCAGTTCCACCCCGAGAAGAGCCAGCATCTCGGCCTCGCCTTCCTGGCGAACTTCCTTCGGTGGCGTCCCTGATCCGGGACCGCCCCTCCCAACGAACGATTCGAAAGCGAACCGACGCGTGATCCTGTTCCCGGCCATCGATCTCAAGGAAGGGCGCTGCGTTCGCCTCGTGCAGGGCGACATGGCCCAGGCCATCGTGTTCAGCGACGACCCGGCCGCCCAGGCCGCCGTCTTCGAGGAGCAGGGCTTCCCCTGGCTCCACGTGGTCGATCTCGACGGCGCCTTCGCGGGCGCGCCGAGGAACGCCGACGCCGTCGACGCGATCCTCGCCCGGACCAAGCTGCCGGTGCAGCTCGGCGGCGGCATCCGCGAGATGAAGACCCTGGAGGCGTGGCTCGCCAAGGGCGTCAGCCGGGTCATCATCGGAACGGCCGCCGTGCGCGACCCCGCCTTCGTCCACGAGGCGGCGCGGCTCTATCCCGGCCGGATCGCCGTCGGCATCGACGCCAAGGACGGCCGCGTCGCCGTCGAGGGCTGGGCCACCACCTCCAGCATGACGGCGGAGGAACTCGGCCGCCGGTTCGAGGATGCCGGCGTCGCGGCCCTGATCTACACGGACATCGCCCGCGACGGCATCCTCAAGGGCCTCAACATCGAGATGACCTTAGGGCTCGCCCGCGCCGTGACGATCCCGGTGATCGCGTCGGGGGGCCTCGCCTCCATCGACGACGTGCACCGCATCCTCGAACCCGACTGCGCGCTGCTCGCCGGCGCCATCACGGGCCGCGCCCTCTACGACGGCCGCATCGATCCGCGCGAGGCGCTCGCCGCCATTGCGAAGGCCACGGGCCGATCGGCGGCCTGACCCGCCGTCGCCGTCAGGAGGGCATTCATGCTCAAGACCCGCATCATCCCCTGCCTCGACGTCAAGGACGGCCGCGTGGTCAAGGGCGTGCAGTTCCTCGAACTGCGCGACGCCGGCGATCCCGTCGAGGCGGCCAAGGCCTACGACGCCGCCGGGGCCGACGAACTCTGCTTCCTCGACATCACCGCGAGCCACGAGGACCGCGGCACGCTCCTCGATGTCGTGAGCCGCACGGCCGAGGCCTGCTTCATGCCGCTCACGGTGGGCGGCGGCATCCGCACGGTGGCGGACATCCGCACCCTGCTTCTGGCCGGCGCCGACAAGGTCTCCATCAACACGGCCGCCGTCGCCGATCCCGACTTCGTCGCGCGGGGGGCGGAGAAGTTCGGCAGCCAGTGCATCGTCGTCGCCATCGACGCCAAGCGCACGTCGGCGCCCGGCGGGCCCGACGCCTGGCAGATCTTCACCCATGGCGGGCGAAAGCCCACGGGCCTCGACGCCATCGCGTTCGCCCGCACGGTGACGGCGCGCGGGGCCGGCGAGCTCCTCGTCACCTCCATGGACCGCGACGGCATGCGCTCGGGCTACGATCTGGCGCTCACCCGCGCCATCGCGGATGCCGTGAGCGTGCCGGTGATCGCGTCGGGCGGGGTCGGCGGCCTCGACGACCTCGTGGCCGGCGTCCGCGACGGCCATGCCAGCGCCGTGCTCGCCGCCTCGATCTTCCATTTCGGGCAGCACAGCATCGGCGAGGCCAAGGCCCATATGGCGGCGGCGGGCCTCTCCATGCGCCGCGACGCTTGACGCGGGGCCCGGAAGCGGCTCTTGCCCCATGATCAGGAATGCAGCCCCCCTCGCCGGGTGGCACGATAAGTCCGGACCGCCGGAATCCAGGACCGTATGACCCAGTTCACCCTCGCCGACCTGGACGCCCTCGTGGCGGACCGCGCCAAGGCCCCGGCCGACCAATCCTACACCGCCAAGCTCCTGTCCGGTGGCCCGGCAAAACCTGCCAAGAAGCTCGGCGAGGAGGCCGTCGAGGCCGCCATCGCCGCCGTGCAGGGCGACCATGACGGCCTCGTCGGCGAGGCGGCGGACGTGCTCTACCACCTCGTGGTGCTCCTGCGCGCCGGCGGCGTCGCCCTCGACGAGGTGATGGCCGAGCTCGAACGGCGCACCGCCCAGAGCGGCATCGCCGAGAAGGCCGCCCGGAGGCAACCGTGACCGCGGAGGCCGCCGTCGCGGCGACGCATCCGGAGCGCGACCCGGCGGTCGGGCAGGACCCCGTCACCGGCCTCGGGCCGGAGCGGCTCTCGCCCTACCGCCTGTTCACCCGCGAGGAATGGGCGCAGCTGCGCGCCGACACGCCGCTCACCCTCACCGCCGAGGACGTGACGCGCCTGCAATCCCTCAACGATCCGATCTCGGTCGAGGAGGTCGAGGCGATCTACCTGCCGTTGTCGCGCCTGCTCTCCCTCTACGTCGCGGCGACGCAGGGGCTGTTCAAGGCGACCCAGCGCTTCCTCATGGCCGAGCGCGAGGCCAAGGTGCCGTACATCATCGGCGTCGCCGGCTCCGTGGCGGTGGGCAAGTCCACCACCGCGCGGGTGCTCAAAGCCCTGCTGGCGCGCTGGCCCAACACCCCGAAGGTCGACCTCATCACCACCGACGGCTTCCTGCTGCCCAACGCCGAGCTCCGGGCCATGGGCGCCATGGAGCGCAAGGGCTTCCCGGAGAGCTACGACACCGCAGCACTCCTGCGCTTCCTCACGGACATCAAGGCGGGCAAGAAACAGGTGGCCGCCCCCCTGTACTCCCACCTCGTCTACGACGTGGTGCCGGGCGAGGAGCGGGTGGTGGATTCCCCCGACATCCTCATCGTCGAGGGCCTCAACGTGCTCCAGCCGGCGCGCCTGCCCCGCGACGGCACCGCGATCCCGTTCGTGTCCGACTTCTTCGACTTCTCGATCTACCTCGACGGCCACGAGGACGACCTGCACCGCTGGTACGTCAACCGCTTCCTGCGCCTGCGCCAGACGGCGTTCCGCGATCCCCTGTCGTACTTCCGGCGCTACGCCGAGGTGACGGAGGCCGAGGCCCTCGAGATCGCCGACACCCTGTGGACGACGATCAATCTGCCGAACCTGCGCGACAACATCCTGCCGACCCGCCAGCGCGCGAGCCTCATCCTCGCCAAGGGCGCCAGCCACCGCATCGAGAGCGTGGCGCTGCGCCGGCTGTAAGGTTCGGGCCGAGACGCCCGACGCGTCTGCCTCATATTGCTGCGGGCGGACCGCCTGAGGCGATTGGCCCCGTGGGGCACAACTGTTAGATCTCCCGCCACGACCCGTGGCGGTGGAGACGACGATTTCCGATCAAGCGTGGGCAACCGGCCTCGGCCTCGTTGCCGTCCTCGTCCTCGTCCTGGCCAACGGGTTCTTCGTGGCCGCCGAGTTCGCCCTCGTCTCGGTCCGCAGGAGCAGGGTGTCCGAACTCGTCACCGAGCGCCGGACCAACGCCACCGCCCTGCAGCGCGCCACCGACCAGCTCGACGCGCACCTGGCCGCGACGCAGCTCGGCATCACCATCTCGTCCCTGGCGCTGGGCTGGGTCGGCGAGCCGGCGCTCGCTCACCTCATCGAACCGCTGCTGGCTTGGCTGCCCGCCTCCGTGAGCGCGGTCGCCACCCACACCATCGCGGTGGCGATCTCGTTCGTGATCATCACGGCGCTGCACATCGTGCTGGGCGAACTCGCCCCCAAAAGCCTCGCCCTCCAGCGCAGCGAGCGCACGGCGCTGGCCGTGGTCCGGCCCCTGAGCCTGTTCCTGTTCGTGTTCCGCCCGGCGATCCTGTTCCTCAACGGACTCGGCAACGGCGTCGTGCGCCTGTGCGGCCTCAAGGCCGGCCACGGCGAGGGCTCGCTGCATTCGACGGCGGAACTGAACCTCCTGATCCAGGCGAGCCAGGAAGCGGGCCTCATCCGCGAGGCGCAGCAGGAGGCGGTGGAGCGCATCTTCTCCATCGGCGAGCGCAAGGTCCGCGACATCATCACGCCGCGCCACGAGGTCGAGTGGGTCGATGCCGACGACGACCGCGACGCGATCCTGAAGGCCGTGCGTGAGTGCGACCACGCCCAGATCGTGGTGAGCCGCTCCCAGGTCGACGAGATCGTCGGCGTCGTGCGCAAGCAGGACCTCCTGAATCAGGTCCTCGACGGCGGCACCATCGACGTCCTGGCCGCAACCCAGCCGCCCATCGTCGTGCACGAGAGCCTGTCGATCCTCGCCGTGCTGGAGATCTTCCAGGCCCAGCCCGTGCGCATGGCCATCGTGGTGGACGAGTACGGCAGCCTCGAGGGCATCGTCACCCAGACCGACCTGCTCGAGGCCATCGCGGGCGACATCCCGGAGATCGGCGACGAGCCGGCGGTGGTCGAGCGCGAGGACGGCTCCCTGCTCATCGACGGGATGATGCCGGCGGGTCAGGCCTTCGAGCGCCTCGCCTTCGCCGAGCGGCCGGACACCGAGGATTTCGCCACCCTGGCGGGCTTCGTCATCTTCCAGCTCGGCCGCATCCCGTCCGCCGGCGACCATTTCGAGACCCATGGCTGGCGCTTCGAGGTCGTCGACATGGACGGACGCCGCGTCGACAAGGTCCTGGCGACGCCGACGCCCGCCTGACGGCCGGAGACGAAGGGCGACGCGTGCCTGCCCCAAGCGCGCGATCCGCTCCCCGCGTACGAAGCCGTGAGATTCACGCAGCTGCGTTCTTCAAGGAGCGGGGCGCGTCCCTCTCGCCCCTGCGGGACGAGGCAATTGCATACGAACTGCGACGGGCCCCCTCTCTTTTCAGGGAGGGCGATCGCGGATGAGTTTTCCCGGCGTTCGAACGGCGAAGCAAAGCGCTTCGAACGGTCGCGACAGGCCCCCTCTCCTGGAAGGAGAGGGTTGGGGTGAGGTGTGGGACCTTTCCAGAGAGATCGCACACCTAACCCTGTCCCTCTCCTTCCTGGAGAGGGGACCCGTCTGCCCCGTGCGATGTGGGCATCCGATAGCCTGAACAGAGTGAGGTCATCGCGACCGCCCGGTCCCGGACGGTCAAGTGGAAAGCCTCTGGGTCGGCAGGCCGTCCGGCGGGACTACTCCCCGGCGCCGCGATCCGGCGGAGTCCGAATCGTGCGGCGCGTGATTCGTCCCGGCCTCCGATTCACGGCCGCCGGAGCGGCGAGACGGCCCCGCGATCCATCCACAGGCCGCCGACGGCCGTGCCGCGCGCGCGCGACGCGCGCCACCGCCGGGTCCGCATTCGCGGGATCGGCGCCCGCGCGTGCAGCGTCTTCAGAAATAATCCCAGCCCTGCCTATGAATACATCGTTCAATATACCAAACGAGCACATCCAGCCGATTTCGCGCCGAAAAAGTGAACTATCTTGCCAAAATGGGCCGAAACGGAGCAGAGCTCAACGCCCCGGCGAAGCGGAGGAACGGCTGGCCATCGGCCTGAAATCACGCTCTGGCTCATACGCTTAGCCGCCTGTGCAACGTTGCAAGCCCGCAACACGGGGTCGGAACCGCCGTTCCGATCACGTTTTCGAGTTGCCCGAAGGAACCGGCTCGCACAGAGTGACTGGGCACTGGGGGCATCGCCAGCGCAACACTTCTGCAAACCAGCGAATACGCTCGGCTGTTGAACAATAAGGACGGCACGGGTCGCGGTCCTACGAATCATCGCGCCTGTAGTCGACCCTCCCTCGGGTCTCGAAGCTTTTGGAGATATCAATGAAGCTCTTGAAGAGCTCGCTTCTCGCCTCTGCCGCAGGATTTGCGGCCGTCGCTGGAGCACAGGCAGCCGACCTCCCGGTCAAGAAGGCCGCCCCCATCGAATACGTCCGCGTCTGCTCCGCCTACGGCGCCGGCTTCTTCTACATTCCCGGCACCGATACCTGCATCCGTCTGTCCGGCCGCGCGCGCCTCGAGATCGGTTTCCAGCCCAGCAACGCACGCAGCAGCCTGGGCAACGCCGGTGACACGACTGGATATCGCGGCCTCGCCCGAATCAACGTCGATGCCCGCACGCAGACCGCCTACGGCACCCTGCGCGCCTTCACCCGCCTCGAATTCGCCTCCCGCACCGGCGCCGTCGGCGGTCTCCGCTCGGGCACCCAGGAGCGCATCGGCAACGCCTTCGGCGCCCAGGGGCAGGACCAGAGCGGACGCGTCCAGCAGTTCGTGAGCACCGAGAAGGCGTTCATTCAGTTCGCCGGCCTCACCGCCGGTCGCGCCTCGTCGTTCTTCGACTTCTACGCCCACGACTTCGAAATCAGCGGCGCCACCGGCGGCTCCGACCTCGCCTCCACCAACCTGCTCGCCTACACGACCAAGCTCGGTGACGGCGGCTTCTCGGCCACGGTCTCGCTGGAAGATCCCAGCTTCCGTCGCAACACGATCAACTCGCAGGAATCGACGACCGTCGGCGCCCAGTCCCGCGTCCTGATCTCGACGAACGCCCTCGGCGTTCCGACCTTCGGCACCGTCGATGTCTCCCAGCGCAACCGCATGCCCGACTTCGTCGGTGTCCTGCGCTACGATGCCGCCTGGGGTTCCGCCCAGCTCTCCGCCGCGGTCAAGGAGCTGAACACCAGCAACGTCATCGGCTCCCCGACGCTCGTCGGCATCAACAACGGCTACGCCGCGAACATCGTCGGCGCCACCGCCGGTGCAACGAGCGATTACGGCTGGGCCGTCCAGGGCGGCGTGAAGATCAACATGCCGTTCATCGCCCCCGGCGACACCCTGTACCTGCAGGGCGCCTATGGCGAGGGCGCGACGCTCTACACCGGCTTCTCCTCGTACAACGGCAGCTACGCATCCCGCGTCAGCACCATCAGCGCCGCCGCATTCGACCCCTTCCAGGCCGATGCGACCCTCAACCCGCTCACCGGCAAGATCGAGCTGAACCGCAGCTTCACCGCGGTGGCTTCGTTCCTCCACTACTGGTCGCCTGAGTGGCGTTCGGCCGTGTTCGGCAGCTACGGCGAGATGGCCTTCGCCAGGGGTGCTCGCGAAGCCAACGCCGCCGCCTATGCCGGTTCTGCGTTCGCCGGAAACACCTCGTCGAGCAACTTCGTCGGCGCGCCGGGCACCCGCTCGTTCGCCCTCAGCCCGACGCTTCGCGACACCTACCAGTTCGTCGTCGGCAGCAGCCTGATCTGGTCGCCGGTGAAGGACCTCGATATCGGTGTCGAGGGCTTCTACACCAAGGTCGGTCTGCAGAACGGCCGCGTCATCGATCAGTACAACAATGGCCTGACCACCGCCGCTCAGGTGAATGCCGGAGCCGCTGTTCGCACCGTGACCTCCGCGGACACCTATCAGGTCCGCATGCGCGTCCAGCGCGACTTCTAAGTCGCCATCCGGTCGGGTGTCGTTGCGACATCCGACCGTTCGAGACACCGATGTTTTCGAGATCTGTAGACTGGCCCGGCTGCGAAGCCGGGCCTTTTTGCGTTCGACGCCCTCAGCAAATCGCCGTGACGTTCGGGTCCAAACGGCACGTCCGTTGCGAACGGAACGGTACGCATTCCTCGCGATGCGTGGAAAACACCGATTGCGTCGGCGATGGCCGTCGCTAACTTGCTATATGTGCCTTGAGCGATGGCCGTCGCGGCGATCGCCCCCCGGGAGTCAGCCTGCCAATGCGTTCGCGCCATTCAAGATCCGCCGTCACGGCGGCGTTCATCGCCCTTGCGGTCTCGGCCACAGCCACGGGCATCGCCCGGGCGGAGGACCTGACCGGGACCCTGAAGAAGATCAAGGAAACCAACGGGATCACCATCGGCTACCGCGACGCGTCGGTGCCGTTCTCCTACCTCGACAACGACCAGAAGCCCGTCGGCTACGCCTTCGAGATCTGCAAGAAGGTCGCCGAGGCGGTGAAGGTCCACCTCAAGCTGCCGAACCTCGAAGTGAAGCTGAACCCGGTCACCTCGGCGACCCGCATCCCGCTCATCGCCAACGGGACCATCGACCTCGAGTGCGGCTCGACGACGAACAACCCCGACCGCCAGAAGCAGGCCACCTTCACCAACACCCACTTCCTCACGGCCACCCGCTTCGTCTCGAAGAAGACGGCCAAGCTCGACAAGATCGACGATCTGAAGGGCAAGACCGTGGTCTCGACCTCGGGCACCACCAACATCCGCCAGATCAATGAGATCAACACGGCCCGCAACCTCGGCCTGACCATCCTGCCGGCCAAGGACCACGCCGAGGCGTTCCTCATGGTCGAGACCGGCCGCGCCGTCGCCTTCGTGATGGACGACGTGCTCCTCGCCTCGCTCGCCGCCAGCTCGAAGGAGCCGGGCGCCTACACCATCTCGAGCGAGGCCCTGTCGAAGCCCGAGCCCTACGGCATCATGCTGCGCAAGGACGACGCGCCGTTCAAGGCGGTGGTCGATGCGGCCACGGCCAAGCTCTACAAGAGCCCCGAGGGCAAGGCGCTCTACGACACTTGGTTCACCAAGCCGATCCCGCCGCGCGGCATCAACCTGAACCTGCCCATGAGCGAGGCCATGGTGAAGGCCTTCGCCAACCCGAGCGACAGCCCCGATCCGGCCGCCTACTGAGCCGATCTCGCGTCGAAGCGTGTGGAAATGGGGTTCCGGCGATGCCGGGGCCCCTTTTTCATGGTCGACCGACGAATCGATGGGCGCGAACTGCGAAGACCGGGCGTATCCTTGCGCGGATCGCCGCCGGCGAATCGACGATGGGGGAGACTCCCGTGAGGATCATCTGCACCCTTGCCGCCTGCTTCGGCGCGACATCTGCGTTTGCGCTCGAGCCACAGGATATCTCCGGCACCTGGAGACTTGCCGCAGCGACGCGAAAGCTCGTCGAATCGAATGAGGTGATCGAGGCCTATGGTGGCCCTCGGCCCACTGGCTGGCTCACCTACGGCAAGGACGGGCGAATGATGGTCATCTGCGCCTTCGAAGGGCGCACGAAGCCGGTCGCCAACGACAAGATGAGCGATGAGGATCGCGTTCATCTGCACAAGACGTTCTTCGCTTACGCGGGCACGTATCGGATCGATGGAAACAAGGTGACCCACGACATCGATACGTCGTGGAACGAGGTCTGGTCGGGGACATCCCAAGTCAGGGACGTGGAGTACGACGGCAGGACGCTGACCCTCAAAACCCCGCCGTTCAGATTCAACGTTGACGGGAAGATGAGTGTCCTCACGCTCCTCTGGGAGCGCTATCCCTGACCGTCACCGCGGGGAAGCGGCGCCCCGTGGGTTCAACTCTGCCACACCCGGGGGAGGGGCACGCCCCGGTAGCCGACGAGGACGTGCTGGGCCAGCGCCCGCAGGGCCGCCGGGTCCGCCCCGAGGAAGCGCACCACGAGGTGGCCGTTCCAGGCGCTCGCCGCCGCCCCGACGCCGTCCCGCGCACCCGCTTCGAGCAGGGCCCGCATGGTTTCGAGGCGGCCCTCCGCCCCCGGCGACACGTCGATGAGCGTCGCCATCGCCCGGGCATCGCCGCCGATGGCCGCCCGCGCCAGGGCGTCCGCGATCGCCCCGTCGAGCCGCACCGAATCGGCGTAGACGAGGCGCCCGTCGCGGCGGATCCGCCACGTGTCGTGGAAGCGCCCGTCGCGGATCCGCTCGCCCCGCGCCACCCGCCCGAAGGTCACAGCCTCGAAGGCCAGCAGCCCCGCATCCCCCGCGAGATCGACGGTGAGGCTGCGCCGGAGGCTGGCCCCGTCGAACAGGATCGTCTCCTGCGGCAGGAATGCGAGGTGGCCGCCGGCCGCCACCTCGACCCGGGTCTCGATCCCCGTGCTGGGCCCGTCGGAGCGATAGATCTTCTCCGCCGCCGTGGTGGTGAGCACGAGGCCGGCGCCCGCCCCCACGGCGACGGACACGGTGAACCGGTCGCCGCAGGCGATGCCGCCGGCGCTGTTCAGGAGCACCGCCTCGCACGGCCCCGCCGGCCCGCGCGGAAGGCGGACGCGCAAGGGGCCGGATTCGGCGATGTCGAGGATTCGGGTGTCGGACCCCATCCGTCCGACGCGCAGGTGAACGCGCCCGTCCGAGCGCTGGCGCGCGGGCGGGGTGGGACGGTCGGCGGGCGTCACGACGGGGCGTGGAACGGCGCGGCGCGGCGGCTCATGCGCCGGTGGCGACGGGTCGCGCCGGGTCCGCTCCCCATTCCGACCACGAGCCGTCGTAGAGGGCGCGCGGCGGGCGGCCGAGGGTCTCCAGAGCGAGCGAGACGATGGCGGCGGTGACCCCCGACCCGCAGGTGGTCACCACCGGCCGGTCCGGATCGACGCCGTTCTCGGCGAACACCGCCTTCAGGGCGTCGGGGTCCTTCAGCCGGCCGCCGGTCTGCAGCGCCGCGTAATGGACGTTCAGGGCCCCCGGCATGTGGCCCGGGCGCACGCCGGGGCGCGGCTCCGCCTCCTCGCCGCGAAAGCGCGGGCCGGAGCGGGCGTCGACCACCTGGGCCGAGCCGGATTCGAGCGCGCGGGCAATGTCTTGCGCGTCCGCCACCGCGCCGTGGTCGAGGCGGGCGGTGAAGTGGCGGCGCTCGCGCGGCCGGCCCTCGCCGTCCTCGATCGCGCCTCCCGCCGCGACCCAGGCCGGGAACCCGCCCTCCAGCAGCACCACGTCGCGCACACCGAACACCTGCAGCATCCAGCGCACCCGCGGCGCCGAGAACAGGCCCATCCCGTCATAGACCACGATGTGCGCCCCATCGCCGATGCCGAGCGCCCGCATCCGCGAGGCGAAGACCTCCGGGCGCGGCAGCATGTGCGGCAGGCCCGAGGTCTCGTCGCTCATGGCGTCGATGTCGAAGCGGACGGCCCCGGGGATGTGCCCGGCCCGGTACTCGGCCGCCGCGTCGCGCCCCTGCGCCGGCAGGTACCAGGAGCCGTCGAGGACGACGAGATCGGGGGCCTCGATCCGGGCTTTCAGCCAATCCACGGTCACGAAAGGCGTCGTCGCCATGATGCTGGATTCCATGCGCGTGAGGGAGGTGCCACTGAACCATATCCCGGCGGATGTTGCATCCTCCGGCGGGCTTGCATCGGTCGGGCGGCGGTGGTGGAGCCGGACGGCGTTGGCGAAAACGCGTCTTTCGCGCGCCCCGCCGCCGCCGATGCCCTATGTCAGCGATCGCCCCATCGATAAGGCCGGAGCCGCCTCGCCCTTGACCCCACGCGAAACCTTCCACATCGAGATCCTCGGGCCCGACGAACCCGGCGAGGACCCCGTGCGCCAGCGCCTCTCCGTCCGGGTCGGCAGCCTGGAGGCGGCCATGGAACGGGCCTTGGGCCTGTTCGCCCGGGCGCGCGCGCCGCAGCGCGGCGGGGGGCCGGCCGAAGCCGTGCGGGTCATCGACGGGGCCGGCACCGAGGTGTTCCGGCGAAGCCGCTTCGACGAGCCGGCCTGAAGCGATCATGGCGCGCCTTCTGCTCGTTCCGGTCCTGGTCGCGGCCTTCGCGGCCCTGTTCGTGCGCAGCTACAGCCTGCCGCCCGCCCCCGACCGCCGCGGCGGCACGGTGATCGTCCTCGATTGGCCGAACCGGCCGCTCTTCGGAAGTCCGCGCGGCGATTGCCTCGGGTTGCCCGATTCGGAGCTGCCCATCGCCTGCCTGATCGGCTCGGTCACCCGCTCGCGGCAGGGCCTCGTGCTCGCGAGCCTCCCGTTCTGCGCGACCTGCCACGACCTGTCGCAGCGCATCGCCGCCCTCGGCCGCGATCCCGAGGCCGTCGCGGCCGCTCAGGCGCGGATCAGTCGCTTCGGCTGGTAGGGGCATCCGGCGCCCCGGCCGCGCGGGCGCCCGTGCGGCCCCGGGCCCAGGTCCGTCGGGCGAGCATGCGGCTCACCCGGGCGCGCAGGCCTTCGAGCCGTCTCGCGAGACCAAACAGGCGGTCGCCGCCCGGCGCTGCGACGAGGACGTGCGCGAGCGGCATCCGTTCGGCCCAGAACGTCTCGGCGAGGCGGAAATCCGGGGGGGCGCAGGAATCGGCACCGCTCAGGGCGGTGTCCGCGATCAGGCTCCGCGTCATCTGATGGACGAGCTGCGCCCCGGGGGAGTCGCGGGCCTCCGCCTCGAGGAACGAGATCTTCACGCACCACGCCCGCTTGCCGGTGACGAAGGTCACCGCGCTCGCCAGGGTCGTCCCATCGCGACGCAGGCGGTCGATCCGCACCCGTCCCCGCGCGCCGAAGGCGGCCACGGAGGCATGCAACAACGCGATCTCCCCGGGGGTATCGCCGATGGCGGTGCCGGCCCGGCCCTTCCAGCCGATGCCTTCGAGGGCGATGTAGTCGTCGAGGGCGGCGCGAAGAACGGCGGGATCGCGGATTGTCTCGAAGTCCAGGGGCGCGAGACGCTCGGCCGACTGGCGCAGGCGCCGTCGGCGGCGGGACGACAGGTGGTCGAGATAGGCGGCGCGCTCGGGGCCCGTGCGGTCCGACAGGTCGAGGACCGCACGGGCATGCGCCCAGAACTCCGCGCGGGCGAGGCCATGGCTCCGGCAGGACCGGGCCAGGAGGTCCGCGAAGGGACCTTCCATCGGGACGTAGGTCAGCATCAGGCGGGGACCGGCGAGGCGGCCGGCCCCACGCAGGAGGCCGTCGAGGGCGCGGTCCGGCGCATCCGGATCGAGCAGGGGAACGCCGAAGACGCCGAAGCCGTGCATCCAGCCCATGGTGAGGCGCAAGGGTAGACCCCAGCGCCCGCGTCGGCGCCGGCACGGCCACACGGCGACGAGGCGCAGGCCCGGCTCCTCCGGCGGGCGGTCGCCGACGAGGAGGACCTCCACCCCGTCCCCGAAAGCGTCGAGCGCCGCCAGGGCGAAATCGGGATCGTAGAACAGGTTCTCGACGAAGGGCCGCCGGCTCAGGGCCCGCCAGGCCGGGAGCCACGGGGCGGCCGGATCGAGGGGGCGCAGGGCGGCGACGCGTCCGTCGGCCAGTCGCACCGCGGGGCCGTGACCGGGCACGCGCATCAGGCGGCGCGCCGCCGGAGCAGGTCGGCGAGCCCCAGGATGTTGAACCGCCACGCCATGGCGACGGCGCCGAGCCCGAGGAGGGCGAGTTCGAGGGCGACGGCCGGCGCCGTCCGGCCGGCGCCCGAAGCCTCGAGCCACGCGATGGCGATCCGGCAGGCGAGGGCGGTGGCTCCGATGGTCGCGACATCGCGCCAGGGCACCGGCATGCGCAGGCCCGTGCGGTCGCCGAAGACGAAGACGAGGCAGGCCAGCGCCTGTCCGAGGACCACGGCGATGGCCGCCCCGGTGATGCCGTAGGGCGGGATCAGCACGGCCGAGAGGCCGCTGATGGCGACGAGGAGGGTGACGGAGGCGACGGCATCGAGGCGGCTCGACGCCGAGAAGTAGATGATCTGCCCGAAATAGTACGAACGCAGCATCAGGAAGACGCTGGCGGCCACGAGCAGGGGCGCCACGCCGAGGGCGGCGGCCCGGTAGTCGGGCCCGAGCAGCACGGCGACGACGAGATCGTCGAAGGCGAGGAAGAACACAGCCCCGAAGGCCGCGATGAGAGCCATCAGGCGGGCCGCCCCTTCGAGGACGGGTCGGGCGGCCGCCATCCCGCCCTCCCGGGCCTCGCGCTTGGCGATGGAGACGAGGGCGAGCGCGATGCTGTCGCCGAACACGACGAAGCTCTGGCGCAGGAAGTCCGAGAAGGCCCCGTAGGCGCCGAGTTCGGCCACGCCGACGCTCTGGCCGATGATGAGGCGGTCGATGGTCTGGGCCAGGGCCGCGGCGGCGAAGGACAGGACCAGGGGCCAGCCATAGGCGACGAGGCGACGGGCCTCCGCCCAGCTGCCGCGCCCGCGCAGGAGGGATCCGAGGGCCACGAGCGGGGGCAGGGCCGCCAGCACGTTGGCCAGCGCCGTCGCGAGCAGCAGATCGACGGCGTGCCCGGTGAAGAGGAGGACGCCGCTGCCGAGGACGAGGACGAGGACGGCGCGCAGGACGATGGCGGAGGCGACCGCGCCGACTTCGAGACGGGTGCGGGCGATCTCGCAGGCCCCCTCGAACACCATCATGCCGAGGACCGCCGCCACGATGGCGGCGGCGGCGGCGGGCGCGACGATCCCGAGCCAGGCGCCGAGGGCGGCGCCCAGGGCGGCGAGCCCGATCATCGCCCCGAGCAGGCGCACAACCGTACCGACCTGATCGGGCGCGCGGGCCTCGTCGTAGAGGGCGAAGAACGAGAATTTCGGCCACTGGCAGGTGGCGCCGTAGAGGACCAGGGCCCAGGACAGGATCAGCAGGTAGCCGCCATACGCCTCCGCCGGGGCGAGCCGGGTGAAGACCGCGAGCGACGCCATGTTGAGGGCGGCCGCCACCCCGCGCGAGCCGACATAGGTCAGGGTGTGGCGCGCGATCACCGCCGGGCCGCCGGTGGAGGGCCGAGTCGCGGGCGGTGGGGGTGTCGCGTCGCGTTCACGTGCGTCTTTCGCCTGGGTCCGCGCCGCCGCCCCTTGGCCGAAGCCCCTTGGCCGAAGCCCCTTCGGAGCCCCTTGGCCGAGGCGACTCGCAAGACCTAGCATGCCGCCCTTGCCGAGGCGTCAACGCGGCCGGCCGCGCTGAGGGGGGTCCCTTTCGGGGCCCGGCTTCGCTACACAGCCGGGGACAGGCGCCGATCCAGCGCGCCCGCGGGAAGGAGACGGCCGGTCACATGCAGGATTCGTCGCGACCCGATCCAGCGTCCCCGCTCGTCGACCCGGACGTGCACGTGGAGAGTTTCCGCCAAGCCCGCGAGGCGCGGCGTCTGGAGCTGGTGGAGGATTACGTCGAACTCATCGCCGATCTCATCGGCGACGGCGGCGAGGCGCGCCAGGTCGACATCGCCGCCCGCCTCGGCGTGGCCCAACCCACCGTGGCCAAGATGCTGAAACGGCTGGTGGAGGATGGCTTCGTCCAGCAGCGGCCCTATCGCGGCGTCTTCCTCACGGCGGCCGGCCAGGCCCTCGCCGTCCAGAGCCGCGAGCGCCACCGCATCGTCGAGAAGTTCCTGTGCGCCCTCGGGGTCAGCGCCGAGACGGCGCGGCGCGATGCCGAGGGCATCGAGCACCACGTGAGCGCCGAGACCCTCGAAGCCTTCCGGCAGTTCTCGGAGGGCAAGTCCTAGAGCATCGTCTTTCCCCGAAAGCCGGAAGCCACCGTTCGGGACGAGGTTCTAGCGATCCGCCCCGGAGCGCCACGGCCCGATCGCCGTCGCCTGCCCGCCATCGACCAGGATCTCGGCCGGCAACGGGTGGCTCAGAAAGCCCGTCGGGCTCGCGGTGAGGCCGTAGGCGCCCGATTGCAGCACGGCGACGAGGTCGCCGGCGGCGAGATCGGGCAGGAGGGCGGCCCGCGCCAGCATGTCGAGGGGCGTACAGAGGGGCCCGACTACGGCGCAGGGCGTGCGCACGGCAGCCTCGGCCTCCAGGACGGCGACCACCGGATAGTCGCGCTTGACGATCTGTCCGAGGTTGCCCGAGGCGGCGAGGTGATGGTGCATGCCGCCGTCCGTGATCACGAAGCGCTGCCCGCGCGAGATCTTCACCGCCCGCACCCGCGCCACGTAGAGGCCGGCGGGTCCGACGAGATGGCGCCCCGGCTCCAGGACGATGCGGGCGCCGGCGAGTCCGGGATCGGCGGCGACCGTCGCCCGCAGGGCCGGGATGCCGGCGCGGATCGCCTCGAGGTCGAGGGGGACGTCGCCGGCGAAGTACGGGATGCCGAGACCGCCGCCGAGGTCGACGGTGTCGAGGGGACGCCCGATCCGTGCGGCGACCCGGGACGCCAATCGCAGGCCGTAGGCCCATTGCCCGAGGAGGACGGCCGCCGACAGTCCCTGCGTCCCGGCGAAGAGGTGGAGGCCGGTCAGGTCGAGGTTGGGCTCGGCCTCGACACGGTCGACGACGGAATCCAGATCCTCCTCGTCGAAGCCGAAAGGCGAGGGCTTGCCCCCCATCCGCATGGCGCCGCCCTGGGCGTCCGGCCCCGGATTGACCCGGATCGCCACGGCCGCGCGCCGCCCGTGACGCGCGGCGGCGGCGGCGACCCGCGCCATCTCCTCGGCATTCTCCAGGTGGATCTCGCCGATGCCGCCGGCCACGACCCGGTCGAGATCGGCGTTGCTCTTGCCCGGCCCGGCGAACAGGATTTTTCCCGGCGCGACGCCGGCGGCCAGGGCCGCCGCGAACTCGGCGCCCGAGGCGATCTCGGCGCCGGCGCCCTCGTCCGCGAAGACGCGGATCACGGCCGGGCACGGGTTGGCCTTGACGGAGTAATCCACCGCCGCGAAGCCCGCGACGGCCCGCGACAGGGCGCGGTAGGCCCGGCGCATGAGGGCGGCGTCGTAGACGAAGAGCGGTGTGCCGTGGGTCCGGGCGAGGTCGGACGGATCGAGGCCGCCGACCCGGATCGCCCCGTCCCGGCGGGGGAAATTCTCCGCGATCAAGCGTCGGGCGAGGTCGTCGGCCTCAGGCATTTCGGCGCTCCGCGGCGAGGCGCTTGTAATCGACTTTGCCGTTGGGGGTCACGGCGAGGGACGCCACCGCTTCGACGGAGCGGGGTACCATGTGCGGCGCCAGGGTTTCGCGCAGGGTCCGAAGGGCGGCCTCCGGCGCCGGACCGCCCTCGGCGGGGATGACGACGGCGTGGATGCGCTGCCCGAGGCTCGCGTCGGGCAGGCCGATGACCGCGACGGCCCGGAAGGCGCCCGTCGCCATCAGGGCCGCCTCGACCTCGCCCGGGCTGACGCGAAACCCCGACGTCTTGATCATGGCGTCGTCGCGCCCGACGAAAGTGAAGTAGCCGGCCTCGTCCTCGACCACGATGTCGCCCGAGCGGCACAGGGGCGGACCGTCGGGAGCCTGGGGATCGGGCACGAGCACCCGGATGGTGTCCTCGGGCCGGTTCCAGTAGCCGAGCGACACGGTGGGGCCGCGATGCATCAGGATGCCGGGCTCGCCCGGCCGCGTGCGCCGGCCGTCGGCGGCGATGGCGAAGATCTCGGTCTCCGGAATGGCGCGCCCCATGGAGCCGGGCCGGGACTCGAGTTCGCCCGGCGGGAGCCAGGTCGAGCGGAAGGCTTCCGTGAGCCCGTACATCAGGACGATGTTCGTCCGCGGCAGGGCGCGGCGCAGGCGCGCGACGGTCTCCAGCGGTACGGCCCCGCCCGAATTGGTGAGGTAGCGCAGGCTCGCGAGATCGGCCGTGGCCAGACGGGGGGCCGCCCGCGTCAGGAGGGTCCACAGGGTCGGCACCCCGGCGAGCCCGGTGATCCCGTGGGTCTCGATGGCGCGCACCACTTCGTCGCCGAACCGGACGTCGAGGAGAACGAGGCGGGCGCCCTGCTCGACGGCGGTGAGGAGCTGGTTCAGGCCGTAATCGAAGGCCAGCGGCAGCACCGACAGGATGCGCTCGTCCGGCGTGAGGTCGAGATAGGTCCGCACGATGCGGGTGCCGGCGAGCAGGTTGGCGTGGGAGAGCATCACCCCCTTGGGCAAGCCGGTCGACCCCGAGGTGTAGAGGATCGCCGCGAGATCGCCGGGCGGAGGTGGTCCGTCCCGTCCCGCAAGGGTCATGAGCCGCAGGTCGTCGTCGTCCCCCGACGCCTCGGACTCCACCGCGAGGGTCTCGCCGAGGGCGGCGCGCAGACCGGAATCGGTGACGAGGGCGCGGGCAGCGCAATCCTCGACGATGTGGCGCACCTGGGCCGGGCGCAGGCTCGGATGGATCGGCACGAAGGCGGCGCCGGCCCGCGCGACGGCGAACAGGGCCACGCATTCGCCGATGGATTTCGGCAGCCAGCCCGCGACCCGGTCGCCCGGCGCGAGGCCCGCCTCGATCAGCCGGGCCGCCAGGGCGGCGACGCGGATGCGGAAGGCGGCGTAAGTCAGGTGCTCCGCGCCGGCCACGAGGGCGATGCGGTCGCCGGCCGGCCCGTCGAGGAGGTCCTGGACCTGCGTCGGCGCGCTCATGGGGGTCCTCATGGCGTCAGGCTTGGTGCCGCCTCGACGCGACGTAGGCCGCCAGGGCGTCGATGCTCTCGAAATGCGCGAGGGCGAACGCGTCCTCCTCGATCTCGAAGCCGAAGCGGTCGCCCAGCTCCATCATCAGATCGAGGACGCCGATGGAATCGAGGGCGTCGCTGGTCACCAGGGAGGTCTGTCCGGTGACGGAATCCGGCGCGAGGCCGAGATTGCGCCCGAGGATGAAGGCGCGGATCGCCGCGCGCGCGTCACTCTGCAACGTGCCGTCGTGTGTCTCGACCAAGGTTTCCACTCCACCGGACGTCCGCCGGGACGCAAGCCGCGCTGCCGCAAGCCCTCCTGACGTAAGCCGCGCTTAAGCCATGCGGGGCGCGCGTGTCCATGCGGCCGCGGCGGTTCGCCGAGGGAGGGCTCAGGCCGGTTCCGCCTCGACGGCCGGGGCGTGCTCGGGCATCGGCTCGCCGTCCGGCACCACATCGACCTCGACCTTCAGCTTCTGCGCACCGGAGGAGGAGACGATCCCGTCGATGGGCGAGACGTCGGTGTAGTCGCGCCCGCGCGCCACGACGATGTGGTCGTCGCACATGCCGATCCCGTTGGTGGGGTCGAGGCCGATCCAGCCGTCGCCGCACCAGACCGAGACCCAGGCGTGGCTGGCGTCCGCCCCGCGCAGGCGCGGGCGTCCCACGGGGGGGATCGTCCGGAGATAGCCGCTGACATAGGCCGCCGGCACGCCGAGGCCGCGCAGGCCCGCGATCATGATGTGGGCAAAATCCTGGCAGACGCCGGCCCGCAGGGCGAAGGATTCGGCGAGCGGCGTCCGCACGGAGGTCGCCTTGGCATCGAACCGGAAATCGCCCCGGATGCGCTGCATGAGGTCGAAGGCGCCGCCATAGGCGCTGCGTCCGGGCGGAAAGCTCGCGCGCGCGTACTCCGTCACCTCGGGGACGAGGGGCACCCGGATGCTCGGAAACAGGTAGTGCACCGGCGCGTCGGGTGCGAGGGACCGCCGCGCCAAGGCTTCGTCGCGAACCCGCTCCCAGGACGGCCCGGATTCGGGAGCGGGCAGGGGCGGGCGCTCGACGAGAACCCGCGACAGCGATTCGACGCGCAGCTCCGTGTGGGGCGTGTCGATGGTCACCGCCACCACGTCGAGGCCGAAATAGTCGCGGCGCACCACGCGCTGGCGCGGTTCGGGCGAGATCGTGAGGGTACTCTCCAGAACCGTCTGGCCCTCGCCGTCCGTCGGCCTCAGCCGCAGGCCGCAGCGGGCGAAGCGCACGGGCCGGGCGTAACGGTAGGTGGTGAGGTGGCGCAGCGTGTAGATCACCCGAGCCCCACGAGCTTTTCCGGCCGCAGGGCGTGCGGGCCATTGGGGAAGTAGCGGGTCGCGATGGCGTCGGCCAGGCGCTCGAACTCGTTCTCCAGGCGCGCCAGGGCGGCCCCGTCGAACTCGGACGCCTCGCCCGTGGCGAATTCCGCGGCCAGCTTGGCGGCGAGGCGCTGATGCGGCTCGGGCAGGCCATCGACCCGCAGGATCGGCAGGCTGGCGAGATGGCGCTCGATGGCCTCGACCTGGAAGGCGACGGAGCGGGGGTTGAACGGATCGAGGAGCACCATGTCGCGCACGGGATCGAGGGCGGCGCCCTGCATGTAGCGGGCGCCGAAGGCGATGTGCGAATCGCAGAGCGACAGCATCACGCCGAAATCCTCCGCGGTCGCGGCGTCGCCGGCGAAGCGCGTCGCGAAGGCGCAGGTGTTGATCACCCGCTCGATGCGTCGCCCGAGATCGACGAAATGCCAACCGGCCGTCCGGTTCATGTTCTCCTGGGCCAGCCCCGCCAGGGCGGCGATGAGGCCAAGAGCCCGCTCGGCGAGGCCGACGAGTTCGGCCTCGGAATAGGGCCGCTCCGTGCCGATATCGAGGATGTCCTTGAGGTCGGCGAGCACCCGCCAGGCCTCGCCCGAGAGGCGTTCGCGCAGGATCGCGGCGTTGCTCCGTGCGGAGAGGCCGTGGCTGAGGGCCGAGCCGTAGACCTCGCGCCCGCTCAGCGCTTCCCGGGCCAGGGCGGCCGTGGGCAGATCCGGGGCGGAGATGGCGCCCCACTCGTCGAGGAGGGCGCGGATGCGCAGGGAGGTCGGCGAGTTGGCGTCCCCGGGCAGATCGGTGATGACGGCGGCGCCGACGCTGCCGAGATGCGCGATCACGAGGCGGATCACCGCCTCGGCCCGCTCGACGTAGCGGCCGAACCAGAACAGGTTGTCGGCGGCCCGCGACGGCAGGTGGCCGGCGATCCGCCGGACCTTCTGGGCGGCCGGCTGGATCAGGGGGCCCGATTCGACGGGCCCGTCGGACATGATCCACACGTCGGCGGCCTTGATGCCGGCGCGCATCTCGATGGGATCGATGTCGGCGCGCTCGGAGATGCGGCAGAAGCCGCCCGGCATCACCCGCCAGCCATCCGGCGTCAGGGCGGCGAACACCCGCAGGGCGAAGGGGCGCGGCACCAGGCGCAGGGTGCCCCCGGTCCGATCCCAGCCGGGCGTGGTCGCCAGGGGCGCGCGTTCCTGGGCGACGTAGTCGAACGGCCGGTCGCGCAGGGCCGCGACCACGCGCTCGCGGTCGGCCCCGAAGGCGAGCGGCCCCATGATCGCGTCGCGGGCCATGCCCTTGGGCGGCGTCGCCACGGGCCGCAGGGTGAGGGCATCGAGGTTGTCGCGCACATGGGCGAGGCTGTCGGGATCGCCGCACCACCACGTGCGCGGCCCCGAGAGCCGCGGCTCGGCCCCGAGGAACCGTCGGGCGATGCCCGGGAGGTAGGCGGCGAGCGCCCCCGATTCGAGGATGCCGGAGCCCGGCATGTTGCCGACGACGAGGCTGGCGTTGCGCAACCCGTCGATGAGACCGGGCACGCCGAGGCGCGAGGCGGGGTTCAGCTCCAGGGGATCGACGTAGTCGGAATCGATGCGCCGCCACAGGACGTCGGCCCGCTTCAGGCCAGACACCGTGCGGACGTGCAGGGCCCCGTCCTGCATCACGAGGTCGTCGCCCTCGACGAGGAGAAGCCCGAGGTAGCGGGCGAGGACCGCCTGTTCGACATAGGTCGAGCTGAACGGCCCGGAGGTGAGGAGGCAGATGCGCGGGTCGCTGCGCTGCGCGCCCAGCGCCAGCCCCTGCCGGAAGGCCTGGAAGAAGGGGGCCAGGCGCTCGACGTGGAGATCGGTGTAGAGATCCGGGAAGGCGCGGGTCAGCACCATCCGGTTCTCCAGGGCATAGCCCGGACCGGACGGGGATTGGGTGCGGTCGGCCAGGACCTGCCAGCGCCCGTCGGGCCCGCGCGTGACGTCCGCCGCGTAGAGCTTGAGGAAGCGCCCGCCCGGCGGCGCGATCCCGGCGACGGGCCGCATGAATTCCGGGCTCCCGGCGACGACGGCGGCCGGGAGCAGCCCGTCGGCCACGAGGCGGCCGGGGCCGTAGATGTCGGCGAGGATCGCCTCCATCAGTTCGGCCCGTTCGACGATGCCGGCGCTCAGATCCTTCCAGTCGGCCGCCTCCACCACGAAGGGGAGGGAGCCGAGCGGCCAGGCGTGATCGCGCTTGTCGCCGTAGATCCGGTACGAGATTCCGGTGTCGCGGATGTGGCGCACGGCCGAGACGAAGCGGGCGGCGATGTCCACTTCGGTGAGGTCGCCGAGACGGTCGAGAACCCGAGTCCAGGCGGCCTGCGGCGTGCCGGCCTCGTCCATGAACGCGTCGGGAACCCCCGGATGCGGCCGGTAGCCGGAGGTCCAGCGCGCCAGCCGTTCCGCCCGCCCGGAGACCTCCGCCTCGGCCGCCTCACTCATCGCGGGCCTGGGCTCCGCAAGTCGAGGGTCATCGGGAACTCGCGGTTGGTCTCCTCCACCGGCATCTCGATCCGGCCGGCGGTGTGGCCATGGGCCTGGAAGCGGGCGAGGCGGCGCCCCTCCGCCTCGTAGGTGTTGACCGGGAAGGTCTCGTAATTGCGCCCGCCCGGATGGCTGACATGGTAGCGGCAGCCGCCGAGCGACCGGCCGCTCCAGGCATCGAGGATGTCGATGGTGAGCGGTGCGTGGGCGGGAATCGTCGGGTGCAGCGACGAGGCCGGTTGCCACGCCTTGAACCGCAGGCCCGCCACCGCCTCGCCGGAGACGCCGGTGCCGGTCATCGGCAGGCGTCGGCCGTTGCAGGCGATCACGTGCCGGCCGGGGACGAAGCCCTCGACCTTCACCTGCAGCCGCTCCACGGAACTGTCGACGTACCGCACGGTCCCCCCGATGGCCCCCTCCTCGCCCAGCACGTGCCAGGGCTCCAGGGCCTGGCGCAGCTCCAGCTTCACGCCGCCATGCTCCACGGTCCCGAACACGGGGAAGCGGAACTCGCGCTGCGCGACGAAGGCGGCGGGGTCGAAGTCGTAGCCGGCGGCCCGGAGATCCTCCAGCACGCCGAGGAAGTCGGCCCACAGGAAGTGGGGCAGCATGAAGCGATCGTGCAGGCCCGTGCCCCAGCGGACACAGCCGCCCTCCTGCGGCTCGCGCCAGAGCCACGCCACGATGGCGCGCAGCAGCAATTGCTGCGCGAGGCTCATGCGCGGGTCCGGCGGCATCTCGAAGGAGCGGAACTCGAGCAGCCCGAGGCGGCCCGTGGGACCGTCCGGCGAGTAGAGCTTGTCGATGCAGATCTCGGAGCGGTGGGTGTTGCCCGTCACGTCGACGAGGATGTTCCGGAAGATGCGGTCCACCAGCCAGCGCGGGATGTTGGGCTCGTCGGGTTTGGGCACCTGCGCCATGGCGATCTCGAGCTCGTAGAGCCCGTCGTGGCGCGCCTCGTCCATGCGCGGGGCCTGGCTCGTCGGGCCGATATAGAGGCCGGCGAACAGGTACGACATGGCCGGATGGCGCTGCCAGTACAGCACCAGGCTCTTCAGCAGGTCGGGCCGGCGCAGGAACGGCGAGTCGTTGGGCGTCGCGCCGCCGAGCACCACGTGATTGCCGCCGCCGGTGCCGGTGTGGCGCCCGTCGGTCATGAACTTCTGCGCGCCGAGACGGATCTGGCGGGCGTCCTCGTAGAGGTCGGTGGTGATGGTCACCGCGTCGCGCCAGGACGGCGCGGGGTGGACGTTGACCTCGATGACGCCGGGGTCCGGCGTGACCTTGATGACGTTCATGCGCGGGTCAAAGGGCGGCTCGTAGCCCTCGATATGCACGGCCTGCTTCAGCTCGGCCGCCGCCGCTTCGAGGTGGCCGAGCAGTTCGAGGTACTCGTCGACCCGCTGCAGGGGCGGCATGAACACGTGGAGCACGCCGTCGCGCGGCTCGACCGCGAGGGCCGTGCGGACGGCGACCCCGGTGACGCCGGAGCCGTTGACCGCTTCCGTGCCCGGATGGCCCTCGGGCAGGGCATCGCGGTCTTCGAGAGGATCCTGCGGCTGGTAATAGGGATAGTTCGCCGACGGCACGTAGGGCAGGGACGACAGGGGGAGACGGTAGCCGACGGGGGAATCCCCGGGGGTGAGGAAGGCGTGGCCGCGCCGGAACTCCCAGGCCTCCGAGATCCACACCCGATCCGCGGCGCCATCCTCGCCGACGGGCAGGCTCGCCAGGGGAAGGGCGTAGCCGGCGGCCTCGCCGAGCCCCCGCTCGAACACCCGCGCCATCCGGGCATTGGTCTCGGGATTCGGAAACATCGGTTCCGACGTGGTGACGTTGATCGGCAGCTCGTCGCGCTTCTCGGTCCAGTAGACCGGGTCCTCGAAGGCGGGGAACACGTAGGGCCCGAGGCCGAGACGCCCGGCGACGCCGTCGATGAGGGCCTTGGCCTGGGTCGAATTGGCGGTGCGCGGGCCGTCCTCGGCGGCGATGAGGCCGGCATCCTTCCAGACGGGCACGCCGTCGCGGCGCCAGTACAGGGCGAACGCCCAGCGCGGCAGGCTCTCGCCCGGGTACCACTTGCCCTGGCCGTAATGCAGCATGCCGCCGGGCGCGAAGCGGGTGCGCAGGCGGCGGATGAGCTTGTCGGCGAGACCGCGCTTGGTCGGCCCCACGGCGGCGGCGTTCCATTCGGCCGATTCGAAATCGTCGATGGAGACGAAGGTGGGCTCGCCGCCCATGGTCAGGCGCACGTCCTGCTCGGCGAGGTCCACGTCGATGCGGTCGCCCAGCGCGTCCATGGCCGCCCAGACCTCGTCGGAGAACGGCTTGGTGATGCGCGGCGCTTCGGCCACGCGGGTCACGGTCATCTCGAAGCCGAACTCGACCTCGGCCGGCTCGGCGAGGCCCGAGATGGGCGCCGCCGAGTTGTAGTGCGGCGTCGCGGCCAGCGGAATGTGGCCCTCGCCGCAGAGGAGCCCGGAGGTGGCGTCGAGGCCGATCCAGCCGGCGCCGGGCAGGTAGACCTCGGCCCAGGCGTGCAGATCGGTGAAATCGGTGGCGGTGCCGACGGGGCCGTCGACGGCGGTGGTGTCGGGGACGAGCTGGATGAGGTAGCCGGACACGAAGCGGGCGGCCATCCCGAGGCGGCGCAGGATCTGCACCATCAGCCACGCCGAATCGCGGCACGAGCCGCTCTTCAGGGTCAGGGTCTCGGCGGCGGTCTGAACGCCCGGCTCCAGGCGGACGCCGTAGGTGATCTCGCCCGCCACCTGGGCGTTGAGGGCCACGAGGAACAACACCGTGTTCGGCTCGGCCGGCAGGCGGGTGAGGAATTCGTCGACCTCGGGCGCCATGGCGTCGTCGAGGACGAGGTAGGGCTTGAGCTCCGCCGTCAGGTCGTCGGCGTAGGTGAACCCCCGCGCCTGGGCATACTCCTCCACGAAGAAGTCGAACGGGTTGATCACCGACATGTCGGCGGTGAGATCGACCTCGATCTTCAGCTCGCGGGTCTTCTCGGGGAAGATGAGCCGGGCCAGCCAGTTCCCGTTCGGATCCTGCTGCCAGTTGATGAAGTGGTTCTCGGGCAGGACCTTCAGGGAATAGGCCGGCACGGCCGTGCGCGTATGCGGCGCCGGCCGGAGTCGGATCACCTGCGGTCCCAGCGCGATCGGCCGGTCGTAGGTGTAGTGCGTGACGTGGTGCAGGGCGGCTTTGATCGACACGGGGACTCCCGCAGTACCAGGGCGTGGAGCCGCGCGGGCGATGGAACGCCCGTTGCGGCTGCGAGGGGCCGGGCCACCGCCCTGCGGTGCACCCGGGGATGCAGTCTTCCAGCCATACGCCAACGGTGTCCCGCGGGCGATGGGGTCGGCGGCGGTGCGCCGTCGCGTCGTGCTGGCGGCGCGAGAGCACCGCCGCACACCGACGTCGCATCGAAGCGACTCCGTAAGCAAGTTCCATGCATGATCGGACCACAACGAACCGCGCGGGAACTTAGCCGGATGGGACGGCTTTCCTCCCGTTGCCGGGGGCGGAGCACCCGCGGCGGCACGCGGCGCGCAAGGGTGGTAGGGTTCGGGCATCGAGACGGCAGCATGAAGATCTTCCAGTGCCAGGCCTGCGACCAGCCGGTCAGCTTCGAGAGCACGGATTGCGAGAGCTGCCAGCGGCGCCTTGGCTACGTCGGCGAGCTGCACGAGATGTCGGCGCTGGAATCCGTGGGCACGCACTGGCACGCCTACGCCAATCCGGCCCGGAAATACCGATTCTGCGCCAACGCCGCGCACGGGGCCTGCAACTGGCTCGTGCCCGACGACATGCCGGAGGCGTATTGTACCGCCTGCCGTCACAACCGCGTGGTGCCCGACCTCGGCATCACCTGGAATCTCACGCGCTGGCGCCAGATCGAGGCGGCCAAGCACCGGCTGTTCTACTCGCTCCTGCGCCTGAACCTGCCGCTGATGACCCGGGCCGAGAACCCCACCACGGGTCTCGCCTTCGATTTCCTCGTCGATCCGTCCGAGAGCTACCGCATCGGGCCGCCGGTGCTCACGGGCCATCGCGGCGGGGTCATCACCCTCAACATCGCCGAGGCCGACGACGTCGAGCGCGAGCGTCGGCGGACGCTGTTCGGCGAGTATTACCGCACGCTCCTGGGGCACTTCCGCCACGAGATCGGGCATTACTTCTGGAACGTGCTGGTCCGCTTCGACCAGAGCCTGTGGACGTTCCGGTCCCTGTTCGGGGACGAGCGCGACAATTACGGCCGGGCGCTCCAGCGGCACTACCGGGACGGTGCGCCGGAGAACTGGGAGGAATCCTACGTCAGCGCCTACGCCACCAGCCATCCGTGGGAGGATTTCGCCGAGACCTGGGCGCAGTATCTCCACATCGTCGATACGGTGGAGACGGCCGGCACCTTCGAACTCCACGTGCGGCCGCGCCTGCGCAACGGCCCGGCGGATTCCGTGGTGATCGACTACGATCCCTACCAGATCCCGGATTTCAGCCGCCTGGTGGAAGCGTGGCTGCCCCTCACCTACGCGGTGAACTCCCTGAGCCGGAGCATGGGACAGCCGGCGCTCTACCCGTTCAAGCTGACGCCGGCGGTCATCGCCAAGCTGTCCTTCATCCACGAGCGCATCGTGTCCATGCGCTCCATCGGGCACGGGATCGACAGCGACGAAGCCGGCTCGGAGATCCTGAAGGCGGTCATCACCGGCCTCCGGAAGCGGGTGGCGGCGCCGAACGTGTGAACTCCCGGCGTCAGCTCCGCAGACCCGGCGCCTCCTGGCCGGTCCGGGCGACGTATTCCGTGTAACCGCCGCCGTACTGGTGGATGCCCTCGGGGGTGACTTCGAGCACCCGGTTCGACAGGGCGGCCAGGAAGTGGCGGTCGTGGCTCACGAACAGCATCGTGCCCTCGTAGGCCGAGAGCGCGGCGATGAGCATCTCCTTGGTGCCCATGTCGAGGTGGTTGGTCGGCTCGTCCAACACGAGGAAGTTCGGCGGGTCGAACAGCATCAGGGCCATGACGAGGCGGGCCTTCTCGCCGCCGGACAGCACCCGGCAGCGCTTCTCGACATCGTCGCCGGAAAAGCCGAAGCAGCCGGCCAACGCCCGGAGCGAACCCTGCGCCGCCTGCGGGAACGCGTCCTCCAGGGTCTGGAACACCGTGCGCTCGCCGTCGAGCAAGTCCATGGCGTGCTGGGCGAAGTAGCCGAGCTTGACGCTGCCGCCGACGGAGACGGTGCCGTCATCGGCCTGGGTCGAGCCGGTGACGAGCTTCAGCAGCGTCGACTTGCCGGCGCCGTTGATGCCCATGACGCACCAGCGCTCCTTGCGCCGGATGGCGAAATCGAACCCCTCGTAGATCCGGCGGCTGCCGTAGCTCTTGTGGACGTTCTTGAGCATCACGACGTCGTCGCCCGAGCGGGGCGGGGCCTGGAACTCGAACGCCACCGACTGGCGGCGCTTCGGGGGCTCGACGCGCTCGATCTTGTCGAGCTTCTTCACCCGGCTCTGCACCTGCGCGGCGTGCGAAGCCCGGGCCTTGAAGCGCTCGATGAACTTGATCTCCTTCGCCAGCATCGCCTGCTGGCGCTCGAACTGGGCCTGCTGGTGCGTCTCGTTGAGCGCCCGCTGCTGCTCGTAGAAGACGTAGTCGCCCGAGTAGGTCGTCAGCGTCCCGCCGTCGATCTCCACCACCTTGGTGACGATGCGGTTCATGAACTCGCGGTCGTGCGAGGTCATCAGCAGGGCGCCCTCGTAGTTCTTGAGGAAGGCCTCGAGCCAGATCAGGCTTTCCAGGTCGAGGTGGTTGGAGGGCTCGTCCAGCAGCATCACGTCGGGGTTCATGAGGAGGATGCGGGCGAGCGCCACGCGCATCTTCCAGCCGCCCGACAGCTTGCCGACATCGCCGTCCATCATCTCCTGGGAGAAGCTCAGGCCCGCCAGAACCTCGTAGGCCCGGCCTTCGAGGGCGTAGCCGTCGAGCTCCTCGAAGCGCGCCTGGACCTCGCCGTAGCGCTCGATCAGCGCCTCCATCTCGTCCATGCGATCGGGATCGGCGAGCCCCGCCTCCAGGGCCTTCAACTCCGTGCCGACGACGCTCACGGGGCCCGCGCCGTCCATCACCGCCGAGACCACGGAGCAGCCGGACATCTCGCCGACATCCTGGCTGAAGTAGCCGATGGTGATGCCCTTGTCGGTGGCGACCTGCCCCTCGTCGGGCTCCTCCTCGCCGGTGATCATCCGGAACAGCGTGGTCTTGCCGGCGCCGTTGGGGCCGACGAGCCCGACCTTCTCGCCCTTCTGCAGGGCGGCGGACGCCTCGATGAAGACGATCTGCCGGCCGTTCTGCTTGCCGATTTTTTCGAGGCGGATCATGCGGGCACGGGACCTTGGCTACGGTCCCGCGCCTTTACGGCATGGCGCGGCCAAGCGGAAGGGAAGGGCGCTCAAACATCGGGCGCCGGCCCGTCGACCGGGCGCGGCCGGCCGGCGTCGTCGATGGCGACGAACGTGAAGGTCGCCTCCGTCACCTTCTCGCGGACCTGCGTGCGGAAGCGCCGGGCCCAGGCCTCGACCTCGATCTTCATGGAGGTGCGGCCGACATGGCCGACGCGGGTGTAGACGCACAGGACGTCACCGACGCGCACCGGCCGGATGAACGTCATCGCCTCGACGGCCACGGTGACGACGCGCCCCTGGGCCCGGTCGACGCCCGCGATCCCCCCGGCCTGATCCATCTGCGACATCACCCAGCCGCCGAAGATGTCGCCGTTGGCATTGGTATCCGCCGGCATCGCGCTGGTGCGGACCGTGAGCTCTCCACGCGGACCGCCGCCCTCCTCCTGCGTCGTTTCCTGCACCGTCATTCCGTCCCACCCCGCGATTCGTTCGGACCGACCCTACGCGGATTCGCCGGCGCCGCGAGGCGGTATCCGAACCCTCAGGGGAGAAGGCCGGCGAGCTTGAGGCCACCCGCGAGGATGATGGCCGCGACGGAGACGAGAAGATCGAGGGGAACCGACCGCCAGAGATCGCGCGGCGGGGCTTCGGTGGCTGCGAGTTCGGTCATGGCGTGCCTCCGGGGAGCCCAGGGATGCGGCTCGCGGTGACCAGAACTACAGCAACATTGTGCACTCCTTCAAATCAGAAGATGCATTTTCTTGCACAAAAGCCTGGCACTCCGGGGGAGTGCCAGGCTTTTAAGCAGGATTGGCTCTCGCCGCAGCGCGGTGCCGCCCGAAGCGGCACCGGACCGAGGTCTCAGTAGTAGAAGCGGCGCGGGCCGTAGAACCGACGCGGACCATAGAAACGGCGCGGGCCGTAGAACCGACGCGGGCCGTAGAAGCGGCGGCCGTAATACGGACGACGGTAGAAGGGGCGCGGGCCGTAGAAGCGACGGCGGTAGCCGTAATACTGCACGGTCTGCGCGACGGCCGGCGCAGCTTCGCTCTGAAGGGCGAGGGCGGGACCGATGGGAGCGGCGGAGGCGCCTTGCGGTGCCGTCGCGGCAAATCCTAAGGCCAGCAGCGCGGCCAGCACGAGTTTCCTCAGCACGTTCTCAAACTCCTTGAGATTCAGTCGGCGGGACGTGAGGAGCCGACGGTTCCGGGCACGGGTCCGGGTCTTGCCCGGTCGCATCAAACGCACGACGGCGCGAAGCGTTGCCGGTCCGGCTCGTCTCACCGGAAATTGAGTCAACGAAGGCCGGCGGGCGGTCGCGACCCGTCAGGCGATCCTGAGGGTCATGTCCACAATGGGCGCGGCCTGGCTGCCCTTCACCAAGGCGATGCCGTGCTCGCAATCCTCGCGTCGCCCGTAGCCTTCGGCGGAGTCGGCCACCACGTTGCCGTTGGTCGCCCGCAGGCGCCAGCGCCATTCGCCCGCCGCGTCCCGGTAGAGTTCGAACCGCATGCTGTCCTCGCGCATCGACGTCGCCCCTTGAGATGGCGCGCCGCACCGGTGCGGCAATGGGGTGTCCCGCAAACGAAAACGCCGTCCCGGAGGTCCGGGACGGCGGCATGGTCATGACGGGATGGAAGGCTCAGCGCGGGAAGCGATCGAGCCAGCCGATGGCGCGGCCCTCACCGGCGCCGGCGCCCTGCGGACGCGACGTCCGTTGGCGGTTCTCGCCGCGCGGCTCGGACCGGTTCTCACCGGCTCCGGCCGGACGACGCTCACCGCGACCGTCCTGCGGCCGGGCGGCCCCATCGGGACGGGCGTTGCGGCCGGGCGCGCCCTGTCCGCCGCGACCACCCTCGTTGCGGCCCTGGCCGGGGCGTCCGCCACCGGGACGGCCGCCGCCGGGGCGCTGGCCCTGGCGCTGACCGGGCCGCTGGCCCTGGGGCGCCGGACGGCGCTCCTCGGCCTGGGCGGCATCCATGGCCTCCTGGCGCGACGGGGGCGTGAAGCCCTCGGGGAAGGCGCCGACGGGGATTTTCTGGCGCGTGGTGCGCTCGATGTCCCGCAGGTAGGCCTTCTCCTCGTCGTTGCAGAACGAGATCGCGAGGCCGTTGGCGCCGGCGCGCGCCGTCCGACCGATGCGGTGGACGTAGCTCTCCGGCACGTTGGGCAGGTCGTAGTTGATGACGTGGCTCACGGCCTCGACGTCGATGCCGCGCGCGGCGATGTCGGTGGCCACCAGCACCCGGCACGAGCCGTCCTTGAAGGCGGCCAGTGCCCGCTCGCGCTGCGGCTGGGACTTGTTGCCGTGGATGGCGGACGCGTTGATCGTCACCTTCTCCAATCCGCGCACGACGCGGTCGGCGCCGTGCTTGGTGCGGGTGAAGACGAGGACGCGCTCGATCTTCGGATCGCGCAGGATGTGGTTGAGGAGCGCCTGCTTCGCACCCGTATGGGCGAAGATGACCTCCTGGGTGACGCGCTCGGCGGTGGTCGCCACCGGCGTCACGGCAACCTGCACCGGATCGCGCAGGTACTGGTCGGCGAGGCCCGCGATGTTCTTCGGCATGGTGGCCGAGAAGAACAGGCTCTGGCGCTCCTTCGGCAGCATCTTCACGATGCGCTTGAGGGCGTGGATGAAGCCGAGGTCGAGCATCTGGTCGGCCTCGTCGAGGACGAGGATCTCGACGGCCTCGAGGGTCAGCGAGCGGCGCTCGATGAGGTCCATGAGGCGGCCCGGGGTGGCGACGAGGATGTCGACGCCGCCCGCCAGCGCCTTCTCCTGGCGGGAGATGGTGACGCCGCCGAACACCACGGTGTTGGTGAACGAGAGGTGCCGGCCGTAATCCGAGAAGCTCTCGGCGATCTGGTTGGCGAGCTCGCGGGTCGGCGAGAGCACCAGCACGCGGCAGCCGCGGCGGATGGCCTTGCGCGGGTTCTGGGCGAGGCGGTGGAGGATCGGCAGCGCGAAGGCCGCCGTCTTGCCGGTGCCGGTCTGGGCGATGCCGCAGAGGTCGCGGCCTTCCATGGCGGGGCGGAGGGCCTGGGCCTGGATCGGGGTCGGCGTCTTGTAGCCGGCCTCCTCCAGCGCCCGCAGCACGGGCTGGGCGAGGCCGAAATCGGTAAACTGGGTCAAGTCGAATCTTTCAAGGCAGCGGGACCGTGGCGCACGCCATCCAACGATGGTCGGTGCGCAGATCGAGAGGAATCGGTCCGTTGAGCTGGAGCCGCCCGCGTGCCGGGGCAGTCCGGGTGCATGCACGTTGAAGAGAGGGGCTCAGGTCGGTCGGAATTCGCGCATGGCGACCCGTCGATCCGTCACGCAGCCCTCTCAAGCGGAACCATGACGGCCGCTGACGCTGCAACCGCCATATGCGACTTCGCAAGTGCGAAGTCAATCATCGAATCCGATCAGGCTGTCGGCGGCGCGCGCAGATGCGCGACGAAGTCCCGTGCGAAGGCGGGGAGGGCGGCGAGCGCGCGCACGCAGATGGTCAGATCGCGCACGGCCCAGGGGTCGAGGAGCGGCACCACCGCGATGGCCATGGTGCGCGCCGCCCGCGCCGCCGTGGTCTCGGGCACGATGCCGAGGCCGACGCCGCACTCGACGAGGCGGCAGACGGCATCGAAGCTGCGCAGCTGCACCCGCAGCCGCATGGGCCGCCCGGTGCGCGCGGCCTTGTCGGCGAGGAAGCGGGTCAGGGCGGAGGTGCGGTCGAGGCCGACGAGGTCGTGCTCCAGAACGTCGGCGAAGGCCACGGACGGGTGGGTGCTCACCGGATGGCCGGCGGCGGCCACGACGACGAAGCGGTCCTGCCGGAACGGGTAGGTCTCCAGCGCGCCGGTATCGACGGTGCCGGCGACGATGCCGAGATCGGCGCCGCCCTCCGCCACGAGGCCGACGATCTCGTCCGAGGTCCGCTCCTCGATGTCGACGCTGACCCCGGTCTGGCGGGCGAGGAAGGCGCTCAGCACCTCGGGCAGGAATTCGGTCAGCGCGTTGGTGTTCGACAGGACGCGGATCTGCCCGACGGTGCCGCCGGAGAAGGCGGCGAGCTCGCCCTGCATGCGGTCGATCCCGTCGAGAAGATCGCGGGCATGAGCGAGCAGCGCGCGCCCGGCGGGCGTCGTCGCCACGCCCTGGCGGCCTCGGGTGAGCAGGGCGGCCCCGAGGGACACCTCCATGGCGCGGATGCGGGCGGAGGCGGCGGCCAGCGCGAGGTTGGCCCGCGCCGCCCCGTGGGTGATGGACCCGGCCTCGACCACGTGGCGGAAAAGGCCGAGATCGACGAGGTCGAACCGCATCATCGCGGGGCCCCCGCGAGACGACGCGTTGAAAGGACTTTCTTAACCGTGCGGCGCGATGGTCTGGCCATGGTGATCCGTCGTCGCGTCCGTTCCGTGCTGATGCCCCTGGCGTTGTACGCCGTCTCGGGGCTCGTGGTCGGCTATTTCGTCCATCAGGCCGAGGGCGGCAATCGCGGCCTCGAAGCCAAGCGCGCCCTCAAGATCCAGGCCTACGGGCTCAACCAGGAACTCGCCGCCGTGAAGGCCGACCGGGCCGAGTGGGAGCATCGCGTCACGCTCCTGCGCAGCGACCAGATCGACCGCGACCTCCTGGAGGAGCGCGCCCGCGTGGTCCTCGGCCGGGTGCACGCCAACGACGTCGTCATCATCAACCCGTGATTCCGGCACGCCGTGCGTTTCGGCCCGGATCGGCGGCGATCCGGCGCACCTGACAACGGTCCCGATCTGTCGGCGGGCCGGCCTCGCTTTCGTGAAATCGCTGTCCTAGAACCTCGGGGGAGAACAGACGGTCCCCGGGGAGAGAGCCGATGGATTCCGCAACCGAGGCGGGCCAGACCAAATCCGACCTGACACCGTCGGAGGCCGCCCACGCGCCGGCACCGAACACACCGCAATTCACCCGCGACGAAGACCTCCACGCCTACCACGAGATGCTGCTCATCCGCCGCTTCGAGGAGAAGGCGGGGCAGCTCTACGGCATGGGCCTGATCGGCGGATTCTGCCACCTCTACATCGGCCAGGAAGCCGTCGTCATCGGCATGCAGATGGCCTCCATCGACGGCGATCAGGTCATCACCGGCTACCGCGACCACGGCCACATGCTCGCCTGCGGCATGGAGCCGAAGGGCGTGATGGCGGAACTCACCGGCCGCCGTGGAGGCTATTCCCGCGGAAAAGGTGGGTCGATGCACATGTTCAGCCGCGAAAAACAGTTCTTCGGCGGGCACGGCATCGTCGGCGCCCAGGTGTCCCTCGGGACGGGCCTCGCCTTCGCCGACGCCTACAAGAAGAACGGTCAGGTCAGCCTGACCTATATGGGCGACGGCGCGGCGAACCAGGGCCAGGTCTACGAGAGCTTCAACATGGCGCAGCTCTGGAAGCTGCCCGTGGTCTACGTCATCGAGAACAACCGCTACGCCATGGGCACCTCGGTGGCCCGCGCCTCGGCCCAGACGGATTTCTCCAAGCGCGGCATCTCGTTCGGCATTCCGGGCGAGCAGGTCGACGGCATGGATGTGCGCACCGTGCGGGAGGCCGCCGCCCGTGCCATCGAGCATGCCCGCTCGGGCCAGGGGCCGTACATCCTCGAGATGCAGACCTACCGCTATCGCGGGCACTCCATGTCCGATCCGGCCAAGTACCGGACGAAGGACGAGGTCTCGAAGATGCGCGACGAGCACGACCCCATCGAGATGGTGCGCAAGCGCCTGATCGAGGCGCACGGCGTGCCCGAGGCCGATCTGAAGGCCACCGACGCCAAGGTGCGCGAGACGGTCAACGACGCGGCCGAGTTCGCCACCCACGATCCCGAGCCCGATCCCGCCGAGCTGTGGACGGACATTCTGCTGGAAGCGCGCGCCTGACACGCGTCCGAACGGACCGCGCCCCCACCACTCGATCGACGAGTCTTTCATGGCGACCGACATCCTGATGCCCGCCCTGTCTCCGACCATGGAGGAGGGCAAGCTGGCGAAATGGCTGAAGAAGGAGGGCGACCCGGTCAAATCCGGCGACGTCCTCGCCGAGATCGAGACCGACAAGGCGACCATGGAGGTCGAGGCCATCGACGAGGGCGTCCTCGCCAAGATCCTGGTCGCGGAAGGCAGCGAGGGCGTGAAGGTCAACACGCCCATCGCGATCATCGCGGCCGAGGGCGAGGACGTGTCGGCCGCCTCCGCGCGCAAACCCGCCGCCGACGCGCCCGCTCAGGCGGCCCCGACGCCGACCATGCAGGCCGAAGGACAGGCGGGCGCACCCGCCGCGACGGCGAAGACCGGCGACGACGCCCCGAAGGCGCCGGCCTCGCCTGCCACCATCACCAACAAGACGCCCGCTCCGGTGATGGCCGAGTTCCCGGAAGGGACCGAGATGGTCAGCATGACCGTCCGCGAGGCCCTGCGCGATGCCATGGCGGAGGAAATGCGCAGCGACGAGTCCGTCTTCGTCATGGGCGAGGAAGTGGCCGAGTACCAGGGCGCCTACAAGATCACGCAAGGGCTTCTGCAGGAATTCGGCGCGCGCCGTGTGGTCGACACCCCCATCACCGAGCACGGCTTCGCCGGCATCGGCGTCGGTGCGGCGTTCACCGGCCTGCGCCCCATCGTCGAGTTCATGACCTTTAACTTCGCCATGCAGGCCATCGACCACATCATCAACTCGGCGGCGAAAACCCTGTACATGTCGGGCGGCCAGCTCGGCTGTCCCATCGTGTTCCGCGGCCCCAACGGCGCGGCGGCCCGGGTCGGCGCCCAGCACAGCCACGACTACTCGGCGTGGTACTCCAACGTGCCGGGCTTGAAGGTCATCGCGCCCTACACGGCGTCCGACGCCAAGGGCCTGCTCAAGGCCGCGATCCGCGACCCGAACCCGATCATCTTCCTCGAGAACGAGATCCTCTACGGCCAGAGCTTCCCCGTGCCGAAGCTCGACGATTTCGTCCTGCCCATCGGCAAGGCCCGCATTCACCGCCCCGGCACGGATGTCACCATCGTGTCGTTCTCCATCGGCATGACCTACGCCCTCAAGGCGGCGCAGGCGCTGGCCGAGCAGGGCATCGAGGCGGAGGTCATCGACCTGCGCACCCTTCGCCCCATGGACACCGACACAGTGGTGGAATCGGTGAAGAAGACCGGTCGCTGCGTCACCGTGGAGGAGGGCTTCCCGCAATCCGGCATCGGCGCCGAGATCGTCGCGCGCCTGATGGTCGATGCCTTCGACTACCTCGACGCCCCGGTCCTGCGGGTCACCGGCAAGGACGTGCCGATGCCCTACGCCGCCAACCTCGAGAAGCTGGCGCTCCCCAACGTCGCCGAGGTGATCGAGGCGGTGAAAGCGGTCTGCTACCGGTAGCGCGCTCGGGATCATCATCGCCGTCCCATCCCTCGGGGTGAGGTCGGGGCGGACAACCCCTTCGTTCGGACGCGACAGGACATGACGAAGACCTTCGTGGAACTCTCCGCCCCGCCCGACGCCATCGAGAATGGCGGCATCGAGGTTCTGCGCGCCGCCGTCGTGGACGGCGCGGTGAGCGTGGCCCTGCGCCGCTCGTTCGACGATCCGGCGACCTGGGGCCGGCTGCTCATCGATCTCGCCCGGCAGGCGGCGCGGACCTACGCCCTGGAGACCGAGATGTCGGACGAGGAAGCCTTCGAGCGCATCCGCGCCGGGTGGGAGGCCGAGGGCCTCGATCCCGGCGACCTGAACTAGCGGGGGACCCACCATGGCCGAGGCCGCCTTCCGCCGGGCCACCTACGCCGACCTCGAAGCCGTGCCGGATCATCTCGTGGCCGAGATCATCGACGGCGCCCTGGAGACCCATCCGAGACCGCGCCCGCGGCATGCGATGGTGGCGATCGGCTTGGCCGGTGAACTCCAGCCACCCTTCGGTCACGGACGCGGGGGACCGGGTGGCTGGATCTTCATGGTCGAGCCGGAACTCCATCTCGGTCCCCACGTCGTGGTGCCGGACCTCGCCGGCTGGCGCCGCGAACGGCTCTCCGCCGAGCCCGAGACCGCCTATGTCGAGACCCCACCGGACTGGGTTTGCGAGATCCTCTCGCCCGCCACCGCCCGGCTCGATCGCGGCCCCAAACGCCGCATCTACGCGGAGGCCGGTGTCGGTCACCTCTGGCTCCTCGATCCGAGTGACGGCGTGCTCGAAGCATTCGCGCTCGCCGGGCGCCAGTGGCTGCTTCTCGGAACGGTCGAGCGCGGCGAAACCGTCGGCCTCCCGCCCTTCGACGCCGTGACGTTCCCCCTCGACAGCCTGTTCCCCTTCGACGATCCGGCCGCCCCGCCGTCCCCCTCGCTCGAGACCTGATGCCATGCCCGTCAACGTGCTGATGCCCGCCCTGTCGCCGACGATGGAGAAGGGCAACCTCGCCAAGTGGCTGAAGAAGGAGGGCGACGCGGTGAAATCCGGCGACGTCCTCGCTGAGATCGAGACCGACAAGGCGACCATGGAAGTCGAGGCCATCGACGAGGGCATCCTCGCCAAGATCCTGGTCCCCGAGGGCACGGCCGACGTTCCGGTCAACGACCTCATCGCCATCATCGCGAGCGAGGGTGAGGACCCGGCGAGCGTCCAGGTCGGCGGCGCCCCGAAGGCGGAGGCGCCGACAGCGCAAGTTACGAAGGACCCCGTCGGCGAGAACGCGACGCCCGGCGGCGGCCAGATGTCCTACGCTCGGGTGAACGAAGCGCCGGACGGCGCCGAGCCGGCTCCCGCCCAGGGGGAGGGGTCCCGCGTCTTCGCCTCGCCGCTGGCCCGCCGCATCGCCAAGCAGGAGGGGGTCGATCTGGCCTCCGTGAAGGGGTCCGGCCCGCACGGCCGCGTGATCGAGCGCGATGTCCGCGCCGCGAAAGCCGCCGGCCCGGCACCCGCCAAGGCATCGGCATCCGCCGAGGCCCCGAAGGCTGCGCCCCAGCCGGCCCAGGCCACGGCGCCCGCCAAGGCCGCGAGCCCCGCCGGTCTGTCCGTCGATCAGGTGCGCGGCTTCTACGCCAAGGGCACCTACGCGGAAGTGCCCCTCGACGGCATGCGCAAGACCATCGCCAAGCGCCTGACCGAGGCAATGCAAGTGGCCCCGCATTTCTACCTCACGGTGGATTGCGAGCTCGACGCCCTCATGACCCTGCGCGAACAGCTCAACAAGAGCGCCGGCATGACCAAGGACGGCAAGCCGCTGTTCAAGCTCTCGGTCAACGACTTCGTCATCAAGGCCATGGGCCTCGCACTCATGCGGGTGCCGGCAGCCAACGCCGTCTGGGCCGAGGACCGCATCCTGCGCTTCGACAACGCCGAGGTCGGCGTGGCGGTCGCCATCGACGGCGGGCTGTTCACGCCGGTGATCCGCCGCGCCGACCAGAAGACGCTCTCCACCATCTCCAACGAGATGAAGGACTTCGCGGGCCGCGCACGGGCGAAGAAGCTCAAGCCCGAGGAGTACCAGGGCGGCGTGACCTCGGTGTCCAATCTCGGCATGTTCGGCATCAAGCACTTCACGGCGGTGATCAACCCGCCGCAATCCTCGATCCTCGCCGTGGGTGCAGGCGAGAAGCGCATCGTGGTGCGTGACGGTGCCCCGGCCGTGGCTCAGGTGATGACCGCGACGCTCTCCTGCGACCACCGGGTGCTCGACGGGGCTTTGGGCGCCGAACTGATCTCGGCCTTCAAGGGTCTGATCGAGAGCCCGATGGGGATGTTGGTGTGATCGAACCTGCGTGGTGCACGCGCCTCTCCTCCCCCTTGCGGGGAGGAGCCGGAGGTGGGGGTGGTGTCGGAAGAATCCGTGTCGGTGCCTTCTGCACCACCCCCACCCTGACCCTCCCCGCAAGGGGGAGGGAAGCGCCTGATTCTCCAGCGATCGCGGATATTCGACTTTAGGGACGTTTGATGTCCTGGAATGCGTCATCCATCAAGACAGTCACGACACAGGCGACGAAGAATGCCAAAGTTCTTCGTCGATCTCTGACGACCGCAGAACGACGTCTCTGGTGGCACCTCAAGTATCGGCTACCTCTAGAAGCGTCTCACTTTCGGCGCCAAGTTCCTCTTGGCCCTTACGTGACGGATTTTTGTTGTCTCCCTGAACGGCTGATCATCGAAGTCGATGGCCATCAGCATGGCTTCGACTGCAACATCGACTACGACCGACGGCGCGACGCATTCCTGCGAGCCAATGGCTACCGCATCTTACGGGTCACCAACTCCGACGTGATGCACCAGATCGATGGCGTCCTCGATACGATCCGGGCCGCCCTGACGATCCCCCTATCCTCCACCCACACCCTCGTCGAAGACGAGGCGTAGGAGCGCACAATGGCCGACACCTACGACATCCTCGTCATCGGCGCGGGCCCCGGCGGCTACGTCGCGGCGATCCGGGCGGCGCAGCTCGGGTTCAAGACGGCGGTGATCGACCGCGAGCACCTCGGCGGCATCTGCCTGAACTGGGGCTGCATCCCAACGAAGGCTCTCCTGCGCTCGGCCGAGATCTACCACTACATGCAGCACGCCTCCGATTACGGCTTGTCGGCCGAGAAGGTCGGGTTCGATACGGCCGCCATCGTCAAGCGCTCGCGCGGCGTCTCGACCCGCCTCAACGGCGGCGTCGGCATGCTGCTGAAGAAGAACAAGGTCGACGTGATCTGGGGCGAGGCCACTATCGAGTCGGCAGCGAAAGGCAACCAGCCCGGCACGGTGACGGTGAAGGAAACCACCCGCGCCCCGGCGCCGAAGGGGGCGCTGGCGGCGGGCTCCTACAGCGCCAAGCACATCATCGTGGCGACGGGCGCGCGCCCGCGCGCGATCCCGGGCATCGAGCCGGACAAAAAGCAGATCTGGACCTACTACGAGGCCATGGTGCCGGAGACGATGCCCAAATCGCTCCTCGTCATGGGCTCCGGCGCCATCGGCATCGAGTTCGCCTCGTTCTACCGCACCATGGGCGCCGAGGTGACGGTGATCGAGCTGCTGCCGCAGATCCTGCCCGTCGAGGATGCCGAGATCGCTGGCCTCGCCCGCAAGCGCTTCGAGAAGCAGGGCATCACGATTCTCACCGGCGCCAAGGTGACGAAGGTCGAGAAATCGGCCGAGTCCGTCACCGCCACCATCGAGACCGGCGACGGCAAGAGCCAGAAACTCACGGCGGAGAAGCTGATCTCGGCGGTGGGCGTCGTCGGGAACATTGAGGGGCTCGGCCTCGACACGGTCGGCGTCACCCTCGAGCGCGGCCTCGTCGTCACGGACGGGTTGGGCCGGACCAACGTGCCGGGCGTCTACGCCATCGGCGACGTCGCCGGGCCGCCGATGCTCGCCCACAAGGCCGAGCACGAGGGCGTGCTGTGCGTCGAGACCATCAAGGGACTGCCCACCCACGCCATGGACAAGGCCAAGATCCCCGGCTGCACCTACTGCCAGCCGCAGATCGCGAGCGTCGGCCTCACGGAGGCCAAGGCCAAGGAGCTCGGGTTCGCCGTGAAGGTCGGCCGCTTCCCCTTCGCCGGCAACGGCAAGGCCATCGCGCTCGGCGAGCCGGACGGCCTCGTAAAGACGATCTTCGACGCCAAGACCGGGCAACTCCTCGGCGCCCACATGGTCGGTGCGGAAGTCACCGAACTGATCCAGGGCTACGTCGTGGCGATGAACCTCGAGACCACGGAGGAAGACCTCATGCACACGGTCTTCCCGCATCCGACCTTGAGCGAGATGATGCACGAGAGCGTGCTCGACGCCTACGGCAAGGTCATCCACTCCTGATCAGAGACGGGCGAAGGCCGCCCAAGCTCACGCCTGGGCGGCCTTCATCGGACGAAATCCAAGGCGCGCGGGGCGCGCCGTATCGGCGATACGCCTTACTTCTTCTTGGAGTACTGGAAGGCCGGGGCGGACTTGAGCGTATCCTTGTCGGTGTCGATCAAGGCGCGCAGCGTGTTGTCCTTCTTCGCCAGGGTGATGCTCGACGGGCTGACCGAGACGTAGCGCTCGCCCATGCCGAGGAAGCCGCCGACGCCGAGGATCACGGCGCTCACGGTCTTGCCGTCGACGATCACCAGATCCTCGATCTCGCCGACGGACTCGTTGGCGTTGTTGTAGACGTTGAGGCCGATGAGCTTGGACGACATCACGTCGGCGGGCTGCGCCGTCACGTAGGTCACCTTCACGGTGGCCTTGTCGGCCATGGTCATGCCGCCCGTGGTCGCGGCGGGGGCGGCCGGCTTCACGGTCTCCTGGGCGAAGGCGAGCGAAGGCAGCGCCGCCACGAGGGCAGCGGCGAAAATGGTCTTCAGGGCCATGGGGTTAACCTTCTCGGGCAGCTCGCGGCGCTCATCGCCGCGGAAACGCGGTTTGTAACGGGATTGTCCCGGGTCGGTTCCCCCGTTTGACGGCGATCTGCATAGGGATTGTGCAGCGATGCGCGACTGACAGATCGGCCCGGGCGTTTGCGAAGCCGCCGCCCTCGGTTTGCGATCGCACCGGCGACCCCTTAAGTCTGGCCCGTGGCACCCGCCGTCGCGGGCGCACCCTGTTGGTGTGAGATGGCCGTCGTCCTCGATCTCCTGCGCAACGACCAGCGCCCCCGGCACCCGGAGAAGGCGCACCGGCCGGACAAGCCGATCCAGCGCAAGCCCGACTGGATTCGCGTCAGGGCGCCGGGCTCCCCGGGCTGGGCCGAGACCAGCCGGATCGTGCACGAGCACGGCCTCGTCACCGTGTGCGAGGAGGCGGGCTGTCCGAACATCGGCGAGTGCTGGGAGAAGCGCCACGCCACCTTCATGATCATGGGGGACACCTGCACGCGGGCGTGCTCGTTCTGCAACGTCCGCACGGGTCTGCCGAAGGGCTTGGATGCCGACGAGCCCGAGAAGCTCGCGGATTCCGTGGCGAAGCTCGGCCTGCACCACGTCGTCGTCACCTCGGTGGACCGGGACGACCTCGCCGACGGGGGCGCCGAGCATTTCGCCCGCACCATCCGGGCGATCCGCCGGATGAGCCCCGCCACCACCATCGAGATCCTGACGCCGGATTTCCTGCGCAAGGACGGCGCCCTGGAGGTGGTGGTCGCGGCCCGCCCCGACGTGTTCAACCACAACATGGAGACGGTGCCGGGCAACTACCTCACCGTCCGCCCGGGCGCGCGCTACTTCCACTCCGTGCGCCTGCTGCAGCGGGTGAAGGAACTCGATCCGACGATCTTCACCAAGTCCGGCATCATGGTGGGCCTCGGCGAGGAGCGGAACGAGGTGGTCCAGCTCATGGACGACCTGCGCTCGGCCGACGTCGATTTCCTCACCATCGGCCAGTACCTCCAGCCGACGAAGAAGCATCACGAGGTGGTGCGCTTCGTGCCGCCCGACGAGTTCAAGGGCCTGGAGACCACGGCCTATTCCAAGGGCTTCCTCCTCGTCTCGGCCACCCCCCTGACCCGCTCGTCGCACCATGCCGGCGAGGATTTCGCGCGCTTGAAGGCGGCGCGGCTCGCCCGTCTGGCGCCGGAGGCGGTGAACGCTTGACGCATCGGCCGGAAAACCGGTTCCCACCCTCGGGAGCGATGCTGTAGAAGCCCCGCATGCCGTCCTTCCGTATCGACCGCCTCGTGCGGCACAGCCCGCGCGCGATGTACGACCTCGTCGCCGACGTGGAGCGCTACCCCGAGTTCCTGCCGCTCTGCGAGTCCCTGCGCGTCCTGCGCCGGCAGCCGGGGGAGGGCGGGACCGAAATCCTCGTCGCCGAGATGGGCGTCGGCTACAAGGCGATCCGCGAGCGTTTCACCACGCGGGTGACCCTCGACCCGGCGAACCTGAAGATCGTCGCCGAGTACATCGACGGCCCGTTCCGCCACCTCGAGAACCGCTGGCTGTTCAAGGAGGCGGACGGGACCGGCTGCAACGTCGATTTCTTCATCACCTACGAGTTCAAGAGCCGGACCCTCGGCCTCCTCATGGGGACGATGTTCGACCGGGCGTTCCGCAAGTTCACCGACGCCTTCGAGGCGCGGGCCGACAGGGTCTACGGCGCCACGGCCTGAACCGCCGTCCGGGCCGGGTGGACGACCCGGATCACCCGGGCGCCGAAGCGCCGGGCCGCCGTGAGCCCGGCCGGAGAATCCTCGAACACCAGGCACGATTCCGGCGCGACCCCGAGCAGCGTGGCCGCGCGCTGGTAAGCCTCCGGGTCCGGCTTGTGGCGCGCCACGTCGTCGCCGGTGACGACGCAGTCGAACAGGCCGGTGAGATCGGGACGGGCGAGGTAGCGCAGGGTCGAATCCCGCGCGGCGGTGGTCACGAGCCCCGTTCGGCAGCCCCCGTGGTGGCGCCGCAGCAGGGCCACCAGGGGTTCGTTCACGGCCGCTTGCCCCACCCGCGCGCCGTAAAGGGTGCGCTTGCGGGCGGCGATGGCCGCGGCATCGCCCTCCGGCCCCACGAGGGCGGGCAGGAAGTCGCGCCAGCTCCGGCCATGGGCGAGGGTGCGCAGGTGTTCGGGCGCGACGATCCGGCCGGTCTCGGCCAGGGCCGCCGCGTAGGCTTCCGCGTTCAAGGCCTCGGTGTCGGCGAGCGTCCCGTCGAGATCGACGAGGAGGGCGGCGATGCGGGGAGGGCTCATACGGCGTACCGCGCCCGGTAGCGCCGCAGGAGCAGGAGCGTCGCACCGGCGAAGACGAGGCCTTTGTGCGGATTCTGGCGGATCTTGTAGGGCGTCAGGCGCAGGTAGTGCACGATCTCGTGGAAGTAGACCTCGCGCAGTCCGTCGGGGCCGAAGCGCGCCACGATCTCCGCCTCCAGCACCCCGTGCAGCTCGGCGTAGCGCTGGGAGCGGATCAGCGGGACGACGAGACCGGCGGTCTCGGCGCGCGGCAGCAGCCGGTTGAGGGTCTCGTAGCCGAGGTGAAGCGACTGCATCAGCTTCGCCCAATCGATGAGGGGCGTGTTGAACAGGTTCTCGGGGTTCGGATCGATGAGGTAGTAGCCCTGGGGTCGCGTCGGCGTGGCGATGACGTTGTCGATGGTGAGGTCGCCATGGACGTCGGCGCTGTCCAGGCGGGCGATCTGGGCGCGCAGCCACGCCGGATCGGCCAGGGAATCGAGGTCGGACAGGGCGGCCGCCGCGCCGTTGAGGTGGAAGGCGGCACCCACGCGGGCGCGCAGGAAATCCACCAGGATGGCGTGGTTCGCCACCGCCTTAGCGCCGAGGTAGGCATGGATGTCGCTCTCCCCGGCCGGCTTAAGGCTCGCCCGATGGTGGGCCTCGACGCGGTCGATGAGGGCGCGGAGCAGGGCCGTGGAGACGCCCGCTTCGCCGGTGTGGATGAGGTCGTAGAATTCGTTGGCCGGCACCACCAGGGGCATCTCGTAGCGCAGGCCGTCGGCCCGGGTCTCGGGGCCGGTGCAATCGGTGACGCTGAGGCCCGCCGCGCGGGCGCGGTCGAGCCAGGCCACCTGTTCGCGAAGTTTGTCGGCGGCCGCGCCGACGGCGTACTTGACGATGCGCAGGTGGCCGTCCTGCTCGATCAGCCCGGTGACGGCGTCGGACCCGCCGTTGAAGAAGCGGTGGACCACCGCCGTGTCGGACAGGGTCAGGCTGAAGCGCGTCGCGAGGGTGCCGCGCCCGGAGAACAGGTCGTCGAGGAAGGCGTCGTAGGCGCCCTGCTCGCGGTAGCGCTCGCGCGGCGCCCGCAGGCGATAGCGCGCCGCCCGCTCCGGCGGCCGCGACCGCTCCAGGCGGGCCTCCACGGCCCGCGCGCCGGTGGTCAGGCCCTGGCGCAGGGCGTCGGCGCCGACGACGAGGATCGCCACCACGGGGACGAGGGCGAAGGCGGCGATCATGCCCATTTGGCCGAGGTCCGGCCCCTTCGCCGAGCCCTCGGCCACCCGGGCCAGCAGGGGTGTCAGGGGGCTGCCCAGGAACAGGACGACCGTGTCGGCGGCGCTCTCACGGGTGGCGAGGGCGAGGGCTCCGTAGGCCACGAGGTAGATCGCCCACATGAGCAGCGTGGCGGCGAGATAGCGCGGCCGGAAGAAGATGCGGCGGGAGACGGCGTGCCCGAATTCCCAGGCGCAGTGGGCCAGGGCGAGGCGCAGGGCGTGATTCAGCGGCAGGGTCGCCTGCCACACGACGCGGCGCGCCCCGGCCGACCGGTGCAGGACGAGGCCGAACCCCGCGAGGCCAGTGCAGGCGAGCACCATCACGAGGGGAAGCGTCGGGCCGGCGCCGGCCACGAGGAGGATCGCGGCGGCCACGGGCAGGTCGGTCATCCGCTCGACGAGGATGCTGGCGACGATGCTGGCGAACGCCTGGTCCTTGCGGCCCTCGCCGCACCGGAGGGTGACCATCACGGCCCGCAGGCCCTCACCGATGCGAAACGGCAGCAGGGCGTTGGCGGCGTAGCCGACGGCGAGGCCGAGGAGGAGATCGAAGCGCGAGGCCCGCGCCCGATCGGGCAGGAGCAGGCTCCAGCGCAGGACCCGGACCGCGTGCCCCACCGTGAGGGCGACGATGGCCAGGGCGAGGGGACCGGCGAAATCGAGATCCATCGCCCCGCCTCAGGGAGCGGGGCGGGCGCGGTGTGCCGCGTAGCCCGCGAGGTAGGCCTGGTAGCGCCGGTGGACCCGCTCCGCGTCGCAGCCGCCGAGCGCGTCCGTGGCGATGGTGCAGGCGAGGGCCCGTCGCTCCGCCACCGCGTCCGCCGAGAGGGCGACCGGGATGATGGTCTCCTTCGCCACGGGGTTCGGATAGGCGGTGCGCAGGGCGGTCTGGACCGGATCGAAGCTGCGCAGTTCGGGGCCGAGGAGATCGAAGCCCGTGAGGGTGGTCTTCGGCACCGCGGTCAGGGGGCAGCGCGCCGCCTCCAGGACGGAGATCGCCCAGATGAGGTCGCGGGAGCCTTCCACGCGCTGGTAGGTCTTGTCGACGGGGATGATCGGAATCGCGCGGTCTCCCCGGCGATAGATCGCCACGGCATCGCAGGCCGTGCCATCGGGTGATGTCTCGGCGTAACCACGCGCCCGCAGGATGTACTTGAGGAGATACTCCTCGTTGAAGTGGGCCGTGAGGAACGTCGTCGTTCCGGGCCTCGCCTCCGCCGCCTCGACCTGCGCGACGTACCGCGTGCGCGAGGCTTCGACGGAGCGCTGCCACAGGCGGGCCTGCTGCGGCAGGGCCGCGAGGCCGAGGAGCGGGCGCGGTCCGTCGATCATGGCGATCACGGGTGGTGCGAACAGCACACCGACGAGGACGACCGCCACGGGCCAGCGCAGGGACGGACGGGCGCGCCCCAGGACGCCGAGGCCATGGGCGACCACGGGCACCAGGACGACGGAGGCGAGGGAATAGAGGTAGCGCGGCACCACGGCGCCGGCGAACCCCGCCGCCAGGATCAGGATCGCGGCCACGCAGGCGAGCGCCATGGCGCGCTGCCGCGGATCACCCCGGGCCTCGGCGTAGGCGAGGCCGAGCAGCAGGGTCGCCGGCACACCGACGGCGGCGACGTAGACGGCGAAGCGATAGGATACCGGGCCGTGGAAGATCATGTTCGTCACGCCGAAGGCGGACGAGATGCCGAGGCTGGTCACGAGGTCGAACCCCGTGAGCCACCGCGTCGCGAGGCAGACGGCGAGGAAGCCGAGGCCCTGCAGGGCGAGGGCCTTCGCGGTGCCGGCGGCCGTCCGCCGATCGAGCCAGGCCAGGATCGCGAGGGCCGGCGCCAGGAGCAGCGTATCGATGCGCACGGTGACGGCGAGGCCGAACAGCAGGCCGGCGGCGAGATGTCGTGCCGCGCCCAACCGATCGGCCGGCGCCATGTCCGGTCGGGCGGCGCGGGCCAGCACCGCGACGCCGAGGGACGCGAAGGCGGTGGCGACGACGTTGTCGTTGAAGCTGTAGCCCAGCGACACCGGTCCGGGCAGGAACACGACGGCCCAGGCCAGGGTCCAGGGTGCCGGCGGCACGGCGCTCCACACCCGGGCGCAGTGCCAGCCCGCGCCGATGATGGCGAGGACGCCGCAGCCCGCCAGGACGCGGTAGGACAGGTCCGGCGCACCGGTCAGGGCGTTCAGGGCACGCAGGAGCACCACCACGCCGGTGCGGGTGGCGAAGATGAACTCCGGCACGGCGGGCTGGCGCGGGTTCTGCGCGTAGATGGCGTCGCCGAAGCCGGAGAGACTGAGGCTCGCGGTGGAGTACGAGACCGCCTCGAAATGGTTGGCGGTCAGGACGGGCAGGAGCATCCAGGCCAGGAGCGCGAGGCCGAGGACCAGCAGGATCGTCTCGGCACGCGCGGATTTCGCCGACGCATCGCTCACGGCGCGGCCTCGCGCAGGTGTGGCCCCAGACGCGCGAACAGGGCCGGCCGGTCGAGGGTCTCGAGTTCCGCCGGGGTGCCGAAGCCGGCCTGCAGGGTCGAGGGTTCGAGGGCGACGGGCACGCCCGCCGCGATCATGGCGTCGAAGATGCCGCTGACGAAGGTCTCGGGATAGGGGCAGGCGCGGCGGTAGGCCTCGAACGCGTCCGGGAAATCGCCGGCCCGGCCGAAACCGTAGCAGCCGGCGAGGGCGTGCGGGCTCGCCGCCCGCTTCTCCACGGTCCCGGTGAGGCGGCCCTGCGCGTCGAGGACCGCGTAGCTGTAGGCCGGGTTGCCCCGGCCCGGAAACGTGGTGAGGACCCCGCCGCCGGTTCCGCGGGACGCTTTCAGGGCCGCCCGCAGGCCCGGCACCACCACGGCGACGTCGCAATCGGCCAGGATCAGTGGATTTTCGGCGATCCCCGGAATGTCCAGCACGGCGCGAACCCCGTGATACGCGGTCTCGGCGGCGCCGCCGGTCATCGCATCGAGGACGACGAGGCGGGCCTGCGGGACCCGGGCCAGGATCTGCCGGTCGATACCGTGGCGGGCGACGTGCTCGGCCCGGACCACGCAGACGATGGTCGTCACGCTCAGCGACGCCTCGATGCCGGCGAGCGCCCAGGCGAAGAACGGCGCGGGGCCGAGGGGCAGGAGTGGCTTGGGCAAGAGGGGATTGGGCAGGTCTAGGCCAGGGGCGGCGAAGCGCGATCCGGCCCCGGCCATGGGCATCACCAGGGTGACGGGCATGGCTTGGGTGACGGGCATGGACTGGCTGACGGGTCCGGCCGCACTCATGCCGCCGCCCGCCCATCGGCGTGCAGCAGGCGAAGACCCGGGCGAAGGGCCGCGAGACCGCGCGCGATCTCGTCGCCATGGGCCCCGCCGTTGATCACCACGATGTCGTCCGGCGTCAGGATTTCGGGGCCGTGCACGCGCAGGCCGGTGCCGTAGAGGGTGCGACCCTGCTTGATCGGGGCGTTGTCGACGAGGCCGAGGCAATTGTCCGGCAGGCCGCCGGCCAGGAGGGCCTGGGCGTAGATGCTGGCCGGGGTGAGGTAGTAGGGCCTTCCGTCGAGGGCCGCCGCCACGGCACGGGCCTGCGTGCGAAAGCTTTCGGCGTAGGCGCCGAGGCGCCGCCGGGTGTCGTCGGCATCGCCGCGCGGGATGACCGGCGCCAGGCCGTCGCGGCGCTCGAAGGCGGCGAAGAGCGAGTGGCCCGGACCGTAGGCCTCCCGCGCGACGAGGGCGAAGCCCGCCTCCTGAAAGGCGGCCACGAGGGTGTCGAAGCGGCAGAAGATCGTGTGTTCCCAGTTGATGGCTCCGGGGACGCCGCGGTCGATCCAATCCTCGAGGTCCGGCCAAGCGATGACCACGCGCCGCCCCGGGGCCAGTCCGGCGGCGAGGTGGCGCAAGCTTCCGGCGATGTCGGGCAGATGCTCGAGACAGTGGCAGAACAGGACGGTGCCGGTCTCGGGCGGGATCGGCGTGTCCGGGCCGAAGAAGCCCTCGCGATAGGTCAGGCCGGCGATGTCGGGGCCGCTGCGCACGGGGTTCGGCTCGACGATGCACCACGGCCGGACCGGACCGGTCTCGATGCGGCGGACATGCCGGGCGAGGTTGCCGGCCCCGCCACCGTACTCGACGATGGCGCCGTGGCTGTGGGCCTGGAGGAAGGCGGCCAACCGCGCGTGGTGCGCGTCCCAGGCCGCGCCCAGGCCCGTGGCGTGTCCGCCCTGGTAGACGAGGGCGACGGGCAGGGGGTTGGCGACCTGGCCCGATCCGCAGGCGGCGCAGGTGTCGAACCGCAGGGTGGCGACCCGCTGCTCCGAGGCCGGGACGTCGCGCGGCACGCAGCCCTGATAGGCCGGAAGCGCGAAGGCGACGTCCGTGGGTCGAAGTGCCGCCGAACCGCAGACGGCGCAGTGCGTCCGGCGTTCTTCCACTGGTGACGTGCCCTCGGCGGCGATCCGGGCGGTGTAGCTTTCCGCCGGAGCGTTCTGTCCCGGGCCGCGCGGCGGCGCCAAACCCATGGCATGGGCGGCCAGGATCTTCAGGATGCGCGAGGATTGGCGGACCAGCTTGGCGTTGGAGACCTGATCGTCCTCGCGCCAGTCCACCGGAACGTAACGCAGGTCGCGCCCGCGCGCGATCAGGGTGATGAGCAGGTCGCAGTGGAAGGTGAGGTCGTCGCAGGCCGAACGCTCGTCCTCGGCCGCGAGGATGCGCGGCCCGTAGATGTTGAGGCCCGAGCCGAGATCCTGGATCGGCCGGCGGGTGGCGAGGCGGAACAGGGCGTTGAAGACGTGGTTGCCGAAGATCCGGAAGCGGCCATACCCGGTCAGGCGCGAGCCCGGCATGAACCGGCCGCCGAGGACGGCATCGTGGGTGCGGTGAAGCCCGGCGGCCAGGGGATCACGAAAGTTCGCGGGCGCCGCCTGATCGTCGCCGTGAACGACGAGGACGTGGCTGTAGCCGTGCGCGCGCGCATACGCGAAGGCGACCTTGTGCGAGCCGCCGAGGGACACGTTGCGGTCGTTGACGAGGATTGTCCAGGCGGGCAGGCGGCTCGCCGCAAGGGCCTCGCGGGCGCGGGCCACGGTGTCGTCGGGGGAGCGGTTGTCGATGACGAGGACGTGGGCGACCTCCGGAAGCGCGGCCTCGTCCAGGCGCGCCACCACCCGGCCGATCTGGTCGGCGCAGCGGTAACACGGGATGAGAACGAGGATGCGGGCCCGCCCATCAGCCATGCCTATGCCCCTCGCTCCGCGCCGGGCCGGCGGCCCACCACCCCGGGCATTAACCAAGAACCCTTAAGGCATTATGGTCTCGGGCGGCGCCACCGGAGCCCGCATGCCGCGCAAGGCCCGCACGGCCCGGTGCCAGCCATCGAGGCGCCGGGCCCGGTCGGTCTCCGGCATCGCCGGCGTGAACCGGCGCTCCAGGCTCCAGGCCCGCGCGAACTCCGCCGGCTCGGGATAGAGCCCGGCATTCCAGCCGGCGAGATAAGCGGCGCCAAGGGCCGTGGTCTCCCGCACCATCGGCCGGTCCACCGGGACGCCGAGGAGATCGGCGAGGCGCTGCAGGGTCCAGTCCGAGGCGGCCATCCCGCCATCGGCCCGCAGGACGGTTCCGGTCTCGGGGCTCGGCCAGTCGGCCCGCATGGCTTCCAGGAGATCGTGGGTCTGGTAGCAGACGCTCTCCAGGGCCGCGCGGGCGAAATCCTTCGGGCCCGTATCGCGGGCGAGGCCGAACAGGGCGCCGCGTACGTCGGGCTCCCAGTAGGGCGCGCCGAGGCCGACGAAGGCGGGCACGAGGTAGACGTCCGAGGCGGGATCGGCCCCCGCCGCCAGCGGCCCGCTCTCGGCGGCGTCGCGGATGAGGCCGAGGCCGTCGCGCAGCCATTGGACGGCCGCACCCGCCACGAAGATCGAGCCTTCGAGGGCGTAGGTGCGCTGCCCGGCGAACTGGTAGGCGATGGTGGTGAGGAGCCTGTTGCGGGAGGCGCGCGCCTCCGGGCCGGTGTTGAGGAGTGCGAAGCAGCCGGTGCCGTAGGTGGCCTTGACCATGCCGGGCGAGAAGCACGCCTGCCCGATGGTGGCCGCCTGCTGGTCGCCGGCCACCCCGCGGATCGGGATCGCGGCGCCGAACAGATCGGGCCGGGTCGCGCCGAAATCCCCGGCGCAGTCGCGGACTTCCGGCAGCAGGGCGCGGGGGATCCGGAACAGGGCGAGCAGGTCGTCGTCCCAGGCGCCGCGATGGATGTCGAACAGGGCGGTGCGGGCGGCGTTGGTGGCGTCGGTGGCGTGGAGGCCGCCGGTGAGCCGCCACAGCAGCCACGAATCCACGGTGCCGAAGGCGAGGTCGCCGCGCTCGGCCCGGGCGCGGGCGCCCGGCACGGCGTCGAGGAGCCACGCGATCTTGGTGGCCGAGAAGTACGGATCGAGGATGAGGCCGGTGCGGGCGGTGACGAGCGGCTCGTGGCCCTCCGCCTTCAGGCGCGCGCAGAGGTCGGCCGTGCGCCGGTCCTGCCAGACCAGGGCCGGATGGATCGGCGCACCGGTCGCCCGGTCCCAGATCACGGTCGTCTCGCGCTGGTTGGTGATGCCGAGCGCGGCCACCGACGCCGCCGGCACCCCGGCCCGCGCCAGCACGGCCCGCACGGTGGTGAGCACGCTGGCCCAGATGCCCTCCGGATCGTGTTCGACCCAGCCCGAGGCCGGATAGGCCTGCGCGATCTCGGCCTGCGCCACGTCCGCCACAGACAGGTCGGGCCGGAACAGCATGGCCCGCGTCGAGGTGGTGCCCTGGTCGATGGCGAGAACGAACGTCGTCATGCGGGGCGGGCCTCCGTTCCGGATTCAGGCCGCGCAGGTCGCGCGGGCGAGATGGGCCTCGAGGGCGGCGATCTCGGCGGGCCGGAAGCGCAGGCCGAGCTTCGAGCGGCGCCACAGCACGTCGTCGGCGGTACGCGCCCATTCGCGGGCCACGAGGTGATCGACCTCCGCCCGGGTCAGGTCGGCCCCGAGGACGCCGCCGAGGTCGGCGAGACTCGTCGCCTCCCCGAGGATCGCGGCGGCGCGGGTGCCGTAGGCGCGCACGAGCCGCGCGGCGTGATCCGGCGCGAGCCAGGGATAGGCGTCGCGGAGGCCGTCCACCACGGCGCGAGACCCGTCGCGGGGAAAGTCGCCGCCGGGCAGCGGGCTTGCGGCGGTCCAGGGGGCTCGCCCCAGGCAGGGGAGGTGGGGCGCGAGGCGCGCCAGCGCGTGCTCGGCGAGCCGGCGATAGGTCGTGATCTTGCCGCCGAAGATCGACAGGAGCGGTGCCAGGCCGTCCGGCCGTTCGAGGTCGAGGACGTAGTCGCGCGTAGCGGCCTGCGCCGCGCCGGCGCCGTCGTCGTGGAGCGGGCGCACGCCGGAGAAGCTCCAGACCACGTCCGGCACCCGCACGGGTGCATCGAAATACTCGCTCGCGGCCGCGCAGAGATAGGCGATCTCCTCGGGGCCGGCCCGGACCTGGGCCGGATCGCCGACATAGTCCCGGTCGGTGGTGCCAATGAGGGTGAAGGCGCCCTCGTAGGGAATCGCGAAGACGATGCGCCCGTCGCGGTTCTGGAAGAGGTAGGCCTGATCGTGCGTGAACAGGGCCGGCACCACGATGTGGCTGCCTTGGACGAGGCGGATGCCGGCGGCGGCGTTGCGCCCGGCGATCCGCGACGACACGTCGGCGACCCAGGGGCCGGCGGCGTTGACGAGGGCGCGGGCCCGCACGTCGCCGGTCGCGCCGTCCGCCGCGCGGGTCGTGACGGTCCAGAGGTCCCCATCGCGCCGGGCCCGCACCACCTTCGTGCGGGTGCGGATCGCGGCACCGCGCTCGGCGGCGTCGACGGCGTTCAGGACGACGAGGCGGGCATCGTCCACCCAGCAATCGGAATACGCGAAGGCGCGCGACAGGCCGACCCTCAGGGGCGTCCCGGCCGGATCGCGGGTGAGATCGAAGGTGCGGGTCGGGGGCAGGTGCCGGCGGCCGCCGAGGTGGTCGTAGAGGAGCAGACCGAGTCGCAGGAGCCAGGCCGGGCGCCGCCCCGGCATCTGCGGCAGGACGAAGCGCAGGGGCCGGACGATGTGCGGGGCCATCCCCCACAGGACCTCGCGCTCGACGAGGGCTTCGCGCACGAGGCGGAACGACCCGTGTTCGAGGTAGCGCAGGCCGCCGTGGATGAGCTTCGTCGAGGCCGAGGAGGTGGCACCCGCGAGGTCGCCCTGCTCGAACAGGACCACCCGCGCGCCGCGCCCGGCCGCGTCGCGGGCGATGCCGCAGCCGTTCACCCCGCCGCCGATGATGGCGAGGTCGTAGGGATCGGGCAGGTCGGCGGCAGCCGTCACGAGCGCTCCGGGCTGGGGCGGTCCCTTCGGCCGGCATCACTCATGACGAGCCCGGGACCGCGCCGCATCCTTCCATGCGGAGCGCGCGGTCGTCCACCGGGAAGAGCCTGGTCTCGGAAAGCCCGGTCTCAGGCGGCGAGGGGCAGGGCCGCCGCATCGCGCTCGACGGGCGGCGCGGCCACGGCGGCGCGGGGCCCGAAGAGCTGCGCGTAGAGCGTCGTCGGGCTGTGGCTGCGGCCAGCGGAATCGACGATGCGGACATCGGACATGCCGGCGGTGAGGAGGGACAGCCCCTGCTCCAGGGCACTGACGATCGAACCGTGCTGATAGGAGAGCGCGCGCAGCGAAACCCGCGCGTGGACGGTGAAGCTCACGGTTCAGATCCTGTGGTTGCCGCCAAGCCGACGCAGTGCCGGGCCGGATGCGGACGATGACGACGATCGGGGGAGGGAGGTGCATGCCGGCCGGTCCGATCCCGCAGGATCGTCTCGGTGGCCGGCTGAGCGTATGGTTTGCAATAATGTCCAAGTCTTGACGGAGTGTTAGCCAAATCGCGACGAGGCCCGGCAAGACTTCACAAAGGGCGGTTTTTGTCAGGGTCCCGGCATGGGGTGAGACGCCGCGCCGCCCGCAATCATGGGACTTTCGCCCCCTTTCGAACGTGTTCGGCCCGATGCAACCGTTCGGCCTTTCGTCCTGATCGCAAAGGAACTTTCGCCGGCACGCGGGCGTCATCGACCGCGGATCAGACGGGGAGATGGATGTGACGGCCGAACCGACGATCCGCGTTCTCGATGCCCCCCGGTGCCACCTCGGGGAGGGACCGAGCTACGATCCGGCGACGGACACGGCGTGGTGGGTCGATATCCTGGAATGCCGCCTCTACGAGCTGCCGCTCGCCGAGGGCGCCGGTCCCGCCAGGGTCCACGACCTCCCGTTCATGGCGAGCGACATCGCCGCCATCGACGGCGCGCGCCAGCTCCTCGCCGCCGAGGACGGCCTCTACATCCGCACCCTCGCGGACGGGCGCCTGACGCGCCACTGCGCGCTCGAAGCGGACGATGCCGGCACGCGCGCCAATGACGGTCGAGTCCACCCGAGCGGCGCCCTGTGGATCGGCACCATGGCGCGCGACGCCGAGCGGGGCCGCGGCGCGATCTATCACGTCGCCGGCACCCGGGTGACCCGGCTGTGGGCCAACATCACGATCCCGAACGGCCTCGCGTTCTCGCCCGACGGCGCGACCGGGTACTTCGTGGATACGAAGGCGGGCGTCCTCCAGCGCGTCGCCGTCGATCCGGCCACGGGCCTGCCGACGGGCGAGCCCCGGATGCACTATCACCACGGCGACGGACCCGGCGGCATCGACGGGGCGGCGGTGGACGAACGGGGGCTGATCTGGACGGCGCGGTTCGGCGCCGCCTGCCTCGACGCCTACAGCCCGGCCGGCGACCGGGTCCGCACCGTCCCGGTACCGCCGCGCCAGCCGACCTGCCCGACCTTCGCCGGGCGCGACCTCGACCACCTCCTCGTCACCTCCGCCTACGAGGGCATGGACGACGACGCGCGCGCCGCCGACTCGGCGCACGGACGCACCCTCCTCGTCGGCATCGGCGCGCGCGGCCTGCTCGAACCCGCGTTCCGCCTGACCGCCTGATCCGATCCGTCCTTCCACCGCCCCGCGACCCGGCCGGCCGCCGGAGGGCGCCCGATCGGGTCACGACGGGTCAGGTCACGACAGGGAAGTCATCGCCGGCCGCCGCTCGGCGGGTGCCGCACGGGCGCGAGGCGCCTCGGCGGGCGATGTCCGCCGCTTCGGGCGCGGTCCCTCGTAGCGGGCGATCTTGCGGGCGCAGACGGCGAACAGGGCCGCCAGGGCGACGAGGACGCCGTCGAACCACAGGAACAGCGCCGGCTCGCCCAGTCCGAAGCGAAGGGGATGGGCGGGGATCGTCAGGACGTCGATCACCGGCACCGCGAGGGTAAGGGCGGCCAAAGCCGCCATCGCCTCGACCCAGGCCCGGCGCTGCGGTCGCGCGAGGGGAAGCAGGGCGGCGAGGATCCAAATCGCGAAGAACGCGCGGATCTCCCAGTCGGCCCGGTCCGCGAAGGCGACGGGCAGGAGCCGGTTGGCGAGGAAGTAGGCCGCGATGCCCCCCGGAAGGCCCGTCACGGTGCCGATGTTGAGGGCCTGGACGATCCGCAGGCCGAGGAACGGCCGCGTCCCGGGTTTGGGCAGGCGCGCCACCGACCACAGGATCAGGCCCGACGCCACCATGGCGCAGCCCATGAGCCCGCACAGGAAGAACAGCGCCCGCAGTGCGGTGCCGGCGAAGTGCGCCTCGTGCAGGCCGACCAGGGTGGTGAAGGTCTTGGCGGCCGGCTTGAGGCCGCCCTGCAGGACCTCCACGACGGCCCCGGTGGTGCCGTCGAAGGCGATCTGCGGATGGGCGTGCGACAGGCCGTGCGGCTCCTCGAACACCGCCACCACCGTGGCGTTGGCGTCCTTCGGGTTGACGACGGACAGGCGCTCGAGGGGCTCGGGCACCATCGCCACGGCCCGGGCCACCATCGGCCCGATGGGCGCGAGTTGCCCCGGCCGGCCGAGGGCGGGACGCTGGGCGGTGATCTGGCCGCTCTCGGCGTAGAAGGTCTGGTTGTCGCCGCGATAGGCCGTGGTGACGCCCCACGGCATGTACATCACCGCGAGCGTGACGACGCCCGTATAGGTGATCATCAGGTGGAACGGCAGGGCGAGGACACCCGTGACGTTGTGGGCGTCGAGCCAGCCGCGCTGGGCCGCCTTGTCCCGCCGCAGGGTGAAGAAATCCGAGAAGATGCGCCGGTGCGTGATGATGCCGGAGACGATGGCCACCAACATGATCATGGCGCAGATGCCGACGATCCAGCGGCCCCAGAGGGGCGCCATGTGAAGCTCGAAGTGGAAGCGGTAGAGGAAGTCGCCGCCCTTGGTGTCGCGCACCTGCGCGGGCGCGCCCGTCCGCGGATCGAGGACCGCGTGGCCCGGCGGGGTGCCGGGCTTCGTGCGCCAGAACAGGTCGAGGACCGGGCTCTCGGCCCGGGGCAGGCCGATGAACCAGGTCCGCGCATTGCCCGCGTGCTCGACCATGTGGGCGACGCCGATCTCGGCGGCCCGGGCCAGGGAGACCGGATCGGTGGCGGCCGGGGCCTGATGCAGTTCCGGCCGCATCCAGTGCGAGATGTCGGCGCGGTAGTAGCTCGCCGTGCCGGTCACGAACACCGCCAGCAGCACCCACCCGACCACGAGGCCGGCCCAGGTGTGGAGCCAGGCCATGGATTGGCGAAAGCCGTTCTTCATGCTTGGCCCCCTGCACCCTTACCAGCGGTAGCGCAGGGTCGCGTAGACCGTGCGCGGCAGGCCGTAATAACAGCTCGTGTAGCCGTTGCAGCCGCTGACGTAGCGCTCGTCGAGGAGGTTGGTGGCGTTCACCTGCATGGAGAAGCCCTGGAGCTTGGGATCGAGGTACTTCAGGTCGTAGGAGGCGGTCGCGTCGACGAGCACGCTCTCGGGCACCTTGAAGGTGTTGGCGGCGTCCCCCCAGGACGGTCCGAGGTAGCGCACGCCGCCGCCGATCTCGAGGCCGAGCATCGGCCCATCGAGGAAGCGGTAGGTCGCGAGCAGCGAGGCGGTCTTGTCCGGCACCAGCACCGGGCGGCGACCCTCCAGGGCCACATTCTGCTGCGTCAGGTCGTTCAGGGTCCGGCCGTCGTCGCGAACGTTGCGGGCGTCGAGAACCGAGAAGCCGCCGATCAGGGTCAGCCCCTCCGCGAGGTTCGCCCGCGCCTCGAACTCGACCCCCTGCACGCCGACCTGGCCGGTCTGCAGGACGAACCCGGGCGCACGGCCCGCCGTCGTGTCGGCCGTCGTCCGGTTCGACTGGCGGATGTCGAAGGCCGCCGCCGTGAGCAGGATGTCCGTGCCGGGCGGCTGGTACTTGATGCCGGCCTCGTACTGATCGCTCAATTGTGGATCGGGAATGCGGCCGACGGTGCCGAAGGCGGTGTCGAAGACCCGGCCGGCGACGATGGGCTCGAAGGCCTGACTGTAGGAGACGTACGGCGCCACGCCGGAATCGAACAGGTAGAGCAGGCTCGCCCGGCCGGTGAGGGCATCGGCCGGCGCATCCTGAAGGGTCAACGTGCTCGTGTTGGCCGCGAGGTTGAAGGTCCGGGTCGGACCGGTCTGGCTGGCGACGTCGTAGCGTCCGCCGACGGTCAGGACGAGACGATCGAACTTCGCCTGATCCTGGAAGTACACGCCGGTCTGTTGCGCGTCGACGCGGGACGCCGTGTTGAAGGCCGGGAACGCGATATTCATCGCATAATCGGGTGCCAGGGCGTTGAGGCTCGGCGCCGTCGGGAATGGCGTTCCGAGGGTCCGCGTACTGAAGGTGCGGTGGTCCACGCCGAGCAGCGCCGTATGGGCGATGAAACCGGTATCGAAGGTGGCCACCGCATTGGTGTCCATCGTGAAGGCTTCGGCATCGACGTTGGTGCCGATGACCGCGCGGGGCAGCAGCGGGCCGGAGGCCGTCGGCCCGTTGAGCGGACTGAAAGCACTGTAGACGCTGCGATAGTCGCCCTGGGTGCGCAGGTATCGACCGGCCGAGTGGAACCGGAGGTTCTCGTTGACGCGATGGTCGAACAGGTACTCGATGGACGCCTGGGTCCGGTCGGAACGCTCGATGTTGCGGTCGCCGTCATAGAAATTCACCGGCAGGCGACCGATGACGCCGCTGCCGAAGTTGCGCGGGAACACGGTGCCCACCGCCGGGAAGCCGCCGTAGAAGCCCGAGAACGGGTCGCGCTGATAGTTGCCGATGATGGTGAGCGAGGTGTCGCTGGAGGGGCGCCAGGTCACGCTCGGATTGATCAGCACGCGCTCGACCCGCGTCGTGTCCACGGGGCCGTCGCCGTTCCAGCCGAAGCCGACGATGCGGTAGGCGAACTGGTCGGCGAGGCCCGGCACGTCGGAATGGATCGGTCCGCCGACATCGACGCCGCCGCGCACCTCGTTGAAGCCGCCGCCCTGCACGAAGATCTCGCCGTGCTCCACGAAGCGCGGCACCTTCGAGACCAGATTGACGATGCCGCCCGGGCCCGACTGGCCGTAGAGCACCGAGGCCGGTCCCTTGATGACGTCGATGCGTTCCAGGCGGTAGGGGTCGACGGACGCGTTGGCGTCGCGCCCTCCGAGGAGCGCCATTCCGTCGAGGAAGACCGGGGCGCTGAAGCCGCGGATGAGGAACTGCTCCAGGCGGGTCGATCCGGCGCCGCCGCGCTGCTCGGTGGTGACGCCCGGGGTATAGCGCAGGGCCTGGTTGATGGTGAGCGCGTTCCCGTCCTCGATCTGCTTGCGCCCGATCACCGAGATCGACTGGGCCGTCTCGAGGATCGGCGTGTCGGTCTTCGTCGCGACGGTGCTGCGCGAGGCGACGTAGCCGGGCACTGCGCCGAGGGGACCGCCCCGGTCGGTTCCGGCGACGCTCGGACCACGCCCGACGCCTTCGACGGACAGGGTGTCGAGGGTGACGGTCTGGGCAGCGTCCTGCGCCCCGGCCGATCCGGCACCGAGGCCACAGATCGCCACACTCGACAGCAACGCTAAAACAACCAAGCGTTTATCGCTGTGTCGGGAGGAAAACGCGCAAGACTTCGCGGGAATGTTAGGCACGGGATTGGTGACTCACATTGGGATTCATCATTCGTCGCACCGCATTAGAAATGTTCCACTTTCTCATCCGGCGCACTCAACTCATTGGCAAAGAGCTGCGGAGGGGCGCAAGAACTATGTTCTGGATTTATTCTAAGTCCATAAGTCGTCGATGGCCCACGAACGGCGCCGCGGATTAATCCAGCGCCGGTCATTTTTCGGGAGCGCCGCCGAACGGACGCCCTTCCAAACCGATGCCGGACCACCGATTCCGATGGTGGGCCTCGAGGAAGGTCCGGTTTGACGGCGGGGGAGCCATGCCCAGCCTGCCTGCACCCCAAAGGCGAGTTCGCGCAGAGCCGACAACGCCACGACGCATGAGAGGCGAAAAGCGGAATCCGGATTTCCCGCCGGGCGATGCGTTTATGCATCGCATCGCCGTGCCGGATACGATGCCGGCGATGTGGACAACTTGGCCGTGAGGGGTTCCGACGTCGGAAATCGGGGCGTCAGGGATTTGGACGTCGGCGATTTGGACGACCGGTTCCGGCATCGCGGGTGTCGGCGAAGGGCCGGGCGGCCGCCGCGTCGGTGCGGTCGCGGGGTGCGCGCGCCGCGATGGAGAGGTTGAGCCGCCGGCCGTCGGAGCCGGCCCGGCGGAACCGGACGGTGAGACCGCTGCCGGGACCGCCGCCCCGATCGAACGGCGACCGCATCAGGCGGCCCGGCGCGAACGTCCGTTCTCGAGCAGATTCACGATGTCCCGGGCCGGCAGGGGCGGGCTGAAGAGGTAGCCCTGGACGTCGGTGCACCCCGCCGCTCGGACGAAATCCAGCTGCTCGCGTGTCTCGACCCCTTCGGCGGTCACGCGGGCTCCGAGGTTCGCGGCCAGCGTCACGATGGCGCGCATGATGGTCGCGGTCTTCGGGCTCGCCATCGCGACGACGAAGGACCGGTCGATCTTGACGGTGTCGATGGCGAACTGGTGGAGGTAGCTCAAGCCGGAATAGCCCGTTCCGAAATCGTCGAGGGCGATGCGGATTCCGCTGTGTCGCAGGCGCCGGATCGTCCGGATGAGCGCCTCGGTCTTCTGCATCAGGGTCGTCTCCGTGATCTCGAGTTCGAGCCGGTGCGGCGGCAGTCCCGAACCGGCCAGAGCGCGCAGGACCGTTTCCTCCATGCTGATCTGCTGGAACTGGATCGCCGAGACATTGACCGCGATCCTGAGGTGGCCGGGCCAGGACGCCGCCTCGCGGCAGGCTTCCTTCAGGACCCAGGCCCCGAGGGCGATGATCAGGCCGGTCTCTTCCGCCAGGGGAATGAATTCGCTCGGGGCGATCTCACCGCGGAGCGGATGCACCCACTGCAACAGGGCCTCGAACCCCGCGATGGCGCCGGTCTCCAGCTCGACGATGGGCTGGTAGAGAAGCTGGAAGTCGCCGCGCTTCATCGCCTCCTTCATCTCGGACTTCAGCGACCCGGGTACCGCCGGATTCGTGCCGGCCGCGGGATCGTGGAAGCGGTAGGTGTTCTTGCCGGCGGCCTTGGCCTGATACAGGGCGGTATCGGACTGCCGGAAGAGCGCGACGGCATCGTGGGTGTCCCCGGCTCCGAAGGCGATGCCGACGGAGGCGCCGACGCTCACGCTGTGGCCGTTGACCGCCACGGGCCGGTTGACCGCCTCGATGATGCGCGTGGCCATGGCGCCGGCATCGTGGACGTGCCCGATCCGGCTGAGGATGATGGCGAACTCGTCGCCGCCCAGGCGCGCCACCGTATCGGCCTCGCGAACGACCGCGAGGAGCCGGGTCGCAACGGTCTGCAGCAGCAGGTCGCCGACGGGATGGCCGAAGCTGTCGTTGACGCCTTTGAAGCCGTCGAGATCGCAGGTGAGGATCGCGAAGCGGGTGCCGTGCGCCGTCGCGTGACGGATCTCGTCCGTCAGGCGCTCCCAGAACAGCGTCCGGTTGGGCAGATCGGTCAGGGAATCGTGCAGGGCGAGATGGGCGATGCGCCGCTCGTCGGTCTTGCGCCGGGTGATGTCGATATGCGTGCCGACGACGCGCAGGGGAACGCCGTCGGCGGTCCGGCTGACCACCTTGCCGCGGGCGAGGATCCAGATGTAGTGGCCGCCCTTGGCGCGCAGGCGATACTCGCACTCGAAGGCGGCGGTCCGCCCGTCGAAGTGATCGGCCAGGGTCCGGCGCGAGCGTTCGACGTCGTCGGGGTGGATGAGCGTGTACCAGGAGCTGATGTCGGGCACGATCTCGTCGCGGTCGTAGGCCAGCATCGACGCCCAGTGATCGGAGAGCTTGACCTCGCCCGTCACGACATTCCAGTCCCACAGGCCGTCGCTGCCGCTGTTCAGGGCGAGGGCGAGGCGTTCCTCGCTCAGGCGCAGGGCATCCTCCACCGCCTTGCGCTCGGTGATATCCCTCAGGGAGGTCACGTAGCCGGTGGGACGGTTGGTGATCGGATCGCGGGCGAGGCTCTGGGACACCTCCATGGTGACCCACGCGCCATCCTTCCGGTGGTAGCGCTGGCAGGTGGAGGCCCGATCGATGCGGGCCTGGGTCAGGTCGTCGAGGACGCGGCCGTAGGCTTCGACGTCCTCGGGATGGACGAAATCGAGGGGCTTGGTTCCGAGGAGTTCGTCGGGCTCGTAGCCCAGCACCGTCCTGATCGAGGGCGAGACGTAGCGCCGGGTGGTGTCGAGATCCGACCAGATGATCACGTCGGTGCTGGTCTCGGCCAGCAGGCGAAAGCGCTGCTCGCTCTGCCGCAGGGCGCCTTCCGCGTCGCGTCGCCGGGCGGCATCCGCCTCGCCCGTCACCCGGGCCTCGTGCAGGCGCAGGTGGGCCTCGACGATGAGGGCGAGGTCCCTGAGCAGCCGCGTCTCGCGCTCGGCGAAATCGGGCCGGGGCGTCCGGTCCATGATGCAGAAGGTGCCGAGGTTCAGCCCTGAGCGCAGGGCCAGGGGCACCCCGGCGTAGAAGCGCGCGAGGGGTTGCCCGACCACGAGGGGGCTCCCGGCGGAGCGCGGATCGCCGAGCAGATCGTGAATGACGAGGGGGACACCGGCCTGCCCCTGGATCGTGAGGTCGCAGAACGCCCCTTCGCGGGCGATCCCCTCGCCCTCGACGCCCCATCGGGCCTTGAACCAGATCCGCGTCTCGTCCACCAGCAGAACCAGGGCGATCGGCACGTCGAACAGCGCGGCGGCGGTGCGGCAGACCGCATCGAGGTGCGGTTCGGGCGTCGAGCCGAGGATGCGCAGGCCGCGCAGGGCATCCAGTCGCGCCTGCTCGGGGGTGGGATGGGCCATGGAACCGAACTCCCGCCTTGCACGGCTTGCAGCCGGAACACAGCCTGCACGCGAACTGCCGTCAGTGAGTGGATGGGGGGATGATAGTGTGGAGACCCATAAGAATAACTCGCCTCTCAGTTGATTTTTGAATGTGGTTTCGAAGTCGCTAACACGTCGTTTCCGCAGAAGGCCGTCACGCGCGTGCCGGCGGGCACGACGGCTTCCGGCCAGTGCGGGTCGAGGCATGGCAGATCGTGAGCTGGCAGACCGTGAACTCGATCGACCGGCCTACGCAGTTCGCCGCATACCATCCGAGTTGTCGTGAGGCACAGCCCTGTCGCCGAGTCCTGACCTCACGGCCATCCATCTAGCAAACGTTTTGCAAAACCAGACATCACCAGAAAAAATGATAAATATGGCTGCGAAAGCAAAATCAAGCAGAGATGTTTATCTGATTGACCAGATCGATTATCATCGCAATACTAAGATATAGATAAATTTCATATTGCTATCATTCAAACAGGCAAAAACAACATCGTCGTTCGTATAAATTTATCTGCGGTTAAGCAGAAAAGTAAATACAGGAATCAACAGCATCGCCGAAGCTCAATAATCAGCGCTCATCAATGCCAATATTTCCCTCATGCCACCATCCATATCAGCAATAAGACGATATCTTCTTCGTAATACCGCATAGCGCCTACAAATTTGCTGCATGAATTCGAAGCGGATGTTTTGTCGATGTATAGACCGGCCACAGCCTTTCACCTGGTATCGATCAAATCTCGGGTGAGCAGTTGATAAAAAAACCCCGGAGATCGCTTCACGGCCGCTTTTGTCCGTTCGTCGACTTGGGGTATGATCGCTCACGCAAACGCGAACAATTTAACGTGACAGACGAGGTGGATTGGCGGCCGATCGTATTTCGCATAAACAGGCGAGCGATTCGCCTCGTGTGAGGAGATGCGAGGGCGCGGACGACCTGGGCGAAGCCGTTCGGTTCACCCCGACGTCGTTCATAAGATCAATAGATCAATGATCATGAAGAAGATCGAGCAAGACGTGATGGCCGAGCCGAGCAGAGACAATGCCACGCGGGAGATCGGTCCCCGTATCAAGTCCCTGCGCCGTTCGGCGGGCCTGAGCCAGGCCAATCTCGGCAGCGCGCTCGGCGTCACCTTTCAGCAAGTCCAGAAATACGAGAGCGGCCGGAGCCGGATCGCGGCGGACAAGCTCCATCAGATCGCCCAGACGATGGGCGTCGACATCAGCTATTTCTACGACACCAAGCCCGAGGGAAGCGCGCCCGAGAAGGGGACTCCGCCGGCGGTCGGCCGGGCGGAAGACAGCATCTTCAAAGAGGCCTTCGACAGGATCAAGGACCCCCGCGCCCGCTATCTTCTCTCCGAACTGGCCCGGGTCATCTGCGAGATCGAGGCCGGAAAGTAGGCTCCCGCGCGTCAATTGCCCGCCTCGCGGAGCGATCGGCGGACAATCGTATGACGCACCGCGCCGGATCGAGGCCTCAACGCTCCCGCCACGCCTTGGCGATCTGATCGGCCAGGGGCTTGAGGAGATACGAGAGAACCGACCGCTCGCCGGTCTGGATATAGGCCTCCACCGGCATGCCGGGGACGAGCCGTACCTTTCCGAGGCGATCGCGCTGGGCCTCCGGCACGCGGATGCGGGCGGTGTAGTAGCTGAGGCCCGTCTTGATGTCCTGACTCACATCCGCCGAAATCCGTGTGACGATCCCGTCGATCTCGGGTGTGACGCGCTGGTTGAACGCGGGAAACCGCAGCACGGCGTCCTGATCGAGATGGACGTTGTCGATCTCCTGCGGCTGAACCCGGACCTCGACGGCGAGGCTGTCGGAATCGGGCACGATCAGCATCGCCGGCTCGCTCGGCACCACGAGGCCGCCGACCGTGTGCACGGTCATCTGGTGCACCACGCCGTCCTGGGGCGCCCGCAGGTCCGTGCGCTTGAGCTGGTCGAGGGCCGCGACCCGCTTCTCGGCGAGTTCCGACCAGCGTCCGCGAATGTCGGCGAGTTCCTTGCCGACCTCGCCGCGCATGTCCTGGTCGATCTGGAGAATCTGCAGCTCGGTCTCGGTGATCTTGCCGCGCGCCTGCGCCTGGGCGGCCACGAGTTGCCCGCGCTCACCGTGGAGACGGGCGGCATCGCGTTCCAGGGCCGTCACCCGCGAGAGGGCGATGAGATTCTTCGCCCGCAATTCCCGCACGCCGACCAGTTCGTCACCGATGAGCGCGATCTCCTGCGCCTTGGCCTCGGCCTGCTCGGTCAGCCCGGCGATCTCTTGGCGGATCTGCAGGACGCGCTGCTGAAGCTGGGCCTTCTGGCCGTCCCGTCCGGTCCGGCGGGTCTCGAACAGCCGCCTCTCACCGTCGAGGAGTTGCGCGACGACGGCGTCCGAGCCCCGGCGCTCCCCGAGATCGGCGGCAAAGGCGATGGAGGCGGCCCCGTCGCGCTCGGCCTCGTTCCGGGCGCGCCGGGCGCTCAGCTCGTCCATGGCCTTGAGGACGATGTCGAGGTTCGCCCGGATCTGGGTCTCGTCGAGGGTGATGAGGACGTCCCCGGCCGAAACGCGCGATCCGTCGTGGACCCGGATGGTGCCGACCACGCCGCCGGTGGGATGCTGGACCTTCTTCACGTCGCTCTCGACGACGAGTTGGCCGGACGCCATCACGGCCCCGTGGATCTGGGTGACGGTCGCCCAGCCCCCCATGCCGAAGACCAGGACGGAGATCACGGCCGACACGCTGAGGAGGTGCAGACCGATGGAGCGGTCCGCCTGGAACGGCCGCGCCGTGGGAGCGATGGGGGAGAGGAGGACGGGCGGATTGACGGCGGAGGAGTTGACGGCGGAGGTCATGCGCGTGCCTTCAGGTTCGCTTTGGGAGCCGGCTCCGCCTGCCCGGTGACGGTTCGCTTGGGAGCCCGGACGCTGGGGACGGCCGTCGGGCGCATGATCTGCTTCATGATCTCGTCCTTGGGGCCGAACGCCCGGGCCCGGCCCTCCTCCATGACGAGGAGGAGATCGACGGCCGCGAGCGCGCTCGGGCGGTGGGCGACGACGACGACGATGCCGCCGCGCTGGCGCACGCCGAGCATGGCGCGGGTGAGGGCGAGTTCGCCCGGCTCGTCGAGGTTGGCGTTGGGTTCGTCGAGGACGACGAGGAACGGGTTTCCGTAGAGGGCACGCGCCAGGCCGATCCGCTGACGCTGACCGGCCGACAGGCTCGCCCCGCCCGGGCCGATCAGCGTCTCGTAGCCCTCGGGCATCCGCAGGATCAGGTCGTGCACGTCGGCGTTGCGGGCGGCAGCGATCACCGCCTCCGCGTCGGGGGAGGGGGCGAGCCGGGCGATGTTCGACGCGATGGTTCCGGCGAAGAGCTCGGCTTCCTGGGGGAGATAGCCGATATGGCGGCCGAGGCTTGCCGCCGACCATTGGTCGAGGGTGGCGCTGTCGAGGCGCACCGACCCGCGCACGGGGGTCCACACCCCCACGAGGGCGCGGGCGAGGGTCGATTTGCCGGAGGCGCTCGGTCCGATGATGCCGACGCCCTGACCGGCCTTGAGGCCGAAGCTCATGTCCGAGACGACCACGCGCTGGGTTCCGGGCGGCACCAGGGACGCCTGCTCGACGGTGAGCGACACCGAGGGGGCGGGGAGTTCGAGGGCGTCCGTCTCCGGGCCGAAGCGGTCGAGGATGTCGTTGAGCCGACCCCAGCCCTGCTGGGCCGCGACGAACCCCTTCCAGTGGGCGATGGCGATCTCCGCCGGTGCCAGGGCCCGGGACACGAGGATCGACGAGGCGATGATGATGCCGCCCGTGGCCTGCCCCTGGATCACCAGATACGCGCCGAGGGCCAGGACACCGGACTGCAGGATCATGCGGAAGACCTTCGAGACGGTTCCGAGGCTTCCGGCGATGTCCGCGACCCGGCGCTGACGATCGAGGTAGGACCGGCTCTCCGCAGTCCAGATCCGGGCGAGGTTCTGCTGCATGCCCATGGCGTGCAGCACTTCGGCGTTGTGGCGCCCGGCATCCGAGATCTCGTTGCGGCGGGCGCCGTGCCGGGTCGCCTCGCGCTGGGGCCGACGGGTCAGGCGATCGGTCAGGAGGGTCAGCAGAGCGAGGATCACGGCACCGGCCAGGGCCGCGAGGCCGATGAGCGGATGGAACAGGAAGCAGATCGCCAGGTAGATCGGAAGCCAGGGCAGGTCGAAGAACGCCGTCGGCCCGAGGCCGGAGAGAAAGCCCCGGATCTGATCGAGGTCGCGCAGCGGGAGAAGCCCGTCGCCGCCGGCGGGTGATTTCAGCGGGTAGCGCACCACTGCATCGAAGACGCGATGGGACACCGCCTCGTCGAGGGAGCATCCGATGCGGGCGAGAACTCGCGCCCGGATGACCTCGATCACCCCCTGGAAGAGGAACAGCGCCAGGGCCAGGGCGCCGAGGCCGATGAGCGTGGGGATGGAGCGAGCCGGGATCACGCGATCGTAGACCTCCAGCATGAAGAACGAGCCCGTCAGGTAGAGCACGTTCACGACGCCGCTCATGACCGCGACACCGAAGAACGCCCGTCTGCACCGCAGAAGGGCGTTCTTCAGATCGGAATTCCTGTGAACCGGTCGCATCGGAGCTCGCCTCTCGTCGGGATGTATACGGCTGTCAGGCGATAATATTCGCCTCCAAAGCCCTTAATGTGCAGCTAATGGTAGAGTTGTTCTGCCGAAAGGAAGCCTTCTCGAATTACCACCGCCAGCGAAGCGTTAAGCGAACCTTAACGACCGGCGCCAATCGGCGACTAAATTTGCTTCGTTTTGCACTCGATGTCCAAATTTTACGGTTTGCTAACGATAAAATCGGCTGATGACGCCGATTTCGCAGTTGAAGCTGCAAAATAACCGCCCGGCGTCGGATCGCCTCTTGAGGAGCGCCTGTTCTTCTGTAGGTTGATATATGCAACCCAGCCGGCGGAACGCGCCGGCCCCTCGACACGAACATTAGATCCATCGGGCACGAAGCCGGCGCGCGGAGCTCCCTCCGCGTCATGCGCGGGCGCTTGCCGAAACCATGGGAAACGCAGATGGCCGGTACGCTCGCTCCCCTCGTTCTCGGCCTCTCGCCGTTGAGCGACACGGGTCTTCCCCTCGACGGCCTCACCCGGCGCAACGGCGTCGACATCACCATCCTGGGGCTGAATGCTCTCGGTGGTCCGATCACGATCTTCGATGACCGGGACGGCAACGGCGTCCCCGGTTCCGGCGAGATCCTGACGACGGTCCCGGCCGGTCTCCTCGGGACCTCGCTCGGCGCCGTGCGCGTCAATCTGGCGGAGGGGACGCACAACCTGCGGGCGACCCAGACGACCCCGCTGCTCGGCACCAGCACGTCCCTGCCGCTCCAGGTCCGCATCGACAACACCGGACCGACCATCCTGGCGGTGAGCCAGCTCGACACGCCCGATCCCCTCGGGCTCCTCGATCTCCTCGGGGTGCTCCGCTACGAGGTCACCTTCTCCGAACCGGTCCTCGGCCTCTCCGCCGACCTGTTCCAGGCGACGGGGACGCTCCCGGGCATCCACCTCGTCACCCTGCTGCCGTCTCTCACCAAGCCCAACACCTACATCGTCAGCGTCGGCCTCGGCCTCGACGGCATCAGCTTCGACCAGCGCGCCGGCACCCTCGGCCTGGCGCTCAACCCCTCGAATCTGTCCGGCGTCACCGACCTCGCCGGCAACGGCCTGCGCGGCGCCGACTTCGCCCTTCTCGCCCCCGTGAACATCGGTCCGGCGCGCGAGACCGCGACGGCGGACTTCAACGCCGACGGGCTCGGTGACGCGGCCTTCCTCGTCAACAACACCGTGGTGGTGACCCGCGGCACCGGCACCGGCTCCCTCGGAGCGACGCAGACCGTCTCCGTCGCGGCCGGCCAGAACACCATCGCGACGGGTGAGGTCACGGGTGATGGCCTCGTCGATATCGTCACCGCCGGCAACGGCACCGTCCAGATCCTGAAGCAGGGGACCGACGGCACCTTCACGGTCACCAGCCGCGCCACCTCGGGCGCGGACGGCGCCCTGATCGCGGACGTCAACGGCGACGGCTACGCCGACATCGTGATCAAGAGCCTCTCCGGAACCTCGGCCACGGTACTGACCAACAACGGCTCCGGCAGCTTCAGCGCAGGGAGCGCCCAGTCCTTCGGCGTCCGGCCGGACGCCTTCGTCTCGGGCGACTTCAACGGCGACGGACGCGTCGATCTCGCGGCCCTGGCCAATGGCGGTACGCAGCTCGCCGTTCTCACGCAGGCGGCCAACGGCACCTTCACGCGCTCGACCCTCACGGTCGGTGCCAGCGCGGGCGGCCTCGCGGCCGGCGATCTCAACGGCGACGGACGCGCCGAGATCGTCTCGGCCGGCACGGCGGGCACCCTCGAGATCCGCGGCTCCACCGCCGCCGGCGCGGCCATCCAGACGACCCTGCAGGCGGGTGCGGCCGCCACCGACATCCGCATCGGCGACGCCAACGGCGACGGCAAGCAGGACATCCTCTACGCCGGCACGGACGGAAACGTGCGGGTCGTCTACGGCGACGGCGCCGGCAACTTCTCCGCCCCCGTGGTCCTCGAGACCCAGGCCGGCCTCGGCGCCCTCGCCCTCCTCGACATCAACGGCGACGGGCGCCAGGATCTCGCGCTGGCCAGCGGCACGACCGGCACGCTCCAGGTCGGCACCGGTATCCCCCTCGCCGGGGTGCTCGGCACGGCCTACGACATCGTCGCCCCGGCGCCCGTCCAGACGGTCACCGCCGTGCGGGTGGCGGGCGACAACATCGTCAACATCGCCGAGGCCGCGGCCGGAGCCGTGCCGGTCACCGGGACCCTCTCCGGGCCGCTCGGCACCGGCGAGTCCCTGGCCGTCCGGATCGGCGGGACCGTCACGCCGCTCGCCGGCGCCGTCGTCGTCACCACCAACGGCGCCACCACCTTCACGGGCACGATTCCCGCCCTCCAGGCCTCGGGCGATGTCGCGGTCCTCGTCCAGCGCACGGACGGCGCCGCCTCCGTCGCCCTGACCCAGGCGGTCACCGTCGACCTCGCGGCACCCGCCCTGGTGAGCGTCACCTCACCGGACGGCGCGTTCACCAAGGATACGGTGATCGACTTCACCCTGACCTTCTCGGAGCCGGTCACGGGCCTGACGGCGGCCAATCTCGGCCTCACCGGCACGGCGGCCGCCGGCCTCGTCCCCACCGTCACCACGACGGATGGCGGGCGCACCTACCTCGTTACGGTGCCGGCCGCGACGGCCGAAGGCACCCTCGGCCTCACCTTGAATCCCGCCGGTGTCCGGGACGCGGCCGGTAACCTCCTGCCCGGCATCGGGGTCCCGGCCCCCGTCGGTCCCGTCCTGACACTGGATCACACCGCCCCCGTCCTCACCCTCCAGCCGATCACCGGCGACGGCATCGTCTCCCAGGCGGACATCGCCGGCGGCGTGGTGCTCGCCGGAACCGCCATCGGTCTCGAGGCCGGCGCCAGCGTGATGGTGACGGTCACCAACGCCACCGGCACCCCGGTCCTGACCACGACGGCGGCCGTCGCCAACGGCACGTTCTCCCTGCCCCTGACCGGCAGCATCGGCACGACCCTCACCGACGGGGCCTACGTCGTCTCCATCGCCGCCATGGACGCCGCCGGCAATGTCGCCGCGCCGGCCGTGGCCAACCTTACCGTGGATCTCACGGCCGATGCCGGGGCACCCGTCGCCATCGCCCTCGGCAACGGTCGGCCCATCGGACTCGCGGGCGTCGCGGCCGTTCCGCTGGCGGTGACCGGCCTCGATGCCGGTGCCACGGCCATCGTCACCTTCACGGATGCGGGCAACCACGTCGTCACCAAGACCGTCGGGGTGAACGGCAGCGCGTCCGTCGATCTCAGCGGCCTGAACGGCGCGGTGACCTCATCGATCCACATCACCGACACGGTCGGCAACACCGCGACCCTGCCGGGTCCGGCCGCGCTCATCGACACCGTCGCGCCCCTCGGCACCGGCCTCCTCACCCCCGTGCAGCTGCCCGGAACGGTGCAGTTCGACGTCACCTTCCCCGAGGCCGTAGCCGGCCTCGACGCCACCGACTTCCAGGTCGTCGGAACCGGCTCGATCCTCGGCAACGTCGTCCAGGCGGTGGCGAACCCGGCCGGCGGCTACACCGTGGTGATCGGCAACCTCTCGGGGGCCGGCACCCTTGGCCTCGCCCTGTCGGCGACGTCCAACATCACCGACGCCGCCGGCAATGCGGCGACCCTCGGTCCCGTCACGCCGGTGGCCCTCGACCTCGTCCCGCCGCCGATGCCCGTCATCACCGGCCTCGTCAGCGACGGCGGCGTTCCGGGCGGCTTCCTCACGGCGGACACCACGCCCACCCTCGCCGGCACCGCCGAAGCGGGCAGCACCGTGACGGTGAGCTACCAGGGGCCCGCCGGCACGACCGGCACCCTCACGGCGGTGGCCGGCGTGTCAGGCGCCTGGACCGCGACGGTGCCGGGAGCCCTGGCGGACGGGTCCTACGCCTTCACGGCGACGGCCGCGGATGCCTCGGGCAATGTCAGCCTGCCGGCGTCCACCAAGGTCGTCACCATCGAGACGGCGACGGGCATCCCGTTCACCCTCGCGGTCGGCTTCGGCGACGGGCTCGTCAACGGGACGGAGGCGGCGGCGGTCACCTACACCCTCGGCGGATTGCCGGCCGGCGCGAGCCTGTCGGTGATCTTCACGGATGCCGACGGAACGACCGCCTCCGCCCTCCTCACCGACCAGGGCGGAACCCTCAACCTGTCGACCCTCGACGGTCCGGTCACCTCCACCCTGACCTACGTTCCGCCCGCCGGGCAGACGGTGACCCTCGGCGGCCCCGGCGCGACCTTCGACACCGTAGCGCCCGTCGCACCGGCCATCCTGGGCTTTGCCAACGCCGGCAACCTCCCGGCCACGATCACGAACGACGCGACCCCGATCCTCATCGGCACCGGTGAGGCCGGGTCGACCGTGACCGTGGAGGTGGGCGGCCAGTCCCTCTCGGCCATGGTCGATGCCAGCGGCACCTGGCGCATTCCGGTGACCACGCCGCTCACCGATGGAACCGTGACGCTCACCGCCTCCGCACAGGATGCCGCCGGCAACAGCAGCGCCGTCCTGCCGGGGGTGCCGGTGACCATCGACCTTCAGGTCGATGCGGGTGCGCCCATCCTCGTCGGCCTCGCCCTGCCGGCGGACCGTCTCCTTAACGCTGTCGAGGCGGCCGCCCTCACGGGCACCGTCACGGGCATTGATGCCGACGCCACCGCCACCCTCACCTTCACGGGTTCGAGCGGGACCGTGACGGTCCCCCTCGCCAACGGTCCGCTCGCGGCCACCGACCTTTCCGGGTTCAGCGGAACGGTGACGGCGAGCGTTGCCGTCGTCGACCTCGCCGGCAACCGCGCGACCCTGCCCATCGGCCATTTCACCGTCGATGCCACGGCACCGGCTGCCACCATCGTGGCCGCCCCGGCCGCCGCCGCGGCCACGAGCGCCACCTACACGGTCACCTTCCCGGAGGCGGTGGCGAACCTGACCGTCGACGATTTCGCCCTGACCGGCACCGGCACGGCGGCCGGCACCCTCTCGACCGTCACTGAGGTCGGCGGCGTCTACACGGTGACCGTCACGGGCATCACCGGGACGGGCTCCCTCGCCCTCGGCCTCGCGGCCGGATCGAACATCGCCGATCTCGCCGGCAATCCCGCCATCGTGGCCCAGGCCGGCCTGCACCTCGTCAACATCCCCGTCGTGGTCCCGCCGGAGAGCCTCCCGGTCATCACGGGCATCACCGAGGACACCGGCATCGCCGGCGACTTCGTCACCCACGATGCCAGCCCGCTGGTGAGCGGCACCGCCCTGGCCGGCGGCACGGTCACGCTGACCTACACCGGCCCGACGGGCATCCCGGGGAGTCTTTCCACGACGGTGGACGCGGCCGGACAATGGTCGGTCGCGCTGCCCGTCCTCGGGGACGGACCCTACACCCTGTCGGCGACTCTGACCGACGGCGCCAACACCGTGCTCGGCGTCTCCACCAACCACGCCCTGGTGATCGACACCACCGCCGACGCGGGCGCCCCCGTCGTCCTCGCCGTCTCCGGAACGGCCGACAACCTGGTCAATGCCGCGGAGGCGATGGCGGTGTCCTACACCGTGGCCGGACTCGACGCCGGCAGCACGGCGACCGCCCACTTCGTCGCCGGGGCCCTCGTCAAGGATGTCCCGGTCGCGGCCGACGGCACCTTCACGGTGGACCTGTCGGGCTTCGACGGCGTCGTCGCGACGAGCCTGATCGTCGGCGATCTCGCCGGCAACGTCGCGACGATCCCGGGCAATTCCATCCGGGTCGCGACCGCCGTCACCACGCAGCCCAGCGTGGCTGCCGTCCTGAACGACACCGGTGTGGACGGCGACGGGATCACCAGCGAGACCACTCCGGTCCTGTCCGGCACGGCGGAGGCCGGGTCCACGGTCTCCGTCGTGGTGAACGGTCCGGCCGGGCCGGTGACGGTCCAGACCACGACCGGTCCCGGCGGGGCCTGGACCGCATCGGTCCCCAACCTCGCCGACGGAGCCTACACGGTCACCGCTTCCGCCACCGGTGCCAGCGGCCTGCCGAGCCCCGCCTCCAGTCCGTTCGCGCTCACCATCGACACGAGCGCGGACACGGCCCCGCTCGTCGCCGTCCAATTCGCCTCCGCCGACACCCGCCTCGGGGCGGGCGAGGCCGGCAACGTCGGCTTCACCCTCACGGGCCTCGATACCGGCTCCTCGGGCACCATCGCCTTCACCGACGGCGTGACCACCGTCTCCGTCCCCGTCGGCACCAACGGGACCTACACGGCGGACCTCTCGTCCCTGTCCGGCTCCGTCACCGCCAAGGCGATCCTCGCCGATGTCGCCGGCAACACCGTCACGGCGGACCTCTCTCTGCCGGCGGGCCTTACGGTGGACACCGTCGCGCCTCTGGGCTCAGCGGTGGCCGACCTCGCCGGCGGACCCACCGTCGCGAGCTTCACCTACGCGGTCGGCTTCTCCGAGACGGTCGCCAACGTCACGGCAAACGACTTCGTCCTGACCGGCACGAACGGCGTCACCGCTGAGGTCACGTCGGTGACGGGGTCGGGCGGCAGCTACGTC
>NZ_JAKSXV010000021.1 GCF_022829345.1 Methylobacterium sp. J-090 | reverse complement strand
GGTGGTTTCCATGCCGCCATCAGCGTTACCCCAGGATGGCCCGCGATGCGACCGGGACGGTGATCGGCCGCGCGGCCGGAACGGTCCTTGCGTGGCTCCGCCCGACCGGTCCGGGGGCAGTTCGGCACGGGGTTGCGGAACGGGTCCTCCGCCGCCTGTCCACCGGGGTGTTCCGAGCCGGCATTGCCCGATTGTCATCGGACTGTCCTATGACGGTCCCCGTCCACCTCCCCATCAAGGTCGAGCGATGCGCATGCATGACCGCAGCCCGGATCACGCGGTTTCGAACCCCGAGGCCCTCGAAGCGGATCTTTTGGGTCTGATCGAGGAATCCCGTGAGCAGGCGGCGGAGGACCCGTTCCGCAACCCCGTGCTGGCCGTGACCCTGGCCATCACCCGTCGGTTCGATCGCGGCGAGATCGACGAGGAGGCCCTCGACGGCCTGTTCGCCCGGCTGCGGGCGCAGTCCCTGGCGGACCGGGCCGGACGCCTGCGGGC
>NZ_JAKSXV010000019.1:2500-5674 GCF_022829345.1 Methylobacterium sp. J-090 | reverse complement strand
CTGTCATCTGGGGTGTTGACGGGGCGATGGGGGGTCCGTATACCCCGGTCATCGGCGGCGGCCAGCGGGACTTGAGGGTCTGGCGGCGGTGCCGGTACATCTTGGAGACGATTTATCGGATGGATGATCCGGCTTTGGCTGGATGATCCACTGTTTTTGTCTCTTGGGTGTTGTTCTGTCGGCGGGGTGGTTTGGCGGTGCCGGACTGGCTGGGTTGACAGGATGGTGGCGGGGTTCTAGACGCTCCGGACCGCTGGGACGGCTCACCTTCAGGGTGATTGCGGGTACCACGGTTTTTCCAGTCTTGCAATCGGGTTTCGTGCGGGTGACCGCGCGGGTTTCGGTTGGTTCGGGTTTCCGGTTTCGTGCCGGCGTTCTTTGACAAGTGAATCTGAGAAAGAGAAGCGTGGACGGCGTTGTCCTTGCGGATCTCCTGTAGCGGGAGATCGTGAGACGATTGCCGAGACACGTTTCGAGAGCTCACACAGGCTCTGGTGGAAACGCCGGGTCTGATTGTGTGCTTCCGTTATGATGTGATCGGTCTAGATCAACTCTTCAACTTGAGAGTTTGATCCTGGCTCAGAGCGAACGCTGGCGGCAGGCTTAACACATGCAAGTCGAGCGGGCCCTTCGGGGTCAGCGGCAGACGGGTGAGTAACACGTGGGAACGTACCCTTCGGTTCGGAATAACGCTGGGAAACTAGCGCTAATACCGGATACGCCCTTTTGGGGAAAGGTTTACTGCCGAAGGATCGGCCCGCGTCTGATTAGCTAGTTGGTGGGGTAATGGCCTACCAAGGCGACGATCAGTAGCTGGTCTGAGAGGATGATCAGCCACACTGGGACTGAGACACGGCCCAGACTCCTACGGGAGGCAGCAGTGGGGAATATTGGACAATGGGCGCAAGCCTGATCCAGCCATGCCGCGTGAGTGATGAAGGCCTTAGGGTTGTAAAGCTCTTTTGTCCGGGACGATAATGACGGTACCGGAAGAATAAGCCCCGGCTAACTTCGTGCCAGCAGCCGCGGTAATACGAAGGGGGCTAGCGTTGCTCGGAATCACTGGGCGTAAAGGGCGCGTAGGCGGCCATTCAAGTCGGGGGTGAAAGCCTGTGGCTCAACCACAGAATTGCCTTCGATACTGTTTGGCTTGAGTATGGTAGAGGTCAGTGGAACTGCGAGTGTAGAGGTGAAATTCGTAGATATTCGCAAGAACACCAGTGGCGAAGGCGGCTGACTGGACCATTACTGACGCTGAGGCGCGAAAGCGTGGGGAGCAAACAGGATTAGATACCCTGGTAGTCCACGCCGTAAACGATGAATGCTAGCTGTTGGGGTGCTTGCACCGCAGTAGCGCAGCTAACGCTTTAAGCATTCCGCCTGGGGAGTACGGTCGCAAGATTAAAACTCAAAGGAATTGACGGGGGCCCGCACAAGCGGTGGAGCATGTGGTTTAATTCGAAGCAACGCGCAGAACCTTACCATCCCTTGACATGTCGTGCCATCCGGAGAGATCCGGGGTTCCCTTCGGGGACGCGAACACAGGTGCTGCATGGCTGTCGTCAGCTCGTGTCGTGAGATGTTGGGTTAAGTCCCGCAACGAGCGCAACCCACGTCCTTAGTTGCCATCATTCAGTTGGGCACTCTAGGGAGACTGCCGGTGATAAGCCGCGAGGAAGGTGTGGATGACGTCAAGTCCTCATGGCCCTTACGGGATGGGCTACACACGTGCTACAATGGCGGTGACAGTGGGAGGCGAAGGAGCGATCTGGAGCAAATCCCCAAAAACCGTCTCAGTTCAGATTGCACTCTGCAACTCGAGTGCATGAAGGCGGAATCGCTAGTAATCGTGGATCAGCATGCCACGGTGAATACGTTCCCGGGCCTTGTACACACCGCCCGTCACACCATGGGAGTTGGTCTTACCCGACGGCGCTGCGCCAACCGCAAGGGGGCAGGCGACCACGGTAGGGTCAGCGACTGGGGTGAAGTCGTAACAAGGTAGCCGTAGGGGAACCTGCGGCTGGATCACCTCCTTTCTAAGGATGTTTCTTCAGGTGTCCGGCAGCCGCAAGGCTGACGGCAACAGCCTCTCGAGACGTCATTGGATACATTGGGGCCAGTCAGGCCCTATTATGCGGGACGGCGCCGTCCTCGTTTCTCTTTCTCATTTCCGGATAGCGTGATCGGTGCATCGTCATGGATGCCGCCTCATCACTCTGGGCCTGTAGCTCAGGTGGTTAGAGCGCACCCCTGATAAGGGTGAGGTCGGACGTTCGAGTCGTCCCAGGCCCACCATTCTTTCTTGGCCTCAGGCGCCGGCGGCGACGTCCGTCGCCTTAGGCTCCGCGCATCAGCGCGGGCGGCCGGTCGGCCTTGCGAGGCTTGCGCCTCGTTCTCCCCCGCTCCGATCCCAACCGTTTGGGGCTGTAGCTCAGCTGGGAGAGCAGTTGCTTTGCAAGCATCAGGTCGTCGGTTCGATCCCGTCCAGCTCCACCATTCCTCTCCCCTTTGGGTCGAGGGTCGAATGGGTTGGTTTGGTATATCCGGAAAAACACAGGTTTTGCTGCCTGAACTGGTCAAATGGATCGTTCGGGAAAGCAAATACACGACATCGTTTAGAGGGAATGTGACCGTTGCGGCAGCGAGAGCTGGTCCGCATCGGTCATGTTCGGCAAGCATAAGATTTGCCGGTCCGAAAGGATCGGCCAAATCGGTCTTTTTGTTTTTTTGACCGTGTCGCGTTGTGATCGGCAGCAGCTTAGCTGCTGCCGGATCACGAGCGGACATCGATCATGAGAGCGATCAAGTGTCTTAAGAGCATTCGGTGGATGCCTTGGCGCTGAGAGGCGATGAAGGACGTGGTACGCTGCGATAAGCCTTGGGGAGCTGCGAACGAGCTTTGATCCAGGGATTTCCGAATGGGGAAACCCACCTTCGACCTTCCGTATTGTGTGGTCATGGCGCTGCGTGGAGCAATCCACGTGGTGGTCTTGGTCATTCAATACGGTTGGTCACATGAAGGTATCATGCCCTGAATACATAGGGGTTTGAAGCGAACCCGGGGAACTGAAACATCTAAGTACCCGGAGGAAAGGACATCAACGAGACTCCGTCAGTAGTGGCGAGCGAACGCGGATCAGGCCAGTGCCTGGTGGGAGTTTATCGGAACGG
>NZ_JAKSXV010000016.1 GCF_022829345.1 Methylobacterium sp. J-090 | reverse complement strand
GTCTATCGATGTGGAGCGCGACAGGCCCCCTCTCCTGGAAGGAGAGGGTTGGGGTGAGGTGTGGGACCTGTCCGGAGATGTCACACACCTCACCCTGTCCCTCTCCTTCCAGGAGAGGGGACCCGCGGGTACGGGATGAGGAGTAGCGATTAGGCCCCGGTCGAGCGTCCGTCGACAGTGCGAAGTTGGCGGCGTGGAGCGCAACAGGCTCCCTCTCCTGGAAGGAGAGGGTTGGGTTGATGTGTGGGACATCTCTGGAGAGGTGGCACACCTCACCCTGTCTCTCTCCTTCCAGGAGAGGGGACCCGCGGGTACGGGATGAGGGGTAGAGACTAGGCCCGGCGCTAGCGTG
>NZ_JAKSXV010000015.1 GCF_022829345.1 Methylobacterium sp. J-090 | reverse complement strand
CTCCCCGTCCAGGGCACCTTGCGTCGCCGATGCGGCCCGGGGCGATGGCGAAACCGGGCCATCGACGCGGGGCACCGTCTCCTCCCCCCGAGCCCCCCGACCCGGTCCGCCGGGGGGCCTCCCGTGTGGGCGGCGAGTGGCCGGACTGAACCACGAAATAGGAATATTGTCAAGAAATTTCGGTGTTTAGGCAGCGGCGGAGGGCACGTGGATAGAGCGGGCGCCGGAGGAATCCCTTCTGTGATCTACCGTCTTCACACCTCTCGCGGGATGCTCGGGTCCCCTCTCCTGGAAGGAGAGGGACAGGGTGAGGTGTGTGACCTTTTCGGAGATGTCCCACACCTCACCCCAGCCCTCTCCTTTCAGGAGAGGGGGCCTGTCGTGCCCTACGTCGGCTGAGTGAGGCTTTCGAAAAAGCCGGCGAGCGTTCAGGTGTGAATCGGGTCGCCCAGGAGAGAACCCGGTCGCGTCATGCCCAGACCCGTCGTGGCCTGCGAAATCCGTTGGCGAGCCGATATGTGAACCGATCGTCTGCGCAAGAAAGTTCTCTTCACCCGGCGATCAACACTTTCCCGTCATGGCCGGCGATGGTGACATCGCGCATCTCCCCCGCCGGGGTGTCCGCCGCCAGCCGCACCGGCGTGAACCCCTCCGTGCGCCCGATCCCGCCGCGCTCGGTCAGCACCCGGTGGGTGCGGCCGACTTGGCCCGCGAGATGCGCTTCCAGGGCCGCCGCCCCCGCCGCCCGCAGCCGCGCGGCGCGCGCGCGCACGACATCCCCCGGCACCATGGGCATCCGCGCGGCCGGGGTGCCGGGGCGGGGCGAGTACGGGAACACGTGGAGATGGGTCAGGCCGCATTCGGCCACGAGGTCGAGGGAGCGGGCGAACTGCGCCTCCGTTTCCGTGGGAAACCCCGCGATGAGGTCGGCGCCGAACACCACCTCCGGCCGCAGGCGGCGCACTTCGGCGCAGAACCGGATCGCGTCGGCGCGGCCGTGGCGGCGTTTCATCCGCTTGAGGACGAGGTCGTCGCCGGCCTGGAGCGAGAGGTGGAGATGCGGCATCAGCCGCGCCGCGCCGGCGATGGCCTCCATCAGGGCGTCGTCGGCCTCGATGGAATCGATGGAGGACAGGCGCAGGCGGGGGAGGTCGGGCACACGCGCGAGGATCGCCTGGACCAGCCACCCCAGGCTCGCGACATCCGACAAATCCCGGCCGTAGGCCGTGAGATCGACGCCCGTGAGCACCACCTCGCGCCCGCCGTGATCGACGATGCGGCGGACCTGATCGACCACGTCGGCCAGGGCCACGGAGCGCGAGTTGCCGCGCCCGAACGGGATGACGCAGAAGGTGCAGCGGTGGTCGCAGCCGTTCTGCACCGGCACGAAGGCGCGGGTGTGCCCGGAGACGGCGGCGATCCGGGTCGGCGCGGCCGTGCGCACGGCCATGATGTCGTCCACCGCCGCGCGGTCCGGGGGGACGAGGGCGGGCGCCCAGGTCTCGGGTGTCCAGGTCTCGGGTGTCCAGGTCTTGGGCGCCCAGGTCTCTTCACGCGTCTTGGCGTCGTTGCCGACGAGGCGGGCGACCTCCGGCATGGCGGCGTAGAGGTCGGTCTCCACCTGCGCGCCGCAGCCGGTGACGACGATGCGCGCCGCCGGCCGGTCGCGGGCGAGCCGGCGGATGGCCTTGCGGGCCTGGCGCCCGGCCTCGGCCGTCACCGCGCAGGTGTTGACGATGACGAGGTCGCCCTCCGCATGGGGCTCGGCGTGGCCGCGCATCACCTCCGCCTCGACGGTGTTGAGCCGGCAGCCGAAGGTCAGGGTCTCGACCGCCATTCAGGCGGCGCCCGCGAAGAGGGCGGGATCGAAGGTGCCGTCCCATTCGAGCGCCACCGGGCCGGTCATGAGCACGTGGTCGTCGGCGCGCCACTCGATGACGAGGTCGCCGCCGGGCAGGCGCACGGTGGCGCCCCGGCCGATCATGCGCAGGCGCGCGGCCGCCACCATGGTGGCGCAGGCGGCGGTGCCGCAGGCGAGCGTCAGGCCGGCGCCCCGCTCCCACACCCGCAGGGTGATGGTGTCCGGCCCCGTCACCCGGGCAAGCGAGATGTTGGCCCGGTCGGGAAAGATCGGGTGGTTCTCCAGCATCGGGCCGATGCGGGCGAGGTCGTAGGTCTCGGGATCGCGATCGACGAAGAAGATCGCGTGCGGGTTGCCCATGTTGACCACGGCCGGCGAATGCAGGATCGGCGCGTCGATGGGGCCGATCTGGAGCTCGATGCGCCGCGTGTCCTGGAACGGCTCGGCGAGCGGGATCTCGTCCCAGTTGAGCTTGGGTCGGCCCATGTCGACGGTGAAGGAGCGCTCGGCCATGCGCTTGACGCCGACGAGGCCGCCCCGGGTCTCCAGGGTGAGGCGCCCGCTCTCGGCCGGGCGCGCCATGGCGGGATCGTCGAGCATGGCGTAGGCGACGCAGCGCGTGCCGTTGCCGCAGGCGCCGGCTTCCGATCCGTCGGTGTTGTAGATGCGTAAGGACGCGTCGGTGCCGGGGGTGCGCGCGTCGTGGATCACCATGAGCTGGTCGAAGGCGGAAGCCGGATGCGCCGCGATGGCCCGAACCTCCTCGGCCGTGACTCGGATGTCAGAGCCGCGCAGGTCCAGCACCACGATGGCGTTGCCGGCACCGTTCATCTTCAGGAAGCGTCGGTGGGCGAGTGCGCTCATGTCTCTCGGGGTGTCTGTCGCGGTGGAAGGGCCCAAGGCCCCGCATATAGGCGAAAGCCTCCGGCCGCGCACGTTGGCGCACCGGGGGGCTGCGTTGCAGAAGGGCCGCGCCCGGTCACGTTCGTGCGCGCGAACACGCGATGTGCCTCGCAGGCGCCGGGCTTCGTCACTACGTTGCGTCTCTGCCCCGGCTTCCCCAGGAGGCCGCGATCCTCCGGAGCGCCACCGTGATTCGCTTTCGCCTGACGCTGCTCGCCGGATGCCTCGCCGCCGGCCTCGCCCACGCTCAAGAAGCCGTGCCGCCGGCCGTGGCCACGCCCCTGCCCACCACCACGATGCCCGGTCCGGCCGGTCAGGGCACGCCCACCGTGCCGGTTCCGGCTCAGGCCGGCGCAGCTCCCATACAGCCCGGCGCCGCCTCGGCCGCGACCCCCACGGCCTCACCGCGAAAAACCCTGGTGGAGACGCCCGGCGACGCCAACGACGTCGATACCGTGTCCCTGCCGGCCAAGCCCGCCGCGATCCTCGCCGGCCGGGCCAAATGGGAAGAGGCGGTGCCGAGCCTGAAGGCCGCGTTCCAGCGCATCGAGGCGGATCTCGCCAAGGCCGGCATCGCGCCCGTGGGCCGGCCGCTGGCGGTCTTCGCCAAGACCGACGACGACGGGTTCCAGTACGACGCGATGATCCCCATCGCGGCGATGCCGGACCCCAAGCCCGCCGAGACCGACGGCCTGCGCTTCGGCACCACCCCGAGCGGCAAGGCCCTGCGCTTCCCGCACCGGGGCTCCTACGACGAGATCGACGGGACCTACGAGACGCTCACCGCCTATCTCGATGCCAAGGACGTGGTGGTGCAGGACCGGTTCATCGAGGAATACGTCACCGACCTGAACGACAAGGCCGACGAGAAGCTCGACGTGAACATCTACGCGCTGCCGAAATAGGAGGTCTCCGCCGGGACCGGGGCCCCGCGCGGCGCCTCGGTCATCCGGCCGTCGTCCAAGTGGACCACCCGGTCGGCGGCGCCGAAGTAGCGGTCGTCGTGGCTGACGACGACGAGCGTCCGGCCCTCGCGCTTCAGGGCCGGCAGCAGGTCCGCGTAGAACAGGCGCCGGAAGGTCGGATCCTGCTCGGCGGCCCATTCGTCGAGGACGAGGACCGGGCGCCCCTCCAGGTAGGCCTGGATCAGCGCGAGACGCTTGCGCTGTCCCGCCGACAGGTCCGTGGTCGAGAACGCTCCGTCGCGGATCGTGACCTTGTGGGCGAGATCGAGCTTTTCGAGGTAGGCGTCCCCCGCTTCCGGGCCGGTACCAGCGGGCAGGACGAGATCGTCGAACAGGGTGTAGTCGAAGAACACCGCCGAGAAGTGCTGCCGATAGGCGTCGCGCGTCTCCGGAATGACCGGCACGCCGTCGAGCAGCACCGTTCCGGCCTGCGGCGGGTAGAGGCCGAGGATCAGCTTGATCAGGGTGGTCTTGCCCGAGCCGTTCTCGCCGACGATGAACAGGATCTCGCCCCGCCGGATGGTGAGGTCGATGGGGCCGAGGGTGAAGGCCGGCCTACCGTCGGCGGATGGAAAGGTGTGGCTGACGCCGCGGAGCGTGATGGCCGCGATCCCGGTGTCCATGGGAGCGGCGGCCGGCTCGAGGAGGTCGGGCTCGTCCAGGGAGGTCTCCGCCGAGAAGGCGGCGATGTGGCCGTAGGCGATCTGCGCCCTGCCGAATTCCGGCAAGCCGGCGATGATGTGGGTGACCGGCATCTCCACGTAGAGCAACACCAGGACGAAGCCGGACAGGACGGCGTTGTCGACACCGACCGTCACCTTGTAGGCGAGGATCGCTCCGATCGTCACGAACAGGGCGAGTTTCTTGATGAGATGCGACAGTTCGAAAAGCGTGTCGGTCTTCAGGCGATTGCGGCGCAGGTCCTCGATGCAGGGGCCCAGGGACTCGTCCCGCACGCGCAGCCGGCGCGCCTTGTTGATGCGAAGTTCCCGGCACCCTTCGGTCAGGGTCTGATAATGCTTCTGCAGGATCTCGGCGAGCGTGCGGCGCGTCCCGTAGTGGACGACGGCTCGTTTGCGAAGAACGTTCTCGCCGTAGCTGCCGATCGCGAATCCGAGGGCCGCGATCGCGAAGAGTGATGGCGACAGGTAGACCATGTAGGCGAAGCAGCCCGCCGTGACGCCGAGGTTGATGATCAGCCCCGACAGCATGTTGATGGCCATGGACAGGGTTCCGGCATCCGCGTTCAACGCCGCGATGGCCCGGTGTCGACCGAGCTGCTCGAGACGTTCGATGGGAGCGGTCAGGATCAGGTCGGCCAGATCCTTGTTCAGAGCGGCGTTGATGCGGCCGCTGGCGAACGTGCTGCCGATGCCGGAAGCAAGGGCGCCCGCCACGCCGATGAAGACCAGGCTCACGAAGGCCAGCAAGAAGCTCGGCGGCAGCTCTCCCGCGGCGTGAATCGCCTCGTTGACCTTGGCCAGGACGGCCGCCGTCGCAAGGCCACTCACCGCCCCGACGGCCGAGGATGCGGCGACCAGCGGCCAGATGGGACGCAGCAACCGCACAGCGTCTGCGCTGAGGCGGCCGAGACGTCTGCTCCGTTCCTTCATCGCTGTGCTCCCCAACCGCACGCCGAGGGATGTCTCCTGGCGGCGATCGGGAGACTTACCTGCCGAGGGAAGTGCAGAAAAATGCGGAAAAATCAGGTCCGCCGTGCACTACAGACGGCTTGTCTCAGGCTATTATCCATGGATAATACAATGAAAGGAAGCCGATATGCTCGCGTGATCGGGCCTCCGGCCGTTAGAGCAGGGTCATCTGCTCTCCTGGCGCCACGTCCTCTCCTGGCGCCACGTCCTGGCCGCGCTCCAGGGCGAGCAGGAAGCGTTTGGTGTCGAGGCCGCCCCCGAACCCGGTGAGCGCCCCGCTGGCACCGATCACCCGGTGGCAGGGCACGACGATGGGCAGCGGGTTGGCGCCGTTGGCCGCGCCCACGGCGCGGCTCGCGGTCGGGCGGCCGATCCGGCGGGCGAGTTCGCCGTAGGAGATCGTCTCGCCGGGCGGAATTTCAGTGAGCGCCTGCCAGACCGCCAGTTGGAACGGCGTGCCGCGCGGATCGAGGGCGAGGTCGAAGCACGTGAGCCGGCCGGCGAAATAGGCCCCGAGCTGCGCCCGCGCGTCGGCGAAGGCCGCATCGTCCCGGTGCCAGTCCGGTCCGGGCGTCACCGCGCCCTTGCCGGTGGGAAAGCCGACGCAGGCCAGCCGCCCATCGGTCCCCGCGAGGACGAGGGGGCCGATGGGGCTGGCGAGAATCGTGTAGCGCGTTTCGGACATGGCCGTTCCTCCGCAACGGATTCCGGCGTGCGGTGCCGGCGCCCTCGGTCCGTTATGGCTGGAGCAGAAAGCGTAGACGACGTCCGCTCCAACTGGTTCAAGCAGGCGGCTTATCCTGGCAAAAGTGGATGCGGTTGTTGAACGGATCGGTCACGGTCATGACGAGGCCGTAGGGCTCGTCTTTCAAGCCCGGCTTATTGTGCTTGTAGTCCTTCCCCGTCAGTTCCCGCTGATAGGCTTCGACTCCCTGCATCCGCACGAACGCCGACGATCCCGGCGTCGCATCTCCATGATGGCCGCTGAGATGCAGGATCAGCCCGGCCCGCGAGACTTGGGCATAGAGCGGAAAGTTTTCGCCGTAGCGATGCTCCCAATCCAGGTGAAAACCGAGGAAGTCGAGATAGAACGCTCTGGCGACGTCTTCATCGAAGATCCGCATGATCGGGCAGGTCTGGCTGAAGCGGATGCCTTCCTCGACGGGCGCACGGCCTTCGGCGGCGAAGACATTCCAGTTTGCAAAGCCGTGCTGGGCTGCGACGATTTCGAGCGCCGCCGCATGGGTGATGGCGACCTGGCGCTCCTGCAGCGCTACGCGCAGGGCTTTGGCCATGATTTTCGGCTCAGGGTGATGAGAACGCATAGCCTTCCTTCGACCTGGGCAAATCGTCGTCAGGGCTCGCGTTGCTGACGCATTCGCCCTCGGGAAGGAGTGCAATGCGGGAAGACGTGGAACGACGCTTTCACCATCCCCTTGCGGGGGCGAGCGGCAGGCAGCGTCGGCCTGAAGCGGACGATAAGGCCGCCCATCGGCGGTGGCAATCGCGCTCCGCATGGACTGCATGTCGGTCCACCAACGGACCCGCAGGATCCAATCTCGCCCCTTCGTATGCCAAGCGCTCCCACCCCGAACGGGACGAGAGCGCCTGGGGCGGCCCTACTCCGCCGCCTCGCCGTAGGCCTCCAGGGGCGGGCACGCGCAGACGAGGTTGCGGTCGCCGTAGGCGTTGTCGACCCGGTTGATCGGCGGCCAGTACTTGTCCATTCGCAGGCTGCCCGAGGGGAAGCACGCCGCCTCGCGGGAATAGGGCCGTTCCCACGGGCCGATGAGGTCCGCCACCGTATGGGGCGCGTGCTTCAGGGGGTTGTCGGCCCGGTCCATCCGCCCCTCCTCGATGGCGCGGATTTCTTCGCGAATCGCCAGCATGGCGTCGCAGAACCGGTCGATCTCGCCCTTGGTCTCGGATTCCGTCGGTTCGATCATCAGGGTGCCGGCCACGGGCCAGCTCATGGTCGGCGGGTGGAAACCGCAATCGATCAGGCGCTTGGCGACGTCCTCGACGGTGATGCCGGCGTTCTTCTGGAACGGGCGCAGGTCGACGATGCACTCGTGCGCCACCCGGCCGTGGGCGCCGGAATAGAGCACCGGATAGGCGTCTTTCAGCCGGGCGGCGATGTAGTTGGCGTTGAGGATGGCGATGCGGGTCGCCTGCGTCAGGCCACGCCCGCCCATGAGCAGGCAGTAGCTCCACGAGATCGGCAGGATCGAGGCCGAGCCGTAGGGGGCGGCCGAGACCGCCCCCTCCCCGCCGGTCTCGGGATGGCCGGGCAGGAACGGGACGAGATGCGCCTTCACGCCGATGGGCCCCATGCCGGGGCCGCCGCCGCCGTGGGGAATGCAGAAGGTCTTGTGCAGGTTGAGGTGGCTGACATCGGCGCCGATGTCGCCGGGCCGGGCGAGGCCCACCATGGCGTTGAGGTTGGCCCCGTCGAGATACACCTGCCCCCCGTGGAAATGCACGATGGCGCAGAGTTCGCGCACCCGCGCCTCGAACACCCCGTGGGTCGACGGATAGGTGATCATGCAGGCCGCGAGGGTTTCGGAGTGCAGCTCGGCCTTCTTCCGGAAATCCTCCACGTCGATGTTGCCCTTGGCGTCGGCGCCCACCACCACGACGCTCATGCCGCACATCTGGGCCGAGGCCGGGTTGGTGCCGTGGGCCGAGGACGGGATGAGGCACACGGTCCGGTGCCCGTCGCCGCGCGACAGGTGGTAGGCGCGGATGGCCAGCAACCCCGCATACTCCCCCTGCGCCCCGGAATTCGGCTGCATCGAGATCGCGTCGTAGCCGGTGATCGCGCAGAGCTTTTGCGAGAAGTCGGCCAGGAGCTCGTGATAGCCGGCCGCCTGATCGGCGGGCACGAAGGGGTGGATCTCGGAAAACTCCGGCCAGGAGATCGGCAGCATCTCGGCGGTGGCGTTGAGCTTCATCGTGCAGGAGCCGAGCGGGATCATGGCCCGGTCGAGCGCCAGATCGCGGTCGGCGAGGCGGCGCATGTAGCGCGTCATCTCGCTCTCGGCCCGGTTCATGTGGAAGATCGGGTGGGTGAGGTAGTCGGAGGTGCGGATCGACCCTTCCGGCAGGCGCGGGGCGGGCCAGGCCTCGTCGTAGGCGAGGTGCTCGCCGCCGAAGGCGCGCCACACCGCCTGGACGATGTCGGGCCGGGTGCGCTCGTCCACGGTGATGCCGACGCGGTCGGTGCCGACCTTGCGCAGGTTGATCCCGTTGGCGACGGCATTCGTCAGGATCAGGCCCTGGAACGCGCCGACCCGGATGGTGACCGTGTCGAAGAACGTCTCGGATTCCACCGTGAAGCCGAGGCTCTCCAGGCCCTGCGCCACCCGCACGGCGTCGCGATGGACGCGGGCGGCGATGGCCTTGAGGCCGCGGGGGCCATGGAACACGGCGTACATGCCGGCGATGACCGCGAGCAGCACCTGGGCGGTGCAGATGTTCGAGGTCGCCTTCTCGCGGCGGATATGCTGCTCGCGGGTCTGGAGGGCCAGCCGATAGGCGCGGTTGCCGCGGGCATCCACCGAGACGCCGACGAGGCGCCCCGGCAGGGTGCGCTTGTGGGCGTCGCGGGTGGCGAGGTAGGCGGCGTGCGGTCCGCCATAGCCCATGGGCACGCCGTAGCGCTGCATCGAGCCGACGGCGATATCGGCGCCCATCTCGCCGGGGGGCTTGAGCAGGGTGAGCGCCAGGGGGTCGGCGGCCATCACCGCCACGGCGCCGGCCGCGCGCAGGCGCGTGATGATCTGCGAAAAGTCGTGGATGGCGCCGCAGACGCCCGGATACTGGAAGATCGCCCCGAACACCGCCGACGGGTCGAGGTCGGTCGCCGGATCGCCGACCACGATGGTCCAGCCGAGCGGCGCGGCGCGGGTCCTCAGCACCGCGATGGTCTGGGGCAGGCACTCGGCATCGACGAAGAACGCGGTCTTGCCGTTGGTGGCGATGCGGGCGGCCATGCCCATGGCCTCGGCCGCCGCCGTGGCCTCGTCCAGGAGCGAGGCGTTGGCGATGTCGAGGCCGGTGAGGTCGCAGACCAAGGTCTGGAAGTTCAGGAGCGCCTCGAGGCGCCCCTGGCTGATCTCGGGCTGGTAGGGCGAGTAGGCCGTGTACCAGGCCGGGTTCTCGAAGATGTTGCGCTGGATCGCCGGCGGCATCGTCGTGCCGTGGTAGCCCTGGCCGATGAGGGAGACGAGGAGCCGGTTCTTGTCGGCGATGCCGCGCATGTGCTCCAGCACCCGGCGCTCCGTGAGCGACGCCCCGAAATCGAGGCGCTCGGCCTGGCGGATGCTGGCCGGCAGGGTCTCGTCCACGAGGCCGTGGAGGCTCTTGGCGCCGACGACGGCGAGCATCGCCTCGATCTCGTGCGTCGTCGGGCCGATATGGCGGCGGTTGGCGAAATCGTAGGGGTCGTAGCGGTCGCTGTTCATGGCTGGACCTCAAGGTGTGAGTGGCGTTCACGCCCTCGACCCTCTCCCCTCTGCGGGAGAGGGTGCCTGCGGAGCAGGCGGGCCGGGACGAAGTCCCGCAAGAGGGGCAGCGCGGACCTTTCCGGAAAGGGCGGTGCTCCCCTCTCCCGGCCCGCATTCGCGGTCCACCCTACCCCGCGGAGGGGGGGAGGGTTCTTCTCCCGCGCTACTTCGGGAAGGCCGCGTAGGCGGCCTCGTCCATCAAGTCGTCGAGGGCCGACGGGTCGTCGAGGCGGATGCGATAGAGCCAGCCGGCGCCCTGGGGGTCGCTGCCGATGCTGGAGGGGTCGGCCACGGCCGCGTCGTTGACCTCCGTGACCTCGCCCGACACCGGCGCGTAGACGTCGGAGGCGGCCTTCACCGATTCCACCACGGCCGCCGCCTCGCCCTTCATGAGGCGGGCGCCGACCTTCGGCAGTTCGATGAAGACGAGGTCGCCGAGCTGCTCGGCCGCATGGGTGGTGATGCCCACCGTGGCGACGTCGCCCTCGCGGGCCAGCCATTCGTGCTCGTCGGTGAATCGCAGCATGGGTCACTCCTGTGGGACAGGTTGGGGAAGATCAGGGGCAGGACGGCGCGTGCGTCGGCTCAGGTGCGCTTGAAGCCGGCCGCCACGAAGGGCAGGCCGTTCACCACCACGGGCAGGCGCCGGCCGCGCACCTCGGCGAACACGCGGGTGCCGGGTGAGCTCAGCCCCACGGGCAGGTAGCCCATGGCGACGGGGGCCTGCAGGCTCGGCCCGAACCCGCCCGAGGTGACGTGGCCGATGGCCTCGCCAGCCGCCGCCTCGGCGAACAGGGGGGCCCCCGCGCGGACGGGCGCGGCGCCCTCGGTGCGCAGGCCGACGCGCTTGCGGGCCGGACCCGTGGCGATGGCATCGAGGATGCGGGCGGCACCCGGAAATCCGCCTTCCCGCGCTCCGCCCCAGCGGCGCACGGCCGGAATCGCCCAGGCGAGCCCGGCCTCGACGGGGTCGGTGCCGGGATCGATATCCGACCCGTGCAGGCACAGGCCGGCTTCGAGGCGCAGGGAATCGCGGGCGCCGAGACCGATGGGCTGGACCGTCGCGTCGGCGAGCAGGGCTTCGGCCAGGGCTTCGGCGCATTCCTCGGGCACGGAGATCTCGAATCCGTCCTCGCCGGTGTAGCCGGAGCGGGTGACGAGGGCGGAGGCGCCGGCCAAGCTGACAGCCCGCACATCCATGAACCGCATGGCGGCGATCTCCGGGGCGAGGCGGCCCAGGGCGGCTTCCGCGCCCGGCCCCTGGAGGGCGAGGAGGGCGCGGGGCAGCACCGCGATCTCGCAGATGCCCGTGAGATGCGCGCGCAGATAGGCCTCGTCGGCGGCCTTGTTGGCGGCGTTGACCACGAGGAGGAGGCTGTCGCCGCACTGGGCGACCATCAGGTCGTCGCGGATGCCGCCGGCCTCATTGAGGAGGAGACCGTAGCGCTGGCGGCCCGGCTGCAGCCCGAGCACGTCGATGGGCAGCAGGGTCTCCAGGGCGCGGGCGACGTCCGTGAGGCTGCCCGACCGGGGGCTGAGCTGGATCTGGCCCATATGCGACACGTCGAACAGCCCCGCATGGCTGCGCGTGTGCAGATGTTCCCTGAGGAGCCCCGCCGGGTACTGCACCGGCATGGCATAGCCCGCGAACGGCACCATCCGGGCGCCGAGGCGCAGGTGCAGGGCGTGAAGCGGTGTGCGAAGGGCGTCAAACGGCATCGGATCATCCCACGACAGAACGGCCCCGGACCCTCGAGCGAGTGTCCGGTTGCCCCCATCTGTCGCGGTTACCTGAGAGCTTCTCCCGTACGCCGAGGCGCTACGGGATTTCTCCTTCGGTGGACGCCGTCAGGCGCCTCTCTCCAGATTGTCGAAACGATACGGTGATTGTGCCTGAGAGTTTCCGGGGGTGGTTGCTCCGTCGGCGCCATGATCGATAAGAATCGACCTGGGCTCTCCCGTATCGCCATTGCTGACGGGACCAAGGTTACATGGGGCCGCGAGCCGCGCAAGCCGGGGCCTGACAAACACGGAGCTTTCGTCACGGCCGGGAACCGGCGGGAATCCCCGGCGATTCCCGTTCCATGACCATTGCATCCGGACACGATCTCGCCGGCCCGCGCCCCTCGCGACGCCGCTCCGCGTCCGTCCCGGCCGATCCGGGGCTGGGCGACAAGGCCCTGGAGATCCACCGGCGCCTGTGCCCGGTCTACGAATGCCCGATCCCGTATTTCCACAGCCTCGACCCGTTGAGCGAACTCGTCTCGTCGCTGCTGTCGCACCGGACCCGCAACGCCGATTCGGGCCGGGCCTTCAAGGCCCTGCGGGCGCGCTATCCGGATTGGGCCGCGATGCTGGCCGCCCCCGTGTCCGAGATCGAGGCGACCATCGCCGGGGTGACGTGGCCGGAACTCAAGGCCCCCCGCATCCAGGCCATCCTGCGCGCCGTGGCCGAGCGGCACGGTGCCCTGTCCCTCGACTTCCTGAAGGATATGGACGTCGACGCGGCCCGGGCCTGGCTCGAGACGATCCCCGGCATCGGGCCGAAGACGAGTGCGGCCGTGCTGTCGTTCAGCGTCCTGCGGATGGCCGCCCTGCCCGTCGACAGCCACCATCACCGCGTCGCCCAGCGCACGGGCCTGATCGGGCCGAAGGTGGATGTCGGCCCCTCGCACCCGATCCTGCGGGCGCAGCTGCCGGCCGACTGGAGCGCCCAGGACCTCTACGACAACCACGAGATCCTGATGCTGCACGGGCAGGCCGTGTGCCACCATCGCAGCCCGGCCTGTGGCGCCTGCGTCCTCCTCGACCTGTGCCCGACGGGCCAAGCGCGGCGGGACAAAAGCTCGGCCGCTTGACCGTCCCCGATGCGGCGTCCAGAAACCGCGCCTTGCGCCGCGAAGACCGGCTTTCGGCAAGACCGGCTCTCGGCAAGGCGGGCAATGAAGGACCACGCGCGATGACCGCGTTCAAGGAGCTTGTGTTCTCGGGCGTCCAGCCCACGGGGAACCTGCATCTCGGCAACTATCTCGGCGCCATCAAGCGCTTCGTGGAGATGCAGGCGCGCGACGCGCAATGCCTCTACTGCGTCGTCGACATGCACGCGATCACCCTGTGGCAGGACCCGGCGGCCCTCAAGGGCCAGATCCGCGAGGTGACGGCCGCGTTCCTGGCCGCCGGGATCGACCCGAAGCGCAGCATCGTCTTCAACCAGTCCCAGGTGCCGCAGCACGCCGAGCTCGCGTGGATCTTCAACTGCGTCGCGCGGCTGGGCTGGCTCAACCGCATGACCCAGTTCAAGGACAAGGCCGGCAAGGACCGCGAGAACGCGAGCATCGGGCTCTACGCCTATCCCGTGCTCATGGCCGCCGACATCCTCGCCTATCGCGCCACCCACGTGCCCGTGGGCGAGGACCAGAAGCAGCACCTCGAACTCACCCGCGACATCGCCCAGAAGTTCAACAACGACTTCTCGGCGTCGATCTCCGCCCATGGGCATGATGCGGGCGACGGCTTCTTCCCCGTCACCGAGCCGCTCATCGGCGGGCCGGCCGCGCGGGTCATGTCGCTCCGCGACGGCACCAAGAAGATGTCGAAGTCGGACGCGTCGGACAATTCGCGCATCAACCTCACGGACGATGCCGATGCCATCGCGGCCAAGGTGCGGAAAGCCAAGACCGACCCGGATGCCCTCCCCTCCGAGGTGGCGGGTCTGGCCGGGCGCCCGGAGGCCGACAACCTCGTGGGCATCTTCGCCGCCCTGAAGGACGTGTCGCGCGAGGATGTGCTGCGCGACTATGGCGGCGCGCAGTTCTCCGCGTTCAAGGGCGCGCTGGTGGAACTCGCCGTCGAGACCCTGGCGCCCCTGGGGTCCGAGATGAAGCGCCTCGTCGCCGACCCGGCCGAGATCGACGCGGTTCTGGCCGATGGCTCCGAGCGCGCCGAGGCCATCGCGGCCCCGACGCTGGATGCGGTGAAAGACATCGTCGGCTTCGTCCGGCGCGGGCCGCGCCTGCACGCCGTCCGGTGAGGATACGGGCCCTCTCCCGCACCGCGGGAGAGGGCTTCGGCTTCGCGTGAGAAGCCCGCGCGGCGCGTGAGCGAGGTCGAAATCCGCATCGCGCGGCGATCAAGCGGATTCGTATGACAACGGGCTGGAGCGGAGGACGCGATGGCCGATTGGAACCCCGCCCTCTACAGCCGCTTCGAGGACGAGCGCACCCGCCCGGCGGCCGAGCTCCTCGCCCGCGTCCCCCTCGACGCGCCGCGCCTCGCCTACGATCTCGGCTGCGGGCCCGGCAATTCCACCGCGCTGATCGCGGCACGCTTCCCCGACGCGGCGGTGATCGGCCTCGACACCTCCCCGGCGATGCTGGAGCGCGCCCGGAGCCGCCTGCCCGGCCTCGCCTTCGCCCAGGCCGATGCCGCGACCTGGCTCCCCGAGCGGGCGCCGGACCTGATCTACGCCAACGCCGTGCTGCAATGGCTGCCCGACCATCCGGTGCTGCTGCCCCGTCTGTTCGGCCTCCTGGCGCCGGGCGGCGTCCTCGCGGTGCAGATGCCCGACAACCTCGCCGAACCCTCGCACCGCCTGATGCGCGAGACCGCAAGGGCCGGCTCGTGGGCCGGAGCCATCGGCGATCCGGCCGTGGCCGGCCGGGTCGGGCGCATGCTGGACCCGGCCGGCTACTACGACCTGCTCGCGCCGCTCGCCGCCGAGGTGGATGTCTGGCGCACGGCCTATCACCACCGGATGGCGGATGCGGTCGCCATCGTCGAATGGGTCAGCGCCACCGGGCTGCGGCCCTTCCTGGAGCCGCTGGGACCGGACGAGGCGGCGGGGTTCCTCGCCGCCTACGAGGCTGCGATCGAGGTCGGGTATCCGCCCCGCCGCGACGGACGGCGCCTGCTCGCCTTCCCGCGCGTGTTCATCGTCGCGCGCAAGGCGTCTTGAGGCTTCGCTCGCCCATGCCGGTGCCCCCGGCGATGGGCAGGGCGGCACCGGTCAGGTCGCCCGGACCACCACCTCCACGAGGTTGGCGCTGCCCGAGCGAATCCCGGCCTCGATCGCCGGGGCGATGTCGGCGGCCCGCGTCACCCGCCGCGCCGGCACCCCCATGGAGGCGGCCAGCGCCGGGAAGTCGACGCGCGGGTCGGTGAGGTCCATGGCGATGAAGCGGTTCGCTCGCACCGAGGCATAGTGCGACTGGCTCTTCATGAAGGTCTTGAGGATGTTGTACTCGGCGTTGTTGATCACCACGAAGGTGACCGGCAGCTTCTCGTGCGCGGCGGTCCACAGGGCCTGGGGCGAGTACATCGCCGCCCCGTCGCCCACGACGCAGACCACGGGCGCCCGGTCGATGCCGAGCGAGAAGCCGACCGCGGCCGGCATGCCCCAGCCGAGCACGCCGCCGCGCATCGCTGCGTATTGGTGGGCGGACGGACTGTCGAGGAAGGTGCGCAGGTGAGTGAGCGTCGCGGGCGCCTCGTCGATGATCGCGATCTCGGCGCCCACCGCCCGGGCTACCTCGCGGGCGGCGACCAGGGGGGCGATCACCGGGTCCTCGAACGCGGCGTCGGCCGCGGCGGCGAGCTTGCCCCGTCGTTCGACCCGTGCCGCCGCCGCCGCCGCGCGCAGGCCCGTGAAGGCATCGGCGCGATCGGCCACACGCGGGGCCAGCAGCGGCAGCAGCGCGTTCAGGGAGGCCTGGATGTCGCCCACCGTCGACAGGCTCGTGGCGTAGGTGCGGCCGAGGTCGCGCACGTCCGCGGAGAGCTGGAACACCCGTGTCCCGGACGGCACCGCCGAAACCTCCGAGTAGAGCACCGTGATCAGCGACTTGCCGCCGAGTGCGAAGACCGCGTCGTAGCGCCCGAGGATGTCGGCGATGGCATCGGCCCGGGTCGGCAGGTTGCCGGCCCAGAGCGGGTGGGCGGTGGGGAACGGGATATGGGCCGGCCAGGACGAGCCGTAGACCGGCGCCGCCAGCAGATCGGCCAGAGCCACCATCTGGGCGGAGGCGTCCGAGGCGTCGATCTCGTCTCCGGCGATCAGTGCGAGGCGGCCAGGCGCGATGGCGGCGAGTTCGCTCGCCAGCCGGTCGAGGGAGCCCGCCACCGCCCGCTGGTCGATGGTCGAGGTCTCGCCCGCCGGCACCTTGGTCATCGCCTCCATCACGTCCATCGGCAGGGAGAGGAAGACCGGGCCGGACGGGGCGGCCCCGCAATCGTGGAAGGCGCGGCGCAGGAGCACCGGGATCTGGTCCGGGCTCGTGACTTCACGGGCCCACTTCACCACCGGGTCGGCGATGGCGACGAGGTCGCCCATCAACAGCGGATCGGAGAGCGCGTGGCGCAGGTCCTGCTGCCCGGCGGTGACCACCAGCGGCGTGCCGCTGACCTGCGAGTTCCAGAGGGCGCCCATGCCGTGGCCGAGGCCGCCGGCCGTGTGCAGGTTCAGGAAGGCGGCCCTGCGCGCGCCTTGCGCGTAGCCGTCGGCCATCGCCACCGCGGTCGCCTCCTGCAGGGCGAGGATGTAGCCGATGTCCTGGACTTCGGTGAGCGCATCGATCAGCGGCAATTCGGTGGTGCCGGGATTGCCGAAGATGTAGCGCACGCCTTCCGAGCGCAGCACATCCAGCAACAGGTCGGCGCCCCTCCGGCTCCCGGCGGCGTCCACGGTCTCGATCGGCATGCGCGCGTCTCCCCGACACCCGGCGGAATCGGGGCGAAGCTAGACCATGGGCGCGTTACGACAAGGGCTGGGGCATCGCCACGGGTGACGGTTCCGCGACAATGCCTCATCCCAAATCCGGTCGATCCCTTCGGGAGGGCGGATGTGGGGACCGCTCGGACGCCGCGCGGGCTTGCCATACCGCCCCGCTCCGATCGAGCGGAGGCGATATCAGGATGCGCTCAGCTCTCGCCGCGCGCCACCCTGGCCTCGTACTCCGGCAGGGCGAGCTGGCCCTCCTTCTCGACCCGGGCCTTGTCCTCGTCCGAGATCACGTCGCCGACCATGTCGAGGCGCTTCCACAAGGCAAGCGGGGTCTCCTTGTCGGGCGTCGGCACGTAGCGGTTCTGCGCGACCTTCTGGTACTTGTGGATGTAGCGTGGACAATTGACCCAGGCCTTCGTCACCTCGACCCGCACGAGGTACTTGGCTTCCGTGTATTCGGCCATGAGGGGATCGTCGCGCAGCATCCGGGCACGGCCCTGAACGCGAACCCGATGCGGGGTCTCGAAATCGATGAACAGCAGCCCGACCTTGGCCTGACCCTCGATATTGCCCATCGAGTACCACATGCCGTTGCCGTCGAAGCCCGGGAACACGATCGTGTGGGAATCGAGCACCTTCACGAAGCCGGGGCTGCCGCCCTTGTAGGACACCGTGGGCATACCGTCGGGATCGACGGTGGACAGGAAGAACATGTCCCGGCTTCCGATGAAGGCCGCTTCGTCGGGACCGACTTCGTCATGGACCCAGCCGGTGTCGAGGCGCTCGGCGAGCTTGACGGTCTTGTACTCTTCCTGAAGCGCGCGGTGCGCGTCGTAGTAGAGCGATGCCATAGATGTCCTCCTCGTTTCGGCCGCTCTCGGACGGGCAGCCGTTGGCGGGAATGATCGCCGGAATTCATGAAGATCACAACAGCGGGGCGCGTCCTTCTCCCCTCTGCGGGAGAAGGTGGCCCGCAAAGCGGGTCTGGTCGGGACGGAGTTCCGCAGGGGGGAGCAAAGCGGTGTCCGAAGAGGGGGCGGTGCCGCCCCGCGCCCGCCTGGTCCGCAGAGGGGGAGGGTTCGCGCCACGAAAAAGCCGGCCCCGCTCGCACGAGGCCGGCTTCATCCACGCCGCGCGGCCGAGCGAAGCCCGGCCGCAAAATGACACTTAATTCTTCGACTTGTCGACGAGGGCCTTCTCGGAGATCCACGGCATCATGCCGCGCAGCTTGGCGCCGACCTCCTCGATGGGGTGGCGGGCGAGCTTGGCTCGGGTGGCCTTGAACGAGGTCTGGCCGACCTTGTTCTCGAGCATCCAGTCGCGGGTGAACTTGCCCGACTGGATATCGTCCAGCACGCGCTTCATCTCGGCCTTGGTCTCACTGGTCACGATGCGCGGACCGGTGACGTACTCGCCGTACTCGGCCGTGTTCGAGATGGAGTAGTTCATGTTGGCGATGCCGCCCTCGTAGATGAGGTCGACGATGAGCTTCACCTCGTGGAGGCACTCGAAATAGGCCATCTCGGGGGCGTAGCCGCCCTCGACCAGGGTCTCGAAGCCGGCCTTGATGAGCTCGACGAGGCCGCCGCACAGCACGGCCTGCTCGCCGAACAGATCGGTCTCGCACTCTTCCTTGAAGGTGGTCTCGATGATGCCGGCGCGGCCGCCGCCATTGGCCGAGGCGTAGGACAGGCCGAGATCGTGGGCGTTGCCGGACGCGTCCTGTGCGATGGCGATGAGGGTCGGCACGCCGCCGCCCTTGAGGTACTCGCCGCGCACGGTGTGGCCGGGGCCCTTGGGGGCGACCATGAGCACGTCGAGGTCCTTGCGCGGCTCGATGAGGTTGAAGTGCACGTTGAGGCCGTGGGCGAACAGGAGGGCGGCGCCCTGCTTCATGTTGCCCTCGAGCGACTCCTTGTAGATGTCGCCCTGCAGCTCGTCGGGGGTGAGCATCATGACGACGTCGGCCTGTTTGGCGGCGTCGGCGACGTTCATCACCGTGAAGCCCTCGTGCTCGGCCTTCTTGGCGGTGGCCGAGCCCTCGCGGAGCGCGATGACGATGCCCTTCACGCCGGAATCGCGCAGGTTCAGCGCGTGGGCGTGGCCCTGGCTGCCGTAGCCGACGATGACGACCTTCTTGCCCTTGATCAGGTTGAGGTCGGCGTCACGATCGTAATAGACCCGCATGGCGGTACCTTCTCTTTTTTGAACATGAGTGCGCCCCGGCGCCCTCATCTGAAACAGCATCCGCGCGGCCGTGCGATCCGGCGGCTTTTAACGAGACGTGTCCCTTGACGAAAGGGGAATCGTCATCGGACCGCGTCCCATGAGGCTCACGCGGGCAGCCGGAGGCCCTCGCGGGCGAAGACCGCCTGCACGGCGGGACGCGCCGCCATGGCACGGGCATGCGCCGTCCAATGGGGAAAGCGCTCGGCCATGTCGAACCCGAGCGCCGGGCCGCGGCCCCAGGTCCAGAACAGCAGCAGGTAGGGATCGACCACGCTGTAGCGGTCGCCGAGCGCCCAGCCGCCGCCCGCGAGCTTCACGTCGGTCATGGTGAAGAGGTCGCCGCAGGTATCCGCGCCCTTGGCGCTGATGGCCGGATGGGCGTCCTCGTCGGTGGTGTAGCGCTCGGGCCGCCGGACATGGGCGTAGGCGATGTGATGGTTCGTGGAGAGCCAGGCGAGCCATTCGTCGGCCCGCGCCTGCGTGCGGGCATCCTCGGGCCAGAGGGAGGCGTCCGGGTGCACGCGCGCGACGTGGCGCAGGATCGCCGTGTTCTCCGTGAGGACCCAGCCCTCCTCCACCAGGGCCGGCACGCGACCGCGCTCGTTGACGGCGAGGTACTCCGCGGCGCGCTGGTCGCCCTTGGCGAGATCGAGCCGCACGGTCTCGAAGGCCGCGCCGGTCTCTTCCAGGGCGATGTGGGAGGCGAGCGAGCAGGCGCCGGGGGCGTAGTAGAGGGTGGTCATGCCGTTCTTTTCTCGACGCATTCAGAAATCGAGGTGCAGACCGAGAAGGTTTGCGACCGTGCTTCGGACATCCTTCAAGACATCCGGGGGGACTTTTCCGATCGGTCGGAAACCACGCCTCGTGCGATCCACGCAACGGATCTGATCGCACAGGACGGCGCCGGTCACCGCAAGTCCGTCCGGCAGGATGATCTTGGTCGGCCACGGAGCCACATTCGACGTCACGGCGCAGATGATCGCGGTGGCATTTCGTTGATGGAAGCCCCGGTTGGTGAGAACGAGCGCCGGCCGGACACCGGATTGCTCGCGGCCCAGAGTCGGGCGGAAGTCGACCCAGACGAGATCGCCTGCATCCGGCAGGGCCGCCTCAGCGGCTCCAGTCGTCATTGACGATCTCCGTGCCGACGTCCGGCCCCCAATCCAAGAGTTCCGGCCGATGGGTCGGACCGAGACGATCCATCTCGGCCAACATCTCGTCGAGCGTGGGGACAAGGCCGCGTGGGCTGATCTCGACGATCTGCCCATCGCTCAATCCGTTCTCGCGACCCACCTTCGCGGGAATCCGGATCACGAACTCATCCCCTGTCTGGTTGAGCTTGGCCTTCATGACGAGAGACCTTTCCTTCAGCAGGAGGACACTACCACCGTCCCGCGGAAAGGCCTCACATCGCCTCGGCGCCCCGCCCCATCGCGGCGATCCCGGTGCGGGAAATCTCCACCAAGCCGATCACCGTCATCAGGCCGATGAAGCGGTCGATCTCCTCCGTGGTGCCGGTGACCTCGAACACGAACGAGGTCAGGGTCGCGTCCAGGGTCTTGGCGCCGAAGGCGGCGGCGAGCGTCAGGGATTCCGTGCGGTGCTCGCCGGTGCCCGCGACCTTCACGAGGCAGAGTTCGCGCTCGAGGGATGTGCCCTGGAGCGTCAGGTCCACCACCCGGTGGACGGGCACGAGCCGATCGAGCTGCGCCTTGATCTGCTGGATCACCGCGTCCGTGCCGGTGGTGACGATGGTGATCCGCGAGATGTGACGCGCCACCTCGGTCTCCGACACCGTGAGGCTCTCGATGTTGTAGCCCCGGCCCGAGAACATGCCCGAGATGCGGGCGAGCACGCCGGGCTCGTTGTCGACGATGACGGCCAGCGTGTGCCGGTTGACGGGCTCGACGCGGCCGGCATCGGGGTAGTGGGTGTTCATCGCGTTCATGGCTTGCCCCAGTTCCTACTCTTCGATTGTCTGCCCGCCCGGCTCCAAGCTGGACCCGTTCCAAGCGTCATGATACCGCGCCGCCCATGGACAGTCGCCAGCGCACGCTCGCCGCCGTGAGGCCCCACGGCCGGATTGGCGTCGAACTCGGCCCCCTCGACCGGCCCCTCGTGCGCCGCAGCGACGGCGACATCCTCTACGCCGACCATCTCTCGACGGACGGCCTCGCCCGCAAGTACGCCGGCCACGCCGCCGCCGGCCCGCAGGCGCGCGGCGCCCTGGTCGAGGTCGATCTCGTCCTCGAGCACCAGACCCTGGCACAGGCCCTCGGCCCCCGTGGCCCCGTCGACTACATCGTCGCCTCCCACGTCATCGAGCATCTGCCCGACGCCGTCGGCTGGCTGTGCGACTGCGCCGAGGCCCTGCGCGAGGACGGCCTGCTGTTCCTCGCCGTGCCCGACATGCGCTTCACCTTCGACCGCGGGCGCAGCCTCACCACCGCCGGCGACCTCGTCGGCGCCCACCTCGCCCGCGCCACGCGCCCGAGCCCGGCCCAGGTCTACGAGCACTTTTCCCGGGCGATGCGGGTGGAGGCCGGCGCGGTCTGGTCCGGGCGCGAGACCCGCTTCCCCCTGTTCGAGGGGCACGGGCCGGAGGCCGGCCTGGAGCATGCGCGGCGCGTCCACGAGACCGGCGGAACGATCGACGTGCATTGCAGCGTCTTCACCCCCGACAGTTTCGTCTCCGCTCTCGGCGAGGTCATCGCCATCGGCTTGGTGCCGTTCGCCTTCGCCGAGGTCACCCCGACGCAAGCGGGCGAGATCGAGTTCTTCGCCCTCCTGCGCAAATGCGAGACCGCCACCCCGGCCGAACGGGCGGCCTTCACGCCCCGGCCCAACCGGCATGCCCCGCGCCCGGCCGCGCCGGGTTGGCGCAGCCGGTTGGGCAACGCGCGCCGCCTCGGCGACACGCGCTAGGGTGTGAGGCACGGGCGGCAACCCGGCAGGGAGCGCGTCAGACCAGCATCTTGCCCTCTTCCGAGATGATGTCGCCGATCTCGGCCCCGGTCTCGCCGAGGTAGTCCGACAGGATCATCTCGTTGTGGGCCTTGCCCGACGGGATCATCGGGAAGCAGTTCTCCTTCTTGTCGACGACGCAGTCGAAGATCACCGGGCCGTCGTAGTCGAGCATCTCCTGGATCGCCGCGTCGAGGTCGCCGGGCTTCTCGCAGCGGATGCCCTTGGCGCCGTAGGCTTCGGCGAGCTTGACGAAATCGGGCAGGCTCTCGGAGTAGCTCTGCGAGTAGCGCGAGCCGTGCAGCAGCTCCTGCCACTGGCGCACCATGCCCATGTACTCGTTGTTCAGGATGAAGATCTTGACCGGCAGGCGGTACTGCACCGCCGTGGACATCTCCTGGATGTTCATCAGGATCGAGGCCTCGCCGGCGATGTCGATGACGAGCCCGTCCGGGTTGGCGAGCTGCGTGCCGATGGCCGCGGGCAGGCCGTAGCCCATGGTGCCGAGGCCCCCGGAGGTCATCCAGCGGTTCGGCTCCTCGAACTTGAAGTACTGCGCCGCCCACATCTGGTGCTGGCCGACCTCCGTGGTGACGAAGGTCTTGCGGTCCTTGCACGCCTCGTAGAGGCGCTGGACGGCGTATTGCGGCTTGATGATCGTGCCCGACGGCCAGTAGGCGAGGCAGTCGCGCGCCTTCCAGGTGCGGATCTTGGCCATCCAGGCGTCGAAGCGCTCCGGGTCCGGCCGGGTCGGCAGAGCCTTCCAGGCGGCGAGCATGTCTTCCAGAACCGATCCGCAATCGCCGACGATCCCGACATCGACCTTGACGACCTTGTTGATCGAGGAGGCGTCGATATCGATGTGGATCTTCTTCGAGAACGGCGAGAACGCATCGAGGCGGCCGGTGATGCGGTCGTCGAAGCGCGCGCCGACGCAGACCATCACGTCGCACTCGTGCATGGCGAGGTTGGCTTCGTAGGTCCCGTGCATGCCGAGCATGCCCAGGAACTTCTCGTCCGATGCCGGGAAGGCACCCAGGCCCATCAGGGTCGAGGTCACGGGGAACCCGGTCTCGGCCGCGAGCTTGCGCAGGAGTGCCGAAGCATGAGGCCCGGCGTTGATGACGCCGCCGCCGGTGTAGAGGATCGGCCGGCGCGCGTTCGCCATGAGTTCGACGGCGGCCTGGATCTGCGCCGCATCGCCCTTGAACGCCGGCTTGTAGGTCTTGTGGCCGTTCCGCGTCGGGCGCTCGTAGAGGCCGCTGGCGAACTGGATGTCTTTCGGCAGATCGACGACGACGGGCCCGGGGCGTCCGTTCGAGGCGACGTAGAAGGCCTCGTGCAGGATGCGCGGCAGGTCGGCGATGGATTTGACCAGGTAGTTGTGCTTCGTGCAGTGGCGCGTGATGCCGACGGTGTCGCATTCCTGGAACGCGTCGGTGCCGATGAGGTGCGTCGGCACCTGGCCGGTGATGCAGACGAGCGGGATCGAATCGAGCAGGGCGTCGGTCAAGCCGGTGATGATGTTGGTGGCGCCCGGTCCCGACGTGACGAGGACGCAGCCGACCTTGCCCGACGAGCGCGCATAGCCCTCGGCCGCGTGGACCGCCCCCTGCTCGTGGCGCACGAGCACGTGCTTCAGGGTGTCCTGATGGTAGAGCGCATCGTAGATCGGCAGCACCGCGCCGCCGGGATACCCGAACAGCGTATCGACACCCTGATCCTGAAACGCCCGGATGACCATTTCGGCCCCGGTCATGACCTCGCCGCCCATCGCCTGTGCTCCTCGAACCTGTCCTGAAATCCGTCTCGTCTCTCGCTCGCGGCAACAAAAAAGGGCCCCGAGGGACCCTGCATGCGCCACCATCCGGATCGCGACCCCTGCTGTCAGGGCCGCCCCGTCGGTGGCGCTTTCGTTACGATGAGGATGGCACGCATCGGAAAATCGTTCTGTCTGTTCGCCCGCCGACGTGGCGGATCGAAAATCGTGTCGGGCTTCATACCCGACACGATCCTTCGGGTCAACGCGGGTCTACTCGACGGGAACCTCGCCCAGGACGGCGCCGGTGCGGGGATCGGCATCGAACTTCATCCGGCGGCCCGCCTTGATGCCCTCGCCGTCCCAATGGCCGTCATCGGCCTCGAGCTTGGTGATCTCCGAATAGCCCGCGGCCTTCAGGGCCTGCCTGGTCTGGGCCGGTGTCAGCCAGTCCGCGCCCGGCGTATCCGCGGCGGCCGCGCCCGAAGCGAGGCAGAGGGCCAGGGTGAGGGCGAGGTGCTTGATCCGGCGCATGCGAGGCTTGGTCCTTGGTGAGGAGCGCACCCATCGGGCGCATCGCTTACCTAGGCCTGCAAGATCCCATGCCCACCGGCTCGTCAAAACGCGGGGCCTTCCGCCGCGAAACGTTTGCCCGCCCGGCCCTCTCCGTCCTATCTGAAGCGGGGCTGCTCGGCCGCCGGTCAGCGGTCACCGCGCCCGAAGAGCAGCGTTGGGAAAAATCCACTGTCCTCGACCACCGCCTTCCTCCTCCTTGATGTCGCGGGTGTGCCCTGCGCCCTGGCGCGGGCGTCCGTGCGCGAAGTGCTTCCCTTGCCGGACCTGCACGCCCCCCCGGCGGCGGGTGGTCCCCTCGCGGGGTTCCTGAACCTCGGTGGCGTGCCGGTGCCCGTCGTCGATCTCGCCCGCCTCCTCGGCGTGCCGGCGCGGGCGGAGGACGAGGCCGACGACCCCTATCGCCATCTCGTCCTCGACATGGACGCCGCCATGGCCTTCCTCGTCGATCGGGCCGACGATCTCGTCGTCGTCCTCGATTCGGCGATCCGGCCCGTGGACGAATCCCGGACCCTCAACGGATGCGTCGCGGCCGAGATCGCCCATGGCGGCCGTATGATCCACGTGCTGGAGCTTGCCCGACTGCTCAGCGCCGAGGAGCATCAGCGCCTCGATGCCTTGACCCGCGCCGCCGCCGGGCGCTTGGCCAGCTTCGGGCAGGGTCCTGCATGAGGCGACCCGTCCGGTCAGGCCCACAGACCGATCCGGCCTTCCCCGCCCTCAAGGCGCGGATCATCGCGCGCACGGGCCACCACTACTACGCCGACAAGGACGACCTGCTGCTGGATCGCCTGCGCAAGCGCTTCAAGGCCAACGCTCTGCCGGACGCCGCTGCCTACGCCGCACTCCTCGACGACAGGGATCTGGGGGCGGCCGAATGGGCGGCCCTCGAGGCCGAGATCACCATCGGCGAGACGTTCTTCTTCCGCTACGCCGAGCAGTTCGCGGCCCTGCGCGGCACGATCCTGCCCGGCCTGATCGCGGCCCGGTCGCACGAGCGCCGCCTGCGGATCTGGAGTGCCGGCTGCTCGACGGGGGCGGAGCCCTACTCCCTCGCCATCCTGCTGCACGAACTCCTCGGGCCCGCCCTGCCCGAATGGCGCATCACCATCACCGGCACCGATATCAGCACCGCCGCCCTGGCGACCGCCCGGGCTGGGCTCTACGGCCGCTGGGCCCTGCGCACCCTGCCGCCGGAGGAGCGCCTGCGCTACTTCGCGCCCGGCCCGATCCTGCCGGGCCCCGGCCGCGAGGGCACCTACACCCTCCGCCCGGAGTATCGCCGGATGGTGCGCTTCGAGCGCCGCAACTTGATGGAACTCGTCGACGGCACCGCGCCGCCCGAGCCGAGCGGTTTCGACCTCATCCTGTGCCGCAACGTGCTGATCTACTTCGAGGCCGAGGTGGTGCTCGGCATCGTGCGGGGCCTCGGCCGGCGCCTGGTACCGGACGGCTGGCTTCTCATCGGCCATGCCGAGCCCAACCCGGCCTTCGCCCAGACCCTGGAGGCGTTGAACCTGCCCGGCACCGTCGCGTACCGTCCGCGTGGTGCCGGCGCGCCGGTCTTCCCGGTCGCTACCCCGGCCGTTTGGGAGCCCGCCTTCCCCTGGATCGGCGAGGCGCCCGCCGAAGCGGGCAGCCCCGTCGCCGTGGAACTCATCGCCGCGGATGGGCCGCCCGTATCCGCGTTCGCCGAAACGTCGCGGCCGGATACGTCGGATGCCCGATCGCAAGGGGGCGATGCGGTCCGGGCCGACGATCTCGCGCAGATCCGCGCCCTGAGCGACGCCGGCGAGACCGCCGAGGCGTGGCGCCGGGCGCGGGCGGCGCTCGGTGTCGCACCGATGGAGGCGGCCCTGCACTATTACGACGGGCTCCTGGCGCGGACCCTGGGGCGCGAGGCGGAGGCCGAGGGCGCATGGCGCCGCGCCCTCTACCTCGATCCCGGCTTCGTCATGGCCCATTATCAGCTCGGCCTGCTTCTGATCGCCGTGGCGCGGCCGGCGGAGGGCCGCCGATTCCTCGACAACGCCATCCGCCTCGGTCAGACCCTGCCCGCCGGGGCGCATCTGGCCGAGGCCGATGGACTCGGGCCGCGGGAACTGGCGCAGAGCGCGGCTTTGGCCCGTTCCGCCGTGGAGGAGCCCGCCCGATGAACCGAGCCGCCGAAATCGCCCGTCGGCGTGGCCTGCGGGAGGCCAGAACCCGCGCCCTGGCCGGCCGCGACGGGGCCGCGCAGCACCAGGCGCCCCTGCGCCCGTTCCTCGTCTGTACCTGCGGCGAGGATCGCTACGGTCTGCCGCTGACCCAGGTCGCGCAGGTGCTGGCCGCCCGCTCCGTCACCCCCGTGCCGGGTGCGCCCGCAGCCCTCCTCGGCGTCATCGCCCTGTCGGGCCGGGTGGTGAGCCTTCTCGGGCTCGCCCGCGCCCTCGGACGGACCGATGCCACCGAGCCCGGTGCCGGCCACATCGTGGTCCTGCGCGGCGGCGCGGCGATGGTGGCCCTCGCCGTCGATCGGGTGGAGGGCGTCGCCGCCGTCGCGGTCCCCGACCCGGACAGTCCCGCCTCCGGCACCGGTCTCCTCGCCCCGGCCGCCACCGGGTTGGGCGCCGAGGCGGTTTCGGGCTATGCCCCGGCGCAGGCCGGCGCCGGTGACGGCCCCGGCTTCGTCGTCGTCGATCTGCCGCGCCTCCTCCGGCGCTACCTGTCCTGACGCCGCCCGCCCGGGGCGTGCCGGTTTCGCGGAGCATTGAGCCAGCCTGTGTCGATCTCCATCGGAAAACGCATCCTCCTCGGCTTCGTCGCCATCACGGTGGTGATCCTGGCGCTCGGCCTCTACGCCCTCGACCAGATCAGCGCCGTGCGCGAGAACATGAACACCATCGTCAAGCGGGACCTGACGGTGGCGCGCCAGCTCGACGACCTCGGCAACAAGGCCCGGGACATGGGGCTTCTCAGGCGCAACGCGGTGATGGCCGCACTCATGCGCAACCGTCCCGAGTCGGAGCTGACCCAGACCGTCGAGACCTGGCGGCGCATCGGGCAGGAGTCGGAGGGGCTGTTCGGCGACATCGTTCGCACGGCCAACGGCTATTCCGCCACGGCGCCCTCCCCGGCCCGGGCCCTGGCCTGGAAGAAGCTCGCCGACACCGCCGGTCTGGCGGCCAACGACTTCCGGCAGCTGCGAGCGGTGAGCGAGCCGCAATTCGCCGCCATCACGGCCCGGGATACCGATGCCATCGAGGCGCGCAACGAACCGATCAACCGGATGCAGGACGTGCTCCTGGCCGATATCGAGCGCACCCGCGAGGCCCTCGACGAGGGCATCGCCGCCGGACAGCAGCGCGCGGCCGACATCTACGACCGGAGCCTGTGGTCCATCGTCCTGACCCTGGCCGCGAGCGTGCTGCTCAGCATCCTCGTCACCGCCCTGATCCGGCGGGGCGTGGTCAAGCCCCTGGAGGACGTGATGCGGTTCGCCGAGCGCGTCGGTGACGGCGACCTCTCGGGCACCCTCGATGCCCGGGGCAACGACGAGATCGGCCGCCTCGGCCGCACCCTCAACGGCATGGTGGCGGGGCTCGCCGACCTGGCGCGGACCAACCGCGCCGCCACCGCCGACCTCAACGCCGCGGCGGCCGAGATCCGTGCCTCGGCCCAGGAACAGGCGGCCTCCGTCGAGGAGCAGTTCGCCGCCGTGCAGGAGACGGCCGCCACCGTGGACGAGATCACCCATTCGGGCGCCCAGATCGGCAAGCGCGCCGGCGAGGTCATCGCCACGGCCCAATCCACCGCCCAGACCTCGCGGGCGGGCCTGCGTGCGGTGGCCGACACGGCCCGGGCCATGGAGGCGATTCGCGAGCAGGCCGAGGCGGTGGCCGGCAACATCGTCGCTCTGTCCGAGAAGACCCAGGCCATCGGCGACATCATCACCACCGTCAACGACATCTCGGAGCGCACCCATCTGCTGGCGCTCAACGCCGCCATCGAGGCGGCGGCCGCCGGCGAGAGCGGGCGGAGCTTCGCCGTCGTGGCCTCGGAGATGAAGCTCCTGGCCGATCAGGCCAAGGCGGCGACGGGGCAGGTCCGCACGATCCTCGGCGAGATCCAGCGCGGCATCAACACGTCGGTGATGCTGACGGAGGAGGCGGTCAAGCGCGCCGCCGCCGGCAAGGCCCGCTCGGACACCACCCAGCGGACCATCGAGGAGATCACCGCCAAGGTCGAGGAGAGCGTCCAGACCTTCCAGCAGATCGTCGCCTCGACGAACCAGCAGCAGCTCGGCATCGAGCAGGTGATGGGCGCCCTCCAGAACATCCGGCAGGCGAGCCAGCAGACGGCGGCCGGCACCCGCGAGGTCGAGGCGGCGTCGGCCAACCTCACCGAGCTGGCCCAGGCCCTGATGACGCTCGCCGAGCGCTACCGCCATTGACGTTTTGTGCCGCGCGAACCGAGACTTCATCCATGACGAAGACATGGTTAACGAAGGACTTGCGGCCGGTTCCGCACCTGCGGAAACGGCTCTAAGCGGCGGACGGACACGCACCGGATGGACATCCGTCAGCTTCTCCTCGCGGCCTTCGAGGTCGAGCATCGCGAGCATATCGACGCCATCCGTGCCGCCCTGGCCGGCGGGGCGGAGGCGCTCGACTGGAACGACGTGTTCCGCCGGGCGCACAGCCTGAAGGGGGCCTCCCGGGCCGTCGACCTGCCTGCGGTGGAGGCCGTGGCGCATCGCCTGGAGACCCTGTTCGACCGGATCGTCGCGGGGACCGGTGCCCTCGACGGGGCGGCGGAGGCGGCGGTCCACCTCGCCCTGGACCGGATCGAGGCCTATGTCGGCGGCCTCGACGACGGGGTCGGGGCGCCGATGCCGGACGACGCCCTGCACGCCCTCGACCGCTGCCTCGACCCCGAAATCCCCGTCACGCCCGCGGCGGATGCGCCGTTCCACGCCCCCCCCGCGCCGGTGCCGACCGGCACGCCCCCGGCCCCCGCGCCGGTCCAACCAGCCCCTGCGCCGGCCCAGCCGGCGCCGGAGCCGGCGCACGAGACCGGTGCGCTCCTGCGCGTCCCGGCCGAGGCCATCGACGCTCTGACCCGGGCCAGCCACGAGCTCGCGAGCGCGGTCGGCGGCGAGGCCGCCGTGGCCGAGGGCCTCGCCCGGCTCACCCGGCGTGCGGCCGATCTCGGGCTCATGGCCGAGCGCCTGCGCGGGACCGCCGCGACGGGTCCGTCGCTTCGGACCCTCGAGACCGACCTCCTGGCGCTCGCCCGCGAGGCGGCGGACCTGTCGCGCCTGCGCCTCACCATGGCGTCCGCCGTCGAGGCGGCGGCGGCGCGGGTGGGCGAACAGGCCGAGCGCCTCGCCCTGGTCCCGGCCGAGACGGTGTTCGGCGGGTTTCCCCGGGCCCTGCGCGAGCTCGCCCGCGAGGGCGGCCAGGACATCGCGGTCCAGACCCTCGGCCTCGACCTGCCCGTGGACCGGGCTCTGCTCCAGGCCCTGAAGGACCCGGTGCTGCACGCCCTGCGCAATGCCCTGAGCCACGGGGCCGAGGCGCCGGAGCGGCGCCGGCAGGGGGGCAAGCCGCCGGCCCTCGCCATCGGCCTCGCGGTGGCGGTGCGGGGCGGACGCCTCGTCGTCACCGTCCACGACGACGGGCGCGGGCCGGATCTCGCCGGGATCGCCGGGGCCGCCCGCCGCCGGGGCTTGAGCGTCCCGGAGGACGATCCGCAAGCGCTCCTCGCCCTGGTGTTCGAGCCGGGGCTTTCGACGGCCGCGCAGGTCGATACCCTGTCGGGGCGTGGCATCGGCCTGTCGGTGGTGGCCGATGCCGTGCGGCGCCTCGGCGGCCATGTGCGCCTGAGCCCCCGGGCGCCCTGGGGCACCGACCTCGTCATGAGCCTGCCCCTGCAGGCGGCGCGGCGCCCGATGCTCCTCGTCGAGGCGGCGCGCGCCACCTACGCGGTGCCGAGTGCCGCCGTGGAGCGGGTGGTCCATCTCGACCGGGCCGGGCTCGACCGGGCCATGGGCCGCTCCGTCGCGCGGATCGACGCGAAGGACGGCGGCGAGACCCTGCCGGTGGTCGCCCTGCGCGATCTCTTCGAGTCAGTCCCCGTCGGGTCGGGCGGCGAACGGGCGGAAGCCGGCGGGCGCATCCTCGCCCTGCTGCTGCGGGCCGGCGGACGCCGCGTCCTCCTCACCGTCGACGCCCTGCGCGAGGTCCGCACCCACCTCGTCCTGCCGGCCCCGCCCATCGGCGCCGATCCGCGCCTCATCGCCGGCACGGTGATCCTCGGCGACCGGCCCGTCCTCGTCCTCGAACCGGAAGGGCTCGTGGCCCGGGCGGCGGAGGCCGGACCGGATGCCGCGCCGGCTCCGGGGGCCGGGGGCGGAACGATCGGTCACACCCCACGTTCGCCGACACGCGCCACCAACCCCGCGACGACCATCCTGGTCGTGGACGATTCCATCACCACGCGCACCCTGGAGAAGGGCATCTTGGAAGCGGCCGGCTACCGCGTCGTCGTCTGCGTGGACGGGCAGGATGCCATCGAGCGCCTGCGCGCCGGCATCGAGCCCATCGCCCTCGTGCTGGCCGATGTCGAGATGCCGCGCCTCGACGGGTTCGGCCTGCTCAAGGCCATCCGGGCGGAGGAATCCCTGTCCCGCCTGCCCGTGATCCTGATGACCTCGCGGGGCGACGCCGAGGACGTGGCGCGCGGCCTCGATCTCGGGGCCGACGCCTACCTGACCAAGCAGAGCTTCGACCAGCGCCGTCTCCTCGACACCATCGGGCAATTGCTGTGACCGCACCCAGTGCCGTGACCCCCGACGCGCCCCGGGTGCGGGTGATGCTCGTCGAGGATTCCCTCGTCGTGCGCCAGCTCCTCATCCACATCGTCGGGCGCGATCCGCGCCTCGAAATCGTGGCCGCCGTGGCCTCGGGCGAGGAGGCGCTCGCCACCATCGCGTCCGCCCGGCCCGACGTCATTTCCATGGACATCCGCCTGCCGGGCATCGACGGCCTCGAGACCACCCGCCGGATCATGGCCGAGCGCCCGACGCCCATCGTGGTGGTGGCCGACGCCATCGAGGATTCGTCCCTGCGGATCTCCATGAACGCCCTGCGGGCCGGCGCCCTCTCGGTGGTGGAGAAACCCGTCGCCACCACGCATGCGGGCTACGATGCGGTCGCCACCGAGATCTGCACGCAACTGCGCATCATGGCCGCCGTGCCGGTGATCCGCCGCCGGCCCATCGGGGCGGAATGGGCCGGGCGGCCCCGCGACCTGCGTGCGCTGATCCCCGCCATCGCCTCCGAGGCGCCGAGCGTCGTCGCCATCGCGGCCTCCACCGGCGGCCCGCCGGCCCTCGCCCGGGTCATCGGAGCGCTCCCCCAAAGCTTCCCCCTGCCGGTGCTGGTGGTCCAGCACATGGGCCCGGCCTTCATGGAAGGCTTCGCCGCCTGGCTGAACGGCGTCGTCGCCCTCCCCGTGGCCGTGGCGCGCGACGGCGAGCGCGCGGCCCCCGGCCGGGTCTACGTCGCCCCCGGCGACCGCCACCTCGAACTCGCCCCCGGCGGCGGCCTGCGCATCACCGATGCGGCGCCCGTGGGTGGGCAGCGCCCCGCCGCCACCGCCCTGTTCCAGAGCCTCGCCCGCCATGCCGGCCCGCGCGGCGTCGGCGTGCTCCTCACCGGCATGGGCGAGGACGGGGCGGCGGGCCTCCTCGACATGCGCCGGGCCGGGGCCGCCACCCTCGCCGAGGACGAGAGCACGGCGGTGGTGTTCGGCATGCCGGCCGCCGCCATCCGGATGGGGGCGGCCGGCACGGTGCTGCCCCTCGACCGGGTCGCCGCCCACCTCCTGCGCATCGCCGCCGGGGAGCCGGCGCCGTGACCGGCCCGGCGAGCCTCCTCCTGGTGGAGGATTCCGAGACCCAGGCGCTGGAACTGCGCCTGCTGCTCGAAGGGCACGGCTTCTCCGTCGCGCGCTGCGCCACGGCGGAGGCGGCCCTCGACCACCTCAACACCCGCCTGCCCGACCTCGTGGTGGCCGACCACCACCTGCCCGGCATGAACGGCGACGAGTTCGCCCGGCAGCTGCGCCTGTCCCTGCGCACCCGCGCCCTGCCGCTGCTCATGCTGACGGGCGCGCGCGACGGCGAGCGCCAGGGCCTGGAGAGCGGCGCCGATGCCTACGTGGCGAAATCCGCCGACCGCGACATCCTGATCCTGCGCATCCGCGCCCTCCTGCGCGAGCGCCAGAGCGGCGGCTCCGAGGCACCCGGGGCCTCGGGCTTCCGGCGCGGGCGCGTCCTCGTGGTCGACGGCAGCGCCACCTACCGCACCTTCCTCGCCGGGCTGCTCGCCCACGAGGGCCACCTCGTCAGCACCGCCGACACCATGGAGGCGGCCCTCGCCGCCCTCGACGCCGACGGAGCCGCCTTCGACTGCGTCACCATCGATCTCCTCGGCACCGCCTATGACGGCCTTGCCCTGTGCCGGGCCGTGGATGCCCGCCGGGCCGCCGACATCGCCGCCCGCGAGGCGGGGGCCCCGACCTTCCACGTGGTCGGCATCGCCGGGAGCACCCCCACCAAGGACTTCCTCGTCGCGGCCTTCGCGGCGGGCGCCGACGACGTGGTGTCCAAGGTCGACGGCGACGTGCTGGTGATGCGCGTGCGCAGCCTGGTGCGGCGCAAGCTCCTCGAAGAGGACAACCGCCGCATCGCCGGGGAATTCGGCGCCCGCGAGCGCGCCCTGGAGCGGGCCCGGGCCGAGGCCGAGGCGGCCGAGGCCCGCGCGGCGCTCGCCGGCGCCCTGGAGCGGGCCAACGCGGATCTGGCCACCGCCAACCGCAAGCTCACCGACGCCCAGGCCAAGCTCGTCCAGGCCGCCAAGATGGCCTCGCTCGGTGAGCTCGTCGCCGGCATCGCCCACGAGATCAACAATCCGCTCGCCTTCATCCTCGCCCACCAGGGCACCGTCGAGCGCCTGCTCGGCGAGGTGGTCGAGGCCCCCGGAACGGCCGAGGCCCCGCGCCTCCTGAAGAAGTGCGGCGACCGGGTCGGCGCCATGCGCATGGGCCTGACCCGGATCCAGGACCTCGTCCTGAACCTGCGGAAATTCTCGCGCCTCGACGAGGGCGAGCGCACCCTCGTCAACGTGCCGGACGCCATCGACACGGTGCTGGCCCTGATCCAGCACAAGCTCGGCGACCGGATCGCCGTGGTGCGCGATCTGGCCGGACGCCCCGAGATCCACTGCACCCCGGCCCTGCTCAATCAGGTGGTGATGAACATCCTCGGCAACGCCGCCGACGCCATGCCGGAGGCCGGCACCATCACGATCCTGACGGCGAGCACCGACGACCTCGACGTGATCCGCATCTCCGACACCGGCCCGGGTATCCCGGAAAGCCTGCGGGAGAAAATCTTCGAGCCGTTCTTCACCACGAAGCCCGTGGGCGCCGGCACCGGACTCGGCCTCGCGATTGCCTACTCCGTGGTACAGGCGCATAGCGGCTCCCTCACGGTCGAGGCCGCCCCGGGCGGCGGAGCCTGTTTCGTGATCGGCATTCCACGCCAAACGCGGTGAGCATGTCCAAAGGTACGATCCTCGCCGTCGATGACGAGCCCGACATCCTGATCGCCCTCGAGGACCTGTTCGAGGACGAGTACCGGGTGCTCACCACGAGCAAGCCGGCCGAGGCCCTGGAGATCCTGGCGGCCGAGCCCGACATCGCCGTCATCGTGTCCGACCAGCGCATGCCCGGCATGACCGGCGACGCCATGCTGGCCCAGGCCCGGGGCATGCACGACGCCCAGGCGATCCTGCTCACGGGCTACGCCGACATGAGCGCCGTGATCTCCGCCCTCAACCAGGGCGGCATCACCGGCTACGCCACCAAGCCGTGGGATGCCAGCCTCCTGCGCGGCGCCGTGCGCCAGGCCTACGAGCGCCACCGCCTCGGCCGGGAACTCGCCACCGAGCGCGCCCTGCTCATGGGGCTCCTCGACCATTCCGCCGACGCCATCGCGTTCAAGGACGCGGAAGGCCGGTTCGTGCGCCTCAACGCCCGCAAGGCCGAGCGCCTCGGGCGCAGCGTCGCCGCGTGCCTCGGGCGGACGGAGGACGCGCTCCATCCCGACGCCGATGCGGCGGACGCCGCCGCCGCGGATGCCGCCGCCATCGCGTCGGGCCAGCCCACGGACATGGAGATCACCGAGGGGCCGGAGGGGGCCGAGCGCTGGAGCCGCGTGGCCCGCGTGCCCATCCGGGACGCGTCGGGCCAGGTGGCGCATCTCGCCACCATCGAGCGCGACGTGACCGACCAGAAGCTGCTGGAATCGCGCCTGCGCCAGTCCGACAAGATGCAGGCCCTCGGCACCCTCGCGGGCGGCATCGCCCACGACTTCAACAACCTGCTCACCGCCATCCTGGGCAGCCTCGAACTCGCGACCCCGAAGATCGCCGATCAGCCGCGCGTGCTGCGCCTCGTCACCAACGCGACCCAGGCGGCCCAGCGCGGCGCGACCCTGACCAAGCGCCTCCTCGGCTTCAGCCGCTCCCGCGATCTCAGGCCCCGGGCCATCGATCTCAACGGGCTCATCGCCGGGATGGGCGAGCTCCTCGGGGGGAGTCTCGGCGGCCTCGTGACCCTGACCACGGACCTCGACGCCGCGGCGCCCGCCGCCCGCGTCGATCCCGACCAGCTCGAACTCGCGGTCCTCAACCTGTGCATCAACAGCCGCGACGCCATGCCGGAGGGCGGCGGCATCACCGTCTCGACCCGGATCGTGTCCCTCTCGGGCGACCCGGACCTCGCCGACGGCGACTACGCCGCCCTCGCGGTGGCGGATACCGGCACCGGCATCCCGCCGGCGATCCTGCAGCGGGTGTGCGAGCCGTTCTTCACCACCAAGGCGCTGGGCCAGGGCACCGGGCTCGGCCTCGCCATGGTGTTCGGCCTCGCCCAGCAATCGGCCGGGCGCCTGCGCATCACCAGCACGGTCGGCGAGGGCACGCGGGTGGAACTCCTGCTGCCGCGCGCCGAGGCCGAGGCGGAGGGGGACGTCGCGCCCGAGCCGGCCGCCGCGGCGCCGGTGCTCGCCGCCCGCATCCTCGTGGTCGACGACGACCCCGAAGTGCGGCACGTGACGGCCTCGTTCCTCAACACCTTCGGCTACCGCGAGAGCGAGGCGCCGGACGGCGCCTCGGCCGTGACCCTGATGGAGCAGGATTCCTTCGACCTCGTGGTGGCGGACCTGGCGATGCCGGGCATGACCGGGGTGGAACTCGCCGAGATCGTGCGCGCGCGCTGGGCCGACGTGCCGGTGCTCATCCTCACGGGCCACGCCGAGGCGATCCCGATCCCGGCCGACCTGCCGGTCCTGCGCAAGCCGTTCGAGTCCGGCGACCTCGCGGCGGAGGTCTCGCGGCTGCTCACCGCCGCCTGAGCTTTTTGGGAGGGGCACCTTCCCTCCCCCTTGTGGCAGGGCAATCGCAGAGGAACCGCGACGGGGCCCCTCTCCTGTTTGGGAGAGGGTTGGGGTGAGGGTCGTGGACTGTCCGGAGAGTTCGCACACCTCACCCCCGCCCTCTCCTTCCAGGAGAGGGGGCCTGTCGCGACCCTTCGAAGCGCTTTGCCTCGCCGTTCGAGCGCCGGGAAAACTCATCTGCGATCGCCCTCCCCCGCAAGGGGGCGGAGAGTCCGCCCTACTCCTCCGAGGGCGGCTTGTTGACGGCGACGCACATCTTCACCGCCTCCTCGAGCTTGATGTCGCCCGGGTTGCCGATGTTGGCCGTCTCTTCCAGGCACTTGATGAAGTAGTTGCGGTCCAGCCCCGGCGCGAGGCTGGAGAACGCCTTGCCCATGCGGGTCGCGAACTCGATCTTCTCGTCCGTGGTCGCGCGGGGCCAGCGGGCGACCTTGTCGTCCATGGTCAACTTGGCCGCCTGCGCGCCGCCGGCCATGCACAGGGCCGACAATAAGAAGAGTTTTATAATATTCCGCATGGTTCGGCCAATCTCCGAGGGATCTCTCCGGCGGAATGGTAGCGCAGGCGTCGCCCGAGAAAAGAAAAAGGCGGCCCGGAAGGCCGCCTTTTCTCGTCCGTTCAGCTTAGAAAGCTCTCAGGCGGCGTCGACCACCTGCACCGGACCGGAATCCTTGCCGCGGGCCTCGACGTCGCGATCGACGAACTCGATGACGGCGAGCGGGGCGTTGTCGCCGTAGCGGAAGCCGGCCTTCATGATGCGGCAGTAGCCGCCCGGGCGGGCGTTGTAGCGCGGGCCGATGACGGCGAAGAGCTTGCGGACCATGTCGTGGTCGCGGATCTGCGACATGGCGAGGCGGCGCGCGTGCAGCGAGTCGGTCTTGCCCAGCGTGATCAGCTTCTCGATGACCGGACGCAGGTCCTTAGCCTTCGGCAGGGTGGTGATGATCTGCTCGTGCTTGATCAGCGCGGCGGACATGTTGGCGAACATCGCCTTGCGGTGCTCGGTGGTGCGGTTGAAGCGACGACCGCGAAATCCATGACGCATGATGGCTGGTCCTTATCTGATGGCCGCCGTGCCACGGTACGGCCAAGCGCCCCATGATCGGGGCTGTTCATTCCGCATGACCCCGCGGCGGGATTCTTTTGGGAGTCCGCGTCGCGCGAACCCCCGATGGATCGGCCAAACAAACGGCGCCGAGACGCGCCGGAAAGTCCCGGCCGAGGCGGCTCGCCTCAGTAGTGCTCTTCGAAGCGCTTGGCGAGGTCTTCGATGTTCTCCGGCGGCCAGCCGGGGATGTCCATGCCGAGGTGGAGGCCCATGGCGGCGAGCACTTCCTTGATCTCGTTGAGGGACTTGCGGCCGAAGTTCGGGGTGCGCAGCATCTCGCCCTCGGACTTCTGGATGAGGTCGCCGATGTAGACGATGTTGTCGTTCTTCAGGCAGTTCGCCGAACGCACCGAGAGCTCGAGCTCGTCGACCTTCTTGAGCAGGGCCGGGTTGAAGGGGAGCTGCGGCGCGAGCGGCTGCGCCTCCTCCTTGCGGGGCTCTTCGAAGTTCACGAACACCTGGAGCTGGTCCTGGATGATGCGCGCGGCGTAGGCGAGCGCGTCCTCCGGCGTGACTGCGCCGTTGGTCTCGATGGTCATCGTCAGCTTGTCCTTGTCGAGATCCTGGCCCTCGCGGGTGGTCTCGATGCGGTAGCTGACCTTGGTGACGGGCGAGAACAGGGCGTCGACGGGGATCAGGCCGATGGGCGCGTCCTCGGGGCGGTTGCGCTCGGCCGGGACGTAGCCCTTGCCGGTGGCGACGGTGAATTCCATCCGGATCTCGGCGCCGTCGTCGAGGGTGCAGATGACGAGGTCGGGGTTGAGGATCTGGACGTCGCCGACCGTGCCGATGTCGCCGGCGGTGACGACGCCCGGGCCGGTCTTGCGCAGGGTGAGGCGCTTGGGCGCCTCGGTCTGCGAGCGGATGGCGATGGTCTTGATGTTGAGGACGATGTCGGTGACGTCCTCGCGCACGCCGGGGATCGACGAGAATTCGTGCAGCACGCCGTCGATCTGCACCGAGGTCACGGCCGCGCCCTGGAGCGAGGACAGCAGCACCCGGCGCAAGCTGTTGCCGAGCGTCGTGCCGAAGCCGCGCTCCAGGGGCTCGGCGACGACGGTGGCGACCCGCTTGGGGTCGTGACCGGTCGAGACCTGGAGCTTGTTCGGCTTGATGAGCTCTTGCCAGTTCTTCTGAATGACCACGATGCTACCTCTCGCGAAGATCGGCGCGGCCCACGATGGTGGTCCACGCTCGGGGTTCCGGTGCTGCGCCTCAGCGCCGGCCCCCCTCAAAAATGATGGCGTCCGCCTCTTGCGAAGCGAACGGACTAGGCGGCCGCGACCCAGAGTTCGGAGACGAAGCTGTAACCGGCACCGTCCCGGGCGACGTAGCCCAGGGCGGGAAACTCGAGATGGCCGCCGGCGATGAAGCTGCGATCGGCGGCGACTTCGTCGAGGACGCGGCGGCGGGTCGCCCGCGCCGCGTCGACATCGACGTCGAACACCATCCCGGCCTCGGGCCGCTTGAACTGGATCGCCGGCAGGTGGACGGTGTCGGCCCACATGAACAGCGACCGGTCGCCCGAGACGATGCGGTAGCCGGAATGACCCGGCGTGTGGCCGGGCAGCGGCACCAGGGTGATCCCCGGTGCGACCTCGCCCCCGGTGACCGTCCGCGTCCGGTTGGCGTAGGGGGCCGTCGCCTTGGCGGCGTTCTCGAAATACGGCTTGGCCGCGTCGGGCGCCCGGGACAGGGCGCCGTCGCCCAGCCAGTGCGCGGCCTCGTCGGCGTGCAGCACGAGTTCGGCATTGGCGAACGCGGCCGATCCGTCGGCGGTGATGAGACCACCGGCGTGATCGGGGTGCAGGTGGGTCAGCAGCACCGTGCCGATCTCCTCGGCCCGGACACCCGCGGCGGCGAGGGCCGCCGGGACGCGCCCGAGGGTGTCGCCGCCGAAACGCCCCATGCCGGAATCGATGAGGAGCGGCGTGCGGCCGGGGCCGGTGACGAGGAAGGCGTTGAGGGTGATGCGCGGATCGCGCGCGCGAAAGCCGGCGGCCTGAAGCGCGCCGGCCTCGTCCTTCTCGATACCGACGACGAGATCGAGCGACCCCGGAAGGTAGCCGTCGTTCAGCACCGTGACCGTCAGGTCACCCAAGGTCCACCGCAGCACACCCGGAAGCGGATTCGAACCATCCAACACACGCGTCTCCGTACACACATCCACGACCGGCCGCATAACCGGCCGGTCCGGGTCCTCTCGGACCGGCCCGGCCGGGTTCGACGGGCTCAGACGCGCCGACGCTTGCGCGGGCGGCAGCCGTTGTGCGGGATCGACGTCACGTCGCGGATCGACGTCACGGTGAAGCCGGCGGCCTGGAGGGCGCGCAGGGCCGATTCACGGCCGGAGCCGGGACCGGAGACCTCGACCTCGAGGGTGCGCATGCCGTGCTCGGCGGCCTTGCGGGCGGCGTCCTCGGCGGCGACCTGGGCGGCGTAGGGCGTCGACTTGCGCGAGCCCTTGAAGCCCATGGCGCCGGCGGACGACCACGAGATCGTGTTGCCCTGGGCGTCGGTGATGGTGACCATCGTGTTGTTGAACGACGCGTTCACGTGCGCGACGCCGGAGACGATGTTCTTGCGTTCGCGGCGACGAACGCGGGTTGCTTCCTTGGCCATCTTGGTTCTCGTCCTTCAAGCGCGCCCGTCATGCCAGGCGCTCGGGATTCTTTTGGGATTTTTGGGTGTCTCGGGCCTGTGCGGGACCGCTTCACCCGACCGAGGCCCGTTGCGGGGCATCCGGCTCGACGTTCAGGAGGCCGAGCGAAGCACGGCCTCCCAAATCCAAAAAACTTACTTCTTCTTGCCGGCGATGGGCTTGGACTTGCCCTTGCGGGTGCGAGCGTTGGTGTGCGTGCGCTGGCCGCGGACCGGCAGGTTGCGGCGGTGGCGCAGGCCACGGTAGCAGCCGAGATCCATCAGGCGCTTGATGTTCATCGAGACTTCGCGGCGCAGGTCGCCCTCGACGAGGTAGTCGCGGTCGATGGTCTCGCGGATCGACAGAACCTCGGCGTCGGTGAGCTGGTTCACGCGGCGCTCGGCCGGGATGCCGACCTTCTCGGTGATCTCCTCGGCCTTCTTGGCGCCGATGCCGTGGATGTACTGGAGCGCGATGACGACGCGCTTGTTGGTCGGGATGTTAACGCCAGCGATACGAGCCAAGGTCTTCTCCATCGGGGCGACGGACCCGATCGGTCCGGCCCGGGTTGTCTTGATACGCGTCCGGTGGAGACCGGCCCCTGCGTACCGTTCAAAACGACAAAGCGGCCCGCAGCGACCTCTGGCGAGGCGACCCGGACCCGATCCGTCTGAACGAAGACCGGCCCACTAGCGCGGACCGGTCGGTGTGTCAATCCATCGGTAACAAATCGACGGTCACCCAGGGGCGAACCGGCCTCAGGACGCCGTCGTCTCGACGTGGCGCTCCAGGGTCCGCATCAGGGCCGCGGTGACGTCGTCGACGGGCTGCATGCCGTCGAGGGTCTCCAGCATGCCGAGGCTGGCGTAGTAGGCCGAGAGCGGCGCCGTCTGGGCCCGGTAGGCCTCGAAGCGGGTCTTGAACACCTCGGGCGTATCGTCCTTGCGGACGGGCTCGCCGCGGGCGGCAGTCTCCGCGGCGCGCTTGGCGATGCGGCCGACCAGAGCGTTCTCGTCCACGACGAACTCGACGACGGTGTCGAGGGCGAGGTTCTTCTCCTGCAGCATCCGGTCGAGGGCGGCGGCCTGCTCCACGGTGCGGGGGAAGCCGTCGAGGATGAAGCCGTTGCGGGCGTCCGGCTCCTCGATCCGGTCGGCGACGATGCCGACGACCACGGCGTCGGGCACGAGACCGCCGCTCTCCATGATCGCCTTGGCCTCCAGGCCCACGGGCGTCCCGGCGGCCACGGCCGCGCGCAGCATGTCCCCGGTGGAAAGCTGCGGAATGCCGAACCGCTCGACGATGCGCGCCGACTGCGTTCCCTTACCCGCTCCCGGCGGTCCGAGCAGAATGATCCGCATGGCGTCGTTTCCTCGAGTCCGTTCTTCTTGGGGACCGGCGGCCCCGGACGGGGCGCCGCTGCTGGTGGGGCTCGGCCAATCCGGGCTCGGAGTGCCTCGCGAAACTCCCGACCACGATCGGTCCTCGCTCCGGGCACGCCGGCGCAGCGGGAGTGTCGCGAGCGATACTCAGCGGCGCCGGGTGGCGCCGCGCAGCTTGGCCTTCTTGACGAGGCCTTCGTACTGGTGGGCCATCAGGTGCCCGTGGATCTGCGCCACCGTATCCATCGTCACCGAGACGACGATGAGGAGCGAGGTGCCGCCGAACCCGATGCTGGCCGAAGAGTACGACGCCAGGATTTCCGGCACCAGACAGACGAAGGTCAAATACAGGGCGCCGATGAGGGTGATGCGGGTCAGCACCTTGTCGATGAAGGCGGCGGTGCGCTCGCCCGGGCGGATGCCGGGGATGAAGCCGCCATGCTTCTTCAGGTTGTCCGCCGTCTCCTCGGGGTTGAACACCACCGCCGTGTAGAAGAACGCGAAGAAGATGATCAGGGCCGCGTAGAGCACCATGTAGAGCGGCCGGCCATGGCCGATATAGGTCGTGATCGTCGCGAGAATCCCGGTGCCGCCGTTGTTGGCGGAGAAGCTCGCCACGGTGGCGGGGAGCAGCAGGAGCGAGGACGCGAAGATCGGCGGGATCACGCCGGCGGTGTTGAGCTTCAGCGGCAGAAACGAGGTCTGGCCCTCGTACATCTTATTGCCGACCTGGCGCTTCGGGTAGTTGATCAGGAGCCGGCGCTGGGCGCGCTCCATGAACACGATGAAGTACACCAGCGCGATGGCGGCGATGCCCATGCCGAGGATCACGGCGGACGAGAGCGCGCCCGTGCGGCTCAGCTCCAGGGCGCCGACGATGGCGACGGGCAGGTGGGCGACGATGCCCGCGAAGATGATGAGCGACGAGCCGTTGCCGATGCCGCGCGAGGTGATCTGCTCGCCGATCCACATGAGGAACAGCGTGCCGCCGGTCAGGGTGATGACCGTTGACAGGATGAAGAACGGGCCGGGCTCGATGGCCGCGCTCGAACTCTGGAGGCCGAAGGCGATGCCCCAGCTCTGGACCAGGGCGAGCACCACCGTGAGGTAGCGGGTGTACTGGTTGATGACCTTGCGGCCGGACTCGCCCTCCTTCTTCAGGGCCTCGAGGCTCGGGATCACCGAGGTCAGGAGCTGAATGATGATCGAGGCCGAGATGTACGGCATGATGTTGAGGGCGAAGATCGCCATGCGCTCGACGGCGCCGCCCGAGAACATGTTGAACAGGCCCAGCACGCCGCCGGCCTGCTGCTGGAAGTTCCGGGCGAACTGTTCCGGATCGATGCCGGGGATCGGGATGTAGGTGCCGAGCCGGAACACGATCAGCGCACCCAGGGTGAACCAGATGCGCTTCTTGAGCTCGTCGGCCTTGGCGATGGCCCCGAAGTTGAGGTTCGCGGCAAGCTGCTCGGCGGCTGAGGCCATGGCACCGGTTCCTGAGTATCTTTGTCGTGCGGGAGCGACGGGCTTCCCAAAAAACTGAAACGGCGGCCACGCGCAGGTCGCACGGGCCGCCGCTCAGGGCTTCGACTTAAAGTCGGATCGCCGTCTACGCAACCACGCGGGCGGGCTTGCCACGGGTGGACACGCCGTCGCCGTAGGTCACGGTGACGGTGCCGCCGATCTTCTCGACGGCCTCGATGGCCGACTTCGACGCGCGGGTGACCTCGAAGGAGACCTTCGCGGTCAGCTCGCCGACGCCGAGGAGCTTGACGCCGTCGCGGGCCCGGGCGCAGACGCCCGCCGCGATCAGGGTCTCGACAGTGACGACGGCACCGGCTTCGAGGCGACCGGCATCCAACGCCTGCTGGACGCGGCCGAGGTTCACCTCATTCAGGTCCGTCGAGTACAGGTTGTTGAAGCCGCGCTTGGGCAGGCGGCGATGCAGCGGCATCTGACCGCCCTCGAAGCCCTTGATGGACACGCCGGTCCGGGCCTTCTGGCCCTTGACGCCGCGTCCGGCGGTCTTGCCCTTGCCGGAGCCGATGCCCCGGCCGACGCGCATCCGGTTCTTGGTTGCGCCGGGATTGTCGTGGAGTTCATTCAGTTTCATGATGCCCTCCCTCAGGCCGCGTCGCCAAGGACGCGCACGAGGTGCTGCACCTTGCGGATCATGCCGCGCACGGAGGGGGTATCCTCCAGCTCGGAGACCCGGTGCAGCTTGTTGAGCTTAAGGCCGATCAGCGTCGCGCGCTGGTCGCCCTCGCGGCGGATCGGCGAGCCGATCTGCTCGATACGGACGGTCTTCTGTGCCATCTGACCCTCCCTCAAGCCACTGCGGCTTCGGACAGGTCGGACGGATCGGCGTCACGACGGCGGGCCTGGAGCGCCGACACCTTGAGACCGCGACGGGCCGCGACGGAGCGCGGGCTGTCCTCGTTCTTCAGGGCGTCGAAGGTGGCGCGCACAAGGTTGTAGGGGTTCGAGGAGCCGAGGCTCTTGGCCACCACGTCCTGCATGCCGAGCGTCTCGAAGACGGCGCGCATGGGGCCGCCGGCGATGATGCCGGTACCCTGGGGGGCGGCGCGCAGGATGACCTTGCCGGCGCCGTGACGTCCCTGGACGTCGTGGTGCAGGGTCCGACCTTCGCGGAGCGCCACGCGGACGAGGCCGCGCTTGGCGGCTTCGGTGGCCTTGCGGATGGCTTCCGGCACTTCGCGGGCCTTGCCGTGGCCAAAGCCGACGCGGCCCTTCTGGTCACCGACGACCACGAGGGCGGCGAAGCCGAAGCGGCGTCCACCCTTCACGACCTTGGCGACGCGGTTGATGTGGACGAGCTTGTCCACGAACTCGCTGTCGCGCTCCTCACGGTCGTCGCGGCGGCCGCGGCCCCCGCCTTCACGTTCACGTGCCATGTTTCACACTTCCATCTCACTGGCGCGGGCGGCGGGCCCGCTCGCTTGATTCGTCATGGATCGAGGGGACGGCGAACCGTCCCCTCCCCGCCGGTCCTAGAACTCGAGGCCACCCTCGCGGGCGGCATCGGCGAGCGCCTTGACGCGCCCGTGATAGAGGTAGCCCGAGCGATCGAAGATCACCTTCGTGACGCCGGCCGCCTTGGCGCGCTCGGCGACGAGCTTGCCGACGGCCTGGGCCGCCGCGACGTCCGCGCCGGTCTTGAGACCGCCGCGGAGATCCTTCTCGATGCTGGACGCCGAGGCGAGCGTGGTGCCCGCCGCGTCGTCGATGACCTGAACGTAGATCTGCTTCGAGGAACGGAACACCGAGAGTCTCGGACGTCCGTTGGCCGCCGCCCGCAGCGCGCGGCGCACACGCGCCTTGCGGCGGTCGAGTGCATCGATTTTGCGTGACATGTTGGCCGGCCCTTACTTCTTCTTGCCTTCCTTGCGGAAGATGAACTCACCCGCGTACTTCACGCCCTTGCCCTTGTAGGGCTCGGGGGAGCGGTATTCGCGGATCTCGGCCGCCACCTGACCGACCACCTGCCGGTCGATGCCGGAGACGACGATCTCGGTGGGCTTCGGCACGGCGATGGTGATCCCCGCGGGGATCTCGTATTCCACGTCGTGGCTGTAGCCGAGGGAGAGCTTCAGCGCCTTGCCGGCCATGGCGGCACGATAGCCGACGCCGGTGATCTCGAGCTTCTTCTCGAAGCCCTTGGAGACGCCCTCGACGAGGTTCGCCACCTGGGCACGGGAGGTGCCCCACAGCGAGCGAGCCTGCTTGGTCTGGTTCCGGGGCTGCACCGAGACGGCGCCGTCCTCGAACTTCACGTCGACCACGCTCGGGACGACGTACTGGAGCTCACCCTTGGAGCCCTTCATTGTTACCGTTTGACCGGTCACCGTGGCCGTCACACCGGACGGGACGGGAACGGGCTTCTTGCCTACGCGAGACATCGCCTTATTCCTCCAAGTCCGAGATCAGAACACCTTGCAGAGCACTTCACCGCCGACGTTGCGCTCGCGCGCCTCGTGGTCGGCCATGACGCCCTGCGGGGTGGACACGATGGTGACGCCGAGACCGTCGGCGACGCGCGGCAGCTCGCCGACGGACGAGTAGACGCGGCGGCCGGGCTTCGACACGCGCTGGATCGAGCGGATGACGGGCTGGCCGTCGTAGTATTTCAGCTCGATGGCGAACTCGGTGCGGCCGTTGCCGTAATCCGTTGTCGCGTAGTCGCGGATGTAGCCCTCGGACTTCAGGACGTCGAGGACGCTGGCGCGCAGGCGCGAACCGGGCGTCTGGACGACGTTGCGGCGGCGCTGCTGACCGTTGCGGATGCGGGTGAGCATGTCACCCACGGGATCGTTGACCATGGTGGTTGCTCCTTACCAGCTCGACTTGACGAGACCGGGGATCAGACCCTGGTTGCCGAGTTCGCGCAGCGCGATGCGCGAGATGCCCATCTTGCGATAGAAGGCGCGCGGGCGGCCGGTGATGCCGCAACGGTTGCGGACGCGGGTGGGCGACGAGTTGCGGGGCAGTTCCGCGAGCTTGAGGCGCGCCTCGAAGCGCTCCTCCATCTCGAGGGACTGGTCGTTCGCCGTGGCAAGCAGGGCCTTGCGCTTGGGAGCGTAGAGCTTCACCAGCGCTTCGCGGTGCTTGTTCTTCTCGATGGAGCTTTTCTTTGCCATTTCTCTCTCCGGTGTCCGCGTATGAGACCTAGACGGGTCTCACTGCCGGAACGGGAATCGGAACTGCGTGAGGAGCGCGCGCGCCTCAGCATCGGTGCGGGCCGTCGTCTGGATGACGATGTCCATGCCCCAGGTGGCCTCGGCCTTGTCGTACGAGATCTCCGGGAACACGAGATGCTCCTTGAGGCCCAGTGCGTAGTTGCCGTTGCCGTCGAACGAGCGCGGGTTCAGGCCGCGGAAGTCACGCACGCGGGGAAGCGCGATGGTGATGAGGCGGTCCATGAACTCGTACATGCGCTGGCGGCGCAGGGTGACCTTGCAGCCGATGGGCATGCCCTCGCGGACCTTGAAGGTCGCGATGGCCTTGCGGGCCTTGGTGATGACCGGCTTCTGGCCGGCGATGAGGGCCAGGTCGCCGGCGGCGACGGAGGCCTTCTTCGAATCGGCGGTGGACTCGCCGACGCCCATGTTGATGACGATCTTGGAGATCGTCGGAACCTGCATCAGGTTGGCGTAGCCGAACTCTTCGATCAGCTTCTGGCGCACCACGTCGTCGTAGTGCTTGCGCAGGCGCGGGACGTACCCGTCAATGTTCTTCTCAGCCATCGATCTGGTCCCCCGTGGTCTTGGCGAAGCGAACCTTGCGGCCGTCTTCGAGGATGCGGAAACCCACGCGAGTCGGCTTGCCGTTCGCGTCCTGCAACGCGAGATTCGAGAGCTGGATCGCAGCTTCCTTGGAGACGATGCCGCCTTCCTGGTTCTGCGTCTGCTTCTGGTGCTTCTTGACCAGGTTGATCCCACGCACGAAGGCGCGGTCTTCCTTGGGGAGCACCTGGGTGACCTCGCCGGAGCGACCCTTGTCGCGACCGGTGAGAACGACGACCGTGTCGCCCTTCTTGACCTTAGCGGCCATTACAGCACCTCCGGCGCGAGCGAGATGATCTTCATGTGGTTGCGGGCGCGAAGCTCGCGCGGCACCGGTCCGAAGATGCGGGTGCCGATCGGCTCCTTCTGATTGTTGATCAGAACGGCGGCGTTCTTGTCGAAGCGGATCACCGAACCGTCGGGACGCTTCACTTCCTTGGCGGTGCGCACGACGACCGCCTTCATGACGTCGCCCTTCTTCACGCGACCCCGGGGAATCGCTTCCTTGACCGAGACCACGATGATGTCGCCGACACCGGCGTATTTACGCTTCGACCCGCCCAGAACCTTGATGCACATCACACGGCGTGCACCCGAGTTGTCGGCGACGTCCAGATTCGTCTGCATCTGGATCACGGGCAGTGACCTTTCTTTGTTTCAGGCGGGTTTCCGCACGCGGACGGTATTGTCCGGCGGACGACGCCTGAGGGGGATCTGATGTCCCCGGCTCATATGACGAACCGCGCAATCGGTGCTCTCACACCGGCGCGGTCACCGCGTTCGAAGGATGCGAGCACCCTTCTCAACTGTCGCGAAGGCATGCCCACTACACCAGCGGGGGGCTCGGTGCAAGGCCCGTCGCGGGAACCGCCCGAGAAACCGCTTCGCCGGCGATCCGCGACCCCGCGTTCGGGGCCCCGATCTCGAGAAACTCGGTGCAACCCGTGCGAATCACGTCTACCTTGGGTTGCGGTCGCGGCTCGGACGCGCCCGTCTGACGGATTGGGAGAAGCACGGTGACGATCGGTGGCGCTGCGTTGATCGGCTGGGGCTTCACGCCGGGGGACTACTTTCCCGACGCGATCCGCGAGGCCAACAGGCTGCGCGACGGCGGTGCGACCGACCAGGAGATCATCGCCGCCGTCGCCGGGATGGTGCCTTCCACGACCCCGATGCGTGAGCGTCCGCTCGCCTACGGCGTCTTCCTCGACACGAACACCGCCGTCGAGCGCGACAACGCCCAGAAGGTGTTTGCGCATATGGACGAACTGATGCGCGTCCCGACGATTCGCGCCGGCGTGGTCATGCCGGATGCCTGCCCGTCGGGACGGGAGCCCGGCACGATTCCCGTTGGCGGTGCGGTGGCCTGCGAGGATGCGATTCATCCCGGCTTCCATTCCGCCGACATCTGCTGTTCCGTCGCCATCACGGTGCTCTCAGGCGAGCAGGACCCCCGTGCCGTCCTCGATGCCGTGCACGCGGTCTGCCATTTCGGACCGGGCGGCCGCGAGGACGCCGTTGCGATGCCAGCCGGGATCCGCGCGCGCATCGACACGAACGTGCTTCTCGCAAGCCTTGCAAGCCGGGCGGCGAAGGACTTCGCCACGCAGGGCGACGGCAACCATTTCGCCTATGTCGGCCGACTGGCCTCTTCCGGCCAAACCGCCCTCGTGACCCATCACGGCTCGCGGGGCCTCGGTGCCCAGCTCTACACCAGGGGCATGGCGCTGGCGAAGCGCCATACGGCGAAGGTCGCTCCCACGGTTCCACCCCACAATGCCTGGATCAAGGCCGACAGCGAGAACGGTCGCTCCTACTGGGACGCCTTGCAGATCGTGCGCGAATGGACCCGGGAGAGCCACTACGCGATCCACGATCTTGCCTTGGCGCGCCTGGGGGCCGGCGTCGTGGACCGGTTCTGGAACGAGCACAACTTCGTCTTCCGGCGGGAGGACGGATTCTACTACCACGGCAAGGGCGCGACGCCGTCCTGGCCGGGGTTCTCGCCGGACGACGACGGACGGACCCTGATTCCGCTGAACATGGGGGCGCCAATCCTCATTGCTCGGCACCGCAATCGACCGGAGGCCCTCGGGTTCGCCCCCCACGGGGCCGGTCGCAACATGAGCCGGGCCGCCTACCTGCGCGGACACACGCCGGAATGGCCCGAGGGCATCGACGCCCGGTTCTTCTTCGGCAAGCCCGACCTGTCCGAGCTTCCGGGCGCCTACAAGGACACGGCGTCGGTCCGCGCGCAGATCACGAAGTATGACCTTGCGGACATCGTCGATTCGGTCGAGCCCTATGGCAGCATCATGGCCGGCGATTGGTCGGCGGATGCACCATGGCGGAAGAAGCCGGCGGCAGCTGTTACGCCGGCGCCCGAGACGCCCTGATCCGGAACCCGTCTCGACCGGCGGAGAGACTTTTCGCGTCGGGGTGGACGACCCGAACGTTCGGCGTGCTGCCACGGCACCGCTTCGGGCGGGCACAAAAAAACGGGCGCAGATACCTGCGCCCGTTTTTTGGGTTCGTCCCTTTGGAAAACTCACGCCTCGGCGGCGGGAGCCTCCGACGTGGCGCCGGAGACCAGCTGCCAGGTCTTGGTCTTCGAGAACGGACGGCACTCCTCGATCGACACGGTCTGGCCGACCTTGGCGACGTTGGTCTCGTCGTGGGCGTGGTAGTTCTTCGAGCGACGGACGGTCTTCTTCATCACCGGGTGGGTGAAGCGGCGCTCCACCTTCACGACGATGGTCTTCTCGCCCTTGTCGCTGACGACGACGCCCTGCAATACGCGCTTCGGCATGGTGTACTCCTCAGGCCTGCGCGGACTTCAGCGTCTTCTGACGCTGGAGCGTACGGACGCGGGCGATATCGCGGCGGACTTCACGCACGCGCGCGACGTTCTCGAGCTGGCCGGTGGCGCCCTGGAAGCGCAGGTTGAACTGCTCCTTCTTCAGGCTCAGCAGCTCATCGCTCAGCTGATCGGGCGACAGGGCGGCGAGATCCGACTGTCTCTGTGACGACTTCATGATCCCCTCCCCTCAGTCAGCGATGCGCTGAACGACGCGCGTGCGGATCGGGAGTTTGGCCGCGCCGAGGCGCAGGGCCTCCTTCGCGACATCCTCGGCCACGCCGTCGACTTCGAACATGATACGACCGGGATGCACGCGGGCAGCCCAGAATTCGGGAGCACCCTTGCCGGAGCCCATGCGGACTTCGGTGGGCTTGGCCGTGACCGGAACGTCCGGGAAGATCCGGATCCAGACGCGGCCCTGGCGCTTCATCTCGCGGGTGATCGCGCGGCGGGCCGCCTCGATCTGCCGCGCGGTGATGCGCTCGGGCTCGACGGCCTTCAGGCCGAAGGTCCCGAAGTTGAGGTCGAAGCCGCCCTTGGCCGCACCGTGGATGCGACCCTTGAACTGCTTACGGAACCTGGTCTTCTTGGGTTGCAACATGGCAGCCTCTCAACACCTTTCTAGGGCGACGGGGTCACGAACACGCCGTCAGGCGTGCTCGCGCCGGCCGCGCTCGCGGCCACCCTCGCCATCGCGCTCGCGACGGCCGCCCGAACGGCCACCCTCTTCCTGCGCCTTCTTATCCTGTGCCATCGGGTCGTGCTCGAGGATCTCGCCCTTGAACACCCAAACCTTGATCCCGCACGTCCCGTAGGTCGTGAAGGCGGTGGCGACACCGTAATCAACATCGGCCCGGAGGGTATGCAGGGGCACGCGGCCCTCGCGGTACCATTCCTGGCGGGCGATCTCGGCCCCGCCGAGACGGCCGGAGCAGTTGATCCGGATGCCCTCGGCGCCGAGACGCATGGCCGACTGCACGGCGCGCTTCATGGCGCGACGGAAGGCGACACGGCGCTCGAGCTGCTGGGCGATCGAGTCGGCCACCAGGGTGGCGTCGATCTCGGGCTTGCGCACCTCGACGATGTTGATCGTCACGTCGGCCTTGGTCAGGGTGCCGACGAGCTTGCGCAGCTTCTCGATGTCGGCGCCCTTCTTGCCGATCACCACGCCCGGACGACCCGAGTGGATGGTGACGCGGCACTTCCGGTGCGGACGCTCGATGACGATCTTCGAGACGGCAGCCTGCTTGAGCTGCTTCATGAGGGCGGCGCGGATGGCGACGTCCTCGTGCATGAGCTTGGCGTATTCACCCTTCTGGGCGAACCAGCGGGAGTCCCAGGTCCGGTTGATACCGAGCCGCAGACCGATCGGATTGACTTTCTGGCCCATCAGGTCCTCCTCACGCCGCTTCGGCGGTCGGGACTTCGCGCACCACGATGGTGAGGTTCGCGAAGGGCTTCAGGATGCGGGCGCCGCGGCCGCGGGCCCGAGCGTGGAAGCGCTTGAGCACGAGGGCCTTGCCGACGAACGCCTGGGCGACGATGAGGTCATCGACGTCCAGATTGTGGTTGTTCTCGGCGTTGGCGATGGCGCTCTCGAGGCACTTCTTGACCTCGCGGGCGATCCGCTTGCGGGAGAATTCGAGGTCGGCGAGGGCCGACTCGACCTTCTTGCCGCGAATGAGCTGCGCGACGAGATTGAGCTTCTGCGGGCTGACGCGCAGCATGCGCGCGACGGCCTGAGCCTCGTTCTCGGGGAGCGCGCGGGGAGTGGCGGGCTTGCCCATGTTCAGCGCCTCTTCGACTTCTTGTCGGCCGCGTGACCGTGGAAGGTCCGCGTCGGCGAGAACTCGCCGAACTTGTGGCCGACCATTTCCTCGGACACGTAGACCGGGATGTGCTTCTGCCCGTTGTGCACACCGAAGGTGAGCCCGACGAACTGCGGCAGGATCGTGGAGCGGCGGCTCCAGATCTTGATGACTTCGTTGCGGCTGGATCCGCGCGCGGTCTCAGCCTTCTTGAGGAGGTAGCCGTCGATGAACGGCCCCTTCCAGAGCGAGCGTGCCATGATGGTTACTTCTTGCGGTTGTGACGGCTGGACAGGATGAAGACGTCGGTCCGCTTGTTCGAGCGGGTCTTCTTCCCCTTCGTGGGAACGCCCCAGGGCGTGACCGGGTTACGGCCGCCGGACGTGCGTCCCTCACCGCCGCCGTGCGGGTGATCGACCGGGTTCATGGCGACGCCGCGGACGTGCGGGCGCTTGCCGAGCCAGCGATTGCGGCCCGCCTTGCCGAGCGAGATGTTCATGTGGTCCGGGTTCGACACCGCGCCGACGCTGGCGAAGCACTGACCGTGGACCAGGCGCTGCTCACCCGAGTTCAGGCGCAGGGTGACGTAACCCTGGTCGCGCCCGACGATCTGGGCATAGTTGCCGGCGGAGCGGGCGATGGCGCCGCCCTTGCCGATCTTCAGCTCGACGTTGTGCACGATCGTGCCGACCGGCATGTTGCCGACGGGACCGGCATTGCCCGGCTTGATGTCGACCTGCTCGGCCGCGATCACCTTGTCACCCGGCGACAGGCGCTGGGGCGCGATGATGTAGCTCTGCGTGCCGTCCGGGAACGCGATCAGCGCGATGAACGCCGTGCGGTTCGGATCGTACTCGATCCGCTCGACGGTGGCGCTCACGCCCAGCTGCATGCGACGCTTGAAGTCGACGTTGCGCAGGGTGCGCTTGTGACCGCCGCCGCGGAAGCGGACGGTGATGCGGCCGAGGTTGTTGCGGCCGCCGGACGACGACTTGCCCTCGGTGAGCTTCTTGACCGGCTTGCCCTTGTAGAGCTCACGGCGGTCGACGAGCACGAGCTGGCGAAGGCTCGGCGTGACCGGTTTGAATGTCTTCAAGGCCATCGGTGGTAATCCTTAACCCGACTTGTCTCAGAGGCCGGTCGTGACATCGATCGTTTCACCCTCGGCGAGGGTCACGATCGCTTTTTTCACGTCCGAACGCTGTCCGCGAAGCCCGCGGAAGATCTTCTTCTTGCCCTTGGTCACGAGCGTGTTCACGCCCGTCACCTTGACGTCGAACAGCTTCTCGACCGCTTCCTTGATCTGCGGCTTCGTCGCCTTCGGGGCAACCCGGAAAACGACCTTGTTCTGTTCGGTGAGGTTCGTCGCCTTCTCGGTGATGACCGGGGAGACGATGATGTCGTAGTGGCGCGGATCGGCAGTCATTTGAAACGCGCCTCCAGCGCATCGATCGCTGCGCGCGTCAGCACGAGCTTGTCGCGGCGCAGGATGTCGTAGACGTTGATGCCCTGGATCGGAAGCACGTCGATCATCGGGATGTTCCGGGCGGCGCGACCGAAGTTCACGTCGACCTCGGGCCCGCTGATGAACAGCGCGCTCGACAGACCCATCTTCTCGAAGCGGGCGGCGAGGTACTTGGTCTTGCCGTCCTCGAGCTTCACGTCGTCGATGACGATGAGGGTCGAATCCTTCACCTTCGCCGACAGGGCGTGCTTGAGGGCGAGCGCCCGGACCTTCTTCGGCAGATCGTGGGCATGGGAGCGCACGACCGGACCGAAGGCCCGTCCACCGCCGCGGAACTGCGGAGCGGAGGCGGCGCCGTGACGGGCGTTACCGGTGCCCTTCTGCTTGTACAGCTTCTTGCGGGTCCGGTTCACGTCCGAGCGGTTCTTGACCGCATGGGTGCCGGCCTGACGCTTGGCGAGCTGCCAGCGCACCATGCGCTGGAGCAGGTCCACGCGGGGCTCGAGGCCGAAGATGGTCTCGTCGAGCTCGACGGAACCGGCTCCGGCGCCGTCGAGGGTGGTGATATCGAGCTTCATCACGCGTTCTCCTCGGAAGCGGGAGCCTCGGGAGCCGGGGCGTCGGAGACGGGCGCGGCGCCCAGCTCACGGAACTTGCCAGGCTGCGGAACGTCCGCGGGGAGCTTGCGCTTCACCGCGTCGCGGATCTGGATCCAGCCGCCGGCGACGCCGGGAACCGCACCTTCGACCAGGATCAGGCCGCGCTCGACGTCCGTGCGGACGACGCGCAGGTTCTGAGTCGTGACCCGATCGACACCCATGTGACCGGGCATCTTCTTGTTCTTGAAGGTCTTGCCCGGATCCTGACGGCCACCGGTCGAACCGATGGAGCGGTGCGACACGGACACGCCGTGGGTGGCGCGAAGACCGCCGAAGTTCCAGCGCTTCATGCCGCCGGCGAACCCCTTACCCGTGGTGGTGCCCGTCACGTCGACGAACTGGCCCGGGATGAAGTGGTCGGCGGTGATCTCGGCGCCGACCGGGATCAGCTTGTCTTGCGACACGCGGAACTCGGCGAGCTTCTGCTTGGGCTCGACCTTGGCGACCGCGAACCGGCCGCGCTCGGCAGCCGACACGTTCTTCACCTTGGCCTTGCCGACGCCGACCTGAAGGGCGACGTAGCCGTTCTTCTCGACGGTACGGTGGGCAACCACCTGGCATTGATCGATTTTAAGCACTGTGACCGGGACATGTTCGCCTGCATCCGTAAAGATGCGGGTCATGCCGACCTTCTGTGCGATGACGCCTGAGCGCATAGGTGTCTCCCCTCGCGCGATTTACGGTAAGCTCTAAATCCCCGCGGGACTTAGAGCTTGATCTCCACGTCCACGCCGGCGGCGAGGTCGAGCTTCATCAGCGCGTCCACGGTCTGCGGCGTCGGATCGACGATATCGAGGACGCGCTTGTGGGTGCGCATCTCGAACTGCTCGCGCGACTTCTTGTCGATGTGCGGCGAGCGGTTGACGGTGAACTTCTCGATATGCGTCGGCAGCGGGATCGGACCACGGATGGTGGCGCCGGTGCGCTTGGCCGTCGAGACGATCTCGCGGGTCGAGGCATCGAGAATCCGATGATCGAACGCCTTGAGGCGGATGCGAATATTCTGACCGTTCATGACCTGAAACCTTGGCGGGACGAGGAGGGGGCGGGCGCGAGGACCCGCCCCTCTGTCGTTCCCTGCAGACTGACCGTTGGACGGAAGACTACTCGTTGATGGCGGCGACGACGCCGGCGCCGACGGTGCGTCCGCCTTCACGGATGGCGAAGCGGAGCTTCTCTTCCATGGCGACGGGGACGATGAGGGTGACGTCCATGGTGACGCTGTCGCCGGGCATGACCATCTCG
>NZ_JAKSXV010000007.1 GCF_022829345.1 Methylobacterium sp. J-090 | reverse complement strand
CTGGCCGGCCCGTGCGCGGCTTCTGCGGAGGCAGCAACGGGGCGATCTGCTCCCACTGCGCATCAGTCAGTTCGTAACGTCGCATCCCGACAACATGGGGGCGATCACCACGCCCGTGAACCCTTTGCAGAGACGCCCTAGTAGAACGGCCCGTAGACGGGGCGGGGGCCGTAGAACGGGCGCGGCGGGCCGTAGCCGTAGCCCGGCCCGTAGAAGCGCCGGGGGCCGTAGAACGGGCGCGGGCCGTAGCCCCGGTAGATCGGGCGGCACCGGCCCCAGCGGTTGGGCGCCCAGCCGGGGCCGCAGCCGAAGGCGACGGTCTGCACCGTGGCATCCGTGGGGGAACCGGCAAACGGGCCCGCGAGGGGGCCGGCGGGAGGCGGGGGCAGCGGAGCGGCATGGGCGGCCGAGGCGAGGCCGACACCGCAGGCGACGGCGAGAGCCGCGACGAGCGCGTTCACAGACATGGAACAGACCCTTCTGCTGTTGTGAGGGCGATCCGGCCGCGAGGACCGGATCGCCAACCAAAATGCCCCCGCCCGGCTGAACGCTCGCTGACATGATCTGGGCGCGATTGTGATCCCCGGCTCAGCGCAGGAGCGGAAAATACGCCCGCACCGCCCGCTCGCTGCCCGCCCGCGACAGGTGGCCGGTGTCGAGGAACAGGTCGGTGCCGTCGGCGCGGTAGCGGCACAGGGGGCCGTCGCAGAAGGCCGGCAGGGGATCGGCGAAGCGGGCCTTCGCCGACAGGCGCCGGACCGCCGGGTCGCCCCGGTGGGCGAACCACGCCGCCGAGCCGTCGGCGTGGGTTCCCGCGCCGCGCGCGCCCAGCACCGCCACGTCGAAGGCGAAGAGCGGCGAGGGGCCGATCACCGAGACGGCGACCCCCATCGCGGCCAGCCGCGCGATGGTGTCGGGGAGACCGGCGAGCGTCCGGGCGGGCAGGAGGTCCCAGCGGGCGGCCAGCACCACGCTGTCGATGCCATAGGCGCGGATGATCTCGAAGGCGTGGGCGTTGAAGTCCCGGCAGCCGGGCTTGGCCCGCGAGGCGTAGGCGAGGAGCGGCGGGCAGCCGGCGAAGGTGTATTGCAGGATGCTGTGGCTGAGCGCCGGCGCGTTGCGCACGAGGCCGGGCACGTAGTGGGCGGCGTACGAATCGCCCCACAGGAGGGCGGTGGCGGGCGCGCCCCCGGCCAGCAGGCATTCGGCCCCGGCCCAGTCCGCGGCGCGCTGGTTCTCGAGAAAGCAGCGCCCGCCCTTCCAGCCCTCGCGCTCGAGGGCGGCGAGGGCGCCCGGCCGGGTGTCGGGATAGCGCGACGGAAAGCCGTCCGCGAGGGTGCCGGCGAGGCCCAGCGCCGCGAGGGTCGCCAGGGTCGCGGCCGTGGCGGCGAAGAGCGGGCGGCGGCCGAGTGTCCCTCCGGTCGGTCGCGGATACCGGAACGGCGTCTCGATCCAGCGCCAGGCGCCGTAGGCGAGGCCGAAGCAGGCGGCGACGACGCCGAAAACCTCCCACCCGGCCGGCTCGCGCAGGAGGGCGTAGCGGGTGAACACCACCACGGGCCAGTGCACCATGTAGAGGGCGTAGGACATCCGCCCGAGGCCGGCGCAGGGCGGCGCCGACAGCAGGCGGCCGACGAGCGTCGGTCCTGTGCCGGCCGCGATGAGCAGGCCCGCGCCGAGGCAGGGCGCCAGGGCGGCGAGGCCGGGAAACGGCGTGGCCTCGTCGTAGGCGAGGATTGCGGTGGCGACGAGCCCGAGGCCGGCCGCCGCCATGGCCTCGCGCAGGGCCCGCGGCGCCACCCATCCGGCCGGGAAGGCCAGGAGGGCGCCGACGAGGAGTTCCCAGGCGCGGGTCGGCAGGAGGTAGAAGCTGGCGCTCGGTGCGCTGTCGGTGAGGGCCACGCTGAGGGCCAGCGACGCCAGGAGGGCGGCGAGCAGGGCCGTCGCCGCGACCCGGCGCGATCGGGCCAGCAGCAGCGGCAGGACGAGGGGCACGACGAGGTAGAACTGCTCCTCGACGGCGAGCGACCAGGTGTGGAGCAGGGGCCGGGTCTGCGCCTCGAGGTCGAAGTAGCCGGCGCTCTTCCAGAAGAACAGGTTGGCGGCGAAGGCCGCGGTCGCCACCACGCTGCGTGCGTAGTCGTCCAGGGCGCCGGGCGGCAGGAACACCAGGGCGAGGGCGTCGGTCGCCAGGATCGTCACCACCAGCATCGGCAGGATGCGGCGGATGCGGCGCTCGTAGAACCGGGCGAGGGAGAATCGCCCGGCGGCGACATCGGCGAGGATGCCCCGGGTGATGACGTATCCTGAGATCACGAAGAACACGTCGACGCCGACGAACCCGCCGGACGGGCCCGGGACGCCGGCATGGAAGAACAGCACGACGAGGACGGCGAGCGCGCGCAGGCCGTCGATGTCGGGGCGATAGGCCGGATGCGGGAGGGCTGTGTTCTGGGGGAGGATCATCGGGTCGGGGGATATCCGGACGGGGACAGGGGGCCCGTCAGGCGGAGGGCACGGCCGCCGCCGGGCGCACCGGGGGCCGTGGCCGCAGGATGCGCCGGCGCGCCGGTTCCTCGATCCAGAGATGCACGGCGCTGGCGAGGGCGAGCGACAGGAGCGTGGCGACGGTGACGCCGAGCCAGGGGACGCCGGCGAGCCGGCCGGAGAGGAGCACCCGGTCGAGGCTGGCCACGAGGCCGTAGGCCGGCGCGTGCAGGAGGTAGAGGGCGAAGGAGATCCGGCCGAGGAAGACGAACCACCCGGCGGTGAGCGGACCGGAGCGGACCTGCGCGCCGGCCAGGATCACGGGCGCCCAGACCAGGGCGGTGAGCCCGTTGTGCATGAGCGGCTCCGGGATTTTTTCGACCATGGCGACGAGGACGAGCGCCGCCGCTCCCGCCGCCGCGAGAAGCACGGGAACCGGCAGGCGCACCCGCTCCCAGAGCACGAACAGGAGCAGGCCGGCGACGAATTCGGGCAGGCGCAGCAGGGGGTTGTACTTGATCGCCTGCGCCAGGATCGTCGCCGCATCCGTGGTCGGCGCGATGAGGGAGAGGCCGGGGGCGTAGCGGTTCCAGGCCAGGATCGCGAGGGCGGTGGACGCGGCCCAGGCCGCGAGGGTCGCGAGCGCCGTCAGTCCCGGCCGGCGCAGGACCAGGGGCAGGAGGAGGGGAAAGACGGCGTAGAAGAACAGCTCCGCCGAGACCGACCAGCTCGGGCAGTCGAGGGCGCAGGCCGCCCCCGGGACCCAGGCGTGGAGGCCGAGCGGCGCCAGGACCACGCTCGACGCCATCAGGGTCTGCAGGGGGGGCAGGACCTTCACCGTCCAGGCGACGAACCACGGCAGCCCGACGGCCAGCGCCAGGAGGTAGACGGGATAGACCCGCGCCACCCGCGCGCGCAGGAAGCGGACCAGCGCCGCGCGCTCCGACAGATCCACCCGCCGGTAATTGTAGGCCAGGATGAAGCCCGACAGGAGGAAGAAGAACGTCACCCCCGAATAGCCGAGGAAGATCGCGTCGGGCATCGCCGCCCGGGCGACCTGGTAGCCGGTGAAGTGGAAGGCGAGGACGTAGGCCGCCGCCACGAAGCGCAGGGAGGTCAGCGCCGGCAGGGGTTCCACCGCCGGATGGGGGCCGGCGGGAGCGGGGGTTTGCGCGCGCGGAATCATGCCCGGTCCTCCCCGCCCGCCACCACCCGGGTCCGCGCCAGGTAGCGCAGGCCCAGCACCGCCACCACGAGGAGGAAATAGAGCCCGTTGGTGGCCTGATAGAACACCGATTCGAACACCGCGACGAGGATGGAAAACAGCCACAGGCGCAGGAACAGCATCGCCAGGGGATCGAGGCGGCGCCCCCCGGCCCGGTTCTGCAGGTCGGTCACCGGCGCCCACACGATCCACCACGCCGTGAGGGCGAGGCCGACGAGGCCGGATTCGAGGGCGGTGTTGAGGTAGCCGTTATGCGCATCCGTGGCCCGGTTGACCCAGGTCGCCGCGTCGGCGCCGCCGCCGTAGAACACGCTCTCCCAGAAGGCGCCGTAGCCGTAGCCGGCGAGGGGGCGCTTGGCGATGTTGTCGGCGGCGAACTCCCAGATCTCCGTGCGGCCGGTGAAGGTCGGATCGCCGGCCAGATTCGCCACGAGGGCGCCGATCCCCGGCACGAGGACCGACCCCACCGTCACCGTCAGCAGGAGCGCCAGGGGCGTGAGCAGCACGAGGCGCCGCCAGGGGGTCGCCCCGGACCAGGTGGAGAGCCAGGTGAGGGCGAGCACCACGGGTGTGATGGCGATGGAGGTCTTGGCGTTGGTGAACACGAGGAACGTGGCGGCGGCGCCCGCCAGGAGGACGCCGAGGATGCGCCGGCCGGTCCCCGCCCAGAACAGGCCGACGAACACGAACGCCCCCATGGCGGCACCCGCCGCGTTCTTGTGCGGGTAGATCCCGCGCCAGCTGCCGGCGTGCTCGGGTTCGATGAGGTCGAAGGCCGTGTGCATGGCCCGCTCGGGGACGAGCACGAGGCCGAGATAGCTCACGCCCACGATCCCCAGCACCGTGGCGCCCAGCACCGTGGCGAACTGACGCGCGTCCCGCGCCGCCACGAGGAGGGCCACCGCGGCGGCGGTCATGATGACGAGGGAGAACAATCTGCGGGCCGAGACCAGGGGCTCGATGGACAGCGCCGTGGACACGGCGAGCCAGCCGAGCATGAGGAGGATCGGCAGGCTGGCGAGGGGCCGCAGGGCGGCAGCGCCCCGGGCGAGCAGGACCGTGCCGGCGACGGCGCCCATGATCAGGAACAGGATCTGGTTGCCGAGGTTGCCGCCCGCCCCCGAGGCCGCGTTCTCGGGCGCGGTGCCGTCGTGGAACGGGTTGGCGCCCACCAGCATCACGAGGAGGATCGCCGCCATGGCGGCCACGCGCAGGCCGTCGGGCATCCCTGCGCGCGCGGGCAGCGAGACCGGTCTCGAGGGGGTGGCGACTCCCGTGGTCATCTGCTGCAACTCCCACGAACGCGGGCCGGGGCCAGGATCGCCGCAAGGCAGGATCGCAAGGCAGGACGGCCACGAGGACCGCCGCCAGGATAGCGCGATCCACGGGCCTCATCCTGCGCGCAGAATACTTGAGAACCTCCAAAGGCGCCGGCCGGCGCTTCCCGAGAAAGGCGCCGGACGGCGCTTGCCGATCAGGACCCGGCGCGGTCCCAGACCTCCGGCCGGAGGCCGGTGATCGCCTCGACCAGGGCCTCGCGCGCGGCGCGCGACGCGGAGAGCCGCGCCCGCGCCGCGGCGAGCACCTCCGGCGGCGCCGATCCCGGCGTGCCGGCGTCGAAGGGCGGGGCGGGGGCGTATTCGAGGCCGAGCTGGATCGCCTCCGCGCCCGCCCGGCCCACGAGTTCGGCGGCGAGCGCCAGGGCGAAATCGATCCCCGCCGTCACGCCGCCGCCGGTGAGGAGATTGCCGTCCCGCACCACGCGCTCGGCCACGGGCGTCGCCCCGAAGGCGGCGAGCAGATCGAGGGAGGCCCAGTGCGTCGTGGCGCGCCGGCCCTCGAGCAGGCCGGCGGCGCCGAGCACCAGGGCGCCGGTGCAGACGGAGGTGACGAAGCGGGCGGTCTTCGCCCGCTCGCGCACGAAGGCCAGGACGCCGCGATCCGTCATCAGGGCGTTCACCCCGACCCCGCCGGGGACGCACAGGACGTCGAGGACCGGGCAGTCGGCCATCCGCACGGTGGGGGTCAGCACGAGGCCCGTGGCGCTCGTGATCGGGTCGAGGCCGGCGGCGACGAGGTGGACCGTCGCCCCCGGGATCATGGCGAAGACCTCGTAGGGGGCGGTGAGGTCGAGCTGCTGCACGTCGGGGAAGGCGAGAAGGCCGATCTGGAGACTCATGGACCACTCCTGAAGTCATGGCGGAACGGGATGGCGGAACGGGATGGACAGGCGCGACCATACGGGTGCAGTCTGTGGCTGGAATGACCAAGGTCCCTCGCTTCCTGCCAGATTGTCCGGCCACGGCCGTCCGGTCCCGCCCCATCGAGATCGTGGCCTATGCCGACGTCCAGCTCCTCGACGTGGCGGGGCCGCTGCAGGTGTTCGCCACGGCCAACGATCTGACGCCGGTGGGATCGCCCCCGCCCTACACCCTGGCGGTGGTGGCGCCCGACGGCCCGGTGCGGAGTTCCGCCGGCCTCGGCCTCGCGGCCGGACCGCTTCCGGCGGACGATGCGCCGGTGGACACCCTCATCGTCGCGGGCGGACGCGGCGTCCACACGGCGTCGGCGACCGACCTGCCGGCCTGGATCGCCGGGCGGGCGGCCCGGGCCCGCCGGGTCGCCTCGGTCTGCACGGGCGCCTTCCTCCTCGGGGCGGCCGGGCTCCTCGACGGGCGCCGGGTGGCGACCCACTGGACGGCCTGCGACGCCCTCGCCCGCCGCTACCCGGAGGCCCGCGTCGAGCCCGACCCGATCTTCATCCGCGATCGCGATCTGTGGACCTCGGCCGGGGTCAGCGCGGGCATCGACCTCGCGCTGGCCCTGGTCGAGGCCGATCTCGGCCGCGCGGCGGCGCTCGCCGTGGCGCGCCACCTCGTGGTGTTCCTCAAGCGCCCCGGCGGCCAGGCGCAGTTCAGCACCGCGCTGGCCCTCCAGGCCGGCTCGCGCTTCGACGCGCTCCATGCCTGGATCGGCGAGAACCTCTCCGAGCCCCTCACGGTGGAGCGCCTCGCCGCCGAGGCCGGCATGAGCCCGCGCGGGTTCGCCCGGCACTACCGGGCCGCCACCGGATTCACCCCCGCCCGCGCCCTCGAGCGCCTGCGGGTCGAGGCGGCCCGGCGCCTCCTGGCGGAGAGCCGGCTGCCCCTCAAGCGCATCGCCCTCCTCTGCGGCTTCGGCTCGGAGGAGACCCTGCGGCGCGCCGTCCGGCGCTGCGTCGGCGCCGCGCCGGGGGCCTACCGCCGGCGCTTTGCCGGGGAGGGGACTTCACGGGAAGGGGCTTCACGGGAGGGGACTTCGGACCCGGCGGGAATTTGACATTCCGCCCCGCATCATCGACACCGCCGCCCGTCGGGGCGTCGACCGAAATCCGAGGGCCGGTGACCGGTCCGGAGCCGTGCATGACCGCCTTCCAGGCCCCTCCCGTGATGCCCGTCGCATGATGCCCAGCGAAGCCGAGCCCCGCGCGGCCCGGGGCGACGCGTTCGCGTTCCTCGATCGCCTCCTCGGCCTCGGCGCCGCGAGCCATGGCCGGGCCTGCGCCCTCCTCGCGGCCCTCGGCCTGATCTGCTTCCTGCCGGGCCTCGCTTCGCTCCAGCCCATGGACCGCGACGAGCCGCGCTTCGCCCAGGCCTCCAAGCAGATGCTGGAGACGGGGGACCTCGTCGACATCCGCTTCCAGGGGGAGGCCCGCCACAAGAAACCCGTGGGAATCTACTGGGCGCAGGCGGCCGTCGTCGCCGCCGCCGAGGGCCTGGGCGTGCCGCAGGCCCGCACCGCCATCGCGCTCTACCGCATCCCCTCGCTGGTCGGGGCGCTCGCCGCCATCCTGCTCACCTACTGGGCGGCCCTCGCGTTCCTGCCCCGGCGCGGGGCGCTGCTCGCCGCCGCCCTGTTCGGCGCCTGCGTGATGCTCGCGGCGGAAGCGCATCTGGCCAAGACAGACGCCCTCCTGTGCGCCTGCGCCGTGGCGAGCCTCGGCGGCCTCGCCCGGGCGTGGCTGCGGCGCGGCACCCCGCTCGATACGGGAACGGTGCTGGCCTTCTGGCTCGGGCTCGCCCTGGGCGTCCTGGTGAAGGGGCCGATGGTGCCCCTGTTCTGCGCCCTGCCGGCGCTGGTCCTGTCCGTGCGGGCCCGCTCGGCCCGGTGGCTGCTGGCCCTGCGCCCCGGCCTCGGCCTGCCCCTGACCCTGGCCCTCGTCGCCCCGTGGTTCCTCGCCATCGCGTGGAAGAGCGGGGGCGCGTTCTACGGCGAGGCGGTGGGCCACGACATGCTCGCCAAGGTCGGCGGCGGGGCCGAGAAGCACTGGGCGCCGCCGGGCACCTACGCCGTGGTGTTCTACGCCACCTTCTGGCCGGGCGCGGCCTTCGCGGCGCTGGCCATCCCGTATGCCTGGGGTCGGCGCGGCACCAACGCGGTCGCCTTCCTCCTCGCCTGGATCGTGCCGGCTTGGGCCCTGTTCGAGGGGGTGCCGACCAAGCTGCCGCATTACGTGCTGCCCCTGATGCCGGCGGTGGCGATCCTCACCGTCCTGGCGCTCTCCGCCGGCGCCCTCGATCCCGCCCGGCGCGGCGCCCGGATCGTGGCCGGCCTCGTCGTCCTCATCCCCGTCGGCCTGACGATCGGCCTCGTCTCGGCCGCCTGGAGCCTCGACCGGACCGTGCCGCTGGCCGGCCTGCCGCTGCTCCTCGCGGCCTGCGCCGTGGCGATCCTGTCCTGGCGCGCCTTCGCCCGGGCCCTGCCCGAGCGGGCGCTGCTCCTCGCCATCCTGGCCGCCCTGCTGCTCAGCCCGGGGGTGTTCGGCCTGACCCAGCCGGATCTCTCCGCCCTCAAGGTGTCGCCGCGCCTCGCCGCCATCCGCGACGCCTTGCCCTGCGCGGAGCCGAAGGTCGCGAGCCTCGGCTACCGCGAGCCGAGCCTCGTCTTCCTCGTCGGCACGGATCTCGCCACCCCCTCCACGGCTGCGGAGGCGGCGTCCTTCCTGACGCAGGGCGGCTGCCGCCTCGTCTTCGTCGACAGCCGGTTCGCCGCCGCCTTCGACGCGGCCATCGCGGCGGGCACAATTCTGCCCCGGGTGGTGGGCCAAGTCTCCGGCTTCAACATCAATGGTGGCCGGCGGGTCGACCTCTCGGCCTATGCGGTGATCCCTTGAACGCTCAGATTCCAGCCTCGCCCCGAACGTCGGCCCCAACCTTGCGCCTCTCCGTGGTGGTGCCGGTGAAGAACGAGGCCGGCAACATCGCGGGCCTGCTGGCCGAGATCGAGGCCGCCTGCGCGCCGCTCGAGCCCTTCGAGGTGATCTACGTCGACGACGGCTCCACCGACGCGACGCCCGGGCTGCTGGCCGAGGCCGCCCGCGCCAGGCCGTGGCTGCGGGTGTTGCGCCACGGCCATAGCGGCGGCCAGTCGGCGGCCGTGCGCAGCGGGGTCGCGGCGGCGCGGGCCCCCGTCATCGCCACCCTCGACGGCGACGGCCAGAACGACCCGGCCTTCATCCCGGCCCTGTTCGCGGCCCTCGAACAGGGCGGCCCCGGAGCCGGCCTCGCCCAGGGCCAGCGGGTCGGGCGCAAGGACGGGCGCCTCAAGACCCTGCAGTCGCGCATCGCCAACGGGGTGCGCGGGCGCATCCTGCGCGACGCCACCCGCGACACCGGCTGCGGCCTCAAGGTGTTCCGCCGCGAGGTCTACCGGGCGCTGCCCGCCTTCGACGCCCTCCACCGCTTCATGCCGGCGCTCGTCGCCCGCGAGGGGTTCGCCGTGGTCCACCGCGACGTGGTCGACCGGCCCCGCTTCACCGGACAGTCGAATTACGGCCTGTTCGACCGGCTCTGGGTCGGGCTCCTCGATCTCGCCGGGGTGTGGTGGCTCATCCGCCGCAAGCGGCCGGCGCCCGCCGTCACCGAGGTCGGCCGATGATCATCCAGCTCGCCGCGGATCTGCGCGGCTACGTCTACGACGTGTTCGTGACCCGCTTCGACGGCTGGCTGGTGTTCGGCATCCTGGCGCAGGCGGTGTTCGGCGCCCGCTTCATCCTGCAATGGCTCGCCTCCGAGCGGGCGGGAAAGAGCGTGATGCCGCTCTCGTTCTGGTTCCTCTCCATCGCCGGCGGCCTCATGACCCTCGTCTACGGCCTCGTGCGGCGCGAGCCCGTGATCATCTTCGGGCAGGCCCTCTCGACGGGCATCTATCTCCGCAACGTCGCCCTCATCCTGCGCGAGCGGCGCGCCCGATGAATCCCGCCCCGTCGCCGCTCCCGCCCTTCCACGACAGCCTCGACGCCAGCTTCTTCGAAGTCTGGCGCCTCCTGCAGGAGGGGCCGCGCTTGCGGCGCAACGCCTTCCACATGCCGGCGCTCGCCACCGTGGACGCCCACGGCCAGTCGCAGGTGCGGACCGTGGTGCTGCGCGAAGCCGATCCCGCGACGGGCCGCTTGCGGTTCCACTGCGACCGCCGCTCGGCCAAGGCCGCCGAGATCGAAGCGTCGGGCCGGGCCGCCCTGCACGGCTACGACACCGCCACGAAGATCCAGATCCGGGTCGCGGGGTCGGCCCGCCTCCACACGGACGACGCGCTCGCCGAGGCCGCCTGGGCCGGCTCGCGGATCATGAGCCGGACCTGCTACGGGATCGCTCCTGCGCCCGGCACGGCGTTGCCGACGGGCGGGGCCTACACCCAGCCGGAGGACGGCGCCGACCTGGACCTCAGCCGCGCGAATTTCTGCGCCGTGGTGGTGACGGCGGAGCGCCTCGACTTCCTGTTCCTCGACCGGCGCGGGCATCGCCGGGCCGGTTGGGCGCGCGGGGAGGCGGGGTGCGGGGAGGCGGGGTGGACGGGAACGTGGCTGGCGCCGTGATACGGTCTCCGCTCGATCAGGGCGGTGGCTGGATCGGACAAGCCCGCGCGGCGCCTGAGCGAAGCCCAAATCCGCCATCCCGAAGGGATCGACCGGATTGGGCCGGAAGAGGTATGACACCGGCCCCGGTCGTCCGCGAGAACCCCGCCTGGAAACAGCCCTGTCCGGGAGGAGATCCGTCCGGAAGGCGAGGGGACCCGCGCGTCCCGCGTGCCGTGCGAACGCCGGCGGCCCGACCGGGGATGCGGGCGGGTCAGGCCGCCCGCGCCCTTCGGGCCGCGCGGTACGCGTCCGCCGCGTATAGGGCGAGGGCCAGCCAGATCAGGCCGAACAGCACCAGCCGGTGCGGCTCCAGGCGCTCGCCGTAGGCGGCGACGCTGAGCACGAGAAGGCAGCTCGGGGCGAGGTACTGCATCAGGCCGAGGGTCGCCAGCGTCAGGCGCTCGGCGGCGGCCGCGAACCAGATCAGCGGCAGGGCGGTGGTGACGCCCGTGAGCACGAGGAGGCCGGCGCGCCCGGGATCGCCCGCGACCACGGGCGGCGCGAACAGGACGAGGTAGATGAGCGCCACGGGCAGGAGCACGGCGGTCTCGGCGGCGAAGCCCACCATGGCATCGACCCCCACCACCTTGCGCACGAGACCGTAGAGGGAAAAGCTCGCCGCCAGCGCCAGGGACACCCAGGGCAGGTGGCCGGCCACCACCACCGCCAGGAGCACCGCCCCGGCGGCGAGCGCCACCGCCGCGGCCTGGACCGGGCGCAGGCGCTCGCCGAGCACCACGGCGCCCAGCACCACGCTCATGAGCGGGTTGATGAAGTAGCCGAGACTGGCATCCAGCATGTGCCCGGACTGGACGGCGCGCAGGTAGAGCAGCCAGTTCACCCCGATGAGGCCGGCCGAGAGCACGAGCAATCCGTGCTGGGGCGCCAGGGGGAACGGGCTGCGGATGCGGCGGCGCAGGGCCACCAGCAGCCCGGCCACGAGGACGGCCGACCAGACGATGCGGTGGGCCAGGATGCTGGTGGCCGGCACCGCGTCGAGGAGGCGGAAATGCACGGGGACGACGAGACCCCAGCTCAGATAGGCGCCGAGCGCGTAGATCAGGCCCACATCGCGGCTCCCGCTCGCGGTCCGTCCCGCGCCACGGGCTTATAGCATCAGCGCGTGCGCGACAGGGTGACGGCGGGGTCGCCGCGCATGAGGGCGTTGAGACGCTCGGTGTCGAACCCCTCCACCGCCTTCGGCCGGGCGGCCTTGGCGGTCTTCATCGGGGCGGGGGCCTCGGGCAGCGCCCCCGTGGCGATGGGATCGGCCACCACCGGACGCGCCATCGTGGGCATGGCCGGCGACGGCACCGCCACCGGATGGCCGAGGCGGTCGACGCAGGTGAAGCCGATGATCGTCAGGCTGATCCCGAAGAGACCGGTCACGGTGAGGGAACGCAGGATACGCACGGCGACGCACTTCCCAGATACGCGAAGGCAGGAGACGCAAGAACACGGAACCGCAACAGCTTTAGCCCAAGGCCGTTAACGAACCGCGCGGCGCCGCTGCCGGCGCCGTCTTCCCTTCAGGAGTCCCGCATCATGCCACCGGATCCCGACGCCACGGCCACGGCCAGCGACAGCCCGTTCATCCAGGGGCGCAACGCCCGCACCCACGGCAAGCCCGCCGAGACCTGCCCCTATCCGGAGGGCTCGGCCGACCGGCAGGCCTGGCTCCAGGCCTGGGAGGAGGCCGGCCCGCCGGCGGACGGCGCGGCCTGACCTTTCACGCGGCCGAGCGACCCTGTTAGAGGTCGCCCGACGGACCCTGGACCTCCGGAGGCGCATGCGCGTGGTTCGACCCAAGCCGGCCCTGCTCAAGTCGGCTCTGCTCAAGCCGGCCCTGCTCCTGGCCCTCGCGCTCTTCGCGCCTCTGCCCGCCCGGGCCGAGCCGGCCCCGCCCGAGCGCACCCTGGCGCAGGTGAAGGCGCGCGGGCACCTCGTCTGCGGGGTCAGCCCCGGGGTGGCGGGCTTCAGCGTGCCCGACGGCCAGGGCCGCTGGCGCGGCCTCGACGTCGATTTCTGCCGGGCGCTGGCGGCGGCGATCTTCGACGACCCGGAGGCCGTGCGCTTCATCCCGCAATCCTCGGCCGCCCGCTTCACGTCCCTGCAATCGGGCGAGATCGACGTGCTCGCCCGCAACACCACCTGGACCCTGTCGCGCGACACGGCGGCGATGAACTTCCCCGCCATCACCTTCTACGACGGGCAAGGATTCCTGGTCCGCAAGTCGCTCAACGTCACGCACGTCAAGCAGCTCGACCGGGCGACCATCTGCCTGCAGCAGGGCACCACGACGGAGCTCAACCTCGCCGACTGGTTCCGCACCCGGGGCCTGACCCAGAACGTGGTCACCTTCGCCAACAGCGAGCAGACGCTGGGCGCCTACGAATCCGGCCGCTGCGACGCCTATTCCACGGACCAGTCCTCCCTCTACGGCGAGCGCCTGAAGACCGCGCATCCCGACGACCACGTGATCCTGAGCGAGGCCATCTCGAAGGAGCCGTTCGCGCCCGGCGTGCGCCAGGGCGACGACCAGTGGCGCGACATCGTCGCCTGGACCCACTACGCCATGATCGACGCCGAGGAGGCCGGCATCCGCCAGGACAACGTGGAGCAGATGCGCCGGGAGGCCCCGAGCCCCGACGTGCGGCGCATCCTCGGCCTCGAGGGCGGCTACGGCGAGCGCCTCGGCCTGACCACGGACTGGGCCGCCCGGATCGTGCGCCACGTAGGCAATTACGGCGACAGCTTCGCCCGCAACCTCGGCGACGCCACCCCCCTGAAGATCCCGCGCGGCCTCAACGCCCTGTGGAACCAGGGCGGGTTGCAGTACGGGCCCCCGATCCGGTGAGGGGAGCGGCCACGGCATACGCCTTGGGCGAACCGAGCCCTCGCGGGGGCCACGAACATGGGTGCGCGTCCCCCTCTCCCCGCTTGCGGGGAGAGGATCGCAGGCACCCCGTCGTGCCTGCGATGAGCGCAGGCGCAGCCGTAGCGACGGTGAGGGGGCGACTTCGGATCAGGCTCCTTCGGGTTCGCCCCCTCACCCTCGGCTGCCGCCTCGACGCGCTCCCCGGCAAGGGGGAGACGCGTCCCTCTCCCCGCAAGCGGGGCGAGGGGATGCACGGCGACCGAGCCGGCTTATGGCAACCGATTCACGCGAGAGCCCTTCGCCTGCGATCGCCGATTCCGCAGCGGGCGGCGGGTTCTGGCGGGTACCCTTCCCATGCGTAACCCCCGCGCCTCCTGGCGCGCCCTCCTCGTCCAGGCCGTCCTCGTCCTGGCGCTCGCCACCCTCGCGTATCTCGCCGCCGCCAACGCGGCGCAAAAGCTCGCGCGCCAGGGGATCGTCGCCGGGTTCGGCTTCCTCGATCGGGCCGCCGGATTCGACATCGGCCAGAGCCTGATCCCGTACGCGGCCGCCACCGCCACCTATCGCGACGCGTTCCTCGTCGGGCTCCTCAACACCCTGCTGGTGTCGGGCCTCGCCATCGTGCTCTCGACCGTCCTCGGCTTCGCCATCGGCATCGCCCGGCGCTCGGGCAACCTGCTGGCCCGGGCCTTCGCCGCCGCCTATGTCGAGGGGTTCCGCAATCTGCCGCTCCTGCTGCAACTCCTGGTCTGGTACGTCGCCGTGCGCGTCGCCCTGCCTCCGTCGAGCGATCCGGCCCAGTGGGGGGCGGGCGCCTATCTCAGCCAGCGCGGCCTCTTCCTCCCGCGCCCCGAGTTTTCGGGGTTCGCCGCCCTGGTGCCCCTGGCCGTCGTGGCCGGCATCGGGGCGACGGGACTGCTGATCCGTGCGAGCCGCCGCGCCGTGGCGCTGGGGCAAAAACCCGTGCCGGTGCTGTGGCCGGGCGCGCTCCTCGTCCTCGGCCTGCCGGCCCTCACGGCGGCGGCCCTGGCGCTCGCGGGCGATCCCGTGCCCGTGGCGTGGCCGGCCCGCGGGCCCTACGACATCGAGGGCGGGTTGGCCCTGCGGCCGGAATTCGCCGCCCTCCTCATCGGGCTCTCGACCTACTCGGCCGCCTTCATCGCCGAGATCGTGCGCTCGGGCCTCGACAGCGTGGCAAGCGGCCAGCGCGAGGCCGCCGCCGCCCTGTCGCTCAGCCGGGGCCAGGTCCTGCGCCTCGTGGTGCTGCCCCAGGCCATGCGGGTGATCGTGCCGCCGCTGACCAGCCAGTACCTCAACACGACGAAGAATTCGTCGCTCGCCGTGCTCATCGGCTACCCCGACCTCGTCCACGTCTTCATGGGAACCGTGCTCAACCAGACCAACCAGGCGGTGGAGGTGGTGGCCCTCACCATGGCGGTCTATCTCACCTTAAGCCTCGCCACGGCCCTCGTCATGAACCGGTACAATGCCCGCGCCGCGGGGACCCGCCGATGAGGTCCGAGACCGAGGGTTACGTGCGAAAAACCCTGATCCCGCCGGCGCCACCGCCGCGCCGCCTCGGCGGCCCCCTCGCCTGGGCCCGGACCAACCTGTTCGCGAACTGGGCGGACGGTGTCGTCACCGTGGCGATCCTGGCGGCGCTGGCCTGGCTCGTGCCCCTGGCCCTGCGCTTCCTCGTTCTCGACGCCGTCTGGACCGGGACCTCCGGCGAGGCCTGCCGGCCGGAGGTGGTGGGCCGGCCCGTCGGCGCCTGCTGGGCCTTCATCGGAGAAAAAATCAACTACCTCGCCTACGGCTCCTACCCGGCGGCCGAGCGCTGGCGCCCGAACCTGTTCTTCGCGCTTCTGGCCTTCGGCGCTGCCTGGATGCTGTGGCTCGGCGCGCCGAAACGCGCCTGGGGCGCCGCCTACCTGTTTCTCGTCTTTCCCGTGCTGGCCTACGCCCTGCTCGCCGGGATGCCGGCGCTCGGCCTCGCCGCCGTCGCCACCGGCCTGTGGGGCGGCCTCCTCGTCACCGTGGTGGTGTCCATGGTCGGCATCGTCGCCTCCCTGCCGCTCGGCATCCTCCTGGCGCTCGGGCGCCGCTCCGACTGGCCGGTGGTGCGCTATGCCTGCATCGGCTTCATCGAGTTCTGGCGCGGGGTGCCCCTCATCACCGTGCTGTTCATGGCCAACGTCATGCTGCCCCTGTTCCTGCCGGGCGATGTGACCGTGGACCGGCTCGTGCGGCCGCTGGTCGGCATCGCGCTCTTCGCCTCCGCCTACATGGCCGAGGTGGTGCGCGGCGGCCTCCAGGCGATCCCGCCCGGCCAGATGCAGGCCGCCCTGGCGCTCGGCCTGACGAAGACCCAGGCCCTGCGCGCCGTCGTGCTGCCCCAGGCCCTGAAGATCGTCGTGCCGGGCATCGTCAACACCCTCATCGGCCTGTTCAAGGACACGACGCTGGTCTCCATCGTCGGCATCGCCGACTTCATCCGCGTGCTGGAGGCGGCCCGCGCCGATCCGCGCTGGTCGGCCCCCGCCGTGCCGGCCACGGCCTACGCCTTCGCGGCCCTGTTCTACTTTGGCGTCTGCTTTTCCATGGCCCGCTACGCCGGCTTCATCGAGCGGCGCCTCGCGGCGGGGGAGGCGCGATGACGGACACGCCAGCGGTGGAGTTCGCGGGCGTCAACGCCTGGTTCGGCGCCACCCACGTCCTGCGCGACATCGATCTCGCCGTGGCGCCCGCCGAGACCGTGGTGATCTGCGGCCCCTCGGGCTCGGGGAAATCCACCCTGATCCGCGCCGTCAACGGCCTCGTCGATCACCAGTCCGGCACGCTCCGCGTCGCGGGTCTCACCCTCGACGGCGGCGCGCGGGCCACCGACGCCGTGCGCGCCCGGGTCGGGATGGTGTTCCAGGGGTTCAACCTGTTCCCGCACCTCACGGTCCTGGAGAACTGCACGCTCGCCCCCCTCCATGTCCGCCGGCTCGGGCTGAAGGCCGCCCGCGACCTCGCCCTGGGCCACCTCGACCGGGTGCACCTCGCCGACAAGGCCGACAGCACCCCCGCCGAACTCTCCGGCGGCCAGCAGCAGCGGGTCGCCATCGCCCGCGCCCTGTGCCTCGAACCCGACGTGATGCTCTTCGACGAGCCGACCTCGGCGCTCGACCCCGAGATGGTGCAGGAGGTCCTCGACGTGCTGACGGAGCTGGCGAAGGGCGGCACCACGCTCCTCTGCGTCACCCACGAGATGGGGTTCGCCCGCGCGGTGGCCGACCGGGTGGTGTTCATGGACGAGGGCCAGATCGTCGAGATCGCCCCGCCGGAGGACTTCTTCGACCGGCCCCGGCATCCCCGGACGCAAGGGTTTCTCGGCCGCATCCTGGGGTGAGGCCGGCTTTCGGACCGAAGCCTGAGACGATCTTCGCGTGATCGCTTCAGATCGAACGGACGCTCGAGGCTCCCTCTCCTGGAAGGAGAGGGTTGGGGTGAGGTGTGTGACCTTTCCGGAGAGTTCGCACACCTCACCCTGTCCCTCTCCTTCCAGGAGAGGGGACCCGTGCTCCACCCTCCACCACAGAGACACACGGGATCGGCCGAACCATCGGCCAGAAACCCGCCCGACTTGACGGCTTGGCCCCCGCCGGGCTGTGGTCGCCGCCATCCTCGAAAAATTCCGCCCGAAGGCGCCGATGTCCAACTCCCCGCCCCGCGATCCCGCACGCTTCGGCCCGAGCACCCGCCTCGTCCATGCCGGGCGCGACCCGGCCAGTCAGCACGGCTTCGTCAACACGCCGATCTATCGCGGCTCGACGGTGCTGTTTCCCACCTACGACGACCTGAAGCACCGGCGCGGGCGCTACGATTACGGCACCTCCGGCACGCCGACGACGGATTCGCTGACCACCGCCTGGAGCGAGCTCGCGGGGGCCGCCGGCACCGTGCTGACCCCCTCGGGGCTGGCGGCGCTCACCGTCGCCCTCATGGCCGTGGTCTCGGCCGGCGACCACCTGCTGGTGACCGATTCCGCCTACCGCCCCACCCGCATCTTCTGCGATGGCGTCCTGAAGCGGTTCGGCGTCGAGGTCGAATACTACGATCCCCTGGTGGGGGCCGGCATCGGCGCCCTCATGCGGGACACCACCAAGGCGGTGCTGGTGGAGGCGCCGGGCTCGCAGAGCTTCGAGATGCAGGACGTGCCGGCGATCAGTGAGGTGGTCCACGCGCGCGGGGCCGCCGTCATCATGGACAACACTTGGGCGACCCCGCTGCTGTTCCCGCCCCACGCGCGCGGCGTCGACATCGCCGTCGAGGCCGGCACCAAGTACCTCTCCGGCGGCTCGGACCTGCTGCTGGGCCTCACCTCGGCCAACGCGACATACTGGCCCGCCCTGCACCGGACCTTCGAGCACTTCGCCATGTGCCCCGGCCCGGAGGATGTCTTTCTCGGCCTGCGGGGGTTGCGCACCATGGCGCTGCGCCTGCGCGAGCACGGCGCCCAGGGCCTCGCCATGGCGCGCTGGCTGCAGGCAAGGCCGGAGGTGGCCCGCGTGCTCCATCCCGCGCTCCCCGAGGATCCCGGCCACGCCATCTGGCGCCGCGACTTCTCCGGCGCCTCGGGTCTGTTCGGCGTGATCCTCCATCCGGCCCCCGAGCGCGCCGTGGCGGCGATGCTCGACGGCCTCGAACTGTTCGGGATGGGCTTCTCCTGGGGCGGCTTCGAGAGCCTCGTCATCCCGTTCGACTGCCGCACCTACCGCACGGCCACCACCTGGGCCCCGGAGGGACCGGGCCTGCGCTTCCACATCGGGCTGGAAGACATTTCGGATTTGCAGGCGGACCTCGACGCCGGGTTCGCGCGGCTGCGCGCGGCGAGCGCGTAACCCTCCCCCCGACAGAACTCGGGCTTGCCCGAGTTCTGAGCCCAGGGTGCCAAGTCGGGCCAAGGCCCGACTTGGGTGGGGGAGGGTGCCTACGGAGCAGGCGGGCCGGGACGAAGTCCCGCAAGAGGGGCAGCGCGACTGACCGAGATAGAGCAGTGCTCCCCTCACCCGACTTGGCTCGCGGGCCACCTTCTCCCGCAGGGGGGAGAAGGAGATGCGCGCATGGCGTCCGCCCTATCGACCTCAAAAATTCTTGACAATATTCCTATTTCGTGGTTCAGTCCCGCCACTCGCCGCCCACACGGGAGGCCCCCCGGCGGACCGGGTCGGGGGGCTCGGGGGGAGGAGACGGTGCCCCGCGTCGATGGCCCGGTTTCGCCATCGCCCCGGGCCGCATCGGCGACGCAAGGTGCCCTGGACGGGGAG
>NZ_JAKSXV010000091.1 GCF_022829345.1 Methylobacterium sp. J-090 | reverse complement strand
ACGATCATCAGCAACAGCGAAGCCCGCTTCATCGTCGCCGAGCAGCTGCTCCAAGCCGGGGTCGGGGCGGACATCGTGCTCGAGCCGGAGCGGCGCGACTCGGCCGCCGCCGTGGCGGTCGCGGCACTCCACGCCGCGCGGCGCGATCCGCAGGCCGTGGTGCTGATCCTGGCGGCCGACCACGTCATCGGTGACACGGCAGCCTTCGTGGCGGCGGCCGAAGCCGCCGCCATCGGAGCGCGGACGGGCCGCATCATGACCCTCGGCATCGAGCCGACGGGACCCGCCACCGCCTATGGCTACATCCGCCGCGGCGCACCCCTCGACGGGGTGCCGGATGCCTATGCGGTGGAGCGCTTCGTCGAGAAGCCGGATCGCGACGGGGCCGAGCGCCTCATCGGCGAGGGCGCCCTGTGGAACTCGGGCTACTTCCTGTTCCGCGCCGACGTGATGCTGGCCGAACTCGAGGCCCGGGCCCCCGAGATCCTCTCGGCGACCCGCGCCGCCCTCGACGCCGCCCAGGTCGATCTCGACTTCCTGCGCCTCGACGCGGCCGCCTTCTCGCGGGCGCCCAAGACCTCCATCGACTACGCCGTCATGGAGCGTACGGAGCGCGCCGGGGTGCTCCCCGTCTCGTTCCCGTGGTCCGATGTCGGCACCTGGGACGCCGTGTGGGCGGTGCTGCCCCACGATGCGTCGGGCAACGCCGTGCGCGGCCGGGTCGAGACCATCGACACCCATGGCAGCCTCATCCACAGCGAGGGCGAGCTCCTCACCGCCGTGGTCGGCCTCGACGACGTGGTGGTGGTCGCGACCCCCGACGCCGTGCTGGTGACCTCGAAGGCCCGCTCGGGCCAGGTCAAGGACCTCGTGGCTCAGCTTCGCGAAAAGGCCCACCCGGAGGCCGACGCCCATCGCCGGATGTACCGCCCCTGGGGCTGGTATCAGCGCATCGACATCGGCGAGCGCTTCCAGGTGAAGCGCATCATGGTGACGCCGGGCGGGCGGCTATCCCTGCAGAAGCACTACCACCGGGCCGAGCACTGGGTGGTGGTGCGCGGCACCGCCGAGGTCACCGTCGACGATCGGGTGGTCCTGGTCCACGAGAACGAGGCGGTCTACCTCCCCATCGGCTCGATGCACCGCCTCACCAACCCGGGCAAGATCGCCCTCGAACTCATCGAGGTCCAGGTCGGAAGCTACACCGGCGAAGACGACATCATCCGCGTCGAGGACATCTACGGGCGCTGAGTGGTTCGACAAACGCTCACAAATGGACAAGGCAATGTGTTCAACCCCGGGCGAGTCCGCCTTGCCGGCATCAATCATGCCTACCCGTATGGCGATTACGTGCCGCGTATGGTCGAAGGCTCCGGTATAGCAAGTCCGCACGTCAGGCGGAAGCCGCGCCGGTTCGCAGATACCGCCACCGACTGGCTAAAACAGCGGCGGCCTCGGCCTTAAAGCCCCGCCAAACCTACCGGCGCACATGGAACGCGTCCTGCCAGTAGGGTCTTGGAATTTTTACGGCTTGACGTCGCGAAAAGCCGCAAAGGTGCCTGATTTGATGATGGAAACGAGCGCCGCAACGCCGTCGTAGAAGAACACGACGACACCAAAAATCCCAAACAACGCCATCGCATAGATGTTCAGCGGTTCATCGGCCTCAACCCTATCGTACCATAACGGATCGTGATCGGGGATCATAAGCGATATACCTGAGTAGATTTCGCAGTTCGCCATCGCGCCGATGGCGAGCCACAAATAGAACCACCACAGCGTGGTTAGCAGAGTCCTAACACATTTTTTGCAGGTCGACGAATGGGCCGCCAGTTTTCTCAATCCGTCCGTCACGGACGCGTGCACCGTCGGGGCATCGACACCGGTTCGGTGACAAGTCGCCGGCACGGTGAGGTCGTTTGAATGGCCGTAATCGCTGTGGTCGATATTGCCGGTAAGGGCCGGTGCAACATGCCCATCGTCTACGTTCCCGCTCGATTTCCCGGCGGACCTTCCCCCCTTACGAATATGGAAGCTATTCACACCTTCAAGTAGCCGGCTGCGCCTGTATTGCTTCACAGGCAAGCTTTTGCCGTTCGCCCTCGGCGCAAGCCAAACCCGCGAAAACATAGAAAGGCAAGCCGAGATCGACGAGTGCGCCGGATACCGCCGCAGCAATCAGAATGCCGACGCACGCCATTCTAGCCGCCCCACGAGCATCTGTGTGCATACTGCCTTGAATGGATTCTCTCTTCGAAAAAAATATCTGTACAAAAATCATGATAAAACAAAATATCCCGATGATTCCAAGATTAGATGGAACAGCCATAATAAAACTGGACGCTCTGATACTGCCCAGTCCACCACCTGCGCCGAAAGTATCGAAGAAATTTTGCAATGCCGTCTGGTTCCACTGCGCGCGCTCCGTTCCAGATTGACTCGCGGACTTGTCGAAAATCGCGACACTGAGAAAGTCGGACAGCGCCGACGAGGCCGAAGGCGTCAGGAGGATCGCGAGGCAAATCAGAAGCGTCATCAGGGGACCGATGGCGAGAAACACAAATGTCGTAGCCGAGGCGCGCCCACGGGCTACGCGGGCAATCGCGCCGGTGTACAGCACCACGAGGAGGACGGGGGTGGCGACGTAGGCCGTCGTCGAGGTCGAGAAGGCAAGGAGCGCAAGCGACATGAAGCTGAGCCCCCCGGTCAGCCATGGCCGGTATCCGAGCAGCCAAAGTTGCGCCGTGAACCCGAGGGAGCCCACCGTCGCGTAGGAGAAGGCGGAGGTTTCCGTGAACGAACCGACGATTCGCCGAAGTCCACCCGTCGTTTCCTCGACGTGCAACTGGTAGTCGGCATTCCGAATAAATTCCAGCAAAAATCCGGTGCCGGTCAACCCCGTGACGAGATCGATGATGGCGAAAACGATATTGGCAGCGGCGTAAACCAGCAGCGCCCCGACGACGCGGGCAAAACCTCGGGGACGGGCCGCATAGGCTAGTATCGCAAGAAAACATACGAGATCGGCCAATAAGTAGATAGACTGCGTGAGATTGCCCGATGTCGGACCGAGGGGCACAAGAACCACCGACGGACCGTGCTCGGTCGCGCCGATGGCATTCACGAACGTGGCGCCGACAAACAAACGAGGCAGCAGGAAGGCCCCCGCGACCCCGTAAGCCGCGAGCGCGCTGAACCAGAAACCTTCGCGTGGGAACGTCAGGCAGCGCGTGACGGGGCCCAGTCGCGTGGCATCCGCAAAGATGGCAATCGCCACAAACCCAAGCATCAGATGCGCGGGTTGGATCGTTCCGGAACCGCCAAGCAGGATCGCCGCCGCCGCTCCAAGGAGGGTCAGAGGAATGAAGACACCGACAGCGAAATCAGGTCCTCGAAACAAAGCGATCAAGCCAAGCAGGATCGTAACGGCTCCGATCGGTTCGACGTTCATCGGATGATGGCTTCCCGTCGAGCGTGACATTCCATCCTTAGGGGAGGGGACGCGCCAAATCGCCGCAGTGTTATATGGACCCGACACCTTCATGCCCCGGATCGATCCGCAGCCCGCTCGAAGACCGGCGCGGCACATCAAAGGACCGGTCCGAGTTTTCAACGAACCCGGCGTTCAAATCCCAGGTAGGATGCCTATTCTCGACCTGAGCGCACGCGTTTGACCGTCTCTGTACCGTTTGCTCGTTGGGGGCGCCGATACGGGCGCAGAACTCGATCGCCGAGTGCGGCTGTCACGGTTCCGAAACCGTACCCTACCTGGCAGGCAATCAAAATGCTAAGGGCCGCCATTAAAGTATCGCCGAATGAACGACCATATGTCAGCGAGAGACCAGACCCGATCACGAGCGATATCATCAAGCTGCCGGCGAAAGGTAGGAACCGGAGAATGAACGCGACCAAGAAGCCGACACAGAGTGCACCAGCGCAGATCTGGATCATGAGACGCTCTAGCTTTCTCCATGATCCTCAAAGGATTATGGGTTCTGCGCGTCCGACGGACATCGCATAGATCGACACGACGAGCGCCGGCTTTTCAAAAACTAGCATTTGCCAGTCAATAAAATCTTACCAGGTTCCCGCATCGAAGAGAGTTCTGCCAGAGAATTTTAAGCCTGAATAGGCCGAGGCAGGAAGAATCGGGCAGTCCCCTCCATACTGGTCCGTTAGCAATGCACCCGGTGGTTCTGCAAAGCGCTTACAAAGCCCCCGAAGAAACAAGCATCGGCACCTCCAGCGGTGGGGTCGGCGCTTTCAGGATGCCCTGGAGAAAATGTGTCAGCACGAGGGGCGTATAAGTTTCCACGTATGCGCAATCACCGTCCTGCGCGAGAGCACTTCCCTGCTGTGCCACCTGGAGACGCCCCAGGGATTCGCAAACGCCCCACAGCATGGAATGGACGATTTCAGCGCCCAACGTTTGCGGTATCGTATCGGGCGTATTTTGTCGAATTAAATCATAAACCTTGCTTCGGCAAGACTTGATAAGATCGATGTTATGTTGTTTTTCTAGGTTTATGGAAGCATTGATGTAATACTCAAGGGCATAGCCATTATTCTTGTGATAAACAAGGTAGACTGCGATTAGGGCCTCAAGCTTTTGGACCGGCAGCACGGAAGAGTCCAGCAGGTATTCGACCGCATCTATAAGATCTACAACGATCGGATAAGCTGCAGCCTCAAGCAGACTCCACTTGTCTGGAAAGTAGTAGTTGATTAGCGCCGGTGTCACGCCAACGACGTTCGCAATCTCGCGGCGTTGAATATCCGTGCGCGGGCGCAAACTCATGATTTTTCGCGCTAGTTCAATGAGCTTTCTACGACCGCCCACACTTTCGCTCCGCGGCGGCCGTCCTCGACTGCGCGCTTGTTCACCCACCGCATCGACCATCAGACTAACTCCGGTATTCAACGACTAATTCCTTTTCGTCGTACGCGCTTGGACATGTTCTTTGGAGTTCGGCAGTACTACCCATTATGTCGTTTTAGTGCTTCGGCGATAAATTTGCTCATTTCTCTTGAGAAGCGCGCCAGTCCGTATTCTTCCGCATGACGCATGGCAACTTCGGGCGAAAATGGCATCCGCCGACATCGATCGACGGCATCAAGCAGCGCGTCGACAGTCTGTTCCATGAAGAACGTTCCCGTGACTCCATCGATGACCGTCTCAGAGGCGCCGCCACGGCCGAAAGCGACCACTGGACGACCGCTTGCCATCGCCTCCACCGGCACGATGCCGAAATCTTCCTCGCCCGGGAAAATCAGCGCTTGCGCCCGGGCATAATGATGCTGGAGAGACGCGAACGGCTGGGGACCGAGAATCGTCACCGTCGGCCCGGCGAGCTTGCGAAGTTCATCCAACATTTCGCCACCGCCGATGACAACGAGATTGAGGCCCGCTCGGTTGAATGCCTCAACCGCCAATTCCGGGCGCTTGTAACGGACGAGTTCTCCCACCATGAGATGGTAATCGCCGAGATCCTCGGGGCTGACGCGGTCGAACGCGGCCGTATCCACGGGCGGGTGGATCACGGTCGAGTCGCGCCGGTAATAGCTCCGAAGGCGCTGGGCGACGGTGCGTGAGTTGGCCACGAACTCGTGCACTCTGTTGGCCGAAACCGCATCCCAGGTGCGGATGTAGTGCGAGAGCGGCGGCATGAGCCAGCGTGTTAGAAACCCGCTCCGCTCCCGATAGTCGTGGAACATGTTCCACACGTAACGCATCGGTGAGTGGCAGTAGCAGATATGAAGCGCCCCCGCGGGTGGGATAACGCCCTTCGCCGGTCCCGATTCGCTGCTGATCACAAGATCATAGCCGCGCAGATCCAGTTGCTCCAAGGCCAGCGGCATCAGTGTCAGGTAGGACTTGTAGTTTTGCGCCGCCCTGGGCAGGGAGGCGATAAAGGATGTCGTAACCCGGTGGGCCCGGATCTTCTCCGAGACCGCTTCAGGCACGTAGATGTGAGTAAAAATGTCCGCCTGCGGATACAGGTCGCACAGTGCCTCGACGACTTTCTCGCCGCCGCGCATCCCGACAAACCAATAGTGAACGATAGCGACACGCATTTCGCGCGGCTTTCGCACATGCGAGACAGCTGCCGAGGCAGAACCTGCGGTCCCGCCGCCGGAAGCTCCACGAAGCCGCCCGCTGACCGGATCGCCATTTGTCTCCGACAAAGTTTTGTTACTCAAAGTCAGCTCGTCTCTCGAAGAAATGAACGAAACATAGCGTGCGCTTCACTTTTACGTGACCCAAAGCCACAAATCGCTATCCGAAAAACATCAAAAGACCGGATGATTTGTTTGATGTCTCATCAACCGAACGTCGATATGCCCTCGCACAACGGCATTTTGAGCTTGTCAATCAAACTAGGAACGCACGGGAATGCGCAATGGTTTAAATTAATTTGGAGATTAATCGGGCCGGACATCTTTTTTTCGCGTTAGGGTTTCGTTAACGAATGAATACCGCACTGCGAAGAGCGCGCGGTCAGCCTGTCCCAGGAAGGGAAATGCCGCCATGATGAGCAATTCGAACCCGCAATCGGTCGTTGCAGGGGCGTATCGGCCAATCGCACATGATGCATCGGCAAACGGACGGGAAACGCAGGATCGGCTGAAGCGTGGCTTCGATGTTACCCTTGCGACGGGCATCATTATCGCGTTCCTGCCCCTCTTCTTGATCATCCTCGTAGCGCTGCTGTTTCAGGGACGACCGTTCTTCATCCAGCATCCCCGCGTCGGACACCGGGGGCGGATGTTCCCATGTCTCAAATTCCGCACCATGGTTGTCGACGCCGACGCCAAACTGAAGGAGCACCTTGCCTTAAACGCCGAAGCCCGGGCGGAGTGGGAAGCGACCCGCAAACTGAAGCTCGATCCGCGAGTTACGGCGTTCGGGCACGTCCTGCGCAAAAGCAGCCTCGATGAACTCCCGCAGCTCATCAACGTGCTCCGCGGTGAGATGAGTCTCGTCGGCCCGCGACCAATCGTTTCCGCCGAGGTCCGTCATTACGGCAGTTCGATGGGATACTACGAGCAGGTTCGCCCGGGTATGACCGGGGCGTGGCAGATCAGCGGTCGAAACGACACCTCGTATGCTCAGAGGGTCGCCCTTGACTGCGAATACGTGGCGACGCGGAGTTTTCGCCGAGATCTCACTATCCTCATCCAGACGTTCCCGGCGGTGCTGGCGGCCAGAGGCAGCTATTGATCGCAGTTCGGCGGATCCCCGCCCAGGGTTGGTGGCGATGACGACGGATCCCTCCGCGTACGCCATTAATGGACGTTTTCTCACGCAACCGCTCACTGGCGTACAACGCTACGCCCGGGAGGTGCTGGGCGCCCTGGACCGGAGCCTCGCTGCAACACGGCAGCGGTCCACGCTGGTCGCACCGCCCAAACCATCGGCGATTCCGCGCCTGGATGCCATTGATGTGAGCATCACTCGGTCGCCCGGTGGCCACCTGTGGGAGCAAGCGGTCCTGCCGATAAACTGGCGCGGCCCCCTGCTCAACCTGTGCAACACGGCCCCCGTTATGAGAGCCTCGCAGGTCGTTTGCATCCACGATGCTAACGTGTTCCGAATGCCGGACAGCTACGGATGGCGCTTTCGGGCGCTGTATCGGACCCTGCAACCGATGATTGTCCGTCGCGCGGCCCGGATCGCCACGGTGTCCCACGACGCGGCCCGGCAACTGGCCGAACACCTGCCCATCGCCCTGCGCGATGTGGAAATCCTGCCGAACGGGCACGAGCATGCCCTGCGCTGGAACGCGGCCGCTGCGCGGGTGTTTTCCGAAAAACCGCAAGACCGCCCGTTTGTCTTGCTCCTCGGCAGCCGCGCCCGTCATAAGAATATCGGCCTGATCCTGGGGCTCGCCGATACACTGGACGCCCTCGGCGTCGACCTCTTGGTCGCAGGCGGCGACGGCGGTATTTTCACTGGGATCGAGACCGTCCGGGCGGCGAACATCCGCATGCTGGGCCGAGTCTCCGACGATGATCTCGCGCTCCTGTTCTCGCGGGCGATCTGCCTCGCCTTTCCATCGTTCACCGAGGGGTTCGGCCTTCCCGTCCTGGAGGCGATGGCGTCCGGCTGCCCGGTGGTCTCGTCGGATCGGAGCAGCCTCCCCGAGATATGCGGAGGCGCGGCCTTGATGGCATCCCCGAACGACCCCGAGACTTGGACCGCGCACCTCGCCGCCTTGGCTGGCTCAACGGCCCTGCGCGACGACTTGCGTGGGCGGGGTCGGATCCAGGCCGCCCGGTACTCATGGAACACGACGGCACGCGGCTACCTCGACCTCTGCGGAAGGCTGTCCTGATGGCGGGCGAACGCGCGGATCCCAATCGGATGCGCATCCTCCACGTCCTGAATCACACCTATCGATTGAACGGCCATGTCCATGCCGCCGTCGATCTCGCCTGCGCTCAAGCCCGGCTCGGCCATACTGTCCTAGTCTGCAGCGGTGGCGGCAGCTTCGATGATCTGCTCCGCGAAAATGGGGTCGATGTCATTCGCATTGATCAGTTTCGGCGTCCCCTGGTCATAGCCCGCGCGCTCCTGGCCCTCTCTCGGCAAGCCTGCACCGTCGACATCGTTCACGCGCATATGATGACGAGCGCGTTGCTGGCATGGCCCGGATGCATCCTCCACGGCACGCCACTCATTACCACGGTTCACAACGCCTTCGAGCGGAGCGCCGTGGCAATGGGAGTAGGGCGGCGGGTGATTGCCGTGAGCGCGGCGGTCGGCCGTTCGATGGCGGACCGTGGAATTCCCGCCCGGCGACTGCGCGTCGTCCTCAATGGGACCATCGGTTCGGCCCGATTGGATTCGCAGGTACCTCCACCGCCCCCCCCGTTTAGAGCGTCGTTGATCGATGCCGAGATGGACGGGGGTGTCGACGGGCCGGCAGCGGTGCCGGGTGCGAGAGCGCCGAACCTCCTCTTCATCGGAGGCCTCCATCCGCGAAAAGGGGTGGCGGATCTCCTTGACGCGTTCGAGCGCGTCCATGCGACCCGTCCCGATACCTGCCTCACCATCGTAGGGGAGGGACCGCACGCGGACGCTTACAAAGAGCGGGTTGCCCGCATGGCCGGGGCGTCGGCCGTGACGTTCTCTGGCGGTCAGTCCGATCCGCGACCGTTCCTCGCCGCCGCCGACATCTTCATCCTTCCCTCCCTCGCCGACCCAGCGCCCCTCGTTATCTCAGAGGCCCGTGCGGCAGGCTGCGCCGTCGTCGCGACGGCGGTCGACGGTATTCCAGAGCTCCTTGAGAATGGCCGTGCCGGGATTCTGGTGCCACCAGGTGATCCGACGCAACTCGGCGACGCGATCCTGGCGCTGGTGACCAACCCGGAGAAGCTTGTCTTGTGGAAGCGCAACAGCCAGCACAACATCGAGCACCTTTGTATCGCCCGCGTCGCCCGCGAAACCCTGGCAGTCTACGCAGAATGCCTTCAATCCGGGCGTCGACAGTCTCAACCAAAATCCATGTCGGAATATCGGGCCTCCCCGGTCGATGGGGATCGGAGAAGCTGACATGTTGAACTCTGCGAATGCGGGCGCATTCATTGCCGGCACCAGCGCGACGAAATCTCCGGTCAACCTCACCAACTCCATCGGGCGCGATTTGCATCAATCCGCGGACGAGGGGAGGCGTATGGAAGTCTGCTTGATTTACGCGACCTATGGACGTCCCGAGACATTGTCTCAAACCTACGAGATGGTAAGGCAGCAGACCATCAGGCCCGCCTCTGTGATCGTCTCCTGCGTCCGGGAGAGCGATGCAGGCGCCCTCGTGGATCAGGCTGAGGTGCAAGTCGTTATCGGTCCGAAGGGATCATGTCGGCAACGCAATCTCGCCCTTGCCGCGATACCCGCTAACACTGATGTCATCGTGTTTTTCGACGACGATTTCGTGCCTCATCCCCTCTGGATCGAGACGGTGCTGGGGGTGTTCGCGGCACGACCTGAGGTGGGCGCGGTAACGGGCAACCTACTGGCCGATGGTATTAAGGGGCCGGGGCTTTCGGTTGAAGAAGCCTTCACTCGCATCGAAGCCCCCCCCGAAAGCCATACGAATTGGGTCGCCGAGCCCTTCAGCCCCTATGGATGCAACATGGCGTTTCGCCGTACAATGATCGGGCAGGCGACTTTCGATGAGCGGCTGGTGCTCTACGGTTGGCTCGAGGATCGCGATTTTGGTGCCGCACTGACAAGCCGCGGCGGACGTTGCGTGAAGGTGGGGACAGCCCTCGGCGTTCACATGGGCGTTAAAGGTGGGCGCTCGTCCGGCGTCCAACTCGGCTACTCGCAGGTGGTCAATCCGGTCTACCTTAACCGCAAGGGGACGATGCGCACGGCACTCGTGGTTCGGCACATCTTCGGCAACGTCGCGAGTAACCTCGTTAGGACCCTCCGGCCGGAACCCTTCATCGACCGGGCTGGCCGGCTCCGCGGCAACATCTTGGGTTTTCTCGACCTCGCCCGCGGCCGGGTCACACCAGAAAAGGCGGCTACCCTGTGACGATCGAACCGTCCCGAACCTGGCCGCAGCCCGTCGCGTCCCCAGCCGGGCTGGTGCATACGGCGGCCACACCGAATTATCGCCATGCCCCGTCCTTCGACCTCAGGGAGGTTGCAGAGACCGTCATGCGCAGACGCCTGCCCCTGGGTATTTGGCTCGCCCTCTGCCTGGCTCTCGCTTCCTGGTACCTGAGTGTTGCGCCGATCACCTTCACCGCCGCCACGATGGTGATCCTGGAGCCGCGACAGGCCTTGGGGTCTCCACCGCCCGCATCACAGACCACCGCAGCTCAGGCACTCGATGTCGCGCAGGCCGAGAGCCAGATTCAAGTCATCCGCTCCGAACGCATCCTGGCGAGCGTGTTCGACGTCCTTAACCTCCAAGAGGCTCCGGAGTTCGTCGCCCACGGCCCGGGCCTGCGCGAGCGGGTCGCTGCGGCGCTGGGGTTTGTGGACTCCGCGCCCGAGAACCCCACCGATGCGCGGGCGCGCGCCTTCCAGGCCTTCACCGATCGCGTTGGCGTACGACGGCTCGGCCAGTCCTATGTCCTTGAAGTCTCATATCAGGCTGGAAGCGCGGAGCAGGCCGCACGCATCGCCAATGCGACGGCAGTGCAGTACATCAAAGCCCAGATCGACGTGAAGGCCGCTGCGGCCCTACAGGGCACGGAGTATCTACGCGGGCGGATCATCAATATTGAGGCCGAACAGCGTGCCGCCTCTGAGGGAGTCCGAGAGGGGCGCATCCCCGACATGCTGTTCTCGGATGCCGATGCCCGCATCATAGGCGCAGCCCTGCCTCCGCTCAACAAGTCCTACCCGAAGAACGGGTTGATCCTCGCTTTTGCGCTGACCTTCGGTCTGGTCACAGGCCTCCTTGCGGTTGCCGTGCGCCACGCCCTCGACCGCACACTCAATACTCGGCGCCAAGTCCAAGAGTCACTCGGCCTGGATTGCCTCGGCGTCCTCCCCAAAATAAATAGGGGCCGTGAGGCTAAGCGAAACGGAATTCTTCCCCTCGCCCGAATGGCGATGGATCAGCCCAACTCATCGTTCGCCTTTGGCATGCGGAATGTCCGTGCGGGCATCCTCCTGGCCCAGCCTCATCGCCCGCGATCAATCGGAATCGCATCTTGGACTTATTGTGAGGGCCGCAGCACCGTAGCGGCTAATCTCGCTTTCCTTCTGTCCGTGCCGAACGACACCGTCGAACTCATCGATGCGGACTTGCACAATCCAACCCTTTCGGCGGCCCTTGCCCCCGACGCGCCATCGGGTTTAAGCGAGGTGCTTCTCGACGGTGCTGCAGCACCGGAGGGCATCTCGATGCCCCTCTCGGCAGTTCTGGGCTTCATTCCAGCGGTGAGCGCAAGGGGTGAGGTTGACCCCAACCTCAGTCTCGGCTCCGAACAGATGCGGACGATCTTGGGGGGGCTCTGCGCAACGCGCGATGTCGTACTCGATCTTCCGCCCCTGGCGGCAGGATCGGAATCACGGGTACTCTGTCCGCACCTTGACGGTATTGTCCTCGTCGTCGAGGCGGGCCGCACCACGATCGAGGAGGCCGTCGAGGCGGTACGGCTTCTCCAGGCTTCGCACGGTCGTATCGTCGGGGTGATCCTGAACAAAGCCAGGCGGGAGCCACGTACGCAGCCGCGTTTGCGATGAATGATGCTACGTCGTGGAACCACCGCCGAGACTGCGTCCGCTCGCCGTTTGCAAGAGTTCTTCCCGGTTCTGACGGCATGCGACCTGAACGGTAAAGCTGTTTCGCCTCGGCCATGCTACGGCCAAGCCTCGGGGCGCACGAGTTACGAAAATTCTTGCCGACGCCGTCCACCCGGCGGAGACGGTCTTCTCGCCGACATGTCATCGGCAAAAGGCGCGTTCACGGCCAGTCGAAACGAGAAAGTCCAATCATGCGGCAGGTTCGTGTGGTCGTGTTTCCAGGAATCGCCGGCGAGGATCGGCTGTTCATGGAAACAATGGCTGCGGCCATTCCGAATCGCGATTTCGAAACGATACGCTATCCCGGCCCCCTCGCCGCATCCGATCTTCTCATGGACCTACGGACCACTGCCGTCGGGATTGCATCCCGGATGACGGTCCCCTCACCGACGTTGTCCCTCGTCCTGATCGGTTACAGTTACGGCGGTAATCTGGCCTACGAAGTTGCCCAATGCCTTTTCGCTCAGGGCGGGGACGTTGTACAACTGATCCTCATCGATCCAGCTCTACCGAACACTTCATTTCGTCTCCTTGGAAACCTTCCCGCGCATCAAGTTACGCATGCATCGGCTCCAACGATCATCTACGCCCTTCGCCCGATCCGCACATTCCTAATTTTCTTGGCTCTTTTGCTGCCTAATAAAATACGAAAGAAGCTGACTCGTCGAATTCTTTACGATCTTCGCGTCTATGCCCGGCGCACCTGGGCGCCCCGCACGACTGGCGTCAAGGTGCTCCACATCGTGTCCCATCAGCTTGCGCCCGTGGTATCGAAGGGGTGGGCGGACCTGTGTCCACGGATTCGCCAGGTGACCATAGCCGGCAGCCACATCAACATCTGGTCGTGTCCCAGGCGGTGGTGTAGCTGAGGGGTGGTCATCGGCGGTTGCCGGGTAGGGTCGGGTTGCGACGACCAACCCCGAACCCGAGAGCCCCCCGATGACCAACGAGATCATGGCCCTGCGCGGGCTGATGGAGAAGAGTGCCGACGCCGATCTGCTGCGCGAGATGATCGGTTTTGCAGCCGAGCGATTGATGGAGCTAGAGGTGGGCGGCCTGACCGGCGCGGCCCACGGCGAGAAGAGCGCCGAGCGACTGGTCCAGCGCAACGGCTACCGTGACCGGGACTGGCAGACGCGGGCCGGCACGGTCGAACTGCGCATCCCGAAGCTGCGCAAAGGCTCGTACTTCCCCGGCTTCCTGGAGCCGCGCCGGATGGCCGAGAAAGCGCTGACGGCGGTGATCCAGGAGGCCTACATCCAGGGCATCTCGACCCGCTCCGTGGATGATCTGGTCCAGGCCATGGGCGGCACGGGCGTGTCGAAGAGCCAGGTCTCGCGCCTGTGCCAGGAGATCGACGAACGGGTCGGCGCGTTCCTCGACCGACCCATCGAAGGCGAGTGGCCGTATCTCTGGATCGACGCGACCTACGTGAAGGTTAGGAGCGAGGGCCGCATCGTCTCGGTCGCCGTCATCGTGGCGGTGGGCGTGAACAACGACGGCCGGCGCGAGGTGTTGGGCATGGACGTCGGGCCCTCCGAGGCCGAGACGTTCTGGACCGCCTTCCTGCGCAAGCTCGCCCGGCGCGGTTTGCGAGGGGTCAAGCTGGTGATCTCGGATGCGCACGAGGGCATCAAGGCCTCGGTGGTCAAGGTGATGAACGCCACCTGGCAGCGTTGCCGGGTGCGGTTCATGAGGAACGTGCTCGCCCATGCCGGCCGCAGCGGGCGGCGCGTCGTGTCGGCCTTTATCGCCACCGCCTTCGCCCAGGATGATGCCGAGGCCGCCCGTCAGCAATGGCGGCGGGTGGCCGACCAGCTCCGCCCCAAGGTACCCAAGCTCGCCGCCCTGATGGACGCTGCCGAGCCCGACGTGCTGGCCTATATGGGCTTCCCAGCCGCCCACCGGGTCAAGCTGCACTCGACCAATCCGTTGGAGCGCCTGAACGGCGAGATTAAGCGCCGAACCGAGGTGGTCGGCATCTTCCCCAACGAGGCTGCCATCACCCGCCTCGTCGGCGCGATCCTGCTCGAACAAAACGACGAATGGGCCGTCCAGCGGTCGCGCTACATGACCCTGGAAAGCATCGCCCCGATCGGCGATGATCCCCTCGTCAGCCTGCCCACCCTGGCAGCCTGATCGTCCCGGCCCAAGCCGGTGATCGCGGTGGCCCTCATCGAGCTACACCACGCCCAGGGACACGACCCAATATCTTGCGCTTACCCGGGCGAACGGATGTCGCGAATGCGATCCGGGCGCAGCTCGATGACATCAGTCAGGACGGTCTCCTCATTCCTCCAGCGGTCGACCTCGTAGGGAGGTAACGCGGATGCCTACTCCCCAATCGGGCGGGGCGAAGCTGACTCGTCGCGAAGGGCGGCGACGGCGAGGTTTTGCGCCTTGGCCATACCGAATCGGAAACGGTACCCTGCCGCGCGGAGGCGATCATTGGGAAAACGCATCCGCCAGCCGGGATGGCGCAGGGGCGAGCGCCGGAATCGCAGGAAGTCGCGAAGCCAGTCGGCAATCCACGGCACGGGGAGGACCCTGAAGCGCCGGTCCCCGCTCGCCGCCAAGGCCTTGCGCAGGAAATCGGCGTGGGTTGGCTCCTCGAACTCATCTTCGGAGATGTTGAAGGTTTCGACGCCGCCCGGGGCCCCTGCACCCGCGAGGGCACGCTCCATCAACCATAGGATCGCATCGGATACGTCACCGACATACACCTGATGCGCGTGCCGGTGCGCGGTCAGCGCGCGTTTAATCGGGCTCCAGTCCCGGATCTCGATGATCTGCGCCACACTGACCACGACCGCCGGACGTACTACGACGTAGCGGACTGACCGGGCCGACCGGTGCAAGGCATGTTCGCCGCCCAACTTCGTCCGGCCATAGGCGCGCGTCTGATCGACGGCCCAGTACTCTGAGGGAATATCCCGATCGACGGTGAGGACAGGTGCATCCTCCGCGGCCGTGCGGCTACGTCCGCTGCCATAGACCGCAATCGAGCTCGTATAACAGAATACTCTCACGCCAGCGCGCTCGGCTGCCGCGGCGAGTAACCCAGTCGCTTCGACGTTCGCTCGATCCATGCGCGCAGGTTCGGCCATCTCTGCGGCGATATGCAGAACGGCCCCGCATCCTGCCACGAGCCCATCGTAGTCACCGGCTTCCTGGAGGTCGAAGTGGTGCCACTCTACTGTGTCGGCGACCCTCGCTGTCACGGAGAGCGACTTTGAGGTCGTGGCCCGGACGAGGTAGCCGCGTTCGAGCAGATCGGCGACGACCACGCGCCCGATACGCCCGGTTGCACCAGTCACCAGCACGCGCGTCCGGGCCTCCGCGGCAATGGTGCGGGTGGCGGCTCTTTGCGAGAGCACAACCGCTCGGTCGCGCAGCGCGGCTTTCTCCTTAAGGTGATCGGCGAGCCGGATGGCCAAAGCGACGATCATCTGTGTCGGGTTGCAGTGGCCGGCGGTTGGGAAGACCGAGCTTCCCGTCACGTACAGTCCGGAGACACCATGAACTTGGCATGCGGCGTCGACCACGCCGTGCGCTGGGGACGAGGCCATGCGAGTCGTCCCAGTCGGATGGGCCACATCAGTAAAAGACGTCGGGATGTCACCCCCATCGCGAACCCAATCGGCAAGAACCGGGGCTGGCAGTTCCATACGGGCGGATTCTTCCATGACGAGCTGCGCCACCCTACGCAGCGTGCGCGCCTCGTCGGCATGGATCCGCCAATCGATTCGCGGCAGCAGCATGTCGAAGCGGTCACGCCGATCCGACAGGGTCACGCGGCTGTCGCGGTCGGGCAGCTGCTCGCACATGCCGTCGAGTGTCAGCCCCGCATACTTACGCGGCACGCCATTGCGCGCGACGAGATAAATTTCGATGCCGCGGGCAACCAAGCGAGTGTTTGATAACACCGTACCGATGTCGGCCATCCGCCCCGGTTCACCCTTGCGAAGCCGCCGCAGGGCGTTCCAGGGATCGTCGGGTGCCACCTCTTCGCCGAGCCAGACCGCCGCGTTGAGAAGGGCTTCGTTCCGCTGGATCTCCGGGCTGAGGCGCAAGCCAGCCCGGAACAGGTGGCCGTGCACATTGTAACGTCCAAGACGTCGCTGCAGCAGCGCCGCATCGGCCACGGCGAATGCGCCGACGGAGCCGCGCAAGTGGTCCATGAAGTAACGGCCGACGAGGTCGCGGTCGTTGCCGAGGCCACCCGGCGTCACCGTGTCGGACGACAGCAGGAGCCGGGCGTTCTCAATCCCACCGGAACATAGAACCACGGTCGGGGCGGCAAGGACTCGCCGACGCCCGTCCGGCCCGGCAAACACGACGCACCGCACCGCGTCGCCGGACGGCACTGGATCAATCCGAAGTACTGTCGCTGCGGATACCACCGTGACGTTCTCGCCGACAAGTTCCGTCAGGTGTCGGCCGAAGCGGGCATACTCGTACCGATAGGCCTCGCCGGCGTCGCGACTGTACTGCCAGAGGAACGGCCGCAGCAGGCGGGCGTCCGGCAACGGTCCTGGAGCCTCGCGCTTCGTGGTGGCCCAGAAACGCGCGTCGCTGGACCAGCGTCCCGCGGCGAGGCCGAGATGGGTGGCACTGCGGTCGAGGAAGGGCGCGATGTCGTCGATCCGCAACGGCCAGCCCGACCGCGGCACCCAGGAACGCGCTTCCAAATCCTCATCGTCAAAGGGTGCGCAGCGCCCGCCCCAGGTATGGGAGCTTCCACCGAGGATGCGGTTGCGAACGAACCACTGGTCAGCGATGCGCGGGTAGCCGACGTTCTCGACCTCATTAAGGGCGTCCGCCGCGTCGCTACGGGCAGTGCCGCCGCTCTCAAGCAGCGTGATTCGTAGGGCCGTCCCCGAAAGTTCGCGCGCTAGGACGCTGCCCGCCGGGCCGGAGCCCACGAGGCATATGTCACAGACCTCAAGCCCGGGGGCATATCCACCCTTGTCGAGGTCCAGCGTCGGCATCTCACCGGTCTCCGATGGGCGGAGCGGCCTCGGACCCCGCAATCACGCCGGTCTCGGGAATTGCTTCCTCCGTATTGTTCCCGTTTTTGTGCGACGGTAACTTGCCGCTGAGCGTCTGATCATGGCGGAACGACAGCCTTTTGGAGACGATGAACTTTAGGCGGCTCCCGACTTGCTTCATCCATTGGCGCGGCGAACGCCGGGGGATTCCCATCACGCCGGCAAGACGCAATCGCAGATCCTCGGGCGGTAGTGACCAGAACCACGAGGTGCGGTCGCGGATCAGGGCGTACAGGTCCACGAAGCCGGTCTTCTTCTCCATCGGCAGATGCCACGCGCACCGACCACTGTCGACGTCCTCCGCCGTGACGTTGTTAAGTCTCAGCGCCGTCCACATTCGACGGATGTGCGGATCGCCGGTCCCGGTCGGTACATTCAGGATTGCGTAGGCAAGGCTGAGCAAATGTTCCTCCGTATAGACAGCGACTTCGCCCGGCGGTACGGAGATCAACCTCTGCCACATTCCCGCGCAAACCCTGTGAACGTCGAAGATACCGGCGCGCGTCGCGGCGAACAGCTCCCCGCCGGAAAAATTAGGCACGAACTGGAAGTCTTGGCCGGCAAGGAGCCGGCCCGCGCGGACCATATCGCGCCGAGACGCTCCGTTCAGCTTCTCGTCGTAAGCATAGGGGATCGACATAGACAAGACACCCTGGCGCCCAATATCCGACATCAAGCCATCGGCCGGTCTGACCCAAAGGCAGTCCGAATCCATCACGACCACCCGGTCGAATTTGTCTATTCGATGAAGGTAAGCGATTATATCGAGGATGTAGAAGACATTATTCCAAGCCTTGACCCTATCGGATCCAAGCCGATGGGTGATGGGTAGGACGACCACCTCGACGCCGACTTCCGCAAAAAAATCGGCGAGATCGAGTCCGTCCAGTTCGGGCAACCGCACGGCAGTTGTGAAGAGAACGTGTCGGGCCGTCGGGTTCTGGCGCGTAGACGTCGCGAAAAAGCACACGATGCAACGCCAGTAGACGCTCTGGAAGGTCTCAGTCGACGAATCCAGACCCACCTGTGGGAACAGCGAGGCGTCCTCTGCTTGGTCGAGCACCATCAGGGTCGAGATAAGATCGCGGATCGTCGAGCTCCTCGGCAAAAGTTACAACGTGACGGCCGATTTGGACACATCACTGATGTGGATTTAAGGCGAACGGCCGGGGCAAAACCGACCACATCTCTAGTCGTCAGGGCGATAATTGTGAAGAGCATACGATATCTCAACAATTAATTTTACAATTAATAAATCGATACCTCATGTTTTGTGTACAACGTCTTCAGCAGGTCGTACAGCGACGAAGCGCAGTGCTTCGACCGTGTCCTTCCTGGGACATTTTGATCCGAACCGGAAAATCTTAACCGTATGACGCTCAGCTTCGCACCTGATTCTGAGTTGCCGTACGTCTATGATGGCGTTGCGACCGATGCTGCGCCTAACCGAGCATGCTGCTATACCATCGACGAGGGCTATCTGCTGCCGACGCTGCTGAGTGCGTTCCAGCTTCGCAGTGCACTACCGGCCAAAATTGCCGACGTGGTGGTCTTCTGCTTCGGATCGCCCAGCGATATCACGCGGGCCGCAATGGGACTCTGCGTCGCGAAGGGCGTCGATTTTCGGCTCGTCCCAGTCACTGCCCTCGACGGCAACCCGATGATTTGCGCTCGGTTCTTCTTACCCCGGCTCCTTGGGAGAGAGTACCGGGACGTTCTGTACGTTGACGGCGATACGCAGGTTGCAGGATCCCTTGAGCCGCTTCTCACCCATCCCACAGTAGAAGGCCGGGTCTTAGCGGTCCCAGACCCGATGGCGGTGATGATCGCGAACGCCGACGGTCCCTGGCCGGCCCGGCGCGCCTATTTTCGCGGTATCGGCCTCCATGATGGTGCACATGAGCGTTACTTCAACTCCGGAGTGATGCGCTTCCAACTGTCCGACTGGGACGCGGTGAGCCGCGACTGCCTCGACCTGTGCCGCCGCAACGGAGCAGATTATGAGTTCCGCGATCAGGATGCCCTCAACCTCGTCGTGGGCGAACGCTGCGATCTTGTTTCCTTCCGCTGGAACTTCCCGCCATTCTTCATGAATTTCAATGCGCAGGAGACGATCCACCCGCGCCTCTATCATTTCATGTCGAATCCGCGTCCCTGGCAGGGAGCCTTCCTCCCCTGGGGGCGGGCTTGGCATAAACCCTACGCGGCACTCGCTGCGAGCCACCCCGACCTCGCTCCAACGTTACGCTCGCTGCCCTTACATCGGTACGGCCGTTACGTGGTGCAGCAACATGTCAAGCGATACCGCGAATCACGGATCTGGGGAGCCGCCGGAGTCCGGACACGCATCGACGCCTTGGAGGCGAGCGCCCCTGTCTAGGCACGCTCTTGGATGCATGACCCGGCCCATCCCGTCCGTTCGCGACCGCGCCCGGATCGACCATAAGGATACCACCATGCCGCGTCACGGCCTCTCGGCTCTTTTGTCTGTCCTACTGCTCGCAACCCCGGCCTTCACCGTGCGCGCTTTAGCCGGCGACTATCGACTTGGCCCCCAGGACAAACTGGAGGTCCGGGTTCACGACCTGCGAACCGGGACGGGCGAGGCCCACCAATGGGGTGCGTTCGACGGCGAGTTCGTAGTCGATGCGGCCGGCAACGTCTCATTACCGCTTCTGGGCGAGATGCAGGCTGGGGGCGGGACAACGGCCGATCTTGCCCGCGCACTCGCTGCCCGCGTCCAAACGAAGGTGGGCCTTGCCCAACTTCCCTCGGCCGCTGTTCAAGTTGTGAAGTACCGGCCGTTCTACATCACGGGTGCTGTCGATAAGCCGGGGGAATATGAGTACCGCCCGGGCCTCACCGTACTCCAGTCCGCCGCCATCGCAGGTGGTCTCATGCGTCCCCGAGACGGCGCCTTGCTCGGCTTCGAGCGCGAGGCCCTCTCCCAGCGCGGCGATCTGCGCATGCTTGCAGCGGACAGGCAGGGATTACTGATCCGGCAAGCGCGCCTTACGGCCGAGATCTCCGAGGCGGAAACCGTCACCTACCCGGCCGAGACGCGGACGTCAGGGACAGGCCTCGACGCGTCGCGCGCCATCCGGGAAGAAACGCTGCTATTCGAGGCGCGCCGCAATGCCCTGAAAGCTCAGGTCGGCGCACTCGGCAAGGCCCGAATGTTGTTGACCCAGGAACTGGCGTCTCTCGACAGCAAGGATGAGGCGCTGTCGCGGCAAATCGACTTGATCCGCAAGGAGCTCACGCAGGTCAGCGGCCTCGTTACCAAGGGTCTTGCCGTAGCCCCCCGTCAGTTCGCCATCGAGCAGAGCGTGGCGGCCTACGAAGGCAACCGGATCGATATCCAGGTCGGACGCCTCCGGGCCCAGCAGGACCTGTCCCGGATCGAGCGCGAAAGCCTGGATCTACAGGCAAAGCGTCGCAACGAGGCCTTGACTGAGGCCGGCGAGGTACGTGCGAAGCTTGCCTCGGTGGCTGAGCGGACGGAGACAGCGGCCAGTCTCATCTACCAGGCCGAGGTACGCTCGCCGATGTCCGTCGCCGATCTCGGTGGCGCCGAGCAGCCGGTCTATGCGTTGACGCGGCGCGTCGGCGAGGCGACCGAGACCCGCATCGTGTCCGAGAGCGACACGGTCGAGCCCGGCGACGTGGTGCGTATCACGGTGCCACGGCGCGCTCCGCCCGCGGTTACCGGCAACGCCCAGGCCGCCGCGGATGTCCGCTGAGTGACTTCGAGGAAAGGTACACGCATGAGCGCTTCCCAAGTCCTGGCTTGCACCATCCCCCGGGTTTCCACAGCCGTGCTATTCTGGATGCTTGCCGCTGCGGGCGTTGGTGCGGCGCCCCTCGACCTGACCGACTTCGTCGTAACCTTTGAGGACGATTTTAAGTATCTCGATGTGTCGGCCCACGGTCCCGGTACACGCTGGACCGCGCATACGCCCTGGAACGGAGACTTCGGGGATGCGCGTTTTGCCGATCCGGGGCCCCTTGGTCCGTTCGCAGCCGGCCCGAACGGGTTGACCATTACCGCTCAAAAGGGAGCAGACGGCCGCTGGTCGTCGGGACTGCTCTCCTCGGTTGACAAGGACGGTCCAAAACAATCGGGCTTCTCGCAGCAATACGGATACTTTGAGATCAGGACGCAGCTTCCAGACGGGCCGGGCGTGTGGCCGGCCTTCTGGCTGATTGGCAAAAACAAGGATAAGTATTCGGTCGAGATTGATGTTTTTGAGTATTACGGTGCCTTCCCGAAAGGATTTCACACCGTCCAGCATATTTGGGATAATGGAAAAGATCGGCTCAATCTTCAGCACATCACTGATATAGAACCGGGATTCTTCACATCAAAGTTCAATACATTCGGTGTCCTTATCGCACCCGACCGGACGCGGTTTTACCTCAATCGCGAGGAGATCTGGGATACGCCGACCCAGCCGGAATATCACCAGCCGATGTACGTGCTCCTGAACCTCGCACTCGGCGGGGGCTGGCCGATAAAGGACCTCGCCTCGCCGGCGGTCATGAAAGTCGACTATGTCCGGGTGTGGCGGGACAAGCGGCTTCCGCCCGGACCGTCATCGGGCCCAGAGCTCGCTCGGTGAGGATCCGGCTTCCAACCGACGGACGAAGACTGTTCGTCCTCAACGCCGCGGCGGGCGGGTTTGCCAGCCTAGCGAAGATTGGGATCCAGCTAGCACTGCTTCCCATTATGGCACGCCTGCTTGGACCGGAGGAGTACGGCCTCTACGCGCTTGCCCTGCCCACGGTGGCGTTCTTCACGGTGCTGGCGGATGGCGGAATCGGACTGTCCCTTGCCCGCGAGCGCGAAGCCTCCACGCTCGTCTGGTCCACTGCCTTCTGGTTGTTGCTCGGGACCTGCAGCATCATCGCCGCCATAGTCACCGGACTCGGCTTCGTACTCGGGGCGGTCTCGGACCAACCACGCCTGCCGGGCATCGTCGCACTGTTGTCGGTGAGCTTCCTGCTCATGGCGGTCTCCGCCCTGCCGGCGGCGCGGCTCGTGCGGCGAGGCAACCTCGTCCTCCACTCGGCAGGGGATCTCATCTCTACGACCGTGGGCGCCGGGGTAGCGGTCATTCTAGCTGTGAAGGGCGCGGGCGCATGGAGTCTCGCCGCCCAGTATGTTGTCGGGTTCATTGTCCGGGCGGTGATTTTCAACGTCGCCGCCTTCGAGCGACCGACCTTTGCCTTCGCGTTCTCGGCGATCTGGCCCCATGTGACGACGGGCGGATCGGTCATCGGCAGCCGCCTAGCGGAGTTTGTCGGACGCGCCATCGAGAACCTGCTCTACGGCCAGACCTTCGGCCCGGCGGCCCTTGGCGCCTACACTCTCGCCAACCAAATCCCGCGCTTCCTGTGCGAGGCAGCGGGCAATCCGCTCTGGGGGGCGCTCTACGCACATGCCCTGCGCGAGGATCCCCGCGAGGTCGAACCGGTTCACGCGCGGCTGACCCATCTCCTTGCCCTGGTGCTTTTCCCGGCCGCGGCTCTGCTGACCGCGTCCGCGCCCCAGGTATTCGCCCTCGCGTTCGGGCCAAAATGGATCGCTGCCACGGGTCTGATCCAGATCCTGCTTCCGTTCTACGCGCTCAACGCTGTGGCAGGGCAGTGCGGTGCTATTCTCCTAGCCAACGGCCGTGGGGGAGCGATGTTCTGGACCTTGAGCGGGCTAAGCGCCGGACGCTTGCTTGCGGTGCTCGCCGGTCCGTGGATCGGGGTGGACGCCGTGGCCTTCGGTGTAGGGGCCGCGAACGTTGCCTACGCCATCGCGATGTTCGTCGCACTGGGCCTCACCACGGGATCAAGTCCGACGACCCTGTTGAAATGCCTTGCCGTTCCGACACTTGCCAGCGTCCTCGCCGCCCTGGTCTATCTCGGGACGATCGACGGGCAATCTGTCTCCCTCATGCGGACTATCCTGTCGCTTACGGCCGGCGCAGGCGTGTATCTTGCAGTACTGCTGGCCCTCGAACACCGCCAACTTTTGGCGATGGCCTATACGCTTCGACGCTTGACTACCCGGGAATCCTAGAAGCACCCGGTATGTCGGCTATCACCGTGCTCGGGCTGGTTGGGCTTCGGCCGTGTCGGACTGAGACCGCATACCCGGCTCGTTTATGAGGCCGGTGGGATTACGGATCGCTGGGGATTGCAGATCTTGGACCCGATTAAGGCCGCCCGGCATAGGCCAAAATCGGCTCTTCGGGAAACTGATCTGAACCGAGCTGGCCAATCCGCGACAATCTTCCTGCGCACACCGCGTGGTTAGGTGAACGCGGTTTAAGGAGACGGAATAGAACATTTGAAGTTCGACACGAGCGGCCTGCGCGGACTCGTCAGCGATCTTGTCGGGGGGCCGAGCTACGCCTAAACCACCGTTTTCCTTCGGTCCGTCGCCGCCGCGACCGGCGGCGACGGGGCGATCGTCATTGGGCGGGATTTGCGCGACAGCAGCGCGGGGTTCGCCGCGACCGTGGCCAGCGCGGCGGCGGCGGCGGGGTTCCGGGCCATCGATTGCGTGCTCCCTCCCGACACCGGCCCTCGCCCTCGAAGCGATGCGGCGCGGGGCCTGTGCCGTCATGGTGACGGGCAGCCACATCCCGCAGGACCGCAACGGCCTGAAGTTCTATCGTCCCGACGGCGAGATCACGAAGGCCGACGAGGCGGCGATCCTCTCCGCCTTCGGGGCGCTGACTGAGGTGGGCGTCGTGGCGCCGGACAGGCCCGCCATGGCCGATCCCGACGCCGCCATACGGTTTCGCCGCCGCTATCTCGACGCCTTTCTGCCCGATCTCCTCAGCGGTCTGCGGATCGCCGGCTATCAGCAGAGTTCCGTCGCGCGGGACCTCCTCGTCGACCTTCACGGGTGTCTCGGCGCAGACGCCGTGCCCACCGGCCGTTCCGAGCCCTTCGTGCCCATCGACACGGAAGCCCACCGGGACGAGGACATCGCCTTCATCCGCGACACCATGGCCTCCGGGGATTTCGACGCCCTCGTGACGACGGACGGCGACGCCGACCGTCCGCTCGTCGCGGACGCCACCGGTCGAATCCTGCGCGGGGATGTGCTCGGGCTCATCACGGCCCGGTATCTCGGCGCCGAAACCGTGGTCGTACCTGTGACCGCAGGCTCCGCCATCGAGCGGGCCGGTGGATTCCAGCGGGTCATCCGCACCAGGGTCGGATCGCCCTTCGTGGTCGCCGGCATGGGACAGGCGAAGCGCGACGGATTCAAAGCCGTCGTCGGCTTCGAGGCCAATGGCGGATTTCTCCTCGGCTCCGACCTTTGCCTGGCTGGCGACACCCTGTCGGCCCTGCCGACCCGCGATGCGATGCTGCCCATCCTTGCGACGCTCGCGGCCACCCGCGGGGCCGGGATGTCCCTGGCTGCCCTCGGCGCGAGCCTCAACATGGGCGAAACCGCAAGCGGGCGGCTTGCCCGATAGTCCCGCCGAACGCAGCACCGCCCTGCTGGAGCGGCTTGGCACGGTGTCTTTCCGAACGAAGTTCCTGGAGCCCATCGGCACGCCGCACGCCGTCGATACGCAGGATGGGGTCCGGATCGCGCTCGCGGACGGCCGCACGATCCACTTCCGCGCATCCGGCAACGCCCCCGAACTGCGCTGCTACGCCGAGGCGACATCGGCCGTGGATGCGGAAACCCTCGTTCGCTGGGGGCTGGCGGCCGCGGCGGACGCGATGGGGGGGTGATTCGGTCGTCCGCCTCCTTCGTTCCCATGGCCCTTCAGGCTTGCAGCCGGGGCGCGCTGACGTCCCCCGCGCGCCTGCGACCAATCAATGGCGAAACGAACATCCGATCGAAACATCGGCCGTATTCCTGAAGTCGATGCGTTGGCTTCACAGATAATCAAGGAATTCGAGCAACGGTTCCCCCGTGTACGGAGGACTCGGACGTGCTTGATCTCACCGGCTACAAGCTGACATTCTCCGACGAATTCAATACGCGCAGCATTTCGCAGAACGGGACCGGCACGACGTGGGCGGATATTCGCTCCGAATGGCGGTTTGATGCCAACTCGGATATCGGGTTCGGGCATTCCTCCTTCGTCGATCCCGCGTCCGGGTACGATCCGTTCGTGGTCAAGGGCGGAACACTCGCGATCACGGCGATCCCCGATCAGACGCCCTACGGCTTCAAAGGCAGTTGGGAATCTGGCCTCATCACCACACAGGGTGGGTTCTCCCAGACCTACGGTTATTTCGAGATGCGGGCGAACCTCGCCGATAAAGTGGGCGCCTGGGACGCCTTCTGGCTCCTGCCGACCAAGCCCGCCCCCAACCCGGGCCACCTGCCGGGCTGGCAGGAACTCGACGTAATCGAGCATTATGGTGATTACAACCAGGGGTCATACCGGTGGATCCACACCACGGATCCGGGGCCGAACCAGAACCCCAATTCTGATCTGCAGGTTTTCAGCAACAATCCCTCGCAGACCAGCGGTTTTCACACCTACGGCATGAACTGGCAGAAGGACACCATCAGCTTCTACTTCGATGGGCAGTTCATGGGTTCGAAGCCGACGCCGTCGGACATGCATGGCTCGATGTACATGCTTGCCAACCTTACGACCCAGGGATCGGGCACCAACAACGCCGATCTCGCCAATGTCCCGATCACCATGGAGATCGACTACATCAGGGCCTACTCGAACGCCCCGGACGCGGCTGCGATTCACCAGGATGTCGTGTCGGCGCCCGACAACCGGGATCCGGGGTCCTACGGCGCCACCGTCGCGGCAAACCCGGGGCCCGGCGGCGGTGTACCCTGGGAGGTTCATGGCGGCGCCGGTGACGACATCATCGGTCAGGGCAACGACGTGTTCGCCGCGGGGGCGGTCGCCACCGCGTCCGGCGGCGCCGGCAACGACGTCATCACCCTGACCGGTCCAAATACCGGCGCGATCCTGACGGTTTACGGAGGCGCGGGAAGCGACACCATCCAGGTTGCCAACACCGGGTTGACGCTGGTCTACGGCGGGCAGGGCGCAGCCGATCCGGGGGACGGGGCCGACAGCATCGGTTTCTCCGGGACCGGCAGCTGGGGGATCTGGGGCAATGCGGGCGCCGACACCATCGTCCAGGGTGCACGCGCCTTCGACGCCGCGACCTACGCGTCCGTCTTCGGGGGCAAGGACGGCGACAGCATCTCCTTGGGGAACGCCGGCAACCGCGACGCGCATTTTGCCGTCTACGGCGGGGAGAATGGTCCCTCAAGCGCCGCCAATGGCGGGATCGACTCGATCACGGTGATCAATACGGGGCCCAATGCATCGACGATCATCTTCGGTGGGCAAGGGGCCGCCGACCTCCTGGATGGCGACGACACGATCATCGTCGACGGGAGCGGCGGCACGGTCACGATCTTCGGCAATGCCGGCAACGACACCATTTCCGCCCGGGGCCTCCAGGATGCCACCACCGCGACGATCTACGGGGGACGGGGCAGCGACAGCATCACCCTGACCCATGCCGGGACTTCGGGGGAATCCAGTCTCACGATCTTCGGTGGCGAGGACGGGGACGAAATCCAAGCCAGCGGCAATGGCGGATCCCTGACGATCTATGGCGGGATCGGTCAGGCTGACCGGGCGGACGGCGCGGACACCATCACCCTCACGGGCACCAACACCGGCATGATTCTCGTCATGGCCAATGGTGGGGCCGATGCGATCCATGTCGGGGCTACGGGAACGGATGCGGCCACCCGCGTGCGCGTGTATGGCGGCGGCGGCGACGATTCGATCAGCGTCGACGCCCAAGCCGACGGCGCGCAGCGACTGACGCTTGTGGGGGACGACGGCGCGGACGCGTTCATCATCACGAAGGGAACTGGCCAGACGATCTCGATCGACGATTTCGCAATCGGCGGTGGCGATACGCTCGTCATCAACGGCATGGGAACTGGGAGGCCTCAGGTAACCTTAGGCTTCCAACAGACCCTGAAACAAGCGCTCGATGCAGCATCGGCCCAGGCCGGAACTAATAAAGCAGCCGTCGTCTCGTTCGGAGGCGATAGCTATGTGGTTCTAGAAAGTACGGGAGATTCCATTTTCGATAGCGCCGTCGACCAAGCCATAAAGCTCACCGGAATCACCGATGTAGCGGGAATACTATCACATCTTTCTATGATTTAAATCTTATGACAACTACCTTCAAGACGCTGTGTCATAAGGCCCGGGCCATCCGTCCGACGAGGATCATGGCTGCAGCGAGGACGAAGAAGGCGAGCGCAGAGGACGAATTGGCTTCGTGATCGCGGGCCAGCGTGCGGCAGCGGGCGATCCAGCCGAAGCTCCGCTCGCTGACCCACTGCCTAGGCTGCACCACGAAGCCCTTCTGTCCCTCCTTGTGTTCAACGATCTCGACTGTGCAGGGCGGTGACAAAACCATCCACTGGAGCGTCGGTGCAGTGCTGATGCGGGCGGTATAAAAGCCGGCCAGTGGAGAGGCTTCTCTTTCGAGAGGGGCCGAGGATGTTCGTCGCGGAAGTCTACGCGGCCGTTCGGGAGTTCGTGTTCATCGACGGCAACTCTCGGCGTGAGGCGGCTCGGGTGTTCGGGTTGAGCCGAGAGACGATCACCAAGATGTGTCGGTTCTCGCTACCGCCGGGCTACACACGCTCGAAGCCGGTCGAGAAGCCGAAGCTCGGGCCGCTGCTGCCGGTGATCGCGGCGATCCTGGATGCGGACCGGATCGCAATGGTCAAGCAACGGCATACGGCCAAGCGGATCCTCGAGCCCCTGCGCGACGAGCACGGCTATGCTGGCGGCTACACGGTGGTGAAGGATGACGTGCGAATCTGCCGGGCGCAGGGGCAGGAGACCTTCGTGCCGCTGGCCCACCCGCCCGGTCACGCCCAGGTCGACTTCGGCGAGGCGGTGGCCACGATCGGCGGCGTGCGCCGGAAGATCCACTTCTTCTGCATGGACCTGCCGCACTCCGACGCCTGCTTCGTGAAGGCGTATCCGCGGGAGACCACCGAGGCCTTCCTCGACGGGCACGTCGCCGCCTTCGCCTTCTTCGCGGGCGTGCCGCTGTTGATCCTGTACGACAACACCAGGATCGCGGTGGCCAAGATCTGCGGCGACGGGCAACGTCAGCGAACGCGTGGCTTCACCGAGTTGGTGAGCCATTACCTGTTCCGGGATCGGTTCGAGCGTGCGGGCAGGGGCAACGACATGGGCAAGGTCGAGGGGCTGGTCAAATACGCCCGGTCCAACTTCATGACCCCGGCCCCGGAGGCGGCCTCCTTCGAGGCGCTGAACGCCGATCTGGAGCGACGCTACCGAGCGCGGCAAGAGGACCGGGCCGGACGGCATGCAGAGACCATCGGGACGCGATTGCTCGCCGATCGCGCCGTCCTGCGTGCCCTACCGGCCGTGCCGCTGGAGCCGTGCGAGAAGCGGGCCGGGCGCGTCTCCTCGACCGCGCTGGTGAGCGGAAGAACCGCTGGAGCTGACGCATCGCCGAGAGCTTTTCGAAGAAGAACAGCGTGCGGCCAGTGTTCGGGGCGGGCATGGCCAACGCGCGCCGGTCTCAGGCCGCGTGAAAGGCGCCACCGGCCCGCGTTACGAAGGGCTGCACCAGCACCCGACGACCCTTGAGATCGTGCACGGTGACGCTCCACTCCGACCAGTCCTCCTGATCGTCGAGTTCGTCCATCACGCTTTCAGCGACCTCGACGGCCCGACGCGTCAGGCGTTCGGGGCGACGCACATCCCGACCGACGGCGTCGAGGACGAAGGCGTATCCATTGGTGGCGTGAAAGCGGTAGCGAGCCATGATGTGCAAATCCCCTTCGCGGCAGCTTCCGGAAACGTCTCAGTTCGCGTTATGTTCTATATGAGGACAGCTGGTGGAAAAGGGCAAGGCGGCGTGTCGGTGCGCAGCCCGTCGCATGGTGGTTCAGGGGCTGGAATGCCGAGCGAGTCAGCAGTCACGACCAAACCCGCCGCTGTTGCTCGGAAAATCATCCACATCGACATGGATGCGTTCTACGCCTCCGTCGAGCAGCGCGATGACCCGGCCCTGCGCGGGCGCCCCCTGGCGGTCGGCGGATCACGGGAACGCGGCGTCGTCGCGGCGGCGAGCTACGAGGCGCGGGTGTTCGGCGTGCGCTCGGCGATGCCCGCGGTCACGGCCCGTCGGCTCTGCCCTGACCTCATTTTCGCGAAGCCGCGCTTCGAGGTCTACAAGGCGATCTCCGCCGAGATTCAGGCGGTGTTCGCCGAGCATACCCCGATCATCGAGCCGGTATCCTTGGATGAGGCCTACCTCGACGTCACCGAGAACCTCCGGGGTTTGGCTACCGCCACGGAGGTCGCCCGCGCCATTCGGGCGGAGATCCTGGCTCGCACCGGCCTCGTGGCCTCGGCGGGCGTCTCCTACAACAAGTTCCTGTCGAAGGTCGCCTCCGACTACAAAAAGCCCGACGCCCTGTTCGTCATCACCCCGGCCATGGGACCGGCCTTCGTCGAAGCCCTGCCCATCGGACGCTTCCACGGCGTCGGGCCGGTGACGGAGGCCAGGATGAAGCGCCTCGGCATCCTCACCGGTGGCGACCTCAAGGCACGCTCGCTCGCAGAGTTGCAGGCCATCTTCGGCAGTTCGAGCAGCTACTACTACGGCGTCGCGCGGGGCATCGACGCGCGTCCGGTACGGGCACATCGCATCCGCAAGTCGGTGGGGGCGGAGAACACCTTCTCGGAGGACACGACCGAGTTCGCCGTTCTCAGCGAGCGGTTGCAGCCGATCCTCGACAAAGTCTGGGCGGTCTGCACGAGCAAGGGCATCACGGGCCGCACCGTCACCCTGAAGGTGAAATTCTCGGACTTCGAGCAGATCACCCGGGCGCGTTCTCTCACCCGACCGGTGGAGAGCCGCGAATCGCTCGCACAGATCAGCCTCGGCCTCATGCGCGACGTATTTCCCCTGCGCCGAAGCGTGCGCCTGATAGGGGTCTCTGTTTCCGGCCTCCAACATGGAGCAGGGGAAGAGCCACGTCAGCTTGGCCTTGCCCTGTAGCTGAGGGGGCCTGAGACAGCTGCCGCTATGGCCTCCGCAGCCCGCCCGCCTGCGCTACTGTGCGTCCACTATCGGCGTCGGGGTTCGTCCGATCATCGCCCGCAGCGGGTCAGTGGGTCCACCGTCCGGTAGGAGCACCCTGGCCTCGACGACCGAGAACCCGGCATGCCGCAGGTAGAGCGCGATGAGCCGAGCATGATCGTCGCCGCCGACTGCTTGCCAGATGGCCACCGCCTTGGTTGGAAAGCAGCGGTTCGAGAAGGTGATGACCACGGGCGCGCCCGGCACCAGCACCCGCGCGACCTCACGCAGGACGGCCACGGGATCCTGTAGGTACTGCACCCCGACGCAGATCAAGGCGGCATCGATGCTGGTATCTTCGAGGGGCAGGAGGGGGTCGGCGTTGAGATCCTGCACGAAGTGCCGCGTCAGGCGCGGGTTCGCGGCAAGCTCCCGGGCGTTGAGGCCATGGCCAATCACAGCCCCGTAAGCGACCTCCGCAGGCAGGTGACTGATCCAACTCGACATCAGGTCGAGGATGCGGCCACCGGGCGGCAGCAGTTTGCGGTACAGGTCGGTCACGGCCTCGATGGCCGCGTCGTCGATATGGGTGACGAAGCGCGGGTGCGCGTAGAACAGCGTGTCCGGCGCGCGATCCTGCTTGGCGAAAGCCTCGGGCGGCAAGTCGGGAAGGCCGCCCATGATGGGCTTTGCCGGCTGAGTCACCGCTCGACCCGAAGGCTCCCGATGAAGCGGCGCGCGACCTCCCGCACGGCCTCGTCGTCGCGCTCATCATCCGGCCCCTTATCCCAAAGATGGTCGAGGCTGGCGTCGAGTTCATCGAGGAGCTCAGGGTGGTGCTGCGACACGAAGCGGATGGTCCCGAACAGCAGGTGCTCGATGGCCATCTCACGACGCCGGGCCTCGACGATTTGCAGGGCGGGATCAGACTGTTTCTGGGTCATGGCGATCCAACCGGCCGATGCGAACTCGGGTTCTGCATGTCCTGTCGCCATGATGCCGCATCGGGACGCTGAAGGAATGGCAGCATGGGGCAAACTCGCGTGATACGAATTTTGACCATAGGGCGCGTCGCCACCTGAACCGCAGTCTGGGAGATTCGGTGACGGAGCGCTGAGTAGGGGATTCCTTCAGGTCCGTGCAGGTCCGTGCGCTGACACCGATGACACAGGAAACGAGGACACAGGCGGCCAGGTCGTTGCAGGACAGGCGGTCATAACGGGTCGCGACGGGCCGCTGATCCCCCACCTCACCGGCGCCCTCGGGCTCGCGCACGGTCCATCGTTGCCGGCCCTTGTCCAGGGAATTGGCGTGATTTCGAACGTAAGCCCAGTATGGTCCACCTCACCGACCACGAATTGGCATGAATGGAGCGGCGAACAGGCAGTTTGGTGAGGAGATCATCAAGTGGCGATGATGGGTCGCAGAAGCGGCGCCCGAACCGCTCACCCAAGTGCGGGAAATCGGTTCACGACGACAACATCACCATGCGCTATTCTAAGGGCCATTGGCATGTCGCCACTTCAGGATATCCAGTCGACGGCGTTCGTGGGCAAGCTATCGTGCCAGAAGGCCCCACCGGCAGGATGCAATGACCGGTAATTCAGACCCAGGCCGCACCACCCCTGCGGTGTCGACCCTGACGGCGACATCCATCGTCGTCGCCGACATGATCGGCGTCGGCGTCTTCACCAGCCTCGGCTTCCAAGTCACCGACATCCAATCCGGCTTCTCGCTACTGCTGTTGTGGTTCGTCGGTGGAATCGTCGCCCTGTGTGGGGCGTTCTGTTATGCAGAACTCGCCACGATGTTTCCCCGCTCCAGCGGGGAGTACAATTTCCTCACGCGGATGTACGGTCCGGCGGTGGGGTTCATGGCGGGCTGGCTTTCGGCCACGGTTGGATTCAGCGCCCCGGTCGCCCTCGCCGGCATGGCGTTTGGGCAATACGCCAAAACGATCCTGCCTGCTGTCCCACCGCTCCCCCTTGGCCTCGCGGTGATCTGGGGCGTGACCTACGTTCACCTGCGGGGAACACGCCAGAGCAGCGTCCTTCAGGTCAGCGCCACGCTATTGAAACTCGGGCTAATCGTGACGTTCATCGGCTGGGGCTTCGCCAAAGGTGGAAGCGAATCAATCAGTTTTTCGCCCGATGGTTTCGTCCCCACGCAGATCGTCAGCGCCAACTTCGCCGTGAGCCTCGTTTTCGTCATGTACGCTTATTCGGGCTGGAACGCCGCTACCTACATCGTCGGCGAGCTTGCCGACCCGCCGCGCAGCCTGCCGCGCGCACTCTTCGTCGGAACCGGTCTCGTGGTGGTGCTCTACGTCGCCCTGAACGCGGTGTTCCTCTACACCACGCCCCTGTCGGAGCTCGCCGGCCAAGTGGATGTCGCTCTGATCGCCGGCCGTCACATCTTCGGAGAACAGGGCGGCCGCTTCGTCGGCGGACTCATCTGCGCCGGCCTTATTCCCACGATCAGCGCCATGATGTGGATCGGTCCGCGGGTCACGGTCGCGATGGGCGAGGACGTGCCCATGCTGGGACTGTTCGCGCGCCACTCCCGCCGCGGCGTGCCCCGGACAGCCCTCCTGCTGCAATGCGCCATTGCCAGCCTCCTGCTCCTAACGCAGAGCTTCGAGGCGGTGCTGGATTTCGTCCAGTTCAGCCTGATCTTCTGTTCGTTCCTGACTGTCCTTGGATTGATCAAGCTTCGGATTTGGGATTCGGACCTGCCTCGGCCCTGTCGAACCTGGGGCTACCCGATCACGCCGGTGATCTTTCTGTCCGTCACCCTACTCATGATGATCCACCTTATCGCCGTCCGTCCGGCCCAATCGCTTGCCGGCGTGATACTGATGGCCGCCGGTGTGGTGCTCTACCGCTTCGCAATGGCGCAGACACGTCGAAAGGGTCGCTCGGCGGCGAAGGCAGAGGACCGTTCCTCCGATTGATTTGCAAGGCCGAAGGACGCCTCTGGCTTCGAGGCTCCGGCCGGCAATAGCGGGATCGACCACTCCGTGGGACAGCCGTGATATGGTTCGGCGGCGCGATCCGCCCTCGACCGCGCCGTCGGATGCGGCAGCGGTCCGTATTCGATCGGTGACCCGAGCCGCCCCCCAAACGATCGAACTGCCAATGATCCGAGCTAGGTTGCTTGCAGGACGTCGAGCCGATACTCTGCGGTGCGTGATTGCTTGACGACATGCGCGAAACCGCGTGCGCCCTCAATAAAACCTTCGGCGGCCTCGTCACCCGAGAGCGGATAATGGGTCTCGCCGAGCCAGTGAACCAGCACGATGTCCGCGCCGGGTATCAAAGCCCCCTCGACACGCTTGACGAGACGCGCGAGATCCGGTCGGTCGAGGTAGTAGGCCACCTCGGATATCAGAATCAGATCGAACTTGCCGTCCGGCCATGCGCCCGGAACGGCGGCCAATGCGAACGTCGCATCCGGGCAATCGGCGCACCGGGCACGCGCGGCTTCCAGCACGGTGGGGACCACGTCGAGCCCGACGAGATGGTCACAGCGGGGGCACAACTGACGCGTGAACACGCCAATGGAACACCCGACTTCCAAGGCTGAGGCGTAGCGCTCTCGGGGCAAGGCCGCGAGGGTGGCCGCGTACTTGTCACGCTCGTAGGGGCTGGTGGCGAAACGCCAGGGGTCTGATTCGGTGGCGTACATGCCCTTGAAGTAGTCCGTATCAAGGGTCTTCGGTCTGCGACCCGTCGGTGCAGCGGACCCCGGCTCGGCGTCGGCGGCTCGCGCGATATCCGTCATCATGTGCACGGCGACGCCGCCCCCAAATTGAAGCAGGAGGCGGCGTGAAGGTCGTTTGCTGCCGGTCACGTTCAGCCTCGCCGGTTCCACTGCCGTCAAAAGGATGAACTTGATGCGGTAGGGTGTGTTCCAAAGCCCGGTACGGGACGAGCGATAGGCCCCCCTCTAGCTAAATCGGACGCTTCGGAAGCCGATCTTGCGGCGCTCGTGGTCCCCTTCCGACACGGGGACGTATGACCCTGTGGGACGCGGTGCCGCCTCGCATTCGGATTTGCCTGGCCGGCTGGTAGCCGTCGGTGACTTGATGCGCGTCGTCCAGCACGTCACCCGCTAGGGTTGGTGGGTGGATTCCAGCCACCATGCCGGCCGGCGAGGACGGGAACGGCCAAGGACCTCGTGAGAATCGGCCGTTCCCTGAGTTCAGTTCCGGGGGCTTCAGGCCCGGGCGCGCGCCAGCTGACCCGGCGTCGTGAGCAGGGCCATCACCTGTCCGGCAAGCCGGCTTTGCTCGGGCCGCAGGAGGCGCAGTCCGGCGGCGTTGAGAAGGTTTAAACCGAGGAGGAGGGCGAGGTCGAGCATCTTGCGATCCTCCTCGCTCAGGGGGAAATCCTGAAGGTGACGGCAGCCCTTGTGCCAGTCGACTTCCGCCTCGCCCTCGACGATCTCGGAGAGCTGCTCTTGGAGATACACGGTGGCGCTCTTGTTGAAGCCCGTGGAGAGGAGGAGGTAGATCTCGTCGACAAAGCCCAGACTCGCATCCGCCCGGTGATCCGGCAGGCGGCGCCAGAGCTTGACGCCCTCGCCAACCCGGACGCGCCTGCGGCCGTCCTGATGCCCGACGAGCAGGTAGGCGCCGCTGCGCCTGTTGCGATTGAGCCAGGCGCAGACGTGGCCGAGGTCCTTCCAGTCGGCAGCGAGCGCCTGCTGACCGGAGAGGCGGTCGGTGACGAGGCGCAGGCTGGTGCCCGGGGTCGGACACGACATCTGCGTCGCGAGGCGGAACTCGTGCAGGATGGAGGGCAGGATCATGGTCATGCGGGTACTCCGAAGCTGGGAAGACGAACGACTTGCGGGGACGGGGGGCTTTGGCCACGGCGCGTCAGGCAGGGGCGAAGGCGGACCGGACGGTCGGTCACGCCTCGATTTCAGGCATGGGTTTGAACTCCCGTCGGTTCGAGGACAGGACGGAATCGATTGCGGGCCAAGACTGGATGGCCGCCTCGATCTCGCGGCGGAAACTCGGGATTCGGCGACGGACGCCAGCGCCGCGCCGCACGGGCAGGGGAGGGCGTCGCCCGCACCAAGTGGCAGAGGACGGGACAGGCGGGCGAGGCTTACGCCGCGCCGGTCACGCAGTCCGACGGCGCCCCGGACAGGAACCGGTCGAGGTTGGCCTCGCTCGCTCGGTACTCATCGGACCCGATGGCGCCGCGCATGTGCTGCAGGGCGAGAAACAACCGGTAGGTCGCCGCGACGTCCGCCCGGCAATAGGCGGCGATCTCCGCGATGCGGCCAGCGCGCAGGAACTCGAAGACCCGGGAGCCATCGATTCCCTCGGGCTTACCGGGCACGTCGAGGGCGCGACACAGGGCATCGAGGCCAGCCTTGCCGCCCGGCTGAAAATTCGACAGCACATCGCACAGGTCGAGCGCCGCATCGGAATACCGCTGGAAGTAGGCGCGGCGAGCCAGCCCCGGCATCGCGACCCGATTGACGAGGGCGCGATACCGCAGGACCGGCAGATCGAAGCTGTTTCCGTTGAAAGTAACGATCTGCGGGGCGGCAGTCGCGACGCGGGCGTCGAAGTCCCGGATGAGACCGGCTTCGTCATGATCACCGCAATGGGGCGCCCTGATCGCCTCGACCTGCCAGACGCCCCCGTCCCGGCGCGCCGCCAGCGCTCCGACGCAGACGATGCGGTGGAACGGAAGCTTTGCGAACTTGCCGTTGAGGCGGGCCTCCGCGCCGGCCATGTCGTGAGACGGAAGCCCGTACATCCGGGCGAGGCCCTCAAGATCGGGTACCGTTTCGAGGTCGAAGACCAGGATCGTACGCTCGGGCGTGGGTGCGACCGCCGGGGGCGGAGCGCGGCGGCGTGGAAGAGGCTGCGGGAGATCGGTCAGCATGGGAGAGATACCCTTTACGTGGTGAGCTGAGGGGTGGGGCGGGGGCGGGAACGGGGCCCTATTCTGCCGGGGCGCCAAGGCGATACCAGCGGCTGAGCGTTCGGGCCCAACCGTCGACGGGGTCGAGGGCGAGGAGCCGCGACGTCGCAACGTCACGCCGACCGGAGAGGTGCGGATGCCCCGAGACGGTCCCGAGGAGGACCGGTTCGACGGCCGGCATCAGGCTGCGGCGCCATCCCGACAGGATCGGCGCCGCGGACAGCTCATGTCGGTCGGGCGCGGCGCCAGCGGTGAGCCGGTCGAAGGCAGCCAACGCCGATTCGAGGCGCACGGCGTCGTCGACGGGCAGGAAGAGTTCGAGAGAACGGGACTGGTTCATGTCGAAGGTCCTTTTTTGCGGGCGGGGGATGCGGGTTCGACGGGAGCCGGCGGGGTACGGCACGTTGGCTTGGGCGTTTGTCCCGCACTGGCGATGCCGCGACCGGCCGGGACACCGGCAATCGCGGGATCGCCAGCGGGCGAAATCGCTTGGCGATGGGGGAAGCCCCCATGCCTCGGATCAGGCGCCGCGCGCCGTTCGTTCGGACATATCGTGCGACGGTCGCGGCGGTGACCGGCCGGTCTCCGGGGTGCTCGAGACGATGGCCGCCACCTCGGCGCCGGTCACCACCCGACGCCGGATCAGGGCCTCGGCCAGCGCCAGCACCGCCCCCCGGTTCTTCGTGATGAGCCGAAGGCTCGCCTGCATCAGGCGCTGGAGATCGCGTTCGAGGCGCAGCGCGAGGCTGGCATCCGCGAGTACGAGACCGGCGGCCCCGTCCGGCTCGCCACGAAAGAGCAGGGTATCGCCGAGGCCGTGCGCCGTATGGAGGGCCGTCAGCTGTGCGGTCGCGAGCCGAAGGTCGTGACCGGCACCGGCATGCGGGCCCGATCCCAGCGTGATGTCCGCCGCGCGTCCGCCCAGGATCTCGATGATCTCCGCCTCGATGCGCGCCCGGGTCGGCACCACGTGGCTGCGCCTGAGCTCGGTCCAGCCCGCCGCGGCGCCGCGGGGCTCGATTGAGACGCGCTCGACGGGGATACCGAGTCGCAGTGCCGCCACGGCATGACCGGCCTCGTGCAGGGCGACGGCCCACACAAATTCGGGCGGCCGCGCGTCCTCGGGGCGCACGACGGCGAGGAGGTCGTCGAGGCGCAGGGCGCGGTTCGCCCGCCGGGCCGTTTGGCGGGCATTGCGGATCCAGCCAAGCGCATCGGCGCCAGTGCAACCTTGCCCGAGGCGGGCGACGTCCGACAGGTCGACGCCGTCGAGGTCGGATCCGAGATGGGCGCGCAGGATCGCGGCGAGCGCGGCCGCGTCGGGCGGGGCGATGACGAAGATGCGGTCGAACCGTCCGGGACGGCGCAGGGCCGGATCGATGCGCTCGGCGTGGTTCGTGGCGCCGAGCAGAATCGCACCCGTGCCGGACGATCTCACCTGGGCGCACCGAAGCAATTGGTTGGTGAGGACGACGTTCCACCAATCGGCGTTGCGCTGCGACACGCGGTCGCGGCTCGGTAGGGCATCCAGCTCGTCGATGAATCCGATGCAGGGCGCTTGGGCGAGAACGGCGTCAAAAAACCCGTTCTGCTTCTTCAGCACGCCGTCGAGGAAACTTGAATCCGAGATCCAGTCCCCGATGCTCGTCTCGATGAGGGGCAGCCTGGTCGCGCGGGCCACCGCCCGGGCGAGCTGGGTCTTGCCCGTACCCGGGGGCCCCGAGAAAATCGCGCTCTCCAGCTCGGCGCCGTCGAGTTCCCCGGCCCGGAACCGCGCCACGTCCTCCACGAGACCGAGCGCCCAGTCCTTCGCGGTTCCGTAGCCCGCGAGGGTGGCGAGCTCCGGGGCGTCTTCGAGATCGAAGGCCTCGGCCAGGCGGGTCGCGCTCCGACGCAGGCGCCGCACGATCGCGTCGGGGGTCGAGCGTGGCCGCATGGCCGACGCGACATCGTCGAGGCTGAGCCCGGCCAGATCGGACGCCAGGATGCGGGATCTCGGTCGCCGGCCCGTGAGGATCCCGATCGCCTTGGTCACCACGGCCGCGTTCGGCACCATGAGGGTGACGACGCGGTCGGCGGCCGTGCGCAGGGCAAGCGGGACGGCGTCGAGCGCCGTTGTCAGCATCACGACGAGACGCCCCTGCGCCAAGCCGATCATCGTGTCGGCGACGACATTCGGCCGCTCGCGCAGCCGCTCCGTCTGGACCCGCATCACGCTGGAGTTGCGCATATCGCGATGGATCACGCTCTCGACGGGCGCCACCCAGCGGGCATCCGGCACGACGAGAAGAACGACCTCGTTGGGCCCCGAGCGCATGCGCCGAAGGCCGGCGGGTCCGAGTGCCCGGGCAAGGACGAGTTCGGCGAGGAGGTTGGCGGGATTCGCATTCGGAAAGCCGGCCCCGGTGCGGGTTCGGCCGCCCCGCGGCTCGCCCTCCGCCCTGAGGTCGAAGAACGGGTCGAGGTAAGCGTCGGCCTCTTCGGCTGCGGGGGTCTCATCGGTCTCCGGCGCGGCGCCCGAATCGATCGTGTCCGGCGTGGAGCGGGGCGGGGACGGAGTGTCGGTCGCAGGGGCGTTCGCGGCATCCTGGTCGAGGGAAGTGGGCATGGGGGAGCCTTTCGGAATCGGGGGGAGCGGGACGTGGTCGCGGCGCGGATGGGGGAACGGCGGGTCCTTCGGACACGCCGTTCGGTCCATCTCAGGCGAAGGCGAAGTCGACGCGTCGCGGCATCAGGCTCACCCGGCTGTCCGGCCCAAGGGGCTGTTCGAGATCGATGGCCACCACCTTCGATCCGACCAAAGCGAGGAGGGTGCAGGCCGGATCGAACGCCCCGCGCAACGCGGGGAGGCAGGCTTCGAGGCGGGCCGATCCGCCCTCCCTGTCGAGGCGCCGGATCAGCCGCTCGGTGGCGCAGGCCGAAGGGTGGTACCCGGCGCATTCGTCGATGAGGCGGGCATTCGACAGCCGCGGCTCGCGGTCGACGACGGCCTCACGGATCAGGCGCATGGGGCGCCCGAGGCGATGGCGGCGGGCGCGCAGCTTACGCAGCCCGTACAGGCGGGCCGGGTGTGCCTCGCTGTCCCGCGGGAGAGCGACGAGGTCGAACACCGCGCCGTCGGTGCAGCGAATACGGCGCAGGACGAGGTGCCGGTCGGGATCGAACCGGCGGACCGCCCGCAGGAGGGACCGGTCAAGGGGCATGCGTTCGACCGGCAGGGCATTGAGGAGCCAGTCGAAGCGCCGGGCGAGGGGCGTCGATTCGGACGCGGCAGCCCCGAATGCGCCGGAACGGGGCGGAATGCGCTCGTCCATTTCCTGACCCGCGGGCAGGGCGGTCGGGGGGAAAACGGTCGTCTCGTGGAAGTGACGAATCATGGCAGCAATCTCCTGCGAGCGTTCGCCCAGGGGCGACGCGAGGGGGGGGATCGAAGGACAGGGGGAGCGGGGGCCCGGAGCGATGCCCCGGAGCGCGATGAGTTGCTTGTCAGGACTATCGGCGGCGAGCCAACATCCTTCGACAGGCCCGGTGGCCATGCGCCCGGCGAGGGGGATCGTCGCTCGACCGCAACATTCAGCTGCGGCATCGGAACGCTGAAACCCAGGCCGTCATCGCGCTGACGGCGCCGTCAATCGGCGATGCCATGAGGGCGAATGCGGAGACAGCCACACCTTCGGAGCGGACGCGACGCGAGCCTCGACCAACATGCGATCCGGCGTCCGAATGGGCCCGGACGGCGCGCTGGCACAGACTTCAGGCGAGGGGCGCCGGGCAGAGCCAGACGCGCATCGACCCATCGAAACCGGCGTCGATGTCGATCAGCGCCTCGCCGGCATCGACAAGGTCGAAAACGGCCGAAATCGGCTGGGGATGGTCGGGAAGGAGGTCCACGAGGGCGCCGAGCTCGACCGCATTCCCGCCGGCAAGGGCGCGGAGCAGGATGCGACGGGTGTCGAGGGGGCGGGGGAGGGCGGTCTCGGAACGCACCGGGTCGCGGTCAGGACCGGCGACGGGGAAAACGCGTGCGGAGCCGTTGCGCGAGGACGAAGCCTCGCCGTAGAAGGAGGTAACCATTGTGCTCTCTGCCTCGAACAGTGAGTGCGTGGCCAGGCTGTCAATGCGGCGGCAACTGCGTTGATGGCCGCCCCCCGGCAAGGGGGCAAAGACGTCTCGGCGGAAACCAGCCAATTGCAAGGACGAGACCTGACACCGGGGCTTGCAACTCCCGATGAGTGCAAGATGCGTCACCGGGTTGGCAACGACAAGGGCTGCAACTCAAATATTCGCGCCCAACCGCCGTACAATCCAAACAGGGTTAATGAAACGTTAAAGTGATCAGTCCGTTTTTATCGGTTTGTAAGGCTTCCTCTAGATGCGAAAGATGTCTGCCATACGCGTGGCGAAGCGATAAGAAATATAATTCGATCTAAATTTATGTTAATAGCGACAAAAAATAGAGGATTAAAAAATCTGCATCAGTATACACAGTTTTTATAAAACGAAAAAATAATTATCAAAAATTAATGCTATATAACGTTTGGATAATCCTTAGTAAAAAAGATATTTAATATCTGTATATGACCAAAAACGATATATTAGATTAAATCAACGGTTATAATTCCGTAATAAATTCGAGATGATAATATCGTAATACAAATAATCGATATAGATTATTTTTAATAATCAGACGCGTAATATTGGCGTAATTCACATGAGTGACTTGAAACGAAAAGACTCAGCAGGGCTCTTCGCTATCGCATACATAGCATAGCAATAGTTTTCTTAGTTTAATGTTTTTAAATTTAAAAAAACTAACGGTCAACCGATAGTTTTTGTTTATTATGTCTTATAATTTAGAGTCGAAAATTCTGATTCATTGGAGAGGCGTCTACTATGAGGCTATCAGGTAAGATCTTTTACAATTTTAACTTGGGTCCGGGGACTGAGCATCTAGTTGGTGAAATCTTATTTCCTTATGAAATCGAATTTAAAATTGATAACTCAGTGCTTTTATTCGGTCGATACTCCGTAGGTCTTTTAAAAAGAATTATTTTTTTGGCTAGCAATCCAAAGAGTCCGACTTTATTATTTAAATCAGGTGCCTTTTGCGAATCGCATCACTCATCGAAAATTATTGTAGGCGGAGAACACAATAATTTACTTAGTTTCAATCACTCTGTAGGAGTATATGGCAAGTTACTTACTAGCCAATTAGATGAATCGGATAAGAATCTGTTGGAAATCAAAACAAGTGGTGTTATATTAGGAAACGGCGTCATCATTTCTGCAAACTGCTGCGTCCTTGACGCCGCTGATATAGGTGACGGCACTTTATTAGCCGCAGGTGCGGTTGTTGAGAAAAGAACTCAAGCATTCAGCATCTATGGCGGTGTTCCTGCAAAGTTTATTAAAAAACGCTTAAATGATATTCAGATTGAGATTATAAGATCTTTACAAATTGAACGAATTCGTGGTCATTTAGTCGGCTTAATTCCATCTATAGTAAATGAAATTGAGCTTGGAAATGTCTCTATTAATGCGGCTAAGCGGTCATTAGAGTATATGGAAATTATACCCCGCCTGATAATTAGAGGATCGCGAGGTACAAATGACGAAATTATTGTAGGAGAAATTGAAAATTATATGCTTGGCGATTCATACATTACAGACCAATCTCAGATAAACCAATTAAATCAATACTTTGATCAATGTCGACGCAACGCAAGTAGCTTGGCTTGGTCTCCAGATGTGTTCCATACATTGAATATTTCATAATTGTTCAAAAGATATTCTTATAATAAAAATTTTTTCTAAGACCCTGTTTCATAAGGGTCGGGCCATCCGTCTGACGAGGATCATGGCTGCGGCGAGGACGAAGAAGGCGAGCGCAGAAGATGGAGTAGCCTCATGGTCGCGGGCCAGCCTGCGGCTGCGGGCGATCCAGCCGAAGCTCCGCTCGATGACCCACCGCCTGGGCTGCACTGCAAAGCCTTTCTGGCCCTCCTCGGGTTCGACGATTTCGACCGTGATGGTCGTGGCCGCGCCAACGCGCTCGCCTCGATTGGCACGATCGGCAAAGCAGTAGGCCAGGAAGGGGAACAGTCCACGCGAGGCTCGAAGTAGCAATCGCGCCGTGGCTGTCGTGCACGTCAGCGGGTGAGACCGCAGCCACGAGGAGGCGGCCGTCCGTGTCCGTAAGCGCGTGGCGTTTGCCCCCGACGACCCGCCGAGCCAGATCGTAACCGCGCTCGCCTGCCACCCCCACGCCACCCGAGCGGGCGGCTTGCGCATCGACGACACAGCCGATCGGGCTTGCCTCGCCCATACCCTCACGGTCGGCCATCGTGAGGGTATGGGCGAGGCGCTCGAACACGCTTGTCTGCAAGAGGCGCAAGAACCAGCAATACACCGTGCTCTACGGCGGGAAATCCAGCGGCAGATGTCGCCACGCGCATCCTGTCCGCAGCACGTACAGGATGTCGTCGAAGACCGCGCGCAGGGGCCGGCGCCGTGGGCGGCCTATGCTCGACGGCGCAGGCAGAAGCGGCGCAAGCACCGCCTACCCGGCATCGCTGAGGCTGGGTGCGTCAGGCAGGCTCTCGCGCGCAAGCTCGGCGCGGGCAGTGGGCGTCCACATCGGGGTTCCTAAGTCAGCGTCAGACACTCTCCCAACGCTCGCGATGCTCGCCGCTCACCCAAAAACTAAACTATTCTGCCTATTATGAAACGGGGTCTACGATCTATCTCAAGGGGCGGGACAAAACTCGTGAAAAAAAAGACGATGACGGCGAACACGACTACTGAAAAAACCGAAGAGATTTCGATGAGGGGAAATGTAAGTCAAGGAGCCTGAAACACTTCCTCGACCCATCCAGTACGAAGCCAAGCCGCCATGCGAGTGTGGCAGCGGAACCCACGTTCGCGGGCGAGGTCGGCGACGACGTTTTGACGATGATCGCCGTTCTGGACAGCGGATTCCTGGTTGATGCTGAGAAACAGGCCGCCCCGCCGGATGCGGTCGAGGTAGCGCCCCGCATCCGCCGGCGCCATCTCGGGCATGCTGTCGATGTTAATCACCACGTCCCAGTCCATGAATCGGCCCACGTCTTCGCCATAGGCGTTTGCGAGGGTGATTCCGGGCTCCGTGCGATAGCCGAAGCTGACCGCATCAGGTCCGAAGGCTGTGGAGAGCAAGATGTATTGCGGCACCAGGACCGGGGGAAGATCGACGATGGCGAAGCGGTTACAGCCCATGCACGTGGCGTAGTAGGCAAGGTGACCCGACCCGCCGCCGATTTCTAGCAGCGAAGGTGATTCGAAACCGAAATCGCGTGCGATTCGGTGCGCCCGCCAAGCTCCGTAAATTCCGTCGAAGTGGCGGTCGGAGTAGATCCCCTTCGCCAGACGCAAGCCGAATAGATCGCCGGCTTGCTGGGGTGGCGCCAGATCGAATCCGATCCGTTTCTCAATCGCCGCCATCAGGACGTCGAGGGCCTCGATGACGAAGTGGGTCTGTCCGTGCTCGCGGCTCTGCACCCGCCCGGCACCGACGGCTTCCGAAAGTCGTACGAAACGGTCGAGAATGATTCGCCCGACATGAAGGCGCGCCGCAGGATTGGTCGTCAGGGATTCGTGGACGAGATGGCCCTGCAAAAATCCATGGGTCAACGGCGTCGCGTAGAGCCGTTCCACGAGTTGCGCGGCGGCGACCGCGTCGTCGCTCGCAAGTTGGGCGAGGCTCTCGCCGTAGAGACCGGCGTAGTCGCTCCAGATCGAGTCATCATTGCGCGCGGCAGGCCCCAAGCCTTGGACGTAACCGCGAAGTCGAGCACCCGCGACTTCATCGAGACCGGTGCCTGTCCCGAACCCGAAAAGCTCGTCGCACAATCCCGTCCAGTCGGGGCGTCGGGAAAAGGGATGCGACACGCCTCAGAGGTTCCTTTTTAGTCGTTGAAGTTCGGACTCCACGCAGATCATAGGCCATCCCAAAAGACTCGGGTCGAACCCCGCTTGCGGCCGTCTGCGGAGAGGATGGGAACGTCCCTAAAGTGGCCAGGTCATCCGATCCTCGGCCGCATGGCCGCCGATACTGAGCGCCCGGCGGGTCGCACCGGGCTGGCGCAGGGGATGATCGAGGACGTGGAGACCGTACATCTGTTCGAGCCAGGGCTCGTCGGTGAACGGTCGGCGATAGCGCAGCGTTCTAAGGATATCGATTTTCCGCGACATCGACGCGTCGGCATTGAATTCGTCGATGGCGAGAAGCTGCCCGCACCAGCGGTTGCGGAACAGGCTACCAATGCGGGCCGGGCCGCCGATGGTGTCGTCGAAGTAGCACGGCACCACGGGGAGCAGGCAGTCGGCCTTCGCCCCTGAGAACAGCCGCAAGCAGTCGACGCTGGAGCGGTAGATGTCGACATCGACGCTGACGAAGCCGACCGGCATGTCCGGCGTCAGCTCCGCAATGAAGCCCGGCAGGGTCTCGGCGATGTCGCCCCACACCATGGTGGCGTGTTCGGACAGCGCGTCGGGGTCGCGGGTCGGGAAGTCGCCGGCCTGCCAGATCTCGGGATGGTCGCGGACATCGACCAGGGGCGGCAGGCCCGCCCCGGTGTCGAAGCCGTAGATGGTGAAGCGGACGCCGGTCAGCGCGGTGACCTTGGCGGCGAGCTCCGAGAGGGCACGCAAGCCGGCTCCCTCGGCGACGCCGAACTCGATGGCGGCGACGTGGTCGATGCCGCTGAAGCGCGCGACGTCCGCCGCCGTCAGCAGGCCGAACAGGTAGAACGGCCGGGTCTCGACGTCGTAGCGCGCCCGCTCGCGCAGGTCCGTCGAGGCGGCGGCGCGGGCGCGCTCGGCTAGCAGGAACTCCGGATAGCGCCCCGTGAGCGGCGGCAGGGCCTCAGACAGGGTTCGTCTCCTCGAGCTTCTTCCACTGCACCGTGCGGGGCGTCGCGTCGCCCTCTTCCGGGTGGCGCGAGTAGTAGAAGAACGCGAGCGACTTGCGGGTGCGCCCTTCCGGGCAGGCCAGCGGCTCGGGGTGACCGTGATGGGAGGTCGAGAGGGTGCTGAAGACGGCGAGCCGATTGAAGTGCGGCATCACCCGGGCTTCGCATTGCGTGGCGTCGCGGTTCCACAGCTGGAGGTCGCCGCCCCAGGACTCGTCCCAGTCCTTGTTAAGGTAGAGGATCGCGTTGAGCTTCCGGTAGAGCCCGAACGGCTCGATCATGTTGAAGTCGGCGTGGACCCGCAGTTTCCCGCCGGGCAGGATCTGGTGCATGCCGCCGCCGTTGAGGCACGGATCGGAGATGAGGTCCTTGAGACCCGTCAGCGTCTCCAGGAAGTGCAGGAACGTGTAGGAGTTAAAGGCGTAGCACATGTTGTGGATGAGCGGCGGCGCGCCCTCCATGCGCGAGGCGTGGCGCACGCCGAGCTTCTTCGGCTGGTTCACTGTGTCGCCCGCCTTCCAGTCGAACCACACCGGGTCGTCCACCCCCGGATAGGCCGCGTGGATGCGCTCGGCCACGTCCGCGGGCAGGAAGTTGTCGATCACCACGTGCGGGAAGGGGTGCGCGCCGTTGTAGCCGGGGGCGTAGTGCGCCGCCTTCTCCTGGAGGAACGCGTCCTCGAACTTGAAGAAGGGCTCGCCCAGTGGGGGGAGGGGAGCCGGGGCCGCTCGCTTGAAGAGGTTCAGCATCGACGCAACGTCTCTGGATCGGGCGCTCGGGCCGGGGTTTGCGATGTCGGTCCGCGCCGTGGCGGAATCGTGGCGACTCATAAGAGGGAGGCGATGAGCGCCTTCTGGCGCGGCAGGCAATGGCCGTGGAGGTCGTAGCGCTCCAGGATGGTGCGGCGCGCCTCCAGCCGGATGGCGTCGTAGTCGCGCGGGCGTTCCAGCACGGCGCGGACCCGCTCGGCGAGCGCGTGGGCGTCGTGGAAGTCGACGAGCAGGCCGTTGTGGCCGTCGACGATCACCTCCTCTACCGGGGGCGTGCGCGAGCCGATGACGAGGCACTCCGCCGCCATGGCCTCCAGCATCGACCAGGACAGGAAGTACGGGTAGGTCAGATAGATGTGCGCCGCGCTCACGTAGAGCACGTCGAGGAAGGTGGTGTAGGGCACCCGCCCGAGGAAGTGGACGCGGGTCGCGTCGATCTCCAGCTCGGCGAGCAGGCGCTGGCGGTGGGTCTCGCCGTTGGGCAGCGGGTTGCCGTAGGCCGGCTCGTCGGCCCCGATGATCACGAAATGCGCCTTCGGCCGGGTCTTGCACAATTCGGCGATGGCCCGGATCGCGGTGGGAAAGCCGCGCAGGGGCTCGAGCCCGCGCCCGACATAGGTCACCACCTCGTCGGCGCTCGTGAGCACGCGCCCGTCGGGGAGGGTGAGCTTGCCCCGCGCCGGGCGGCGGATCGACACCGTATCGATCCCGTCGTGGATCACGTTGAGCTTCTTCTGGATCGAGGCCGGGTAGCTCGCATACTGATAATGCATCGGCGTCAGGCCGGCGTCGCACAGATCGGCCGACATCACGTTGGCGGTGTTCTTCATCCGGAACACGAACGGCGCGTCGCGGTCCACGGGCTCGCTCGGCTCGAAGTCGGCGAGCGGCTTGGCGCGCAGGTACCACTCGAAATAGCCGAGCACCGGCACCTTCGGGTAGAGGTCCTTGACGTAGAGGAGCTCGCCCCAGCCCACGTGCCCGATGATGAGGTCGGGCACCACCTTGAGCTCGGTCTGGAGGTGGAGCAGCGCCTTCGTCACCTTCTGCGCGTAGGTGAAGTGCGCCATCACCGGCATCTCGTTCTTCACGTCGATCTGGTACTGGACCCGCGTCGTGCCCTTCGATTCGCCCTGCCCGGCGGTGATGAAGTAGACGTCGTGCCCCGCCGCCGCCATCGCCGGGGCGAGGTTGCGGAACTGCCCCGGGATGTTCTGATGCACGAAGGCGAGGACGGGCTTTTTCGACACGCGCGGACTTTCACGATGGCACAATCGACGCGCCCTATAGCGCACCGCCACATTCTCGGCCATTGCGGCCTGTAGCGACGCGAAACGAACGAGGGGCGCCGAGGACGATGCAACACCTGTTTTCGCGCTTCCTCGCGAAACCCGCCGGCAAGCTGGTGCCGGCCGAGGCCCCCGTGGTGGCGAAAACCACCGCGACCGCCCTGCCGCCCCTCAACATCCGCTATTACACCGACTACCCCACCTGCAACCTCGCCTGCTCCTACTGCGTCGCCGGCCACGGCACCACGTTCCAGAAACCGCCGACCTCGCGCTGGGACCCCGCCCGCTACCGCCGCGTCATGGCCAACGTCGCGCAACTCCCCTACGCCGTGAACATCCGCATCGGGGTGGGGGGCGAGTTCTTTGTATCAAAAGACCTCGTGGACGGCGCCCGCGTGCTGTCGCAGAGCCCGAACCTCCAGGCGCTTAACCTCATCACCAACCTCACCCTGTCGGTGGCGCAGTTCGAGAAGACCTTCGTCGGCTTCGACGAATCGAAAATAGCCATGGTGGCGAGCTTCCACCCCGAGCAGATCAAGGACCACGCCGACTGGTTCGACAAGGCGGCCACGTTCAGCCGCCGCTACGATTTCGCTGTCATCATGGTGGCGTTCCCCGAGTCGCTCACCGAGATTGCCGCCCACAAGGCCCGCCTTAACGAACGAGGCGTCGACGTGTTCATCCAGCCCTTCGTGGGCCCGCACAAAGAGGAGTGGTACCCGCAGGCCTACACCGAGGCCGAGCGCGAGACCATCAAGGCGATGATCTACTCGCGGCACGATTACGAGTACCTGCTGAACGCCAAGCGCCCCGGCGCCTGCAACGCCGGCTACCGGGCGATCTTCATCGACCCCATGGGCGTCGTCACCCCCTGCGGCATGGGCAAGTACCATGGCTCGCTCGGCAACCTCGCCGATTCGCCGGAGCTGACGCTCCGCGACGGCCCCGCCCCCTGTCCGTTCTCGTCGTGCCAGTGCGATACGGAGAACGTGAACACGGTGGAGTTCCACACACACTACGCGAAGAGCGGGGCCAACCAGCACCGCTACCGTTACCGATTCGAGGACCTCGCAGCCCTCGACGAGCGCTACGACGAGTGGAAGATTCATTACTAGGGAAAAACAAGTCTCCTCAGGGGCTTGTCCCTTGCCGATCTGTCCCGTTCCGGCGGAACCCTGTGATACTTCCACCACACGAATTTAAGGATTTCAGAGGCCTGTGCGGATGCCCCAGAATCCGGTTGCACCGCGTCGGATTTCCTGAAAAAAGTCACCAACCTTGAACGGGGCTTCTTCCTTGAGGGGGAACCGCCACGGTGGGTGTCGCGACACTGGCAACAATAGCCGGGTCACGAAGCGAATTTCTGCAGAAGACCCCAGGAGAGCTTTATGGCTAGCTTTATCTTCGACGGCTCGGCGAGCGTCACCGCCGCCAAGGCCGACAACGTGTTCATTACCGCCAACCCCGCTCTATTCGTCAGTGAAGCGCAGGTCGGCTCCAATGTCGTTCTGACCTACAGCAACGGCAACACCATCACTGTCACAGGCACGACCCTCGGCGACAACACCACCAACCTGCCCGGCGTGTCTCTTGCCAATGGTACGTTCGCTACCGGCGCAAATGTTGACGCGGTGACGGCTGGTCAGAACGGCCTCTTCTTCAATGGCACTAACGCTATTGCAACCGCTCCGCTGACGGGTACGGGTGCTTATACTGCAAACAGCGTTCATGCGATCTTCGGTGGCCTCGGCCGGTCAGACTCGGTGGATGGTGCTGATTCGATCCAGATTGGCGGCAAGGGCAGCTTCCTCGTTTATGGCAACGCGGGCGCCGACATCATTTCTCAGGGTGTTGCCGGTACGGGAACTGTTGCCACGGGCGGCAACGCCTTCGACTCCACGAGCTTCGTGACTGTCTTCGGCGGCAAGAACGACCTCGGCAACGACTCGATCCTTCTCGCCAATACCTCCAACTCCGGCGCCAAGATGGCGATCTACGGCGGTGAGGGTACCGACTCGATCAACATCTTCAACACGGGCACCTCCGCCAACACCGCCATCTTCGGTGGCCAGGGCGCGGCTGATTCGACCGATCTCGCGGACTCGATCGCCTTCAACGGTGGCGGCACCGTGAGCATCTTCGCTAACGCTGGCAACGACGTCGTCACCCTTGGCAACTTCGGTGCGGCCGGCAACGGTCTCGACAGCACCGCTAACGTCACCGTTCACGGCGGCATTGGCTCCGACAACATCGCGATCAAGGTCAACAACGTCGCTGCGACTGTCGTTGCTTACGGCGACGAGAACACTCCCGGCACGGCCAATGCCGACTCGATCAGCGTGACGGGCACCACCGGCACGACGGTTATCTACGGCGGCACTGCTGCTGCTGACTCGAATGACAACGCCGACGTGATCACCTACTCGGGTCAGGGCACTGCGACCATCTATGCGGGTGGCGGTGACGACTCGGTTGTGATCAACACCACCGGTACCTTCATTGATGCCGCTGGCACTGCAACCGCCAACAATGGCGCGGCTGCTACGGCCAGCTCGTCGAGCAACACCACGGTCTTCCTCGGCAATGGTAACGACTCGATCAACATTCTGAACACGGGTAACGGCCTCACCGCCGCCACCGGTACTCAGACCGTCACCGGCGGTGCAGGTAGCGATACCTTCACGATCGGTTCGAACACGAACTCTGCCACTGCCACTGTCTCTGCTCAGGGCTCTGGCACCGGCATCACGATCACTGACTTCACCGTCGGCGTTGATGTCCTGAAGGTCAACAACGGCACCACGGCAGCGGCGACCGTAACGGTTTCTAACGTCGCCGCTGGCGGTTCTCTCCAGCAGGCATTGGATCTCGCTGCCAACAACGCAACGGGCAATGCGGCGAACGGCACTGCGGCGGCTGGAACGGTTTCGGTCGTGGCTTTCAATGGCGACACCTACGTCGTCGTCAGCAACGACACTGCTTCGGGCTTCCAGGCTAACAGCGATCTCGCCATCAAGCTCACTGGCGTGACCGATGCAGCCACGGTCGCCGCGAATATCGTGGTCGTCTAAACCCGACAACCTCTGAAGCTTTTTTAAGGATGGGCAGCGAAAGCTGCCCATTTTTTCTGCGTATAGTACTCCGATAATCTGGCAGATTGTTTGATCTGAGGCATCGCGGCGATGCCGAATTTGGCCGCATTAGTAATTGAGAGTGAATCCCGTGTTGGTCGAGCGCCGCACATAGCTTGACACTAAGACGCACACAATGGCTCTGCCCGGAAGCTACCATGTCAAAACCAAAGCCAAATCTGCTTGATCAAGCTTTGCGGGCTTCATTTAAGCCGTTAGGGTATGCTTTTCTATTCAGTCTTATTATCAATATTCTTTATCTTTCCCTGCCGCTTTATATGGTGCAGTTGTACGGTCGCGTCTTTGCAAGCCAAAGCATCGCAACGCTTGTGATTATGGCAGCCAGTGTTACAGGCGCATTTCTAATTTCAGCGATTGTTGACCATTATAGGTCAAGCCTCTTGATTCACTTTGGTGTTTTATTTGATCGCTTGCTTTCACGCCATGTATTTGGTGCACTCTTCGCTGCAGAGCTAAAAAGCAACGCTGGTCAAAGCCAAGTTGTGCGGGACCTCGACGTGTTCCGTCAGACGTTGACGGGCAGTGGCATGGCCGTCTTTTTCGATCTTCCTTGGCTGCCGATTTTCATGGGCGCCTTATTTCTCATTGATCCTTGGGTCGGCCTCCTGTGCCTCGTCGGTGGTCTCATTTTGCTGGGCTTGGCAATCTTGCAGGATCGCGTATCGCGCACGGCTCTGAACCATGTGAATAGTGCCGCCATTCGAGGTTATCAGTTCACCGATATGGCTCTTCGCAACGCCGAGGTTGTCAAGGCTCTTGGTATGCTGCCTGCTTTGACGAAGCGTTGGCAGGTAGATCGCCTGACGATGATTGAGGGACAGGCTCACGCGAGTGAAGTTGCAGGAAAAATCGGCGAATTAATTAAATTCACGCGCATGTTAATCCAAGTCTTGGTACTAGCGCTTGGTGCGTTTCTTGTTCTTAAGCAAGTCATCGGACCCGGCGTACTTTTCGCCAACATGATCCTGTCATCGAAGGCCCTTGCGCCGTTCGAACGTGTTGCTGGCTCCTGGCAGAGCCTTGTCGAAGCGCAGCAAATTTACAAACGCCTGACGAATCTTCTCGACGGCTATGAGCCAAACCCTGTCTTCACAGCGATGCCGCGTCCGACAGGCTTGGTTGAGGTCCAAAGCCTCACCTTCTCGCTGCCAAACGCCAAGGAGCCGCTTCTTAAAAACATGTCCTTCACGCTTCAGCCCGGCGAAGCGCTGGGCATCATCGGCCCCTCGGGTGCCGGCAAATCGACCCTGACGCGGATGCTCATCGGCATCTGGAAGCCGACGGAGGGCCATGTCCGCTTCGACGGCATGGAGGTCCATGCCTGGGACCGCGCCGCCTTCGGACGCCATGTCGGCTACCTGCCCCAGGACACGGAGCTGTTCACCGGCACGGTGCGCGACAACATCGCCAGGTTCCGCACCGACGTCTCCGACGAGGCAGTGACCCGCGCCGCCCAGGATGCCGGCATCCACGACCTCATCGTCCGCCTGGAGAAGGGCTACGAGAGCGAACTCGGCGCCTCCGGCACCACGGTGTTCTCGGTGGGCCAGCGCCAGCGCCTCGGCCTCGCCCGCGCCCTGCTGGGCGACCCCAGCCTCGTTGTTTTGGACGAGCCCAACGCCAACCTCGACACCGAGGGCGAAGCGGCACTCCTCGACGTGCTCGGCGCTCTCAAGGCCCGGGGCGTCACCGTGGTCATCGTCTCCCACCGGGCGAGCGTGTTCCGCCACGTCGACAAAATCCTGTTCGTGCGCGGCGGCGAGGTCCAGTCCTTTGGCGAGCGCGACGTGATCCTGGCCCAGCTCATGGCCCCCGCCACGGTGCCGGGCACCGCCGAAACCCGCGCGGCGCCGCCTGCGGCGGCGGCGCAGGGCTGAGCGCATTCCCTCTCCCCGACCGAAATCAGGCCTGCCCGATTTCGATTTTTCCTGCCAATCTTGGGCAAGCCCGAGAATGGTGGGGAGAGGGCCGCGACGACCTCGTCGTCGGCGTGGGCCAAGGCGGCAGCCGAAGGTGAGGAGGCGTCTCCGTTCGAGGCTCTTCCGGAGGCGCCCCCTTACCTTCGCTTCGGCTCACGCCTCCGCTCACCGGAGGCACAGCAAGGTGCCTCCGGTCCTCTCCCCGCAAGCGGGGAGAGGGGAACCCCGCGCCCGCCCAACATCGGCCGCAGACCGGCCGCACCACACGAATCAGACTTGCGCCCAACGAGGCACCGCGATGAAACTCCCCGCCCCAATCGGCCAGACCCTCGGCCGCATCGTGCCCGCCAAGATGTCGGCCTTCGCCCTGGCGCCCGCCGCCGAAGAGGCGGAGATCCTGCGCGAACTCGAAGCGCGTGTCCGAAAGCCCATCGTCGCCGGCATGGCCGTGGTGGTGGTGTTCGTGCTCGGCACCTTCGTGTGGTCGGCCGTGGCGAGCCTGCACGGTGCTATCGTCACCCCCGGCTACCTCCGGGTGGAATCGAGCCGCAAGACCATCAAGCAGCGCGACGGCGGCGTGGTCCGCGAGATCCTCGTGAAGGAGGGCGACACGGTCAAGCAGGGCGAGGTGCTCATCCGCATGGACGACGCCATACCCCGCGCCCAGGCCGAAGTGCTGGCCTCCGGCCTCGACGGCCTGCTGGTGCAGCGCGCCCGCCTCTACGCCGAGCGCGATGGTGCTGCCACCATCACCCTGCCGAAGGAGATCCTGGCGCGCGCGTCCGAGCCGGAGGTCGCCATGATCATCCGCGACCAGGAAAATATGTTCAAGACCCGCAAGGCGGCCCTGGAGAGCCAGGTCGATGTGTTGAAGAAGCGCATGGACCAGTCAGAGACCCGCCTCGCGGGCTTAGATGCCACCATCAAGTCCATCGAAAGCCAGTCAGCCCTTATCCAGGACGAGCTCGTCGGCGTGCAGTCGCTTTACGAGAAAGCCCTGGTGCCCAAAGCCCGAGTGCGCCAGCTCGAGCGCTCGGCCGCCGAACTCGTGGGCAACCGCGGCGCCCAGATCTCCGAGGTCGCCCGCACCAAGGAACTCATGAGCGAATCCGAGTTCCAGATCGCCAGTATGCGCCAGACGCGCAACTCCGAGGTGGCCGAGGCGCTGCGCGACGTCCAGGCCAAGATCAACGACACGATGCCCCGCCTCCACGCCGCCCGCGAGACCCTCGACATGGTCGAGGTCCGCGCCCCCGACGACGGCTACGTCCTCAACCTCACCCAGTTCACCAAGAACGGCGTCGTCGCCCCCGGCGAGCGCCTCATGGACATCGTCCCCACCGACGCGCCCCTGGTGGTGGAGGCCAAGCTCAAGCCCGACGAGGCCTACGAGGTGACGCAGGGCATGAAGGCCCACATCCAGCTCGCCACCTACGAGGCCCGCCAGCTGCCGCCGATTCCCGCCATCGTCACCAAGGTCTCGGCCGACCGCCAGCAGGACCAGCGCACGGGCGAGCCCTACTTCACCGTTGAGCTTAACATCGAGCCCGAGGCTCTGAAGGATCTCGTCAAGCACGTGCGCCTCTACCCCGGCATGTCGGCCACCGCCATGATCGGCACCGGCGAACGCACGGTCCTCGACTACGTCACCGCCCCCGTGCGCGATTCGCTCCGGGGGGCGCTCCGGGAGCGCTAAGCGCCCGCCTCAGGGTCAATCGGTCGAACGGCGCCGCAACCATCCTAGCGGCGCCGTTTTCTTTTGAGCCGCCATTGTCAGCTGATTTTCAAGGTCGGCAATCCGCTCGTCGCGCAGCCGCAGCGCGTCCTGCGCCATGGCGAGATCAGCCTCAAGGCCAGGGATCAGCATGTTGCGGCCCTGCGCGTCCTCGAACCCCTTGTTCGTCGCGGCGAGCGCCGGAACGAACGCACCACATGCCGTTTCGAATGCCGCGTGGACCCGGTCCAAGACGTCGGAATCCGGGACCTGCGCCGTTCCATCAGGGGCTTGGATCGTTCCGCGTGCATAGGCTGTGATGGTGTCCCGGAGCCATTCGTGGAGATGATTGAGACTACCGGACTCGGCCCGACTGCGCCGAAGATCCGGGTCGACGAAGGCTTCGAGCGCCGCGAAATCCGCCTCCGCCTGGTGGGGCAGGGGGAGCTGCAAGGTGTCGACAACGCGCCTCATCACCGTCCGTTCGTCGGCGAGAAGGTCCTCGTAATGGAGGAACACGCGGCGCATGCCGCGGCTCTCCCGCTCGGCTTCCAGCATGTAGCGCAGCCACGCCATATGACTGTTCGGCAGGGGAAATCCATCTCGCACATGAAGCGAGCGCGCCACCTCATCGGGGTGACGGAACGGTAGAACACCGACGATGTCGAGGTTGAGGATTTCTCCGACCCGGCGCCAGAGCGGGATGAGCTTACAGGTCCGCGGGTCCTTCACGACAAAGAGCGGCGCGTCCCCGAACTCCTCTTGGACGATCCCGACGAGCTCGTCGACGAACGGCTGCGCGGCGGGAGTATTGTACCAGGCATCGGGAAATTGGTCCCAGTCCCACCAGCGCATGCCAGCGGAGGCCAGCACCCGATCGTGCAAGGAAACAATCTCTTTCGGTTCAAAATGGCCTTTCGGATTGTCCTCGGACAGTCCGAGGCCGGTTGCCGGCATGGTTGCGCCTAAAATCCCCAACGCCCCGGCAACGGTTGACGTGCCGCTACGATGCATCCCGATCACGAGGACGAGGGTCCGCCGATTGTTCTCGCTTTCGGATTCCCTCACACTCATTCGACGCTCACCTCATTGTCGGGGCCTCAGACCACCGTCTATCGCTACCAGCGCGGTTGAACCATCCCCCAGCGTTCCTTCCCGAGCGCGCGTTATGTCATATTTCCGGCCCGGCTCATTGAGCCTCTCGGTGGGCATGAGTTGAGCATATTGTGGCCTATTCAGCGGTCGAGGTAGAAAGACGCTGGTAGCACCGCGGCCTGTGGTTGACCGTGGCTCAGGCACGGAAGTGAGCGACGGGAAGACCGCTTTCAAAAAGACTTCCCCAACCACCTGGCGCAGATCGCGCAGGTTGTCGGCGGCCAGCCCGTAGAGGTCTGGTTCTTCGACAAGGCGCGGGTCGGCCACAAGAACTCGCTCATCCGGCGCTGGGCCAAGCGCGGAACGCGACCGCGACCCTCGGCCCCCAAGGATCGGCGCACGCAGTCCGCCTACATCTTCGGGGCGATCTGCCCGACCAGAGGCGTCGGTGCTGGTTTGGGTGTGCCCCGTTGCAGCACGTAGGCCATGCCAGGGATCTCGGCGGCTCCACGGACAGCGGCATCGACCCGGCCGGAAGCCTGCGTGCTGATCCTCAAATCACGGATGTATTGCAAGCCCGTCCTCGAGCCCATCGCCCGCGCGGTGGTGGAATACGCGATCCGAGGCGTGACGAGCTCGGATGACGGACTGTTCCCCTTTGAAAAGCTCGCCCGCCCAATCTTCCCCCCTCGACGCCGACGTCGCGTGGACGCTGCGATGAGCGAGACACCGGCCCCGATGTGGCGGATCAAGCTGTCGGACCAGATCGCCGAGGATCTCTCCCACCGCATCGCCCGCGAGCGGCTAACGCCGGGGGAGCGCCTGCCGAACGCGCGCGCCCTGATGCAGCGTAAAGGCCGCGCCAAGGGCACGATCCGCGAGGCTCTGAAATCCTTGGAGGTCCAGGGACTGGTGACCACGCCATCCGGCCCCAATGGCGGCCCGGAGATCCGCCCAATCTCAGTGAAGGCCGCCCAGCAGCTGCGCCGCTTTTTGCATTTCCAGGAACTCGACTTCGCTCAGGTCTACGCCCTGCGCCAGGGCCTGGAGGTGGCGCTGGGGGCGAGCGTGGTCGGGCGCCTCGGCGCGGGCGATTTCGCGCATCCGGAGGCGAACATCGCCGCCTGAGAAGCCGCCAACGCGGAGGGCCGGCGCGGGGGCGACCGTATCGTCGAGGTCGATTTCAACGACATCATTTCGACGCCAGCGACAACCCGCTGCTGACCTTCATGTGCTGGTTCCTCAACAGCCTGCTGCGAGACCTTGTGGAATTCCGCAGCGAAAGTCTGACTGAGCACGAGGCCTTCGGCGCCCACAACCTCGCCGGCCGCTGCGCCCTTCTCTCAGCCTTCCGAGCTGAGGACGCTGACGCCGTGCGCCGCGAGATGCTACGAGCACATGTGCTGCGCCGAGCACTTCATGCAGCGCCTCAACGCGAAGTTCCGCAAGGAGTTCTTGAGCACGCGGCCCCCCGGCGCCCGCGCGGCGGAATAGAAGCGCTGCCGGAGCCCTCCGCCCCACGAAGGCAGGACAGTCGCTAATGGTTTCGCCCGTCATTCCGGGGCGCCGCAGGCGAGACCGGAATCCAGAGCCGCCGACGGCGTCAAACCTTGCGAACGCTGCGTGTCTGGACCTCGGGTTCCCCTCTACGGCCCCGGGATGACGGAGCGGCAAGGGATTCCTGACAGCCGGAGACGTGACATGCGATCGCCCTGCCGCAAGGGGGAGACACGTTTGATCCTGGTCCGTGCGGGCTCGCGACCCGCCGGAAAACACCTCACAGCGCCCGCAACTCCGCCGCGAAGCGTCGCCCATTGGCGACATAGTTCTCCGCCGTTCGCGCGAGTTTGGCCGCCGCCTCCGGCTCCAGGGATCGCGCCACCTTCGCGGGCGCGCCGACGATGAGGCTGTTGTCGGGAAACACCTTGCCCTCCGTCACCAAGGCATTCGCGCCGATGAGGCAGTTGCGGCCGATGCGGGCGCCGTTGAGGATGGTGGCGCCCATGCCCACCAGGGTTCCGGCCCCGATGGTACAGCCATGCACGATGGCGCGGTGTCCGATGGTGACGTCCGCGCCGAGATCAAGCGGAAAGCCCGGGTCGGCGTGCAGCACCGCCCCGTCCTGGATGTTGCAGCGGTCGCCGATCCGGATCGTGTCGTTGTCGCCCCGCAGAACCGCCCCGAACCAGATGCTGACGTCGCGGCCGAGATGGACCTGACCGATCACATGCGCGCCGGGCGCGATCCAGGTTGTGGCTGCGTCGGTGAGCTGCGGCTGGTGGGGTCCGAGGGCATAGAGGGTCATGCACGCATCCTTAAGGCGCGAGGGGTCAGGCGCCCGTCCAGACGGCCGGGCGCTTGGCGAGAAAAGCCTCCACGCCGGCGGCGAAATCCCGGCTGCCGTAGCATTCCGCGATGAGATCCGTGGCCGAGGCGTGACTGTCCTGGGCGAGGCGGCGCAGCATGGCGCGGGTCACCCGCATCGTCACGGGGGCATGGCCGAGGAGCCGCTCGCAGGTCGCGGCGACTTCGGCGTCGAGGGCGCCGGCCTCGGCCACGGTCGCGAGGTAGCCCAGCGGAGCCAGGGTCTCGGCGCTCGGCATCTCGGCGAGCAGCAGCATGCGGCTCATGAAGCTCGGCCCCAGGGTTGCCGTCAGCCGGCGCAGGTTGGCGGGCGAGAGGCAGTTGCCGAGCGTGCGGGCGATGGGCACGCCGAAGCGGGCGCCGGCTTGCGCGATGCGGATATCGCACGCATTGGCGATGGCGAGCCCCCCGCCGACGGCGAACCCCTCGATCACCGCCACGGTGGGCACGCGGCATCGTTCCAGCCCGTCGATGTAGGCGTCGATGCGGGCCTCGTAGGCGACGCCGTCCGCCCCCGTGAAGCCGGAGAACTGCTCGATGTCGGTGCCCGCCACGAAGGCCTTGCCGCCGGCGCCGCGCAAAACAGCGACGCGCACGGAGGCATCGGCCTCGATCCGCGCCAGACCTTCGGCCAGAGCGTCGTACATCGCGAACGTCATCGCGTTGCGCGCGCCCGGCCGGTCGAAGGTGAGATGGGCGACCCCGCCCTCCACGCGGTAGCGGACCGCGCCCTCGTCCCGGGCGCTTATCGCTTCAGGAGGATTCATGCGGCGAAGGCTCCGCCCTGGCGCAGCACTTCGATGGCCTCGGCCGAGAGGCCGAACTCCGTCAGGATCTCGTCCGAATGCTCGCCCAGCAGGGGCGCATGCCGGCGCACCTGCGCGGGCGTGCCCGAGAGCTTCACCGGAAAGCCGATATTCGGCACGGTCCCCTCATGGGGGTGGGGCACGTCGATCCGCATCTCGCGGTGGCGGCCATGCGCGCTCTCGAAGGCTTCGGGATAGGTGTTCATGCGCCCGGCCGGGATGCCGGCGGCGAGCAACTCGCTGACCCAGGTCTCCGCGTCCTTGGCGGCGAAGCTCGTCTCCAGTTCGGCGATCAGCGCCGCGCGGTGAGCCAGACGCCCGGCGATGTCGCGAAAACGGTCGTCGGCGATGAGGTCTTCGCGGCCGAGCACCTCGCAGAGCAGGCGCCAGAGCTTCGCGTTCGTCGCCCCCATCACGAAGTAGCCGTCCGCCGCCCGCACCGCCTGATAGGGCGCGCTCATGCGGTTGGCGGTGCCCAGCGGCTCCGGCACTTGCCCCGTGCCCCAGTATTCGGAGATGTCCCAGATCGAGAAGGCCAGCGCCGAATCGAACAGGGAGGCGTCGATATACTGACCCTCGCCGCTCGCCTGCCGGCCGATATACGCGCTGAGGATGCCGTAGACCGCGAACAGCGCGCAGCCGATATCGGCCACCGGCACGCCGGCCTTGACCGGCGGCCCGCCGGGATGGCCCGTCACGCTCATCACGCCGGACATGGCCTGGGCCATCAGGTCGTAGCCGGGGCGCTTGGCCCAGGGGCCGGTCTGGCCGAAGCCCGAGATGCTGGCATAGATCAGGCCCCGGTTGCGCGCCCGCATCGCCTCGTAGCCGAGGCCGAGCCGGGCCATGACACCGGGGCGGTAGTTCTCGACCACGATGTCGGCGCCCTGCGCCATGTCGAGCAGGAGGTCGCGGCCCGCCGGGCTCTTCAGGTTCAGGGCGAGGCTGCGCTTGTTCCGGTTCATGTTGAGGAAGCCCATGCTGTCGGGGCCCTTCATCTTGAACCCCATGGCGCCCCGCGTCTGGTCCCCGGTGCCGGGCGGCTCGACCTTGATGACGTCGGCGCCGAGATCCGCCAGCAGCATGCTGCAGACGGGGCCGGCCATCACCTGCGTCACGTCGAGGACGCGCAGGCCGGCGAGGGGAAGCGGACGGGAGGGCGTATCGTGCACGGGTTCATCCATCGTGCTCGGTTCCTGTGTTGGGCTCCGCGCGGCTCTCCTCCCCAGAGGATCTCGGGCTTGGCCCGAGATCCATCCAGCTTTTGGGGAGGCGTTGGCGGTGGGGGTGATTCGGGTGATCCTCAGGGCGGCGGCGGTCAGCGGCGCCACCCAACCCCGACCCCTCACCACAAGGGGGAGGGGGACACGCCCTACTCCGCGGGAACGGGCCGCCCGACCGGCAGCGCCGGCTCCTCCTCGAAGGGGCGCTCCGGGTGCATGGTGAAGGCCAGCCCGGCGCCCAGCAGGCAGAGGCCGATGGAGCCGACGAAGGGCAGGGTCCAGTTCCCCGTCATGTCGACGATCATCCCGAAGACGATCGGCGAGATGATGGCCGCCACCGCCGAGCCGGTGTTCATCAGGCCCGCCGCCGTGCCCGAATATTTCGGCGCGATGTCCATCGGCACCGACCAGATCGGGCCGATGACGAGTTCGGCGAAGAAGAAGCCCGAGCTGAGCAGCAAGGCCACCAGGGTCAGGTCTTTCGTGAAGAACACGCCCGTGAGGCTCGCCGCCGCCCCGAGGAAGCCCACGACGATGACGCTGAGCCGGGCAAGCTTGAGGTTTCCGGTGCGCTTGAGGATGCGGTCGCTGAAAACGCCGCCCAGGGTGTCGCCGACGACGCCGGCGAAGAACACGCCCGAGGCGAACAGGGCCGAGCTCTTCAAATCGAGCCCGTAATTGAGTTTGAAGAAACTCGGAAGCCAGCCGAGGAACAGCCACAGGGTCCAGCCGTAGCAGAAATAGGTCAGCGTCACCGGCAGGATGCGCATGGTCAGGCCCCCCCAGGGAATGGTCTGCTTGGCGCCGACCTTGCGCGGCTCCGGCAGGACCGCGAGTTCCTCCGGGGTGATGCGGGGGTGATCCTTCGGATCGTCGCGGAAGTAGAGGTACCAGACCACGACCCAGGCAAAGCTCGCCGCGCCGAGGACGACGAAGCCCAGGCGCCAGCCGACATGGTAGATCAGGAAGGCGACGATGGGGGGTGCCACGGCGTTGCCCAGCCGCGCGAAGGCATGGGTGATGCCCTGCGCGAAGCCGCGCTTGCCCGGCGCCGTCCAGTTCTGCATGGCACGGGTGGCGGTGGGGAAAGTCGCGCCCTCGCCGAAGCCTAGCAGCACACGGGCGAGGAACAGGCTGACCAGCCCGCCCACGAACCCGGTGAGGATCGTCGCCGAGGCCCAGATCAGGCCACAGACGAGGAGGGTGCGGCGGGCGCCGAACTTGTCGCCGACCGAGCCGCCGATGACCTGGAATATGGCGTAGGGATAGGCGAAGGCGGACAGGATCAGGCCGAATTGGGTGTTCGACATCCCGAGATCCTTCATGATCTCGCCGCCCGCCGTGGCGATGTTAACCCGGTCGAGATAGGTGACGAAGTACATCAGGCAGAGCAGGAACAGCACCATGTTCGACGCGGAGACGCGTCTTTTGGCAGGCGTCATCGGGGTTTCCTCCGGTTGAACGCGCCACCCCGCCCGATCTGATTGCCGAGTTCATCGGGTGCGCGCGTGGGGGTGTATTGGGTCGATGGTCGTCCGTTTCGCTTCGGTACTCGCGTTTGGCGCTCCGTCATCCCGGGGCCGCGCAGCGGAGCCCGGGCCCCAGAACCGCAGGTCGTGCAAGATTTTACGCTGCCGGCGGTCTGGGTTACGCGCCTCCGGTGCGCCCCTTCGGGCCTGGGCTCGCCTGTGGCGACCCGGACTGACAGTGGGTGTCATCTGCAATCCCCCCAACCAACTTGATGGATCTCGGGCAAGCCCAGGATCCACCGGGGAGAGAACGCCTTCTCAATCGTCCAGCCCGGAGCGCAGGGCGTCCATGGCCGCCAGGACACCGCCGCGCTTGTGCGGAACGCGCCCCGCCTTGAGGCCCATCTCGACGCCGGACAGGGCTCCCATCAGCATCAGGTCGTTGCACTCGCCGAGATGGCCGATGCGGAAGACCTTGCCGGCGACCTTGGCCAGCCCGGTGCCGAGGGAGAGGTCGTACTTCTCCAGGATGAGGTTGCGCAGGGCGTCGGCGTCGTGGTCCTCGGGCATCACCACGGCGGTGAGCACGGGCGAATACTCTGACGGCTCCTGGCACAGGATCTCAAGGCCCCAAGCCTCCACGGCCGCGCGGGTGGCAGCGGCCAGGCGCTGGTGGCGGGCAAACACCTGCGGCAGCCCCTCCTCCAGCAGCATGGCGATGGCCTCGCGCAGGCCGTAGAGCAGATTGGTGGCCGGCGTATAGGGAAAGTAACCGGCAGCGTTCGGCTTCAGCATCTCCTGCCAGTCCCAGTAGGAGCGCGGCAGGGTGGCGGTCTTCGTCGCGGCCAGGGCCTTGTCCGAAAGGGCGACGAGGCCGAGCCCCGGCGGCAGCATCAGGCCCTTCTGCGAGCAGCTCACCGAAACGTCGACGCCCCAATCGTCGTGGGCGTACTCGGCCGAACCAAGGCCCGAGATGGTGTCGACCAGGAACAGGGCGGGGTGATTGGCCCGGTCGATGGCCTTGCGGATCTCGGCGATTCTGCTCGTCGCGCCCGTCGAGGTCTCATTGTGGACCACCATCACGGCCTTGATCGACTTCGCGCGGTCCTCGGCCAGGATCGCCTCGACCTTGGCCGGGTCGACGCCGCGGCGCCAGTCGCCCGGCACGAACTCGACTTCGATGCCCCAACGCGCCGCCATCTGCCGCCACAGGGTGGCGAAGTGGCCGGTCTCGAACATCAGCACCCGGTCGCCCGCCGAGAGGGTGTTGACGATGGCCGCCTCCCAGGCGCCCGTGCCCGAGCCCGGATAGAGGATCACCGGCGCGCGGGTCTGAAACACGGCCTGCGCCCCCTCCAGCACGGCCCGGCCGAGCTTGGCGAAATCCGGTCCGCGATGATCGATCACCGGCATGTCCATGGCCCGCAGGACGCGCTCGGGCACAGGGCTCGGCCCCGGAATGTGCAGGAAGTGGCGTCCGGTCCGTGTCGTCATCGGGTCCTCGCGGGCATGGGGCTACAGCGTGGCGTCGCGTGACGGCCGATTACCGTCGATCCGCGTGCGATCGTCGGCGATTCATGGCGCCGCTGTATTGGTCGACCAAGAATTTGCATTCATTTTTTGTCGACACAAGCATTATTTTGCGAACGATGCCGCTCGACCCGGTCTCGGCAGGCTGGTAGATGTGGAACGATGATGCTGGATACCGTCCTAGATACCGCGGTGGCCGATGAGAGCGCCGTCGCGCCGCCGGTTGCGTTGGCGAGCGCATCCCTGCACGGCACGCTGCTGGCGCAACTGCGCGACTACATCGTCGAGGGAAATCTCGCCCCCGGCGCGCGAGTGCCTGAGCGGGCCCTGTGCGAGCGCTTCGGCATTTCGCGCACGCCGTTGCGGGAAGCCCTCAAGGTCCTGGCCTCCGAAGGGCTGATCGACCTTCTGCCCAATCGCGGCGCCCGGGTGCGCCAGCTCGATGCCGGCGAGATGGTCGCGCTCTTCGACGTCATGGGCGGCCTTGAGGCCCTGGCCGGCCGGCTCGCTTGCGAGGAAATCACCGAGACGGCCTATGCCGAGATCGAGCGCCTGCACCACGCCATGTACGCGTCGTATCTGCGCCGGGACCTCCACGGGTACTTCGCCGCCAACCAAACCATCCACGACCGGATCGTCCAGGCAGCCGACAACGAGCCCCTGGCGACGACCTACGCCAATTTCGCCGGGCGCTTGCGTCGGGTGCGCTACGCCGCCAACCTCGACAAGGACCGGGATCGCTGGGGTGAGGCCATGCGCGAGCACGAGGAAATCCTCGACGCCCTGCACCGCCGGGCCGG
>NZ_JAKSXV010000085.1 GCF_022829345.1 Methylobacterium sp. J-090 | reverse complement strand
GCGCGATGTGGGCCGCCGAGGGCGAAGCTGCCATCCGCACCGTCGTCGATACCGCGCGCCTCACAGGCAGCAGCTCCTTCGGCACCATCCTCAAAACCGTCGGCGCCTGAACCCCGAGATTACGGGGGTGGGTAATTACATTCATGCGACACATCATGAATCACTGAACAGTGAGATTTCCAATTTCTGAATCGGCGCAATCTCATGGCACTTCAAAAGTCGGTCAAAAAATTCAAGCTTATTGTTTCGGGGGCAAGAATTAACCCAGTAGATATTGATTGGTCAATTTTGGAAGTTGCCTTGCTTGCCCTTGCCCCGTTTGCGGTATTATGGGCCGGATGCTTAATCTGGCTATAAATAAATCCAATCCGTCATATGATGATATATCATTGGTACAAATAAAATAGATGAGTCCTGAGCGACGGGGTGCTCCCCTATCTGCGCTTCATGTCTCTCCCAAGACTCCACCTTTACCCGCCCGGAGCAATCCGAGGCGGGTTTTTCGTTGCCTATTGGGCGCCAATCAGACTGATGGAAATTCTGGCGCGGTCCGGCGTTCTCAACCAAGCCGTAGGAGCATCCATGAGAACCCTGACACTTTCCACCTGCGCCCTTGTCCTGGCCGCGCTCGCGCTGCCGCAGACAAGCACCGACGCCGACGCCCGTCCTCGCTACAAAAAGCGCGGTGCCGGACTGGTCACCACGACGAACAATACCGGCGGCCGTCGAAACCGTACGATCTCACGGGGTACCACTGGCGCCGATACGGCGACATCTAACTCGGCGGCTGGTGGCAACGCGGGCCGCCCCGAGCAGGCCGTACCGAACAGCAGCGCGGGCGGCGGTGGCCGATAGCGCCGCAGCGCAATCCACTTGACCCGCCCGGCTCCAGCCGCGGCGGGTTTTTCGTTCGAAATAACACTTATGCAGCGCCCGCCGCCCCTCTAAGGGTTTTCGAGGTTCCAGGTGATCACCCGCCCGATCCTACGCATCAGATCCCGCATGACCGCGTCGAGGTAGGGATCGCCGAGCGCGAACACGTCCTCGGCGAGCGCCAGCGTGAGTTAGCCCAGGCGTTCCCGGGTCGCGACGTCCAGATCCTTCAGGTGTTGTGGGTCGGGCATCACGGCCTCCGGTTGCACGAAGGCACTCACGCACGCGTCAACGGCGGCGTCTATGCATGTCTCATAAGGACGGAGGCCGCAGCGTCGGCCGGCCGCCGCCCATCAGTCCCGGCCAGCGCGACGGTCATACCGAACGTCGGTGAAGGCCTTCGCCAGCACCGCTCGGCCCTTCTCGTCGTAGACCTCGACGTGCCAGGCCGACCAATCGATCCGCGCGCCCCGGGCCATGAGGTCGAGGGCAACCTGCTCCGCGTGAAGACGCATCAGCGCTACGGTCGGAACGCGCCGCCCGCGCAGATCGACCACCAGATCGTGCCCATCCGTGCAGTGGAAGCGGTAAAGCCGCGTCGGCATTGGCCTTCTACCCCGCGCTCCACAGGCGTCCACCGGCACGTTTCCTGGCTTGGCCGTATCGATTGAACCACGGGCCGAGATGCGGTTTGTTCCTGATATGTTCTAACAGGAGCCGGACGCGAGATGCACGCCCATCCCCACGAGCCGCCTGTCGAGATCCGTCTCACCGAAGCCGAGAGAATCGCGCTCGCGTATCACCGGGCGGCCCGGGGCGATGCCTGGACCGCGCTGGTGCGGGCGGTCGAGGATGCGCTGGCCGACCTCGCGGAGGCCGAGCGCCGGACGATGCAGCGGGACCGGCTGATCTCGCGGGGCTACGTCCGCGGTACCGCGTCCATGGCGCGGGCGAGCACCTTTTCGTGAGCCCTTATGCCGTCGATGAGCTGATCCCCGGCAGCGCGGATGCCGTCCGCATCCCGATCATGGGACAGGCGCTCTGCGCCGGCTTCCCGTCACCGGCCGACGACTTCCTCGAAGGCGCGCTGGAACTGCCGCGCTGGCTCGCACCAAACCCACCGGCGACGTTCGCCTGGAACATCTCGGGCGATTCCATGCGGGGCGCCGGGATCTTCGATCGCGACCTCGCAGTGGTGGATCGCAGCCTGAAGCCGGGCAACGGCAGCGTGGTCGTGGCCGCGATCGACGGCGAGATGTCGATCAAGCGCCTACGCATCGAGGGCAACGTCGCGCGCCTGGCGTTTGAGAACCCGGACCTTCCGGCCTTCGCCGTCCAAGAGGCGGCCGAGGGCGAGATCTGGGGCGTAGTCCGCTTCTCGATCCGCTGGCACATCGCCCGGGCCGGCCTCGTCCGATGAGTCGCGCCATCGCGCTCATCGACGGCAACAGCTTCTACTGCTCGTGCGAGCGGGTGTTCGACCCGAAGCTTGCCCGGGTGCCGGTGATCGTGCTGTCGAACAACGACGGCTGCGCCATCGCCCGCACGGCCGAGGCCAAGGCGCTCGGGATCAAGATGGGCGACCCGTTCTTCAAGATCCGCGAGCAGTGCCGGCGCGACGGCGTGCGGGTGTTCTCTTCGAACTACACCCTCTACGGCGACATGAGCGCGCGCACGAACGCGGTCTACCGGGACTTCTCCCCGCGGGTGGAGATCTATAGCATCGATGAATCGTTCCTCGACCTGTCGGACGTGCACCCGGACCTGCGCATCGAGCTCGCCCGGGACCTGCGCGCCACGGTACGCACTTGGACCGGCATCCCGACCTGCATCGGCATCGGCGCGACGAAGACCCTGGCGAAGCTCGCCAACCACATCTCCAAGACGCAGCCAGCCCTCGACGGCGTCTGCGACCTGACCGACCCGGCGGCCTACGACCATTGGCTCTGCCGGATCGCGGCGGCCGAGGTCTGGGGCATCGGCCGGGCATCGGCAGCCAAGATCGAAGCCATGGGCGTCGACACGGTGGCGGACCTGCGCGACCTCGATCCGCGCCCCGTCCGCAAGGCGATGACCGTGGTGGGCGAGCGCATCATCCACGAGCTGCGCGGTTTGTCGTGCCTGCCACTCGAACTGGTGCCCGCCCAGCGCAAGGGCTGCGCTGTGACGCGCTCGTTCTCTCGACGGGTTGAGGATCGCGGCACGGTCGAGCAGGGGGTGGCGGCGCACGCGACGCGCCTCGGCGAGAAGCTCCGGCGTGAGGGCCTCGGCACCGATCAGCTCACGGTCTTCTACCATACCTCCACCCACGACCGCGGAGACCCGATGCGCTCGGTCTCCACCACCGTGACGCTGCCCGAGGCGACGAACGATTCGCTCGTGCTGATCCAGGCCGCGCAGCTCGGCGTCGCCAAGACGTGGCGCGAGGCGCCGGGCGACCGCCCTTGGCGCTACAGCAAGGCCGGCGTCATCACCACGGACCTGATGCCCCTGGTGGCCGCGCCTCGCGCTCTGATCGGACGGCTGGATCGCGAGCGCAGCGACCCGCTGATGGCAGCGATGGACGCGTGCAACGGCCGGTTCGGACGGGGGTCGGTGGTGCCGGCGCGCGCGGGGCTCACGGAGAAGCGGACGTGGTCGACGAAGTTCGAGATGCGCTCGCCTCGCTACACAACTCAGGTGGCTGAGTTGCCAACGGCGCACACCTGAAGTCGGCCAACCCGGTGGGTATCCTGCGAATGCAAAAGGGCTGGAGCCGGACGTTTTCGCCGATCCCGGCTGCGAAGCGTCCTGGCCCGGGGCGCCACAGCGCGCCGCGGGGATTTGAAAAAACGCGTCCTCGCATAGGCCCAGTCCTCGCATGGGCCCAAGAGCATCCAGCGGCCCGACAAGGGGGTGAAGGAGTGCCCTCGACGGTTTCGAGGGAGGGTTCTGCGCTTATGCCACGAACCAGAAGCATATCCATCCCCGTGGCCATTCGAATTCAGAATTCGGTTTCGTTGACTTAGTCACGGCGTGGAATGACCCTGCATAGGCCTCGACGACTTTCCTCGATCCCGGACGTCGAACCCGCTGTATTGGACAGACGCCTCGGATGAACGCTACCGTCGCCCCGACAGCGAGCGTGTCCGCGCTGGCCCGCGATTTTTCCGGCCGTGCGGCCGGCCATGACCATGCAGGCAGCTTCGCCCACGAGAACATCGCCGCCCTGCGGGAGGCCGGCCTCCTCGGCGTAACGGTCCCGCGCCGCCTCGGCGGCGGCGGTGTCGGCCTCGGTCGCGCTGCCGAGATCGTGCGCACCCTCGCGGAGGGGGATCCGGCGACAACCCTCGTGCTCGCCATGCACCTGCTCCAGCACGGCCTGATCCACACGAACCCGGTCTGGCCCCGGGCCATAGCCGATGCGGTGGGGCGCGCCGCCGTCGAGGGCGGCGCCCTCATCAACGCGCTGCGGGTCGAGCCGGAACTCGGCACCCCGGCCCGCGGCGGCCTGCCGGAGACCACCGCCCGGAGCACGGCGACGGGCTGGCGGATCGACGGGCGGAAGATCTACTCCACCGGGTCTCCGGCGCTCGCCTACGGACTCGTCTTCGTCCGGACCGATGAGGCCGAGCCGAGGGTCGGCAACGTCCTCGTGCCCATGGAGGCACCGGGCGTGCGCATCGTCGAGACCTGGGACCACCTCGGCCTGCGCGCCAGCGGCAGCCACGATGTGCTGTTCGAGGGCGTCGCCGTCCCGGCGGACCACGCCGTCGACCTGCGGGTGTTGGAGGCATGGCGTGCACCCGATGCCCTGCAGCAGGCCTGGAGCTGCACGCTTCTGGCCGCCCTCTACGACGGGGTCGCGCGGGCGGCGCAGGCTTGGCTCGTCCGCTTCGTCGTCGAGCGCAGGCCCGGCAGCCTCGGGGCGCCGCTGGCCTCCCTCGCCCGGTTCCAGGAGGGAATCGGCGAGAACGAGCGCCTGCTCTGCGTCAACGCACGGCTCATCGCCGGTCTCGCGGCGGAGGTGGATGCCGGCGCGGTGCCGGACGCGCGGGAGACGGGCTTCCTGAAGGTCACCGTCACCGAGAACGCCATCGGTCTCGTCCAGCGCGCCGTCGAACTCTCCGGCAATCCCGGCCTGTCACGCGCCAATCCCCTCGAACGCCACCTGCGCGACGTGCTGTGCGGACGCATCCACTGGCCGCAGGGCGATTCCGTGCGCGCCGGCGCCGGCCGTGCCGCCCTCGGCCTCTGATTCTGCGATCCCAGGAGTATTCCATGAGCCACCTGCCGCACGAGGCCGTCGAGTTCATCGGCTTTGCCGCCCCGCGCCTCACGTCCGAGATCCATCCGCCGCAGGGGACGGCCATCGATCCCGACTACCTCGATCGACTGGCGCAGGCCCACGAGGCTGGCGGCTTCGACCGCATCCTTGTCGCGGCCTATTCCACCGCCCCCGACCCCCTTCTGCTGGCCGCCCGGATTGCGGCCGTGACGGAGCGGATCGGCCTGATGATCGCCCACCGCACGGGCTTCACCGCGCCCACGGTGGCCGCCCGGCAATTCGCGACCCTCGACCGGCTCACGGGCGGGCGCATCGCCCTCCACGCCATCAGCGGCGGCGACGACCGCGATCTCGCCCGCGACGGCGACCATCTCACCAAGGACGAACGCTACGCCCGGACCCGCGAATTCCTCGACATCGCCCGCCTCGCCTGGACCGCCGAGACGCCGTTCGACTACGTCGGTGCGCACTACCGGGTCGCGCAGGGCTTCTCCGAGGTGAAGCCCATGCGGGCCGGCGGCATCCCCGTCTATTTCGGCGGCGCGTCGCCGGCGGCCCTCGACGTGGCCGGGCGCCACGCCGACACCTACGCCCTGTGGGGCGAGACGCTCGCGCAGGTGCGCGATCTCATCGCCCGCGTCCGCGCGGCGGCCGCCTCCCACGGGCGCCAACCCCGCTTCAGCCTGTCGTTCCGGCCGATCCTCGCCGACACGGAGGCGGAGGCCTGGGACCGGGCCGAGGCGATCCTGGCCCGGACCCGCGCCGTGCGGTCGGCTCAAGGGCTCGGCCCCGCGGCACCGCCGCAGAACGAGGGTGCTCGGCGCCTACTCGCGGCGGCGGCAAGCGGGACGCGCCTCGACCGGCGCCTCTACACCGCCATCGCCGCCGAAACCGGGGCGGCCGGCAACTCAACCGCCCTCGTCGGAACCCCGGATCAGGTCACCGAAGCGTTGCTCGACTATCACGACCTCGGCGTGAGTACCTTTCTGATCCGGGGCTTCGACCCCCTAGAGGACGCAGTCCGGTACGGCCGCGACTTGCTGCCGGCGTTCCGCAGCCAGCTCGCCCGCCGCACCGCCACGGTGGAGGCCGCTTGATGCGCGCCCTTCTCGTGGGGCTCGCGCTCCTGGCTGCCCTCGTCCCCGCCTGGGCGCAGGAGGTCCTTCGGGTCGGCGATCAACGCGGCAACGCCCGCGCTCTGATGGAGGCCGCCGGCGTCCTCGACGGCCTGCCCTACACACTCGCCTGGAGCGAGTTTCCGGCCGCCGCCCCCCTACTGGAGGCCCTGAACGCTGGCGCCATCGATGTCGGCGGCGTGGGCGACGCGCCCTTCACCTTCGCGGCCGCCGCCGGCGTGCCGGTGAAGGCCTTCCTTGCCTTCCGCAACCGCCAGGACGGCCTCGCCATCCTGGCGGCGAAGGACTCGCCGCTGCGCACGGTGCACGACCTCAAGGGTAAGCGCATCGCCACGAATCGCGGCTCCATTGGCCATCAGGTGGTGCTGGCCGCCCTGGAAGAGGCGGGGCTGCCCGCCGACGCCGTGACCTTGAGCTTCCTGCCCCCCGCCGACGCCAAGATCGCCCTCGCGTCGGGCAGCGTCGATGCGTGGGCGACCTGGGAGCCCTACACCTCCACGGCCGAACTCGCAGGCATCGCCCGCGTGGTGCGCGACGGCAACGGCATCACCCCGGGCCTCACCTTCGCCGTGGCGAGCGCTGCGGCGCTTAGGGATAAGCGCGCCGTGCTGGCGGATTTCGGCGAACGCCTCACGCGGGCGCGGACCTGGGCCCTCGCCGACCCTGCCCCCTATGCCGCCGTCTGGTCGAAGCTCATCGGCCTGCCCGAGTCCGTGCCCCTGCGCTGGTTCGGCCGGGCGCAGTACCGCACCGTGCCCATCGACGGGGCGGTCATCGCCGACGAGCAGGCCAACATCGACCTCTACGTGCGCGCCGGGCTGATCCCGAAGGCGCGGGCACCGAGGGCCGAGGCGATCTTCGACACCGGGTTTCCCCAGGCCGCCGCCGTGCGATGATCGACCGGCGAACAGGATTGCGACGATGCACGACGAGACCCACGACGATTCCGGCCACGATCATCCGCACGCGGCGTCCGCCTCGCAGGCCGACACCGCGCGCTGGAAGCACGACGGCATCCGGGTGATCCCCGGTGACAAGCTCGATGCGAACACGGCGCAGACGCCTGGCATGTTCCGGCAGGCGGCGATCAACCATGCCCGCGTCGGCGCGCAGAAGATCTGGGCCGGCACCGTGGCTATCGCCCCCGACGCCAAGACCGGCGTGCACCATCACGGCGCCCTGGAGAGCGTGATCTTCGTGCTCTCGGGCCGCGCCCGGATGCGCTGGGGCGACCGCCTTGAATACGTCGCCGAGGCCGGCCCCGGCGACTTCATCTTCGTACCGCCCTACGTGCCGCACCAGGAGATCAACGCCTCCCCCGACGAGCCGCTGCAATGCGTGCTGGTGCGCTCCGACAACGAGGCGGTGGTGGTCAACATTTCCGATGTCGATCCCGTCGAGCGGCCGGAGACCGTCCACTGGGTCGATCCGATCCACAAGCACCCGTGACGACGAGTCGACGGCATCGTCCCCCGAACCGATTGGCCGGGCATCGGGTGAGAACCGGCCCGCCAGGGTCGGGCGGAGTTTATGTTCCCTGCTCGACCCGGACCGATCATGTAATTCCCAGGGGCGAAAACCAACGGTAGGGTCCGAAGAGGCCGAGTGTCGGCGATGGCGATCGGGGCGCGTTTCGGCGAGCATCCCTGATTCTTCAGCAGGTCTGGTGGCTGCCGCCCGCGAAGGGATGCATCGCGGGCCCGCGACACTCGTGCTCCGGACGGCTTTAGCCGGACCGACGCAGCTCTCGCTCTGTCGGCACGCCTCGAAATCCCGTACCGAACGGTTGCAGGTTTCATTGGGACGCTGCGGGTTGGCTCGGATCGCCCTTGGCGCGACATCCGCCCTGGGGCTCCAGGGCCTCGAATAGCCGGACTTCAGGCCGGCCGATCGCGCGCTCGAACAGGGCCGTGCGGTAGGCGTCCATCGCTTTGGCCGCGTCCGCAACACGGTGGACGAGGACCGTATGCTGCTCGCCCGCGAACTGCCGCGCGGAACGGCGTCTCGACGTCTCCGCCGGGCCGAATGCCAAGCCTGTCAAGCTGTCGCGCGAAACCTGGGTTCCGTCAGTCTGCCTCCCCTTGCGGAGGATGCTGTCCGCGCGGATCAGGCGGCCGCCGGGGCTCCCGGTGCTTCGCCCACCAGACGACGCAGCGCCGCGGTCAGGCGCGTCATCAAGCGCGAAAGCGGGGAGCGCCAGAGGCCGAACCCGTCGTCGCAGAGCGGGTCGTTGACCACGGGACTGCCGTCCAGGCCGACGAGCACGTTCCCGATGTTTGGGTCGAGCGCCCGCGGCGACGCGGCCCGGAGGGTCGCGACGAAGGCCTCGTAACCGGGCCACGCGGCCCTGAAATCCTCGCGGATGCCGTCGAAGCTCGGATGATCGAGCCTAGGCTCGTGCGCGGGCCATTCCGCCCTGAACCGGTCGCGGACGCCCTCGTCCATCGCGACGCCGGGATGGTCCGCCAGGACCGCATGAGCGTAGGCCAGCCACCAGCACTCGGGGCCCGGATTGGTGAGGCGGGTGCCGACCGTCATCAGCGCACCGCAGCGGCTGACGCAGAGGTCGTGGACCCGCGGGGCATGCGGCCCGTTGGAGCCCGCGAACCCCTTCCTGAGAAGGGCCGCGTAGTCGCCGAAGCCATCGGCCTTGCGCGCGAGGCGCACGACGAGGTCCGGGCGGTCCGGGTGGGCATGGACGGTGCCGTGATAACCGTAACCGATCTCGGCCCAGCCAGCGGCGATCAGAGCATCGTAGGCCTTGGCCGCCGACCGTTCGACGATGCCCAGGGCGGCGAGCGAGGGACTGGCGCTTCTGTCCCGATTCATGAATCCCAGCATCGCAGTCACTCCTTCCTGCCGATCGACGACCCGACGCGACGCACTCCCGTGAGCCGCACGGATGCGGCGCCACGGAGACAGGCCGGACGGGAGGGTCCGGCGAAGGTCAGGATGACCGTGTCGATGTCGGGAGCAGTGCGACGCGACCGTCACACCATCGTCATGCAATGACCCGTGGCCCCGGAAAGTTCAAGCGTTAGGGAAGCCTGAACCGCCGGACGGGCCGCCTGCGCTGTCCTGACGCAGGGTCCGTCAGGCCACCTGCGTTTGCACCGGGAGATTTCGCGCCAAAAGATCTCGGGCCAGAAGATCTCGGGCCAAGTGTCCGTCCTCCTCGCTGAGCCCGCGTTCCGCATCGGGGCGAACGTGCCGGCCCGCATGACGGGGGCCAACCTCGACGTCGTCGAGGACGAGGTAGTCCGTGATGCCGTTCCGGGTCGCGTGCTCGGTGATCTCGTCACCGCGCCGCGCGCGTTCGGCGGGGAGCATTGCGCCCGTCGCGGCATCCCGACTCGTCGGCAGGATGGCCGTGTGCCAGTCGGCATGGAAGCAGGTCTCGGGCAGGCCGGCTTCGACGAGGGTCGGCCGGCAATCGGCGATGCGCCACGTCGACGACACCACCACCCGCGCGTCGAACTCTCGCACCAGGGCGGCGACGCGGGCGACCTGGACCGGGTCGAGCCTGTCCCTGCCCGCCCGGCGCTGAAACCCGACGGTGGTCACGACCCCGTCGACGTCGAGGTAGATCGTGGGCCGTCCGGCGCCTCGATGTTCGTTCAAGAGGCCGACCCCGTCCCGTGCAGCGATCCTGCATCAACCGGCGCACGGCTACCGCGCGATGCCTCGGCCGTCCAGCGCGCGCTTCGTCCCACGGTCGAACCGGCTTGGGCCCCCGGGGCATCACGCCGGGAGGGCAAGAGAGCGATAGAGCGAGAGGGCGGCACCGCGAGCCGCCAGCGTCCATGTCGGAGCGGACGCCAGACCGGCGGACGCGCCGATCCGCCCGTCAATCCGGTCGATGGTCGAACTTCGGTGCGGCACGCGCGCAGACCAGGAACACGCCTGCGACACCGAGGGCGAGGAGCGTCGGTGGCACAAGAGCGGCGAGCGCGCCGGCCAGCGCAGAGCCGACGACGTCGCCGAGGTTCATCGCCGCCATATAGACCTGGAACTGGGTCGCCGATGCACGTCCCGCCCGGCTCGCCAGCAGCACGGTCGGCAACAGGGCGACGTAGAGCAGGGCCGGCACCACGCTCGCCAGACCGAGGATGACGGGACCCGTCGTCGCCTCCAACCCGGCCCCGATCAGCGATCCCGCGATCGCGAACGCCACCGCGCAAGCGACGAGAAGGGCGCGGAGGGCCCGGTGCGGTCCGATGCGGTCGACAGCGGCGCCGAGGCCCGCCGCGCCGAGGGTCCCGCTCAGGAGCGCAAGACCGGCCTGAAGGCGCGAGAGATCGCCCGCATCCCAGCCATGGACCTGCACCAGCGCGACGGCGAAGGGCACCTGGAACAGCGCCAGCCCGAAATCGATGGCAAAGCACAGGGTCAGGAGGATTGCCGCTTCGCGCGTTCGGAACGCGGCGAAGAGCCCGCGCGCGAACGAAACCGCTTCCGACACATGCCCCGGGCCGCCCGACCGAACTTCCCTATGGAAGGAGAAGAACCGGTCGTCGGGCGTTTCGCGCACGAGGACTGGTGCCAGGGCGAGCGGCGTCGTCAGGATGAGCAGCAATCCGGCCGCCACCGGCAGGCCTTTCGCCGCCAGGAGCCAGGCGAAGATCGCGGTCCCGGCCGCGCTGCCGATCACGAACCCAGCCCGCGTTCCGGCACTGGTGCGTCCCAGTTCGTCAGCCGGCACGCTGGCGGCGATCATGCGGTCGGTCGCGGTGTCGGCGAGGGAGGCGGCCAGGCTGTGCAGAAACAGCACGGCGCTGACGGCCGTCAGGCTCGGGGTCGTGCCGAGCAGGAGCAGGCCGGCGAGACAGACCTGCGCGCCGGCTAGGGCGAGGACGAGCCAATAGCGACGGGGTCCCATGCAGGAGGGTGTCGCGCGATCAATCACCGGCCCCCAGAGCAGCGGCTGCAGCACCCACGGCAAGCCGATGATGGCGAGGTGGCGGCCGATCTCCGCCGTGGAGGCACCGGCGGCGGCGAAATGGTTGGTCAACGCCGTCAGGGCGAAGCCCGCCACGACACCCTGGTAGAGGTATAGGAGCGTGAAGAGGGCGTACCGCCAGCTTGGCGACGTGAGACTCGGCGGCCTTCGCCCCATGGATTCGATCCTCGGTCACGTCCCGTCGCGGCCCTGGGAGAACAATCCCCTCCGGCCGCTGCCAGCAACCGACGGGGCCGACACGCCTCACCACGCCGCAGGCCGGGAGCGCCGTCACCGTGGGCCTGGGTCCCGAATGACCTCACGGACCATACCCGTCTCGTCCACCGCGACGACCGCCTTCGGTCCGACCGCAGGGGAAGTCCGGCGTTTGCAGTTCAGACGATGGCGGCCAGGACGGCGTCGGCACGCGTCCAGTCGGTTTTGCCGTAGCGGTCGTTGTCGAGCGGGGAGAGCTTGCCGCGCCCGCTCGACATGTCGCGGAGGTACTGCATCCCCTGCCAGGCCGGGAACGGCGCGTCGCTCCTGGGCGACAGCGCCCGCACGGTGCCGATCAGGGCGCTCAAGCGACCGATCCCACCCGCGCGCAACGGCTTCCATTCCCGGTGGTCGAGGCGCGTCATCAAGGCGGCCAAGCCACGCGGACTGACCTCGTCGCCCGCGATGCGCAGGAAGCGGGGCGCGGCGCGATCCAACGCTGCGTCGGCCGTGTAATCCGCGACGTCGTCCTTGCTGGTGAAGTCGAACACCTGATCCGCGTCGCCCCAGTAGAGGATGCGACGAATTTTGCGCAGGACGATCGGTGCCTCCCCGGTCAGGAGATCGGCGAAGGCCCCATTGAGGATCGAGGTGGTCTGGATCGGCGCAGCATCGACGCGGGTCATGAAGGTGCGGCGAAGGTCCATGTTCCGGTTGTCGCCCGGTCGGGTCCGGGTGAAATCGAGGGAGAAGTCCGAGGGGATGAACCGCGGTACCCCCGCCACCACTGCGGCGTCGAGCACCCGTCCCTGCAGGTCGAGCAGGGTCGGCGCCAGCCCGTTCAGGACCGAGATGACGCACTCCGTGCCGGAAAGCGCTCGCGCGAGCGCGGCCACGTCGTCGAAATCGACGGGCAGGGGCGTCGCGCCGCGGGCTCGCAGGACATCCCGATCGACGGGGGGCGTGCCGGCGCGGATCAGCACACGGACGGCGACCCGGCGCCGGGCCAGGGCCGCCAGCATGCGACCGCCCAGATCGCCCGTCGCCCCCACCAATGCGACGGTCCGGCCGGCTCCGTCGGTCACGCCGTCACCTCGCCGGTGTCGCGCTTCGAGCGCGTCGCCCAAGCATGGGTGGGCATCGTCATTTGCAAGCTTATCGACGTCATTGGGCGCCTTTTCAGAGTCACATGCCCAAACTGGACGGGACCGTTCGGTTCCGTGAAGGAGACTTTGGCCTCGGGCGACGTCTGCAGCATGCCCCGCATCGCCGCGGCGATCATGGGCGAGCGATCGACAAGCCGAACATCACGCGTTCCACGCCACCGACCCTGTCGATTTCATCAACCGCTTCGCAGAGCTGCAGAGGCCCTAGGTCGTCGCCAGCCTCGACCGGCTGCTCATTGCGCCCGGCTGGCGCAAGAAGCTCTCCGCGCCGCCACCAGCAGGCGTGTCGGCTCCGGGTCAGCGAAGGCGTGATGAAGTCGCACGGCCCTGACCGTGGCCGGCGGGGCATCTTAGATCAATTCCACCCCGCCTCGTCCGCATGAGACCCCCGTGCTCCGCATCGTCTTTCTCGTCTTCGTCGTCGTGTTCCTCGCGCCGATCGCCGTGTCTGCCGGCCGCTACTATTTCCGCAACGAGATCGCCGACTGGCGTTCTGCCGACCGGTCAAGCGCGGGCCTGCTGCCGCCCGCCAGCCGAAATCCCGAGGCCGTGGTGCGGGTGTTCTCGGCCCGGACCGTGAGTTGGCGCGGCATCGTCGCCAGCCACAGCTGGATCGTCGTGAAGGGGGCGGGCGACCGCGCCTATCAGCGGTTCGACTACACGGCCTGGGGCATGCCGATCTGGATCGACCGGTTCGTGCCAGACGGGCGCTGGTTCGGCAGTGCGCCGGAGGTGATCTTCGCAGCCGACGGGGCCGATGCGGAGCGGATGCTGCCACGCATCCGCGCCACCATCGCGGGCTACCGCTACGCCCGGATCGGCGACTACCAGATCTGGCCGGGGCCGAACTCCAACACCTTCGTGGCCGCCGTGATGGGCGCGGTGCCCGAGATGCGGGCGAGCCTGCCGGCCACGGCCATCGGCAAGGACTTCCCCTATGACGGCCGCTGGATCGGCGCGACGCCGTCGGGCACCGGCTTTCGGATCAACCTCGGGGGCTATCTCGGCCTGACGGTCGGATGGGTCGAAGGTCTCGAGGTCAACATCCTTGGCGCGGTGGCGGGCGTGGATGTCCGCCATCCCGGCTTGAAGCTGCCCGGCCTCGGTCGCGTCGGGATCTGACTGGTCCCGGTTTGGGAAGGGCCGCCGTCCCCGTCATTGTCACAGCCGCGGCGAACTGCGCCGAAATACGAGAGGCCGTTTGTATGTCCCCGGCGCGTTTAGTGGCGGTCACCGTTCTCGTCATCGCCGCGGGCGCCACCGGTAGCCTCGCCGCCGAGCCCATTGTGGGCCGCGCCAGCGTCACCGACGGTGATACGGTGGTGATCCGGGACACCCGCATCCGCCTGCACGGCATCGACGCCCCGGAGAGCGCCCAGACCTGCCAGGACGCCGCCGGCAAGGACTACCGCTGCGGCCAGGCCGCGGCGCTGGCCCTGTCCGACCGCATCGGCGAATCCCCGATCTCGTGCGAACCGCGCGACACCGACCGCTATGGCCGGACCGTCGCCGTGTGCCGGAAGGCAGCGAGGAACTGAACGCCGAATGGTCACCCAGGGCCTTGCGATCGCCTACCGGCGCTACTCCACCGACTACGTCGCAGCTGAGACCGCAGCGAAGGCGGCCAAGCGCGGGATCTGGGCCGGCGCGTTCACGACGCCGTCCGACTGGCGCGAAGGCGAGCGCGCCAAGGGCATGGGGTTCGCAGCTCCCGGTGGCCCGGACGGTCCGATCCCGGCTCCGGCCGCCGGCGGGTGCGCTATCAAGGGCAACATCAGCGCCAAGGGCGACAAGATCTACCACGTACCCGGGACCCGCGATTACGAGCGGACCCGGATCAGCGAGAAGTCCGGCGAGCGCATGTTCTGCTCGGAGGACGAGGCGAAGACGGCTGGCTGGCGGTCGCCGCGCGGGTAAGCCGGAAGGGGCCGACGCGGCACTTCGTCGGATCGCGCCGTGCGCTTAGCTTCATAGTTGCCATCTAGGCAGGCTGTCACGGCGGCGGTGACCACTTCCGCACTGGCCGGCTGCCGTAGAACTGCTCGACGCCGTGCATCACCGTCGCCGCATCGTTTTCCGCGCAAAACGAGCGCAGGGATCCGATCACGAAATCGGCGTTGAGGTTGGACAGGTCGCGATAGCTCCTGACGGTGCTCATCATCGCCATGTTGGCCCCACTCATGAAACCCATTGCCCAGCCAAGAAAGGCCGTCCGGAAGACCGGTTGCACGAACCGCTCGTTGGCTGCAGAGCAACTCAGCAGCCCATAGCCGGCGGCGTTGCCGTCTTCCGCCTGCGCGGGCGCCGACAGGACGAGGCCGGCGCAGAACGCCGAAACGACGTGCAGCTTATGCATCACGCAGTCGCCCGGGTCGGTACGGGTAGGCCAAACCGCGTCGGTCCGGCCTGCGGAAGCAGCAAGTCGGGCGCGGTCCGACGAATCGTGTCGGCGACATACGACGGTGCCAGGTGTGCGTAGTGCTTCTCGGCCATCCGAGTTCCGGAATGGCCGAGTGCCTCGGCGACGACGATCAGCGGCGCGCCGTTGCGGACCATTGAGCTCGCGTAGGAGTGGCGGAGTTCGTGAAGCGTGATGCTTTCCAGCTTCGCTCGCGCGAGCGCCTCCTTGAAGCCGCGTTGGTATTGGGCGGGCTTCCACGCCTCGCCGTTCTCTCGCGTCAGTAGCGGCGCCATCGGGGCGCGGCCGGCGGTCAGGCGATCAAACAGCCCAGTTCCTCCGGCATTCAGGGGGATATGCCGCGCGCGGCCGTTCTTACTCTTCTCGACGAAAATTGTGCCGTTGGCCCGGTCGTAGTCTCGGACCGTCAGCCGTGCGAGCTCGCCGAAGCGGGCGCCCGTCATCAGCGCCGCAGCAACAAGGTCCCGGAGCTCGCCCTCCGTCGTGTTCAGGAGCCGCTGCTGCTCGGAAGCGTCGAGGAATCGGACGCGCGCCGCGCCGGTATCGCGGAAGGGCTTCAGCAAGCGCCAGGCCCGATCGCTTTCGACGAGTTGGTGCTGATAGGCCCAATTCAGCGCGGCCTTCAGCAGCGTGAGAGTCCTATTGGCCGTGTCGCGCCGGCGGCGCAGCGCCTCCGGGTCGGTGGTGTCCACCTCACGGGTGTTGACCTTCGTGGCGAACTTGCCCGTCCTCAAGCGCTTCGGCGCATGCACCATGGCGTCGCGCCAGCGCCGGAGCTTATCCAGCGTCAGCTCGCTCACCAGCGCCGAGCCGAGCTTTGGCCTGATATGCACGCGAGCGCGGGACTTCGCATCGTATACCGCCTTCATGCCCTCGGCCGTGCGCGCCTCAAGATAGCGGTCGAGCGCCTCGCTGACCGTGAGGGCCGGCTGTGCTTCCGGGGCGTCGTGCAACGACTTCACCCATGCCCTCGCCGCGTCCTTAGCCTGCTCGAGGGTCAGGATCTTCGAACCATTGGCCGCCACAAGGTCGTCGGCGCGGCCGAGCTGTGTTTGAACGCGCTTGCCCTGAGACGTTCGCGATGCCGCGAGCCACGAACCGCCCTGCCCTCTCGTGCCGCGACCGCGGCGGTAGCCGAGCCGGATGCCCGGCCCGATCAACTCCCATTCCGGCGCGTCGGATGCTGGCAGTTCTGCCCGGCTGCTCCGGCTCTTGAACGCGCTGGCTCGGCGGGCCATCGGCAGTCCTTTTCGTTGTCGAATTCGTTGACAACGATGCCATGAAACAAGATGATCCGCAATGAGCTCATATGAGGCAAGTCATTGACGATTATGGCGTTTCAAGCGGTATCAGGTAGGGTCAATTACCCTCATAACTCGCCCTTTCACGGCGAAAACACGGGTTCAATTCCCGTAGGGCGCGCCAGTTTCGGTGAATTCAGCGACCACGCGGATGTCCATCGCTTCATTGCAATGCGTGCGACGCCGAGATGTCCGTCGACAGGACACGTTGTCTGATCTCACGAATCTCGATCAAGACATGTAATTCACCAGGGTGAGCTTCGAGAGCATCGACGTCACCTGATAGCTTGCCTGCAACTGGTTCTGGACAGCCAGGAGCTTGGCTGCGACTTCCTCTGTGGAAATCGAATCGGTCCCGTCGAGGGTGTTCTGGAGCTGGGCGCGGGTGGCGCCGTTCTGTGCCTTGGCGTTCGTGATTTGCGCCGCGGCCAGGCTGAGTTCGGTTGCGACCGAGGCGATGCCCTGATCGTCTTGTTTCGGGGTAAGAACGTTACGGACACGATCTGTCAAGGCGGTGTAGCGGCTGCGCTCGTTCACTGCCGAGGCCCGGTCCGCGGCCGAAAGGGTCGTGTCGTTCGGATCCTTGGTGCTGGCGAAACTCTCGCTCGCCAGGGCGGCGATACCCGACAGCGCGTTGCGGATGCCCGCCTCGTTGGCCTGGGCGCCGATGCCGATGGATTGGCCGCTGCTGACCTGGACAGTCGCCGTGCCGCGCGGATCGGCGAGGCTCTCGTCGCCCGTGTACCAGATCACGGTCTTGCCGGATGGATTCGTGGAGAAGCCGCCGGTGGCCGTGTCGACCCGGCGCGGGGCGAACGCGGCCGACTTCGAGCCCGCGAAGAAATCCTTGGAGGCCAGGACGGCAGACGATCCCGCCAGCGTCGTCCCGGCACTGGTCTTCACCGTGTCGGAAAGCGCCTTCTGGAGGTTCGCTGCCGTCGCCTCCGGAGAGGCGCCGATGGCGAAGACGGACGGATCCTTGCTGTCCGCGACGGTCTTCGCCGTCAGCGTGAGCGTCGTCGTGGTGCCATCCCGCAGGCCGAGGGTGACCGTGACGGTATCGCCGTCTTTGGGGGGCGTGACGGCGCTGACCGTCAGGTCGTTGCTGGCGGGGTTACCGCCCGAGAGGGCCACGGTCACGCCCGGGGGGGATTGGCTCTGGGCGGCGGCGATCCCCCGTGTCCCGACGGCCTTCGTCAGGTTGCCGAGACTTCCGGCCGTATCTTGTCCGATCTCGAATTCGTTGGCCGCGCCGGTTGCGACCGTCCGTGCCGTGTAGGTCACGACGGTTTCCGTACCATCGGGCTGCACGATGGTCACTGGGACCGATGCGCCGTCGGCGGGTTGCGCGGCGAGACTCGCGGGAGCGGTCATCTGGCTCCGTCCGAGTGCCAGTTCGAGGTTGGCACCGCTGTCCGGGCCGATCAGGAATTCGTTGGGCCCGATCTGGGGGCCCGTTCGCGCCGTGTAATCGACGAAGGATTGAGTTCCATCGGTCTGGTTGACACTGAGCCGCACGACATCGCCGTCCTTCGGCTGCGTGCCGAAACTGAGTGCCGCCTTCGGCGCGACGGCCGCGACCGGATTTTCGCTGATCGCCGCCTCATTGGAACTGTCGATGCCCTGGAGGGTGAACCCGAAATTCGCGCGGGCGGCTGCGCTCCCTCCTTCGGCGATCGTCACCGTCGCCGTGGTGGTGGCCGGGATGTCGAGGTTTCCCGTCCCGGCGGTCCCGTCGGCGGTCTTGCGCTCCGCGATCAGCGCAGTGAGGCCGGACTTGCCGCCGGCCCCGTTGAGGATCGCACCGGCGGACGCCACCGGCGCGGTGTCGGTCGCCCGTCCGCCGAAGAGGTAGGTCCCGGCGTAGTTCTGGTTCAGGGTGTCGACGAACAGGTCGAGGTTAGCCACCGCCGTCTGTCGGGTGGTGTCGCGGGCCGCGGACGAACTCGTGTTGGTCAACCCCGTGGCGATGGTGCTCACCGTCGTGGAGGTCACTTTCGACAGGTTCTGCAGGCTGGCCGATCCGAGGGTGATGCGGTTGAGGGCCCCGGTGATGCTGGCGCCATAGCCGTCGAGGCGGGCGACCTGGGCGTGCGCGTTGAGGCTCGTGGTGCGGGATGCCCCCAGTCCGCCATAGGTCTCCGCCACCCGGCCCGTGGAGAGCTGGGTGGTCAGGCCGTCGAGCTTGTCCTTGGTCGCGAGCAGGCGCTGCGTGTTCAGGGTGGTGTTGTAGCTGCCGGCCGCGAAGGGGGTGATGGTCATGGGCGCGAACTCGTGATCGAGGGGCGGACGGTGGCGGGCGCGGGCATGGCTCAGATCCGCAGGAGAGTGTCGAGCATGTCGCGGGCGGCGGTGAGCACCCGCGCATTGGCGCCGTAGGCGGTCTGGAGCTGGATCAGGTTGGCCATCTCCTCGTCGATCTTGACCCCGGATTCGCTGGAGAAGCGGCTCTGGGCCGTCGCGAGGGCGATCTGCTGCCCCTCGTCGAGGCTCTGGCTCGATGCCGCGTTCGCGCCCTGGGCGTCGATGATGCGCAGGGCGAAGTCGGCCGCGCTGGTGGTGAAGGGCGCGCGCACGCCGCCGATCCCGGAAGCGGCCGAGAAGGTGTGGGTGTTGGTGGTCAGTCCGGCCAGGATGCGCTGCGGGCGCGTCGCGTCGCCGGACTGCGTCGTGGGGGACGACAGGACGAGAGTACTGGTGTCGGCCTTGATCGCGGGATTCAGGGCGATGCGCTGAGCGAAGCCCGTCAGCTGCGAGCCGCCGTCGAAGCTGCCCGTGTAGAGGCCGTTGGTCCGGCCCGAATCCACGAACAGCGCCATCTCGGCGTTGTTGGCCGTGCTTTTCGTGTCGCTGGCGCTGGATGGAACCGTGATGGTGGCGCCAACCTGGGCGATCGCTGCTCCCGTGGCCGTGCCGGCATAGGTGATCGTGAGCTTTCCGCCCGACACGGTGGCGGAGTAGGCATTGCCCAGATTCGTGTTCGAACGGAGCGCCGTCGTGATGCTTTGGCTAAGGGCGGCGTCGGTTGTGTTCGCTTGGACCTGCGCGGGTGTCGGAAGGCTGAAACCCGTTGCGGACGTGCTGTCGATATCGCCGGGTTTGAAGCTCACGGCTCCCGTGTCGGAGGCGACCAGAGAGACTTGAATGCCGCCCGCGAGTGTGATTGCGATGCGGTTGCCGGCCTTGAGCCCCGTGATGTCGATGGCGGTGCCGCCGGGTGCGCTCACCGTCCTGTCAGTGGTGGACTGCGCCAGCCCCGCCGCCAGCTCGTCGAGCTGGCGCTGCGCCTGGACCAGGGTGTCGTCGCGGGCGGTCACGGCCGCCGCGAGGGAGCCCGACCGCAGGGCGCCCGTGGCGATGAGGTCGATCCGGGCGCCGCCGGGCGTCGTCGCCGTGATGGTGCCGACCCCGCTTGTGCCCGCATCCGCCGAATAAAGGTTGCTGGGACCGAGCACCGTGCGGCTGTCGAAGCCGAGGGACGCGGCCGTGCCGTGATCGACCAGCGTCACGCCCGACTGGGTCATCACCGTGATCGAGCCGTCGCCCACCGCGTTCGCCTGCACGTCCATGTACTGCGAGAGCTGGTTGATGGCCTGATCGCGCTGGTCGAGGAGGTCGGGGCTGGCGCCGAGGCCGTTGGCGGCCACGATCTTCACGTTGAGCTGGGCGATGGACTTGAGGAGGGAGCCGGCGCTCTTCACGTCGCCGGCGATCTGCGATTCCATCCCAGTGCGCAGGGTCTGGATGCCGTCCGCGATGGTGCCGATCCGGCCCGCCAGGGTCGCGGCGTTGCTCGCCACGGTGGCGCGCACCGAGCTCACCGAGGGGTCGTTGGCCAGGGCCTGGAGCGACTGGGTGTAGCCGTTGAGAACCCCGTCCAGCGACGTGCTGGAACCGGGCACCCCGTAGAGGGCGTCGAGCTGGGTCGCCACGTTGGCGGCGGTGTTGGTGTAGGCCGCGCCCGAGGTCTCCAGGCGCAGCTGCTTCTGCGAGGTCGCGTTCAGGATACGCGAGACCGTACCGGAATTGACCCCCGTCCCGTCGTTCTGGCTGACGGGTGACTGGACCCGCTTGACGTAGCCGACGGTGTTGACGTTGGCGATGTTCTGCGAAACGAGGCCGATTTGCGCCTGCACCGCCTGCAGACCGGCCGTGGCCGTGTTGATCGCATTCAGCGACATCGGGACAGGCCTTCCTCGTCGCGCAGGGGCCTCGCGACCGCGAGACCGTAGGGGGAGCGTTCGACTCGCATCGGGCGCCATTTCCGCCACCCTGCCCCGAGATCGGGGCGGGAAAAGCGGTTGTTCACTGGCGTACCCGAAGAAATGATCTGGATGGTTGCTGGTTGGTTAACACCCGGATCGAAGATTATCGGATGATGTTGATCAGGTCGCTCATCATCGTTTGCGCTGTGGACATCACGCGGGTGTTGGCCGAGTAGGCCTGTTGGGTGACGATCATCTTCGAAAATTCGGCGGCCACGTCGGTGTTCGACTGCTCGATCTCGCCGCCGACCACGGACGATCCGTTCAGGCCGGAGATCGGTGCGCCCGAATCGAGGGTCTGCGAGTAGTTGCCGTTGGTGTTGCCCTTCAGCGCATCCGGGTTCTTGAACTGCACGATGCCGACCTGGGCGAGGGCCGCCGAGTTGCCGTTCGAATAGGTGCCGGTGACCTTGCCGTCGCTCGTCACCGCCAGCGAGGTCAGGGTGCCGGAGGCGTAGCCGTCCTGCTGCACCGTGTCCGTCCGCACCGTGCCCTCGCTGTTGGCGTACTGGGTCAGGCCGCCGGCGGCGATGTTGAGGCCGACATTGCTGAGCTTGACCCCGTCGACGGTAAGGTCCGGGATCACCGGCGCGGTCGGCTCCTTGAGCTGTCCCGCCTCGAAGGTGAAGGCCTGACCGACATTCTGCCAAGCGTCGTCCGTGCCGCCGGCCTTCGAATTGCCGAGGTAGAATAGGTTCCAGACATCGTTCTGCGCCGTCGGGGTCGTGGCCGCGTTCTGCACCTTGGCCCAGCGCATCTGCACAGTCATGGGAGCGCCGGTCTCGGTATAGGCGGTGAGCGATCCTCCCGAGAGCGTCTCGTTCATGAAGGTCGTCGCGTCGCTCCCCTTGATCGCCGTTCCGAGGGCGGGCGTCGCCGCGTTGGTCAAGGTCGGCGTGTACGCGCCCGAAGGCAGGGTCTTGAGAAGCGTCGAATCGGCATTACCCGCCACGGCGTTCTTCGTCGAGGGCGTCATCGGCAGGTTCGCCGCGTAAGCGATACTGGTGGTGGGCTTCGCCGCCAGGGACGCCGTCGAGATCTTGATGGGGCCGGTCCCGGTGGTCTGCCCGGTCCGGGGATCGAGGCTCTGGCCCGTGAGATAGCCGCCGGCCCCGTTGACGAGGTAGCCCTGGTTGTCCGATTTGAAGTCGCCACGCCGGGTATAGTACTGGGCCGACGAGAAGCTCGCCTGACCCGCCGCGTCGCCGGTCTTGGTCTGGACCGTGAAGAATCCCTGTCCGCTCAGCGCCATGTTGGTGTCGATGCCGGTCGAGATAAGGCCGCCCTGAAGGGTGTTGGTCAGGCGTGAGAAGGCACCGACGGAACCGGAAACCTGCTTGTTCAAGGGCTGCTCGGCGATCATGTCGACGAAGTTCGTATCGACCCGCTTGAACCCGGTGGTCTGCGAGTTGGCGATGTTGCCCGAGATGTTGTTCAGCGAGTACGACTGGGCCTGGAGGCCTGACACCGCCGTCTGCAACGCACTGAAGATGTCCATGATCGGCCTTGGGGTCCGCGGGTGACGCTGGCCGTTGGACGAGCAATCCGCATGCCGCCGATATTTGTAAGTTTTTTCAATGACTTGGGGAAAGTCCTGCGGTCCCTTGCAAGGTGCATGTCGGCAAGATCTGCCGCGCGGTCGGCGCTTTGTGCCGGGCCGGCGGGGACGGGCGGGACGCCGCATGATAGGGATGCGGCGGCGTGAGGTTTACCGAAATGCGTGCTGTCGTTCTGGCCTTGGGCCTCCTGACCTGTCTTTCCCTCGGCGCCGTGGCGCAGCCCGACCCGAGTCCCTACAAGCCACGGCCGGTGGCCCCCCGGCCCGACGTGGGCGGACCCGCTGCGCCCCGGTCGGATGCGCCGTCGATGACGCCGGAGGAAGGCCAAGCCCGGCGCGACCGCGCCGAGGCCGAGCGCAAGGTGCGCGAAAAGGCCTTCGACGACCGGGTCCGGCGTGCCACTTCCTCCATCTGCAGCAATTGCACCTCCGGCCCCGCACCGCGGCGGCGGACCCGGGAGCCGGCCGCACCGCCGCCGCGCGATCCGATGTACGATCCGGCCGAGGCGCCCCCGTTGCCCGAGTAGCATCCGCCCGCGTCATGCGGCGCGCCCCTGACATCGATGCGGGTGCCCTGTATGCAGGCGGCCGCGTCGTGTCCGGCGCGTCCGGACCGGTTCGGTGAGGCAGGAACCGGTCGATCAGGATTGCGTATCGGCGGCAGGTCATGAGACGGCGGAAGGATTCGGGGCGATGGCGGGCGATCTGTTTCACGAGAACTGGCGCCACGAGCAACGCGCCGATGGTCTCTACGTGATCATCGAGGAAATCGGCGGCTTGGGCGCCCTTGGTCCGTTCCCCGACGCGGAGGCGGCCCGGATCGGGTTCGCGCGCTACTTCCTCGGCCTGGACCTCGCCCCGCCCTCCGCCCCGGTTCTACCGAAGCCTGACGACGCTCCCGCGATGAGCCGGCGATCGGATGATCGCCGCACGTCGGAGTTGTGCATCGCGCACGCGCCCTACCGTGGGACGCGTTGACAGGCTCGATCTAGGTTAGGGCGGGCGACGGCGCGGTCGCGGCGATCGCCGCCTGTTCGTCTGTCACGCTGGTGCCTGCTGCCCTCCCAGCGTCCATGTCGCTCCCTTGACATCGGACGGGGGATGAAAAATGCCTGTCCTTTAAGCGTCGGCCTCCCCCGGCGGATTGATGATGTGGCGTTTCCCGCGTGCGGGCGTCGTCTGGCTCCGCGGGATCAGCCGGCTTCGGAAACCTCTCGACAACGGCTGTTCGGGCCTTAGGCAGATCCCGAAGGCTTTGGGTCCAATCGTGCGGCTGCTGGATATTCTCAACCGATGAAATCAATCAAAGCCCTGTTCGGCACCAGCGCCCGCCGCGACAGCGATCCCACGATTCAGTCCGATTACGATCTCCTCGCCGGCAGTGGCCTGTTCGACAGCGGCTACTACCTACGCGAGAACCCCGATATCGCCGAGGCCGGCGCGGATCCGATCACCCACTATCTCACGATCGGGTTCTTGGAAGGGCGCGAGCCCTCAGCCTTCTTCGGCGGCACCCGCTACCGTGAGTCGGATCCGGCCATCAAGGCCGCCGGAATCAATCCCCTCGTCCATTGGCTCCGAGACGGCGCCGGCGAGGGTCGGCCCGCGCCCGTCCGAAAGGACAACGCGTCGATGTCCGGCGAAGTCCGGTCCGATTACGCCCTGGTGGCACGCAGCGGCCTCTTCGATATCGGCTACTATCTGGCCAACAATCCGGATGTCGTCGCCTCGGGCGAGGATCCCATCGTCCACTATCTTCGGTTCGGATATTTCGATGGGCGCGAGCCTTCGGCCTTCTTCGACGGCAACCGCTACCGCGCCGAGAATGCCGATGTGCGCGAAGCACGCGTCAACCCGCTCGTCCATTGGCTTCGCCTCGGCAGCACCGAGGGGCGCTTGGCTCCGGTTCGGTCCGCGCCTTCGCCGAACCGGCCAGGAACCGATTATGCCCTCGTGGCTCGCAGCGGCCTTTTCGATGCAGCCTACTACCTTGAGACCAATCCCGACGTCGCGGAGAGCCGCCTCGATCCCATCGTCCACTACATCACCGATGGTTTTCGCGAGGGGCGGGAACCGGCCGCGTTCTTCGACGGCAACGCCTATGCCGAGCGCTACCCGGACGTTCGGGCGGCGGGAACAGCCCCCCTCGTTCATTGGATGCGGGTGGGTCAGACGGAAGGGCGTCGCCCGCCGATCCGGGACACCGCCGCGCCCGTGTCCGGCACCGACTACGACCTGATCGCCCGCAGCGGCCTTTTCGACATCGCCTACTACCTACGTGCCAACCCGGACGTTGCCGCCACCGGCCAGGATCCCATCGCCCACTACCTCCAAATCGGTTATGCCGGGGGGCTGCAGCCGTCGGCCTTCTTCGATGCTGATGCCTATCTCGCACGCCATGCCGAAGTTGCGGCCGCCGGCATCAATCCCCTGGTGCATTGGCTCCGGGTCGGCGCCGATGAAGGCCGCCCGGCTCCCGTGGCCGACGGCGTGCCCAAGGATCGTGGCTTCGGCTCCGACTACGACCTCGTCGTCCGCAGCGGTTGGTTCGATCCGGCCTATTATCTTGACCGAAATACTGATGTCGCCGAGGCCGGGCTTGATCCGGTGGCGCATTACCTAACCGGTGGATTTCGCGAGGATCGCGAGCCATCCGCTTTCTTCGATGGGCGCGGCTACGCGGCGCGTTATCCCGACGTGGTTTTGGCCGGCGTCGCCCCCCTCGTCCACTGGCTTCGCACCGGCATCGGTGAGGGGCGCCACCCGCCCGTCCATGCTACCGCCGCAGAGCAGGGGCACGATTCCGACTATAACCTGGCAACCCGAAGCGGGCTGTTCGACCCGGCCTATTACCTTGCGCAGAACACCGACGTCGCCAACGCCGGCCTCGACCCGGTCACGCATTATCTCACCTCCGGATTTCGCGAGAACCGCGAGCCCTCATCATTCTTCGATGGGCGCCGCTATGTCGCCCGCTATCCCGATGTGGCGCTGTCCGACGTCGCACCCCTGATCCATTGGATCCGGATCGGCATGAGTGAGGGGCGCGAAGCGCCGTTCCGTGGCGGTACGACCGCCGAGGCCGAGCCTGATTCCGACTATCTTGCCGCCATCCGGAGCGGGCTGTTCGACCGGGCGTATTACTTGGCGCAGAACACGGATGTAGCGGCGGCGGGCCTCGACCCGGTGACGCACTACCTCACCTCGGGTTTTCGCGAGCTTCGCGAGCCGTCTGTGTTCTTCGACGGGCGCGGCTATGCCGCGCGAAATCCCGACGTAGCGCTTACCGACATCGCGCCCCTCATCCACTGGCTGCGGATCGGGCTCGCTGAGGGTCGGGAGGCACCGATCCGTCTTGTCGGCGATGTCGAGGCCGGCATCCGGTCTGACTATCAGGTCGCGCTGCAGAGCGGCCTGTTCGACCGGGCCTACTACCTGCGCGAGAACGCCGACGTTGCCGACACGGGCCTCGATCCCGTGGCCCACTACGTCACCTCCGGTTTCCGCGAGGGGCGCGAGCCATCGGAATTCTTCGACGGCCGTGCCTACCACGCCCGCTACCCCGACGCCGCCGACACCGCGCCCCTGGTCCACTGGGTCCGCACCGGCCTCTCCGAGGGGCGGCGCCCACCCCTGCGCGGCGCCGTGCCGCCCGGTGCCGGCATCGCCTCGGATTATGAGCTCATCGCCCGCAGCGGTCTGTTCGACGTCGGATACTATCTTCGGACCTATCCCGATGTCGCCGCCGACGGCATGGATCCCATCGCCCATTACCTCACAAGCGGCCACTTGCAGGAGCGCGAGCCGTCCCTGTTCTTCCATGGCCAGACCTATCTGGAGCGCTACCCCGACGTTCGCGCCAGCGCGATCAATCCCCTCGTGCATTGGCTGCGCACGGGAACCCTGGAGGGTCGTGAAGCACCCCTGAATCCACATGGGATCGGCCAACAGCTCAGTCTGCGCGACCTGTGCGAACCAACGCGGTCTGAAGCCACCGCCGGGCTCTCGGACGTGGGGTTTCGCCCGACCGTGGTGACGCCGGCCTTCAACACCGAGCCGTCGCACTTAGGCGAACTGTTCCAGACCCTGCTGAACCAGAGCTACGTCGGCTGGCGCTGGGTTATCGTTGACAACGGATCGGAGCGCCCAGACACCCTGCGCGCCCTGCGCCGGATCGCGAACGCGGACCCGCGCGTCACGGTCGTGTATGCCGAGCGCAACCTCGGCATCGCGGGCGGTACGAACCGCGCCATCGCCGAGGCCGACGGGACGCACGTGGCGCTGGTCGATCACGATGACCTCCTGCCACGCACCGTGTTCGAGGCGATCTGGAAGGCCGTGCAGGCTGATCCCGACGCGGACCTCGTCTACACCGACGAGTGCAAGATCTCCGACGGGGGCGAGCTCTACGACGTGGTGCTGAAGCCCGGCTGGTCGCCGGTGCTGTTGGAGAACACCATGTATCTCTCGCACCTTGCCGTCTACCGCCGGGATTTCCTCGCCACCGTGGGGGACTTCCGTTCCGAGTTCGACGGGACCCAGGATTACGACTTCGTTCTGCGGGCCTCGCGCCATGTCGCCAAGGCGATCCACGTGCCGGTGATCGGTTACGTCTGGCGCGCCTCCCCAACCTCGACCGCCACCACGATGAAGGCGAAATCCTACAGCGTGGGGCGCCAGGAAGCTTCCCTCCTCGAATTCGCCCGGGCGCGCGATCCCGGGGCCTCCGTCTCGCCGGGCTTCGGCGACGGATTCTGGCGTACGCACTACACCCTGCCGGCCACTCCGCCGCTCCTGTCCTACGTGATCCCCACGGGGGCGGGGTCGCGCGTGGTGCGCGACCGGCGCATCAACCTGATCCTGAACTGCATCGCGAGCTTCGAGAACACCGACTTCTATCCGAACCGGGAATACGTGATCGTCCACAACGGCGATCTCAGCGACGAGCAGGAGGCGCGGCTCGCTGAGACACCGGGCATCCGGCTCGTTCCTTATCAGGATCGCACTCTCAACATCGCGCGCAAGCTCAACATCGGCGTTGCCGCCGCCGGGGGCGAGTTCGTCTGCCTCCTCAACGACGACGTCGAGGCGATCACAAACCGCGGCGGCGAGGAACTCGTCGCCTTCCTCCTGTCGCACCCGGATGTCGGGATGATCGGCCCGCTTTGCCTGTTCGAGAACGGCACCGTGCAGCACAACGGGGTCATCCTGCTCGAACAGGGCCCGTCCCATGCTGGGCTCTTCGTCGCCCCGAGCCATGCGGGCGCCACGGGCAACCTGCTGCAGTGCCGCCGCGAAGTCTTCGGCGTCACCGGGGCCATGGCCATCGTGCGCCGCGCCGACTACGAGGCCCTCGGCGGCTTCGACGAGCGCTTCCCGCTCAACTACAACGACGTCGATTTCTGCCTGCGCCTGCGCGAATCAGGGCGGACCTGCGTCGTCGATCCGGGCGTGCGCGTCTACCACTACGAGAGCGCTTCGAAGACCGGCACCTATCGCTGCGAGAAGGAGGCCCTTTACGCGCGCTGGCCGAGCCTTCGGGATCCCTACTTCAATCCAGGATTCGATCAGCGCGATCCCAACTACCGCGTCCTCTTGCGGCCCGAGCGAGCTTCCATCGAGACGGACCCGGCGGCGTTTGAAAATTGGCTCGACCGCCACATCGCCTGGCGCATCCGGCACTATCCGGCCACCGGCGCGATCCGGTTCTCCCTGTGCGTGCCGGTCTACGACCAGCCGGCCGCGTTCCTGGAGGAGATGCTGCAATCCTGCCTGCTTCAAACCTACGAGAATCGCGAGATCGTCATCGTCGATGATGGCTCGACCCGGCAGGATACCTTGGCCTGGCTCGGCAAGGTCAAGGCATCGGGCCACGCCCGGGTCATCCGTCACGAGACGAATGCTGGAATCGCCGGCGCCAACCGGACCTGGCTCGTCGCGGCAGAGGGCGATGTTCTCGTGCCCCTCGACGCCGACGATTACCTCACCATCGACGCCCTCCAGGTCATGGCGCACTGGATCGAGCGGTACCCGGAGGCCCGGGTGTTCTACTCCGATGAGTTCAAGTCGAATCCGGCTTCCGCCAAGGCGAGCCCGTTCTTCAAGCCTGACTTCGATCCGTTCCTTTCGACGAACTGCTGCTACCAGACCCACCTGATGGCATGGCGCCGCGATCTCCTCGTCAACATCGATGCCTACGCCGACGACCGCGCAACCTGGTGCCATGATTGGGACGCCATCGGGCGGGCCTGGGCCGCCGGGTATGAGCCCGTCCATGTGCCGGAGCTGCTCTATGCCTGGCGAATCAATCCGGGCTCGACGGCCTCCGCCGAGACCGGCGACAAGCCGGCGGCCGTGGCGTCGCAAAAGTTCGTCCTCGACCGCCTGGTCGAGGCACGTGGGCGGGGGGGCGATGTCTCGGTGCGTGCCAACGACAGCGGCCAGCACACCGGCATGTGGTCCCTTCGCCCGCGTCGGTCCCTCGACAACGTTGGGCAACTGTCCACCGAAAAGGCTTGGGCTGACGGCGGCGCGGCCTTGCGCGCCGCCGTCGATTCAGGCGCCGAATGGCTGTTTCTTCACGAAGGTTCTGAACCCAACGCGGCCGATCTCCTCGAACTCTCGGCGCTGGCGCTTTGGGACGACCGCCTCGACGTCGCGTCCGGTATCCTGACCGATGCCACGGGGGGGACGATCAGATGGTCCGGGGCATTCTTCTGCCCAGAAGGGACCGTCCTCGACCCCAACCTCGGCCGGTCCTTTGCCGATTCCTATCACGGTCAGGTCCACACCCAGCGCTGCGTCGACGTCGTCGCCCCGACCAACGTGCTGATTCGGGTCTCTGCCCTCGAACGCGTGCTTCGCGTCGACGGAAACGACCTGACGTCGGACCGGCTGATGATTTTGCTGGGACTCGATGCCGCTCGAAATGACAGATTGGTCGCGGTGACGCCCTACCTGCGGACGGTATGGAAACCGGCGCCGAATCTGTTGCTACCGGTCGATCGAACCGGCCTGTTGGCGGGGACGGAGGCGCGGCTTCTCACTAGCCGGTGGTACGATCAGCGGCTTAGCCCGGAACGCCCTTATGGAATCGAGCCCGATCGCTGGATGCGGTAGAGCATCATCACTGGATACGGTAGAGCATCGCGTTGGGAGCGACGTGCAACGTCGCGAGCTCGATGCGTTCGTGTTGCCCGGTTAAGGCTCGCTTAAAAGAATGCATCACCGGCATCGATGCAGATCGCGAACGGCGCGTACGAACGTAGGCGGATCGATACGCCCGAGTTTCCGCCGGGCGCAATCACCAACTCGGTCGGCGAGGCGGCCGGGTCGAACACGCGATCCTCGTTCAGATCGGTGGTTGCGGCGCCCATAGTCTAGCGACACCGGACAGGAACTCCCCGTCCGGCAGGGGCAGGAGCGCGTGATCTCAAATGGAGGAACGAGAAGCCCTGAGGGCTGGCATAAGGTGACCGACGAGGTCCGCCCCGCAGTCAACTGACATGAACTCAGCGTTGGCCCGGCATCGTGTTGCCGCGATACGTCGACACGGAAAGGTGCCGCCCGGAACGCGATCCCCACGGTGGGAGGGTCGATTGACCGCCTACGAGCCCACCATCGGAGCGTTGCAGATTTCATCGTCTGGCCTCTCGGGCCGAGGGACGGCGGTCGGTTTCGGGGGCGTGTTCACCGGACGGCCGACCCAAGGCAACGGAACAGCGAGGTCGGAAGGCGAGGTTGGGTCGGCGAGCCTCAACCCCGCAACATCCAGATCTTGGATCGCGAACAAGGGCTTGATTTCCGCAACGTGCGGGCGTGACCCCATGGGTGTCCGGCCCCTGCTTCACACAAGGGGCGCGTCCGCCGTGATCTGCACGGATGCGGCAACGGCGGTCGCCGAACTGGGGGACGGCGCGGAACAGGCTATGATCCCCCAACACCTCCTCCATAGCGCTGCCGCAGACAACCGGAACACCCGAGCCGATTCTCAGCTGCATTGTTCCAAGGTCCTGTTCCCCATGGTCACGGATTAGGAACGTCCACGGGCGGTTTTGCCGAGATCGACCCGGTGGCGGGCGCAAAACGGTGAGCCATCGCATTCGTTTTGGAGTGTTGCGTCAATCCAACAAAGTGCTGAGGGCCACTCCCAAGGCCGCCAGATCACCCAGTTCGAGTTTGACGGGAACGATTTGCTATTGGAAGAATAAATTCCTCTATTGGGCCGGATAATGGTCTTTGACGACTTGCCAAACCCATTGGATGGTCATCCCGGATCCAGGGTGGACCGGGAGCGAAACGATGACGAAGACGAAGACCGCCGAGGCGCTGAAGCGCGTGAATTTGAAGAAGGCCGTGCTCCTGCAGGATCGCGAGGGGCTTGCGAACCTCGCTGCCGCGGCCATCGCGACGAAGGCCGCGCGGTCCTTCAGCGACATGGATTTCGCGCTCGGGTTGATGGAGCACATGGCCTCGTTGCCGGCTGCCAAGAAGCTCAAAATGATCGAGGCGGGGCGCGAAATCCGTTTGTCCCTGCTTCCCGCCATCGCTGGGGACGACGCCAACGTCGATCTCGTCGCTCGCGTCCCGGGCGACCTCGTCCAGATGTCCGACATTGCGCAGCGGCTCGTGAGCCTCGGGCTCCGGGTGAACCGCAAGCGCAATGGGTCGAATTTCGTCGAGTTCACCGGATCGTCCGACGAGGCCGCGGTGCGTGCCGTCGTCGAGTCCGTGGGTGGCCGGGTGACCGTCATCGCGTCGCCATCGCACGGTGAAGCAAGCCTTTCGGATTCCGATCGCGATGCGGAAACGGCCACGAGCGAGACCTCCGCGGGAGAGACGGCGTCGGACACCAGCGCCAGCGAGGACACGATTCCCGCGCAAGAGCACGAGGTTGGGATGCATTCGGACGAGGCGGGCGGGGATCGGCGTGGCGTCGATGCACCGATGCCGGATGACGACGCCCCGGAGAACTTGCCCAGCGCAATCCCGGGCGCATACGGTGGGCACTCGGATCCTGCCCCGTTCTCCGGTCCGTAACCGCAAGCTCGACCGGATCCGTCTCCCCTTGTGCCATGGTATGCAATGCGGAGGCGGTCGCCTGACGGCATGGACCTTCACTCCTATCAGCGGCGCTCAGGCTGGGCCAAGGAGCGATCCATCCGATCTATGAACCGTCGACTAACGCGAACTCGCCGTCGACTAACGCAGGGGCACCGTCGACTAACGGGAGACAACGTAGATGTTACGACCACCCCGTCGGGTGAAAATGCGTTCCAGTTCAACGCGGGCGAGCTACTACTTGGAGGGGCGAAAACATCTGGAACGCGCGATTGCCGCTTTCCCGCAGGTTTGCCCGCTCCAGGCCTTGGTGCAAGATGTAGAAGGGGCGCCCAAGGATATCGCATCGAAGCTGAGACCCTCGACGACCCGGCGCTACCTCGAAGATTTGCGAGTGATCGTCTCCGTTATCGTCCGTGCCGCTCGTCGGGCCGGGGCCATCTGCGAACCCGAGCCGACGATGATGCGGATCGAAGCAGCGCTTTTGTCCCGTCGCGGACGCCCCGCAGAGCCACGCGGCGCAAGCCGGCGAATCAAGGATCCTACCGAGGTGGAGGCTGGGCTCGCTTTTGTTCACCTCAAAAAGCTCGCGCTGCGCGACCGGACCATGACCGCGGCGGCAGCCGCACTTTACACATTGGTCGAGCCACGCGTGGGATTCCGCCCGGTCGAACTTTGCGGTGCCACCGTGGAGGGGACGATCCTCGCTATCCCGAATGCCAAGCTCGGCAACGGCCAGGACAGATGGCGTCGGCTCGACCTGAAAAACTATCCGAACGCCGTCATCGCCGCGATCCGCATCCTGGTCCGACTGGCACCGGCACCCGGAAACCCACAGGCTTTCGCCCGATGGCGGAACGGTCTCGCCTCATCCCTGGCTCGCGCCTCACTCGCCGCGGGAGGGCGCCGCCTCGCCCTCTATTCGTTTCGTCACGTCGCCATCGCGACCTGGGAGAAATCCGGTTTCTCGGCCGAGGAGATCGCGGCGCTCGCCGGCCATCTCTCGATGCGCACCGCCCGCACCCACTACGCGCGTGCAGCATCGGGATGGGAGTTAACGGAGCGACCTGAACCCATCGTTGTGCCGGTGCGTGCCGATACGGCTTTGGCTGCGCCGAACACCCTGGTCGAACCGGGCACCGACCTCTTGGCTAGCAGCGCCTCTGCGGATCCGCCGCTCGAATTCGAGCCGCTGCCGGAGCCGGATGTTCGGCCCGACGCTGTCGCTAGCCCATCGGACAAGACCGCTGAATGGTTCGAGACCTATAAAGCGCGCATCGAAGATATGACGCAAAGATTGGCACTCGATCGCGTTCGTCAGCCTCGTGACCCGCCAGATCGTGATTCTCGTGATTGGACGAACAGGCGTTCCTAATGACGAGCGATCCACTGACGCCGTGGAAACATCGTGTCGGGCGGCCTCCCGCCTCGGCCGGGAAGCCGCCGAGTAAAAGGAGTTTGCGCGATGAAATCAGCCTTGGAAGCCGGTCAGACGCAACGGTGACTTTGCGCTCAGCGCTTGGCCTTCGTCAGCTTGAGAAGTCTATGATTGGTGCAGGCCATCGCGCATTCGCCCTGTTTTCGATTGAGGCCGCTTAGCAGGAACCGTCGGACTCCCCCTGCCCTGCTTGATGTGTGTGAACATCAGTTCCACGCCCTGTTCTCGAAAGCGGTCCCCGCCTCCGGTGGTCAAGTCGACTCAGCCGAGCGTCCGTTGCATGCTTCAGGGGTGTCTCCTTCAGCGTCCTCGCGCCTGATCTTGCACTGGATCGCTGAGTACCCGGGTGTTCAGTTTGTCAGCCGGGAGCAGCCAGACTCTGACGTCGAGATCCCCCGCAGCGGCGCCCCGCCGCCATCCCCATCGGCGACATGAGCCTTCTCGTAAAAGTCTTCCGAAGCCCTCCGTTCGTCGTGGCGTGTCGCCAGACGTCGAATTCAGAAGATTGCCGTATTACGATCTCCTTCTGGGATCAGGCCTGCCTTTTCCCTCCCCACGCCGTCTCTCTCATAATGGAACGAGAACCACCGCAGGCACAGGCGCTTCGACGATATTTTACTTCATCATGTGGCGGGGTGAGGGTTCAGGAGAGCTCACGGCGGACCGGGCTCTCCCGCAAACGGTGCCCAACGAGCTGCACGCTGGGACGTTCATTAAGTCGCGATCCCTTGCCGCCCGTGACGTCCAGACAGGTGGCGGCGACGAACGAGGTCGCCGGACCGGCCGCCAAATGAGCGCGCGGGCGACCTCTTCGGGCACTCCAACGCGTCCAGTCGGGATGCTGCCCTTCACGCGATCGACGCGTCCGGGTCATTCACCGCTTGCGTACATCTCCGTGTAGATTTGGCCGGGCCGCGCGCGGTTCACCCGGATACCCTCGCGCGACCTTCTTTGCAAAGCCGATCGACACGGTTTCGACAGCACCTTTCGCAAAGGCGTAGGCCACATAATCGTTCGGACCGATCGGTCGGCGAGAGGGATAGAGCGTCCAGAGCGCGATGGCGGGACCATCGACGTCGCCCCACCGAACCAGTGTTCCCGCGGATGGGGCGTGGCGAACCAAAGAGATTTGCAGGCATTCAGCCCCGAGACCGATCCGGACCGCGTCTCGAACCATGATGAGCGACGATAGCACAGCATCGGCTTGAAGGAGCTATGGCGCTCGTCCAATTAAGCTCATCGGGTGTCGGGGCGAAACCTCTTCCGGCCCCTTACGATGAGGTTCGATCCAAATTTGCTTCGTGAGACCAAGGCCCGGTCCATGCTTTTGATTGCGATAATGGCCTCGCACCCACACGGAGCAGAGCAAAGGACCATGCCCGGTTCTCACCGCCTCTATGGGCATGCGTCGCTGCACTTCCTCAGGTACAAGCCCAACGCGCTCGATCCGAAATAAAGACCGTACCTCTTCCCTGTTCCTGGCTCTGCGGTCTGCTCCATCATATTCACGCATGTACGCAGCACGTTGCACCGAGTCGCGCGGCAAACCGCCGACGTGCGCGACGGGCAGCATGGCCGCGCGGAGCGAGTGACGCTGGAAAAGCGAAGCCGCGATCACGCTCTCAACGAGGCGGCAAAATTCCGGGACGCTAAGTCCACTCGTCGCGACTAATTCGAGCGTAGACGGAATGGTTTCGGCTTGGTCGTCCGGAGTTCCCCCGTTCAACTCGTTATGAAACCTATCGGTACCCATCGCCCATACAAGCCGGCGTTTGCAACGTTTGCCTCTCGGCGCAAGCAGGACCGTCACGGTCGAGCGCGGCTCTTCATCAATGAAGAGCATGAAATCGTCTGAACCGCCAATACCGTTATCAACAAAAATCGCTTGTACCTGCACCGAGTCCGAAATCATCCATGAATTGCTAGGCAGATCGATGTAGATCAGTGGTACATCCTGGCACACATCCAACCAGTCTGTAATGGCGGGATTGCGCGAGGCGATTTGAAGGAGTGGCTCTACGACGGAGCGCTCTAGGCGCAGGTTGCAGGGCGACTCCCCCAACGACGTAGGAATCCGGGGCATGAAATAAGGAAACAAGATTGAGAGAAGCCTCTCAGTCTCAGGCACTGCCCAGCCTTCACGTTGTGCGTCCAAAACCTTGAGCGCACACTGCTGGGTGATGACGCGCATCGCTCCCTCAGTGGTCTTTAGTCCGACTGGCAAAGAGCGGCCTTCTTCGCGGTAGACGCGGCGTTGCAATGCACAACGCGTCCAGGAAAACCAGTCCAACCAAGTCACGGACATCAACGCACCGTCATTCCATACAATGATGAAGATCTATCGCATGACCGTGCGAACGACATGCTATGACATTTAATAAAACATGAAGCGAAAACATGATAAAATATAATCGTTTCGAATTGACAGGACTTCTGCAAAAGTAAATGAATGGTGAAATTAGTAAGAAAATGGGTTTTCACTTAGTTATGGGTGTATTAGGTTTATATTTCATTCCGCTCGTATCGTTCGTGCGCAGGAGGGTAACCCTGACCCCGCAAACTGATCGGCGCTGAGCGCAAGTTTTTTGGGATCCTGAACCCTGAAGGAGGGTGGATGCCATGCCTCGCAAACCCTTCACGAACGAACAGAGCGCTTTCGCCCTCAGGCAGGCGGAGCACGGTACAACGGTGGACGAGGTCTGCTGGAAGATTGGTATGTCCGGGCCGATTTTTTATCGCTGGAAGAAGCAGTTCGTCGGCATGGGCGTGCCGGAGAAGTGGTTCTGCCAGCGCCAGACTGCGGTCTTGGACACGCCCGCCTCACGCGTGATCGCGTGCGTCCCGAGCCCTCAGTCGCTCACCTGCACGATAAGGGCGCGCCAGAGGTGCTTCTACGGCGTGTTTCGATCCGCAACTAGTGATTCGAGTCGACGTCGATCCGAGGTGGAGAGCGCAAAAGAGATATCACTTCGCATCCCGCCAAATCCGCAGGACAGAACTCAAACCGAAACACCCAACGAACTCGACCGTCAGGGCTCAACCACTAGGAAGGTCCGCTTCCCGGCAGTTTGGTGGACAGAGATCTATGGCCGGAACGGGTGCGGGCCCTGTAAAAGCGCCGACGCCCTCCAATATTGGTGAACATTTTCCCAACAACAAATATTCATGGGGGGTGAAGAATGGTTTTGGCGCCATTTGGATGCATATCACGCCGGAACTCATGGTATCAGAGAGAATTTCTTTCTATTGCTCTCTCGTTCTCACGGAACCTCGATGTTTTACTGCCTGTCCGCTTTGGTTCGGTGTTTAGCTCTATTTGGATGTTGCCGTCTCAGATTCGAGGGTACGCTCTTTTAGCAGCTCATCGACCTCAGCGTCCGGCAACCCCTTGCCCTGTGGTCTTCCAAGACCACTGGTCAGGATCGAAAAACCGTTCGGTGGAGCATCATGCCTTGATCCGTGTGCGGACCCAGTTGATGACACCGCCCTCCAGGAGGATCTCGATCTGTCGCGGAGAGAGGTCGTGGCGCAACCGGATTCCATCCTTGCCGCCACTTAGGGTGGCTTGGACTTCGTTGCCGTTGGAGAGCGCTCCGGACACATCCTCGATTTCGATGACATCGCCGAGTTCGAGCCGGTCGTAGTCGGCAGGGTCCACGAAGGTAAGCGGGAGCACGCCGAAATTGATGAGGTTCTGCCAGTGAATCCGGGCGAAGCTCTTGGCCAGCACCGTTTCCAACCCGAGGTAGCGCGGCGCCAGCGCCGCATTCTCCCGGCTCGACCCTTGTCCGTAATTGCTACCGCCGACGATGGCGTGTCCGGCGCGCTCCCGCCCGCCCTGTTTCGTACGCCCCGGGTAGGTATCGTCGAGGGGTTCGAAGGTGAATTCCGACGTCTTGGGGATGTTCGACCAGTAGGGCATCACCCGCGCGCCCGCCGGCATGATGTCGTCGGTCGAGATGTCGTCGCCGGTCTTCAGGAGCACCGGCACCCGGATTGAGGCTCCGAGCTTGCCGAGTTCGGGAAGCGTCGTGATGTTCGCGGACTTCTCGAGGGCGACCTCCCGCGCCTCCGCCTCCGGCAGGGGCGCCAGCAGCATCGTCGCGTTGCCCCGTACCATCTCCGGCGTCCCGATCTGGGGATAGGGGATCCTGAGGGTGCGCGGATCGGTGATAACGCCGGTCAGGGCGGAGGCGGCGGCGGTCTCCGGGCTGCATAGGAACACGCTGTCCTCGCGCGTGCCGGAGCGGCCGGGGAAGTTGCGTGGTACGGTCCGGAGGGAGTTCCGGCCTGAAGCCGGGGCCTGGCCCATGCCGATGCAGCCGTTGCAGCCGGCCTGATGCACCCGCGCGCCGGCATGGATGAGGTCGGAGAGGTGTCCGTCCCGGATCAGGGTCTCCAGCACGATACGGGTCGAGGGGTTGATGTCGAACGACACCCGGTCGTGGGCCTGACGCCCCCTCACGATGGCGGCGGCCATCGCGAAATCGCGGTAGCCGGGATTGGCCGACGAGCCGATGTAGCTCTGGTAGATCTCGGTGCCCGCGACCTTCGAGACCGGCACGACGTTGCCGGGGCTCGACGGCTTGGCGATCATCGGCACGAGGGTCGAGAGGTCGATCTCCTCGTGGTCGTCGTAGGTACAGCCGTCGTCGGCGGCGAGCGGCACCCAGTCGTCGCCCCGGCCGACGCCGTCGAGGAACGCTTTCGTAGCTTGATCCGACGGGAAGATGCTCGTGGTCGCGCCCATTTCCGCGCCCATGTTGGCGATGACGTGCCGGTCCATGGCGGTCAGGTGGTCGAGGCCGGGACCGTGATACTCGATGATCCGGCCGAAACCGCCCTCGACGCCGTGACGCCCGAGCATGGTCAAAATCACGTCCTTGGCGCTGACCCAGTCCGGCAGGCGGCCCGTCAGGCGTACGCCCCAGACGCGCGGCATGCGCAGGTTCAGGGGTTGGCCGGCCATGGCCAGGGCCACCTCGACGCCGCCCGCACCGAAGGCAAGCATACAGAGCGAGCCGGCGGCCGGGGTGTGGCTGTCGGAGCCGACCATGGTCTGCCCCGGCTTTCCGAAGCTTTGCATGTGGACGGGGTGGCTGATGCCGTTGCCCGGGCGCGAGTACCACACGCCGAAGCGGCGGCAGGCCGAGCGCAGGAACATGTGCTCGTCGGCGTTGAGATTGTCGTTCTGGACGAGGTTGTGATCGATGTACTGCGCGGCCAGGCCGACCTTCACGCGCTCGACGCCCATCGCCTCAAGTTCCAGCATGACGAGCCCGCCCAGGACGTCCTGGAGCAAGGTCTGGTCGATGGTGAGGGCGATGTCCCCGCCTGGGGTGAGGTCACCCTCCGCGAGATGGGACCGGACGAGTTTCTGGGTCAGGTTCAGGGCCACGTGGCTCTCCCGGTCGCCGTTCGATGCAGGATGGTTCGACCGGCGCCCGCCATGGGGTGGGTGTGCGCCGGTGGTGATGAGGCGTCGCGGCCCGCCGGATCAGGCTTGGCGGTCGCTGCGACGCAGGCTGTCCGGCATGGCGAACAGCGCCAGCCCGGCCGCGATGAGGCAGACCACTCCGATGGCGTAGAGCGCCGGGGTGGTCGATCCCGTCAGGTCCTTGACCCAGCCGACCGCGACGGGGCTGACGATGCCGCCGAACTGGCCCAGGGTGTTGATGAGCGCGATGCCTCCCGCCGCACCGGCGCCGGTGACGAGCTTGGCCGGGAGCGTCCAGAAGGTCGGGATCGAGGCGACGATGCCGGCGCCGACGAGGGCCAGGGCGAACAACAGGGGGACGATCTGCTTGTCGAACAATCCGGCCGCGAAGAAGCCGATGGCCGCGGCGATGGCGAGCCCCGCCACGAACTTCGGCCGTTCGCCCGAGGCGTCGGACATACGCCCGATCACGATCATGCTGATGGCACCGCAGATATAGGGAATTGCCGTGAGGAAGCCGATGGAGGCCGCCGTCCCCCCGGTCGCAGTCTTGATCAGGTCCGGACCCCAGAAATTCAGCCCGTAGGAGCCGACCTGGAGCAGGAAGTAGATGAGCCCGATCAGCAGGAACCCCGGCTGCTTGATCGCCCCCCACAGGGAATGGTCGCCGATGTCGCGGTTGTGGTGCGCGATCTTCGAGGACAGCAGATCCCTCTCGGCCGGCGTCAGCCAACGCGCGTCGGTGACCCGGTCGTCCAGACGGAAGAACACCAGCGCTCCGAGGATGAGGCAGGGCAGGCCGCCGGCGAGGAACAGCCACTGCCAGCCGGCCAGGCCCGCGAAGCCGTTGAGGCCGCCCAGGATCAGGCCGGCCACGGGCGCCCCGAAGATGCCCGAGAAGGCGGAGGCCACGAACATGAACGAGGTCACGCGGCCCCGGAAGGATGCCGGAAACCACAGGGTGAGATAGTACAGGATGCCCGGCGCGAAGCCCGCCTCCATCGCGCCGATGATGAAGCGCAGCACGTAGAAGTGCCATTCGGTGGTGATGAAGATCATCAGCGCCGTGGCGATGCCCCAGGAGACCATGATCCGGGCGATCCAGCGTCGCGCGCCGACCCGGTACAGCAACAGGTTCGAGGGCACCTCGAAGATCACGTAGCCGATGACGAACATGCTCGCGCCGAGCCCGTAGGCGACGTTGCTGAAGCCGAGGTCACTCTGGAGCTGGAATTTGGCGAAACTGATGTTGATCCGGTCGAAGAAGGCGAACATGTAGCAAACCATGATCAGCGGCATGAACCGCCACGCGACCTTGCGGACCACGCTGCTCTCGGTGATGTCCTGTGTGCCCGCGAGCGGGGTTGTCGTGGCGGCGGTCATGGTTTCCTCCTGGGATGGGGACGGGCCGTGAACGCCCTGCCCGCGTGGCGCGGGTCGTAGGCCTCACGGGCTTCCGGAGCCCTTTCTTGCGAGGGCTTCCGTCACGGTCTGGGCGTCGTTGGGCTCGGACGCGGGATAAGCGTCCCGCCGCCGGCGCGGCATGGTTCGCGCGGGCGTCAGGCCGCCTTTGGCACCGGATGCAGGTCGCAGGGCCGGCCGGCCTTGGCGACCTGTCCCGGCACGTCGTGGCCGACGAGGCGCGGCAGGTCGCGTGACAGGCCGATCAGGGCGTCGAGGTCGAGACCCGTCTCGATGCCCATCTCGTGGGCCATGCTGACGAGATCCTCGGTGCAGATGTTGCCCGTGGCGCCGGGAGCGAACGGGCAGCCGCCCAATCCACCGAGGGCGGCATCGAACCGACGCGCGCCCGCACGGTAGGCGGCGAGCACGTTGGCCAGGCCGAGCCCACGGGTGTTGTGGAAGTGCAGGGTCAGCCGCTCGGCCGGCACGACGGCCAGCGCACGTGTCACGAGCCGCTCGACTTGGACGGGGTTGGCCATGCCGGTGGTGTCGGCGAGCGTCACACCCGTGATCCCGAGGGCGAGGTAGCGTTCCACTTGTGCCATCACCTTGTCAGCCGGCTGGTCGCCCTCGAACGGGCAGCCAAAGGCGGTGGCGACCGTGGCGTTGCTCGATACGTCGGCGCCCTTCACCGTCTCCATGATCAGGGCGAAACCCTCCATCGAAGCGTCGGGGCTCATGCCCATGTTGGCGCGGTTGTGGGTCTCGCTGACTGAGGCGACGAGGTTGACCTCGTCGACCCGCGCTGCCAGGGCCCGCTCGGCGCCCTTCGGGTTCGGCACCAGGGCGACGTAGACGGTGCCAGGCCGCCGCGCGATCCCGGCGAAAACCTCGGCGGCGTCGCGAAGCGCCGGCACGGCCTTGGGCGAGACGAAGGACGAAACCTCGATGCGCGAGAAGCCAGCGGCCGAGAGCGCGTCGATCAGGGCGATCTTGTCGGCCGCCTCGACATAGCGGGGTTCGATCTGAAATCCGTCGCGGGTCGCGACTTCCTGGATCAGCATGGCGTCGGTCATCCGATGGCTCCCTCGCGGCGCAGGCGTTCGATGGTCTCGGCGTCCCGCCCGAGTGCGGCGAGGACGGAGTCTGTGTGGGCGCCGAGCGCCGGCCCCTGCCAGCGCACCGCGCCGGGGGTGCCAGACATCTTCGGCACGATGCCGGGCATCTTCACCCGGGTGCCGCCGGGGAGTTCCACGTTGAGGATCATGTCGCGGGCCTGGTAGTGCGGGTCGGCGACGATGTCGGCCACCGAGTAGATCCGGCCCGCAGGCACGTCGGCGGCGTCGAGGGCCGCCAGCGCCTCGTCGACGGTGCGCGCCCGGGTCCAGTCGGCGATCACGCCGTCGAGCATGCCGGCGACCTTCGAGCGGCCGTCGTTGTTGCGCAGCGTCGGATCGTCGGCGAGGTCGGGCCGACCGATGACGGTCATCAAGCGGCGGAAGATCGGGTCGGAGTTGCCCGCGATGACGACGAAGCCGTCGCCCCCGGTCGGATAGGTGTTCGATGGCGTGATGCCCGGCAGCGCTCCGCCGGTGCGGGTACGGATCTCGCCGAGGAGGTCGTATTCCGGCACGAGGCTCTCCATGACGTTGAACACGCTCTCGACCAGCGACACGTCGATGACCTGACCCTGTCCGCCCGCGGTCTTGACGTGCAGCAAGGCCATCAGGGCGCCGATGACCCCGTGAAGCGAAGCCAGGGTGTCGCCGATGCTGACGCCGACGCGGGCCGGCGGGCTGTCCGGGCTGCCGGTGGTGAACCGGATTCCACCCATCGACTCGCCGATGGCACCGAAGCCCGGGCGGTCGCGGTAGGGGCCCGTCTGGCCGTAGCCCGAGATGCGGACCATGATGAGCTTCGGGTTCAATTCCGAGAGCACGTCCCAGCCGAGACCGAGCTTCTCCAGACCGCCGGGCCGGAAGTTCTCGACGACCACGTCGGCGCTTCGTGCGAGATCCTTGACGAGCGCAAGGCCGTCCGGCGACTTCAGGTTGACCGCGATGGACTTCTTGTTGCGCGACTGCAAGTACCACCAGAGGGAGGTTCCCTCGTGCATCTTGCGCCACTTGCGCAGTGGGTCGCCGTCCGTCGGGGACTCGACCTTGATGACTTCGGCACCAAACTCGGCAAGCATCTTCGTCGCGAAGGGTGCGGCGATGAGCTGACCCAGTTCAAGAACGCGAATACCGGCAAGCGGGCCGGTGGCCGACGGGGCGGCTGCATTCTGCATCGGCGTTTCCTCCAACGTTGTTGGAAGATGATTTATTGTGCCGATTGTCTTGAGTCCAAACGTAATCCGCGAACCTTCATTCTCCTGAGGTGAACGCCGGCGCCCCTCCGTTACCGGGACGTCTCGTGGAGATGATCGAGGAGAAGGGATGCCGCAGGGGCCAAGGCCCCGGGTCGAACGACCAAATTCAGGGTGCGTAGGGCCCAGGGGTCCGAGAGCGCCACCGCCGTCAGGTTCATCTGCGGGCCCAGCAGCGCGTGGACGCGTTCGGGTACGACACCGAGGCCCATCCCGGCCTGGGCCATCCGGCAGATCGCATCGAATCCCGGCACGTGGATGCGCAGGCGCAGCGGGCGGCCGAGGCGTCGTGCCTCGTCGCGCAGGGTGGCGTGGATCGAGCTTTCCCGATGCAGGCCCACGTGGTCGTAGTCGAGGGTGTCGGCGAGTGCGACCGCATCGTGTCCGGCGAGCGGATGTCCTGCGGGCAGGACGAGGACGAGCCTGTCGCGGCGATAGGGAATGGGGCGGAGCGAGCGCGTGTCCGTGTTCCCGGCACAGATGCCGAGGTCGGCGGCGCCCTCCTCGACGCCGGCCACGACGCCGCTGCTCGGCCGCTCCTCCAGATCCACCCGGATGTCGGCCTGGACCGCCAGGAACGCCTGTAGGTCCTCGGGAAGGAACTGCACGATGGCCGAGAGGTTGGCCAGCACCCGTACGAAACCGCGCACCCCCCGCGCATGTTCGGCGAGTTCGAGGGTGATCTGCTCGGCGCTGGCGAGCATCCGGCGGGTGTGGTGCAGAAGCGTGTCCCCGGCCAGCGTTGGGCGCATCCCCTTGGGATCCCGGGTGAGCAATGCGCACCCGAGCAGGCGCTCCAGTTCCGCGAGGCGCTTGCTCACCGCGGACGGCGCGATGGCTGCGCGCCGTGCCGCGCCGTTGAGCGTCCCCTCCTCGCAGATCGACGCGAATAACCGCAGGGTCTTCAGGTCGAGGCGGTTCAGGTTGGACGACGTGGGTCCCACTGGCATGACCGTTCCGTTGGCGTTTCGTGGGTTGGTGGTTCTATGCCTCAGGAACCGACGAATTATGTATCTCGGCTCGAGTTCGAAGCCGTCAATGTCCTCAGGTGGATGATAAACGTCTGCCGGCCAGACTCGGCGTGACGCTTCGTGAAGCGCACTTGGACGCTCATTTTAGAACGAGGTGCTGAATGCGTAGGGCTAGCCAGATTCCAGCTCCCTTTCGCTGACCTGCGATTGTTCCACGCATGCTCTCAGCGGCATATCGGCGGCGCTACGAATGACCGCTTCCCGGCGCAGCGAGGACGCCCGTCCATGACAAAGTCGGGTCGACACCTGCTGGTCCGCTCGACAGCCGGATGGGGTAGCTTCTTGCCGGACTGCTTCAGTGAAGCGCCATTGCGGAAGCGGACCTTTCCGCGAGAAACGAAGGTCAACGGCTTCGCGCCCATGACTCGGAAGACGCCGAGCCATCACCGGACGGGCTCAGGTATCCGACAAAGCCTCGTCAAGCACCCGCGCAACGTGGCGTGCCTCGATCCCGAGCCCATCGTAGATCTGATGGCGGCAACTGGTGCCGTCCGCGACGACAAGATCGTTGATTGCCGCCTGGCGCAAGGCCGGGAACAGCGACAGCTCGGCCATGGCCAGGGAGACGTCGTGCGTGTCGACGCCGTAGCCGAAGGCGCCGGCCATGCCGCAGCAACTTGACTCGATCACCCGTACATCGAGCCCCGGCACCGCGCGCAGCGTTGCTTCCACCGCCCCCATGGCTCCGAAGGCCTTCTGGTGGCAATGGCCGTGCAGATGCGCCACCCGCCCCCGTTGATCGGCGAGCGGCAGGACGATCTGACCCGCCGCGAGATCGCCCGCCAGCAATTCCTCGAAGAGAAGGCTGGCCTTGCCGAGTTCGCCGGCCTCCGGGCCGGGTAGAAGGGCGGCAAATTCGTCGCGGAAGGTAAGGAGGCAGGAGGGCTCCAGCCCGACGATCCGGGCGCCGGCACGGACGAAGGGCAGGAGCGCATCGAGCGTCCGCCGGGCCTCCTCGCGGGCACGTTCAGTCTGGCCTGAGGCGAGATAGGTCCGGCCGCAGCACAGCGGTCGCCGGCCACGATTGGGGAAGACGCGATGCAGCCGGTAGCCTGCCGCGGTCAGCACCCGCTCGGCCGCCTCCAGGTTTTCGCGCTCGAAGGCGCGGTTGAAGGTGTCGCCGAACAGGACGATGTCGCGAAAGTCGCCGTTGACGTCGCTCGGATGGGCGGCTTCGCCCCCCTCGCTCCACGGCCTGCGCCAACGCGGCAAGGTCCGGCGCGACGAGAGACCCGCGACCCGTTCCGACAGGCGCGCGAGGGCGGGTACGCGATCGCGCAGGTTCAGCAGGGGAGCGAGCCAGGCGGCCGTGCCCGCATAGAGCGGCAGTGCGGCCACCAGCCGGTCCTTGAGCGGCAACCCGTGGCGGGCATGGTAATGGTGCAGGAACTCGACCTTCATCTTGGCCATGTCGACGCCGGTGGGGCATTCGCGGCGACAGGCCTTGCACGAGACGCACAGATCGAGCGTGCGCTTCATCTCGTGGCTTGTGAAGGCGTCCGCGCCGAGCTGGCCCGAGATCGCGAGTCGCAGCGAGTTCGCCCGGCCCCGCGTGAGGTGCTGTTCGTCCTTCGTCACGCGGTAGGACGGGCACATGGCGCCGCCAACGAGCTTCCGGCACGTGCCGTTGCTGTTGCACATCTCGACGGCCGGGCCGAAGCCGCCCCAATCCGACCAATCGAGGGCGGTGGTGCCGGGCGTCGTCACGGCATAGCCTGGCTGAAACCGCATCAGCGCGCGATCGTCCATCCGCAGGGGCCGGACGATCTTGCCGGGGTTGAGCCGGTTATCCGGATCGAATCCGTCCTTCACCGCTTCGAAGGCGCGCGTCAGGCGCGCACCGAACATCGGCTCGATGTATTCCGAGCGCGAAATCCCGTCGCCGTGCTCACCCGAATACGAGCCCTTGAACCGGCGGACCGCGACGCTCGCCTCCTCCGCGATGGCGCGCATCTTGGCGACATCGCCGCCTTGCTTCATGTCGAGGATTGGGCGGACGTGCAGGCAGCCCACCGAGGCGTGCGCGTACCAGGTTCCGCGCGTGCCGTGCCGAGTGAACACCTCCGTGACCGCATCGGTATAATCGGCGAGGTGCTCCAGCGGGACTGCGCAATCCTCGATGAAGGAGACGGGTTTGGCGTCGCCCTTCATCGACATCATGATGTTGAGGCAGGCCTCGCGGACCTCCCAAACGGATGTCTGCCGAATTGGCTCTGGCACCTCCACCACGGCGTGCGGGAAGCCGTGGTCGCTCATGCAAGCGTCCAGGCGCCTGAGATCGCGCAGGAGCGCGGCGCGGTCGTCGCCCGCGAACTCCACCAGCAGAAGGCAGTTCGGCGTACCCCGGGTGATGTCGGCGAGCGTAGTACGGAACAGCGGGATGTCGGCGCCAAGCACCAGGACGTTGTTGTCCACGAGTTCGACCGCCACGGGACCGAGATCGACGAGCGCCTTCGTCGTCTCCATGGCGGAGCGGAAGGACGGGAAGTGGCAGACCCCCATGACCCGGTGTGCCGGCAGGCGCGACAGCTTCAAGGTCACGCTGGTAGTGGCCGCCAACGTGCCTTCTGAGCCGACGAGGAGGTGGGCGAGGTTGGGGCGCGGCTCGATCAGGGCATCGAGGTTGTAGCCGCCGACCCGGCGCTGCACCTGGGGGAAGCGCGCCAGGATCTCGTCCCGCTCAGCCTCCGCCAACGCCCGCATCGCGGCGGCCAGGGCCTCGGCCCGCGCGGAGCCCGTCACGCCTGTCTGCTCGTTGCCGGTGAGGCCGAAGCCGAAGGCGCTGCCGTCGTGGAACAGGGCCTCCATGGCCAGGACATTGTCGCTCATCTTTCCGAAGCGGAGCGAGCGCGCACCGCACGAATTGTTGCCCGCCATGCCGCCGATGGTGCAGCGGGTCGCGGTGGACGGCTCCACGGGGAAGAACCAGCCATCGACCTTCACCCGCGTGTTGAGGCGCTCCAGCACCAGTCCGGGCTGCACCGTGACGGTGCCCTGTTCCGGGTCGTAGGCGAGGACCTCGTTGAAATGGCGCGCGCAATCGACCACGAGGCCGCGCCCGATCGGCTGGCCGTTCTGCGAGGTGCCGCCACCGCGCATGATGACCGGGATCTCGTGCTCGGCCGCGATCCTGAGCGTTGCCGCGATGTCGGCCGTGCTCCGGGGCAGGACGACGCCGGCCGGCATGATCTGGTAGATCGAGGCATCCGTGGCGTAGCGGCCCCGGGTGAAGGCGTCGAAGCGGGCCTCGCCCTGCAGGGCTTCCGCTAGGCGCCGGGCGAGGCCCGCATTCTGGCGGGTCGCGGCGCGGGGTGTGGTCGCTGGCTCAGCCGTGGCGGTCATGAATCATCGTCCTCGCGTGAAGCCGCGCACGGGCTCGACGGCTGGAAGTTGAAGGGGGCGGGACAGAACAGGGTGGCGGTCGAGGCGGTTGAGGCTAAGCTGCCCCTGGAATTCTGCATGCAAGCGGGTGTGCCCCATGATCGACCTGTTCAGCGACACCCAGACGCGGCCGACTGCGGGTATGCGGGCGGCCATGGCAGGGGCCGTGGTGGGGGATGAGCAGTCGGATTCCGACCCCACGACGCTGGACCTGTGCACGCGGGTGGCCGACTTGCTGGGGATGGAAGCGGGGGTGTTCATGCCGTCCGGCACGATGTGCAACCTCGTGTCGATCCTGGTGCAGACGCGGCCGGGGGACGAGATCGTCGTCGACGACCAGTCTCACATCTACAACACCGAGGCGGCCGGCTCGGCGGCCATCGCGGGGGTGTCCGTGGCGGCCCTGAAGACCCCGGCGGGGGTCTACACCCCGGAAGCCTTCGAGGCGGCGATCCGACCGGCCGCCCGCACCGCGCCGCGCTCGGCCCTGGTCTCCATCGAGCAGACCACGAGTTTTTCGGGGGGGTCGGTCTGGACCCTCGGCGACATGCGACGCATCCGGGATATTGCCCAGGGACGTGGCCTCAAGGCGCATATCGACGGTGCCCGGCTCCTGAACGCGGTGGCTGCCACCGGCATCGCGGCGAAGGACTACGCGCAAGGCTTCGACAGCGCCTGGATCGACCTGAGCAAGGGCCTGGGTTGCCCGGTCGGCGCCGTCCTGTGCGGCACGGGCGCCTTCATCACGGAGGCCTGGCGCTGGAAGTACCGGCTCGGGGGCGCCATGCGCCAGTCCGGCATCCTGGCGGCGGCCGGGCTCTACGCCCTCGACCATCATGTGGTGCAACTCACCCGCGACAACACCAACGCCGCGTTGCTGTGCGATCGGATCGCGGGGGCGCCGGGGCTCGCCATTGAGGCTGGGGCGGCGCAGTCCAACATCCTGTGCTTCTCGGTTGAGCCACTCGGGGTGACAGCCTCGGATTTCGCGAAAGCCTGTTTCCCACACGGGGTCAGGGTCCGGGCGATCGGCGCGCACCAGATCCGCGCGACCACGCATCTGGAGGTCGACGAGGCCGGCATCCTCCGGGCCGCGCAGGTGATCCGCGCCGAGGCCGAACGCTTGTTTGCGATGCGTAAATGACGATCCGGAGCGGAGGGGCCGGGCGACTGTCATGGCGACCGGTCACGCGTCTGGGGAATCAGGGGCGATGGCGGCCTCCCGTGTTGCGGCCGCCCGACGCTTGTTGCGCAGGTGCCGGAACAGGATGTCGCTGAGTTCCGGCCCGGCCCGGCGGTGCAGGGCGTCGAGGATTTCCTCGTGCTCGCGCATGGCCTCACCCCAGCGATCCCGGTCCTTGTCGAGGTTGGCGGCGTAGCGCACCCGACGCAAGCGCCCGGCGAAATTGGCGTAGGTCGTCGCCAGG
>NZ_JAKSXV010000078.1 GCF_022829345.1 Methylobacterium sp. J-090 | reverse complement strand
CTGGCGCTCGGCGCCTGGCTCGTCATCAACGGCCAGGCCTCGGCCGGCATCATCATCGCGAGCTCGATCCTCGTCGCCCGCGCCCTCGCCCCGGCCGAGCTCGCCATCGTCAACTGGAAGGGCTTCGTCCAGTCCCGCCAGTCCTGGGCCCGCCTGTCGGAGCTTTTCGCCGCCCTGCCGCCCGGCAAGCCGCGCCACGCGCTGCCCGCCCCGACCCGGTCCCTGCAGGTCGAGAGCATCAGCGTCGCCCCGCCCGGGACCCCGGTGCCCGTGGTGCGGGATGTCGGCTTCGCGCTTCGGGCCGGCCAGGGACTCGGCATCATCGGCCCCTCGGCCTCCGGCAAGTCGAGCCTGGTCCGCGCCCTGGTGGGCGTCTGGCCGGCTTTCCGCGGCAAGGTCCGCCTCGACGGGGCCGCCCT
>NZ_JAKSXV010000076.1 GCF_022829345.1 Methylobacterium sp. J-090 | reverse complement strand
GCCACTCGCCGCCCACACGGGAGGCCCCCCGGCGGACCGGGTCGGGGGGCTCGGGGGGAGGAGACGGTGCCCCGCGTCGATGGCCCGGTTTCGCCATCGCCCCGGGCCGCATCGGCGACGCAAGGTGCCCTGGACGGGGAGGCCGTGTTGAGGCTGGCTCCGGGACCCTGGGGCGCACCGAGAGAACGGACGGTCCGCCCACTACGAGGCGGGCTCGGGGCCCCGTGCCCTGATTAGTCGGCTGCCGCACCGGCGTTTCCCGCGAAGGGGCGTCGCGTCGCGCGGAGGAGGGCCGCCACTAGCCGAGTCGCCGAGGCCGAGAAGACATCGTGACGAAAAACGGATCGGCCTCGACGCGGGGCCGGGCCGGGGGACGCCGGGAGACCGGCTAAACTTACCAAAACGTGGTTTCGCGGCGTCCCGCGTCTCCCGTTTCCTGGCCATCCCCCGCGCCGGACCCGGCGGCGGGGCCGCACCCGCGCGCGACCTCGGAACCGGCGCAGGGCCGCGACCCGCGGACCTGAAGACGGGTCCGATCCCTTTGCCCGTGGCCGGTCTGACGACCGGCCGCTCGGACGGCGCCCCTACCCTCCCGGCGCCACCAGCGACCGGAGCGACTCCGACAGGTCGTTCAGGCCGAGGCGCCCCTTCTGGAGCACCCGGTCGGCCTGGCCCGCGAGGCGGCGGCGGTCCTCGGCGGTCACGTCCTTGGCGGTGAGCACCACCACGGGGATGTCGCGCCATTCGGGCTTGGCGCGCAGGGCGCGCAGGAAGCCGAAGCCGTCCATCTCCGGCATCATCAGGTCGAGGAGGATGAGGCAGGGTTTCTTGGCCGCCGTCGCCTCGAGGCCGGCGATGCCGTTCTCGGCGGAGGCGACCCGCCAGCCCTCGCGGGTCAGCATCGCCGACATGCGCTCGCGGGCATCCGGATCGTCGTCGATGATCAGGACCGGCCCCTCGTTCTCCGAGGGCTTGAACCGCTCCATGGCGGTCTTCAACTGGCCCCACTCGATGGGCTTCTGGAGGTAGTCGGTGGCGCCGAGCGAGAAGGCGAGGTTCTGCTCGTCGAGGACGGTGACCATGATGATCGGCGTGGCGCCGAGTTCCGGATCGGCCCGCAGGGTCCGCAGCACCGACCAGCCGTCCATGCGCGGCATGGTCACGTCGAGGAGGATCACCCGGGGCCGCAGGGCGCGGGCGCGCTCGACGCCCTCGCGCCCGTCGCTCGCCGTCGCCACGGTGAAGCCGTCCTTCTCGAGGAAGCGCACGAGGAGGTCGCGGGTGGAGGGATCGTCGTCGATGATGAGGACGTGGCCGCCCGAGGCCATGTCGGGGATCGGCAGCCGGCTCGCCGCGTGGGCACCCTCGTGCCCGATGGCCTCGAGGGGCGAGGTGCTGACGTAATCGGCGGGAACCCGAAGGGTGAAGGTGGTGCCCATCCCCTCGCGGCTCGTCACCTCGATGGCGCCGCCGAGCATGTCGGCGAAGGCGCGGGTGATGGCGAGGCCGAGGCCGGTGCCGCCGAAGCGCCGCGTCGTCGAGGCATCGGCCTGGGTGAAGCGCTGGAACAGCTTGGCCTGCTGCTCGGGATTCATGCCGATGCCCGTATCGGTGACGCTGAAGCTCAGCCAGCCGGTCCCGCTCGCCGCGCTGCGCGTGGCCGAGAGGGTGATCCGGCCGCCCTCGGTGAACTTGGCCGCGTTGCTCAGGAGGTTGATGAGGCACTGGCGCAGCTTGGTCTGGTCCGTGTGCGCCTCGCCGAGCCCGTCATCGATCTCGAGCGCGAGGGTGTTGCCCTTCTTCTCGACGAGGGTCTCGACGGTGGAGGCGACGTCGCGGACGATCTCGGCGACGGGGAAGGTCTCGGCGTAGATCTCCATCCGCTCGGCCTCGATCTTGGAGAGGTCGAGGACGTCGTTGATGAGGCCGAGGAGGTGGCGCGCATTCGCCTCGATCTTGCGCATGTCGACGAGGAGGCTCTCCTCGCCGAGATCCTCGATCTCCTCCTGCAGCATCTCCGAGTAGCCGATCACCGCCGAGAGCGGCGTGCGCAGCTCGTGGCTCATGTTGGCGAGGAACTGGCTCTTGGCGCGGTTGGCCTCCTCGGCCGCCTCCTTGGCGGCGGCCAGCGCCAGCTCCGCCTCCTTGCGCGCGGTGATGTCCGTGTGGGCGCCGACCCATTCGCGGATGCTGCCGTTCTCCTCCAGGATCGGCACGGCGCGGGCGGCCATGAAGCGCCAGGACCCGTCGTGGCGGCGGATGCGGTGCTCGATCTCGTAGGGCGACACGGTTTCCACCGCCCGGTTCCAGGCCGCCATGGTGCGGTCGCGGTCCTCGGGGAAGATCGCCGCGACGAAGCCGTGGCCGGCCGCCGCCTGCGGGGTCTGGCCGGTGAAGCGGGTCCATTCGGACGGGGCGGCCTCGAAGCCGCCGTCGGGCGTGGTGGTCCATACGATGGAGGCCGTGGCCTCCGTGAGCGAGCGGAAGCGCTCCTCGCTGTGGCGCATGCGCTCCTCGGAGAGCTTGCGCAGGGTCTCGTCGGAGACGACGAGGCCGACGCCGTCGGCCTGGGTGCCGGCCGGTCCGGAGCTGCCGCGCAGGGGATAGAAGCTCATGAGGAAGTGGCGCACCCCGCGCGGGGCGCTCGGTGTGGGCACGGCGACATCGACGTTGGTGGTGACGAGGCCCTCGTCGCGGGCGGCCCGGAGCTTGGGGGTCAGCTGCTCCTGGAGCGTCGGCAGCATCGCCCAGATCGGCGCCCCGAGATCGGCCCCGAAGCCGCGCTCGTTCATGGTGGCGAGCGCCCGGTTCATGTGGCGGATGCGCAGGTCCCGGTCGAGGAAGCCGAGGCCGACGGGGGCATTGGCGAACACCCCGTCGAGGAGGACGGCCATGCGCTGCTCCTCGCGCCGCCGCACGAGGGCGAGGCGGCCGAGCAGGCCGACGGCTCCGAGGGCCGAGGCGATGGAGATCAGGAGCAGCACCAACGACCAGGTCCGGTCCTGGCCCTCGACCTCGGCCAGCGTCAGGTTGGCGTGGTCCTGGATCACCTTCGCGGCGGCGCGGACCCCGTCCATGGTGCGCTTGCCCTCGCCGGTCCGTGCCACCACCACGGCCGGGTCGTAGCCCTCGCTCCGGCGCACGGCGATGACCCGCGCGGCGAAGCTGCGCTTGGCATCGACGAACGCGCGCAGGCGTCCGGGACCCGGGCCGGAGGAATCCTTGGTCAGGGCCTCGATGGCGTCGAGCTGTCCGCCGAGGGTGCCCTGAGCGGCGTCATAGGGTTCGAGATACTCGTCGGCCCCGAACAGCATGTAGCCGCGCATGCCGGTCTCGAGCTCGACCATGTTGGCGAGCAGGCGATCGCTCTGGGTGAGGATCGCGTGCTGGCGCGTGCCCTCGACCCGGCGCGCCTCGCCCACCCAGTAATTCGCGACGCCCGCCGCCACGGCGACGCCGATGAGCAGCAGGGCGACGGGGGAGCTCGGCAGGCCGGCGAGCAGACGCGACTCGCGCCGGCCGCCGGCGGGACGCGAAGGGGAGGCTGGGGTCATCGGGCGGCCTGGGCGGGAGATCGGGGAAGGGGGCGGCTCCGCGAGGAGCCCGGCGAAACCGGCACTCGCCGAACGCGTCAGCGCCGGAGGCGGTTGCCGAGGATGAAGCCGAACAGCCCCATGAGGATGATGCCCGCCGCACCCTCGATGCCCACCAGCAGGTTGGTGAAGCGCCCGACGGGCTTGATGCCGATCTCGGGCGGGTTGGCCGTCATCATGTTGAGGGCGCTGTAGCTGACGAGATCGAGGACGTTGTAGGTCGGGCTGCCGTCGCCGCCCTCGCGGATGAGGCCGCCGGCGACGCCGTAGAGGGCCGCGAACAAGCCGATGACGAGGACGAAGGCCCGCGCGATCCGCGACAGGCTCTCGCCGTAATCGCACAGCCACTCGACGAAGCGGTCGGCGACCCACTGGTAGCCGTGCCGTGCCAGATCCCGGCCGGAGCGGGCCTGCCAGGCCGCCCGCGCCTCGGCGCCCGCGTGGAACCGGCCCATGCGGCGGCCGCGCTTGTACGCCCAGCTCGCCTCGTCCTGGGCGCCGATGCTCTTGAAGTTCTGCTCCAGGGCGAGGTAGCTCGCCTGGGCGGCCTTGTAGTCCTTGGCGATCTCTTCGCCGACGGCGCCGCCGAGCTGCTCGGCGCGCATCCGCGTCCCGTTGAGCCAGGCGCCCGCGAAGCGCACGTGGGTCAAGGAGCAGGTGGAGAGGTTGAGCCGAACGAGGCTGGTCTCGGAGAAGTCGGCCCCGTCGAGGGTCGCCCCGTCGAGCTTGACCCCGGTGAGGTTGGCGCCGCGCAGGCGCGAGCCGGCGAGGTTCGCCTTCTTCAGGCTGGCGCCCTCGAAATCCGCATAGGTGAGATTGACGTTGCCCATCTTGACCTCGTCGAGGCGGGCGCCGCGAAAGACGGTGTAGTCCGCATCCGCCCCCGTGAGGTCGGCGCCCCACAGGTCGGTGCCGGTGAAGTCCGCGCCGTCGAGGAGCGCGCGGCGCAGCTTGGCGAACCGCATGGAGGCCTGTCCGAAGCGGGCATCCTCCAGCATGGCCTCATCGAAGTTGGCCTCGCCGCCGGCCATGCCGGTGAAGTGAGCCCCGCTGAGATCGGCGCCGCCGAGGTTCGCCTCCTCCAGCACCGCGCCATCGAAGCGGGCCGAACGGCCGAGCGCGCCGGACAGGTCCGCGCCCGCGAGGTTGGCGCCCGATAGGTCGACCTCTTCGAATGTCGCCTCGCGCAGATCGGCGCCGGCGAGCCGGAGTCCGTCCTGCTGGCCGTCCCACCAGGGCGGGGGGGCGTCGGCACGCACGCGGACGCCGAGGGCATCGCGCCCGAGGGCGAGACCCCTGAGGTCGACGCCCTGGAGATCGAGGGCGCCGGCTTGCGAGGCCTCGCCGCCGGGAGACCCGATCCGCGCCAGCAGGGCGACGAGGCGTGGATCGCCCTCGCCCGTGGCCTCAGAGCCCGGTCGCGCGGGCGACATGCGGGCGGCGCCGGATTCATCCCTCAAGGCAGCTGTCTTTCGTTCCGGACAAAGGGTTTAGGGCACCACCGACGGGCAGCCCTGTCCGGCGGTGTCCACGGCACCTACAGTGGTGTCAAACCCGAACGGCGTCGCGCCCCTCCCCTGCCCGTTTCACGCGCCGGTCCGATTCCCTGATCCTACGAGGCCGGGGCCCGTGGAGCACCGATGATCCGCAACACCGTTTCCGTGTGTTTTCAGGGGGTTGTGCCGGGGGTGTCGCGCGGGTGTCGTAAAAAACGCATCCCGCTGTCATTTCGGCGTTGACGGGCCGGCTGGGTGTCCCTAGAAGCCTGTTCATCGGCGGCGGCGAGCG
>NZ_JAKSXV010000074.1 GCF_022829345.1 Methylobacterium sp. J-090 | reverse complement strand
AAAAATATAGTGTTGTCTTTCCAAACCGCTACAGTATCGAACTTGCGCGCACGAATTGTTTCTCGTGTCGTCTTACATGTAGTTTAGGCCCGTTTCGGTTGTCCGATTTCGTCCGCCCCGGACCCGCCTATGAAAATACGCTCCTCTTCATCATCGACGTGATTGGCTGTGGCCCTCGTGGCCGGGCTTCGCCCCACCGGGTTTGGACTGCTCGCGCCGCTCCTTGCGATCCGTCGCGGGCGGATTCGAAGACGTGCGCCAGGTCTTCGTCGGGCGCTGCATCCGCAGCACCAACTCGATCAGTTACTTGCGGCTCAGCCGCTCAAGATCGCTTCGGCCCATCCTACAAAGGAATCAGCGAAACCCAACCCGCACAAGGGGGTGGGTAATTACCGGCGGGCTGCCCGGCCCCCACCATCTCGAAGCGCGCGCTGAGATCGGTGCAGAGGGCGCGGTCGACGGCGTTCGTCACCAGCTTGCGCTGGTCGGGGGTGAGAGGAACGTCCAGGGCCTTGGCGGAGAACGTCGTCGGCACGACGCGGACGGTGCGCGCCGCCTTGACCGCCGGCCCATCGACATGGACGAGCGCCTTGGTGACGAGTCCGTTGGACGGCTTCAGGTTCGAATACGATTGCAGGGAACCGGCCTGTTGCAGGTAGGTCTCCTGACATCCGGCCGGGAGACCCAGGGACGCGAGGATCAGCGCCCGACCGAGCAGGCGTCCGGGCGGCCGCCGAGGCTTCAAAGGGACTGCATCGTTCTTGCGCATCGTACCGTTGCCTCGACGTGGCGAGCGGCCGCGTGACCGGCTCGATGGGGTGTTCGCGGCGCGGGTGAGCGCGAACGGGAAAGCATCGATCGACGCCGCATGGGGGCGACGGGGAATTGGGAAACCGGTCGGGCAGTGCGGAGAAGGGGGGCGTCTTCCGCTCCGACCGACCGGTCCCACCGCGGGCCCGAGACGGGCCGCGCGGATCCGGGATGACGTGACGCGCGGGGCGCGCGACTACCGGCGCGCTTCCGGCTCGGCCTCGCGCACCGGGCTGCCCGTTGTCGGCGGCCGCTTCGGAGCCCACGCGCGATCCGCGCGCGGGCCGTTCGATTCGTCCGTGAGACCCTGAAGCTGACCGGGCAGGACGTCGGCGACCCGCTGCCAGGTCTGACGGCCGCAGAGAACCGCCAGCATGCATCCCTCGACCAGGAGCTCGCCGGGTGTCTCGTTCCAGATCGTCACGTCGTACTGCTTGCCGTCGTCGGCGTTGTAGATCTTGCCCCCGTAACGTTGATCCTTGTCGAGCTTCAGTCCGAGGATCATCTGGTGTCCGAGGATCGGCCTGCTGCGCTTCTGAACGTCCGGGTTCTCGGCATCGGTGCGCGCCGTTCCCATCGCCGTCGTCGTCCCGGACCAGACGATGTAGCCGCAGAGATACTTGTCCCCGGGTCCGCATCGTTCGGTGCGGACCCGGGCGCGACCATCCTCAGTGAGCCACGTTCCGAATGGGTCGGCGGCTTTGGCCAAGCTCGTTTCGACGGCGAAGTGGACCGTCGTGGCGACGAGGGCGGCCATCATCAGGCGTGGAATGACCATGGTCATCGTCGTTGCTCGGGTCCTCTGTTCGGATCGGGCAGCCGCCCGCCCTCCCGGAATCCGAGAGAGGCGGGATGGGGCCGTTGGCTCGGCGGGATCGGATCGAAAGCAGCGGGGCCGGTTCGTCCGTAACGACGCTATCCGTCGACGGAGCGCGTGCGCCGAGGAACCTCCGGCATTCGTCCGGCGAGGCCCGCCTCGATCAGGGCATGGAGTTGAGCCACGGCCGGCCCGACATTGTAATCGTCAAAGAGCGCACGACAGACGATGATCCCCTTCAGGAGTGCGCTGATCGCCTCGAAGAGGGAATGCGGATCGCAGTCCGGCGACGTCGCGATCGAGGCCACGGCATTGGCGAGCCAATCCCGGCCGCTCTTCTCACGCTCTCGGACGATGGCGTCGACTTCAGGATTGCGTGTGGCCTCGGACCAGATTTCGAGGCGCAGGGTGGCATGCTCGCGCGTCACGTCGAACTGGTAATACTCGATGATCCGCATCAGAGCGGAATACTTGTCGCCGACCGCCTCGAATCGCCAGATGCGATCATCGGCCCTTTGCTTTTCCCGGTCCGCTATCGAGACGAGAACGGCTTCCTTCGATACGAAGTAGCGGTAGATGTTCGGGGAACTCATGGCCGCTTCTTTGGCAATGTCCTGCATTGTCGAGCGGTTGTATCCGTTCCGAACGAAGCAGATCTGGGCAGCATCCAGAATTTGGTCTTGGCGAGGCGAAAATGTCCGGGGCGAATTGATCGTCGTGCCTGCAGAAGCGCTCATCGGAGAGACCCCATCGTAATCATCGGCCAGTCATGCGTCATGGGCTGTTGGGCCACCCTTACCGCAACAGGGAGGGTCGGGGTACGCGAGCGTCCATCTGGCGACCCTCTCTGATCAAAATGATAGTGACTGGTCATTATCATGTCAAGCTCTGCGCCCGGTCGCGCCGGGCCGGTTTCGTCGATCATGGCGACGGAGCCGCCGCTTCCAGGGGCGATGGCCGGGCTTCGGTCGTCTCGGGAGGCGTCAAGGCGCCGGGCCGGCCCGGTGTCGATGGGACCGCCCGGTTGCCGGCAAGCCCCGGTGGCTATCGGACGCTCCACCACGCCCATCGACACGATCCGCTCCGACACGATCCGCCCTCATGCCTCGGGCCTGCCGAAAGACCGGCACGAACCTTCCGAGGACCGGTGCGGGGCCATCAGGCGGCCAAGGTAGGCAAGACCGAAGACGGACAGCGCGGCGACGAGGTTCGTCATCATGACCGACATGGGGACCTCCGAATTGGGTTGGGGGGCTGTGCGCGCGGCGATCTCACGCGTCCGCGTCGGGCCCCGACGAGGCCGACCATTCGACCGCGCGGCGCCCGGCGGAGCGCCGCGCGAGCGTCTTCAGGGCCGTCTGCTCGCGGAACCAGGTCCGGATCGGCTTGGCGGGCATTCCGCCCCATCGCGCGCCGGACGGGACGTCCCGCATCAGTCTCGAGGCCGCTGCGAGCCGCGCGCCGCGACCGATGTGGAGGTGGCCGGCGATGGCGCTCTGGACGCCCACCACCACGAAATCCTCCAGAACGGTGGAGCCGGCGATGCCGACCTGGGCGACGATCACGCAGTGGCGGCCGATCCGAACGTTGTGCGCGATCTGGACGAGGTTATCGATCTTCGTTCCGTCCCCGATCAGGGTGTTGCGCCCGCTGCCGCGATCGATCGTCGTGTTCGCGCCGATCTCGACGTCGGTCCCGATCAGGACGCGCCCGAGTTGGGGGACCTTCAGGTGCCCCTCGGCGCCCATGGCGAAGCCGAAGCCGTCCTGGCCGATGCGGGCGCCGGGATGGACGATCGTCCGGCAGCCGACGTCGCAGCGCACGAGGGTGGTCCCCGCGCCGATGGAGCAATCCCGGCCGATGGTCACGTCGGGGCCCAACACCGCATGGGCACCGACGGTGGTGCCGGCTCCGATCACCACGCCTTCGCCGATGACCACGGCGGGGTCGAGGGCCACGCCGGCGCCGATGCGGGCTGACGGATGGATGAACCGGTCCGAAGGCGTCCCGATCTCGGGGAGGTGGGGCTGCGGCCGCATCAGGTCGGGATGCAGGCGGGACAGCATGGTCGCGTAGGCCGCGTGCGGGTCCCGAACCACGACGGCGACCGTCTCCGCGGGCACCATGTCGGCGAAGCGGTCCGAGACGATGCAGGCCCCGGCGCGGGTGCCGCAGAGCGGGACGGCGTAGCGGGGGTCGTCCATGTAGGCGACGTGCCAGGGCTCGGCCGTCTCCAGGCTGGCTCCGCCGCGCAGCATCCGCTCGGGATCGGCGGAGGCGGGGAACGGGGCACCCACCGCCGCGACGAGGTCGATCAGGCGCAATCCGGCGGGTTCGTCGAGGACAATCACGGCGCGTACACCTCTCGCTTCGGTGGGAATCAGGCCGTGCGCCGCGCCCCTCGTTCGGGCACGCGGCAGGCTTCGGTCACGCGGGGAACCCGGCGTGTCGGTCGATCGGGAGAAGGTCGGCGGATTGGGACGACCGACTGTCCGGCCCCTTCGTCGCGCGCTATCGGAAACAGACCCATAGAACTCCGAAGACGAGTACGGTCAGGATCAGGCAGATCGCCAAATCGACGATCTGGACGCCATCCTCACCATCGGGCTCGCCATCGGGATTGTCCTTGGCGGTGCGCGCGAGCGCGGCTCGGCGGGGTCGACGGTCGATCATAACCGACCCGCCGCTCCGGATAGGTCGAACGGGGGAGCATGGGCCGTGGCGAAGGTCGGAGCGCGAGGCTCGGCCTTGTTCCGGAGAATCGCGAAGACGAACATGTCGGCGATCCGGCTTCCGATGAAGGGCTCGGCGCGCCGCAACGTTTCCGCCGCCGCGAGGCCGGCCAGAACCACCGCGAGGATCGCGCCGTAGGAGGCGAACCGCCTGATGACGCCGGCCGGCACGATCGGCGCGACGGTGCCGGGTGAGACCTTCGCCAAACGCCGCCGCATCGCTGCGATCGGTCTCGGTTCGTTCGGTCCTGGCTTGAACTGGGACACCGCATCGTCCTCCGTCTTTCGGATGCCCGTCCGCGACCTGAAGCGTGACAGATCGCGGAGCGCCCGGAGGTGATGGGCCGCCACGCGAGCGACGCGGCGATTGCCCTCCTCACCGCTCGAATAAGATAGTGAATAGTCATTATCGTGTCAATCGAGTCACACTGCAAGGGAAGTTTCTGCGGTCGATGCGTTCGTTTTCGCCCTCGCCGGGGAGTACCGGGGAACTCTGGATACCGGTTTGGTGAACGACCTTTCTGCCGGCCACGTCCAGACGTCCGGGAGGGGATGCCCGCTCGCCGCCCCCACGCTCGCGCGCCCTGTTGATGTGCCCCCCGGCCGTGATACGCTCGGCGACCATGTCGCCTGGGCTTCGCGCCCGGTCCGCACGGTCGGGGGAACACCGTGACGGACGACAAGCACACGGCCGAGATGGCGACCCTCGCGACCGCTGCGCCGGGGCCGGGACAACGGCGATTCGCGGCCCTCGTCTGCGGCGCCTTCGCCGCTGCCTCCCTGGCGATGCTTCCCGTCGTCTCGTGGCCGATGCCGGCGATGCCAGGGTTCGTGCCGAGCTACCAGGCGGCCCTGACCGTCGTCTACGCAGTGACCACCTACCTGTTCTTCGCCCAGTTCCGGCGCACGCGCTCGGTGCCGCTGCTCGTCCTGGCCACCGGCAGCCTCTACGTCACCCTGATCGTCGCGGTTCAGCTGCTCTCGTTCCCGAACGTGTTCGCGCCGGGGCGCATCATCGGGGCCGGCCCGGCGACGACGACGTGGCTCTGGACGCTCTGGCACGTCGGGCCGCCCCTGTTCGCCCTGCCTTACGCGATCATGGAAGGGGACGGGCGGACGCGCCTCGTTCCCCACGACCGGTTGTCCCGCGTCGGCGGCCTGTCCGCCCTGGCCGTCGTCTGCGCCGTCGCCCTGCTGACGTTCGGCGTGGTCGCCTGCGTCGACCTGCTCCCGGTGAGCGTCGATGGCGACAGCTACTGGCCGCTCACCACCTCCGGGATCGGCCCGGCCCTCGTCGCCCTGACCGTTCTCTCCCTCGTGACCCTGTGCGCGACGACGCGCCTGCGCAGCGTGCTTCAGCTCTGGCTCGCCGTCTCCCTGTTCCTGCTGCTGCTCGACAACCTCGTCACGCTGCCCGGGGCGGCGCGCGGGACGGTCGGCTGGTTCGCCGGGCGGATCGAGGCCCTGGTCGCCGGCATCATCGTGCTCGGCGTGTACCTGCGCGAGGTCGACCACCTCTACCGCCGCGCCGAGCGCACGGCCGACGAGCGTGAACGGCAGCGGTCCGAGCTCCAGCTTGCCCGCGACAACCTCGCCATCGCCCTGGACGCCGCCGACATGGGCGACTGGGAGTTGGACCTCGTCGCCGGCACCTCGCGGCGCGCCCTGCGGCACGACCGCATCTTCGGCTACGCGACCCTGCAGCCGCGTTGGGGGCGGAGCGAGTTCCTGGCGCACGTGCTGGCCGAGGACCGCGCCGCCGCCGGGGCCGCGTGGGACAGGGCGTCCGCCACCGGCCATCTCGACCTGCAGTGCCGCATCGTGCGCGCCGGCGACGGGGCCGTCAGGTGGGTCGCCGTCAAGGGCAAGGCCTATCTCGACGGAAGCGGCCGGGCCACGGAAATGGCCGGGATCGTCATGGACACGACCGAGCGGCACGACGCCGACGAGCGCCTGAACCAGGCTCAGAAGATGGAAGCGATCGGGCAGTTGACCGGAGGCGTCGCGCACGACTTCAACAACCTGCTGACCATCATCGTCGGCAACCTCGACATGATCGTGCGCCGCCCGGGCGACGAGAAGCGCGTCGAGCGGCTCGCGACCTCGGCGATGACCGCGGCCCGCCGCGGCGCCGAGGTCACCGAGAAGCTGCTGTCGTTCTCGCGCCGGCAGGTGCTGCGTCCCGAGACGGTCAACCCGAACCGCCTGCTCAGGGATTTCCGGACGCTGCTCCAGCGCGCGGTGGGCGAGACCGTCGCGGTCGAGTTCGATCTCGACGCCGGGCTCGATCCAGTCCGCCTCGACCCGGGGCAGTTCGAGAGCGCGATCCTCAATCTCGGCGTGAATGCCCGGGACGCGATGCCGTCGGGCGGCACGCTGCGGGTCCGGACCGAGAACCTGTCGGTCGCGCCGGAGCATCGGGCCGAGTTCCCTGACCTCGTCCCGGGGCAATACGTCCGTGTGTCGGTCTCGGATACCGGCCTCGGCATGGATGCGGCCACGGCGGCCCGGGCGTTCGAGCCGTTCTTCACCACCAAGGACGTGGGCAAGGGGACCGGGCTGGGATTGTCGCAGGTCTACGGTTTCGCCCGGCAGGGCGGTGGCCACGTCGTCCTGACGACCGAGGTCGGCCAGGGCACCACCATCGCGATCTACCTGCCGCATTCGACGGACGCCGCTGCGCCGGTCCGTCCGGACGGGCCGATGCCGTTGCGGCGCGCCGCGGAGGGCGAGGTGATCCTGGTGGTCGAGGACGAGCCCGCCGTCCTCGACATGGCGGTCGAGAGCCTCGGTGAGCTCGGGTACCGCACGGTCACCGCGACGCATGCCGCCGCGGCGCTCGACCGGTTGAGGGGCCCGGAGCGGATCGACATCATGTTCTCCGACGTGGTGATGCCGGGGGGCATGAACGGTGTGCAGCTCTCCGTGGAGGCGCGGCGCCTGCGGCCTGACCTGCGGGTGCTGCTGGCATCCGGGTACACCGCCTCGGCGCTCGGTGCCGACGGCGTTCCGGCCGACTTGCCGCTCCTGAGCAAGCCCTACCGCCGCGAGGATCTCGCCGACAAGCTGCGGGTGGTCCTCGGACGGCGCTGAGCCGCGGCGATCGCAGAACGAAGAGGTCGCGGCGGGCTCCTTGAGCCGGCGGGACCGGACCCGCACCACGGCATCTGTCCGAAAGGAGGCGCCGCCTTTCAGTAAGAATCGATGCGTCCACAAGAGTTCAAGCCGTCGCCTTGCGTAGGGTATTCAGGACGACGGTTTGGCGGAAGGTCGATCATCGGTATTCCGAAGGATTCGCCGTTGGATCCGGCGGCGTGCTTCCAGTACGGCATCGGCGAAACGGCGTTCCACCATTGTGCGTATTCTTGCGCCAGCGGCCTCAAGAACCGGTGCGTGCTCATCGACACGCCGTTGTCGCGTCCGCACCAGAAGCGAACCGGATGCCGAAGCGCAAAGTCATTTGTAGATCAATCTTCAATCACTCGCGCCGTCGAGCCAGGCACCGATCGTCTCATCCGTTCGAATAACGACCCTGCAGCGGCGCCCTTTATCGAGCGACATGGAGTACAGAACGAAATCGTCCGGAACCATGCTCGTGTCGAGCATGACCAAGAGGACGCCGAGGTCGGTTGCTTCTTGGATCACGCAACCTTTCAGCGTGTGCTCGTCGACTCCGATGAAGCCAAAGGCCTCGGTGGCGTTGTCTTCCATATGCGTGATTGCAGCTGCTGCCATTCGAAGATCCTCTCGGGCGGAGGTCGACCAAGTTCAGCGCCCAGCAAAGAGCAGCCTCATTTGCTGCCGACATACTCAAAAATCAACCTACAAGCGATAAAATCGCTTTAAAAGATATAATTTTCGTCAACGACGGCGTAAATGCGGCGGCCTCCCCCGTGCGGTGCGCATGGTCGATTCCGACGGGGTCCCCGCACGTGCGGAGGAAGCCGGGCGTTGCCCACCATCTGACGTCGGTCCTTACCGCTGCTGCGCCTCTGCCTCGGCTTCTGTGCCGGGTCGATCGCCCGGCCCCTCGGGCGTCTCCCGCACCGTGTCGCTGTCGGTGTCCCGCGGGGATACGGCCGCGCCGTCCCGGCCGGACTTCGGGGACGGCTTCCGCTCACCACGCGCCTGATCGTCCGTCGTCTCGGGGCGGTACTGGTTCGAGGCGGTCGGCTCGGACATGCGTCGCTCTCCGGTTCGATGGGGAACGTGCCCGATGCCGCGCCGTCGCGCGGGCCGATGTCACCAGAGCGATCCGGGCCATCCAGGCTGTCGGCCTGCCCGCGCATCGCGTCATCGTTTGCTCCGATGGCGTTGCCGTCGAGACGGCGCGACCAGATTGCCGGCGCCCGATTGCCGTCCGAGATGTTCGGCGATGAGCGCGTGCTGAACCGATGATCCTCGACAGGCCACGTCCTCGCCCGCCCCATCTGATCCGTGAGACCGACAACGGCTATGACGCCGACTGGCTGCGCACCGCCCCGCGGGAGAGCGGCATCACGCCGGTCATCCCAGGTAAGCGCGGCCGCAAACGCCGAATCCGCCACGACGGGCGCCGCTATCGCGAGGCACGGGCGCATCGAGGCGACCTTCGACCGCCGCTCGCTACGACGAGTTCGCCTGAAACGACGCTTCGGCCGCCGCGCTGGCCGCCCTCACGGCCTTCTGGTGCTGTTCAGTCCAAACCCCAAGTTCTGATCGGTGAGAGTTGACGTCGGTCGTCGCGGCGCTGCCGTGGAGAACCTGTCCCATATTGCGGCCCACCATGGGGGATCGACTGTATCATCACGCGGCCGGATCAAGCATCCAGCAGGCCGAGCAGCTCTCGGGCCACAGAGCCGGCGTCCGGTAGATACCGCACGGTAAGAAATCCCTCCTTGCTGTTCGACAGCTTGATTTCTGGCGGATAGTGATAAGTAGCGCTGTTGCCGGCGAGGGTGTCGATCAAGGTATAATTCGAGTTTATCTGTTCCGTGACGTTGAGGCATGTAATCTTACGAGGTGGGCAGAAGATGCTCGCATGCAGGAACGATCCAGCCGATCCCAAGATTTGTTCGCGTGAGGACATCAGACGCACCTGATCGTCGAAGCTCAGCGTCTCGGGGTAGATGATTTCGACCCCCGCTTCCCTCAGCACGGTCTCGATTTCCATTTCATTGCTGATAACGCCAACTGCGGACCGGAGGCGGGTCTTAGAGTAATAAATCGGACGCTTGTTCTGCTCAAACTCCCCCATGGAACGGATCCGGTCGCCAATTCCACGGCATAGGTCGGCATAAGCGCGGTAGCCGGCATGCTGCTCCTCCAGGCTCGTTCCCGGCACGACGACGCTCCGCACCCGTACGGGCTTGTCGAAGCTCACGAAGTCCCGGGGTAAGAGCCCGAGCATACTGAACGCTGTCGCGACGAAAGGAATTCTGAACCAGTCTTCCGGGTTTCCTGAGCCGTGATACAGGATCTTGGTGTTGGGCGAACGAATCTTCGTGACCGCCCAGTAGCGTGAGAGGGTGTTGACCAGGAAGTGGCCGAAGTGGGGATTGATGCGGCCCCCGTAGATATAGACCCCATCCGGAGCCACATCGTCGACAGTCGCCGCAGTCAGACGCGTCGTCAGGATTTGATCGGACGGAACGAAAATCCCCTCACGAAAATCGATCGCTCTGTTTACCGGTTGGCCGTCTTCTGCAAACAACCCCCAGGCCTGTCCACCCGCATAGGGGAGGTAAAGGCAGTGCCGCGCAACTTCGATCAGAGGGGAAGCCTCGCGGATTTCAGCGGAGCCCCAGATCGTCGTGCATAAATCGAGCAACTTCATGAGCGGCTAATAGTTCATGCGCTGAGTGTCATCGCCGACCATTTTCATGGTCTTGTTGATGAATGGCGCCCGCTCGAGTACGAGTATGCTGTCGTAGGCGGTCATTGCCACCGTCTGCTTGGTAAAAGCGGTCGGTGCCACAGTGCCATCCCTGACGTGGTCTGCGTTCAAATCGTCGATCAATCCCTTGAAGCGCTCGACCATCGAGCGCGGATCGCCTCGCCCACCGCCGTAATCGGGCCAGTACGCGGTGTGCATGTCCTCGATCATGTAGACGCCATTGGCCGCAATCTTATCGTACAAGAAATCGAAGCTCTTGGTGACATGCACCATATGGTGGCTGCCATCATCAAGAACCGCATCGAAGGTGCCGAATTCGTCGATGAGAGACTGCAAGAAGGAGGGGTCGGACTGGTCGCCGATCCTCACCGCGATCTGTTCGTCTTCGTACTGTCGACAGACCTCGTTGATGTCGATCGTGACGATGCGGGCGAGCGGTCCGAGCCAACGCTTCCACATTTGCGATGAGCCGCCATTGCCGGCGCCAATCTCCAGGAAGGTGACCGGACAGCCAACGTAGCGACCGAAATGGCGCTCGTATGCGAAGAAGTAATGTCCCGACTTGTGGATCGGGCGGCCGGTGTTGGAGAGAAAAATATCGTACAGTGACATTCGACTATCAATCTCCACTCACCTATGGCTCGGTGGCTCTGTTTTTCTTAACAGCGACGCGGGCTTTCATAGATGGATTTCCTGCCGGATTGAGGCAGTGACGGGATGCGACGCATCGTCGAAGTGGGCTTGGTCCGGCCTGCGCCGATCAAAGCTCGAATAAGGCCTGCGACCTTTGTCGGCCGTTGTAGAACGAGAGGTCGTGTCCTTTCAAGACGCGCGCCGTGCCGTCCATGCCGAGGGTGATATCGGTCTCAGATCCTCCCTAGTCATCCGAGTCGGAAATTCGGTGTCGGTCGTCTGGTTGGTGCCTATGTTCGGGTGATGTCCGCACGGAGGCTGCCGATGGCACGCGGTCCCAAACCCGCAGCTTTTCCTCCCTAACGGTGGACGCGTGCAGGCGCCTGGCGGGACTCGCCCGCTGCCACAACGGTGATCCGGCGCAGGCCCAGCGCGCGCGTCGTGTTGGCCTGCGCCGAACCAGGCTCGACCAACAGCGGCGGCGCTCGTGAACTCGACGCCAGCCGGATGAGTGTCCCGGGCGGCGCCACGAGACGTGTCGTGCGATCTGACGTCGGTCTCGTGCCGGCGCACCAAGGCCGAATGGCCTTTGCGACGAACGTATGAACTTGGCGGGTTCGTCAGACAAGGAATCAGAAAGGTCTCGACGCGACCGAGCCGGTGCTACCGGGCGGCCGGGACTTGCAGGAATCCAGCGATGAGCACGCCCGATCGCCTGACCATGGATGCCAACTTCTCCGCGTCGTTTCGGGAGGCCGCGGCCGAAGATCCGGCGCAGCAGGAGCGGCTCGATGGAGCCCTGTTCTTCGCCCACGAAGGCGCGCGGGACGAAGCACAGTCGGGGGCGATTTTCGAAGTAAGAAGTGAGCCGCTTACAGTCAGGGACATCGGCATACGGCTCACGAACCTCGAAGAGGTCGACCCGGAATTCTACCGCAGACAGTATGGTGACCTCGTCGTGCTGCCGAACGACGATGCGCTTCGGCGGCATTACGTCGAATACGGCCGCGACGAGGGCCGTTTCCCCAACGGCGACGCGATGATCGTGGCGCTCGAAGCGCAATACGGCTGCCTCCCGGGGCACTTCGTTCCCGAGCAGTACCGGGCTCTTCATGCCGATCTCGCCGGCAAGGCAACGTCCTGGGAGCTTCAGGAGCACTATCTGCGCAACGGACGCAGGGAAGGACGCTCCTTCGAGCTCGACCTTTCGGTCTTCGAACAGAACTACGAACGCATGTTCGCGGCAGGCGAAACCGATGCCGGCGGGCGCCGTCGCGCGAGGCCTGCTGCCAGCTTCGCGGATCTTCTCTCGGCAGCGCGCTTGCTGCCGGGGCCCTGGCTCAATCGTTTCGTACTGCACGAGTTCGGGCTGCTGAATGCGGGCTGGCTGCCCCGTCCACCCACCTCACGCATGGAAGGTCTGGTTCTGTTCCTGACGATGGGCATCGAGCGCCTCGCGCCCATCGCCTTGCGGCTGCAATTCGATCCCAGCTTCCATCGTGCACAGGCCCGGATCGTCCATGCGGATGTCCGCGCCGCCGATCTGTACCGAAACTGGCTCAGCGAGGGGATGCCACGGGGCATGCCGGGCACGGAAGCCGCCGCGGTGATGCAGTTGCTCGGGGAAGACCGCTTCCCCGACAGCTTCGACGAAACGGCCTACCGCAGGCAATTGCCCGAGGGCGTGCTCCGGCCGGGGGGCGGGCGGTTCGAGGCCCTCCATCATTTCGTGACGACGGGCTTCACGATGCCGGAGGTCGAGGCTGTGCGGCAGTCCTGCTCGCCGCGGCTCTTGGAGCAGATCGCCGAGCATCACCTGAACCGCGGCGACGCCCTCCTCGCCGAGATCGCCTACAGCCGGGCACTCCGGCTCGCCCCTGGAATCGGACGCCTCCAGCATCGGCGCGGCGATGCCCTGCGCCTGCTCGGTCGCACGGACGAGGCGACGCACGCCTTCGTCGCGGCGGCGGATACCCCCGGTGCGATCGTGTGGAGCCATATCCACGCCATCGATGGCCTGCTCGACAGGCCTGGCGGCGTACCGGCATCCCTCGACCGCGTCCGTCGATCGGCACCGAACTGGCACGGCTCGCCCCACTGGCGCGCGGCCGCGCACCGCGCCATCGCCCGGGCGTTCGACCTCGCCAGTGCGCGGGCGCGGAACCTGTACACCGCCGGGCGGCGGCGCGAAGCGGACGAAGGGCTCGTCGCCTGCCTCGATCAGATCGCGGACTTGATCCGCACCGTCGACCCCCTGCCGGCGCCCCTGCCGGCCCCGAGGAACGGTCACATCGTCATCGTCGCGAACCGCGACCTTCCCCAATGCGAGCATTACCGCGTCGCGCAGAAGGTCCGGCAACTCGAACATGGTGGTTGGACGGTCGAGGTCTTCGCACAGCAGGATGCCGGCCGGAGCCGGTTGGCGATCGACAAGGCCGCAGCGGTCATCTTCTACCGCGTCGCCGCCTTTCCCGACGTTCTGCACGCGATCCTCTACGCGCGCGCCCTCGGCCTGCTGACGATCTACGAGATCGACGACCTGCTTTTCGATCCGAAGCTCTATCCGGATTCGTTGGAGAGCTTCGAGGGCCAGATCAACCCGGCGCAACATGTCGAGCTCCAGTACGGCGTGCCGCTGTTCCGCTACGCCATGCAGGCCTGCGACGTCGGTCTCGCCTCGACACCGGCCCTCGCGGAGGCGATGCGCCCGCTGGTGCGCTCGCGGACCTGCCACGTCCTGCACAACGGCCTCGACGAGCGCAACCTGCCTTTCCTGGGCCGGCCGCACGCCCCGTTCTCGGCAGCGGCCCTGACGATCTTCTACGGATCGGGCACGCGCGCGCACAACCGCGACTTCACCGATTTCGCGGCGCCCGCGCTGATCGATGTGCTGGAACGGCATCCTCAGTCCCGGCTCGTGATCGTCGGCTATCTCCACCTCGACGAACGTTTCCGGGCCGTCGCACACCGCGTGCTGCAGATCCCCTTCACCGGCGACGTGAGCGCCTATTGGGAAGTCCTATCGGGCGCCGACATCAATCTCGGTGTTCTGGCCCCGGGCCCCTTCGCGGACGCCAAGAGCGAGATCAAATGGCTCGAAGCCGCCATGTGCGGCATTCCCTCGATCGTCAGCCCGACGCGGACCTACCGCGAGCTTCTCGTCGATGGAGAGGATGTCCTCTTCGCCCAAACCGCGCAGGATTGGTCGCGCGCGCTGCGCCTCCTGATTGCCAAGCCCGACCTGCGCCGGAGGATCGGCGAGCACGCACGAGCCAAGGCGATCGCGCGGCATGGGCCGGACGCGGCGGTCGAGACCCTGGGGCGTTTCCTGCCGCCGGCGGCCGACCGGTCCCGTGCGGTCTTCGAAGCGCGGGCCGGGGGAACGGGCCGGAACCGGTCCGGCGAGACCGGAAGCCTTCTCGCCCGAACGGCATCCGGTTCGCCATCGGCGTCCATATCCAGGCCCGGACCCGCTCCGAAGCGGCGCATTCTCGTCGTGAACGTGTTCTTCCCGCCTCAGACCGTAGGGGGCGCCACCCGCGTCGTCCGCGACAACCTCGACCACATCCTCGACCACGCCGCCGACCGCTTCGAGGTGGCGGTGGCGGCGACGGATCTCGAAGGCGGCACGCCCTACCGCACGCGCGTCGATTCCTATCGCGGATTGCCCGTCTATCGCATCGCGGCGCCCTGTGAAATGCACATGGATTGGCGTCCCTTCAATCCGGAGATGCGTCTGCCGTTCGAGGACCTGCTCGATCGGTTCGCGCCCGACCTCGTCCATTTCCATTCCGTACAGCGCCTCACCGCCTCGGTCGCCGAGGCTGTCCAGGCGCGCGGGATCCCTTACGTCGTCACGGTCCATGACGCGTGGTGGATCTCCGACTTCCAGTTCCTGACGGATGCGGACGGCTTGGTCCGGCCGCCCTCGCCCGATCCGCTCGTCGACGCGACGGATCCGGACCACGGTCCGACCGCCTCGATCGCCCGGCGACGCCGGCTGAACCGGGTCCTCGACTCTGCGGCGGCGATCGTCGCGGTCTCTGAGACGTTCGCCGACCTCTATCGGCGGGCGGGCTTTCCCCGGACGATTGCGATCCCCAACGGTGTTCCGAGGCTTGCGCCCGCCGTGCGCCTGCCGAACCGGACGGGCCGCGTGCGCCTGGGGCATATCGGCGGCCGCAGCATGCACAAGGGCGCGACGCTGATCGAGACCGTTCTGAAGGCGGAGCGATTCGAGAACCTTGCCCTGACGATGGTCGATCAGTCGCTTCCGAGCGACCGAGTGATCGAAGAGATCTGGCGTACCACGCCGGTGCGGATCATCGGGGGCGTCCCGCAGGAAAGCGTCGGCGACCTCTATGCCGAGATGGACGTGCTCCTCGCGCCCTCGCTCTGGCCCGAGAGCTTCGGGCTGGTGACCCGCGAGGCGCAGGCGGCCAGGCTGTGGGTCGTCGCCAGCGACCGCGGTGCGATCGGCGAAGCGATCGCTGACGGGGTCGACGGCTTTCGCGTCGATGTCGGATCCCACGAGGGCCTACGAAAAGCGCTCGCGCGTATCGATGCGGATCCGGATCGCTTCCTGACGAGCCCTCCGCCCCCGGCGAGACCGACGCGGATGGCGGACGAACAGGGTGATGACCTGATCGAGCTCTACGACAGGCTGCTGTGCCGTTCGGCCGAGCCCGATGCATCCATCGAGCCCCGGCGGTTCAAGTTTCGGTTCCAGTTCCGAAGGGACCGTTCGATTCCCCTGCGGCTCGTCTCCGGATGATGACGACCGGGTGAGTTCGCCGTCGAGGCATGCTCTCGTCGCGCGCCGGCGGCGCTCCTGAAACGCTGCCGCCCGGCCCGCGACCGCTCCAGATATCCGGGGCGGAAAGGGATGCCCCGCCCCGAACCCGGCTGAACGGTGGTTCGGTCAGGCCGCCTCGTCATCGACGCTATCGGCCCGCTCCGCACAGGGGCCTCGGGGAGACGTCGCGGTGCCGATCGAGCCATTGCCGGTCGAGCCATGGCCGGCGTTCGGCGATGGCATCCGGGGTTCCGCGTCGTTCCGCACGCCGCGAATCCTCGTCCCGGCATGCACCCGAGGGCAGCTGCGCAAGACCGGACAGACGGACCCATCCGTCATCCTGGCCCGGTCGAAGGCCGACGCGCGCCACCGAAGCCGCCCCACAGATGAAAAAGATGCTCGGACGGCGTGGCAGATTACCCGCCTCATTGCACAGAGACTTCGAAGCTCCGTGGCACCGCAACGAAGGTAGAACAGCATGCTGGCGACGAAGGACCCGCAGAATCCCGGTTCGCGCATCGGTGCGTGCCGCAGCGTCGCCTGGTGCTTGGCGGGCGTGATCCTCCTCGGCTCCGTTGCGGGCCCAGCGTTGGCCGCAGCGCCGGCCGGCCCGCCCCTGGCCCCCGCGACCGCGGAGGCGATTCCTTCCGCCCCCGCTGCGAGCCCGCCGTCGTCTTCCGCCGCCGGGGCTGCGTCGGCGCCCTCCGATGCGACGAATGCGCAGCTTCCCGCTGCCTCCGGAAAGCCGGGCACGGTCGCGCACGACCTTTCGCCCATGGGCATGTTCCTGAACGCGGATTCGGTCGTGAAGGCCGTGATGGTGATCCTGGTCCTCGCCTCGGTGGTGACCTGGACCATCCTGCTGGCGAAAGTGGTGAGTCTTGCCCTGGCCAAGCGTCAGATGCGGTCCAGCCTCAAGGTCTTCCGTTCGGTGGCGAGCCTGTCGGAGGCCGGCGAGAGGGTTCGCAGCGGCGTCGGTGCCCTGCTCGTCGTCGAGGCCGAGGACGAGCACGCGCTCTCACAGGGCCTGCCGAGCGACGGTGTCAAAGAGCGTGCCGCCATCGCCCTGAGCCGCATTGAGGCGATGGTCGGCAAGCGCATGGCCTCCGGCACCGGCATCCTGGCGACGATCGGTTCGATCGGTCCCTTCGTCGGTCTGTTCGGCACCGTCTGGGGCATCATGGGCAGCTTCATCGGCATCGCCAACTCGAACACCACCTCCCTCGCGGTGGTCGCCCCCGGCATCGCCGAGGCGCTGCTCGCCACCGGCATCGGCCTCGTGGCGGCGATCCCGGCCGTCGTGATCTACAACGCGCTGACCCGCTCCATCACCGGCTACCGCGCCATGGTCGGCGACGCCGTCGCCCTGGTCATGCGCCACCTGTCGCGCGACCTCGATCGGCGCGAGGCCGGGACCTTCGGCCGCAAGTCCAATCTACGCCTCGCAGCGGAGTAGGCGCATGGCCGTCAACCTCGGATCCAACGACGGCGGCGATCTCACCGAGAACGCCGAGATCAACGTCACGCCGTTCATCGACGTGATCCTGGTGCTGATGATCATCTTCATGGTCGCAGCCCCGCTCTCGACCGTGAGCGTTCCCGTCGAACTGCCGACCTCCTCGGCACCGCAGCAGCCGCGCCCGGACAAGCCGGTCTTCGTCAGCGTCAAGTCGGACCTCACGGTCACGCTGGGCGAGGATGCCCTCGCCCGTCAGGAGCTGGGTCCGGCCCTCGATCTGGCCACCAAGGGCAACAAGGACGAGCGCATCTTCCTGCGCGCCGACAAGGGCGTGCCCTACGGCGAGCTGATGCAGGTGATGAACCTGCTGCGCGGAACGGGTTACCTCAAGGTCGGTCTCGTCGGCCTCGAAGACACATCCGCCGGGGCACGGCCATGATCCGGCCGCCGCCCGAGGCCTTCGTGCGGGCCACCGGGCAGCATCGCTCGCGCCCGGAGAGGTCCGAGGTTTCCGCGGCGGTCCGGATCCTGGGCTGGGCGGCGGCCCTGCTGCTGACGCTCGGCGTGCATGTCGGGCTCTACCTCGGCCTGACCCGCCAATCCGGGGTGCCGCCCGTCCCGCAGGAGATGCCGGCGGCGATCATGATCGACATGTCGCCGCAGCCCACCGTGGCGATGTCCGAGACCGACAACGCCAAGGACGGGCCGTCGGCCCCCGACACCGACCAGGCCGAGCCGGAGACCGCCGAGGAGGCTCCGCCGCCGCCCGATCCCGTTCCGATGATCGAGGCGCCCCCTCCGCCTCCGCAGGTTCCGCCACAGGCCGCCCTCCCTCCGAAGCCGCCGAAGGAGGCCAAGCCGCTCGAGCCGAAGAAGCCCGAGAAGAAGCTGCTCGAGAAGAAACCGCCCGAGAAGAAGCCCGTCCAGAAGAAGGATCAGCCCAGCGCCGCCTCCCGAAGCGGTGGCGGCCCGAAATCGGATCGGCGCAATGCCGATCGTACCGCCGCCGCCGCCGCCGGCGCGGCGGTCAGCCAAGCCTCGCGCGCCACGTGGCAGAACGAGATGCGCAGCCGCATCGTCCGCGCCAAGCGGTTTCCGCCCGGCGCATCCGGTGCGGTCGGCGTGGCCGTGGTCAGCGTGAGTTTCGCGGCCAACGGCAGCGTGACCGGCGCCCGGCTCGTCACCTCGTCCGGCAACGGGGCCCTCGATGCCGAGGCCGTGGCCGTGATGTACCGGGCCGCTCCCTTCCCGCCGCCGCCCGGCGGTCAGCCGATCACCCAAGCGGTCCCGCTCAATTTCAGCCGGCGGTAGAGCGCCGGAGGCCTCCCGGGACCGGGACGCGGTAGCCTTCAGGAAATCCGAGCCACGCCCCGAGTCAGAAACGCGAGCCAGAAACGAACGCCGATGCGCCCACATTCGTCCTCCCCTCCGGTCGCCGCGACGGTTCCCGATGCGGCGATCCCCGTCACGGCCTTCCGGCTGGAGAACGGGATGCAGGTCGTGGTCATTCCGGATCGCCGCAGCCCGATCGTCACCCATATGATCTGGTACCGGAACGGGTCGACCGATGATCCGCCGGGCAAGTCCGGACTGGCCCACTTCCTCGAACACCTGATGTTCAAGGGCACCGCGGATTACCCGGCCGGACGGTTCAGCGCCCTCTTGGCTTCCGTGGGCGGGGAGGAGAACGCCTTCACCGGCTGGGATTTCACCGCCTATCACCAGCGCGTGCCCAACGAGTACCTCTCGACCTGCATGACCTACGAGGCCGACCGGATGCGCAATCTCGCGCTGGACGAGGCCGTGGTGGCGACCGAGCGGGAGGTCATCCTCGAGGAGCGCTCCATGGTCGCCGATGCCAACCCGGCCGGACTGCTCGGGGAGGCCGTCGCGGTCGCCGCGATCCCGGCCCATCCGGCTGGCCGACCGATCATCGGCTGGCGCCACGAGATCGAGGGCCTGACCCGTGCGGATGCCCTGGCCTATTATCGTCGGTTCTACACGCCCGAGAACGCCCTTCTCGTGGTCGCGGGCGATGCCGAGCCGGAGGCGGTGCACGACCTCGCGGCCAGGATCTATGGCGCCGTCCCGGCAGCGGGGTCCACGGACGAGCGCCGGCATCCGCAGGACCCTCCGAGCCGCGTTCATCGCCAGATCACCCTCACGGACGCGACCGTGAGCGAGCCGCAACTGACGCGGCTGCAGATGGTGCCCTCGCCCGGCACGGCGGTCCCCGGCGAGGCCGAAGCCCTGGAGCTCCTCGCCTTCCTGCTCGGCGGGGACGAGACGTCGATCCTGTATACGCGGCTCGTGGTGGAGCTGGCCTGCGCGACCCGCGTACAGGCCTCATACTGGAGCGCCTACTTCCGCGGTCCCGCACGCTTCTACATCCAGGGCATTCCCGCACCCGGAACCACGCCCCGGGATCTCGACCGTTCCGTCGATGCGGTGCTCGCCGACCTGCGCGAGTCCGGTTTCGAAGCGTCCGCGATCGCCCGCGCCAAGACCCAGCTCGTGGCCAGCGCTCTCTATGCCCGCGACAGTCAGGTCAGCCTCGCCAACTGGTACGGCATGGCCCTGTGCTGCGGCCTCGGCCTCGACGATCTCGCGACCTGGGAGGCGCGCATCGAGGCGGTGACCGCCGAGGCGCTCCTGCGGGCCCTCTCGCTGCTGGCGCGGGAGAGGGGTGTGTCCGGCCATCTCATCCGTTCCGAGGCGGCTTGAACGTGAAAGGCTCCCTGTCGTGACGATCCACGTCGCCCCCACCCCAACGGCCCTCGCCGACCGCGTGCACCGCCTGCGCAGTCCCGGAGGCATCGAGGCCTGGCTGATCGAGGACCATACGCTTCCGATCCTGTCGATGCAGTTCGGGTTCCGAGGCGGTCCCACGCTGGACGCCGCCGACCGGGCCGGGTCGGCACGGATGCTCGCCGATCTCCTGACGGAGGGCGCCGGCCCGATGGATGCCGGTGCGTTCCGCCGGGCACTGGGTGACCGGGCGATCCGGCTGTCCTTCTCGATCTGGACCGACAGCCTGCGCGGCGAGCTCAAGACCCTCGCGCGCGAGGCGGCGGCCGCCTTCGACCTGCTGGGTCTCGCCCTGCGCGCTCCGCGCCTGGCACCGGACGACCTGGTCCGCGTCCGGAGCGCCCTGGAATCGGATGCGCGCGCCGGGCTCAGCCGGCCGGACCCGGTGGCGAGCCGGAGCTTTGCGGCGCGTGGATTCCCCGTCCATCCCTATGGCCGACCGGTCGGTGGCGACCTCGACAGTCTTCCGAGGATCTCGCACGGGGATCTCGCGGCGCTTCACGAACGGATGCTGACCCGGGCCAACCTGCGCGTCGGGGTCGTCGGCGCGATCGGGCCGGAGGCGCTCGGCATCGCCCTGGATCGCGCCTTCGCCGAGCTTCCCGGGGGAGCGATGGCGGCGACACCGCTCACGGGCCTTCAGGGACTCGGCGAGCGGGTCGTGACGCGGCTCGGCCTGCCGCAATCGACGATCCGGTTCGGACGTCCCGGCATCCCCCGGCAGGATCCCGATTTCGCCGCCGCGACGGTGGTGAACCAGTGCCTGGGCGGAGACATGTCCTCACGCCTGTTCCGGGAGGTCCGGGAGAAGCGGGGCCTCTGCTACGCGATGCGGACGGGCCTCCATGTCGCGGAGGGCGCCTGCACCCTGGTGGGCATGACCGCGACTCGAAACGACCGTGTCGGGGAGACATTGCGGGTCATCGAGGACGAGTTGCTGCGGCTCTCTACCGACGGGCTCGGTCAGGATGAGATCGACCGGGCCAAGGGATACTTGCTCGGCTCGTCCAAGCTCCGCCTCGACAGTTCGTCGGCCATCGCCGCCCTGCTGCTCGCGCTGCAGCTCGACGGCTGCGGGCTGGACTGGCTCGACACGCACAACCGGCGCATCGCGGCGGTGACGCCCGAGGACGGGAGGCGCGCGGCCGCGCGACTCCTCGGCGACGGCCGGCTGCTCATCGCGATCGCGGGAGATCCGGTCGGATCGTGATCGCAGCGGACCGGCAAGGCCGCGCGGGGCGGTGGGACAGGCGCCGCGGGCGAAGAGCCCGCATCGCGGCGACGATCGCCCGCCGGAATCGGACCATCGAGCTGTCACGGGGTTCGGCAGGTGGGCTTCGGCCGTGAGAACATACGGCGGTGGGACCGCCTGACTGGGAGGAACGGAACGTGAAAGCGATCGTCGTGACGAGCCTAGGGCTGGCCCTCGCCTTTCTGGCCTGCCCCCTGAAAAGTGGTCGTCCCTGAGTTAGGGCTTTGAGACATGTGGACGATATTGTCATGGGACGTGATAAGCAGACGCCTGAAGAGATTGCTGCGAAGCTGCTATATGTTGATGTCGTGGTCTCGCAGAGCCGGAAGGTTGCCGAAGCAATCCGGTCCATCGAGGTGACGGACGTCACGTATTATCTCTGGCGTACCGAGTACGGCGCTTTGAAGGATGACCAGGTCAAGCGGCTGAAGTCCCTGGATACAGAGAACCA
>NZ_JAKSXV010000070.1 GCF_022829345.1 Methylobacterium sp. J-090 | reverse complement strand
AGCACCGTGCCGACCTGCGGGTGGAAGTCGATGCCGCCCGCCATGCCGGCGACGGTCTCGGAGCGGCCCGCCGCGTTGGCGGTGGAATCGACGGAGCCGAACTGGCCGTAGCCCGTGGCCCAGACGCCGTAGCCGCGGCTCGTCTCGACGAACCGGGGGGCGGGCACGGGGGCGCGGTTCGGCATGTCGGCGGCGTAGACCGTCGGCGGCAGGGTGAAGCCCGTCGGGCCGGCCTCCGTGCTGGCCGCATAGGCCCGCGACAGGAGCTGGCTGCTGAAGGCGCGGCCCGAGCGGAGCTGCGGGTCGGCCAGCGACGCGTAGCCCTGGCCGGCGACCCGGTCGAGGGTGGCGGCGATCCCGGCATTGCTCTGGTTGTCGATGACGAGGAGCGCCTGCGGGTTGTTGGCGAGCGCCGCATCGAGGCCCCGGGCGACGTTGGCCTGGTTCGCCGTCTGCGCCACGAGGCCGAAGCTCTGCTGCGCCAGAGTCACGTAGGCGTTGTTGGCGTCGGTGGAGGCGATCGCGCGGATGAGGAAGGGCAGCGTGCCGCTGTCGGTCACGTTGGCAAAGCTGCCGTTCACCCCGCCCGCGGCGGTCAGCACGGTGTAGCGGGTGTTGGGCAGGTAGGTGCCCGCCGCCGCGATGAGGCTCGCCGTGCCGCCGAGGGTGGCGGTGCCGGTGGCGACGAGGCGGGCGGCCTGTCCGTCGGCGCTGACGGCGCTCTGCAGCGTTCCGCTGGCCTGCTGGACGTAGTTGCCCGCGACCATCAGCGTGCCCGAGGGTGCGGCGGCCGAGCCCGGCGCGACGATGCCGGCATTGGTCAGCGTGCCGACGACACGGCCGGTGCCGGCGAGGGTGCCCGCCGCGCCGACAATGGTGCTGGCGTTGAGGGTGGAATTCACCGTCAGGGCACCGCCCGCCACGGTCGCCCCGCCCGAGAAGCTCTGGGTGGAGCCCGAGGCCAGGGTCCAGGCGCCATCCGATTGCCGCAGGGTGGTGAAGCCCGTGACGTTGCTCGCGAGCGTGCCGGTGCCCGTGAGATTCAGGGCGTTGATGCCGAGGCCCGTGGCGGTGATGGCTCCGCCGATGGTCGAGCCGGTGCCGAGGGTCACGGTGTTCCGGCTCGCCGCGACATCCGCGAAGGCGATGGTGCCGGTGATGGCGCCCGTGTTGGTCAGGGTGTGATTGCCCATGCCGTACTGGAGGTTGCCGACGATGCGGCCGGCATTGGTAGTCGTGCTGTTGCGGCGGTTCGCCGTGGTGGCGTTCTGCGGGTCGGCATCGGTGAAGCGCACGTCGCCGGTGATGACGCCGCCGGCATTGTTGGCGAGCGTCGCGTTGCCGGCGCCGTAGACCACGATGGCCTGGCCGCCCGCCGGGCCCGTGATGGCGCCGTCGTTGACGATGGTGAAGGCCTGAGCCCGGCCCTGGATGGCGCGCACGCCCGTACCGGTGGCGGTGATCTGGCCGCCGGCGCGGTTGTTGACCGTAAGGGCCGCGACATCGTCGTCGGAATCGATGGCTGCGACCGCCGCCGTGCCGGTACCGTTGCGCGTCGCCGAGATCGTGCCGGCGTTGGTGATCGCCATGGAGGCGATGTTCTCGCCGGCATAGATGCCGCGGGAGATGCCGACGCCGTTCTCGGTCACCGCGATGGTGCCGGTGTTCGTGACCGCGACGTTGGCGAAGTCCGCGCCGGTCGAGTTGCTGAGCACGCCGTAGACGCGGGTGGCGGCGGTGTTGGCGCGGCCCGCGGCACCGATGCCCACGAGGGTGCCGTTGTTGACGAGACCCGTGTTCGACCCCGACAGGTTCACGGTCTTGTTGGTCAGGGTGTTGTTGACGGTGAGCTGCGCGCCCGCGCCCGTCACCTGGATCAGCCCGGCGATGGTCTGGGTCGAGCCGGCACCGAGGGTGAGATTGCCGCCCGCCACCGTCAGGTTGCCCGAGAGGTTCTGCACCGAGCCGCTGGCGGTGGTCCAGGCGCTGCCGGCGCCGGTCTGGTTGAGGCTGGTGAAACCCGCGACCGTGCCGGTGAGGGTGCCGGTGCCCGACAGGTTGAGGGTGTTCGTGCCGAGGCCCTGCGCGGTGATGTTGCCGCCGATGCTGGAGCCGGTGCCGAGGTTCACCGTATTCACGGTGGCGGCGACATCGAGGAACGACAGGCCGCCGGTGATGCGGCCGGTGTTGGTCACGGTCTGGCTGCCGCCGCCGAAGGCAAGGTTGCCGTTGATGGTGCCGGCATTGGTGAGGATGCCGGTGCGGCGCAGGTTCACCAACGTCGCGGCGGTCTGGAGATCCTGGTCGAAGTTGCGGACATCGCCGTTGATGACGCCGGTGGCCGTGTTGGTGATGACGGTGTTGTAGGCGCGCGGGGCCGTGGCGTCGCCGGCATTGCCGGCATTCACCGCGAAGGTGGCGATGGCGGCCTCGCCGGCGGTGGTGTTGGTGAGGGTGCCGCTGTTGTTGATCTCGTACTGGGCGGCGCGGCCCGAGACCGCGCGGGTGTTGGTGCCCGTGGCGGTGATCAGGCTGCCGGCGGCGTTGTTGACCACGAGGCGGTCGGTGTCGTCGTCGGCATCGACGCCTGCCACGACGGCGGTCGTGGCCGTGGCGGAGGTGCCGCGGGTGGCCGAGATCAGGCCGGTGTTGTTGAGCGTGAACAGGGTGGTGTTCTCGCCGGAATAGATGCCCCGGGCGATGCCGTTGCCGTTCTGCGTCACCGCGATGACGCCGGCATTGGTGACGGTGGTGCTGGCGTATTGCGCGCCGTCCGGCGCGCTCGAGAAGGCGCCGTAGACCCGCGTCGTGGTGCTGCCGGCCGGGGCCGTCAGGGTGATCGTGCCGGTGTTGTTGAGGGTCGAGCGGTCACCCGCCAGGTTGACGCCGTAATTGTCGCGGTTCAGCGGCGCGGTGTTGCTGATCGTGCCGGCGTTGTTGACGACGCTCGTGCCGTTCACCCGCACGTTGGTGAAGCTCGGGCTGGTGCCGGTGGCGGTCTGCTGCGAACCGATGACGGCGCCCGGCTGGATGTTGACCGTCAGACCCGTCGCGGTGGCGGGCGCGATGAAGCCCGTCGGTTGCGTATCGGCACAGGTCACGGTCTGCCCGCTGGCCGGTGAAGCCGGCTGACACGCCGCCGATGCTTCGGCGATCAGCATGCTCCACACAGGAACACTCGCCATCAGTGAGCGGCGCAGCACCCGACCTTGCCTCGACATCGTGTCTCCCCAATTTTTGTATTTTTTATTGGCTCGTTGCTCGCAGTCTCGGCGAACATGGCGGACGATTACGCCGTGCACGGAGGGAGTCAAAAAATAGTTCAGCATCCGACGACCGCATCCGAGGCTTTGACTCGCGACGGTGCAAAACGATCACACTTTTTCCTTATTAGGGGCAAATCAGGGGATACATGACTGGTAAAAAGGAAGCTTTATAGTTTCAATTGCGCATTCAAGTTGGGATAGATTGGCAATCGCGAGACGGACGATCCTTTTCCGCCATGGCCGAAGACCACGACCGCGTCCGGGCCGGATCGTCGGCCGAGTCGATGCCGTCCGCCTCACCGCGTGGCGAACTTGATGCTGATCGCCGCCTTGGCGACGAGGCCGGGATTGGACAGGGCGTTGAGGTACTGGGTGTAGCGCTTGTCGAAGGCGTTCTGGAGAATGAAGTCCGCCTTGATCCGGTCGTTGACGCGGTAGGAGGCGAAGAAGTCCACGAGGGCATAGGCCTTGGTCGCCAGGATGGTGGCGCCGGCAGGCAGGTCGGTGCGGGCGTCGACGAGGTTCAGGCGGGTGCCGACCGTCAGGCGCTCGTCGAGGAAGCGCAGGCCCAGGCTGGTGCTGATCCGGTCCGGCGGCACGGTGATGAGGCTCTGGCGCGTGGCCCGGTCGCGGCCTTCCGTGTGGGTGGCGGCGAGCGAGACGAAGCCCCGGCCCCAATCGTAGGCGCCCTCCAGTTCGACGCCCGACAGCTCGGCCCGGGCGATGTTGAGGTACTGGAACGACTGGACCGGGATGACGCACGGGAAGCGCCCCGGCATCCGGGCGCAGATCGAGGCCGGGATGCCGGCGATGGCCGGCACGAAGTAGGTCGGCCCCACCGCCTGGATGTTGATGAAGTCGTCGATCTCGTTCCGGAAGACGTTGACCTTCGCCCGGAATACGTCGTCCGGCGCGAGGACCGCATTGTATTTCAGGTTGATGCCGCCCTCCACAGTGCGGGCGACCTCGGGGCGCAGGGTCGGGTTCGGCAGGATGCTGAAGGCTGGGAACGGGTGGATGCCCTGGACCAGGGTCTCGGTGATCGAGGGCGCGCGGTAGCCCTCGGCGTAGGTGCCGTAGACCTCGATCCCGGGCAACGGCGAGACGCCGACGGTGATCTTCGGCGAGATCCGGTCACCGCTGGAGCGGAAGGCCCCGCCCGACAGGTCGTAGGTGTCGTAGCGGAGCGCCCCGATCACCCGGAGCCATCCGGCATAACGGATCTCGTCCTGCACGAAGGCCCCGGCGAGACTGCGCTGGCCGGACGGCGTGAAGGCGCCGCCGAAGCCGCCGGCCTGGTCCGTGGTGCGGACATCGTTCCGGACGAAATCGCCGCCGACCGTGACGGCGTGGTCGAGCGCCCAGGTGTCGAAGCGCGCGGTGTTGTGGACGTCGAAGCCCGTCGTGCCGATGTCGTAGGTGATCCGGTCGCCCGCCCGCGTGCCGAGGCGGCCGTAGAGGCCACTGGCCGTGTCCTGCAGGAAGGTCAGGTCGTTGTGCGTGGTGGTGTAATAGCCCTTGATGCTGAAATCGATCAGCGGCACGTCCGGCCGACTGAACCGATAGCTCAGGGTGTAGGTGTCGGCCTGAACCGCGTTGGCGAAGCGCGCGCCGGCATTGCTGGTGCCCGCATTGGCGAAGTCGAAGCGCTGCAGCAAAGCCGTGCCGCTGAGCTCGTGCCCGTCGGCGGGCCGGAGGTTGAACTTCGCCAGCCCCGAGGTCAGTTCGTTGCCGGTGTCGCGCACCAGGGTGCCGAGGCCGTCGCGGTACGGTCCGTTGTTGCGGAACACGAACTGCCCGAACACGTCCGCCGCCGTGCCGATGCGGGCGCCGAGGGCCGTGGAGTTGATGAATTTCTGGCCGTTGGTGCCGAAACCCTGCTTCTGCACGGCGCCCGCCACCTCGTCGGGGGCCAGGATGTCGTCGATGGTGCGGGTGCGGAACGCCGCCACGCCGCCGATGGCCCCCGAGCCGTAGATGGTCGCCGTCGGCCCCCGGGTGATGTCGACGCCGCCGACGAGCTCGGGATCGAGGTAGAACACGCCGTTGGCGCTGTGACCGGAGGTCTGGAAGTCCTGGCGCGCGCCGTCGACGAGGACGTTGACCCGGCCGAAATCCTGCAGGCCCCGGATGTTGATCGCCTGGGCCGGATCGTTCTGGTTCTCCTGCGTGGTCACGCCCGGTACGTCGCGCAGGACGTCCGACAGGCGGCTCGGCTGGACCCGCTCGATCTGCTCGCGCGTCACCACGCTCGTGCCCGAGAGGGCATCGACGGCGCTGCCGGGGGTCTTGGTCGAGGTCACCGAGATGGTGTCGAGGCTGACATCGGCCTCGGCCGGGACCGGACGGACCGGCGGCGCGGTCTGGGCCCGCGTTTGGGCCTGGGCCACGGACAGGGCGAGGAGCGAGCAGCCGAGCGCCAGCCAGGCGCGGTGGGACGATCGGGACATGGAGGCATCCGCCAGGAGCATGTCGACAGGAGCACTGTCGAACAGGGACACAGTCGAGAGACGTGGCTGGCTGGCGAAGGGCTGGCTGGCTGATCTCCCAGTGCCGGGCCGGATGGTGGGCGGTCAACGGCGGCGGCGGCCCCCTAGATTGTCGCCGTTCCGATCTGCCTTCCGGAATTCTTCAAGACGTTCCAGATTGGCCCAGTCATCGATCACGGACGTTGCGGGCAAGCAACACTCCGGCGGGGCAGGAGGAAGGGCTGGTCACCCGACGGAACCCGACCGACGGGCCAGGAGACGCCGAAGACCCGCGCGATGAGATCGTCCCGCATCACCTCGGTCGGGGGGCCGTGGGCGACGAGGCGGCCGTCGTCCAGCACCAGCATCGCATCGGCGTAGGCGGCGGCGAGATTCAGGTCGTGCAGGATCGCGATCACGCCGACGCCCTGCCGGGTAAGATCCAGGGCGGCGTCGAGCAGGGCGCCCTGGTGGCGCAGATCGACGCTGGCGGTCGGCTCGTCCAGAAGCAGCATCTGCCGCTCGGCGAGGGTGCGGCCGGCCGCGAGCTGGCAGAGCACCCGGGCGAACTGCACCCGCGCCTGCTCGCCGCCCGAGAGGGTCGGGTAGGCGCGGCCGGCGAGATGGCCCGCATCGGCCCGGGCCAGGGCGTCGGCCAGAATCCCGTCGCGGTCCCGCCGGCCGAGGCCGCGACCGATCCCGTCGAGGCCGATCCGCGCGACTTCCGCGGCGGAGAACGGGAACGCGAAGTGGGCGGCCTGGGGCAGCACGGCGCGCAGGGCCGCGAGCCGCCAGGGGGGAATCGCCGCCACCGCCTCGCCCGCATACGCGACGGTGCCGCGGGTCGGCCGCAGCTCGCCGCTGAGGAGCCGCAGGAGGGTGGACTTGCCGGCCCCGTTGGGTCCGACGATCACCTGGAGGGTTCCGGGCCGCGCCTCGAACGAGACGCCGTCGACGAGGCGGCGCCCGCCCGTCGCGTAGCTGAGGTCGCGGGCGGCGAGGAGCGCGGGCTCAGTCATCCTGGCGGGGCCTGCCGAGCAGCAGCCACAGGAAGACCGGTGCGCCGACGAAGGCGGTGACGATGCCGATGGGCAGCTCGGCCGGCGCCACCACGAGGCGCGCGGCGACATCCGCCAGCACCAGGAAGGCGCCGCCCAGAAGAGCACTGGCCGGGAGCAGCCGGCGATGGTCCGGGCCGATGACGAGGCGCAGGGCGTGCGGCACGACAAGGCCGACGAAGCCGATCACCCCGCTCGCCGCGACGCCGGCTCCCACGGCCACGGCGACGAGGAGGATGGCGAGGCGCTTCAACCGCTCCACCGCGACGCCGAGGTGGAAGGCCTCGGCCTCGCCGAGGACCAGGGCGTTGAGGCCCCGCCCCAGGAACGGCACGAGGACGAGGACGGGCAGCAGGGCCGGCGCCGTCGCCCACACCTTGGTCCAGGTGGCGCCGCCCAAGCTCCCGAGGGACCAGAAGGTCAGGTCGCGCAATTGCCGGTCGTCGCTGGCATAGACGAGGAGGCCCGTCAGCGCCCCGCTGAGGGCGCCCAGGGCGATGCCGGCGAGCAGCAAGGTGGCGACGGAGGTGCGGCCGGCCCGCGTGGCGATCCGGTAGAGCCCGAGGGTCACCATGAGCCCGCCGAGAAAGGCCGCGACGGGGAGCGCCGCGTAGGGCACCGGTCCCGGCAGCCCGGCCCCGGCGAGGAGCCGGTCGCCGAGGACGATGACGGCGGCGGCGGCGAGGCCCGACCCCGCCGAGACGCCGACGAGGGCCGGGTCGGCCAGGGGATTGCGAAACAGCCCCTGCATGAGGGCCCCCGACACGGCGAGTCCGGCGCCGATCAGGAGTCCGAGCAGGGTGCGCGGCAGGCGGATGTTGAGCACCACCAGGGCGTCGCGGGCCAAGCCCGGCTCCGCCAAGCCCGGCTCAACCGTGCCGGGGGTGAGGATGTCGAGGATGCGGCCCGGTGCGATCCGCACCGCCCCGAGTCCGAGGGAGAGCAGGACGGCGAGGACGAGGAGCCCGCCGAGCCCCGCGAAGACGATGGCGCCGGGCCGACCCGGCGAGGGGGTGACAGTGGCGCCGGGCCGGCCCGGCGCTGGACCGTCAGTCACGCGGCAGGTCCGGGTAGACCGCGCGCATGAGGTCGCCCGCCGCCTCGGGTGTCCGGGGGCCGAAGCCCAGGAGGGAGAGGCCGTCCATGGCGACGAGGGCACGCCGGGCGGCGGCCGGCGTCTGGCCCAGAGCCGTCCCGCTCGCGAACACGGCCTCGGGAGTGGGACTCCGGCCCTCCGTGGTCATCATGATCACGGCATCCGGGGCGGCGCCGACGATGGCCTCGTCGGTGAGGGGCTTGAACCCCTCGAGACCGTCCGCCGCGTTGACGAGGCCGGCGAGCGCCAGGATGCCGTCCGCCGTACTGCCCCGACCGCCGACCATGACGCGGCCGCCGGTCTGCGACAGCACCACGAGGGCGCGGACCGGCCGCACCACGCGGGCGCGCTGCCGGCCGAGGGCGGCGAACCGGTCGGCGACCGCGCGGCCGAGGTCGTCGGCCGGCGCCTCGAGTCCCGCGAGGCGGCCGACGGTGGCGATCTTGTCCAGAACCCCTTCGGCGGTGGGGGGCTCGCGGACCATCTCCACGGGCACGCCGGCCTCCCGCAGCAGGGCCAGCACGGCGGGCGGCCCGGCCCCCTCGGCGGCGATGACGAGATCGGGTCCGACGGAGAGCAGGCCCTCGGCCGAGAGGGCCCGGAGATAGCCGGCGTTCGGCCGCTCGCGCAGCACTTCGGCCGGGTAGACGCTGGTGGTGTCGACGATGACGATGCGCGGGCCGGCGCCGAGGCGCCACAGGATCTCCGTGACGGCTCCGCCCAGGGAGGCGATGCGGGTCGCGGAGGCCGCCGCGCGGGCGGGGGGCGCCAGGGCACAGCCCAGGACGCCCGCGAGCAGGGCGCGCCGGGAGGGGGGCAAGGGGCGGTGCATCGTCATTTCGTGAGGATCAGCTTGTCGTTGGCGGTCACCCGGAGGCGATAGTGGGCGCCGGCGTGAAGGATGACGATCTCGCGGCGGCCCTGCAGGAGGACCCCCGAGGGGATGCCAGCCTCCGGCGTCGCGGAAGGATCGAATCCGGCGCTCAGGGGGCCCGACGGCCGATCCCGCAGGTGATCGCCCCGGCCGCTGTCGCTCACGTCGGACATTTTGTAATGATTCCAAGTCGTCATCGGAATTTTTACAATCGATCTAAAGCACCGATGCGGTCCCCTCACCATAAAGACCTTCCCAATTGAAGGCCAGACGAGACAAAGGCCTTTCCGTCGAGCGGGCCGACATCCGGTCCGCGGGGCAATCGCCGCAGCCCACCCTGGATATCACGGCCGCGCGGGACGGAGGGCGGGCGCCGAACGGCCGTGCGCCCCAGGACGTTGGAGGGGTGACACGCACCGGTCGAAGCGGGAAAAGCCCTGCCTCACACCATTCGCGGGAGACAAACGCCATGAGCCAGCCCGTCGTCGTCGCCGTCGCGATCACCGGCTCCGTGCCGCGCAAGGCCGACAACCCCGCCCTGCCCGTCACGGTGGCCGAGCAGATCGAATCGACCCACGCCGCCTACGAGGCCGGCGCGACGTTGGCCCATATCCACGTCCGCAACGACGACGAGAGCCCCTCCTCCGATCCCGAGCGGTTCGCCGCCGTGCAGGCGGGCCTGCGCTCGCACTGCCCGGGCATGATCGTGCAGTTCTCCACCGGCGGGCGCGGGCGCGATCCGGCGAGCCGTGGCCTCTCGCTCCGGCACGCGCCGGACATGGCTTCGCTCTCGACGGGGTCGGTCAACTTCCCCACCATCGTGTACGAGAACCACACCACCCTGGTGCAGGATCTCGCCGCCCAGATGAGGCGCGTCGGCACGCGGCCGGAGATCGAGATCTTCGACCTCTCGCACCTGCACGGCGCCGGGCGCCTCGCGGAGGCCAGGCTCATGGACGACCGGCCCCACGTCCAGTTCGTCCTGGGCGTGCAGAACGCCATGCCGGCCGAGGAACACCTCCTCGACATCCTACTCGCCGAGTTGCGGCGCGTGCTGCCGAGGGCGACGTGGACGGCGGCCGGCATCGGCCGCCATCAGGCGCCGGTGATGGACTGGGCCCTGGCGCGCGGCGCGGACGCCGTCCGCACCGGGCTCGAGGACAACATCCGCATCACGAAGACCCGGCTCGCCGCGAGCAACGCCGAACTGGTGGGCCTCGCCGTGGCGGCGGTCGAGCGGCACGGCCGGCGGGTCGCCAAGCCCGCCGAGGCCCGCGCCATCCTGGGGCTCGCGGGCTGATCCGGCCCCCGTCAGAGTGCCTCGCGAAACTCCCGGTCACCGCCGGTTCTCGCCCTGAGCACGGCGGCGCAGCGGGCGGTTTGTGAGAGACACTCAGGCGGGCGTGGCCCCCGGCGTGCCGCAGGCGGAGCAGAACCGCTCGAAGGTGCTCTTGCGATGCTCGCAGGCGGGGCAGCGCTCGAAGACCCCGATGCCGCAATGGGGGCAGTAGTTCGCCGCCGGATTGGCAAGGTCGATGGGCCGCTCGCAGCCCGGACACACCTTCTTGGCCAGGCGCTGCAGGGCCTGGTCCGTCGCGATCTCCGTGCGGCGTTCCGCGTCGGGCCGCGCCTCGGCCGCCTTCTGCCGCTCGTTGTAGGCGTGGAGCGCGTTGATCGCCCCGCGCCCGACGAAGAGGGTCGCGAGGACGCCGACACCGTAATGCACGTAGCCGCCGTAGCTCGGAAGATAAGGCACCAGCTCGACGAAGAAGGCGAAGGCGGCGGCGAAGGCGAATCCCCAGACGAAGGGCCAGTTGCGGGTGTGACGGCGCTTCAGCAGCAGCCATCCGGCAAGCGCCAGGAGTGGCAGGGTGAGGGCGAGGCGATAGCCGAAGACCCGCAGCTCCTGGTCGGCCTCGGCCGCGTCGAGCTTGCGCTGGCCCACCGCCCGCAGCTCCGCCTCGATGCCGTCCTGCGTCGCCTCGCGCTCGGAGAGGTCCAGGCCGGACCGGCTCAACGCTTCGAGGCGCTCCTCGACCGCGCGCTCCGCCGCCTTCAGGGCGTCGAGCCCCTCCGTGCGGGCGACGAGGGCCGGGTCCTGATCGACGCGCTGGGTGGCGTCGCGGGTCTTGAGCCAGTTCGCGAAGGTCTCCCGCGCCGCCTCCGAGGCGGAGCGCGCCGCGTCCAGAGCGAGCTGCGCCTGCTCGGCCTGACGCCGGACGTCGTCCTGCTCCCGGCGTATCCGCTTCAGGGCATCGGTCGACGCCTGCGCCTCCGCCTTGTCGAGGAACTGCGCGAGGGTGAAGCGATGCTCGACCTGGGGCAGGTCACCGACGACGAGGGCGCCGAGGCCGATGAGGAACACCGCGAAGGCGAGGGCCACGAGCCAGAGGACGACATTGAACCACCGCTCGGACAGTCTCGAACTGGATCGCAACGGCCTATCCCCCCAGATGCGTCACCCGGACGATCCCGGCCCGGCCGGCGCCTCGATCGTCCACCCGTATCAGGTTTCGCCGCCGGTCCGCCGCAAGATCGCACGATCCGGGCTCGGACCCGTCCCTCACCATCGACGGCAGGACGGTGGGCTGGGCCCGATCCGGCCGTCGCGGTGGGCGGATCGGGGGATTTCCGGCGAACGCCCCCTATGTAGGGAGCATGAGACCAATCCTGATCGGCACCCTCCGGGTGATCGCCCTCCTGGTCGCCTCCGCCGCGTCGGCGGCCGAGGGTCCGGCCTTCATCCTCGTCGGGCTCGACGGCAAGACCTTCTTCGCGCCCGAGGGCGGCCGGAACGGTCCGAACGGCCACGATTCCGTCGGCATCCTCGACGTGAGCGACGAGGCGCGGCCCCGGCTCGCCCACACCCTGCCCCTCGACAATTCCGTCTACGGACCCCCGACCAATCTTCGAGTCACGCCGGACGGCCGCCTCGGGCTCGTGGCGAGTTCGGTCCTCATGCGCCAGGAGGGCACGGCCTGGTACGCACATGCCGATGACCGGCTCCACGTCATCGACCTCACCGCCGCCCCGCCGCGCCTCGTCGAGACGGTTCGGGTCGGACGCCAGCCCTCCGGCCTCGCCATCGACCGGACCGGCGGCCGCGCCCTCATCGCCAACCGCGAGGGCCGCAGCGTAACCCTGCTCACCATCGTGGGCACCGTCGTGCGTCCCGTCGCCATCGTCGATGTCGGCGACGAGGCGGCGGCAGTGGCGTTCGCCCCCGACGGGCGGCGGGCGTTCGTCGCCAAGAACAAGGCCGGCCGGATCGGAATCCTGTCCCTCGACGGAACGGTGATGCGCTACGATCCCGGCCTCGACCTCCCCGTCGGCCCGGGCGTCTACGGTCTTGCCGTCACGCCCGACGGGTCGCTCGCGCTCACGGGCAACACCGGCACCGAGCCGAGCGACGGCCACGCCGACAGCGTGAGCGTCATCCGCGCCGACGCGGCGCGACCGGTGGTCATCGACCATCTCGGCATCGGCGACACCCCGGAGGCGCTGGCCATCGCCCCCGACGGCCGCCACGCCGCCGTTTCGGTGGTGCGCGGGGCGAGCGCGCCGCACGGCGCGCCGGGCTACACGCCGACCGGCGCCGTGGCGCTGCTCTCCCTCAAATCCGACGGCACGGTCCGGCGGGTGGCGGAGGCGGCGGCCGGGGCGGTGACCCAGGGCATCGTCTTCAGCCCGTCCGGTTCCTACGTCTACATCGGCAACTACGTCGATCGGACGCTCGGCGTCTATCGCGTCACCGGGGATGCCCTCGCCGACACGGGCTACCGGCTGGACCTGCCCGGCCAGCCGGCGTCGCTTGGAGGACGATAGGCGGCGCGCCGGCCACATCCCGGTCACACGCCAGCGCGTTGCGGAGACCTCGGAAAGATGGTGTGACGGCCTCGACATGACGCAACCTTCCGATGAACCGTCCCCGATCATCGACCTCGGCCTCGGCGGCACGATCGCGGTCGGCCCTCACCGCATCTCGGTCTCCGAAGCCGTCGCGGTGCTCGAGGCCATCGCGGAAACCGGCTCGGTCCAGGGCATCGCCACGGGGCTCGGTCTCTCCTACCGGGCGGCCTGGGAGCGGCTGCGGATGCTCGAGACCGCGTTCGGGCATCAGCTCGTGCAGAAGACGCGCGGGCACGGCAGTACGCTGACACCGACCGGCCTGCTCCTGCGCGAGGCCCTGGCCTCCGCGGCGTCCAGCCTCGCGGCGCCGATGGCCCGCGAGGGACGGACCCTCCGGGCACGCCTCGGGCCCGTCCTGGGCGGCGACGTGCACCCGCTCACGGTGGCGGCGAGTCACGACCTGCTGATCATGGAAGTCGGCGCGAACTGGCCCGGAATCGCCCTCACGGTCGCCGGCAGCGAGGACGCCCTCGCGCGCCTCGCGGACGGGCGCGCCGACGCGGCGGGGTTCCATTGCGGCGCCCGCGATCTCGTCGCCGGAGGACCCGCTTTCGCCAAGATCGCCGGCGATCCGGGCTTCCGGGTTCGACCCCTCTTCGAGCGGGAGCAGGGCTTGATGCTCGGCCCCGGCAACCCCCTCGGCATCCACGCGGTGGCGGATCTCGCCGGGCGCGGGGTCCGCTACGTCAACCGCCAGGGGGGATCGGGAACCCGGGTCTGGTTCGACCGCCTCCTGGAGCAGCACCGCATTCCGGCGGCCAGCATCCAGGGCTACGCCACCGAGGAATTCACCCATCAGGCCGTCGCCGCCGTCATCGCCTACGGCGCGGCCGATGCCGGGCTGGGCGCCCGCGCGGCGGCCGACCGCTTCGGCCTCGATTTCCTCTCCGTCGGCTGGGAGCGCTACTACCTCGCCACCGCCGTTTCCCTGCCGGAAACGGCCTTCGACGACCTCGCGCGAGCCCTGGCCGAACGGGCGGAGCGGATGCCGGGCTACCGGCGCTCAGGCCCCTGACATCGGCTCCGCGCCGAACGGGCGGAGCCGCGACATCACCCCTCATCATCAGGCTTTTGCGCGATACCTTGGAGCCAATCCAAGCTGTCCGTGTTGCCCTGGGCATCCCGCCTTCGATGGACGGCCCCCGGTCGATCATCCCCGTCGCACGTCCGGAGACCAGATGGGACGTCCTGAAGACCTCACAGTGAATCGGAGAGACCTGATGGTCGGAGCATCCGCCGCCGCGGCCCTGGCCGCCGCGCCGAACGGCGCCCGCGCCGATGTCAACCCCGCCGGCACCGACAGGCCGGTGATGGCCAAGGTGTCGCTGACCGTGAACGGCCAGCGCCGCGACCTCGACCTCGACACCCGCACCTCGCTCCTCGATGCGGCGCGCGAGCACCTGCACCTGACCGGCTCGAAGAAGGGCTGCGACCACGGCCAGTGCGGCGCCTGTACGATGATCGTCGATGGGCGGCGCATCAATTCCTGCCTGACGCTCGCCGTCATGCACCAGGGCTCGGAGATCACCACCATCGAGGGGCTGGGCCAGCCCGAGAATCTGCACCCGATGCAGGCCGCCTTCATCAAGCATGACGGCTATCAGTGCGGCTACTGCACGCCGGGTCAGATCTGCTCGGGCGTCGCGGTGCTGGCCGAGATCAAGGCCGGAATCCCGAGCCACGTCACGGCGGACCTCGACGGTCCGATGGAGGCGACGCCTTCCGAGATCCGCGAGCGCATGAGCGGCAACATCTGCCGTTGCGGCGCCTATTCCAACATCGTCGAGGCGATGACCGAGGTCGCGGGGAAACAGGCATGAAATCCTTCACCTACGAGCGCCCGAGCTCGCCCGCCGCGGCGGCCGCTTCCGTCGTCGCCACGCCGAACGCCAAGTTCATCGCCGGCGGCACCAACCTCCTCGACCTGATGAAGCTGCAGATCGAGACGCCGGCCCACCTCGTCGACGTGAACGGCCTCGGCCTCGACACCATCGAGCCGACGGAAGACGGCGGCCTGCGCGTCGGCGCCCTGGTGCGCAACACCGATCTCGCCGCCGATGCGCGGATCCGCAAGGATTACGCGGTGCTCAGCCGGGCGCTGCTCGCCGGCGCCTCGGGGCAGCTCCGCAACAAGGCGACCACCGCCGGCAACCTGCTGCAGCGGACCCGCTGCCCGTATTTCTTCGACACCGCCCAGGCCTGCAACAAGCGCCAGCCCGGGTCGGGCTGCTCGGCCCTCGACGGCGTCAGCCGGCAACTCGCCGTGATCGGGGCGAGCCAGGCCTGCATCGCCACCTACCCCGGTGACATGGCGGTGGCCATGCGGGTGCTCGACGCCACCGTCGAGACCGTCGACGCGAAGGGGACGGAGCGGAAGATCCCGATGGCCGAGTTCCACCGCCTGCCCGGCGACCGGCCGGAGATCGACACGACCCTGAAGCCGGGCGAGCTGATCACGGCGGTGACGCTGCCTAAGCCCGTGGCCGGCACGCACATCTACCGCAAGGTCCGCGACCGGGCCTCCTACGCCTACGCGCTGGTCTCGGTGGCCGCCATCCTCGGCAAGGACGGGTCCGGGCACGTCGCCTTCGGCGGTGTGGCGCCGCGTCCCTGGCGCGTCGAGGCGGCCGAGGCCGACCTGCCGAAGGGCGCCAAGGCGGTGACCGACACGGTCTTCGCCGGGGCCGAGCCCACTCCCGCGAACGCCTACAAGCTAAAGCTCGCCGAGCGCACGCTCACGGCGGCGCTCAACCAAGCGAGGGCCTGAGCCATGAAGTTCGACACCCCCGCGGGCCGGAACCCCATCGACCAGCTCAAGGTCGTGGGCAAGCCGACCGACCGGATCGACGGCAAGTACAAGACCACCGGCACCGCGCCCTACGCCTACGAGCGCCACGACGTCGTCGCGAACCAGGCCTACGGCTACGTGCTCGGCGCCGGCATCGCCAAGGGCCGCGTGCGCCGCATGGACACCGCCGCGGCGCGGCAGGCGCCCGGGGTCCTAGCCATCGTCACGACGCTCGAGACGCCCCGGATGGAGCGCGGCATGATGAACGCCGCCTACCTCTTCGGCGGCGACGAGATCCAGCACTACCACCAGGCCATCGCGGTCGTGGTGGCCGAGACCTTCGAGCAGGCCCGGGCGGCCGCCTTCCTGGTGACGGTCGACTACGCTCCCGCGGCGGGCAAGTTCGACCTCGCCGCCGAGGCGAAGGGTGCCAAGCCGGTTCCGGGCGACAGCGGCGAGGGCAGCGGCGGCAACGGCGAGGAGCGGGTCGGCGATTTCGAGGGGGCCTTCGCGCAGGCCCCGCTCACGTTCGACGAGACCTACACCACCGCCGACGAGAGCCACGCGATGATGGAGCCGCACGCGACCATCGCGGCCTGGGACGGCGACAAGGTCACGCTCTGGACCTCGAACCAGATGATCGCCTGGGGCCATGGCAGCCTCGCCAAGATCCTCGGTATCCCCAAGGAGAACGTCCGGCTCGATTCCCCCTACGTGGGCGGCGGATTCGGCGGCAAGCTGTTCGTGCGGGCCGACGCGGTCCTCGCCGCCCTCGCCGCGAAGGCGGCGGGGCGCCCGGTCAAGGTGGCGCTGACGCGCCCCCTCATCATGAACAACACCACCCATCGGCCCGCCACGATCCAGCGCGTGCGCATCGGCGCGACGAAGGACGGCACCATCACGGCCATTGCCCACGAGAGCACCTCGGGCAACCTGCCCGACGGCGACCCCGAGACGGCGGTGAACCAGACCAAGCTGCTCTATGCCGGCGCCAACCGCCTTACCGCGATGAAGCTCGCCCATCTCGACCTGCCCGAGGGCAACGCCATGCGGGCCCCCGGCGAGGCGCCCGGCCTGATGGTGCTGGAGGTCGCCATGGACGAGATGGCGGAGAAGCTCGGGCTCGACCCCGTCGCGTTCCGCATCCGCAACGACACCCAGGTCGATCCGCAGGCGCCGGAGCGTCCCTTCTCGCACCGCGACCTCGTCGGCTGTCTCACGCTCGGTGCGGAGAGGTTCGGCTGGGCCAAGCGCAATGCGAAGCCCGGCCGGGTCCGCGACGGGCAGTGGCTCGTCGGGATGGGGATGGCCGCGGCCTTCCGCAACAACATGGTACTGAAGTCCGGCGCGCGGGTGCGCCTGGACGGCACCGGCACGGTGACGGTCGAGACCGACATGACCGACATCGGCACGGGCAGCTACACCATCATCGCCCAGACGGCCGCCGAGATGATGGGCGTGCCGCTGGACAAGGTGGTGGTGCGCCTCGGCGACTCAGCCTTCCCGGTCTCCTCGGGCTCGGGCGGCCAGTTCGGCGCCAACTCGTCGACGGCCGGTGTCTACGCCGCCTGCGTGAAGCTGCGCGAGGCGGTGGCCCAGCGCCTCGGCATCAACTCGGCGGATGCGGAGTTCGCGGACGGGCAGGTGCGTGCCGGCAACCGCGCCGTGCCGCTCGGCGAGGCCGCGGCGGGGGGTGCGCTGACCGCCGAGGACAGCATCGAGTTCGGCGACCTGTCGAAGAAGCAGCAGCAATCGACTTTCGGCGCCCACTTCGTCGAGGTCGGCGTCGATGCCGACACGGCCGAGATCCGGGTCCGGCGGATGCTGGCGGTGTGCGCGGCGGGCCGCATCCTCAATCCGAAATCGGCCCGCAGCCAGGTCATCGGCGGGATGACCATGGGCACCGGCGCGGCGCTGATGGAGGAACTCGCGGTCGACACCCGGCGCGGCTTCTTCGCCAACCACGATCTGGCCGGCTACGAGGTACCGGTCCACGCCGACATCCCGCACCAGGAGGTGATCTTCCTCGACGAGGTCGACCCGATGTCCTCGCCGATGAAGGCCAAGGGGGTGGGCGAGCTCGGCATCTGCGGCGTCGGCGCGGCGGTGGCGAACGCAGTCTACAACGCCACCGGCATCCGCGTGCGCAACTATCCCATCACCCTCGACAAGCTCCTCGACGACCTGCCCGACGCGGCCTGAGCGGAGCCAGAACCGCCATCCCGGGGGGCCGAACGGCGTTCGTTCGATCCGGCCCTCCGGTCCGCTCGATCGGGCACCCCCGGGACTATTAGCGGCACGAAACGCGCCCTCGATGGGTGCCTTCATCCGCCGGCATCCGCGCGGTTGTCAGGCACGCGCCCCGGGCTGATCGATCACATTCACGTCAGTGATACGGTTATACCAGTCGCGATCCGGTCTCCCCCGGAACCGCCATCGTACGCCCTCGTTACGGCTTGGCTCGATGCGAGCGGCGGGGAAGGCGATCGAAGGTGGTGGAGGGCGTCGACAGGCACGAACTCCGGCAGATCATCGCCGGTCTCACCGAGGGGGTGATCCTGATCGAGCCCGATCAGACCATCGCCTACGCCAACACGGCGGCCCTCGCGATGCACGGGGCCGAATCCCTCGACGAGCTGGGCGGCACCGTGGATGCGTACCGGGAGCGCTACGCCCTACGCTACCGCAACAACCAGGCGCCGAACCGCTACCCGATGGAGCGGGTCGTTTCCGGCGAGAAGTTTCACGACGTGATCGTCGAGGTGCGGCGCTCGGACAAGCCGGAGGTCGATTTCGTCCACTCGCTCCGAAGCCTGGTCGCCACCGACCGGGACGGCAATCCGAGCTGCCTCGCCCTCATCCTCAAGGACGTTTCCGGGCAGTTCGAGGCCGAGGAGCGCTTCGAGGCGACGTTCAACGCCAATCCGGCGCCGGCCGTGATCTGCCGGCTTTCGGATCTGCGCCACGTCAAGGTCAATCTCGGCTTCCTGGAGATGACCGGCTACACCCGCGACGCCGTCATCGGCCGCAGCGTCTACGAGGTCGACGTGCTGGCCGGCGCCCGCAGCCGCGACCTCGCGATCGCGCGGCTTCACGCGGGCGGGACCATCCCGCAGATGGAAGCCTGCCTCGACCTGCCGGACGGAAGCACCCGCTTCGTCATCGTCGCCGGCGAGCCGATGGAGCTCGGCGACGAGCCCTGCATGCTCTTCACCTTCGCCGACCTCGAGCTTCGGCGAAAGGCCGAGACCGCGCTCAAGCAGAGCGAGGAGCGGTTCGCCAAGGCGTTCCGGCTCACCCCCGTGCCGACGGTTCTCGTGCGGGCCGACGGCTTCGCCATCACGGCGGTGAACGAAGCCTTCTCGCGGGTCTTCGGCTACGGCGCCGACAAGGTCACGGGACGATCGCCGTCCGACCTTCGCCTCTGGGTGCACGAGGGCGCCAGGGACAAGTTCGAGACCGCCGTGGCGCGCACCGGCTACGTCCTCGGCCTCGAGGTCTGCCTGCGTCACGAGGACGGGACCAACCTCGATTGCTTGGTCTCGGCCGAACGGGTCGAGATCGGCGACGAAGCCTTCGCCCTGCTGGTCCTGCAGGACATCACCGAGCGCAAGCGGACCGAGCGGGACCTGTTCGACGCCATCGAGGCGGTGATGGCCGACACGTCCTGGTTCAGTCGTGGGCTGATCGAGAAGCTGGCCAACCTGCGCCGGCCGGGCAGCGAGCACAAGGACGGCCTCGTCCCAAACGTCACCGTGCGGGAACGCCAGATCCTCGACCACATCTGCCAGGGCCTGGACGACGACGCCATCGCGCGGCGCCTGAATCTGTCCCGCAACACGGTCCGCAATCACTCCGCTTCGCTCTATCGGAAACTCGGCGTCCACAAGCGCTCCGAGGCCATTGTCTGGGGACGCGACAATGGCTTCCCGCTCGCCTCCCCCGGGTAAAATAAATCGCTCTACCGGTACATCTGTATCATTGCCGGGCGCCGATCACGGGCCACTTCAGAGCCGGTACTCCTCCCAACACTTTGCCCCTGCATTCTGGAGACCTCCGTGAGCCCGCAGAAGACGTCTTCGACGCCCGACAAGCTCAAGGGATCGGTCAAGGAAGCCATCGGCAAATTGATCGGCGACGAAAACCTCACGGCCGAGGGCAAATCTCAGCAGAACCTACCGAAGTCAGCTGTGAAACCGAAGACCACCCCTGAAACGTAGCTTCGGTCGCACGTCTCACCCGACGAACACGAACGTCACTGAAAGATAGGAGAAACACCATGGTCGATACGGACCGCATCACCGGCGCCGCCAAGGAACTCGGCGGCAAGGTTCAGGGCGCCGTCGGTGATCTCACCGGCTCGCGGCGCGACTCGGTCGAGGGCCGGGCCCGCGAGGCGCAGGGCGCCGCCGAGAATCTGTACGGTCAGGCCAAGGACACCGTGCGCGACGGCGTCGACCAGGTCGCCGACACCGCCCGCGACCTCGGCGGCAAGGTCCGCGACACGGTCGGCAACCTCGTCGGTTCGGGCGACGTCGAGGACCGCGCGCGCCGCGCCCAGGGCGCCGCGGCGGACACCTACGAGCGGGCCGAGCGCTCGGTTCGCAGCGCCGCCCGCGAGGCCTACGATCAGGCTGGGGACGCCTACGAGCATGCGGGCGACTACGTGCGCCGCGGCGGCCGCGACGTGACCCATCAGATCGCCGAGCATCCCGTCGCCGCCCTGCTGGTGGCCGGCCTCCTCGGCTACGGCGTCGGCCTCCTCATTCACGGCCGCGACTGAGCCGCAACTGATCGATCCGACCGCGCCGGGACTGCGCGGGCGGACCCTTAAGTTCCACCCCACCCACTGACCCCTCGAACGACCGAACTTCTCGGACGACCGACGACCCGGAGTACCAGTAACGTGTCCACTTCCCCCATCCTCGCGACCCCCTCCGCCGCGGCCTCGGCCGACACCCGCGCCGTCCTGCTGAACCAGGTGTCGTGGGGCGCGATCTTCGCCGGCGCCGTCACCGCCCTGGTCACCCAGGTCATCCTCAACATGGTCGGCGTCGGCGTCGGCCTGTCGAGCGTCGGCACCACCGCCGCCGACAACCCGGCCGCCTCGACCCTGTCCATGGGCGCCGGGCTCTGGTTCGTCGGGTCCGGCATCGTCGCCGCCCTGGCCGGCGGCGTCCTCGCCGGCCGTCTCTCGGGCAAGCCCGTCGCCGGCACCGCCGGCCTGCACGGCCTCGTCTCCTGGGCGGTGACCACCCTGGTGGTGCTGTACCTGCTGACCTCGGCGGCCGGCGGCCTCATCGGCGGCGCCTTCTCGGGCGTGACCAGCACGCTCGGCGGCGCCGGCTCCCTCGTGGGCGGCACCGTGCAGACGGCGGCCCAGGCGGCGGCCCCGTCGCTGTCGAAGATCGCGAACCCCCTCGACGGCATCGAGCAGTCGGTCCGCAACCAGGCCGCCGGCCAGGACCCGCAGGCCGCCAAGGACGCCGCCGTCGCGGCGATCCGGGCCCTGTTCACGGGTGACCCGGCCCAGAAGGCCCAGGCCGAGACCCGCGCCGCCGACACGCTGGCCAAGGCGCAGGGCATCCCGGTCGACCAGGCCAAGGCGCAGATCCAGGACTACCGCAAGCAGTACGATGAGACCGTCGCCGCCGCCAAGGTGAAGGCCGAGGCCGCCGCCGTCACGGCGAAATCCGCCGCCACCCAGGGTGCCTTCTACGGCGCGCTCGCCCTGATCCTCGGCGCCCTCGCGGGCTTCCTCGGCGGTCGCCTCGGGGCCCCGCAGCCCGCCACCCTGGTCGCCGGCTACGACGCACGTCGCGTCTGATCCGTTCGTCTGATCCCTCCGGCCCCGGTTCGCCGGGGCCGGTCGTCCCGCCGGTCGGGTCAGGCCGGTTTTCACCCCCAGAACAGGAGACTCCCGATGAGCAGCACCACCGACAAGATCAAGGGCCTGGCCAACGAAGCCGTCGGCACCGTCAAGCAGGGCGTCGGCAACGTCACCGGCAACGACAAGCTCGTCGCCGAGGGCAAGGCACAGGAACTCAAGGGCGACGCCCAGAAGACCGTCGGCGAAGCCAAGGACGGCGTCGCCTCGGTCGTCGACAAGGTCACCGGAAAGCGCTGAGCCTTACGGTCCTCCCGTGGCGGGCGACCGGATTCCGGGCCCGCCACGCCCGTGCCTTTCGAACGCAGGAGAATTCCATGAACCGCGATCAGTTCAGCGGTGCGTCCCGTCACCTCAAGGGTCGCGCCCAGACCGCTTTGGGCGGCGTCACCGGCGATCCGGCACGTCAGGTGCGCGGCGCCGTGAACCAGGTGGCCGGCGGAGCGCAGTACGCCTACGGACGCGCCCGCACGCGGGCCGAGGATCTCGCCGAGGACGGCCGGCATCTCGCCCACGCGGTGCGCGACCGCGCCGACGACCTGATCGAGGATGGACGCCATCTGGCCCGGGACGCCCGCAAGCGCGGCACCGCCTACGGCCAGCGCGCCGTGCGCTACGCCGACGACAACCGCATGTCCGCCCTGGTCGGCCTCGCCGCCGTCGCCTTCGCGGTCGGCTGGCTGTCCCGTCCGAGGCGCTGACCCATTCACGCCTCGGCCAGCAATGCTTCGATCGCCGCGATCCTGAGCGGGTGATCCCGTGCGGCGTATCCGACACCGCATAGGGCCTTCACCCCGCCGGCAACCACATCCCGGTGTCGCGACATGATAGAAGCGTGAGGGAGTGATCCCAAAACGGTTCGCCGATGCGCGAGGGAGAGTCGATGGCACGCTTGAGCATCCGGATCGATCTCGGCCCGGACCATCGTGTCGGTCCCGGAAAGGTGCAACTGCTCGAGATGATCGCGGAGCACGGTTCGATCTCGGCAGCGGGCCGAGCGCTCGGCATGTCGTATCGCCGGGCGTGGATGCTGGTCGAGGCGATGAACAAGGGCTTTGGAAAGCCCGTCGTCGATGCGCAGATCGGCGGCAAGTCCGGTGGCGGCGCGCGCCTCTCGGCTTTCGGCGCCGATGTCGTCGCCCATTACCGGGCCATCGAACGGGCGGCGGAAAGATCGGCGCTGCCATTTCTGGCGAAGTTCTCGGCCGACACGGGCGAATAAGCATGCGCAGAGCGCCGCGATCCGGCGGCATGCCGTCGTCTGCGGAATGCGCAGCGCACTCTAGGCAAGCGCCATCGATTCCGGCACAGTCGCTATGTCTTTTTGGATATAGGGCAAGGCGCGGTATCCGTGATGCAAAGCCATCTGCAAGGTGGGCACGCTCCGCGCACGCCGATTGAGACCACCCCGCCGCCGTTCACGGCGGCGGAACGGGCGGAGCTCGCCGAGACGGCGCGCGACGGGATCTGTGCGCTCGCCGACGCGTTGCCGGGCTTCCGCGCCAGCACCGGCCGGGCGCGTGCCGCTGGCAAAGCGCCCATCGCCGTCCCGGAAGCGTCGGCTCATCCCTCGAGGATACCCGGCGCAGAACGGAGTGATCCGAAACGTGGCCGGATCGGCAAGCCCGCGCGGCGTCTGAGCGAAGCCCCAATCCGCCATCCCCAAATCCGCCCTCCCGAAGGGATCGACCGGATTTGGCATGACGGAGCGACGCGCGCCCGAAGCTGAGCCGGCTTCGTCATGCTCGTGCGGCATCTCTCGTTCTTCGTGACGCTGGCGCGGGAGCAGCACTTCGCCCGCGCGGCCGAGGCCTGCAACGTCACGCAATCGACGCTGTCGGCGGCGATCCGCAAGCTGGAGGACGATCTCCAGGTCGCCCTCGTCGTGCGCAATCAGCGGTTCCTCGGCCTGACCGTCGAGGGCGATCATCTGCTGGCCTGGGCCCGGCAGATCCTCACCGATTACGATTCCCTGCGGGAAGACCTCTCCGGCCTGCGCACCGGCCTGAAGGGGACCCTGCGCCTCGGGGTGGTGCCGGCGGCCATGGGCGCCATCGGCTTCCTCACCACGCGCTTTCGCCAGGCCCATCCCGAGGCCCTGATCGAGATCCGCTCGCTGTCGTCGCGCGAGATCCAGAAGGGCCTCGACTGTTTCGAGATCGAGGCCGGCCTGACCTACCTGGAGAACGAGCCCCTCGATCGCGTCCGGCGGCTGCCGCTCTACCACGAGCACTACATCCTCGCGATGGGGGCCGGCCACGCCCTTGCCGGGCGCGCCCGCGTGTCCTGGGCCGAGGCCGCCGGGCAGCGCCTGTGTCTCCTGAGCGAGGACATGCAGAACCGGCGCATCCTCGACAAGCTCGCCGCCCGCCTGTCCCTCACCCTCAGGCCCGTCGTCGTGAGCAACTCGTTCCTCGGCGTCTGCGCCCATCTTCGCCAGGAGGGTTTCGCCAGCATCGTGCCCCACACCTTCCGGCACCTCTTCAGCGGGACGCCCGACCTCGTCATGATCGATCTCGTCGAACCGGTGCACCGGCAGGCCGTCGGCCTCGTCCTGTCCGATCGCGATCCGCTGCCGCCCATGGCGGCGGCCCTCTCGCGCGTCATCCTCGACGCCGATCTGGAGAGCGCGGTCTCGGCGGCCGAGGCGCGGGCCGCCCTGTGATCGCCCGCGTCGATCAGGCCATTCAAGACTTTCGTTTGATGACCGCGCCGTCCCCGTGGAAGCTCTCCTCGTTCGAGACACCGGGCCGCACTCAAGATGGTCTCTGGAAGTCCCGAGCGGGGAAACGCCTGGACCGACCAAGATCATCGAAATGGTTCGCAGAGATGCGGCCGGGCGCGATCCCCTTTGTCCTCACAACAAAGGGATGGATCACATGGCCAAGATTGTTCTCGTGCTCTACGACGATCCCGTCGACGGATATCCGACCGCTTACGCCCGCGACGACCTGCCGAAGATCGAGCGCTACGCCGACAGCCAGACCCTCCCGACTCCGAAGGCCATCGATTTCCAGCCGGGTACGCTGCTGGGCAGCGTCTCGGGCGAACTCGGCCTGCGCCCCTATCTCGAAGGCCTCGGCCACGAACTCGTCGTGACCTCCTCGAAGGACGGCGCCGAGTCCGTTCTCGACCAGCACCTGCACGACGCCGAGATCGTGATCTCGCAGCCGTTCTGGCCGGCCTACATGACGAGGGAGCGGATCGCGAAGGCGAAGAACCTCAAGATCATCGTCACCGCCGGCATCGGCTCGGACCATACCGATCTCGACGCCGCCAACGCGCACGGCATCACGGTGGCGGAGGTCACCTTCTGCAACTCGATCAGCGTCGCCGAGCACGTGGTGATGATGATCCTCGGCCTCGTGCGCAACTACATCCCGTCCTACCAGTGGGTGATGAAGGGCGGCTGGAACATCGCCGATTGCGTCACGCGCTCCTACGACGTCGAGGGCATGCATGTCGGCACGGTGGCGGCCGGCCGCATCGGCCTCGCGGTGCTGAAGCGCCTGAAGCCGTTCGACATGCACCTGCACTACACCGACCGCCATCGCCTGCCCGAGGCCGTCGAGACGGAACTCGGCCTGACCTGGCACGCCAGCCGCGAGGAGATGTACGGCGTCTGCGACGTGGTGACCCTGAACTGCCCGCTCCACCCCGAGACCGAGGGCATGATCAACGACGAGACGCTCAAGCTGTTCAAGCGCGGCGCCTATCTCGTCAACACCGCCCGCGGCAAGCTTGCCGTGACCGACTCGATCGTGCGTGCCCTCGAATCCGGCCAGCTCGCGGGCTATGCGGGCGACGTCTGGTACCCGCAGCCCGCTCCGCAGGACCATCCGTGGCGGACCATGCCGCATCACGGCATGACGCCCCACATCTCCGGCACCTCGCTCTCGGCTCAGGCCCGCTACGCCGCCGGCACCCGCGAGATCCTCGAATGCTACTTCGAGGGGCGGCCGATCCGCGACGAGTACCTCATCGTCCAGGACGGCAGGCTCGCCGGTGTCGGCGCACGCTCCTACAGCGTGAGCGACGCCGGCAAGGAGAAGATGGGTAAGATCTGAGGATCCGGGCGGCCGGCCCGTTGGCCGGCCGCCCTCTTCTTCCACGAGCGGGTGATGGTCTACGGCACGATGTGGAAGGAGCTGATCCAGGAGGATTTCGGCGACGGCATCATGTCGGCGATCGATTTCGACATGACCATGGAGCGGGAGCCCAACAACAAGGGCGACCGGGTGAAGGTGACCCTCGCGGGCAAGTTCCTGCTGTACGAGTACTACGACAACGAAGACGGCATCCCGGAATGCGGCATTAAGGAAAGCTGATCCCTGGTCTCGGCGATCACGACTCCGTGTATCGTCCCCGCGTCACCGTTACCGGCCGCGAGAAAAGACATAGGGTCTCCACACAACCAGACGGCCCAAACCATGGCCGCTGCGGGGGGACGATACGATGACGGTTCGGACCGCGGATGCCGCTTCGTTCACGACGATCCGACCGGGATTCCTGTCCCGCGAACACATCGTCGCCAAGCCCGGCTTCAACCGCTGGCTGGTTCCCCCCGCCGCCCTCGCGATCCACCTGTGCATCGGCATGGCCTACGGCCTGTCCGTGTTCTGGATGCCGCTCTCCCGGGCGCTGAGCGTCGGCGCGCCTGCGCCCGCCGCCTGCCCGGACATGAGCATCGCCACCGCGCTGTTCACCACCACCTGCGACTGGCGCGTCAGCGACCTCGTCTGGGTGTTCTCCATCGGCATCGTCATGCTCGGCCTCTCGGCGGCCCTGTTCGGCGGCTGGCTGGAGCGCGCCGGACCGCGGAAGGCCGGCATCGCCGCCGCGTTCTGCTGGGGCGGCGGATTCCTGATCGGCGCGCTCGGCGTCTTCCTGCACCAGCTCTGGCTGGTCTGGCTCGGCATGGGCCTGATCGGCGGCATCGGCCTCGGGCTCGGCTACATCTCCCCGGTCTCGACCCTGATCAAGTGGTTCCCCGACCGGCGCGGCATGGCCACCGGCATGGCGATCATGGGCTTCGGCGGCGGCGCCATGATCGGTTCGCCGCTCGCCGACACCCTGATCAAGAGCTTCAGGACCACCGACACGGCCGGGGTCTGGCAGACCCTGGCGCTGATGGGCCTCGGCTACATCCTGTTCATGCTCGGCGGCGCCTTCGGCTACCGCGTGCCGCCCGCCGGCTGGAAGCCGGAGGGCTGGACTTCGCCCGCCTCGAAGAACCCGATGATCGCCTCGGGGCACGTCCACCTCGACGACGCCCACAGGACGGTGCAGTTCTGGCTGCTCTGGGCCGTGCTGTGCCTCAACGTCTCCGCCGGCATCGGCGTCCTGGCCCTGGCCTCCCCGATGCTGCAGGAGATCTTCGGCGGGGCATTGATCGGCCAGCCGGGCGTCGGCTTCGCCGGGCTCGACGGGCCACAGAAGGCGCAGATCGCCGCCATCGCGGCCGGCTTCGTCGGCCTGCTGTCGCTGTTCAACATCCTCGGGCGGTTCTTCTGGGCCTCGATGTCGGACAGGATCGGCCGCAAGGTGACCTACGCGACTTTCTTCGCGCTGGGCTGCGCGCTCTACGCGGCGGCGCCCTGGGCGGCGCATCTCGGGTCGCAAGCCCTGTTCGTGGCGTTCTTCTGCGTGATCCTTTCGATGTATGGCGGCGGGTTCGCCACCATCCCGGCCTATCTGGCGGACGTGTTCGGCACCCAGTTCGTCGGCGCGATCCATGGCCGGCTGCTGACCGCATGGTCCACCGCCGGCATCGTCGGCCCCGTCGTCGTCACGAAGATCCGCGAGTTCCAGGCGGCGTCGGGCGTGCAGGGTGCCGATCTCTACGGGCGCACCCTCTACGTCCTGGCCGGCTTCCTCGCCGCCGGGTTCGTCGCCAACCTGCTGATCCGGCCCCTCGCGCCGCGCTGGTTCATGAGCGAGGCCGATGTGGCGGCAGCCCAGGCGGGGCTCGTTTCTCCGACGGCCTCGAAGGGTCCGCTCCCCGACGGCCCGGGCATCGGGCGGGGCGGATTCAGCGTCGGGGCCGCCTTGGCCTGGGCCCTCGTCGGCCTCCCGATCCTCTGGGGCGTCTGGATCACCCTGTCGAAAGCCCTCATCCTGTTCCGGTAGCCCTCCCGGGCTCTCCACCGATCCGAAGCGCGGGCCGGGCATCGCGGCAACTTCCGTCGTCCCGCCGGCCGCACCCGTCTCGGATCAAGGGATGCGCCCCTGTCCTGAGGGCTATGCAAACAAATCCTCTCCATGGGACGCCGGAGGTGGTCATGATCACCTCAGGTCAGGGAGAGATTCCGAATGCGCGCATCGACCGAGAAAATGGAGGCCCGCATCATTGCGCTGGAATACCTCGTCAGCGTCTTGATCGACTGCCTGAGCGACAAGAGCATCGTCGATGGGGTGAAAATCTCGCGCCTCCTTCAAAGTGCCGCCCAGGACCCCGAATCCGCGCGGCACAATCCAGAAGTGCCCCGGAGCCTGATGGACCTGTCGGAACGGACACCCTGATTCGGGGCAGGCCGGTGTCCGAACTCCAGGAGAGAGACAGGAGACGCAGCGGGCCACTTACCGTGCGGGGAGATGCCCCTCGACCCCGCCTACGACGGGCGGGCGCTCTCCACCGTCTCGGGGGCCGGGATCATGATGCCCCCACCGACACGATCCCGATGGCGACCATCGTCCCGTCGATGGCGCTGAAGACGAGAACCGGCGGTGGTCGGGCGTTCTGCGAGGCACTCCAAGCCTCGCCCATTCACGGAACAGGGGCCGGACCCTGCGTGTTGATGGGACAAGCTGCGCCGTTATCGCCGGCGCTCCCCTCAGACCCGGAGCCAGCCATGAGCCTCATCGGACGCCTCGTCACCAAGATCCTCGGCAACGAAGACCGCCCCGTGGTGCGCGACGAGCGCAACTACGAGTCGAGCAGCCCCATCGGCCGCCTCGTCACCAAGCTGCTGCGCAAGTAATCTTGATCTCAGAGCGCCGCTGGCCTTCGGGTCGGCGGCGTGGCCTTTCCCGCGTGAGAAGGCAGGCATGCAAGGCGCTGCGGCGAGCGGCTCACGCCGCCTTGCGCTTACCCTTCTTCTCCCGTCCCTGCCCCGGCGCGCGCTGGCCGGCCCGGGTGCGGTCGAGGACGAACCGGGCGTAGTCGTCCATATCCCCAGCGAACGGCTTGACGGTGTTGTCGGCCGCCAACCAGAGCCGATCCGCCACCAGCTCCATCAGCGAGCGGTCGTGGGTGATGAGGATCACCGCACCGGCGTAGTCGTTGAGCGCGTCGAGGAGCGCGCGTCGGCTGTCGATGTCGAGGTGGTTCGTCGGCTCGTCGAGGATGAGCAGGTGCGGCGCCTGCATCGCCACGAGGTTCAGGAGCAGACGGGCCCGCTCCCCGCCGGAGAGCGCGTCGACCGTCGTCTCCTGCTTGTCGAAGGCGAGGCCGAAACTCGCGAGCTTGGCCCGGCGCGCGGATTCGCTGTCGTCCGGCCGCTCGCGGCGGATGATGGCCAGCGGCGTGTCCTTCGGGTCCATGGCCTCGATCTGGTGCTGGTGGAACCAACCGACCTGCACCCGGCCCTCCCGCACCATCCGACCGTCGCGCACGGACAGCGCGCCCGCCGCCATCTTGGCGAAGGTGGACTTGCCGGCGCCGTTGACGCCGAGCAGGCCGATGCGGTCGTCGACGTCGAGGGTCAGGTTGAGGTCGCGCAGGATTGGCGCGTCCTCGCCGTAGCCGATGCTGGCATCGGTCAGGTGCATCAGGGGTGGGGCCAAGGGCCGCTTCGGCGACGGCAGGTGGAACGGCGCCACGTGCTCCTCGATGGTGGTGGCGATGGGCTCCATCTTGGCCAGCCGCTTCATGCGCGACTGGGCCTGGGCGGCCTTGGAGGCGGACGCCTTGAAGCGATCGACGAAGCTCTGCAGGTGGGCGCGCTCGGCTTCCTGCTTCACCTTGGTCGAGGCCTGCAAACGCGCCTTCTCGGCCCGGCGCTTCTCGAAGTCGTCGTAGCCGCCGGTGTAGAGTTCGAGCTTTTCCCCCGCGACGTGCAGGATCGCATCGACGGAATTGTTCAGGAGTTCGCGGTCGTGGGAGATGATGAGGGCCGAGTGCGGGTAGCGCTTGAGCCGCGCCTCCAACCACAGGGCGCCTTCGAGATCGAGGTAGTTGGTCGGCTCGTCGAGGAGCAGCATGTCGGGCTCGGCGAAGAGGGCGGCGGCGAGCGCCACGCGCATGCGCCAGCCGCCGGAGAACTCGGCCATGGGGCGTTCGAGATCGGCGACGGAGAAGCCGAGGCCGGCCAGGATCTCGCCGGCCCGCGCCGGGGCCCGGTCGGCGTCGATCTCGATGAGGCGGCCGTAGATCTCGCCCATGCGCTCGGGCTCGGCGGTCTCGAGTTCGAGATTCAGGGCCTCGCGCTCGGTGTCGGCGGCGAGAATCGTGTCGATGAGGCTGATGGGGGTGGCCGGGTGCTCCTGATCGACGCTCGCCACGCGGGCGGTCTTCGGCAGCAGGATCGCGCCGCCATCGGGCTGGAACTCGCCGAGGATGATCTTGAACAGGGTCGACTTGCCCACCCCGTTGCGGCCGACCAAGCCGACCTTGGAGCCGGGCGGGATCGCGACGCTGGCGCGATCGAAGAAGCGCCGGCCCCAGGCGCTGAAGGTGAGGTCTTCGATCTGGATCATGCGGGGGCCACGGCTACGCGAACGGCGCGGGCGAGGAAGCGACCCACGGGGAGACCTCCCCTACCGCATTGCAGCATGCAGCACGAGAGCCGCGCCCGCAGGGGTGGCCCTCGTCGCGCGGCCCTCTCGGTCAGCGCGCCTCGGCGACGGTCTTCAGCAGGGGCGAGGTCGGCACGTTCTTGCGCCAGAACGTCCCGGTGCGGCCGGCTTCGTAGCCGCTCTGGTAGAGGCTGCGCATGTAGGCCGTGTCGAAGCCCCGCGCCGCGGTGGTGTTGGGCGCCGATTCGTCGATGTAGGCCAGGTTGAAGCCGATGCCGTTGGCCCGGGTGAAGGCGTAGGTTGTCGCCATGGTGGCGCGGCTGCGGGCGCGGCTTGCCGTGGTGAACGCGCGCTCGACGATGGACAGGGTGTTGTTCTGCGCCAGGTCGAACTCCGGCTCCAGGCGCCCGTTGATGATCACGTAGATGTCCGACTTGGCGCCGGCCTTGAAGCGCCCGTCGCGCAGGAGAAACGATTGCGGCAGGGTGAACACCGGCGTCACCACCGAGCCGTCAACGTGCATCTCCTGGAAGTCGCGGCCTTCCGCCTGCACGTCGAGGAGCTGGGGCGGGAACACCGCGGGGATGCTGGCCGACGCGGTCAGCACGTCGGCGAACAGGTCGAGGGCGGTCGGGCCGCCATTGGCCGCGATGGCGCCCATGTTCCAGATCACGGCGCGCTGCGAATCGAGGTTCGTCGTCACCACGAGGAGGCGGCGGCCCTTGGCGTGCTGGATGGCGATCGCCGCCAGGAGCTCGGGCGTGACGTAGCGGCGCACGAGGCCGCGCAGGCGCCCGTCGCCGAACAGGCCGGAGCCGAACAGCACGTTGGCGACGCTCGGCGACTGCACCAGGGTGGAGGCGACGCCGCTGGTGTAGATGTCCTTCAGGACCGCGTCGTATTCCGGGCCGACGAACGCGAAGGGCGCGATGAGGGCGCCTGTGGAGACGCCCGAGACCAGGGAGAATTCCGGGCGCTTGCCGGATTCCGTCCAGCCATTGAGGATGCCGGCGCCGTAGGCCCCGTCGCCGCCGCCGCCCGAGAGGGCGAGGTAGGCGAACGGCACCTTCTTGTTCTCGGGCCGGGCGGCCATCTCGGTGAAGGTCTTCTCCGCCGCGTCCGCGTAGGCGCGCACGGAGAGGTCCATGCCCGGCACCGTGGCGGCGGCGGCCTCGCTCGCCGTGTAGGAGACGCGGGGGGTCGAGCCGCAGGCACCGAGCTGACCGGCGACGAGGAGGGCGAGAACGCCGCGCGACCATCCGAGACGACGAGACATCGACATTTCCTGAAACTGCCCGACCCCGGGGGACATGCGTAGCACGAAAGAACGAGCTTGGCCGTTGGAGCGTTCCCGCTGTCCCGTCTTCCGCGCCGACGCGTGGCATCGGGGTCACAGACAAGGCTTCGAACCGGGCTCCAAAGTCACGGACGGGCCTCCGGCGGGCGGCGTCTTCGTCAATTCCCGGAGGGATTTGAACTTCTTCACGCGCACGGCATTTGAAGCGGTGCACGGCAACGGTTACGAACCGGACCGGCCCCCATTCTCGAAAACCCGACCTGCGCCACCGCACCGGGCGCGAAACCGGCAGGCCCCAGCGATGGGTCCGGTGTCGGGGCGAAACCGGACGGCGCGGAAGGGATCCGGCAAGCCCGGGACGGCAGGTCAGAAGGCAGGACGATGGAACGAGACGACGCCTGGCACCTCACGGACGACCTGATGGTCGAGCACGGCAAGGGCGATCCCTTCGCCGCCGCCATCCGTGCGACCCGCATGGCGATGATCGTCACCGACCCGCGCCGGGACGACAACCCCATCGTGTTCGTCAACGACGCCTTCCTCCGGCTCTCGGGCTACGAGCGCAACGAGATCATGGGCACCAACTGCCGGTTCCTGCAGGGGGCCGACACCGATCCCAGCGCCGTGCGGCAGATCCGCGAAGCCGTCGCGGCGCGGCGCGACATCGCCATCGACATCCTGAACTACCGCAAGGACAAAACGCCGTTCTGGAACGCGCTCTACATGAGCCCGGTGATCAACGAGGCCGGCGAACTGCTCTATTTCTTCGCCTCGCAGCTCGACATCACCGATCGGGTCGATGCGCAGATGCGGACCCAGAACGAGAAGGAGCATTTCGAGCGCGAGGTCGGCAAGCGGACGCGGGAACTGACGGAGGCGCTGGCGGCGAAAACCATGCTGGTCCACGAGGTCGACCACCGGGTGAAGAACAACCTCCAGATGATCGCTTCGCTCCTGACCATGCAGACCCGCGCCATCGTCGACCCGACGGCGCGGGCGGCGATGAAGACGATGCTGACGCGGATCGAGGCGCTGGGCACGGTGCATAAGCGCCTGTACCAGTCGCAGGACGTCCAGCGCTTCGATGTGGCGGAATTCGCCCGCGAGCTCGCCTCCGACCTCGTGCGCGGCTCGGGCCGCACGGGCATCCGCCTGCGTTTCGACCTCGAAGCGGTGGAGGTGCCCGTCGAGAAGGCGCCGCCCATCGCCCTGATCATGAACGAACTCATCACCAACGCCCTCAAGCACGCCTTTCCCGACGAGCGGCCGGGACGTCTCTCGATCACCGTGAAACCCGACGGCAATTACTTCGAGATCGGGATCAGCGACGATGGGGTCGGCATGCCGCGCGAGGTTCTGGGCAATCGCTCCTTCGGCAAGCGGCTGATCGAAAGCTTGGCACGTCAGTTGAACGCGAGTATCGCTTGGCAGCCGGCCGGTACCGGACCTTCACCGGGAACCTGGATCGACATCCGCCTGCCGCGTGAAACGGCCGGCAGCAGGGAGACCACGTGACCGAACCCCTTCGGGTCCTGATCGCCGAGGATGAGGCCCTCATCCTGATGCAGCTTGAATTCCTGCTCGAGGATTGCGGTCACGCCGTCGTCGCCACCGCCGCCACGGCAGGGGACGCGATCCGCTTGGCCCGGGAGACCCGTCCCGACATCGTGTTCGTCGATCTCCAGCTGCGCGGCGGCTCGTCCGGCCTCGACATCGTCCGGACCCTGCGGGACGAGTCGGACGTGGTGCTCGTGTTCGTGACCGCCAACGCGCGGCGCTTCACCGACGATTTCGAGGGCGCGGCCGGGGTGATCGCCAAGCCGTTCACCGAGGCGGTGATCCTCGACACCATGACCTATCTCGAAGCCTGCGTACGCAACCCGCCGCCCGGGATGGACGCCCCGCTCGGCCTCACCCTCGCGCCGGATTACCGGGCGCACCTGGAGAGCCTGCGGGCCTGACGCGGGCGCGACGGCCTCAACGGTACCCGGCGGCCTGCAACTCGAACAGCTCAGCGTAGCGCCCGCCCTTCGCCTGCAGTTCCGCATGGGTGCCGGCTTCGAGCACCCGGCCGCCGTCCAGCACCAGAATGCGGTCGGCCATGCGCACCGTCGAGAAGCGGTGCGAGATGAGCACCGCCGTGCGGCCGTGGCTGAGGTCGCGAAAGCGCCGGAATACCTCGAACTCGGCCCGCGCATCCAGCGCCGCCGTCGGCTCGTCGAGGATGAGGATCTCGGCCTCGCGCATGTAGGCGCGGCTGAGGGCGATCTTCTGCCATTGGCCGCCCGAGAGATCGACGCCCTCGGCGAACAGCTTGCCCAGCGGCTGGTCGTAGGCGAGCGGCAGGCGGGCGATGACCGCGTCGGCGAGGCTCCGCCCGGCGGCGCGCCTGACGCGCTCGGGATCGTCGCGGGCCTCGATGCGGCCGACGGCGACGTTCTGGCCGGCCGTGAGGTTGAAGCGCACGAAATCCTGGAAGATCACGCCGATGCGGCCGCGCAGGTCGTCGAGGTCGTAGTCGGCGAGGGAGCGGCCATCGAGGAGGACGCGCCCCTCCGTCGGGTCGTAGAGGCGGGTCAGCAGCTTGACGATGGTGGTCTTGCCGGCGCCGTTCTCGCCGACCAGCGCCAGGACCTCGCCGGCGCGGAGATGAAAGTCGAGGTGGCGCACGGCCCAGATGTCCGTGCCCGGATAGCGGAAGCCCACATCCGAAAAGACGATGCCGTGCGTCACGGGGTTCGGGAACGGCACGGGGGAGGCCGGCGAGCGGATGGCCGGGACGAGCGCGAAGAACGCGAACAGGTCGTCGAGGTACTGCGCTCCGGATGCGATCTGCGAGACGCCCTGCAGCAACCCCTCGATGAGGGCGCGCAGGCGCTGGAACGAGCCGGCGAGGAACGCGAGATCGCCGATGGAGAACTGCCCGGCCGCCGTGCGCCAGACGAGAGTGGCGTAGGCGGCGTAATACGCGAGGCTCCCGAGCGCTGCGAAGCCGCCGCCCCAGGCGGCGCGGCGGAGCGCTAGGTCGCGGTTGTCGGCGATGAGCTTCTCGGCGAGCACCGCGTAGCGCTCGGCGATGTAGCCGTTGAGGCCGAACAGCTTCACCTCCTTGGCCGATTCGACGCTGGCGCCCAGGGTCCGCAGGTAGTCGATCTGGCGCCGCTCCGGGGTGCGGGTCCAGGCGAGGCGATAGCCCTGGCGATTGAAGTGGGTCTCGTTGAGGAAGGCCGGGATCAACGCGGCGGCCACCAGCAGGATGAGCCAGGGGGCGTAGGCGGCGAGCCCGATGGCGAAGGCGACGAGCGTGATGAGGTCCTGGCCCTGGCCGAACAGCCCGAACAGCAGGTTCGAGCGGCCGGTGACCTGCCGGCGCGCCCGCTCCAGGCGGTCCTGCTGGGCCGCGTCCTCGAACTGGGCGAGATCGAGGGCGGCGGCGTGGCGCATGAGCCGCAGGCTGGCGGCGTTGCCGTAGCGGTCGGCGACGATCCCGTCGACGAGGCTGCTCGCCCGGCCGAGGAGATCGGACAGGATGGCGAGGCCGAACTCGAGCCCGACGAGGCCGGCGAGGTGCCTGAGCGCCGGGTCGACCAGCCAGGCCTCGAATCCCAGGCCGCTGGGGTGCGGCCGGGCGTGCTCGGCCACGATGGCGTCGAGGATGAGTTTCGCCACGTAGAGCATCCCGACGGGCAGGCTCGCCCGGGCCAGCCGCAGGGCGAGGCTCGTCGGCAGCAGGCGCGGGCTCGCCGCGTAGACGAGGCGGGCCAGTGCCGGCAGGTGGCGCAGGGCACCGAAGCGTTCGGCGAGGGCGCCGCCCGGCGGGGCGGAGACGGGATCGGGGCGGGGTGCGGGCATCGGCGCGGACCATGACGGCGGCGGGCCCGGGCGTCGATCCCGCCCGACCGCGCGCGCCTGTCGCAGGGGTTGCACGGGGCACGAGGTCCGGGCGGATCTGATCGAAGCAACCGGCCGGCGACGAAGAAGCGATCTTATCGACAGGAGCTTGCGGCCGGCGGCGACCGCGTCGAGACTCCGATTCGTCCCCCATGGTAAGCGGACTCTTCTGTTCTCGTGCGTGAGGCCGCCTCGATGCTCAGCGGTTCAGCCTTCCTGAGGGTCGTGGTCCTCCTGGTCGTGGCGGCCGGACTGGCGGGGATCATCCAGCTCTACTGGTCGCCCGCCCCGGTGGAGACCGATCCGGAGCCCGTGGTGATCACCGCCGAGCCGTCGCGCCCGGTGCGCCGGGCCGAGCCCGTTCCCGCGCCTGTCCAGCCCAGCCCAGCGCCTGTCCAGCCGGCGCCTCCGCCCCAGGCGCAGGCGATCTCGCCCGTCGCCCCCCCACCGCCCGCAGCACCCGCCCCCGCCGCCCCCGCTCCCCTGACGTTCGAGCCTTCCATCGCCGCCGGGGAGGACGACGTCGCGAGCGCGTCCGACAATGCCGGTCCGCGCGCCATGGCCATCGTCGATCTCAACAGCGCGAGCGTCGCCGACCTCAACGGCCTCAAGGGCGGCGGCATGATCGGGCGCGCCATCGTCCAGAAGCGGCCCTACACCTCCGTGGATCAGCTCCTGTCGAAGCGGGTCCTGAGCCGGGGCACCTACGAGCGGATCAAGGATCAGGTGACGGTGCGTTGAGGGTGCGTTGCGGGTAGCGCCCGACGCGGCGGATGCCTACACTGAGGCGCGGCGACGCCAGCCGTATCGAGCCCAGGACCGACCATGTTTGCGCAAGCCGGTGGCGTGACCTTTCGCGAGGATCTCGGCGTCGAGGAGACCACCGAGACCGACAACGTCGTCCGCTGGGACGGCGAGAAGCTCTACGTCGAGCACGACATCTACCACAACGGCCAGCTCGTTCACCGCAAGTACCGCAAGACCGTCACCGAGCCCGTGGCCCGGGCCCTTCAGGCGATCATCAACCGCGCGCAGCAATAGCCCCGCGTTGCGGCGCCTCGCCCATATCTCCGACCTGCATTTCGGCCGCACCGACCCGGCCGTGGTCGAGGGCCTCGTCACCGAGCTGAATCACGACCGGCCCGACCTGATCATCGCGTCGGGCGACTTCACCATGCGGGCGCGCAAGGTCGAGTACGAGGCGGCCCGCGCCTTCCTCGCCCGCCTCGACGCACCCTGGATCGCGGTGCCGGGCAACCACGACATCTCGCCGTTCCACCTCGTGCAGCGCTTCCTGCGGCCGTTCGCGCGCTATCGCCGCTACATCGCGGTCTCGACCGAGCCGACCCATCTCGACGACGAGATCGGCATCGTCTGCCTCAACACCGTGCGGACCTGGGCGCCCGAGGCCGACTGGTCGCAGGGCAAGATCCGGCACCGCCAGATCGTCCAGGCCGAGGCGCGGTTGCGGGCGATGCCCGAGGGCGTGTTCCGGATCGTGGTCGGGCACCACCCGTTCATGCCGCCGCCCTGGGACGAGGAGGCCCGCCTCGTCGGCCGCGCCGACCTCGCGCTCGCCGCCTTCCGGCGCCAGGGCGTCGGGCTGACGCTGGCCGGCCACCTCCACCGGCACTACGCCCGCTTCGCGGAAGCCGACGGGGCGGGTGCCGAGAACGACACGGTGGACCAGGGCGTCATGCGCGGCCGGCGCGGGCATCTTCTCGCGGTGCAGGCCGGGTCGGCGACCTCGACGCGCCTGCGCGGCTCGGAGCCCAACGCCTACAACCGCATCGTCATCGCGGACGGCGCCGCCACCGTGACGGTGCGGCTGTGGCACGGCAGCGGCTGGCGGGACGCCGAATAACCCCGGCTGCGCCGCGTGTGCATGCCCCTATCCTCTGCAGACTACGGAATCAGCCACACAATTGGGACGGTACCGATGGCCCCGACTACGGGAATGAAAATGATCCACTTGGGCAGGTTCGCGTCACAACGGCACTCCCTCTCCTGAAAGGAGAGGGTTGGGGTGAGGTGTGGGACATCTCCGGAAAACTCACACACCTCACCCTGTCCCTCTCCTTCTAGGAGAGGGGACCCGCGCTGCCCCCGAGATGTCTGAAGACCGTCGCCCGCAGAGGAGGAGGGTCGCGCCTTGTCCGGCCTCTACTTCCCGATCCAGTCGTGCCCGGCCACCACCACTTCGACGGGCCGGGTCCACGTGCCCGGCTGGTCGGTGGCGCCCGAGCCCAGGGCGCACTGCACCATGACGCTGTCGCTCCAGCGGCCGTACTTGTAGCCCACCGCCGGCAGGAGCCCGACGCGCACGAAGCCGCAGGCCTCGTGGAGGCGCAAGCTGGCCTCGTTCTTCGCGTCGATGTAGCCGATCATCTGGCGGTAGCCGCCGGCCGCGCAGGCCTCGATGAGGGCCGGCAGCAACCGCCGGCCGATGCCCGCACTCAGGTGTTCGTGGTGGACGTAGATCGAGTGCTTGAGGGTGTAGCGGTAGGCCGGCCGCTTGCGGAACGGCACGGCGTAAGCGTAGCCGGCCACCACCCCGTCGCGGTCGGCCACGAGGTGGGGCAGGCGCTTCTTGCGCATGGCCTTGCGGCGCTTCTTGAGGTCGTCCGGGTGGAGCGGGTCCTCCTCGAAGTCGCCGACGTCGCCGACCCCGCGCCGGATGTGGTGGGCGTAGATGTCCACCATGTCCGGCACGTCGGCATCCGACGAGGGCCGGATGACGAGGTCGGGGTCGCCGGCGAGCGCCGCGCGCCCCGGCATCAGCGGGTCTCGCGCATGACGTGGGGCTCTCGCATGACATACGTGTGGAACCGGATGGTGCCGTCGGGATCGACGTTGCGGAACACACCCTGGATCTCGGCCTCGAAGCCCGGGAACAGGTTCGCCGAGCGCTCGAACATCTTGAAATAGTCCAGCATGGGTTTGGCCCGCTCGTCCAATCGCTCGCCCGGCAGCACCGTGCCGATGCCCGGCGGGTAGACCAGAAGCAAGGTCGTCGCCACACGCCCCTCGGCCTCCGCGATCGGCACGTAATCGACGTTGTTGCGGGTCAGCTGCTGCACCGCTTCCTTCGGGGTCATCACCATCTCGGGCAGGTGCCCCGGCTCGAACTGCTTGCGCTGGAGGGTGCTGGTGCCGGCCTCGCGGTGGAAGGCGTGGAAGTCGGCGCAGAGATCGCGCAGGCGCACGCCCTTGTAGCGGTTGGGCCGGCGCCGGACGAATTCCGGCATCGCCTCCTCCAATGGCACGTTGTCGTCGTGCAGGCGCTTGAAGGCGACGAGGCCCGAGATCAGCGTGCCGGCCTTGGAGGATTCGACGCCGGGCGTCAGCAGGAAGAGCAGCGAGTTGAGGTCGTTCTTCTCCGGCACGATGCGGTTTTCACGCAGGTACTGCGCGACGATGGGCGCCGGCACGCCGTGATCGGCGTATTCGCCCGTGCGCCGGTCGAAGCCCGGGGTGAGCACGGTGAGCTTGTTGGGGTCGGTCATGGCGTAGTCCGGCACCACGTGGGTGAAGCCGTGCCAGGCCGCCCCGGGGGTGAGCTCCCAGTACTTGGCGTTGCTCGCGAGTTCGTCGGTGGAGATGCTCTCCCACGGCACCTTGCCGTCCGGTCCCTTCACGGTGTCGGGCACGAAGGGGTCGAAGAACCAGCGCTTCTGGGGATCGCCCTCCTTCTCCTCGAACTCGCGGCGGATGGCGCGGACCTTCTTGCGCCACTCGATGCCGAGCCGGATCGTGTCGTCCCACAGGACGACGCCGGAGCGGCCCTTCATCATCTGCGCGCCGACGTCCAGCGACGCGAACAGGGGGTAGAACGGCGAGGTCGAGGCGTGGACGAGGAAGGTCTCGTTGAAGCGCCGGTGCTCGATGCGCCGGGTCTGGCCGCGGATGTGGCTGTCCTTGGTGTGGATCTGCGAGGCCTGGGAGAAGCTCGCCAGCTGCTTGTGGGTCGATTGGGTGGCGATGATGCCCGGCGAGGTCTCGTCGAGCCCCTTGAGTCCCATGGCGAAGCGCCCGGCGAAGAGCGGGTGGAACTTCATGAAGCCCGCCCAGGCCTCGTCGAACAGGATGTAGTCGCAGAGGTGGCCGATCTTATCGAGGATCATCTGCGCGTTGTAGATCGTGCCGTCGTAGGTGCATTGCTCGACGACCGCCACGCGGAACGGGCGCTCGCGCTTCCACGCGTCGGGGTCCTTCACCAGGGGGTTGGTGCGGATCTTTTCGCGGATGGCGGTCTCGTCCAGGGCCTCGGCGTACATCGGACCGATGAGGCCGAAGCAGTTGCGGTCGGTCTCGAGGAAGACCGGCACGGCGCCGCCGAGGAACAGAGCGCCGTGATGGGCCGCCTTGTGGTTGTTGCGGTCGAACAGCACGAGGTCGCCCTCGGCCACCAGGGCCGACAGCACGATCTTGTTGGAGGCCGAGGTTCCGTTGAGGACGAAGTAGGTCTTCTCCGCCCCGAAGATGACGGCGGCTTCCTTCTGCGCCTTCAGCGCCGGGCCCTCGTGGACGAGGAGGTCGCCGAGATCGAGGACCGAGTTGTCGAGGTCATCGCGAAAGATCGCCTCGCCGAGGTGCTCGACGAAGATGCGGCCGATGGGCGAGCGGTTGTAGAAGATGCCGCCGTTGTGGCCGGGGCAGGTCCAGAGCTGGTTGCCCTGCTCGGCGTAATCGACCAGCGCGCCGAAGAACGGCGTCTTCAGGGTCTCGGCGTACTGCTTCACCCGGCTCACCAGGCCACGGGCGATGTATTCGGGCGTCTCCTCGGCGAGGAAGATGTAGCCGTCGATGAAGTCGAGCACCTCGACGGGGATGTCCTCCAGGCGCTTGCGTCGGACCATGATCACGATGGGCATTTCCAGCCCGCGTTTCCGCATCAGGTTGATCAGCGCCGCCGCCTTGCCGTCGAGCCCGCGCTTGCCCCAATCCACCACCATGCAGCCGATGGCGGCGTCGGTCTGGACCGCGATGGCCGCGTCCTCGACGCGCCGCGCCCGCACCACCTCGAAGCCGAGCTTCTCGATGGAGCTGAGAATCTGCTGGACGCGCACCCCCTCGAGGTCGTCCGGGTCGAAGTTCGGCGCGCACATCAGCACGGTGAAGCGGCGGAAGAAGTCCATGCGGGGAAAGGCTCCAGACGGGGTTTGGCGCACCGTTCGCGCCGGGAGGTGACGCTTCGATGACGGTTGCGCGCGGATCGCGGTGGTTTCAGGCCATCCGCCGCGCGGCAGAGCGCCGGCTTACGACCGGGCGCGGCGTTTGACGAGCCCGAGCCGGCGGATCACGCCGTAGACCGCCAGCGCCGCGAGGCCGCAGATCGCGAGGGCCAGGAACGACCCGTTCTCGAACTCGCCCAGAAACAGGCCCTTGGTGTTCATGCCGAACACGCCGGTGACCAGGGTCGGGGGCAGGAACAGGGCGGTGAGGATCGACAGGGTGAAGAGCTGGCGGTTGGTCTCGGCGGCGGTGCGGCCGGCGATCTCGTCCTGCAGCAGGCGCGTGCGCTCGGACAGGACGTGCATGTCGCGGTGGAGCGAATCGAGGCGCTGGACCACGCGGGCGGCCATGGTCACCACCGCCTCCGGGAGCGCGTCGTCGTCCTCGTCGGTCTCGGCTTCCAGGCGGTGGAACACGGCGGCGAGGCCCGCGAGCTGACGGTGCTGGCGCACGGCTTGTCGCCGGATGGGAGCCAGGGGCTTCGGATCGTCGGCGCGGGTCTCGTCGAGGACGCGGTCCTCGATGGCATCGAGCTCGTCGGAGAAGCGCTTGGCGCAGGCGTCGAGGGAGGCGACGACACCCTCGACGAAGCGCTCCAGCAAACGGGCCGGCGACGTCACGCGGGCGCCGGCCAGGACGGCGTCGCGGGCGGCTTCGGCGCCGGCGGTGGCGTGGCGCCGGCCGCTCACGAGGATATTCGGGCCGAGCACGCAGTGCAGACGCCCCGTCGGCTCCTCGCCGATGCCGCCGTCGAAGGCGCGCTCGCGGTCGGCGATGACCACGCCGAGGCAGGCGCCCTCCACCACCACGCGCTGGTGTTCGTCCCGGGCGAAGGTGGCGGCCGACAGGCGCGGCGGCCCGAACCGCCCGGCCTCGACGAGCCCGGCGACGCGGGCGTCGATGAGATCGATATGGAGCCAGACGAAGCCCTCGCCGTCCGCATCCGGCGCCGGCAGGTCGGCGGCCGACGCGATGGGCGTGGCGCGGCCCTGCCCGTCGAAGCGGAGGGCGAACAGCACGCCCGGCAGGACGGCGTCGTCGGTGAGAAGGCGCGGCATGGGCGTTCGCCGTGTCCCGTGCCGGCAAAATGCCGGATTCCTCTCCGGCACATGGCAAAATCGCGCGACAATGTCGTGACGCGGGCAGCCGTATCAGGCGGGCGTATCAGGACTGTCACATGCGCCTGCTCTAACGCGACCAATCGGGACTTCGAGCGACGGACGGGACGGCGGGCATGGATCACGGGCAGCGGGCGGGCAGCTTCGACATCGAGGCGATCCGGCGGGAGGTCGCCGACGATTTCGACGAGGAGCTCGAGATGGAGCTGGAGGAGGAGCGCCTCGAACAGCTCGCCGACGCCGTCGGGGGCGCCCCGCGTCCGCCGCAGATGGACCGGAAGCGCTACTTCCGCGAGCTGTTCCGGCTCCAGCACGAACTGGTGCGCCTGCAGGACTGGGTGCAGAGCCAGAAGCTGCGCGTCGTGGTGATCTTCGAGGGCCGCGATTCCGCCGGCAAGGGCGGCGCCATCAAGCGCATCACCCAGCGCCTCAACCCCCGCGTCTGCCGCGTCGCCGCCCTGCCGGCCCCGAGCGAGCGCGAGCGCACGCAATGGTACTTCCAGCGCTACGTCAGCCACCTGCCCGCCGGCGGCGAGATCGTGCTGTTCGACCGCTCCTGGTACAACCGCGCCGGCGTCGAGCGGGTGATGGGCTTCTGCACCCCCGACGAGGTCGAGGAGTTCTTCCGCTCCGTGCCGGAATTCGAGCGGATGCTGGTGCGCTCCGGGATCATCGTGCTGAAGTACTGGTTCTCCATCACCGACGAGGAGCAGGAACTGCGCTTCACCATGCGCATCCACGACCCGCTGAAGCAGTGGAAACTCTCGCCCATGGACGTGCAGTCGCGCCGCCTGTGGGAGGATTACACCAAGGCCAAGGAGGTGATGCTCGCCCGCACCCACATTCCGGAGGCGCCGTGGTGGGTGGTGGAGGCCGTGGATAAGAAGAAGGCCCGACTCAACTGCATCGCGCACCTGCTGTCGCAGATCCCCTACGGCGAAGTCGAGCATCCCCCCGTCCACCTGCCCGAGCGCGAGCGCCACGACGACTACGCCCGCCAGCCGGTGCCGCCGGAGATGTTCGTGCCGGCGGTGTTCTGAGGCGGCCTCCCGCCCCTACGGGCAGGCGAGCCCGTAGGGCGCCACCACGATGTCGCCCTGGCGCGGGTTGTTGAGGGCGACGGGCTGGGTGCCGCCGCGGCCGGCCTCGACGTAGCAGCGGTCCATTACCGCCACGGTGTCGAACGAGGCTTGGTAGGCGGGCTCCTGATTGACGGGCTCCAGGCCGGCGACCCGCGACCGGCAATAGACCGCGACATCGACCTGTCCCGACCGGCGGTACAGGATGGTGTGGGCGCGGCGCGGGCGCACGGTGATCCCGGGGCCGCCATCCTGGCTGAACACCACGTCGTGGGCCGTCCGGTTGATCACCTGGCGGATGCAGCCGGCCTCCGCCGCTTGCGCCGTGCCGAGGGCCAGCCCGAGCGCAGCGGCGCCGGCCACGTATCGCATCCATCCGCGCATGGGTCGTCTCTCCCGAGGGCGCGGCCATCGCGCGCCGAATGCCAAATCCGAGATCAACGGACGCATCCGGCGGGCGTTCCCGTCCGGGTTGATCCCAGTCAGGTTGATCCTGGCGAGGTTGATCCTGGCAAGGTTGATCCTGGCGGCCGGGATGGGCAGACCGGGGGCACGTCCACGCCACCCCGGACCCGCCATGAACGCCACATCGACCCCCACCGACGAGATCCTGTTCGCGCAGGACGCGGCCGGCATCGCCCGCCTCGTCCTCAACCGGCCCCAGGCGCGCAACGCCCTCACCTTCGCGATGTACCAGGGGATCATCGACCACTGCGCGCGCATCGCGGACGACCCGTCCGTGCGGGTGCTGGTGATCGCGGGGGCGGGCGAGAAGGCGTTCGCCGCCGGCACCGACATCGCCCAGTTCCGGGCCTTCTCGTCCGCGCAGGACGCCCTCGACTACGAGCGGTTCATGGACCGGGTGATGGGCGCCCTGGAGCGCCTGCGCGTGCCGGTCATCGCGGCGATCGCCGGCGCCTGCACCGGCGGCGGCGCGGCGATCGCGGCGTCCTGCGACCTCAGGATCGCCACCCGCGACGCCCGCTTCGGCTTTCCCATCGCGCGGACGCTGGGCAATTGCTTGTCGCTCGCCAACCTCAAGCGCCTCTCCGGACTGATCGGCCCGGCACGGGTCAAGGACATGATCTTCACCGCCCGCCTCGTCGGGGCGGACGAGGCCTTGGCCATCGGCCTCGTCGGCGAGGTCGTGGCGGACGCTGCCGCCCTCCACGTCCGCGCCACCGAACTCGCCGGCCTCGTCGCCGGCCACGCCCCCCTGACGCTCCAGGCCACCAAGGAAGGCCTGCGCCGGCTCCAAGATGCCGACTTGCAAGATGCCGACTTGCAGGACGCCGGGGAGCGTCCCGGCGACGACCTCATCCGCCTCTGCTACACGAGCGCCGATTTTCGCGAGGGCATGGAGGCGTTTCTGGGCAAGCGCGCACCGGACTGGACCGGGCGGTGAGGCTTTTCCGGCTGAGGTCGAGTCATGCCGGCGAGGAGCGATCGGTCATCGCAGATGCGCAGATTTGTTCGACTACGACCTGACCAAAGCCAGAAGCGGCTCGAACGAATACATTGCAGGCCGGCGCCCAGATGCTGGAGACAAGGTTCTCAGAAGCCCCGCCTCGACCAGGCTTCTTACGAACCGATGGGCCGTGGCTGAAGGTATACCGGATTTACTGGTAAAGACATTGTTTCTAAAAATCGGCCTCGTAAAAACAAAATCGAGCGCCGATATATTCCACTGAGACGAAAGCGTCTCACGAAATTGCTCTTTCATTTTCTCATACAGATCGCGAATTTCTTCTGCTTTCTTCAAGTTCTCGTTTGCCTGCGCCTCTAATGCTTCCAGGAAGAACACAATCCAATCCGTCCATGCGTCAGAGGCAGAAACCTCGCGCATGCGATCGACATACTCGTCCCGACGTTGCTCTAGATACCCACTCATGTAAAAATAGGGCTGCGAAATAACACCAGATCTCCAGAGCATAAGTGGTATCAACATTCTGCCAATACGGCCGTTCCCGTCCTTGAATGGGTGAATAGCCTCGAACTCCAGATGAACGAGTGCAGTTCGAATCAAGATTTCCCAGTCCTCATTCTCCATAAAATGGAATAAGCTGTCGAGACCATCATTCAGACGTTCCGGACTGATGGGAACGAAAAGGACTTTTCGTTTTATACGATCCGCCAGATAATTCTGCTCCGTTTTGAACTCGCCCGGAGACATACTGGCGCCGCGGCCAAATCCGAGCAGCATCTTGTGTGTGGATCGCAGGAGCCACTTCGAAATCGGCGCCCCATCCTTGATGCTCGATTGAGCGACATGCATCGCCCTGCTGTAAAGGTGGACCTCGACAGCCTCGCTACGATATCTCTGCTCCGCGTGCTCTTCGTCGCCTTCTTGATCCGCTTCGTAACGCAAGACCTCGTCGAGCGTACTGATAGTCCCTTCCATGCGCGAGGAGACGACGGCTTCCTGGCTCCTCAATGGGGCGAGAAGAATTTCGCTATTGTGCATCCCTTTGAGCATTTGATCATATCTGGCCAGCGCGGACGCCGCTGCAGAAATGGGTTTTATGAGCCTCTGATAGTCCGTTATTTTTGGAGGAAAGCGTTCGTAGTGATAATCCACCGCACCATTGAGCTCCAAGCCAGATGGTGTCTTGGTCATCTTCCTTGACTCTCCAAGCGGCCGCAAGATGCAAGCCTAGCTCGCTTGGCAGCACTCTGTACGAGACAACGGACTTTGTCTATCAAATCCATCTATTTTTGATATACAAACCGCATTGAGTCGCACATGCGATAGGCAAATTCGCTTGCCTCTCGAAATGCCCACGAAACGGGAGTCAATGCGACCGATCCTCCGGGGCGTCGATGCAACCCCCGATTTCCATTGCGACTCTGCATCTGGCGGTCTGACTTCGACTGGAAACGGCGGGGAAAAATCCTCCCGCCGTTCCTGTTTCTCATCGCGTCGACGGCAGCAGCCAGTTCGGCAGCCAGAGGGCGATGCCGGGGACGAGGCAGAGGATCAGGATCGCCACCGCCATCAGCATCACGAAGGGCAGCGTGCCCCAGATGATGTCCTTCAGCGGAATGTCGGGGGCGATGTTCTTGATGACGAAGATGTTGAGGCCCACCGGCGGGTGGATCAGCCCCATCTCCATGGTGATGGTCATGACGACGCCGAACCAGACGAGGTCGAACCCGGCGGCCTTCAACGGCGGCAGGATGATCGGCGCCGTCATCAGGATGATCGAGACCGGCGGCAGGAAGAAGCCGAGCAGGATCACGAGGCCCAGGATCGTCACCAGCAGCACCCAGGGCGAGAGCTGCATCGCCACGATGGCGTTGGCCGCCGATTGCGAGATGTGCAGGTAGCTCATCACGTAGGCGTAGAGGAGCGACATGCCGATGATGAGCATCAGCATGGTCGATTCCCGCAGGGTCGCGGCGAGGATCGGATTGACGTCCTTCGGGCGCCAGACGCCGTAGATGATGGCGATGAGGCCGAGCGCCAGGAGGCCGCCGAGGCCCGCCGTCTCGGACGGCGTCGAGTAGCCGCCGTAGAGCGCCACCATCACGCCGGTGAGGAGCACCACGAAGGGCAGCACCCGCGGCAGCGTCGAGAAGCGCTCGCGCATGCTGTAGGTGTCTTCCGCCAGGATCGGCGAATGGGTGCCGTTGCGCTCGAAGGCCACCTTCGCGGCGGCGTATTCCGCGCGGAAGCGGTAGACCGACCAGGTGGCGAACAGGCCGACCAGCAGCAAACCCGGTCCGATGCCGGCGAGGAACAGGCGGCCCAGGGACTGCTCGGCCGCCACCGCGTACAGGATCATGGTGATGGAGGGCGGCAGCAGGATGCCGAGGGTGCCGCCGGCGGCGATGATGCCGGCGGCGAAGCCCGGCGAGTAGCCGCGCTTGCGCATCTCCGGGATGCCCGCCGAACCGATGGCCGAGCAGGTGGCGGGCGAGGACCCCGCCATGGCGGCGAACAGCGCGCAGGCGAAGACGTTGGCGATGCCGAGCCCCCCGGGGATGCGGTGCATCCAGGCGTGCATGGCCGAGTAGAGGTCCTGGCCGGCTCGTGAACGCCCGATGGCCGCGCCCTTCAGGATGAAGAGCGGGATCGACAGCAAGGTGATGGAGGCCATCTCCTCGTAGACGTTCTGCGCCACCGTATCGAGGGAGGCGCCCGGCATGAAGAAGTACATGAAGGCGAGCGCCACGAAGCCGAGCGCGAAGGCGATGGGAATGCCGGCCAGCATCGCGCTGAGGGTGGCACCCGCGTAGAGGAAGCCGATGGCCGCGACGCTCATGGGTGGGGGCTCGTCTTGAGGGAGTCAGGGTTCAGTTCGGACCCGAGTCCGACTTTCGGATCGGCCCAGCCGGCGGAGCGCGGGCCGTAGTTCAGGGCCTCGGCGATCTGCAGCAGGAACTGCAGGGCGAGGAAGCTCATGCCCAAAGCCATCAGCGCGTAGGGAATCCACAGGGGCGGCCCCCAGGTCGATTGCGAGACCTGTCCGTCGACCCAGGCCTCGTGGAACAGGGTCCAGCTCTTCCAGGCGAAGAACGTCACGAACACGATGCTGATGACGTCGGCCATGAGCAGGCGCGCCCGGTTGACCCGGGGCGAGAGCAGGCCGCTGAGCGCCTCGATGGCGACGTGGCCGCGCCTGGCCTGGACGGCGGCGGCCGAGAAGAAGGTGGCGCCGACGATGAGGAACACCGCCATCTCGTCCTGCCACTCGGTCGGTTCCTTGAACCAGTAGCGCACGAGCACGCTGTAGCTCAGGACGAGGCAGGCCCCGACGAGGGCGAGGCCGCCGAACACCATCACCACGCCGTTGATGGCCTTCATCACGCGGTCGATGGCCCCGAGCAGGCCGGGGACCCGGGGTTCGGGCGCCGCGCTCGTCGATTCGGATGCGGCCGACGCCGCGTCGAAGGCGTGGCTCACGACACCTGCTCCGCCAGCTTGAGGAGTTCGGCGCAGCCCGCCGATTTGCCCGCGAAGTCCTTCCAGGCGGTGTCCTTGGCGATGTCGCGCCACTGGCCGAGCGTCTTCTCGTCGAGGGGCTGCACCTTGGCGCCCGCCTTGGCGAACACCTGCTCGACGCGGGTGTCGTCGGCCTTGGCGCCGGCCTGCCCGAAGGCTTCGAGCTCGGCGCCGATGGTCATGATGAGGTCCTGCTGGTCCTTCGGCAGGCGGTCGAACACGATCTTCGACATCATGATCGGCTCCCACATGAGCCAGTAGGTGTGCTGGGCGCCCGAGGTCAGGGACTTCGACAGCTCCTCCAGGCGGAACGAGATCAGGCTGGTGGAGGAGGTGATGACGGCATCGCACGCGCCCGTCTGCATGGCGGCGTAGGATTCGTTCGACGGGATCGACAGGGTGGCCGCACCCGCCGCCTTCATCATCAGGTCCATCTCGCGCGAGCCGCCCCGGACCTTGAGGCCCTTGGCGTCACCGGGCGTGAAGAGCGGCCGGTCGCGGCTGGCGACGCCGCCGGCCTGCCACACCCAAGAGACGACGACGACGCCCTTGGACTCGAGGATCTCGGTGAGCTTGCGGCCGACGGGGGCGGTCTTCCAGGCCATGGCCTGCGCGTACGAGGTGACGAGGCCCGGCATCAGGCCGATGTTCATCTCCGGCACCTCACCGCCGGCATAGGGGCTCGGGTACAGGGTCATGTCGAGGGCGCCCTTGCGGATGGCGCCGAACTGGGCGTTGGTCTTCATCAGGGACGAGCCGGGATAGACCTGGAGCTCCAGGGCGCCCTTCGAGCGCTCGGCCAGCGCCGCGGCGAACTTGCGGCAGGCGCGATCGCGAAAGTCGCCCTCGTCGATGGTGCCGCCGGGGAACTGGTGCGAGATCTTGAGGGTGGTGGCGGCCCGGGCGCGCGAGCCCAGGGACAGGATGGCGGGCGCGGCCAGGCCGGCGGCGACGAGGGTGCGGCGTGTCAACGTCATGGGGGTCTTCCTCCTTCGGCAAGCTGGCCGCCCGCCCGATTTTGCAGTGCAGCATTTATACTGCACTGCCCATTCGTTATACCAGAGAACGATGCCTTGTATATTTTGTCAACCTCGCTGCATAAGGTAGAGGGAAGTAACCGTCCCGGCGCGGGGATGAGGCCCATGGCGAAGGAACCGGACCGATGGAACCCGAGCGCGTGAACCAGTCCCTGCGCCTGCGCCAGACCATCGAGACGGAGATCGTCGATGGCCGCCTCGCCATCGGCGCGCGCCTCGACGAGACGGAGCTCGCCGAGCGGTTCGGGGTGTCGCGCACGCCGATCCGCGAGGCGCTGCTGCAGCTGGCCATGACGGGACTCGTCGAGATCAAGCCGCGCCGGGGCGCCCTGGTGAGCGCGCCCGACCCGCAGCTGCTCATCGCCATGTTCGAGACCATGGCGGAGATCGAGGCCGCGTGCGGGCGCCTCGCCGCGCGCCGGCTCGTCCCGTCCGACGAGGCCGACCTCAAGGCCTCCCTCGCCGCCTGCAGGGTGGCCGCCGAGGCGCACGACCCGGAGGCCTATTACGGGGAGAACTACATCTTCCACACGGTGGTCTACCGGGCCTGCCGCAACGCCTTCCTGGCCGAGCAGGCGCGGCTGCTGCACCGGCGCCTCGCACCGTTCCGCCGGATGCAGCTCCGGGCGCGCCACCGCCTCGGGCAGTCGCTGGCCGAGCACGAGGCCATCGTGGCGGCCATCGTCTCCGGTAACGAGACCGAAGCCTCCGAGTTGTTGCGCGCCCACGTGATCGTTCAGGGCGACCGTTTCTCGGATCTGGTCGCGAGCCTGCGGGCCATCAACGACGCGGCGTGAACCGCCCGTGCATGTCGCAAGATGACGGAGGGCCGATTTCGACGCGAAGACGGGCAAACAAACGTTAAGACCTCCCCGCCATGGTTTCCGGACACTTGCGAAGCCTCGTAGACTTGTTCGGACACTCCATGCGCCCCTCGATCAAAGCGACCCTCAGCGGGCTCTTCGCCGTGCTGGCCGTCATCACCGCCGTCCAGGGCATCGTCTCCCTGCGCAAGCTCGACGCCATCGGTGCGCGGATCGAGGAGCTGGCGGGCAACGCCCTGCCGTCGGTCGATTCGGCCCACGCCCTCGGCGCCCTGGCGATGCGCTTCCGCCTCTGGCAGTTCCGCTACCTCATGGCCGAGACCGAGGCGGAGCGGGCCACGAGCGTCAAGAGCGCCGACGAGATGATCCAGAATCTCGAGCAGGCGCGGACCGCCTACGACGCCCTCGTCAATTCCCCGGAGGAACGGGCCCAGTTCGCGACGTTCGGCGCCCAGTGGCAGGCGATGCGGGCGGGCTGGGACGCCCTCCGGAGCATCGATCCGGCCGACCGCGACGGAATCCTCGCGCGCTTCCGCGGCCCGATGAACACCGACTATCTCGCGGCGACGGGCACCGGGCGCAAGCTGGTGGACCTCAACCGCAAGGCCGGCGCGGAGGCGGGCCTCGCCGCGCGGGCGGAGCAGGCCGCGGCCATGCTCACCACCCAGGTGATGCTCGCCGCCGCCCTGGCCTTGGCGCTCGCCGCCATGGCCTTCGCGTTCCTCGGCGTCGCCCGCCCCATCGAGGCGATGACCGCCGCCATGCGCCGGCTGGCCGCCGGCGACACGGACACCCCGATCCCGAGCGTCGGCCGCGGTGACGAGATCGGCACCATGGCGGGGACCCTCGACACCTTCCGCGACAGCCTCGTGCGGACCCGCGCCCTGGAGGCCGAGACGGCCCTCGCCCGGGCCGGGGCGGATGCCCAGCGGCGGGCGGCGGCGCTGGCCCTCGCGGATGGATTCGAGAGCGCGGTGGGCGGCATCCTGACCCGGGTGACGGCGGCGGCGACCCAGCTGCGCGCCACGGCCCAGGGCATGGCCGGCACGGCGACGGACACCGCCCGGCAATCCGTGGCCGTCGCGGCGGCCGCCGAGCAGGCCGGCGCCAACGTCACCATGGTGGCGGCCGCCGCCGAGGAACTCGGCTCGTCCGTGCAGGAGATCGGCAGACAGGTCGACGGGTCCTCGACCCTGGCCCAACGGGCCGTGGACGAGGCGGCGCAGACGGGCGCGCAGATGCGCGACCTCAGCGAGGCCGCCGCCAGGATCGGCGACGTGGTGGCGATGATCGCCACCATCGCGGGCCAGACCAATCTGCTGGCGCTGAACGCCACCATCGAGGCCGCGCGGGCCGGCGAGGCCGGACGGGGCTTCGCCGTGGTGGCGGCGGAGGTCAAGGAACTCGCGAACCAGACCGCCCGGGCGACCCAGGAGATCGGCGAGCAGATCACCCGGATTCAGGGCTCGACGGGCGGGGCGGTCGCGGCCATCGCGGCCATCACCACGCGCATCGAGGAAATCAGCGGGGTCGCCACCTCCATCGCGGCGGCCGTCGAGGAGCAGGGCGCGGCGACGCAGGAGATCGTGCGCAACGTCAACCAGGCCGCGGCCGGCACCGGCGAGGTCACGGCCAACATCTCGGGCGTCGCCGGTGCCGCCGAGGAGACGGGCGCCGCCGCATCCCAGGTCCTGGCCTCGGCCTCCGAATTGTCGCGGGAATCCGAGCATCTCAACGCCGAGGTCGCCCAGTTCCTCGCCACCGTCCGGGCGGCCTGATCGGACCCGGATCGGGGCGCGACGGATTGCGACCGGCCGCGAGGCCGGTCGTTCTCGGAGACGGCCGCGCGCGCCTCGCCCCTCGCGGGGCGAAGAGGCGCGTCTCCGCATGATGGGAAGAACCGTCGCGCGGCGCCGAGGCGGTCTTGCACCCCGATCGATGCCGTCAATCCGTCGGAACCGCCGGTCGGCCCGGAGCGCCGATCGGTCGGGAACACGCGGGACGGCCGAAGCCCACCACCGACGGAAGACCGCCGGTGAGATCAGTCGGCGCGGGGCCTCACTCCACCTTCTCGTAGGGGTAGACCCCCCACAGGCGCTCCTGGCGGACGTAGCCGTCCACGTCGCCGCGCTTCTGCGGCAGGGCGACGACGACCCGGCACCACGTGCCGGTGCAGCTCTTCACGCTGCCGATGACGCCGGCCTGGAGGCGCGCCTCCTCGGCCGACGCGTCGTCGGCGCGGGCGTAGAGGGAGGTCTCGGCCTTCGCCTCGCCCTTGTTATCCCCCTTGCCATCCCCCTTGCCCCCGGCCCTGGTGGCCGTGACGATGGAGGTGCGCCGCCCCGACAGCAGGGAGTGCAGCACCCAGCCCTCCGTGCCTTCCGAATCGCGGATGCGGCGCCAGGTCTCGAACTCGGCCACGATCTCGACGGGCAGGCCGGCGCGCTGGAACACCCACAGGGTGCGGTGATCCTTCGACGGTCCCTCGCGCAGGTTCACCCGGTCGGTCTTGAGGCTGGCGTAGCGCGGCAGGGGCAGCCCGGTCTTCGAGCCGACGGGCGCGCCGGGGACGGCCGCCGGCGGTGCAGGGGCCGCCACGGCCGACACGACGGGTCCCGCCGCGAGGGCGAGCCCGAGGGCCAGGGTCGGGATCAGTCGGGAGGGCAGGTCAGGCGCCATCGTCCAGGGTCCTTCCGCGCGGGGCATGCCGATCCGGGCCGGCATCCCAGCCCTCCGCAGCGTGCATTGTGTTCCAGCGCCTCTCTGGTAGAGAGGCCGTCAGGGCCGGAGACGCGCAGCGGATCGCCGCCGACCTCGGCCCCTGTGTTGTCCTGATCTGTCTTGGCCGATGCGTGGTTAACGCGCCGTAAGCCGCCACGCCATCCTGGGGATGGCAGACCATCCCGGGATGGCACGCCATCCCGCGGACGGCAGGCCGTCCCGGGGACGAGAAAAGGGCGAGCCGAAACTCCGGCCGGACCCGGACAGGGCGGATCGGGGGTCGTTCGCGTCGAGGAGGGTGCATGTCGTCGCTCAAGCGCAAGCCGCTGGTTGTGGTCACCCGCCGCCTCCCGGAGGTGGTCGAGACGCGCATGCGCGAACTCTTCGAGATCCGCCTCAACCCCGATGACAAGCCCTTGTCGCAGGAGGCCCTCGCCGCCGCCTTCCGCGAGGCCGACGTCCTCGTGCCGACGGTGACCGACGAGATCGATTCGGGTCTGCTCGCCCAGGCCGGCCCGAACCTGCGGCTCATCGCGAATTTCGGCAACGGCGTCGATCACATCGATGTCGCCGCCGCCCTGGAGCGCGGCATCACCGTCACCAACACGCCGGGCGTGCTGACGGAGGACACCGCCGACATGACCATGGCGCTGATCCTGGCGGTGGCGCGCCGGGTCACCGAGGGCGCGCGCATCATCCCCGACGACGCCTGGGATTCGGGCTGGTCGCCGACGTGGATGCTGGGCCGGCGCATCACGGGAAAGCGCCTCGGCATCGTCGGCATGGGCCGCATCGGCCAGGCGCTCGCCCGCCGCGCCAAGGCGTTCGGCCTGCAGATCCACTATCACAACCGCCGCCGGGTGCCGGGCACCATCGAGCGCGACCTCGACGCCACCTACTGGGAATCCCTCGACCAGATGCTGGCGCGCGTCGACATCGTCTCGGTGAATTGCCCGCACACGCCGGCGACCTACCACCTCCTGTCGGCCCGCCGCCTCAAGCTGCTCAAGCCCGAGGCCATCGTGGTCAACACGGCGCGCGGCGAGGTCATCGACGAGAGCGCGCTCGCCCGGCTCATCGAGGCCGGCGACGTCTCGGGCGCCGGCCTCGACGTGTTCGAGCAGGAACCCGCCGTCAGCCCCCGCCTCGTCAAGCTCGCCCGGGCCGGCAAGGTCGTGCTCCTGCCGCACATGGGCTCGGCCACCCACGAGAGCCGCATCGACATGGGCGAGAAGGTCATCATCAACATCAAGACCTTCATGGACGGCCACCGGCCGCCGGACCGCATCCTGCCCAGCATGCTCTGAGACCCGATCCGCCCGATCGAAGCGGATCGGGTCGCGGCACGGCCGCGCGGCGTCCGCCCGGACTCGTTCGGAGGGGACAAGTCCCGAACCTGTCCCGCGCGCCGGAACGGGCCGGGACACGGCACGTTGACGGGCGTCCGGCATGTGGTGGGCCGGACGACAGCGCGCAGATCGGGAGCAACATGGCCGCGGACACTCCGTCGAGCGAGGCAGATCCGGGCCATGCGGAGCCGAGCGACGCGTTCCGGCGCTTCTCGGATCTCGTGCCGTTGATGATGTGCCGCTCGGATGCCGAGGGCAACGCCATCCACCACAATGAATCCTGGCTCAGGTTCACCGGGCGCACGCGCGACGAGGAACTCGGGAAAGGCTGGCTCCGGGGCCTCCACCCCGACGACGTCGACGCCTTCACCCAGGTGGTCGGGGAAGCCCGCGCCGCGCAAAAGCCCTTCACGGTGGAGTTCCGCCTGCGCCGGCACGACGGCGCCTATCGCTGGCTCCTCGACACCGCCAAGCCCCTCTACGCGGGCGCGGAATTCCAGGGCTACATCGGCACCAGCTTCGACATCACCGACCGCAAGCAGGCCGAGGAGGAATCCGAGCGGGCGCTCGTCGAGAAGGAGGCCCTCCTGGCGGAGGTCTACCATCGGGTGCGCAACAACCTGCAGGTCATGGTCAGCCTCATCGGCCTCTACGGCCGAGCCGCGCCGCCGCCGTGCCGGGGCAGCTTCGAGGCCCTGGGCCAGCGGGTGCGCGCCATCGCCCTGGTGCAGCAGCACCTGCACGAGGCGCCCCACATCGCCTCCATCGACCTGCGGGACTACCTGCACCGCCTCGCCTCGGGGCTCGGCCAGCTCCGCCGGGCCGGCCGCATCGGCGTCACCATCGACGGGGCCGGCACCAGCCTCGTCGAGCCGCGCACGGCCAACGCCCTGGGGATGATCGTCGCCGAGGTGGTCTCCGAATGCCTCGACACCACGGCCGAGAACGTCGCCTGCGCCATCGGGATCACCATCGATGCGGCGGCCGGCGCCCCCGTGCGCCTGTCCATCGTCTCGGGCGGCGATGCGGGTGACGCGCCCTCCGGCAAGGTCGAGGTGCCCAATCTCGGGCCCCGCCTCATCGCCGCCTACGCGGCCCAGGCCGAGATCGCCGCGCGGGGGACCGGCACCCGGGCCGAGCCCCTCCATCTGCAATTGCCCGAGGTGCTGGTGCATCCGATGGAGTAGGCGGCGGGTTCGAAAGGGGTCGCATCCGGCGGCCGGGCCCCTATATCGGAGGCTTCCCGCTGGCCACGAGACCGTCCCCGCCCATGCTGCCGCCCATCGCGACCATCCTCGAGAACTTCGGCATCCTCGACGAGGGGCCGGACCAGATCGAGTACCTGATCGAGCTCGGCCGCGCGTTGCCGCCCTTCCCCGACGCGCTCATGACCGAGGCCAACCGGGTCCATGGCTGCGAGAGCCAGGTCTGGGTGGCGTCCCACATGGACGATTCGCAGGAGCCGCCCCGGTTGAACCTGCGCGGCACCAGCGATTCCGTGGTCACCAAAGGCCTGATCGCCCTGGTGATGGCGCTCCACGACGGACGGACCCCGCAGGAGATCGCGGAAATCGACGTCTTCCGGGTGTTCAAGGAGATCGGCCTCGGCGCTCACCTCACGTCGAAGCGGGCCAACGGGGTCCGGGCCATGGCCGAGCGCATCCATCGCGATGCCGCCCGGCTCCTGGCGGCCTGAGCGGCGGCGGCCGCGAACGGACTTTTCACGGCCGCCGCTTCCGCGTCGCGGTCAGGGCCGCCCGGCCGCCGGGGCCGCCCGCCACAGGCGCATCCGGCCCCGGTCCGGCCCGACCGCCTCCCGCTCGAGGCCGTAATGCTCGGCCAAGCGCCCGAGGGCGATGCGGGCCACCACCTTGGCCGAGCGCACCGGCCAGCGTCGCTCGGCCTCGATCCGCTCCAGCCCCTTCAGAAAACCGCACAGATCGAGGAGCAGCCCCGAGAGGTCGCTGCCCACCGTGTCGAGCGCCGCGCGCACGCGCTGGCGCGCCGCCAGCATGCTGTCGGAGGCGCTGGACGGATCGCGCGCCCCCGAGCCGTCGACCTTCACCCCGCTCCAATCCGCCCCCATGCGCGGCAGCATCACGGCCTGGGTCAGGTCGCGGCGCAGGCGCTCGCCGGCCTCGTAGCAGGCCGCGTCGATGAGCGGCACGCCGTCGCGGTCGCGGCGCCGGGCCATCCAGGCGAGCGGGCTCTCGGCGGCGTCGCGCAGGGGACGAGCGCCCTTGCGGCCGTCCCCGCCGTCGGTCTTTCCATCGATCTTGCCGTCTGTCCTGCCGTCGCGTCCGCCCTCCTCCACGAGGTCGAGGTGCTGGGCGAGGTAGGGCGGCTGGGCCCCGGCACGCTCGCGCCGCAGGCGGGCGCGCCCCGCCGGGCTGATGGTGAGCCGCGCGTTCCGACCATTCGTCCGCTCGGCGAGGTCGGCGGACAGGAGCGCCGCCCCCGCCGCCGCCGCGAAGCGTCCGGCCCCGAGGGAGACGCCAACACCGCCGCTCCGCACGATCAGGCCCTCCCCCTGCGCCGTCGGGTCCGGCAGGGCGTAGGCCCCCTCCGCCGCGAGAGCGCCGAGCAACCGCGTCGCCTCGCGTCCGAGAACCGGCGCGAGGCCGGCGGGACGGGCCGAGACGCGGGTCGCCGACGGGACGGAGCGAATTTTGTTCATGTTTTGTTCCATAAGCTACGCGGGCGGGGCACGCCGCCCTGCAACCCATGGTAAAGGACATAAATCCTAAATCAAGCCCCGTTCGACACACCGCGCCCGCTCCGCGGCCCGCCCGGGCCAAAGGCCTTCCGGGCGCCGTCCCGTCCGAATCCCGGAGGGGCGGCGCCGCGATTTCCCTGAAGAGCCGAGTTCTCCGAAAGAGCCGAAGCCGGATCAGGCGGCTTCGTCGTAGTTCCCGTTGCGGGTCTGTCCGAGGCCGATGGCCTTGGCGAGGTCCGAGCGAGCCTTGGCGTAGTTCGGCGCGACCATCGGGTACTCGGGCGGCAAGCCCCACTTGGCGCGATACTGCTCGGGGCTCATGTCGTACTTCGCGCGCAGGTGGCGCTTCAGCGACTTGAAGACGCGGCCGTCCTCGAGGCAGATGATGTGATCGGCGGTCACGGACTTCTTCACCGACACCGCCGGCTGCTGCGGGGCAGAGGGGGCCTTGGGCTCTTCCTGCCCGCTGCCGATCTGGACCAGCGAGCCGTGAACCCGGGCGATGAGCTGTGCCAGCTCGGCCGAGGGAACAGGGTTGTTGCTGACGTAGGCCGAGACGATGTCGACCGTCAATTCCACGTAATCCACTGAATTCTCGATTTCACTCATAGACTTAAGGTTTCCTTCCATGCGCCATGATCGAGGGACCGCTGCAGAATGATCGATCCCGCGACCTATGCCTTCATGGGTTGATGCTGGTTTACAGCATTGAATGCCGCCCTCCCGCAGGAGTGTAATCTATGGCGTCATCCAATGCTATGGCGCGCATGTGAGATAGACAGTTCGAAGTCGAGAAACAAGGCATTCGAACCCGTCACACTGCGCGACACTGGATTGAATAATAATTCATTTGTTTCCAACGCGCCGTCCGACACGGGCGCCCCTCCTAAGCTTCGACAGCGTGCGATAAGGTACTATCGATCCAGTCGATCGCGACCCCGGAGGCTTGACCGGACCGGGTGAGGTTCCGGCACCGGCTCGGGATTTCCGCCTTGCCGACCGGGCGCCGACACGGCACACGGCGGGTACGATAGCGCGTGGACCCCGGCCGGATCATGCCAGGCCCTTCCGCCCTGTCTCGCGCCAGCCCGATCCGAGGACTTTGGCCATGGTATCCGACCGTACTCCCATCACAGTTCCGTCAGCCGCACCGGTGGCCGAGGCGCGACCCCATGCCTTCACGGTCCACGACCGGACGATCACCGACGATTATGCCTGGCTCAAGGCGGAGAACTGGCGCGCCGTCCTCAAGGACCCGGCCGCCCTGCCGGACGAGATCGGTGCGTACCTGAAGGCCGAGAACGCCTACGCGGACGCCGCCCTTGCGCCGGTCGCCGAATTGCGAAAAACCCTGGTGGCCGAGATGCGCGGCCGCATCCGCGAGGACGACAGCGGCGTGCCCGAGCCCGACGGGCCGTTCGCCTACTACACCCGCCACCGCGACGGCGGTCAGCATCCCCTGGTGTGCCGGCGGCCCCGCACCGTCGTGGTGATCCCGGGGCAAGGCGCCGAGACCGCCGCCGAGGGCGGGCCCGAAGAGGGCGAGGTGATCCTGCTCGACGGCGACCACGAGGGCGCCGGCCTCGCCTTCTTCGAGATCGCGGCGGCCGTCCATTCCGACGACCACGCGCGGCTGGCCTGGAGCGCCGACACCAACGGCTCGGAACTCCACACCATCCGGGTGCGCGACCTCGAGACCGGCCTCGACGGCCCTGACCGCATCGAGGCGACCACGGGCGAGGTGGTGTGGACGAAGGACGGCGGCGCCTTCCACTACGTGGCGCTCGACGACAACCACCGCCCGGCCCGGGTGATGCGCCACCGCCTCGGCACGGCGCAGGCGGAGGACCTTCTCGTCTACGAGGAGGCGGATTCGGGCTTCTTCGTCCACATCGAAGAGACCCAGTCGGGCGACTACCTCGCCATCACGGCGAGCGATCACGAGACCTCGGAGGTCCACCTTCTGGATCGCGCGGGCGCCGACGCCGTCCCTCGGGTCGTGCAGCCGCGAACCCCGCTGCTGATCTACTCTGTGGAGAACTGGGGACCCCACCTCTTCATCCTCACCAACGCCGGCGGGGCGGTGGACTTCAAGATTGCCACCGCCCGGATCGAGACGCCGGGCCTCGAACACTGGAGCGACGTGGTCCCGCACCGGGCCGGCGTGATGATCCGCCATCAGCACGTCATCGCCGAGCACATCGTGCGGTTGGAGATCGAGAACGCCCGGCCCCGCATCGTCGTGCGCGACATGGCGGGCTCCGAGCACGTGGTCGCCTTCGCCGAGGAGGCCTACTCGCTCTCGCTCCAGCCGGGCCACGAATTCGAGACGGCGGTGATCCGCTTCACCTACTCGTCGATGACGACGCCGGCGGAGACCTACGACTACGATTGCGTCACCCGCTCGCGGCAGCTGCGCAAGCGCCAGGCGATCCCGAGCGGCCACGCGCCGCAGGACTACGTCACCCGCCGCCTGTTCGCCACGGCGCCGGACGGCGAGACCGTGCCGATCTCGCTCCTGCACCGGCGCGACCTCGCGCTGGACGGCACGGCGCCCCTGCTGCTCTACGGCTACGGCTCCTACGGCACCCTGATGCCGGCGGCGTTCCGCACCAACCTGCTGTCGCTCGTCGACCGCGGCTTCGTCTACGCCATCGCCCACGTGCGCGGCGGGACCGAGAAGGGCTGGAACTGGTACCTCGACGGCAAGCGCGAGAAGAAGCCCAACACGTTTTCGGATTTCGTCGCCTGCGGTCGCGCCCTGATCGAGGCCGGTTACACGGCGCAAGGCAACATCGTCGCCCATGGCGGCTCGGCCGGCGGCATGCTCATGGGGGCGGTGGCCAACCTCGCGCCGGAGCTGTTCGCCGGAATCGTCGCCGACGTGCCCTTCGTCGACGTGCTCAACACCATGCTCGACGCCGACCTGCCGCTCACCCCGCCGGAATGGCCCGAATGGGGCAATCCGGCCGAGAGCGTTGCCGCGTTCGAGACGATCCTGTCCTACTCGCCCTACGACAACGTGGCCCCGAAGGCCTATCCGGCGATCCTGGCGCTCGGCGGTCTCACCGATCCCCGCGTGACCTACTGGGAGCCGGCGAAATGGGTCGCGCGCTTGCGCGCCACCATGACGGGCGGCGGCCCGGTGCTCCTGCGCATCAACATGGAGGCGGGCCACGGAGGGGCGGCCGGCCGCTTCGACCGCCTGGAGGAAGTCGGCCTCATCTACGCCTTCGCCCTCCTGGCGGTGGGTCGCGCGGAGCGTTAGGGCCGGACGACCGGCCTGCTTCGGTCCTGCTGCCGTCAGGCAGGGCGCTGGCACAGGGATACGCGTGGCCTGCGCATGAACGCGGACGATCCGAGCGCATCCCCTCTCCCCGCGTGCAGCGCAGGTCCCCTCTCCTAGAAGGAGAGGGAGCACCGATGCGACCGCTCGATCCGAAGGGATCGACCGGATTTGACATCCCCAGTCTCGAACCCGCTCCAAACGGCGAAATCCATCGGCCGTCGCCCTTCCACACCGGGGGAGAAGGGACCCGGCACGGCCGCAGTTCTCGCCATGGAGGTCAGGGCTGAGGGGCGGCCTGCGGCTCGGGGGCCGCGTCCTGACGCCGGGCCGCCTCCTCGGCCGCGCGGGCCTGCCGGGCGGCCTCGGCGGCGCGCTCCGCCGCGGCCTTCTCGGCGCGCAGGCGGGCCTGTCGCGCGGCCTCCTCCGCCGCGAGCTTATCGGCCAGGGCCTTCTCGGCGGCGGCGCGGTCGGCGGCCGCCTTGAGGGCGGCGGCGCGGGCCTTGTCCATCTCGATGCGGGCGCGCCGGCGCAGGCGCTCGGTCTGGTCGGCCTCCAGGAGCTCGATGCTCTCGAGTTCCCGCTGCAGCACGAGGGCGGCGAGGCCGTTGGTGGAGGGGCCGGCATCGACCTGTCGCGCGGGCGTCGCCACCGGCCCGGAAAAGCCGAGCTGGATCGCGGGCGCCCCGCCCGTCCAGGCCTTTGGAGCGGTGGCGGCCGTGAGGGTGCCGCGCGCGTCGAGGCGGCCGCTGCGCAGGTCGAGGCCCAGCGTGCCGGTCCAGCGCGCGGGCCCGAGGTCGAGGGTCAGGGGGCCGCCGCGCAGGTTGCCGCCCACCAGGGTCACGGGCGTGGTGACGGGGCCGGGCGCGGTGAGCGGCCCGGCGCCGAGTTCCTCGGCCACCAGGGCCTGGAGGCGGCCCTCGCGTAAGGGATCGTCCTCGGCCAGCGCCCGGTCGAGGGCGCGGGCGAGGCCCGCCGGGTCGGCGCCCGGCAGGGTCAGGGCCGCGAGGGTGAGGGAACCGCTGCCGCCGAGGTTGTTGCCCAGCGCGGCCGGGGTCTCGCCCGACGTGCCGAACCGCAGGCTCGCGCCGAGGCGGCCGGAGACGGGGCCGGGGCCGACGAGGCCGGCAAGCCCCGCCCCGCTCAACGCGCCCTCGCCCGCGATGGACGCCGCTCCGCCCTGGCGCGACAGGGTGACGGCGCCGGTGAGGCGCCCGCCCGCCAGGGTGCCGGCGAGGTCGGACAGGCCAAGGGTCCCGTCCTCCAGGCGCGCCGTCAGGGTGGTGCCCGTGGCCACGAAGCCGCGCCCGAGGTCGAGGCTCTCGACGCCGAGGGCGAGGACGATGCGCGGGCGGATGGCGGGCGGGGCGGAAAAGCGCGCGAAGGCCGCGTCGGCGCCGGGCCGGCCCTCCGGCATCACCAGGGCGGCGGCGAGCGCCGGCACCGACAGGCGCCCGAGGCTGGCGCGGCCGGTGATCTCGCCTCCGGGGGCGATTCCGATCTCGCCCGAAACGGCGCTGCCGGCGAACCGCCCGGTCACCGCCACGCGGGCCTCGTCGCCGGCCCGCGACAGGCCGAGGGTGAGGTCGGCGGGCAGGGTCGCGGGGATCGGCGCGGTACCGCCCACGAGGCGCACGAACGGCGCGAGGTCGGGGCTGCCGAGACGGATCTCGCCGGCGCGCGCAAGTCCGAATCCGGCCTCGCCGTCCAGGAGGATCGGCCGGGTGGTGGCGATGGTGAGGTCGGCGACCGTCCCGGTCACCCGGAGGGCGAGGCCCGACGCCTCGCCCTCGGCCCCGGCGGCGCGGATGCCGGAGAGGTGGAGGCGGGCGGGTCCGGCGAGCCCCGCCCCGCCGGCGCGGCCGAACCAGGTGGCGGCGGAGGGGGCCGCCAGGGTGAGGTCGAGCTGGCCGATGCGGCCGGCGCGGCTGACGAGGTCGAGGTCGAGGCTGCCGCCCGCCGCCGCGCCCTTGGCCGTGGTGCGCAGGGTGTCGGCGGCGCCCGCGTCGCGCTCCAGGGTCACCCCCAGATCGAGGCCGCCCTCGCGAAACGCCTGCGGAACGAGGCGCGCCTCGGCGATCCAGGCCTTGTCGAGCAGGGCCAGCAGCGGCGCCGCCACCGGTGCGGAGACCCGGCCGGCGATGCGCCCGGCCCCGTCGGCGCCGATGCGGCCGGACAGGCTGGCGTTGGCGCCGGCGAGGTCGGTCACGTCGAGGCTGTCGATGGCGAGACTCGCCCCGTCCGACTGGATGCTCGCCGCGATGGTGCCGTTGCCGGAACTCGCCGGACCGTAGCGCACGTCGCGGGCCTGGAGCACGAGGCCGAGATCGTGGCCCTGAAGGTCGGCGAGCGCCCCGCTGAACGACGGCAGGGCGGCGATGTCGATCCCCTGCGCGGCGAGCTGCGCGTCGACGCGCCCGCGCGTGCCGGCCTCGGGGGCCCGGTAGCGGGCATTGCCGGTGATCCGCGCCGGGCCGAGGTCGAGGCGCAGGTTGCGCAGGGACACGGAGAGGGGCGCCGCCGACAGGTCGGCCGAAGCCCGGATCGGGCGCCCGTCCAGGAGGGCGATCCCCGGCCCCTCCAGCCCGAGCTTGCCGAGGTAGCGCCCGAACCCGTCCGAGGCCGGTGCGTCGAGGGCGAGCTGCCCGGTGAAGCGGGGGGTCGGATCGGCGTCGATCTCGCCGGACGCGCTCACCGTGGCGGCCCCGGGCGCGGTGGCGGAGAACCGCTTCAGCACGAGGCCGCCCGAGCGCTCGAGGGTGCCGGCGAGCGCCAGGTTCGACCAGTCTTCGAGGCCGAGGGCGAGGCTGTCGATGGCGAGATCGACGTCGATGCTCACCGGCAGATGGGTCCCGGCCCTGGGCAGGCCGCGGGCCAGTAGGGCCTGGCCCGCGGCCGAGAGCAGGAAGGCGTCGAGGTCGAGGCGGCGCGCGCCGAGCGCCAGGGCGGCGCGGCCGTTGCGAACATCCACCCGCCCGGTGCCCGACAGGCGCAGGGCGCGGCCGCCCGGGTCGATGTCGAGGTCGAGAGACTTGAACCGGGCGACGGCGCCCCGCGCGGTGAACGCACCGCCGAGCGTGACGGGCAGGTAGGCGCCGGCGGCCTGGGAGGGCGGCCCGACGACGAGGCGGGCCGTGCCCTCCGCCTGCGGGATCACCGCGCGCTCGCTTGGGCCGGCGGCCCCGGCGGCGGCGGCGAGGGAGACCTTCGCGTCGATCTCCGCGTAGGGCCGGGTGTCGCCACCGGCCGAGAGCTTGACGGGCAGGAGGCCCTCCGGCGTCGGCTCGCCGGTGCTCACCCGGAACGGGACGCCCCGGCTCGTGCCCTCCGCGCGCCACGGCCCGGTGAGGCGCGGGGCCGAGAGCCGCACGGCCTCGGCGTAGATCTGGTCGGTACGGCCCGTGGCCGGCACCTGGGTGGTGATGAGGAACTGGCGGACCTGGAGGTCCTCAATGGCGAGATCGCGCCCGGCCAGTCCCGCCGCGAGGTCGGCGGGCACGAGGATCGCCTCGCCCTCGGTGACGGGCAGACGGAGTTCGGCCCGCCCGATCCGGGTCTCGGTGAACCGCACCGCGCCCGTGAGGAGGGGGGACAGGGCCACCTCCGCCTTCACGAAATGCAGGTCGAGGCTGGGCTTGTCGAGGCCGGGCTTGTCGAAGCCAGGCTTGGCCGGCTGATCCCCGAGCCGCAGGCGGTCGAAGCGCAGGCGCGGCGAGGGCAGGAGCCGGACCTCGATGCGGCCCTCGCTGCGGGCGGGCAGGCCCAGCGACCGGGACACCGCGCCGTCGATGAGGCCGCGCTGCCCCTCCCACGCCACGAAGGGCGGAACCGCCAGCGCCGCGACGAGGAGGAGGACGACGATTCCCGCCAGCGCGGTCAGGATGTCACGCACGCTCGTCTCGTTCCGCCGCGCCCCCGGAGGCGGGGCCGTTCCCACGGGATCGCGTCCCGTCCGAGGGGCGGCATATCACACCGGCCGGGGTTGTGTGCACCGGGGCCGGGCCTGTCCATCGATCCGTCGCCGGGGCGAACAGCCGGCAAAGGGGCCCCGCACAGGGTGCGCGACCCCCGATGGCCGCCGCTACCGCCGCGGGGCGACGATGGTCGGTCCGGCGCTCGGCTCCGGGCGGAACAGCTCGTTGCGCTGAATCTGCATCCGGTTCTGGCTGTTGTCGAATTGCTGCTGGGTCTGGACGCCGCGGATCTGGCTCTGGGTCGCGAGCCGATCGTTCATGTTGTTCAGGGTGTTGGGATTGCCCGACGATTGGGCGAGGGCCGGGCCGGCGCCCGCCACCAGCAGGGCGAGGCCCGCGAGGGTGCGGACGGATGTGGTTCGGAGCGTTGGGGTCATGGCGAAGCGTCCCTGTGGGGCGATGCGTGTGTGGGGACGACGCCCGAGGCGAGAGCCGGGTTCCCGCGATGGCACGTCGCGGGCAGGCCCCGCGCGCGCGACCCTCGACGCCGTTCGTGTTTTGGTCCAGGGATGCGGCATGACCCAACACCCCGACACGGCGGGGGCCTCGCGGCCGGTGCCCGCTTCCGACGCGCCCACCTCCATCGCAGCCCGCGCCATGGCTTCCCTGCGGCCGCAGGGCTCACCCTATCTCGACGGCCTCAACGACGAGCAGCGCCGCGCCGTCGAGGCGACGGACGGCCCCGTCCTCGTGCTCGCCGGGGCCGGCACCGGCAAGACCCGGGTGCTCACCACGCGGATCGCCCACCTCATCGCAACATCGAAGGCCCGGCCGTTCGACATCCTGTCGGTGACCTTCACCAACAAGGCCGCGCGGGAGATGAAGCACCGCATCGGCGCACTCATCGGCCCGGCCGGCGAGGGCATGCCGTGGCTCGGCACCTTCCACTCCATCGGCACCAAGATCCTGCGCCGCCACGCCGAACTCGTCGGCCTGCGCTCGGACTTCACGATCCTGGGCATGGACGACCAGCTGCGGCTGATGAAGCAGGTCATCGTCGACCAGAACATCGACGAGAAGCGCTGGCCGGCCCGCGCCCTGTCCTCGGCCATCGACGGCTGGAAGAACCGCGGCCTCCTGCCCGAGCAGGTGCCGCCGGGCGAGGCGGGAGCCTTCGCCTTCGGCAAGGGCGGCGCCCTCTACACCGCCTACCAGGCCCGGTTGCTCACCCTCAACGCCGCCGATTTCGGCGATCTCCTGCTGCTCTGCCTCAAGCTGTGGCGCGAGAACCCGGACGTGCTGGAGAACTATCAGCAGCGCTTCCGCTACATCCTCGTCGACGAGTACCAGGACACCAACGTCGCCCAGTACCTGTGGCTGCGCCTGCTGGCGCAGGGCCACCGCAACGTGGCGTGCGTCGGCGACGACGACCAGTCGATCTACGGCTGGCGCGGGGCCGAAGTCGACAACATCCTCCGGTTCGAGCACGACTTTCCCGGCGCCACCGTGGTGCGCCTGGAGCGCAATTACCGCTCCACCGGCCACATTCTGGCCGCCGCCTCCGGGCTCATCGCCAAGAACGAGGGCCGGCTCGGCAAGACCCTGCGCACGGAGGATGTGCCCGGCGAGAAGGTGACGGTGGCGGGTGCCTGGGATTCGGAGGAGGAAGCCCGCCAGCTCGCCGAGGCCATCGAATCGCTTCAGCACAAGCAGCACCCCCTCTCCGAGATCGCCGTGCTGGTGCGCATCTCGGCGCAGATGCGCGAGATCGAGGACCGCTTCGTCCAGCTCGGGCTGCCCTACCGGGTCATCGGCGGCCCGCGCTTCTACGAGCGCGCCGAGATCCGCGACGCCCTCGCGTATCTCCGCGTCACCATGAATCCGTCCGACGACCTCGCCTTCGAGCGGATCTTCAACACGCCGAAGCGCGGCCTCGGCGACGCCACCCTCCAGATCCTGCACGGCTATTCCCGTGCCCAGGGCGTGCCCCTGCTCCAGGCCGCGCGCCTGCTCACGGAGACCGACGAGCTCAAGCCCCGCGCCCGCACGGGCGTCCGCGCCCTCGTCGAGAGTTTTTCGCGGTGGGCCCGGACGGTGGGCACCAAGCCGCATTCCGAGGTGGCCCAGACCATCCTGGAGGAATCCGGCTACACCGAGATGTGGCAGAAGGACAAATCCGCCGACGCCGCCGGGCGGCTGGAGAACCTCAAGGAGTTCGTGCGCTCCATGGAGGAGTTCCCCGACATGGCCGCCTTCCTCGAACACGTCTCCCTGGTGATGGAGGCGAGCGAGCAGGAGGGCGCCGACCGGGTCTCGCTCATGACGCTGCACGCCGCCAAGGGCCTCGAGTTCGACACGGTGTTCCTCCCCGGCTGGGAGGACGGCCTGTTCCCGAACCAGCGGGCCCTCGACGAGAGCGGCCGGGCCGGCCTCGAGGAGGAACGCCGCCTCGCCCATGTGGGCCTCACCCGCGCCCGCAAGCGCGCCAAGCTGTCGTTTGCCGTCAACCGCCGCATCCACGGCCTGTGGTCGTCCACGGTGCCGAGCCGGTTCATCGACGAGTTGCCGCCGGGCAGCGTCGACGTCATCGACGCGCCCGCGCATTTCTCGGCCGGCGCCTCGCGCTTCGACCGCAACCCGACGCCGTTCGGTTCGTCCTACGGCACGCCGGGCTGGCAGCGGGCCCAGGCCGCCACCGCCAACACGGGCAATTTCGGGGGCGGGCCCTCCCGCAACCCGGCCAACCGCTCCGGCGGCCCGCGCCAGATCGAGGGCGAACTCATCGCGAAATCCACCGGTGCGCCGTCGGCCTTCTCCGTGGGCATGCGGGTGTTCCACACCAAGTTCGGCCCCGGCGACGTCGCTGCCGTGGACGGCAACAAGCTCACCGTCGATTTCGACAAGGCCGGCCAGAAGATGGTGCTGGACAGCTTCATCCAGCCGGCGTGATCGGGGCGTGTTCCCCTCGCCGCGCTGCCGAGACGAAGGGCGCGCCGTCGATCGGATGAGCGCGCCCGGGAACCGTTCCGGTCTCGGGAAGGGAACGGTTTGGTGGCCGTCGATAAAAGGCGTACGCTACCGTACCGTCGATGCCACACCTTCACGGCCCGGGTCCGGACAACCAAGGTCCGCACAACCAAGGGCTGTCTTCGCGCCGTCATAAGGGCGGATGCGTTGGCCGGTTGCGCGCAGGAATCCCCATCGCGGAAGAGCATTTGGGTCCCACGATGTCGTCCATTGCAGAGCTTGCTGCCGTCCTGCGTCAGGTCGCCTCGCCGGGCATCAAGCCCAAGGAGCTGATCCACGCCGTGCGGGAAAAGCACCCTGACGTCACCAAGAAGGACATCGTCCGGGCCGCGTTCTTCGCCCTATCGGACGGGCCTGCTTCGAACGCGACCCAGTCGGACGAACTCCATGACTTTGCGCTCAAGGAGCGCGGCAAGGAGGATGAGCCGGCCGCGAAGCCCCGTAAGGCCAAGAAGAAGAAAGCCCGTCCGGAGCCGAGGGGACAGAACGGCGCTGCGTGACTTGCTGCGAATGGTGACTTGCCGCGAATGCGTGAGTGCCTCGCGTGAAGCGCCCGCCGCGCCGTGGTGCCCGGAGAGAGACTCGGCGGTGTCCTTGGCGGCGTCCGGGCGCTTCGTGAGGCGCTCGCGAGCCACCGTCGACGTCTCCGGGTGAGGCCACCGCATGCCGCCCGATAGGAGCGCGCGTGCTCTGTCCCGCGTCGGATTTGCGGATGGGGCGGGATCAGCATCGCCCGCCCGCGAAAAAACCTCCCGCCTCGCGTCCAAGTCTAAAACCGTGCGGACTTTCTACATCAATGATCGAGAATATCGACCGTCACGCCGCCGTCGCTTCCGGCACGGCATGGTGCGTGCAACGATACGGTGCGGACGAAGACCGGGGCGCCCCTGCCATCCACAGGCAAGGTTGTCCGGGTGGGAACCGCCCACTTGCGGCCGGATTGGCTGTCAGCGGACACTGATGTCCGGTGGGGAGGAAACGAGGGTTACGAGACAGGATAAAGTTCGGCGCGTCACGTTCAACAAGTGCAGTTCAGATTGAGTCCGGTTGGCAAGTCCAGGTGGAGTATTGATCGATGAAGAGACGGCGCACACGACTTGAACTGGTGGAAGATCGTCCGGTCCGGTTGCACCGGACCCGCTTCGACGAGGAACGCAACCTCAGTCCGATCCAGCCTCTCACCGACCGGCAGGCCCAGTATCTCGACGCCCTGGCGCTTCACAAGCAGGTGATCGTTCTCGGCCCCGCCGGCACCGGCAAGACCTTCATCGCCGGCACCCGCGCGGCGGATCAGCTCCGCCAGCGCCGCATCGGCAAGGTGATCATCACCCGCCCCAACGTGCCCTCGGGTCGCTCCCTCGGCTATTTCCCCGGCACCCTGGAGGAGAAGATCGCCCCCTGGGTGGCCCCGCTCACCGAGACCATGAAGGAGCGCATGGGCGCGGCCGCCTTCGACATCGCGGTCAAGACCGGCGACATCGAGGTGGTGCCGTTCGAGGTGATGCGCGGGCGCACCTTCAAGAACTGCCTCGTGATCCTCGACGAGGCGCAGAACACCACGACGGCCGAGATCAAGATGTTCCTCACCCGCATCGGAGACGATTGCCAGGTGATCATCAACGGCGACGTTTCGCAGACGGACCTGCGCGAGACTTCGGGCCTGCGCACGGTGATCCACCTCGTCAAAAGCCGGATGATGCCGATCCCGGTGGTGGAATTTACCCTCGACGACATCGTGCGCTCGGGAATTTGTGCTGATTGGGTACGGGCTTTCGAGGAAACGAATCTCTGACTCGTGGGTTATCAGCGGCGGGCACCTGCGGAGCCTGCCGCCCACCCCGGTGTGCGACACGCGTCGTCCGACCACGGGACGGGCGCACGGGCCGGGTGCCGCACTCGGACAAGAACACAACGGGAGTTCCACGTGAGGAAACTGACCTTCGCCATCGCCGTGCTCGCCTCGCTCGGCGGCGCCAGCCTCGCCACCTCAGCCTCGGCCGCCCCCGGCGCGCCCATGGGCGTCACCGCTCCCGAGACCGTGTCCACCGTGCAGATGCGCATGGAGCGTCGGATGGAACGCCGCATGATGCATCGGCGCATGGAGCGTCGCATGATGCACCGTCACATGCACCGCAAGATGATGCATCGCCGGATGATGCGCCGCATGTGATCGATCGGTTTCCGATCGAGAACGAAAGGGTCCCTCGCGGGGCCCTTTTTTCGTTCGGCCCGCGCGTTTCGCGGTCCTGCCTCCCGCGAAGCGCACGCGTCGCCGGGGCGGGCGGGTGTATGGCGAGGGCGAGATCCCTGAACCGGTCGCGAATCATGACGCTCCACACGTGGTGGCTCTTCTTCACCGCCGTCTTCCTGCTGAGCGCGACGCCGGGCCCCAACATGCTCCACGTGCTGGGGCGCAGCGTCCGCTTCGGCCTACGCGGCAGCCTCGCGGCCATGGCCGGGTGCCTCTCGGCCGTCCTCCTCGTGCTGCTGGCCTCCGCCGCCGGCCTGAGCGCCGTGCTGCTGGCCTCGCCGAGGCTGTTCGACGCCCTGCGCTACGCCGGCGTCGCCTATCTGATCTTCCTCGGCGTCCAGGCCTGGCGGGGCGCCGAGGCACCGATCCGCGTCGGGACGGCCGGGGCGCCCCCGGTGCGTCCGTCGTCCGGCCGCCTCGTCCGGGACGGTTTCCTCATCGGCGCGAGCAACCCGAAGCTGCTCCTGTTCGCCGGCGCCTTCTTCCCGCAATTCGTCGATGCGGGCCTGCCGCAGGGGCCGCAATTCGCGATCCTGGTCGCGACCTTCGCGGCGGCGGAGATGTTCTGGTACGGCGTCTACGCCCTGAGCGGCGCCCGCCTCGCCGCGACCCTGACCCGCCCCGGCCTCAAGCGCCTGTTCGACCGGGCCACGGGGGCGATCTTCATCGGCTTCGGCGCGGTGCTGCTGGGAACGCGCCCGTAGGGCGTCGCGTCTGCGTGATCGCCGCGTCGTCCCTTCGCGCGAGATTGCCCCCGCGCGCGAGATTGCCCCCCGCGCGAGAACGAACGCTTAATCCGATGCCCGGATGATGAGTGGACGGCGCGCCGCCGCGATGGATCTCGGTCTTGGTGAGAGGGTTTCCCTCAACGAACGCGGGTTTCGCGCGGGAACGCCCGGCCCTGCACCGGTTGCGCGTCGGGCTGACGGTGGCCGGGGTGGTGCTGACGTTCGCCGTCTCGTCGATGCTGCTCGCCACCGTCGGCTACCATTACGAGACGTCGGGCGGGCTGCCCTTCGAGAAATTCCATCCAGGCACCCTGATGGTCTTCGCCGCCTTCGCGCTCCTCGTCGTCGAGGACGGGCCGGACGCGACCGTTGGGCGCCTGCTGCGGGACGACCGCCTCTCGCTGATCTACGTCGCCTGCCTGGCGTTCTACATGCTCTACGTGCCCCTGGTGCTGGGCCGTCCGGTGACGTTCATCGTCGATACGCTGATGGCGCCGGCCGTCGTCGCCGTTCTGCTGGCCCGCACCGACCCCCGCTCCCTGCGGATCATGGACCGGATCATCCACGGGCTCATGGCCGCCAACGCCGTGATCGGGAGCCTCGAATCCCTGCTGAAATGGCGGCTGGTCCCGTACTACATCGGCGACGAGATCATCACCTTCGACTGGCGCTCCACGGCGCTGCTCGGCCATCCCCTGCAGAATGCCGGCGTCACGGCGGTCTACGCCCTGCTGCTGCTCACGGGCCTGCGCGGCGGCCTGCCGGCCCGCTGGGCGCTGCCGGCCTTCGTGCTGCAGCTCGCGGCCCTGCCGGCCTTCGGCGGCCGCACGGCGGCGGCGGGGCTCGCGGCGGCGGCCCTGGTCTGGCTCGGCGTGCGCGCCCTGCTCATCCTGTCGGGACGCCGCTTCGCGCTGTCGAGCCTCCTGTGGGTCGCCCTACTCTGCCCCCTCGTCGCGGCCGGAATCTGGTTCGCCAGCGGCAGCGACTACGTCGCGCTCTTCGTCGATCGGTTCGTGGACGATTCCGGCAGCGCCGAGACCCGGGTGCGGATGCTGTCGCTGTTCGGCGATTTCTCATGGGGCGACCTGTTCATCGGCCCAGACCCCGAGACCCTGGCCGCCCTGCAGATCCGCGAGGGGCTGGAACTCGGCCTCGAGAGCTTCGTCGTCGCCTTCCTGCTCACGAGCGGAATCTTTGCCAGTTCCGTGCTGTTCCTCGGACTCGGCCTGTTCGTGATCGCGCTCGGCCGCCTGGTGCCCTGGCAGGGCAAGGCGGCCCTCGGCCTCTACCTCATCCTCAACGTCACCTCGACGGGCTTTTCCAGCAAGGGCGTCGCCTTCAGCCTTGTGGTGATGCTGCTTCTGGTGCTGACCTGGGCCTCCCCGCGCGGGGAGGCGGAAGGTCAGCGCCGTAGGGCGTCCGCCATGGCGTGATAGGCGGGCTTCGGCGCGTAGGCCCGGTCGAAGGGGAGCGGGCGTGGCTTGCGGTCGAGCAGGCCGGCCTCGCCATTGAGCCAGGACTGGCCGTCGGACAATTGCCAGGTCTGGATCACCTTGATGGCGGGTTCGGCCAGGGCCGCCCGCATGATTTCGCTGTAGCGGTCCGCCACCTGCGCGTCGCGCCGGGTCTCGTTGCCCGGCATGCGCAGGTCGTTGACGTCGAGTTCCGTGAGGTAGACGTCGAGCTTTCGCGCCGCGAGATCGCGCACGAGCTTGGAAAATCCCTCGCGCTCGAACACGAAGTCGGGAAACCAGTGGCATTCGAGGCCAACCGCATCGAGGCGGATTCCGGCATGCTGGAGATCGTCGACGAGGCGCAGGAGGGCGGTCTTGTAGGTCTCCGTCGGCTCGAACGCGATCTTCCACTCCGGACTGGCCTCGTTGAGAACGAGGCGGACGCCCGGATCGGCCCGGTGGGCGGCGACGAAGCTGCGGCGGATGTAGTCGGGGCCGAGCGCGCGGAACCACGGGCCGCCGCGCAGGTGCCCCGGGTTGCCGTCGCCGGGCCACAGGGGCTCGTTGACCACGTCCCACGAATGCAGGCGCCCGGCATAGCGGCCCACCGTCTCGGCGATGTGGCGCTCCAGCCAGTAGGCGCCCTCCTTGGGGCTGAGCTTCTCCACCCAGTCCGGCTGGTAGGCGTTCCACGCGAGGGTGTGGCCGCGCACGGCCAAGCCCGCCTTCGCGGCGAACGCCACCAGGGCGTCGCCCTCCGAATAGTCGGCGACGTTCGGCTGCGGGCGGATCGACCCGAACTTCAAGGCGACATCGGTGGTGACGATGCGGGTCTGGTGCCGGTAGAGCTCGGCCAGCCTCGCATCGGTGAGGACCGTGACGTCGATGGAGGCGCCGAAGCTGATCCCGCGCGCCGCCGCGAGGGCGCCGAGCGACGGGACGGCGGCGATGGCCGCGGCGCGCACCGGGCCGGCGGTGCCGGCGGCGATGGCCGCCCCGCCGAGGACGACGGATCGGCGCGAGACATCCCGCATCACAGCTTCAACCGCTTGAACACGCGCTCGGGGATGGCGCGGATGATGGCCATGACGAGGACCCAGACCGGCCGGACATAGATGACGTCGCGCCGGGACACCTCCGCACCGCGAAAGATCGCGGCGCCGACTTCGGCGGGTTCGGCCGTGAGGAGCTTCGGCAGCGGCATCCCCGCCGTCATGCGGGTGCGGACGAAGCCGGGCTTGACCGTGAGCACGTGGATGCCGGACGCCGCGAGGCGGTTGCGCAGGCCCGACAGGAAGGCGGTGAATCCGGCCTTGGCCGCCCCGTAGACGTAGTTCGAGGCTCGACCGCGCTCGCCCGCCACCGACGAGACGCCCACGAGGGTGCCCGAGCCCCGCGCGGCGAAGCGCTCCGCGAACAGGCCGAGCAGGAGGGACGGCCCCTCGAAGTTCGAGCGCATGACGAGCGCCGCGTCGTCGAGGTCGGATTGAGCGCGGGCCTGGGTGCCGAGCAGCCCGACGACGCTCACCACCGTGTCGGGCAGGCGCGGCAGGCCATCGACAAAGGCGGTGAAGGCCGTGGTCTCGGTGATGTCGAGGGTGAGGACCGGCACCGGCCGCCCGGTGCGCGCGGTCAGGTCGGCGGCGTTGCGGGAAGCCGCCGCCGCGTCGCGGGCGGCCAGGATCACGTCCCATCCGCCCTGCGCGTAGGCCAGGGCCGTGGCGTGGCCGATATCGGAGGTGGCGCCCACGAGGAGCATGAGTTTTCGCATCGGCACGGGAACGGTCTCGGTCATGCGGCCTCGGACGGGTTGGAGTGGGGCCGGATGGGCAGGGTCGTGCGGCAAGCGTGACCACCCGGTTCGGGTACGGACGGCCTCACAGCGCCAACCGCCGCGACAGGCCGGAGGCGATCCGGTCCGTGGCGCCGAGGTCCCGCCGCAGGGCCCGGAACCGCGCGGCGGCGTCGCCGTAGCCGGCCTCGAAGGTGTCGCGGCTCTGGCGGGCATCCTTGGCGAGGTAGAGCCGGCCGCCGGCCGCCCGCACGATGGTGTCGAGACTGTCGAGCAGGGCGAGGTTGGCGGGGCTCGCGGGGAAATCGAGGGTGAGGGTGTAGCCCTCCAGGGGGAACGACATCACGCCGCCGCCCGGCCCCAGGAGCTTGAGCACGGCGAGGAACGAGGGCGCCGCGTGGGCGACACGGTCGAGGATCTCGGCCAGGGCCGCCCGGCTGCGGGCTTTGGGGATCACGCATTGGTGCTGGAGGAAGCCGCGCGCGCCGTAGATGCGATTCCAGTCGCGGATGCCGTCGAGGGGGAAGAAGTACGGTGCCCAGCCGACGAGTGTTTCGCGATTCCCCCCCGCGCGGCCGCGCCCGTAATAGAGGGCGTTGAAGGCGCCGACGCTCAGGCGGTTGAGGGTGAAAGCCGGCAGGTCCAGTGGCACCGCGAGGGCGCCCCCACCCGCGGGCGGGTTCAGGGGCGCATCGGGGGCGAGGTCCGCGACGTCGGCCCGGGTGGCGTGCTCGCCGCGATAGACCAGGGCACGGCCCCGCGCGGCGCCGCGCGCGAGGCAATCGATCCAGGCGACCGCGTAGGTCGATCCGTTGGCCGCCTCGAGGGCCTGCATGGCGGCGTCGAGGTCGGCCGCCGCCACGGTGCGCTGGCGGATCCAGCCGGTCTCGACCCGGCGCAGGCGAAGGGTCGCGCGCAGGATCGTGCCCGTCAGCCCCATGCCGCCGAGGGTGGCGGCGAACAGGTCGGCGTTCGCGTCGGGCCCGCAGGTGCGGACCGCCCCGTCGGGCAGGGCGAGGGTGAGGTTCTCGACATGGGCGCCGAAACCGCCGGCGCCGTGGTGGTTCTTGCCGTGGACATCCGCCGCGATGGCGCCGCCGACGGTGACGTAGCGCGTGCCCGGCACCACGGCGGGGAAGAACCCGCGCGGCAGGAAGGCGTCGATGATGTCGGCGAGCAGCACCCCGGCCTCCACGGCGAGGTGGCCCGTCTCCGGATCGAAGGCGATCATCCGGTCGAGGCCGCCGAGCGCCAGGGTGGTGGTGTCGCCCAGCGCGGCATCGCCGTAGGCCCGGCCGTTGCCGCGGGCGATGAGCCCGGTCTCGGCCCGGTGGAGGGGCGCCACGGCGGCTTCTTCGCGCACGGGAATGAGCCGCGTGACGCGGCGCGGGTAACGGCCCCAGCCGGCGATCGTTTGCGTGTCGGTGCTCACGGGGTGCGCCCGGTGAAGACGAAGCGCCGGTCGAGGCCGTACTTGACCGCGTATCCCACGCCGAGGCCGAGGATCGCGCCGGCATACTTGGCCGTGCTCGTGCCCCAGAGTGCGAAGAATCCGAACTCGAACACCCAGAACACCAGGGTGGTGACGACGCTGAACAGGCCGTAGAGCCCGATCTTGCGCGCCTCCTCGCTCCGGCTCGCCGAGGAATCGAAGAACACGAAGTACTTGTCGAGGCCGTACTTGGCGACGAACCCGACGCCCGTGCCCATGGCGACGGAGACGAGGAGCGGCGCCCACGGCGCGATCCGCACGGTGGCCTCCTGCGCCAGGAGGTTCGCCGCGGTGGCGAGCACGGCGAAGCCGACGTAGCGCAGGCCGAGGGCGACGGGGCCCGGACGGGTCATCGGGGGATGAGGATGAGACTTGGCGGGCGCGCTCATATGGCGGCGAGCACCAGGGCACCGACGGTGGCCGCCGTCACGAGGCTGACCCGGTCGCGGAGCGCGAAGACGATGGGGTCGTCGTGCATCATCCGGCGGTGCGCCATGAGCAGCGCCCGCGAGATCCAGTACAGGATCACCGGGCCGACGCACCACAGGAGCTTCGGGCGCGAATAGAGCTGCGTCACCGCCTCGGACGACAGGTAGAGGGACAGCACCACCACGGCGTTGTAGCCGGCGGCCGCCGCGAGCGCGGCGACGATGGGCAGGTCGGACAGTTCGTAGTTGCGGTTGGTCGGGCTCGGCAGGCCCCGATCGAGGCGGCTCGTGAGTTCGGTGTAGCGCTTGATCAGCGCCAGCGACATGAACATGAACAGCGAGAAGGCCAGGAGCCAGTCCGACAGGACCGCGCCGACGGCCACCCCGCCGCCCACCACCCGGATCGTGTAGAGGCCGGCCAGCGTCACCACGTCGACGAGCATCTTGCGCTTGAGCGAGAACGAGTACGCGCTGGTGAGCGCGAAGTAGCCCAGGATCACCGCCGTGAAGGCGCCGGACACCGTGAGGCTCACCGCCAGCGCCGCCCCGAACAGCAGCGGCGCCGCGAGCATGGCCTGCACCAGCGGCACCCGACCGCTCGCGAGCGGGCGGTTCCGCTTCGTCGGATGCGCCCGGTCGGCCTCGATGTCGATGAGGTCGTTGATGAGGTAGACGCTCGACGCGCACAGCGAGAACGCGACGAAGGCGAGGAGGGCCGCGAGGAAGGCCGGCCCGTCGAAGCGGTGCGCCATCAGCAGCGGCACGAACACCAGGGCGTTCTTGGCGTACTGGTGCACCCGCAGGAGCCGCGCCCAGGTCCGCACCCGCGTGACGCGATCCGTCCCGGCCTCGGGCAGGAAGACGGCGTCGGGCGTCATGGCGACGAGGCGCCGGCGCGCGCCGGGCGCGAGACGCACGGCGACGGCACGGCGGGCGCGGGCCCAGACCGGCAGGTCGTCGGCATGGTTGCCGATATACTCGAACCCGTTCGCGCCGAAGGCCGCCACGAGGCGGTCCGCCTTGGCGGCGCCGGACAGGTTCACGGCGTGATCGGAGGCGAACCAGCCGTCGAACAGGCCGAGATGGTCCGCGATCTTCTGGACGAGCACGGCGTTGCTGGCCGAGGCGAGGTAGACCGGGCGTCCGGCCGCCCGCGCCGCGCCGATCCAGTCCAGCACCGCCGGGTCGTAGGGCAGCCGCGCCACGTCGAGGTCGGCCGTGCCGAGGTGGTGCTTGATCGCCGCCTTGCCCCGGGGCACCGCCCGCGCCAGGGCTAGGATTGCGCGCGGGTCGCCGCCGATCTCGGCAAAGAAGCTCTCGATGAGGAGGTCGGAGCGGATCAGGGTGCCGTCGAGGTCGACCACGAGGGGCAGGCCCGGCGCGAGCCCCCCGCGCGCGACGTCGCGCGCGGCCTCCACGCGGCCGAAGCCGTCCCGCGGGCCGTCCTGAGGGCCGTCCTGGACCAGGGACCGTTCGAACATGCGTCTAGACCTCGGAGCGTGCGGCGCGCGCGGCGGCACCGGCCATCATGACGAAGGGAATCCCGACGCGGGACACGATGAGGGACGTCACGGCGCGGCGGCCTCCACCCGAGGGGCGGCCGTGAGGCAGGCCGGCGCGACCCGGTAGAGGGTCAGGGGCGTGCCGTCGAAGGGGAGATCCGGCCGGATGGTCCGCTCCGGCACGGCGCAGCGGGCGAGCGTCCCGTCGGCGTAGCCGCCGCGCCGCCCGCCGGAGTCCGAGAACAGGGTCGGGAAATCGACGAGGTAGCGGATGCCCCGGTCCGCGAGGTAGGGGGCGAGGCGCCCCTGCACCACGGCCGGGTAGACGTCGTCGTTGACGAGGCCGTCGAGGTTCATCACCGGGCGTTCGGCGAAGTAGGCGACGATGCCGGCGTTCCAGGCCGCCACCGGGGCAAGGCCGGGCTCGGCGCGCAGCATCCGCCCCGCCTCCATGGTGGCGACCTGCCACGGCCAGGGCGGGTGGGCGAAGCGCCAGGCGGCGGAGGCCGCGTAGAGCAGGATGAGGAACGGGACCACCGCCCCGCGCGGGGCCAGGTTCGCCACGAGGCCGGCGGCGAGGAGGGCGACGGCGGGAAAGAACGTCGCGGCGTACCAGTACTGCACCGCCCCGTTCAGGCTGTAGGCGGCGACGTAGCCGAGGATCGCCACCACGGAGCCGAGGCTGAGGGGATGGTCGAGGAGGGCGCGCAGGCGCCCGCGCAGGACGACTCGGAGGCCGAGGCCGGCGAGCACCACGGGGACGAGGACGCGGGGCAGGCCGTAGGGACCGAACAGCTCGACCACCCGCGCCACGCCCGGCCACGGGGTGTAGCCCGACACCGAGGCCCAGAAATGCTTGATGCTGGCGCTGCGCTGCACGAAGCCGCCGGTGAAGTGGTGGGTGTGGAGCGTGACGAGGCCGATGCCGATGAGCGCACCGAGGCACAGCATCGCCGGCACCCGGAGATCGCGCCCCGGCCGGCGCCGGTGCCAGAGGGCGTGCAGCACGAACCCGGCGAGCAGGGCGAAGGGCAGCAGGGCGTAGTCCGACCGGGCGAGCACGCCGACGATTCCCGTCACCACCGCGGCGACCATGACCGCGCGGGTGGCCCCGCCCGCCTGCATGTTCCCGGCGACGAGCCGGTACGACAGGGCGGAGGCGGCGATGACGAGGCAGGATTCCATCGGGAAGCCGACGAGGTGCAGGCCGCCCGCCGACAGGGCGACGAGGACCACACCGAGCTCTCCCCCACCCGCTCCCTCCGAGCCATGCCCGCCACTGAACGTCTCGCGGGCGGCGAACGTGTCGCGGGCGGCTTGAGCGAGCCAGTACACGGCGGCCGTCATCAGGCCCGCATTGAGGAGCGACACGACGAGATAGGTCTCGACGAAGCCGATCCCGGGTGCGATCCGGTACAGGCCGGCGAGACCGTAGCCGAACAGGAGATGGAAACCGGTGGCGGCGTGCACGCCGTCGAAGGTCCAGGTCCCCAGGGTCGAGAAATTCCGGGCCAGGACGAAATAGTAGAACGCGTCGTCGGGAATGCGCGTGATGATGCCCGCCGGCCCGAGGAGGACGGGGGCGAGGCCGAAGGCCAGGGCGACGCCGAGGGTGATCAGCGCAGCGATTCCGGGCGATACTCTGTCCATGACCACGCTCGCGGGCACCGAAGACCGGCCCGCCGCAGCATTCGCGCCATCGCCTTAAAACATCATGACGGGCAACCGTCGTATCCGGAGGAACCGGCGCGGTGTCCACCGCGCGTTCCCGAGCGCGGATGTTTCGAGGGTTTCCGTGGATGCGCCGCCGAGCGAGGCCCCTCCCCTGCCGGGATCGCCCTGACTCGACGAAGGGTACCGGACGGTCCGCGAACCCATCGCCCGAACGCGAACAGGCCGCCCTGTGTGGGGCGGCCTGTTTCGGTGGTGATCGTCTGGAGGGACTGTTTGTGATTGATGTGCTGTGCAGGTCTGGCGGCGACCGACTCTCCCGTGTCTTGAGACACAGTACCATGGGCGCTGGTGCGTTTAACGGCCGAGTTCGAGATGGGATCGGGTTCTGGGCACACCGCTCAAACCACCAGA
>NZ_JAKSXV010000061.1 GCF_022829345.1 Methylobacterium sp. J-090 | reverse complement strand
GGCTACCAGCCGCCTGCGCCAGAGGTCCTCATCTGGCCAACCGAACCGAGCGGATCAGTGCCGTCCGCTCGCCCTGCCATCGTCACGCGACCGACGATGCACTAACTTCGAACATGGGCCACCGAACGGGGGCAGGCCACTCATTCGTGACAATCGATAAGGCTGTCATGATGACCAACATTGGTCTCTGCGAAATGCTTCGTATGATTCTGGACGGAAAGGTCCGCGGTCTGAGCATCAATCCGGATCTGCCAGGTGTGAGGGCGATCCTCATTTCCGAGAACTGGGTCAAGGCATTGATGCGTCAGAGCAGAGCCAGTTGTCTGCCTCGCAAGCAGGCGGCGAAAATTTTGCACGTCGAAGACTGTGCAATTACGCATCTGCTTCAGATCGGAGTTTTGAACCAGCCAGTCCAAGATGCCGACGATCCTGCGAAGAGCAACGCATCTGGCCTCGATGAGAAATGCTTTGCGAGTTTTCACAGCTTATACGTTTCTGCGAGCGAAATTGCGAAGGAATATGGTGTGATCCATACTCAAATCATTGTCGGTTTCCGGGTCCTCGGACTTACTCCGTCCTTCGACCCCAAGCGGATCGAAGCTTACATCTACGACCGTGCCGCGGCTCAGAGCATTGTAGAGCAGGAACTAAAGGCTCCAATGGGCGAGGTAGCCCTGCGTGCGGCATGTCAGAGGAACAGCAAAAACGCACGTGTCGCAGCGAAGGCTGTCACGGTGGTCAAACGGTTGCGCAAGGCTTTCGAGGCGACAGATCACAAGCATCGTGGCTTGGCGTGAGTCATAACAAGTCCGACTGGGCACAAGTGCGAGGCCATCACTTCCCAGTCGCGTATCCCCCTCTGCCTATGATGCGGAGATCTCTCAATATTATGAATCGATTCTATGATTCAAATATCGAATTTGATTCCTTGAGAGAATCACTCGAGCGTCTTCCGCTTAATCTGGTTCGTATCCTGCTGCGGCGATGAAGTTGGCGCACTCGTGGGGGCTGACGGTGTCGACGAGGCGTCCGATGGCCGTCCGGAGTCCCTCGACGATGCGTTCGGAGGCCTCGCGCAGCAGCGTCTTGAGTTTAGAGAAGGCCATCCCGATCGTCGTGAGGGCGGACATCCAGCGGATCGAGGTGGCGATGCCGACCCCAAAGTGCGCCGCCGCATAACGCCGCGAGCTCGTTGCGGCGGCTTCCACCACCCACCCACGCAGATCAAGGCTGGGGGATCGTGCCAATCCTCGCTTCTCCCCCCCCCAAGGCGATCTGTGAAGCAGCTGGCGGCGGCTCCGATAATCCGCACACTATCAATCCAGCACAAGGCGAAACCGCGGAAAACGGAGGCATCAAAAGTCTGATAAAAATCAATAGCTTGCGTGGCGATGATTCAATTTTAGGCTGGGCCTGTAGATAGCACAAAAAAATCCCAATGAAAGACAGTGGCTTACCGCCACTCAAATGGCAGAACTTTACTGCACTTCACAGTGGCGCCCGGCAGCCTCGGCCAGGGGGTCGGTGCCGGGGGCGGCCGATTCCGCCCAGGAGGCGGCGTAGGGCGGGGCCGCCTCGGGCTCGGGGCCGAGGCAGTCGCGCCAGACCCCGCGCACGAGGCCGAGGCAGTCGCGGCCGACCCCCTTCACCGAGGCCTGGTGGCGGTAGGGCGTGCCGATCCAGGCCCGGGCCGAAGCCACGATTCTGTCCTGCCCGATTCTGTCCTGCACGATCCGGTCGGGGTCGCGAAACCTCATCGGAACAGGCTGCCGCCGTCGAGGCCGGGGCCGGAACCGGGCGCGTGACGCACCACGAAATCGTTGCCGGGCATGTGCGGAAACCCCTGAAAGTTGAGGCTGTTGGCGAACTTGCGCCCGCAGGTGGCGAAGCGCTTGTCGCACCCGGCGGTGACCGTGAAGCCGTCGCCGGGCCGGACCGGGCGGGGCGGGGCGGGGCCTGCCACAGGGCGAGGCGCGGGCCCGTCGGATCGGCGGCGTGGTCGCGGATGTCGGTGGCGTGCCCGGCCTGGGCGCCCCCGGTCCAGACGAGGCGGCCGGCGGTGAACCAGCCGGGCGCGAACGCCGCCGCCAGGGCGACCCGCAGGGTGCCGGGTTCCGGCACGGCCACGACGGTGCCGGTGGTGCGGAACGCCGGCCGGTCGCGGTCGACGCGGCAGCGTCCGTCGCCGAGATCGGCCGAACAGGTGGCGCGGTAGGTCCGGCCGGTGGGCACGTCGAGGCGGTCCATGAGGCCGCGCACCTCCGCGACGAAGGCGGCCCCCGCCCGGCGCACCTCGCCGAGCGTGCCGACATCGAGGAGCAGGCGGGTCTCGGGATCGGTCCAGTCCACGAGCCAGGTCTCGACGCCGGCGCCGTCGTAGAGGCCGCCGGCGACGTCCGCGTCGGTGATCCCGAGGGCGGTGAGGGCGCCGGCCACCTCGCCGCCACCGACGGCGAAGCCGAGTTCGGCGCTGGCTTCCGCCGCCTCCAGGCCGGAGCGGGCCGCGTAGACAACGCCCGCGAGGGTGAGGTCGCGGTCGTGATCGGTGAAGCCCAGCGCCGCGCCGTCGCGGCGGGTGAGGGCCCAGCAATGGCACAGGGTGGTGGCCCCGCCGGAGAGATGGTCGGCCAAGTTTCGGGGCAGGTCGCGCATGGCCAGGGATTCCTACGGGACGATCTCGATCAGCGGCACCTTGGGGATCTCGCCGGCCGTGAAGGCCGAGAGGTCGACGGTGAGGTCGTCGGTGTCGAAGCGGACCGGCACGTCGAAGAGGAACCCCGCCGTCACGCTCGCCCCCGCGGGCGGGGCCGCCGCAAGGCCGACCACGCCCGTCGTGCCGTCGCAGGTGAAGGCGGCCGGCGGCAGGGCGATGCCATCCACCGCCACGGTCACGCTCTCGGCCACGGGCTTCGTGATGACCCGCCGGTAGGGCAGGGGGCCGCTGCCGTAGGTCTTCGCGAGCTGGAACGTCCGGTTCGCCCCATCGCCGGTGCCGAGGCGCTGGTCGGTGGCCGAGACCGGGCGCGAGGGCGGCCCGGAGCGGGAATCGATCCGGTCGCGGTAGCGGAACCCGTAGAGGCGCCCGCGCCGCTCCTCGAAGAACGCCAGCACGGCGTGGAGCGCGTCCAGGGTGCGGATGCCCAGACCCGCATCGTATCGCCGGCGCGAATCCGCCCAGCGGCTGTTGCGGTGCTCGCGCCCCGACGCGAGGGTGACGATCTCGGTCATCCGCCCCGGCCCGCCGCCGCCGCGCAGGGCGACGTCGAGGGGAAAGCGGACCTCGTGGAAGTCGGCGCCCATGGGCGGCTCCTGGGTTGGAGGATCGGTCACAGCCCCCGCCTTCCCCGCGCCACGGCGCGGGCGAGGCCGGCGGCGACCTGGGCCTCGGAGCGGCGGAAGCCCGCGATGTCCGGGGTGGTGATGTTGACGGTGACGGGTCCGCCCCGGGCCTCGGCGCCGGCCGCGACCCCGAGGCGGCCGTCGCTGCCGCGCTTCAGCGGCAGGATCGCCTCCGGCCCGGCCTCGCCCATGAGGCCGTGGCCGCCCTGCATGGGAAAGTAGGTGGGGGCCGCAACGATGCCGCCGGCCGCGAACGGCCGCACCCGCCCCTGCGCGATCACCCCGCCCCGGGCGAAGGCCTCGGTGCCGCCACTGAGGCCGGCGTTGAGGGCGCCCTTCACCAGGCCGGTGATGCCGGCCTTGACGGGGGTGAGCGCCGCCTTGAGGGCGAGGGTCGAGAGCTTGGTTGTCAGGGTGCCGAGCAGGGTGTCGAGCTGGCGCCCGGCGCCGAGGCTGCCGCCGAGCGCCTGCGACAGGCTCTTGCCGAAGCTCTGCGCCAGCCGGTCGAGGGTGTCCAACTGCTTCTCCCGGCCGGCCTGGGCGCGGTCGGTCTCGGTCTCGGCCATACGGGTATCCTTGGATCCGGTGATCAGGGGATATCGGGATGGGCCGCGAGCAGCCGGTCGAAGTCGGCCCGGCCGGCGGCCGGCGCGTGGGCGAAAAGGCCTGCGGCGGCGAACAGTTCGCGCGGCGTGGCGCGCCAGAGATCGCGCGGGCGCCAGCCGAGGCGACCGAGGGCGAGCGCGAGGACATCGTCCCACGGGAAGGCGGAGGCGGGCTCCGGCGCGCTCCCGCCCGTGGGGCTCAAGGGTTTGGGGGCGGCGCCTCGCCGAAGGCGGACGCCAGGGCCTCGCCCAGGGCCGCCGCGATCGGCTCCAGGCCGCCGGCGAGCGGCAGGGCGGCCACGTCGGAATCCGCGAGGGCGTGGCCGCCGCCGCGGAGCGCCGCGCCGAGGAGCGCGATGAGGTCGCGGGTGGCGAGGTGCCCCCCGGCGAAGCGCTCGGAAAGCCCCGTGAGGTCGCGGGCGCCCAAAGCCGATTCGAGTTCGGCCAGGGCCCCGAGGGTGAAGCAGAGGGTGTAGCGGTCGGCCCCGAGATCGAGGGGCACCTCGCCGCGCCTGCGGTTCGCCATGAGTCTCAAGCCTCCATGGGTCTCAAGCCACCTGGATCAGGCCGCCGTGAAGGTGAGGGCGCCGGCGGAATCCAGCGCCAGGTCGAAGGTGACTTCGCCGGAATGGTCGCCGCGGTACTCGAGACTCGTGATCTGGAACGGCCCCTCCAGGGTGCCGAAGCCCGGCACCACCACCTGGAAGGTTTCGAGGGCCCCCTCGAAGAACAGCTGCCGCAGGCGGGCGTCGGAGGCCTCGTCGCGAAACACCCCGGCGCCCGCGATGGCGGCCCGGCGCACGCCGGCCCCGGAGAGCAGCTCGCGCCAGCGCCCGGCGGATTCAGCGTGGGTCACGTCCACGGTCTCGGCGTTGAAGGCGATCTGCCGGGCGCGCAGGCCGGCGACGGCCACGAAGCCGCCGCCGCTCGCCACGCGGATGAGAAGGTCCTTGCCGCGCTGTGCGCTCATGGTCGGATTCCGGAACGTGGGAGAATGGTCAGGCCGGGCGGTGCTCGGTGACCGCCTGGAGGGTGAGGGTGGCGCGGGCCTCGCCGGTGGCGGGGTCGCGGGTGGCCCCGAGCCGCGCGACCCGCAGGGTCACGAGGTGGTGGCCGGGCAAGGCCAGGGGCGCGTCGGCGAGGAGGTCGGCCATGCGCTCGGCGGCCGCGAGGCCCGAGCGGGCCGAGCCCGGCCGGGCGTAGAGCACGAGGCTGAGGCTGTGGGCGTGGCTGGCCGCGCCGTCGACGGCGTCGTCGCGGATCTCGGCGTCGCCGAACACGCCGTAGACGGGCACCGCCCCGCGCGGCGGCTCGTCGTAGAGCCTGAGCGAGCCGCCCATGAGCCGGGCGAGGGTGGCATCCACGGTGAGATAGGCGAGGATCGCGCCGCGGAGCGCGAGCAGCGGGCTCGCCGAGACCGGATCGGCCACCGGACTCGTCATGGCGCGCGCGCCCCGGCCAGGAGTTCCTCGACCCGGCAGACGAGCTCGCGTCCCCGCCCGTCGGGGTCGCTCGCCGCCCGGATGGCGAAGCGGCGCGGGCCGGCGGCGAGCCGCATGGCGGGGGTGACGTCGGCGCGGTAGGCGAGGCGGACCCGGTGGGTCTCCACGGCGTCGAGGCGGCCGCCCCGGACTTGTTCGGGGGCACCGAGCGCCTCGAGGGCGCCCCACAGGAGGGGGCCGGGGACGTAGCGGCGGACCACGCCGCCGAATCCGTCCGGTTCCTCCACCGGCCGTTCGAGGACGAAGCGGCGGCGGCGCGCGCCGATGGGCACGCGCGGATTCGAATCGAGCATGATCGGCTCCGGAGTTAGAGGCGCAGGCGGCGCAGGGACTCGACGAGGGCGGCGACCGAGGGCGGCGGCGCGGCGGTGTCGCCGCGATGCTCGAAGCCGTGGGCGGCGAGCAGCCGGATCGCCTGGGCGAGCCCGGGGGGAACCGGGAGCGCGTCGCCGCCGTATCCGGCGCTCACCTCGACGAGGGCGGCGCGGGCGTCGAGCGGGGGCGCGCCGGGATCGATGCGGAGCGCGGGTGACTCGAAGGGGTCGGGTCCGAGGCGCACGACGCCGGGGGGCAGGTCCGCCACCGCTCCGCGCGCATCGACGAGGCCGGCCCGCTCCACGGCCGACAGGGGACTGAGCGGCAGGGGCACGATCCCATCCGCGGGCCAGGCCGTGAGCATGATCCGGTAGCGGCCGGGCGCGAGGAGACGCCGGGTCGCGGCCTCGATGCCGGCGCGGGCCGCCGCCAGGAGGGCGCCGATGAGGGCGTCCTCGGCCCCGCCCTCGTCGGAATCGAGGCGAAGGTATGCGCGCATCTCCGCGACGCTCACCGGCTCGACGGTGGGGCCTGCGACGCGTATCGGGGTCATCGATGGTCTCCTAAGGGTAGGATGGGTCGCCGATGGCGCGGACGGGTCTCGGGCTTTTCGCCCTGCTGATGGGCGTCGCCGGCCCGGCCTCCGCGGTGGTGGGCGGCGATCTGGCGCCCGACGCGTCCGGTGCCGTGATGGTGCTGTCCTCGAACGGGGGCGTGTGCACCGGCGTGGTGGTGGCGCCGGGCGCCGTGCTCACCGCCGGCCACTGCCTCGCGCCGCGCCTCGTCCACCGGGTCCATTACAAGGACGCCGCCGGGGCGCCGGTGCTGGCCGAGCCCGCCGCCACGGCGGTGCATCCCGGCTACGATGCCGGCGCCGTCGCCGGGCGCCGACGCTCCATCGACCTCGCCCTGGTGCGCCTCGCCGCCCCCCTGCCGGCGCCGTTCGCGCCCGCGACCCTGAGCGCGGCGATGCCGCGCGCCGGCGAGGCCCTGACCGTCTCCGGCTACGGCGTGTCGAAGCCGGGGGACCCGCGCAGCACCGGCACCTACCGGCGGGCCGGCGTGCCCGTGGTCGAGCCCTACGGGCCGAGCCGCATCCTCGTCTGGCTGCGCGGCACACAAGGCTCCGGCGCCTGCCAGGGCGATTCCGGCGGACCGGTGACGGGCGAGACCGGTGTCGTCGCCGTGGCGGCCTGGGTCGGCGGGGCCTGCGGCGGCCTCTCCCAGGGCGTCCTGCTCGGGCCGCAGCGGGCCTGGATCGACGCGACGCTCGCCGGCTGGGGCCTCGCCGCCCGCTGGGACCGACCCTGAGCCCGCGCGGACGCGTCGGCGCGGACACGGAACCAGAGCTTGGCCGGGTCATTGCCTTCGGGTAGGCTTTCACCATTGCAGTCCGGGACGCCTCCCGTCGGGGCCGGAACGCGGGAGAGACACGATGCTGCCCACCGCGTTGCGCGCGACGACCTTTCGGCGCCTCACCCCTCGCCGGATTGCCGTGCGTCAGGTCGCTTTGGCGACCGCGATCGCCCTCCTGCCCGCCCCCGCCCTCGCGGTGATCAACGGCGCGGTCTCGCGCGATCCCAACGGCCTGCGCGCCTCGGTGGTGCGCATCGAGAGCACCCAGGGCGAGATCTGCTCGGGCACCCTCATCGCCGCCGACCTCGTGCTCACGGCGGCGCATTGCGTGATGCACCAGGCCGGCTACAGCGTGGTGGTGGTGGACCGCGCCTTCCGCTCGCGCCGCATCAACGCCCTGGCGGCCGCCATGCACCCCGACTTCGTTCCCGGCACCACGCCGGAGGACCAGCCGGGCACCGATCTCGCCCTGATCAAGCTGGCCGAGCCGCTGGGCGGCGATTTCCAGCCCCTCGACCCGCGCGGCGGCGGCATCAACACCGGCGACGCCGTCGAGATCGCGGGGTTCGGCGTGGTGGCCGAGAACCGGCGCAACACCGCCCGCACCCTGCGCCAGGCCCAGCTCGTCTCCATCGGCTCGCTCCAGGTCGCCAATCGCGTCACCGTGGTGACCGACCGCCGCCGCCTCGCCGAGACGGCGGGCGCGGGCGCGTGCCTGGGCGATTCCGGCGGCCCGATCCTGCGCGGCGGCCCGGGCGGCTACCAGATCGTCGGCGTGGTGAGCTGGTCGAGCGGCGCCATGCGCCAGGACAAGCGCGCCCGCACCGCCTGCGGCGGCTTCACCGCCGTCACCCCCACGGCCGAGCACGCGGGCTGGATCTCGTCGCGCGCCGCCGAGATGGGGCGGATGCAGGGAGGCACGGCCATGGGTGGCCGCACCGAGTGGATGGCACGGCCGGGGCGGCGGTGAGGACCTGCCGCCGCCGGCAACCCTAGAACGTGGCGGCCGGTCCGGTAATCTGGACCTCCACGTCGAACTCGCCGAAATGGTCCGGTAGTTCACGGGCCGCCAGCGCCGACTCGGCGAAGACCTTCACGGTCCAATCGTCGCCGCGTCGATTGAGGCCCAGGCCAACGGCACGATCGCCGCGACCGGCCGCATATCGGGATGCGAACGCATCCTTGGCCGCCATCGCCGCCGGCTTCGATGCGCGCAGTTTTTCCCGTGGGTCACTCATGTCACGCTCCTGCCGCCTGAGTGTAGAGGTCGATTTCGAGGGCTTCAAGGACCGTCCGGATCGGGTTTGCATAAGTGATGCCGTGCCCGTGGAGGCCCCCCGTTTCGGTTCCGGCAAACAGAAGCGCCGCCGGCCGGCCGTCATCCGTGCAGATCAGCGCGCCGCTGTCGCCGCCCTTTGAGAAAGGCCCGTGCGTGCCGCTGATCGCGATCTGGCGATTGAAGATCGCGAACTTCGCACGGGCACCGCTGATCATCTGGACCCGAACGTTGTCGACGTCGATCGCTTCGACCCAGCCTTCCCGGAAATCCGTTGTCCGGCCGACCTTCTTCACCGGCATCCGCTCCAAGAGGAGATCCTCGATCTCGCCGATGTCCCAACCGTTGGCGCCCATGACGATCTGATCGATCCGGCGGGGATCGCAGTCGCGTCCCGCGTCGAGGCGGGCGAACGCGCAATCCACGAGGTTCGACGCCGTGGGGTCGAAGTCGATGGGCACGAAGGTATGGAGCCGAGCGACGTGGTGGTCGGCCTCCTGCATCCGGCCACCATCGGCACGACCGGGCTGGAGAATGATGTCGCCGACACGGCCACGGTTGGTGTTGGCCAGCACGTGATTGTTCGAGAGGATTCCGATGCCGCCGTCGCGATCGATGCCGAAGCAGCCGATCGTTCCCGCCGTGATGCGGTGATGGCCCACGGAATGTCCCATGCGCAGGGGGCGGCATGGCTTGGCGTTGGCCGAGGCCCGGCGCCTGACGCGACCCGTGACGCGGACCTCGATCTCGCCGCGCGCGATACGTTGCGCCGCCTCGACGACGGGGTGATGAAGCAGCTTCTTGTGCTGAACGAACAATCCGACCTTCAGGGCCGCGCCCTGTTCGTGATCGGGCCGGTTCCTCAGGATGCCGACGGCGATCTTCTCCTTCGGGTCGAAGGTTCTTTCGCGCCGCGCGTGCAGGATATCGGCGTGGGCCTGCGTGCCCGGCAGGGGCGCAAAGGTCGGCAGTTCATCGTCATCCAGAGCCGCACGCGGAACCTCGCCATAGCGGAACGCACGCCGGAACACGTCGGCCTTGGCGTTTTCTGCCCCATCCAGATTCATTTCAGTTGCCTCAAGAAACCTCAGGTTGATTTTGAGACAGTTCAAGGGACTGGGGAAGGCCTCGGTTCCCGAAAATCCCGTTGTCCGGCTCGTAAACCGCAGGTTGTGTCTCGGCATCAACAGATTTCGGACCGGACGGCGCCCCCGGCCCGTGAAGGACCGGGGACGCACGGCGGTCAGGCGAACTTCAAGAGCTTGATCGCATCGAAATCCTGTACCCCGCCGCCCACACGCTTCGTCGTGTAGAACAGCACGTAGGGCTTGGCCGAGTAGGGGTCGCGCAGGACCCGGAGACCCGCGCGGTCGACGACGAGGTAGCCGCGCCGGAAATCGCCGAAGGCGAGGGACAGGCTGCCGGCGCCCGCATCCGGCATGGCCTCGGCCTCCGTCACGGGGAATCCGAGGAGGGTCGCGGTGCGATCGGCGGCCTGGGGCGGCTGCCACAGGTAGTTGCCGTCGGCATCCTTCATCTTGCGGATCGTGCTCTGCAGGCGCCGGTTCATCACGAAGCCGGCGTTCTGGCGGTAGCCGGCGCGCAGGGCATAGACGAGGTCGAACAGCACATCGGCCGGGTTGGCGGCGGGGAACGCCCCGGCGGCCCCCGTGGCAATGAGCCCGAGCTTGCCCGGGACCCAGGCGGCGTTGGCCACCGTGTCGTAGCTGAGGAAGCCGCGCGGGCGGCTCACCCCGTTGCCGGTCACGAAGGCGGTGCCCTCCTGCTCGGCGAACGCGGTCTCGACCTCGTCGGCGAGCCAGGCATCGATGTCGACGACGGCGTCGTCGAGCAGCGTCTGGGTCGCGGCCGGCATGGCGTAGAGCTCCATGGCCGGAAAGCTCAGCTCCGACAGGGTCGGCGCGTCGGTCTGCGGCCGGGGCGCGGCCTCGGCGACCCAGCCCGACACCGCCTCGGTCACCGAGACGGCGCGCTTGTACTGGCCGCCCGAGATGGTGCGCACGGTGGCGAGGGCCCGGATCGGCGAGAGGCGGGCGAGCCGGGTCAGCACGTCGCGCTCGATGGTCGCCGGCACGAGGTACCCGCCATCCGGGCCGGAGCCCGCCGACAGGGCCTTCTCCTCCAGGCGCTTGAGGCCGCCGCTCTCGCCGGCCCGGACGTAGAGATCGAAGGCGGTCTTGTGCTCCGTGGCGGCCGCGTCCCGGGGCGGCGCGCCGGCGCCGAGGGGCGCGCGGCGGCCGTCGAGGGTGAGGCGGTCGAGGCGGGTGCGGGCGGTGTCGAGGGCCGCGTCGATGCGGGCGAGCTTCTCCTCCGTCAGCACGTCCGTCCCGAGCCGGCCCTCGATCTCGGCGAGCCGGGTGTCGTTGGTCTCGCGGAACGCCGCGAAGGCGCCCTGCAGGTCGGTCATGGCGTGGGCCACGGCCGGATCGCCGCCGGCGGCCTTGTCCTCCAGGGGAAAGGATTTCGTTTCGATGGGGGTGTGGACGGTCATGCGAACCTCTGACGGTTGGGGAGGCGGGCGGCGACGGGCCGGGTGGAAGGGGGCGCACGCGGTGGCGCGACGCGCCGGGCGAAGGCGTGGAGCGCCTGCGCCAGGGGCTCGGATTGCATCGGGGCGGCTTTCGCCGCGATGCGCGCGCCGGGCTGGAGCGGGAAGGTGACCAGCGAGATCTCCCACAGGTCGAGGCTGTGGAGCCGGCGCAGGCCGCCGCGCTCAGGCGCCGCCCTGACGGTGCGGAACCCGATGGAGAGCCCGTCGAGGGCGCCCTCGCGCAGGAGCGCGTCGAGTTCGCGCGCCCGCTGCACGGCGAGGTTGAGCCGGCCCGCGACCCGCAGGCCGCGCGCGTCCTCGACGAGCGACAGCCAGCGCCCCACGGGCTCGGCCGGATCGTGCTGCCACAGCATGCGCACGCCGGCCGCGCCCCGCGCGCTCAGGCTCGCGGAAAACGCGCCCGGCGCCACCACGTCGCGCCCGAGATCGGGTACGCCGAACAGGCTGGCATAGCCGGTGAAATGGCCGTCCATCGAACCCTCCGGACTCGGTTTGCGAAATTGGCCTGCGGGATGGGGCCGGATGACATGGCCGCCGCCTGGGGATACCCTCGCCGGGAGGCAGGGAGATCCGTCGAGGCCGGGATGCCATTCGAGATCGAGGATGAGGCCACGACACGGCTCGTGGCCCGGTTGGCCGAGGCCACCGGCGTGACGAAAGCGGAGGCCGTCCGCCGGGCGGTCACGGCCGAACTGGCGCGGATCACACCGTCCGAAAAGCTGCCCCTGCGGGTGCGCTTCGCGGCCTTACGCGCCCGTCATCCGTTGCCCGCGCCCACGGGGCTGGCGGCGGACAAGGCGTTCTTCGATGATCTGAGCGGCGGGTGACCCTGTTCGTCGATGCCTCGGCGCTGATCGCGATCATCGCCGGCGAGCCGGATGCGGACGCCTTGAGCGATCGTCTCGATGCCGATCCGGCTCGGCTGTGCTCAGCCATATCCCTCTGGGAGACCATCGCGGGTTTGGTTCGAAGCTACCAGTTCACCGTCGAGGCAGCGCGCTTGCGGACCCAAGAGTTCTGCGCGGCCGGTGACATTCGCCTCGTTCCCATTGGAGCAGCCGAATTCGCCCTCGCGGTGGAGGCCTATGCCCGCTACGGCAAGGGCCGGCATCCGGCTTCTCTCAACATGGGCGATTGCCACGCCTATGCCTGCACCAAGGCGCATGGCGCGACGCTGCTTTTCAAGGGCGACGACTTTTCGAGAACCGATCTCGCTCAATCCGCCCCGTAACCCACCGCCGCCCGCTTCTCGGCGTCCGTCAAAAACGCCGCGTCCCCCACCCGGCGCCACAAGCTCTCACGTTCGGGCGCGAGCGCCTCGATGGCGTCGAGGTCGGGCTCGAGCCGGGCCGGGCCGAAGGCGGGCTCCAGCCAGTGGGCGAGGGATTCGGCCGTGCGGCGCACGAGCGGGATCACCGTCTGGCGGTAGAAGGCGCGGTTGGCCTCGGCGTAGTTGGCGTGGGTGTTGTCGCCGGGCAGGCCCAGGAGCAGGGGCGGCACGCCGAAGGCCAGGGCGATCTCGCGGGCGGCGCCGCTCTTCGCCTCGACGAAATCCATGTCCTTGGGCGACAGGGCGAGCGGCTTCCAGTCGAGGCCGCCCTCCAGCAGCAGCGGGCGCCCCGCATTGCCGGCACCCTGGTAGTTGGATTCGAGTTCGGCCTTCAGGCGGGTGAACTGCGCGTCGCTCAGGGTGCTGCCGGCGGCCGAGGCGAACACGAGGGCGCCGGACGGGCGGGCGGCGTTGTCGAGCAGCGCCTTGTTCCAGGCGCTGGCGGCGTTGTGGATGTCGAGGGCGGTGGCCGCCGCCGCCATGGGGGCGAGGCCGTAATGGTCGCAAGCCGGGTGGAACAGGGTGAGGTGGAGGATGGGCGCGACGCCCTCGGTGCCGAGATCGTACCGCAGGGTTCGGCCCCCCACCGTGTAGGCATAGGCGACGGGCCAGCCGTCCGGTCCCGGCACCACCCGCATCCGGTCGGGGCGCAGGGCGTGGAGTTCGCGCAAAGTGCCGTCCAGGCTCTCCGCCGCGAGGTAGGCGTTGCCCGAGACCATGAGGTGCCCGTAGAGCGATTCGAGCAGCCGCGCCCCGCCCTCGCGCGGGTTCGGCCGGGCGAGCAGCCGCAGGAGCGGGTGGTCGGTTTCCGCGTCGGCGAGCACCAGGGGCAGGGCGGCGGCGGCCTCGGCCACGAGGCGCACGGCCCGGTGGACCACGGCATTGCGCTGGAACCCCTCGCGGGCGAGCGCGCCCCCCTCGCGCGGCGTCCACACGGCGCGCCCTTCGCCGTAGAACTGCACCGAGAGCGGGGCCGCCTTGGTGTCCGGCACGGGAAAGGCGGCCCGCGCGAGGCGGGTGAGGAGATTGGGCATGGAGGCGATCCTTTTTCGCGATGCCGTCGCGTGGCGTCGACGGAGCGTGCGGGGCGCCGGCGCTCACAACCGCCGGATGCGCGGCTCGGCCGAGCCCCGCAGCAGGAGGTGGGACAGCGCCCACACGAGGGCGTCGAGGCGGTCGGGCGAGGCGCCCGACGACAGGCCGTCGGGGCCGAAATCGCAGAGCTCGTCCTCGAGCGCCGGCAGGGCGCCGACGTGGTGGACGCGGCCCTGCGCGTAGAGCACCGAGACCGGCTCGGCCCGCAGGTACTTTCCGCGGGTGGCCCGCACCGGGATCACCGGCACCGCGGCGTCCACCTGCGCGAGGACCGCGGTCACCATCTCGCCGCCCTGGTTGACCTCGACGACGAGGCCGTCGGCGGACAGCCGGTGGTAGAGGGCGAGCGCCGCCCCGGCCCAGGCCTCGGGCGTCGCCCGCGCCAGGGTGGCGTCGGCGAGCACGTAGGCGTGGCCGGACGGTGCCAGGCCGGCGGCGACGATCCCGCAGGCATCGGCCCCGGCCTTCGAGGTGGCCGGCGGGTCCACTGCCACGACGATGCGGCGCAGATCCTCCGGGGCGCCCGCGACGCGGGTCGCCTCGAGGCGCGCGCGGGTCCACAGGGCGTCGGCGCGATCCTCGATGAGTTCGCCGTTGAGTTCCTGGCGCCCGAGGCGGGTGCCGGCATAGCGCCCCACCACCGCGTCGAGGAAACCCGGCGCGAGGTTTTCGGCATTGTCGGCCGTGCGCGAGCGGCTGATCACCGTCGCCGGGTCGGCCAGGATGCGGCGCAGGAGCGGGATCGGGCGCGGCGTGGTGGTGACGAGGCCGCGCGGGGCGTGGCCGAGGCGCAGGCCGAACTGGATCATGTCCCAGGCGGCGTCCGCGTAGCGCCACTTGGCGATCTCGTCGGACCATGCGGCGGCGAACTGGGGCCCGCGCAGGGAATCCGGTTCCTCGGCCGAGAAGGCGAGGCCGACGGCGCCGTTGGCCCAGTCGAGGCGCCTTCGCGAGGGCGACCAGCGCGGGCGCGGGCCGTTCAGGGCCAGCAGCCCCGACGGCCCCTCGATCATCACGTCGCGGACATCCGCGAAGGTCTCGCCGATGAGCGCGATGCGGCCGACGGGCCGGGCGGTGAAGGCCGGGTCGCCGAGCGCCAGGGCGCGGACCCATTCGGCCCCCGTGCGGGTTTTTCCGGAGCCGCGCCCGCCCACCACCGCCCAAGTCGTCCAGGAATCGTGCGCGCAGGGCGGCAGCTGGTCGGCCCGCGCCGTGTGGAGCCAGTCACGGGCGAGCGCCCGGATCAGGTGCGGCGGCAGGCTCGCGAGGAAGGCCGGCATCCGGCCGCTTGCCGACGAACGCCGCATAGCGCTGCGCGATCTGCGCGCGCAGGGCCGGCAGGTCGGCGTCGCCGGCCCCGTCCGCGCTCTCACCGCGTGTCGCATCGGGCGCGCTCCTGAGGGACACTTCGAGATCGTCGAGGAGGCGCTTGAGGCCGCCGAGGTCGCGCAGAACCCGGGCCGAGTCGAGGCCGGAAGAGTCCGGCTTCGATCCCGGGACGGCATCCTTCAACGCCGCGTCGAAGGCCGCGATCTGCCGGGCGACGTGGGCCAGCAGCCGTGTCCGCAGGATGGCGGGCCCGGGCGGTGCCGGATCCGAGGCCTCGGGCAGGCCGCAGGCGGAAAACAGCGCCGGAGCCCTGCGCCGCGTCAGGCCGAGCACGGCGGCCAGATCCTCGCGGGTCGCGCCGTAGGCGTCGTCGATCCGCGCCAGGGCGGCGCAGCGCGCGGCCGACCACCCCGCCGGCGCGGTTTTGGCGATGGGCGGGCGCCAGGCCTCCTGGCGGCACCACTTGCGCAGGGTCGCGACGTTGAGCTCCGTCTCCGCCGCGATCTCGCTCGCGGTCTTGTGCGTCTCGCGAAACAGCGCCTCGGCCCGCGCCTTCCGGGCGGGGTCGATGGGGGTGAGGTTCATCGCCGCCGCCCCGTTCATCCACAGTTCCTGACCGTGCCCCTTTGATAGCTCAGGAGCGTCGCGCTGTCAAACATAAATTCCTATTTTTGGGATTTTGATCTTATGCGCCCGGCGTGCCGGGTGGTGACGCCCGCCCGGGCGACATCGGGGCGGCGGAGCCTGCGGACCCCGGAGCGCATTCCGACGAAGCGGTCGCCGGTCCGTCGAAAGACGGCGTGTCACGGCAACGGCCCGAGCCGTATCCGGCCCGATGCGATCAGGCCGGATACGGCTCTTCAGAGACCGATCATCGCGTGGGAGGTGCCCACGATGGTGAAGGCCAGACCGCCGGCGAAGGCGACGATCATGGCGTAGGAGAAGCCCTTCAGAATCATCGAAGGGCCCTGTCGGTGTTGGCGTTGCGGCTGCTGGCTCAGCAACGGCTGCCGCCGGCGGTCTGGCCGTACTGCATCACGGGCCGGGTCTGCTGATTGGCATTGCCCTCGGCGGCCGAGCTCATGGGACAACCGCCGTAGGCCGGGATGCGGGACGGGGCGGTGACCGTGCCCGTCGTCTCCACCTCGTAGGGCAGGAAGCCGGTGTAGCGGCCCTTCCGCTCGTAGGCCATGGCGGGCGAGAGCGAGGCAACGCCAAGAACAAGCGCGGTGGCGAGGGTGGCGATACGGGTCTTGGTCATGATGTTTTCCTCTCGTGTCAGCACAAGCCGATGGTTCGGTTCGCTCTCTGCTGTTGAGAGATAGCATAGGGGCTCGGTTTCCTTCTGAAGGTGTCGGGACGCGCGCGCCACCCCGGATTAAGTTGCCGCCTTCGGAATTGCCCCCGACCGCCGGCCGAAGGGGGCGCCCCACCCCTTCCGCGCCCCGCCCCTCGGCTGCCTTGCCCCTTGGGCGCGCCCCGGAAACCCGGTACCGTCCGGCGAAAATCCAGACCCGCAAGATCCAGGTCTGCCGGAGGAGACGCGACCCATGGACGATGCCCCCACACCCCTCACCGCCCACGGCGTGTTCGACGTCGCGGCGCACGCCGCCCGGTTGCCCGAGACCGCCGACACCCTGGTGGCCGATCACCGCTTCACCGACGATCCGGCGGCGAGCGCCCGGGTGTTCCGGGTCTACCGGCCGACCCCGCCGCACAGCCACGCGTCCTGCGACGAGTACCTCTACGCCCTGTCGGGCCGCTGCCTGATGAAGTTCGCCGACGAGCCCGCCATCGAGGTCGGCCCCGGCACCCTGGTGTTCTTCAAGCGCGGCGTCGTCCATTCCGTGCCCGAGATCCTGGAGGAGCCGATGGTGTTCCTCTCCGTCGACACCCCCCGGCGCGAACCCCGCGACATCCGCTTCGTCGCGGCCGGCACCGGCACGCCGGACAGTTTCATCCGCCAGCGGGACTGAGCGGACCCGGCGGGTGAGGTTCGCCGCCGTCCGCACAGGGCACCGGGTTCCCATCGCCGGAGCGCCTCGAAGTCTCTCACTGAAGTCTCTCACCGGAGAGGTCTCTCGCGAGATTCCCCCTGCGCCGCAGGACTCGAACAGAGCACTCGAACAGAGCAGCGGCGGCGACCGGGCGTTTCATGCGAGACGCCGGGACGGGCCCACCCGGTCGAATGTCCAGCCGAGCCACACCCTTCATTCCCCTATGGACGGCCGCCCTCACCTCCGTGCTCGATCGGAAGATCCGGAATGCCTCCCGGCTCGCCGGGATCGGGGACGGGGATGCCCGGTCCTCCGCCTCCGTCGTCTTGTCCGCCTCCGGGCAGGCCCTCTCCGCCTCCGGGCAGGCCCTCTCCGGGGTGAAGTGCGGCCTCGGCCTCCTGGGCCGCCCCCTCCAAGAGCCCCTGGATTTCTTGCCAATCGAGATTGTCGTTGACATTGTCGTTGACCATAAACTCCAAGAGTTCGTGAATATTATTCACGTCTGCGAGGGGGGCCTCGTGCATGCCCGCCAGAACTTCCTGCCAGCTGTGGTAATTTTCCGCGTTGGGATTCCAATGATGATCTTCGATGTAGTTGCCGACCGCTACCTTTTCCGGATCGCTTATAGCCGACAACGTATGTCCGATCACATCGTTGGGTATGCGTGGGTCGTTCACCATCTGCTCGATCAACGGGAAATTGATGGGCATTGTCCTGGGCGTTCCTTTTCGAGGCCGGCGGTCGATCGTCAAAGCCTGACGCGTGGGATGTCGAAACCCAGATGTCGAAACCCAGATGTCGAAACCCATGAGCCCGGAAGGGACGATCGGGATATGCCGAAGCCCGCCACGGCGGGGCCGGTGTCGATCGGTCTTCACAAGCAGAGATCGGGTCTATCGCGAGGCTGATAGAGTTATTAGGAAATCCAGTATCGTCAAATCACATTAATTTTTTTAGAAATCGACCTAAATTCATTATGCAACTGTCTTTTCGGTAGACAAGATTTCGATCCATCACTTACGCTGCATTGTCTAAATCGGGTATTTATAAAAATACCGCGTTTTAGTTATATGTTTTGCTTGAGGGTAAGTATATATGTCGACGGTTTCAAACAACATACCTGGACTGGTTGTTGCTCCGAAATATACCATTGCGGCGAATGGTGATGCCACGAATGGAGGCCACGTTCACCCAACGGCCGAATCCGTGCAGTTCAATTGCATCAACGAGGCCGGAAACAACAATTATTACATGATTTCAGTGACGGGAGATGCCTATCTCAACAGAAGGGGGACGATCTACATTGATTCCTATGATTTTTCGATCATTCCGAGACGGGAAAAACCGCCCTCATCGATCACTCCCCGCCTTCGACGCCCGGCAATGTAACCATCACGGTCGGGTCTTCGAAGAGTTTCTCCGAGTCGGTGGGCTTCTTTGGAACGGACGGCACGGCGACGGTCAGTTCGACGGGAACGCAGAGCACGTCCACGTCCTATAGCGTTCCGGATGTCAATATCTTGAATCTGTCGGAGACGAACTCCGGTGGCAACGGCGCGATCTGGCGGTTTCAGGTGTCCGAAAACTCCAACGTTCAGTCGTCCAACTTGCACTTCGACCTGCTGGCCCTGTTCATGATCGAGCGGTCGCAGGACGCGCAATACGATCCGGAGCATGACAAGAACGGAAGTTTCACGATCGACGTCGGGTGCACGATCAACATCTCGGATCATGACGGCAGTCACGGAACGAGGTGGTTCGATACCTTTCATGCCGATGTGGCAGGTGGCTTGCCCGCGGGATCCCAGTTCGTCTACACGAACGATCGGATCGGCTATATTTCCCTGCCGCCGATCACGATCAATTTGAAGGTCCCTCCGCCCGCGAAGAAGGCATGATCGCAAGGGGGACGGGGCTGGCTGGGTAACGCGCGCGACCCCGTCATGCGCGCGGGAAGCGCCGACGGACCCGGGCGTTTTGCGGGGCACTCCTGCCCCGCATTCGCGTGAGGCGATCCCGGACGATCGGACCCCTGCCGCACCGGTCCCTCCATCCGGTCGGTGCGACGGGGGGCACCGCCGCCGGGACCCCCCCTTACGGCGTCGTGTTACGGCGTCTTGCCGGCCTCGGCCGGCTTCGTGTCCGCCTTCGCGTCGCTCTTCGCATCCGACTTGGCCTTGCCGAGGTAGACGTATTCCGGGGCGGCGCGGAGCTGGTCCTTGTTGGTGTCGATGGTCGCCTTCAGGGTGGTGGTGTCGACGCGGGCGAGCTTGAGGGCGCTCGGGTCGATGGCGACGTACTTCGTGCCGATGCCGAGGAAGCCGCCGACGCCGACCACCCACGACTTCACCGTGCTCTTCTCGTCGAGGACCACGTCGGCGATCTCGCCGATGGTCTCGTTGGCGCCGTTCTGGATCGTCAGGCCGACGAGCTTGGAGGTGACCATGTCGGTGGGGTTCTGTGCCACGAAGGTCGGGCGCAGGTCGTTGGCCAGGGTGGCGGGCGCGGCCGGGATCGGGGCCGTACCGGGGGCGGTGGCCTCCGGCGCCTGGGCGAGGGCGCCGAGGGCGCTCGCGGCGAGAAGGGCTGTGCCGAGAATCAGGCTGCGCATGGAGGCGTGTCTTTCGGATGGCGATGGGGGTGATGGCCGACGGGGCCGTCTCGGACGCTCAAGCTCGGGGCCGCCCGATGGTTCCGCCCGCCCCCCGTGATGGCCCCGCCCTTGGCCCCGCCCTTTGGCCCCCGCCGGGCCACCTGGGACGATCCGCGACGCGACACGCGGGCCGTTTCCGCCCTAGATTCCGAATCGAGCCTGCGCGGCTGCCCCGCGCCGCGAATCGTCCGGGAGTCCCGCCATGCCGTCATCCCCTGTCCTCGGCCCCCTGGGCCGCCGCCATGCCCTGATCCTCCTCGGCGCCGCCCTCGCCGGCGGCACGCGGAGCGCCTTCGCCGGGGAGACCCGGGCCGGCGCCTTCACCTTCGAGAAGCCCGAGGGCGGCGGCCTCGCCCTGGCGGATCTGGCCGGCAAGCCGATCCTCGTGGTCAACACCGCCACGTCCTGCGGCTATGCCGGGCAGTTCGTCGGGCTCCAGGGCCTGTGGACCCGGTTCGGCGCGCGGGGCCTCACGGTCATCGCCGTGCCGTCGCCGGATTTCGGCAACCAGGAGCCCCTGGACGGCCTCGCCATCGCGGAGGCCGCGCGCAAGAATCACGGCGTCACCTTCCCCATCGTGAGCAAGACCCACGTGAAGGGGCCGGCCGCCCACCCGTTCTACCGCTGGGCGGCGGCGGAAAAACCCGGCGCGACGCCGGGCTGGAACTTCCACAAGTATCTGGTCGCCCGCGACGGCAGCCTGCTCGGCGCCTACCCGCACAACACGGAGCCCAACGATCCGCGCATCGTCACGGCCATCGCGGGCGAGCTGCCGGGGGCTTGAGCGCGCGCTCCGACAAGGTTGATGCCGGTTCGTCGCGGGAAGCGCGGCGCGACGCGGATCCGGAAGGCGTGATCCGATCCAACCGGATCGGGCACGGCCCCAGGGCATTTTCCGCCAAAGCGGTTGCCGGTTCGGCGTAAGACAATGCGATCCACAACAAAGGGATAGCGTATTTTCTGCGATCCCGGGATCACAGAAAACGCTCTAGCGCACGGGGATGTCGCGCGGTGGCCGGAGATCCTCGCCGGCGGGGCGGTTCCGGTGCGGCCTCGGCCGGACCGCCTCGGGCGGGCGCGAGGGATAGTTGGAGGCGAACGGGTTCGGCGGCCCGTTGTCCGGCGCCGGTACCGCAGCGCGCGGGCGGCCCTGCGCCTCCGCCGGGGCCGCCGGGATCGTCAGCGCCAGGCCACACAGGGCGGCCAGGATCGGGCGCAGGAAGATCGAGCGCATGAGGGTCGGGTGCGTGAGGGTCGGGCGCGTGAGGGTCGGGTGCATGGGCAACCTGCGAAGGGACGAGACACCTTGGAGGCCATAGCCCGCCCGCCCATATGGGGCGAGGCCTCCGGGCGGGGCCGGGAGACGCGGCCATGGAATCCGGCACCTTGGAACCCCACACCTTCGACCAGGACGGCGTGACCTACGAGGTCCGCTTCGCGCGCGGCCCCGAGGCCTGGATCGCCCGGATCCGTCAGGCCGGCGCGGCGACGGCCCAGATCGTCGCGTTTCCGCATGGGCACGGCTACGACGCGGCGGATGTGCGCGGCTCCCTCATCGCCGGCTGCGAGGCGGCGGTGCCGAACCTGCCCTGGCCCGCCGCGACCCGGCACTGACGGAACCTCCCGCCATCCGCGCCGGTTCGCCCCCGACAGATCAGTCGAGGAGTCCCCCCATGTCGGATGTCACCTATCGCATCGTCGAGCACGACGGCGGCTACGCCTACAAGGTCGGCGACGTGTTCTCCGAAACCTTTCCGAGCCACGACGAGGCGCTGCAGGCGGCGCAAGCCGCGGCGGCCGAGCAGCAGGTGCCGGGCTCGACGGAGGGCATCCGCTACCAGGACGGCGCGGGCGCCTGGCACGACGAGACGGCGCAGGGCAACGACCGCCCCCGCGCGAAGGTCGTCGAGTAGGCGCGCCCCGGGCCGGCGCCGGTATGGACCAAAGGCCGAGGGGCCGGGATTTGCACCCGGCCCCCATCCTGGTGCAAGGCGAAACGGCGCCCCCCGCGCCCCGGAGTTTTGCCGTGAATCCGCGCCAGCCCGACCACGCCATCGATCCCCTGTTCACCGAGCGCTGGTCGCCCCGCGCCTTCACCGGCGAGGCCGTGCCGGAATCCGAATTGCTCCGGATGTTCGAGGCCGCGCGCTGGGCGCCGTCCTCCTACAATTCCCAGCCCTGGCGCTTCCTCTATGCGCTCCGCGACACGCCCCACTGGGCGCCGTTCCTCGATCTCCTCGTGCCCGGCAACCAGAAATGGGCCAAGGATGCGGGAGCGCTCGTCATCCTCGTGTCGAACACCCACATGAAGGTCGGCGACGTCCTCAAACCCACGCCGAGCCATTCCCTCGACACCGGCGCGGCCTCGGCCAACTTCCAGCTCCAGGCCATCCGCCAGGGCTGGCACGTCCACGGCATGGGCGGGTTCGACAAGCCCCGCGCCGCGACCCTGCTCGCCGTGCCGGAGGGCAACCACGTCGAGGCGGCCTACGCCGTGGGCCGCGCCACCCCGCGCGAAGACCTCACCGAGGAGCAGCGCGAGAAGGAGGTGCCGAACGGGCGCCGCCCCATAACCGACTTCATCCATGCCGGCGGTTTTCCGGGCCACAAGCTCTAGGCTGCGACGGTGCTGGCGCCCGCCTCCGACTATGCCGGCCTCGGCGCCGGCTTTTCCTGGGACATCCCCGCCCGGACCAACATGGGCGTGGAGGTCTGCGACGTCTGGGCGGCGCGCGAGCCCGATCGCGTCGCCATCCGCGAGGTCACGGCGGCGGGGGTCGCCACCACCAGCTTCGGCACCCTGAAGGCCGAGTCCGACCGCCTCGCGGCGGCCCTTCGCGAACGCGGCGTGGTGCCCGGAGACCGGGTGGCGGTGCTCCTGCCGCAATCGGCCGCCGTGGTGGCGGCGCACGCCGCCGCCTACAAGCTCGGCGCCATCGCGCTGCCGCTCGCCGGCCTGTTCGGCCCCGAGGCGCTCGCCTACCGCCTCGCCGATTCCGGGGCCCGGGCGCTGATCACCGACGCGGCGGGCCTCGCCAAGGTCGCCCCCCTGCGCGCGGACCTCCCCGCCCTCGCCCTCGTCGTCAGCCTCGAGGGCGCGGGGGAGGGGACGCTCGCCTACGCCGACCTGTTGGCGAGCGCATCCGGCGAGACATTCGTCCCGGTCGATACCGGCCCCGACGACCCGGCCCTGATGATCTACACCTCCGGCACCACGGGGCAGGCCAAGGGCGCGCTCCACGGCCACCGGGTGCTCGCCGGCCACATGCCGGGCTTCCTGATGATGCACGACTTCCCGCCCCGGCCCGGCGACCGCATGTGGACGCCCTCGGACTGGGCCTGGGCCGGCGGCCTCCTCAACGCCACCCTGCCGGCCCTGCGCCTCGGCGTGCCCGTCATCGCGCAGCCGGCGGCGCGGTTCGAGCCCGAGGCCGCCTTCCGGCTCATCGCCGAGCAGGCCGTGACCACGGTGTTCCTGCCGCCGACCGCGCTCCGGATGCTGCGCACGGTGCCGGACCCGCGCGGGCGCTTCGACCTCACGAAACTCCGCAACATCGCCTCGGCCGGCGAGGCCCTGGGGCCCGAGACCTTCGAATGGGCGAAGGCCGAACTCGGCCTCACCATCGGCGAGGCCTACGGCCAGACGGAGTGCAACCTCGTGCTTGCCGCCTGCCCCTCGGCGGGCGTGGCGCGGGCCGGCTCCACCGGGCGGCCCGTGCCCGGCCACCGGGTGATGATCCAGCGGGAGGACGGCAGCGAGACCGACGCGGACGAGCCCGGCGAGATCATGGTCGCCCGGCCCGACCCGGTGATGTTCCTGAGGTACTGGAACCAGCCCGAGGCGACGGCCAGGAAATTCCGCGGCGACTGGATGCGCACGGGCGACACGGCGCGCCGCGACGCCGACGGCTACGTCCACTTCGTCGGCCGCGAGGACGATCTCATCACGTCCGCGGCCTACCGCATCGGCCCGACCGAGATCGAGGATTGCCTGAGCCGCCACCCCGCCGTCGCCATGGCGGCGGCGGTGGGCCAGCCCGATCCCCTGCGCACCGAGATCGTGAAGGCCTACGTGGTGCTGCGCGAGGGGTTCGACCCGTCCGACGCCCTGGCCGCCGAGATCCAGGCCTTCGTGCGCACGCGGCTCTCGGCCCACGAATATCCCCGCGCGCTCGTCTTCCGCGATCACCTGCCGATGACGACCACGGGCAAGATCATCCGCCGGCAGCTGCGCGACGAAGGCAGGATCCCAAAAGACTAGAGCGTTTTCTAAGATCCTTGGATCGCAGAAAACGCTCTGGCCCTTTGTTGTGTATCGCATTTTCTTACGCCGAACCGGCAACCACTTCGGCGGAAAATGTAGGCTGAGAAAAGATCAGCCCACGCACGAAAACGGCCGCGGGTTTCCCCACGGCCGTCCGGTCTCGTGTCTGGTGCGTGGTTCAGCAGGCCGAGCCGCCGGAGGTCTGGCCGTACTGCATCACCGGGCGGGTCTGCTGGTTGGCGTTGCCGTCGGCGGCCGAACTCACCGGGCAGCCGAGATAAGTCGGGCCGCGCTCGTCGACGAGGATCGTGCCCGTGGTCTCGACACCGTACGGTGCGTACGACATGAAGCGCGACTGTCCGTCATAGGCCAGGGCCGGCGTCACGGCGGCGGCACCCAGGGCAATAGCGGCGACGAGGGCGGACAGACGCGTCTTCATTTGATTTCCAGGCTCCTGATCAAGAACAGACCCGATGTCCGTTCCGTTTGTGCTTGCTCAACCGGCAAAGGAGCGTCCGGTTCCGGCGCTATGTGTTGGGGCGCACATGGATGGAAAGAGGCTCTCAAGTCGAGCCTGATATTGTATTCAATAGCCCCCGCCTTCGGCAGAAAAACGACGCGGCCGTCCTGGGCGACACTCCGGGAAACATCCCCGGGCGCGCATCGCATGCGCCGCATCACGCCACCAGGTCGCCCGCGCTCCGCCTCTGGGCGTGGGCCGCGGTGATCTTCTTCATGAGGTGGATGAGGGTGGCCTGCTCGGCCGCCGAGAGCGGCGCCATCGTCACGTCGTGGGCCTGCCGGGCCGCCCCCTCCATCCGGTGCAGCAGGGTGCGGCCCTCGGGCGTGAGGCGGCAATGCTGCGATCGGCGATCGGTGGGGGACGGGGATCGTTCGACGAGGCCGCGCGCCTGGAGGCGCTTGAGGGCGCCCGTCGTCGTGGTGCGGTCCAGGGCGACGGTGTTGGCCAGGGTGGTCTGATCGGCCCCGTCACAGGCCCGGAGGAGCGACAGCAGGCTGTATTGCAGCGGCGTGACGCGGAAGGCGCCACACAGCTCCGAAAACAGGCTGACATGGATCTGATGCAGGCGCCGCATCAGGAATCCGGGACGTTCGGGCAGCGGCCAGGGCACCGGACCGGCCTCCAACGCCGCGTCTTCCTCAGCGCCCCCGCGCAACCTGGCTTCGCCCTCGTCCATACCCACCCCTCCGCACCGCGTTCCGCCGCGAAACATCCATGTGGCACGCAGCATGCTTCAGCTAGATACGAAGCATACTTCGCATTTGCGCGGTCCCGCCAGGGCCGTCGCAGCGATCGCGCCGGAGCGCGTGAGGAGAGGCAGACCATGGAGACCGCACGCTACGACATGCTGCTGCGCGGTGGGCGCGTCATCTGCCCGGTCTCGGGCATCGACGGCCTCAAGGATGTCGCCATCCGCGATGGGCGGATCGCGGCGGTCGCGGACGGCATCGTTCCCTCCGCCGACACCGAGGTGGTGAACGTCGCGGGCAAGCTCGTCCTGCCGGGGATGATCGACACCCACGGCCACGTCTACCAGTACGTCACCGGCCGGTTCGGCCTGCCGCCCGACATGGTCGGCGTGCGCTCGGGCGTGACCACGGTGATCGACCAGGGCGGCGCGTCCTGCATGACCCTGCCGGGCTTCCGCCACTTCGTCGCCGAGAAAGCGGAAACCCGGATCTACGCCTTCCTGTCCGCCTACCTCGTCGGCGGCCTCGAAGGCCACTTCTACCCGAACCTCTACAGCCCCGAGGGCGTCGACATCGAGGCGACGGTGAAGTCAGCGGTCGAGAACCGCGACCTCGTGCGCGGCATCAAGGGCCATGCCGAGATCGGCGGCTTCGCCCGCTGGGGCATCCGGGTCATGGAGATGGCGGCCGAGATCAGCCGCAGCGCCGAGCTGCCGCTCTACGTGCATTTCGGCCAGCTCTGGGGCCTGCCCGAGAGCGGCGCCAACGGCGAGGACGCCAACACCATCATGGAGCGGGTGATCCCGCTGCTGCGCCCCGGGGACTTTCTGGCCCATCCCTTCACCCGGCATCCGGGCGGCTTCATCAACGAGGCGGGCGTGGTCCACCCGATCATCCGGGCGGCGATGGACGCCGGCCTGCGGGTCGATGTCGGCCACGGCAGCCACTTCTCCTACCGGGTCGCCCGCGCCTCCCTGCCGGCTGGCGTGATGCCCTACACCCTCGGCGCCGACATGCACGGCTACAACACCGAGGTGCCGCGGCCGGCGGGCACGCCGGACGAGCACCACGACGACGAGAACCACCCCTTCCTCGGCCAGGCCCGCTTCAGCCTGACCCAGGCCATGAGCTCGATGATGGCGCTCGGCCTCACCCTCGAGCAGGTCGTGCCGATGGTGACGAAGCATCCCGCCGAGATGCTCGGGCTGTCCGACCGCATCGGCGCCCTGACGCCGGGCTTTTCCGCCGACGTGTCGGTGCTGCACGACCATCGCGGCCGCTTTCTCCTGCGCGACAACGAGGACACGCAGGTGATCGCCCAGCGCCTGCTCCAGCCGGCCTTCTGCCTGCGCGCCGGCAAGCGCTTCGACGCCGACTCGCCGATCCTGCCCCAGGCCATCGCGGCCTGACCTGGACCTCGAAGGAGACGACCCCATGGGTGCCGATCCGTCCCCGCTGCCGCCCGATCCGAGGCGCGACTGGTCCCGCCTCGACCGGGCGGCGCGCGACGCCGCCTACGACAACAACGCGGCGGTGCCCGATGCCGCCGCCCAGTCGGCCGCGCGCAACGCCGCCTCCGCCGCCTATCGGGCGGCGCATGCGGGCGCCCTCGACATCCCGTACGGCGACGCGCCCGGGACCGCCCTCGACCTCTATCCGGCGCAAGACCCGGCCGCGCCCTGCCTCGTCTTCATCCACGGCGGCTACTGGCAGCGCAATTCCCGCGACCTGTTCGCCTGCCTCGCCGAAGGCCCCGCCGCCGCCGGCTGGTCCGTGGCGATGCCGGGCCACACCCTGGCGCCCGAGGCGAGCCTGACGCGGATCGTCGACGAGATCGGCCGGGCCCTCGACTGGCTCGCCGCGCACGGGGCCGCACACGGCATCGCGGGCCCCCTGGTGCTGGCCGGCTGGTCGGCGGGCGCGCATCTCGCGGCGATGCAACTGCATCACCCGGCCGTGGCGGCGGGGCTCGCCATCTCGGGCGTCTACGAGCTCGGACCGATCCGCGACACCGGGCTGAACCAGGCCCTCGCCCTCACCGACGCGGAGGTCGCCGGCCTCTCCCCCTTGCGCCTGCCGGTGGTGGAGAAGCCCCTCGCCATCGCCTACGGCACCGCCGAGCGCCCGGCCCTCGTCCACGACGCCCGCGCCTTCCACGCCCTGCGCAGCGCCCGTCACGCGCCGGGACCGCTGCTCCCGATCGCGGGGGCCGAGCATTTTTCCATCCTGAGCGAACTGCGCCGTCCCGGCGGCGCTCTGGTGCGGGCCGCCATCGATCTCGTGGAAGGCCTCGATCTCATTGAAGGGGTACGGGCATGAGCGACGCGATCCCGCTCACCGAGGGCGTCGGCGCGCCCTTGCTGATCCAGGGCGTCGGCGCGCGCCTGCCGCGCAAGGAGGACGACCGCCTCATGCGCGGGCGCGGCCAGTATGTCGGCGACCTGCGCCTGTCCGGGATGCAGGATGTCGCCTTCGTCCGCAGCCCCCTGGCGCATGCCCGCATCCGGGCGATCCACGTGCCGGAGGCGTTTCGCGACCGGGTGTTCACCGCCGCCGACCTGACCGACGTGCAGCCGATCCGGGCGGTCTCGGGGCTCCCTGGCTTCAAGGTCTCCGAGCAGCCGGTGCTCGCCCGGGACAAGGTCCGGCAGGTCGGCGAGCTCCTGGCGATCTGCCTCGCGCCGACCCGCGCCGAGGCCGAGGACATCGCCGCCGCCATCGTCCTCGACCTGGAAGAGCTGCCGGCGGTCCACGAGATGCTCGCCGCCCGCGAGCCCGGCGCACCCCTGGTCCATGAGCACTGGGGCGACAACGTCTTCCTCGAGACCCTCGTCGACGTGAACCTTTCCGCGGCGCTCGACGCCCCCATCAAGGTCTCGCGCACCATCTCGACGGGCCGGCAGTGCATGGCCCCCATCGAGGGCCGGGGCACGGTGGTCCATCTCGACCACCGCATGGACCAGCTCGTCGTCCACACGGCGAGCCAGATGCCGCACATCGTGCGCAACGGCCTCTCCGAGTGTCTCGGGATCGAGCAGGGGCGCCTGCGCATCGTCTCGCCCGATGTCGGCGGCGGCTTCGGCTACAAGGCGATCCTGCTCGCCGAGGACGTCTGCCTCGCCTGGCTGGCGCTCCGCGTCGGCCACCCCGTGCGCTGGCTCGAGGACCGGCGCGAGCACCTCACCGCCAACGCCAATTGCCGCGAGCACCATTACCGCATCACCGCCTATGCCGAGCGCGACGGCCGCCTCCGGGGCATCGACTGCGAGGCCACCGTCGATTCCGGCGCCTACTCGGCCTACCCGTTCTCCGCCTGCCTGGAGGCGGCGCAGGTGGCGAGCATCCTGCCCGGCCCCTACGACTTCCCGGCCTATCGCTGCCGGACCTGGTCGGTGGCCACCAATAAGTGCCCGATCCTGCCCTATCGCGGCGTCGCCCGCACGGGCGTGTGCTTCGCCATGGAGCTCATCCTCGACGCCGTGGCGACGGAGGCCGGGCTCGAACCCTGGGTGGTGCGCGAAAAGAACCTCGTGCGGCCCGAGCAGATGCCGTTCGACAACATCACGAAGAAGCACTTCGACAGCGGCGACTATCCGCAGGCCCTGGCCCGTGTCCTGAAGGCCATCGACGTCGAGGCCGTGCGGGCGCGCCAGCGGGCCGGCGAGGCGGACGGGCGCCGCATCGGGCTCGGCCTGTCGATCTACTGCGAGCAGGCGGCGCACGGCACCTCGGTCTATTCCGGCTGGGGCATCCCCATGGTGCCGGGCCACGAGCAGGCGGGTGCGCGCCTCACCCCCGATGGCGGCCTCGAACTGCGGATCGGCGCCCATTCGCACGGGCAGGGCCTGGAGACGACCCTGGCGCAGGTGGCGCACGAGATCCTCGGCGTGCCGGTGGCGCGCACCCGCCTCGTCCACGGCGACACCGCCATGACGCCCTATTCCACCGGCTCCTGGGGCTCGCGCGTCATGGTGATGGCCGGCGGCGCCGTCGCCGCCGCCTGCCGTGAGCTCGGCGAGCGGGCCCTGCGCATCGGCGCCCACCTGCTCCAGGCCGATCCGGCCGCCTGCCGGTTCGAGGCCGGCCGCGTGGTCGGGCCGTCGGGCGACGTCACCCTCGCGCAGATCGCCCACACCTGGTACCGGCGCCCGCAGGACCTCGCCCTCGACGTCGATCCGGGCGGCCTCGAAGTCACCGCCGGCTACAAGCCGCAGCGCGATTCCGGCACGTTCTCCTACGCGGCCCACGCGGCGCTCGTCGCCGTCGACCCGGACCTCGGGGCGGTGGAGATCCTCGACTACTGCATCGTCGAGGATGGCGGCACCCTGGTGAACCCGCTGGTGGTCGACGGCCAGATCTATGGCGGCCTCGCGCAGGGCATCGGCACGGCCCTCTACGAGGAGGTGCGGTTCGATGCCCGCGGCCAGCCCCTGGCCTCGACCTTCGCCGACTACCTCCTGCCGGGACCGGCCGAGGTGCCCGAACCCCGCATCGACCACATGGCGACGCCCTCGCCCTACACGCAGTTCGGCGTGAAGGGCATCGGCGAGGGCGGGGCCATCGCGCCCCCGGCGGCCCTCGCCAACGCCATCAACGACGCCCTGCGGCCGCTCGGCGTCGCGATGCTGCACGCGCCCGTGAGCCAGCATCGCATCGTCGAAGCGGTCCTGGCCGCCCGCGAGGCCGTGACCGCGCGGGAGGCCGCATGAAACCCGCACCGTTCGCCTACGAGCGCCCCGCCGACCTCGCCACCCTCCTCGACCGGCTCGCCGGGGCGGAGGGGCAGGTGAAGCTCATGGCCGGCGGCCAATCCCTCGGCCCGATGCTCAACCTGCGCCTCGTCGAGCCCGACCTCGTCCTCGACATCACGGGCATCCCCGAGCTGCGCCGGGCGGCCGTCGAGGGCGACACCCTCGTGCTCGGCGCCTGCGTCACCCACGCCGACATCGAGGACGGGCGGGTGCCCGACCTCACCGGCGGCGCCCTGGCCCGCGTCGCCGCGGCCATCGCCTACCGGCCCGTGCGCAACCGCGGCACCATCGGCGGCTCCCTCGTCCATGCCGATCCGGCCGCCGACTGGGTGACCTCGCTCATCGCGCTCGGCGCCGAGGTCGAGCTGGCCGCGGCCTCGGGGCGGCGCCGCCTGCCCCTGGACGCCTTCGTCACCGGCGCCCTCGACGTGGCGCTCGCCCCCGGCGAGATGCTGGTGGCCGCGCGGATTCCCGCGCTGACGCCCGGCACCGCCTGGGGCTACGTCAAGCACTGCGCCAAGATCGGCGAGTTCGCCCACGCCATCGGGGCCGTGCGGATCGAGCCCGAAACCGGGCGCGGCCGGGTGGTGATCGGCGCCATCGAGCGGGCGCCCCTCGTGGTCGCCGAGGCCGGCCGCCTGTTCGGCGGCCGGATCGGGCCCGACTTCGCCGAACGGTTCGATCCGCGCGCCGCCGACGGGGTCCTGCGCGAGGCCGGGATGACCGACGCCGTCGACCGCCACGTCCACGTCACCATCCTCGCCCGGGCCGTCGCCCAGGCGGCGCGACCCGCCCCCTCGACCCGCCCCGTCAGCGAGGCCGCATGAGCACCCCCTCCGCCCTGCGCGACGACCGGGTGCCCCTCGCCCTCACGGTGAACGGCCGGGCCGTGACCCTGCGGGCGGAACCCCGCATGCATCTCGCCGACGTCCTTCGCGAAGAACTCGACCTGACCGGGACCCATCTCGGCTGCGAGCACGGAATCTGCGGCGCCTGCACCGTGCTCCTCGACGGCGAGCCGGCGCGGGCCTGCCTCACCTTTTCCGGGGCTTGCGCCGGGGCCGACATCACCACCGTCGAGGGCCTCGACGACGATCCGATCGCGGGCGAATTGCGGGCCGCGTTCAACCGCGAGCACGCCCTCCAGTGCGGCTACTGCACGCCCGGCATGCTGGTTGCCGCCCGCGACCTCGTCCTGCGCCTGCCAGACGCCGACGAGCGCCGCATCCGCGCCGGCCTGTCGGGCAACCTGTGCCGCTGCACCGGCTATGTCGGCATCGTCCGGGCGGTGCGCAGCGTCATCGCCGAGCGCCGCGCCCGTGGCATCGCCCCGACCACGGGCGACCGGCGCGGCCTCGGCCCCGTCGGCGCGCGCCTTGGCACCCCGTCCGGCCCTGCGGCGGAGGCGGCGCGCACCCCCCTGCGGCCCGTGGCGCAGGCCGAGGCCGCGCCGCAGATCGCCGATCTCGACGCCGATTTCGTGCCCGCCCACCGCTTCGACCAGGCCTTCACCGTGGCGCACCCGCCCGACACCGTCTTCGCCGTGTTCGGCGACGTCGAGGCCGTGGCCGCCTGCCTGCCCGGCGCCGTGCTGACGGGTCGGCCGTCCCCGGAGGTGGTCGAGGGCGCGCTTCAGGTGCGGATCGGGCCGATCGCGGCGCGCTTCCGTGGCCGGGCCCGGATGTTTCGCGACGAGGCGGCCCGCAGCGGACGCATCCTCGGCGCGGGCAGCGACGCCGGCGGGCGCTCCGCCACCCAGGGCGAGATCCGCTACCGCGTCGGGCCGGGCGAGGCCCCCGGCACGGCGCGGATCGATCTCGCCGTCGGCTACACCCTCAAGGGCCCCCTGGCGCAGTTCGGCCGGCCGGGCCTCGTGCGCGACCTCGCCGGGCGCCTCGGGGCCGCGTTCGCCGCAAACCTCGAAGCGCGGCTGTCCGGCGCCCCGGCCCCGCCGGCCGCCGGGCTCAACCCCCTGCGCTGGCTCCTCGCCGCCCTCACGGCGCCCCTGCGCCGCCGCCTCGCCGCCTGGGGTGTCCGCCGCCGCCCCTGACGTATCGCCCCGCTTTTCGCAGACGAATCCGGAGACCCCCATGACGCGCAGCCTCACCACCCCAGCCCTCACCCTCGCGTTCGTCCTGTCGGCGGGCGTCGCTCAGGCGCAGGCCATCCGCATCGGCGTCAACGAGCCGCTCACCGGCCCGTTCGCGGCGTCGGGCACCTACGTGGTCAACGGTGCCAAGATCGCCGCCGACGAGATCAACGCCAAGGGCGGCGTGCTGGGGCGTAAGCTCGAACTCGTCGTCGAGGACAACAAGAGCAACCCGACGGAAGCCGCCGCGGTGGCGGAAAAACTCATCACCAGCGACAAGACCCCGGTGCTGATGGGCGCATGGGGCTCGAGCCTGACCCTCGCCGTGATGCCCAAGCTCGCCGATTACGAGACCGCGATGCTGGTGGAGACCTCGTCGTCGGGCAAGATCACCACCTCGGGCAACCCCTTCGTCTTCCGCATCTCGCCGCCCTCGGCCCTGGAGGCCGAGGCCTTCGCCCCGATGGTGGAGAAGCTCGGCCTGAAGAAGGTCGATTTCCTGGCCATCAACAACGACTGGGGCCGGGGGGCCGCGGCCGATTTCGGCAAGATGCTCAAGGGCAAGGGCGTCGGCGTCGGCCTCGTCGAGACCATGGACCAGGGCGCGCAGGACATGAGCGCCCAGCTGTCCAAGCTCAAGGGGTCGGACGCCGACACCCTGATGATCACGGCGGCCGTCGACCAGCTGACCCTGCTGTTCAAGCAGATGGCGGCGCTCGGCCTGAAGAAGCGGATCATCACCACGGGCGGCTCCCAGAACCCCGACCAGATCATCGCCCAGGCGGGTGCCGCCGCCGAGGGCACGATGCACCTGACCACCTTCCTGCCCTGGTATCCCGAGAAGACCCCGAACCCGGCGGCGACCGCCTACTTCATCGCCGAGTGGAAGAAGCGCGGCTTCGAGTTCGCCGGCGTCACCGAGAGCTTTCGCGGCTACGACGGCATCCGCGCCATCGCGGCGGCCATCGAGAAGGGCGGCGCCGCCGACGCGGCCTCCATCAAAAAGGGCTTCTGGTCGGTGGATTTCACCGGCCTGAACGGCCCGATCCGCTTCGCCAAGGCCGGCCCCGCCGGGTCCGAGAGCGGCCAGAGCAAGCCCGACGTCTACCTCGTCAAGATCGACGGCGGAAAGGTCATGGTGCCCGAACTCTAGCCCGAGTTGAGAAGGCTTCGATGGCCCCACTTCGAGTCGCCGGATTCAGACGGTTTCGGCCTGATCGCCTCGGAGCTCACAGTCGGAACAGGCTCCCTCTCTTTTCAGGGAGGGCGATCGCGGATGAGTTTTCCCGGCGTTCGAACGGCGAGGCAAAGCGCTTCGAACGGTCGCGACAGGCCCCCTCTCCTGGAAGGAGAGGGCGGGGGTGAGGTGTGCGAACTCTCCGGAGAGTCCACGACCCTCACCCCAACCCTCTCCCAAACAGGAGAGGGGGCCCGTCGCGGTTCCTCTGCGATGGCCCTGCCTGGAAGGCGAGGGTTGGGGTGAGGTGTGGGACATGTCCGAAAAGGTCACACACCTCACCCTGTCCCTCTCCTTCCAGGAGAGGGGACCCGCGCCAAGCTTGCTGACTTCGTGCTGACGAGACTGGCCGAAGCAATCAGCCGACGACCGTATCACCTGCTTAGAGGCGAGGCCTCCATGACCGAATTCCTCCAGCACCTCCTCAACACCCTGATCCTGGGCGGGACCTACGCCCTCTTGGGCATCGGGCTAACCCTGATCTTCGGCATCATGAACGTGGTGAACTTCACCCACGGCGCGCTCTACACGGTGGGCGCCTACGTCATGTACCTCGCCGTCACGGCCCTCGGGCTCGGCTTCTTCGCGGCCCTGCCGACGGCGATCCTCGGCGGATTCCTGCTCGGGGCGGTCCTCGACCTCGTGCTGCTGCGGCCGCTGCGCGGTGCGGACATGGACACCACCATGCTGGTGATGATCGGGGCCGGCATCGTCCTGCAATCGGGCACCCTCTGGCTGTTCGGCGGCGTCGCCAAATCGATCCCGACGCCGTTCCCCGACGCGCCGCTCCAGCTCGGCCCCGTCTCGGTCTCGTGGCTGCGCCTGTTCGTGCTGGGCGCCGCCGTCTCGCTCATCGTCCTGACCTACGGGCTCATCAACCGCACCCGCCTCGGGCTCGCCATGCGGGCGACCTTCCAGGACCACGACACCGCCGCGCTGATGGGGGTGAACGTGCGCCTCGTCTACACCGCCACCTTCGCCATCGGCTCGAGCCTCGCCGCCGCCGCCGGCGCCCTGCTCGGCCCCGTCTACGTGGTGTTCCCGCAGATGGGCGGCATGGCCGAGCTGAAGGCCTTCGCCATCGTCATCCTGGGGGGGCTCGGCAGCATCACCGGGGCGGCCATCGGCGGCTTCATCCTGGCGCTGGCCGAGGAACTGGGCGCCGGCTACATCTCGTCGGGCTACCGCGACGCCATGGGCTTCCTCATCATCATCGCGGTGCTGGTCTTCAAGCCGACGGGCCTCTTCGCCAAGGCGGAGCGCATCGGATGACCCGGCATCTCCCCGCCCTCGCCCTCCTCGCCGCCCTCGTCGCCCTGCCGCTGGCGCTGGGCAACGAGCCCTACCTCCTCAACGCCCTGATCACGACGGGCATCGTCACCATCGCGGCCATGAGCCTGAACCTGCTGCTCGGCTTCACCGGGCAGCTCAGCCTCGGCCACATCGCGTTCTTCGGCATCGGCGCCTATGTCAGCGCGCTCACCAGCCTGGGCTTCGACATCGAGATCGTCGGGGGGCTGCGCGTCGTGCACGCGCCCTGGCCGGCCGCCGTGGGCTTTCTGCTCGCGGTGCTGGTAACGGCCGCCTGCGGCTACCTCGTCGGGCGCCTGTCGTTCCGGGTGCGCGGCGCCTATTTCGTCATCGTGACGATCTCGTTCGCCGAGGTGGTGCGCCTCGTCGCCCTCAACTGGGTGGAGCTGACGCAGGGCCCCCTGGCGCTCACGGGGATTCCGCCCTTCACCCTCGGCCTGCCGGGCCTCGGCACCACGGTGCTGCGGACCAAGCTGCAGAACTACTACCTCGTCCTCGTGGTCGGCACGCTGTGCTACGCCCTCATCGCCCGCCTCGTCGGCTCGCGGTTCGGCCGGGCCATGCGGGGCCTCAAGGAGAACGAGTCCCTCGCGCTCTCCGTCGGCATCGACGCCACCCGCACGCTCACCCTCGCGGCGGTGATCTCGGCGGCCATGGCGGGGGCCGCCGGCAGCCTCTACGCCCACTACCTGCGCATCATCGATCCCGACGTGTTCCTGTTCTCCACCACGGTCACCATGGTCATCATGGTGGTGGGCGGCGGCAAGGGCACGCTCCTCGGCCCCATCGTGGGCGGCCTGATCTTCGGCCTGCTCCCCGTGGCCCTGCGCCCCGTCATGGTGCCGGAGGCGCAGTGGATGGTGTTCGGCCTCGTGCTGATCGTGATCCAGTTCGTGATGCCCCGCGGCATCGTCCCGGGGCTGGCCCGCCTTTTCGCGTGGCGGCGCGCCCCCGCGCCCGTCCCCCTGCCCGTGGAGGTCCGGTCGTGAGCCCCGCCCCGATCCTCTCCGTCGACCATGTCGGCGTGCGCTTCGGCGGCCTCACCGCCATCGCCGACCTGCATTTCGACGTGCATCCCGGCGAGATCGTCAGCCTCATCGGCCCGAACGGGGCCGGCAAGACCACGGCGTTCAACGTGATGACGGGCTTCCTCAAACCGAGCCAGGGTCAGGTCCGCTTCCGCGGGACGAGCCTGCAGGGCCTGAAGCCGCACGAGATCGTGCGGCTGGGCCTGAGCCGCACCTTCCAGCGCACCAGCGTGTTTCCCGACGACACCGTGTTCGACAACGTGATGATCGGCCTCCACCGCCGGGGCCGGTCGCGCCTCGTCGACACGCTCCTCGGGCGCGACCGCGCCGGCGAGGCGGACTTGCGCGCGCGGGCCCGCGACCTCCTCGACACGGTCGGGCTCTCGGCCCGGGCGCAGGACAAGGCCGGCGCCCTGGCCTACGGCGAGCAGCGCCTCGTCGGGGTCGCCCTGGCGCTCGCCACCGAGCCCGCCATGCTCCTCCTCGACGAGCCGGTCTCGGGCATGAACGCCTCGGAGACCCAGGTCTTCGTGCGGCTGATCCGCTCGATCCGCGACCGCGGCGTCACGATCCTCCTCGTCGAGCACGACATGCCCATGGTGATGGAGGTGTCCGACCGCATCGTCGTCCTGAACTACGGCCGCCTCATCGCGGAAGGGCCGCCGGCGGCGATCCGGGCCGACCCGGCCGTGATCGAGGCCTATCTCGGCCAGGGCAGCGCCGCCCGCGACGCGGCCCGGGCCGCCAGGGAGACGAGCGATGCTTGAGATCCGGGACCTCGTCTGCGGCTACGGCACCGTCACCGCCCTGAAGGGGCTGTCCCTCACCGTCGCGGAAGGACAACTCGTGGCCCTGGTCGGCGCCAACGGCGCCGGCAAGTCGACCACCCTGCGGGCGATCTCGGGCCTCGTCCCGGCGCGCGCCGGCAGCATCCGCTTTTCCGGCCGCGACATCACCGGCGCCGACCCGCGCGCGGTGCTCGATCACGGCATCGCCCATTGCCCCGAGGGGCGGCGGGTGTTTCCGCAGATGAGCGTCGCCGAGAACCTCGCCCTGGGCGCCTATCGGCGCCGGGACCCGGCCGGGGTCGCGGCCGATCTCGCCCGCGTCTACGGCGAGTTCCCCCGCCTCGCCGAGCGCCGCCGCCAGATGGCCGGCACCCTCTCGGGGGGCGAGCAGCAGATGCTGGCCATCGGCCGGGCCCTGATGGCGCGCCCGAAGCTCGTCCTGTTCGACGAGCCGTCGCTCGGCCTCGCCCCCAACATCGTCGAGCGCATGTTCGCCGTGATCCGGGCGATCTGCGACGGCGGGACCACGGTTCTCCTCGTGGAGCAGAACGCCTTCGCCGCCCTCGAACTGTGCGACTACGCCTACCTGCTGGAGACGGGGCGCATCGTCCTCGCCGGCCCGGGCGCGACGCTGATCGCCGACCCCCATGTGCGCCAAGCCTATCTCGGGGGCTGAGCCTCTCTTGGAGGTCGAGCCTCTCTCGGGGGGCGAGGTCTGGGTCCGCGCCTGCGCGCGCGCGGCGCTGGCGGGCCGCGCGCTGCTCCCGGTCTTCGTGGCCGGGCGGCATCTCCTGCTGGTGCGGGACGGCGGTCGGCTGTTCGCCACGGAGCGGGCCTGCCCGCACGAGGGGGCGGACCTCGCCGCGGGCCGCTGCTCCGGGGGGCGGCTGTTCTGCCCGCGCCACCTGGCGTGGTTCACCCTGGCGGACGGGACGGTCTCGCCGGGCTGGGATTTTCGCCCCCTCGTCACCTATCCGGTCCGCTCCCGCGGCGCGGACGTCTACGTGCGGATCGGGTCTCGCGATCTGACGTGAGGCCCGGGCCCGCGAGATTGGGGGGGTGAACCCTTGCGCTGACGGTCGTTTGCTTCCGGCCCAACCTTGCGGACACGCCGATCGCGAGTGCCTCACGGAACGCCCGATCCCCGACGGTTCTCGCTCTGATACGGGCTCCGCTTGATCATGTCGGTGAGGCGGTAAAACGCGGGTCCCCACACCTTCCAGGA
>NZ_JAKSXV010000050.1 GCF_022829345.1 Methylobacterium sp. J-090 | reverse complement strand
GACGTAGCTGCCGCCCGACCCCGTCACCGACGTGACCTCAGCGGTGACGCCGTTCGTGCCGGTCAGGACGAAGTCGTTTGCCGTGACGTTGGCGACCGTCTCGGAGAAGCCGACCGCGTAGGTGAAGCTCGCGACGGTGGGGCCGCCGGCGAGGTCGGCCACCGCCGAGCCCTGGGGCGCCACGGTATCGACCACGAGCGCGAGGCCCGTCGGCAAGGTACCGGAATTCCCGGCCACGTCGGTCAGGGCGAGGGTCGCCGTGACCGTGCCGTTGAGGCTCGAAAGATCGGCCACGACCGGACCGTTGCCGGTGATCGGCACGCTGACCACGTGGAAGCCGTCGGAGAACAGGGCCGTACCGGTGGTGCCGGGATCGAGACCGGCCACGGTGAGGCCGACGCCCGCGGCCTCGGTCGCGTCGAAGGGGCCGGTGTTGGCGGCCGCCGTGAGCGTCGCTGCGGGGGCCGCGTCCAGAACCGTGTCGATGGTCACGGACAGGGGCGCGGATGCGAGGCTCTCGACCCCGCCCGGACCGGTCGCCGTCGCCGTGATGGTGTAGGCACCGTCAGCCAAGGTGGGCAGCTGGGCCGCCCATCGGCCGTCGAGACCCACCGGCACGTCGAGAACCTGAGGACCGGTCGCGCCGGTATAGGTCACGTGCACGATGCTGCCGAGTTCGGCCGTTCCGGTGACGGTCGGGGTCGTGTCGGTGGTGATCCCGTCGCCCCCTATCCCGGTATCGTCGCTGATCCCGCCGATGGTCGGCGCGCCCGGCCGGCCGGTGACGACCGGGACGGGGTTGCCGACGATGTCGGCCGTGTTGCCGGCGGCATCCGACAGGGCGAGGGTCGAGGTGACCGTGCCGTTGAAGGCCGAGAGGTCGGCGACATAGGCGCCGTCCGCCGTCACCGGTACGGCGAGGGTGTGCGCGCCATCGGTGAAGGTGACGATGCCCGAGGTTCCGGCATCGAGGCCCGCGATGGTGAAGGCCACCGTCGCCGCCTCGGACGCGCCGATGATCCCGTCCGCCGTGGGGAGGACCGTGAGTGTGGTGGGCACGCCGGCATCGGCGGTGGTGTCGATGGTGAGCGCGAGGGGCTGGGAGGTGACCACGCTGCCGTTCGCCGTGAGGCTGGCGGTGAAGCTGTAGGCGCCGTCGGCCAGGGCCGGGACGTCGACGCTCCAGGTGCCGTTGGCCGC
>NZ_JAKSXV010000040.1 GCF_022829345.1 Methylobacterium sp. J-090 | reverse complement strand
GAGCCGCGGCTACGGCGTCTGGGCCACGGGCTACGGCCAGTTCGGCTCCGTCGATTCCACCGCCAACGCGGCGGGCCGCTCCGAGACCGTCGCCGGCATGGCGGGCGGCATCGACTTCCACCCGCAGGTCGGCACGGTGCTGGGCCTCGCGGCGGGCTACGGCTCCGTCGACGTCGGCCTCAACCGGACGGGTGAGCGGGCGCATACGGACAACGCCCAGGTCGGCCTCTACGGCGGCTTTTCTCAGGGCGCCCTCTACGCCAACGCCACCGTGGGCTACGCCCACACGGAAGGCCGCGTGAACCGGTCCCTCGGCTTGGCCCAGATCCAGGCCGGCGGCGCGCAGGGCAAGGTCAGCGGCGACCAGTTCATCTCCGCGGGCGAGCTCGGCTACCGGGTCACGGTCGCCCCCACCACGGTGCTGTCGCCCTTCGTCGGGTTCCAGGTGAACACCTTCGACCAGGACCGGGTCCGCGAGGGCAGCGTCGGCCCCCTCAGCCTCACCATCGCCGCCAAGGACTTCCTCTCGGCCCGCACCCTCGTGGGCGGCCGCCTGGAGACGGCGACGACGGTCCTCGACGGGCGTCCGGTGTCGTTCTGGGTCAAGGCGGCCTACGTCCACGACTTCGCCGACGTGAGCCGCACCATCGGGGCGTCCTTCACCCTGGTGCCGACGGTGCCGTTCGTCGTCTCCGGCCGCCGCCTCGACCGCGACCGGGCCCTCGTCGGCCTCGGCGTGAGCACGGAGCTGGCGCCCGGCCTCGCCGGCTTCCTCGGCTACGATGCGGAGCTCGCCTCCTCCGACACGATCCAGGCGGTGCGCGGCGGGGTTCGCTACACCTTCTGAAGTGCGGGTGCGCTGATCCGCAGGCACGACACGACGGGGCCGGCTCGGGAACGAGCCGGCCCTTTCTGCTCTCGGTCGGTCAGGCCACGTCCGAGCGCTGCAGGAACTCGATGCGGACGGCGTCCGGTCCCTCGATGAACAGCACCCGCAGGCCGGGGCGCACGTCGGTGATGCCGGAGACGATGGTGACGTTCCGGCTTCGCAGATCCGCGTGGGTCGCCTCGATGTCCTCGACGGCGAGGCCGATATGCTCGATGCCGAGGTGGGGCGCCGATGCCGCCGGCGCGAGCCCGTCCGGCGCCTGCTCGATGAACAGGGTCAGGCCGCCGATGTCGAGGATCACCCGGCTCACCGGCGCACCCTCGCGGCCGATCTCCCGCGCGCCGATGGTCTCGACGTAGAAGGCCCCGGCGGCGACCGCATCGCGGCTGCGCAGGTGGAGGTGATCGCAGCGGTAGCGCGTCCGTGGGACTGTCATGCGGTGGTCTCCCGGTGGAGACGGGACCGTAGCCCGGAACCGATCCGGCCGGCCACTCCCACGCCTCCCCGTCGTCGCGGAGGTCTCGGGTGGATGGGCATCGGTCGTCCGGGCAACGTCCGGGCGGCGGAAACGCCGTTTCGAGCCGGCCGGACCGGAGGCGGGCGAGACAGCTTCAGTCGCCGCCGCCCCCGCCGCCGCAGCCCCCCGCGTCACCCCCTGTGCCGCTCGCGCAGCCACCGTGACCCGAACCGCCCTCCGCGAGCGACCCGTCGCTCGTGCCGTAGGAATACGAGGCGTCCGAACCGCCGCGACGGTCGGGCCGCCGGGGCCTCAGGCTCCACAGCACCACCACGATCACGATCACGATCACGAAGGCGAAGATCAGTGCCTCGGCCGCTTGTTTCCTGTCCATGGGAAGACCCGATCGGCTTCGGCAGGTCCCGGCAGACTAGCACGATCGCGCCGCCCGCGCCGCCCCGGGCGGTCTACTGGTTGCCCAGCGACGGGCCGCCGGAGGTGCCGCCGGTTCCGGGCGGTCCGCTGGTGGGCGTGCCGCCGACATTCACGCCGGGGGTGCTGCCGGGGACCGAGGACGGGCTCGGATTCCCCACCACGTTCGGCGCGGGGCGCAGGGTCGGGTCGGTGGACTGGAGTCGCTCATCGGGGGCCATGGACGGGGTCGTCACGCCGGTGTTGCCGGCGCCCCCCGTCGGCGCCAGCGTCTCGGCGAAGGCCGGTCCGGCCAGGGAGAGGCCGAGGGCGGTGGCGAGGATCAGGGCTTTACGGGTCATGGGGCCGTCCGTTCGGTGATGGGTCGTCAGGCAACAGCCGAAGGACCCGGGAGTTCATTGCGCCCGGTTGTCGGTCCGGCCCCGGCCTGCCATGGTCGCGCCATGGCCCATTCCACCCCCCCGCGCTACTCCGCCGCCGAACTCATCGAGGAACTGCGCGAGGCGGCCGAAGAGATCGTCCCCGAACTCAACGGCATCCGCGCCGAGGAAACCCTCGAGGGCGAGGCGGCCCAGATGATCGAGGAGATGGTGGACGCCCTGAAGCGCATCGCCGGCGGTGCGCCCCGGCCCCAGGATCTGGCCCGTGTCGCCCTGGAGGCCAACACGCCGCTCAAGCCGTTCGGCCGCCCCAAGAACACGGTCGTGAAGATGCAGAAACCCCGCTGCTAGGGGAGGGCGCTGCCCGTCCGAATCCGGTCATGGGCGGCCTCGGCCGCCCGCCGTCGAAATCTTTCCGCGTCGCCGGTCTGACACGCGACACACACGGGCTCTATCCTCATCGGCCGGAACCGCATTCGCAGGCCGGCACCACCATCGTCGCCAAGGCAGGGAGTCGCGAAATGATCGAGTTTTTTGATCGAGAGGGTCGTGAGACCGCGTTCTGTCGCGATGGACACTCGGTCTATCTCTGGAACGGCACACCGGCGGCGTTCATCGACGACGATCAGGTGTTCGCCTATTCCGGTCGCTTCATCGGCCTGGCCAAGGATGGGTGGATCTGGGACGAGAACGGCGAGCGGCTCCTGTTCGAGTTCGACGCCGTCGGCGGCCCGGCCAAGCCCAAGCGCCAAACGAAGACCGCCGCCGGACCACGGCTCGCGAATCCGGCCAGGGGCACGCCCCATCGGATGCCGACGCGGCCCGCGCCCTCGGCCGCCTGGTCGGACCGTTCCTTCGCCGACCTGATCTGAACCCGGCCGCTCCAGGCCGTCAGTCCGTCGGGGTGGCCAGGAAATCGGCCTCCTCGAACAGGGGGCGGATCTCGATCTCGCTCGGGCCGGGCATCGGGTTGGGGCAGCGCTTGACCCCGGCCACCGCCTCGTCGAGGTCGGCCACGTTCCAGATCCAGAACCCGGCGACGAGACTGTCCGCGTCCCCGAACGGGCCCTCGGTGACCGAGCGCTCCGGCCCGTCAAAGGTCACCCGCCGCCCGCGCGCGGACGGGTGCAGTCCCTCGCCCGAGAGCAGGATGCCGGCCTGGATCAAGTCCGTGTTGAACTGACCCATGGCCTGCAGCAGCTCGAGGGAGGGCATGAGGCCCGCCTCGCTGTCGGCGGTCGCCTTGACCAGGATCATCACGCGCATCGATCGCTCCTCCCAGGGACGTTTCAGACAGTTGCGCGCACAGGCTAGAGTATTCGTGCGAAAAGCGAAATCCGGATTTCACGCAGGCGAATGCGAGATCATGCGAATGCAAGACCGGATGCCGCTCGTCTCGGACTGACGTGAAGTGTGCGGCCCGAAACGACCGCGCGTGGACTGTTTCATCCGGCGGAGCGATGGATCTCTGTACGAGAGCGATCGGCAATGCTTCGACGGGGGGCGTGTCCGCTCCCCTCTCGGACGATGTGCCATCCCGTCGGACCGGATATGTCTTTCCGGCCCGACGGGGCGGCGCGCGTCACGGGACCGGCGTGTCGAGGAGGCCGCGCAGGCGGGCGGCCAGGGCCGCCGGATCGTAGTCCGGCAGGGGGCAGGGCAGGGGCGCGATCTCGGAGAACGGGCGGACCCGGCCGATATCCGCCTCGGCCTCCCGGGTGAGGACAGACAGGGCCTCGGCCAGGGTGTCGGGCGTGAGGGTCGCCAGCGACGTGACGTTGGGGCTGCGCGCGCTGACGTCCTTGCACTCGTATCCGTTGGTGATCGTGCGCAGGCCCGCATGGGCCATTTCCAGCGGCGGATAGCTCGGATGCGGCGACACCATCAGGGACACGCCGACGGAGGCGCGGCTGAGCAGGTCGGCGTAATCGTCCAGCGAAAGCTTGCCGCAGACCTCGAGGTTGTAGACGCCGCCGGCCCGGGCGGGGTCGTAATCCTCGCCCGCCGAGACGATCCGCCATTTGGCCGCCACCGTCGGTTCGGCCTGCTGCCAGAGGGAGAGGCCGGCGCACAGGGTCTCGAAGCAGTTGCGCGGGGTCGTGGGGCGCCCGTAGACGAGGATGATGCGCTCGCGCTTCTTCATGCTCAAGGCGCCGCGGATCTTCGCGTTGGCGGCGTAGCGCACGATGCTGGCATCGGTGAGCGCGTAGTGCCGGAGCATGTAGTTCGCCAATTCCTCCGAGTTGATGAGCGCGATGGTCTTGTCGGGATTCGCGTAGGTGGCGCGCGACATCGAGAAGTTCGACGACCAGCCGTAGAAGCCGGGCTCATGGTCTTGGATCAGGTACAGGACCGGCAGCTCGCGGCCGTGATAGCGCCCCTGCGCCGCCTGGAGCAGGGTGCTGCTGGTGGCGGTCCACCAGGCGGTGGGCATGAAGATGTCGCCGGCCCGGATCGGCAGCTCGCCGCTGTCGACGTCGTTGACATCGACGATGGTGCGCGGGAACGCGTCGTAGGGCGAGCCCAGCGAGACGAGGCGGTAATCGGGCATGCCCGCCATGGTCTCGAGGTCGATGGGGACGTAGCCGCAGATGATGCGGCGGTCGAAGCCGTCGCCGAGCGCCGCGGCGAGCCCCTCGAAGGTGCGCAAAGCCGTCGTGATGCCGCCGAAGATGTGCTTCGGATGCAGGGTCGGCAGCACGAGGTTGAGGCGCGGCCGCGGATTCCGGTCGGGCCGCGTCGCCACGGGGGTGACGTCGGGAAACAGGTGGCGCTGCTGGCTCGGGCGCAGGGGATTGCCGAGCAGGGGGCGATAGGCCCGGGCCAGACCTGTCGCCACGTCGGCCTCCGTCGGCACCGGCACCAAGGTTTCGTCCGTCCCCGTCCCGGACCGCGCCACCTTGGTCCAGCGGAAGCCGGCGGATTCGGCGAAGTACAGCAGGGACCGCTCGATGGCGTGCGCCAGGGTCCCGTCGATCTGCCCGGCCTCCGCCGGGAAATCCGACCAGTCGAGGCCGATGTCGAGGAGCGGCTTCAGGGCGGCGGTGCGGGCCCAGAAGAACGAGCTCGACGGGAAGTCGAGGACGTAGTCCTTGCGCAGGGTCACGCCGGCCCGGGCCAGGAGGTCCTTGGCGAGGTCGAAATCGTAGCCCCAGTTCAGGAGGGGGCGCACCTCGCCGAAATGCTGCGAGAACACCAGGCCGACATCGTCCTCGGCCAGCAGCCGCAGGATCGAGGCGACCAGGTCGGGCGAGCCCAGCAGGTTGTCGAGGAGGTAGTCGCGCCATTCGGCGAAGCGCGGATCGTGCGGCGACTTCTTCGAGTGGATGTGCAGGAAGGTCTCGTAGCGCGCGAACACATCGCGAAAACCGATGAGGGTCGGGGCGATGTCGCGGCCGATGTTCGGGAACACCCGTACGTCGACGGACCCATTGGCGTAATCGCCGGCCGAGCCCTCGATGGCGGTCTGCTTCTCGGGCGTGTCGGTGGAGACGTAGAGGTCGGCCCGCACGGGGATGTTGGCGAGGCGCGCCAGCAATTCGGGCATCATCTCCGGGTAGAAGACGTGCAGGATCACCGCGACGGGGCCGCCCGCCGCCTTGGGGCCGTAGGCGAACGGGACTTCGAGGGCGAGGTCCGTGGCCTCCCTCGGGCGCATGCTCTGCGTGGCGCCGTAGAAGGTCTGGCCGGCGACGTTGCGCTTGAAGCGCCGGCGCGGGGCCGGCACCGGACGCAAGGTCGGTCCGGGCTTCACCTCCGGCGCGGCCGACGCTGCGGGCTCGTCCTCGAGGATGCTGCCGGCATCGACCTCCGGCCCGGGGACGGCGACGACCTTCGGGGCGATCATGGCTTTCGGAGCGACGACGGCGAGATGCCGCTCGATGGCCCCGCGCAGGGACGGATTGCCGTCGAGCGTCGCTTCCCAGCCCGTGGGATCGGCCTGTTCGAGGGTGTCGCGCAGGAGCTGGACCTTGAGGAACGGGAAGCCGCGCTGGATGAGTTCGCGCCAGCGCACGAGGGTCGGGTTAACGGGAAGCTCCACGTCGTCCGCCGTCGGGAACAGCACCTCGACGGTGATGTCTTCCGCCTTCCAATGGGCCAGCGGCGTCATCTCGTAGGCCTTGATGACCTCGAGCTTGTCGCGGATGCTCTTCACGTTCGCCCAGTGTCGGCGGATGCCGGGTGCGGCGAGGCCGGTGCGGGTGAGCCCGATGAAGTAGCTCATCAGATGCGGGCGGGCCTGATGGCTGTCGGTGAGGCCGACGAGGTCGGCCTCGCTCGTGCGGACACCCGCGATCACTTTCGCGAAATCGACGCGATCGACGGGCCCGTAGATGCTGTCGTTGGTCAGGATCAGGGAGCGCGCCTTCCACACGTCGGGGAAGGTCGCGATGGCCGCCGCCCAGGCGGCGAAGTCCCAGCCGTGGTTCATCCGGACGAAGAGGCCGTCCATGGCGTCGAGCGCCGCCGGCAGGGGGCGCGACAGGCCGTCGGTGGCCACGATCACCACCACGGTCAGCCCCTCGGCCTTGAGGGCGGAGAGGTATTCGAGGGTGTGGTCGTGGACCCGCCCGTCGGGGGTGTAGGTCACGAAGAAGCACACGTCCCGGTCGGCCAGGGGCGGCGGGTCGCGGCGGATCTCGCTCGGGATGTCCGTGACCGAACAGACCTCGCTCCAGCGGTCGGGTGCGCGGGGCGGTCGGCCTTCGGCATGACCGCCGGTCACGAAATGCGCCAGCGGGTCGACGCCGGCGTGGAGCACGTCCTGGTTATAGGAGAGGTAGAACTCCCGGTCGAAGAGCGGGCTCGGATCGCGGTTCTCGCGCGCGCCGGCCGAGAGGTAGTGGATCAGGGGATTGATGGATTCGTTGTCGAGGCGGCTCTCGTGCTGGCGCGTGTACCAGAGCGAGTCGAAGAACGGGTTCGGGTCGCGGCCCTCGGCGGCGCCGTAGTCGAGGTAGTGGACGAGCGGATCGCGCCCCGCCTCGATCACGTCGGGGCTGTGGTGCTGGTAGTGCCGCATGTCGAACAAGGGATGCGGGCTGCGGCCTTCGCGATAGCCGTTGCCGACGTAGTGCGTCAGGGGTTCCAGCCCGGCGGCGGCGACATCCTGGTTCACCCGCCGATAATGGTTGATGTCGAAGAGCGGATGCGGGCTGCGGCCCTCGACCCAGCCATGGGTGAGGTAGTGCCGGGCCGCCGGAACGCCCTGCTCCGCCACGTCCGGGTTGACGGAATGGTACCATGCCGGGTCGATGAGGCGGTGCGAACTCAGGCCGGCGGGACCGCCGCGGTGGAGGAAGTCGGCCAGCGGCGAGGCCAGGGGCTCGCCCGGCAGGACGGTTCCGGCGACCTGTTCGCGGTACCAGTCGGCGTCGAACAGGGGATGCGGCTTGAGGCCGGCGGCCTCGCCGATCCGGGCGTAGTGGATCAGCGGGTTGCTGGCGCGTCCCTCGAGTTCGGGCACCGCATCGCAATACCAGTACAGGTGGAAGAACGGGTTCGGATTGTGCTCGCGCCATCCGCCCGCGACGTATTGGACGAGGGGATTGACGCCCGATTCGAGGGACTTGCGGTGCGCCTCCCGGTACCAGACATCGTCGAACAGCGGATGCGGCCAGCTCCCCTGGCCTGACAGGTAGTGGACGAGGGGGGCGCGGTGCGCCTCCGGATGGCGCGCGACGTACCAGGCCGTATCGAACAGGGGATGCGGGTCGCGGCCCTCCCGCGCGCCGTGTTCGAGGTAGTGGACGAACGCGTCGAGGCTCGACCCGACCACGTCCGGGTAGATCTCGCGGTACCAGCGGCTGTCGAACAGCGGATGCGGATCACCGCCCTGGCCGGACAGGAAGTGGCCGAAGGGATCGGCACCGGCCTGCGGATGCACCGACCCGTACCAGACCGGATCGAACAGGGGATGCGGATTGCGACCCTCGCGCGCGCCGTTCTCGCTGAAATGGCGCAGGGGATCGATACCGGTCTCGGCCACGTCCGAATTGCCGGCGAGGTAGTAGGCGCGGTCCAGGATCTTGTCGTAGAGGCGGATCGTCGTGGGCGAAGGGTGCACCTCGGGGGGCTGCACCGCACGGGACTTCGAGAAGCCCGCGATCGTCCTGGATAAGCGCCGCATGAAGTCCTGCTCGAGCCGTGCGAACGGGTTTCGCCCGGGGGCTCGTTTGGCATATCCGGCAAGTCCGGTCCACGTCACCCAAGCACGCCACCCAAGCCAAGCACGTCACCCAAGCATGAGACGCCCGCCCTGGCCGGGCGGACGCTCACGGGCCGTGCCGGACGGGTCAGGAACGCTTGCGGTCGGATTGTCCGTCCGAGGAGCCGCCCATGGGCGCCGGATTGCGGCCCGAAGCGCCGCCGGCCCCGGCCCAACCGGTCTTGCGATCTGCGTCCGTCAGGCCGCCTGGGGTCTGGTCGGTGATGGCGGACTGATCGGCGGTGTGGCCGCCGCCGGCCACGGCCGGTTCGCCCGGCGTGCCGACATCGTCGTCGGGCTTGCGGGTGGCGGCGTCGGTGGGATTGGTCTTGTCGGCCATGGTGTCAGGCATCCCCATCGGTACCGACGGGAGCGGTCGCCCGGTCGATGGCCTCGGCGGCGGCGCCCTGCGGGGACCCGGTCCTCTGCGCGGCGTCGCCGATCTGGCGCAGGGTCCGTGCCGGGGTCTCGGCCTCGGTCTCGTCGGTGGCATCGGAGCCCGGTGTGCCGGAGGCGATGCGGGCGGTCTCGGCCTCGCCGGAAGGGTTGCCCTTGAGGTCGCCCTGCGTGCGGGCGGGGAGCCCGATGTCGCGGGCGTCGTCCTGGCCGAGATCCTGGCCGTTGCGATCGGCGTAGGCGTCGAAATCCTTCAGCGAGGGGCGCTCGCGCGGTGCGTCGGTCATGGGTGTCCTCCGTGGTCACGAGGACAACGGCCCCTGAGCCCGCCCGGTTGCTTCAGCCCGGACGGCCGAGATCGTCGCGGGCCGCCCGCAGGACCGCGAGATCGGCCGGGATGGACAGCGCCGCTTCCGCCCGCACGAGGGCGAGATCGGCGTGATGCCGCGCCGCGCGGGCGAACTCCGCGTCACCCATCGCGTGCAGGGCCGAAAGTGCCTTTTGCAGGCGCAGGCCGACCACCACCGTGCCGGCCCCGTCGCGGGCGATGGGGGCGAACGCGTCCTCGAAAAGCTCGTCCGTCGTGATGCCGGGCACGCGCAGGCGCGGGTGAAGAGGCGCGGCCGGGGCCATGGCCCGTCGCTCGCGCCACAGGGCGAGCACGCGCACCAGGGCTCCGAGCACGTCCACGACGGTACCGGGATCGTTGATGGCGCTCGACAGCCCCCGGGAGGCCACCTCCGTGAGGACGATGACGCCGAAGCGTGGGTCGTCGTCGAAGGTGCGGCGGCCCCCGATGACGAAGGCGGCGGCGAGGCGCGTGTGCGTCTCCGCGTCGGTGGGGCCGTCGATCTCCGCCAGCAGGCGGCCGGCATGGACGAAGCGGCCCGGCAGGGCGGCGACGTGAACGGTGAGGCCGTCCGCCTCGGCGACGGCCTGGAGGCCGGCGGCGTCGACATGCTGGACGTAGCCCGTCTGCGCCGCCACGATCCGGGTTGCCCCGACGGGGGCCGGGCACCAGGGCAGGCCGCCGAGATGGGGCGCATCCGCCCGCCGCCGGATGGCGTCGCTCGCGGCGGCCTCGATGGCGTCGATGGTCTCCCCGACGCGACCGAGATGCGACAGGGTGTCGATCCAGCGCACCAGCGTCCCCACCACCAGGGCGAGGACGAGGAGGGTGAGGCCGAACAGGATCACGCGGCCCTGCTCGCCGTAGATATGCGTCTTGAGGGCGATGAGGCCGACGACGCTGTAGACGAAGGCCCCGATGAAGCTGCCCACCGCCGTCTGGGCGCGGGTGTCCTCCATCAGCAGGGTCACGGCCCGCGGGGTCGCGGTGTTGGTGGCACCGCCATAGGCCTGGACCATGGTGGCGAGCGAGAACGTCGCCACCGGCAGCATGCTTGTGGCGAGCAGCGAGAGAATCTGATCGACGGCGTTGGCGCCGATGGACTCCCCGAGGTCGGGCGGGATCAGGGGAGCGAGCAGCGCCGAGGCGAGGGCCGCGCCCACACCCGCCACGCTGAACAGGGCGACCCGCACCCACGGGCGGCGGGCGCCGCGCCGCAGACGATAGAACACCGTGGAAGCCAAGGAATCACGCTGCTTTCGGTCGAGGGGCCGATGGGCCCGGACGGGTCGCTCGGCCGGACCCGGCGGGCGGGACGCGGGGTCCGGCGCGGACCGTCCGCGCCCCGCGCGCGGACGATCAGATCCCTTCGAACAGGGCCGAGGAGATGTAGCGCTCGGCGAACGAGCAGGCGACGGTGACGATGCGCTTGCCCTTGAACTCCGGCCGGGACGCGAGTTCGAGGGCGGCGGCGACGTTGCCGCCCGTGGAGATGCCGCCGGGAATACCCTCGAGCTTGGCGAGCAGCCGGGCCGTGTCGAAGGCGGTCTGGTTCGAGACGGTGATCACCTCGTCGATGACCGAGCGGTCGAGGTTGTCCGGGATGAACCCGGCGCCGATGCCCTGGATCTTGTGGGGGCCGGGCTGGCCGCCGGAGATGACGGGCGAATCCGTCGGCTCCACGGCCACGACCTTGAGGCCGGGCAGGCGCGGCTTGAGGACGGAGCCGACGCCCGTGATGGTGCCGCCGGTGCCGACTCCCGCCACGAAGGCGTCGAGCTGGCCGTGCGTGTCGTTCCAGATCTCCTCGGCCGTGGTCTTGCGATGGATCTCGGGGTTGGCCGGGTTCGAGAATTGCTGGGGCATGATCGCGCCCGGGATCTCCGCGATGAGCTCCTCGGCCTTCGCGATCGCACCCTTCATGCCCTGCGGGCCGGGGGTCAGGGCGAGCTCGGCGCCGAGGAAGGCCAGCATCTTGCGGCGCTCCAGGGACATGGTCTCGGGCATGACGAGGATGAGGCGGTAGCCCCGCGCCGCCGCCACGAAGGCCAGCGCGATGCCGGTGTTGCCCGACGTCGGCTCCACGAGGGTGCCGCCGGGCTTCAGCTTGCCGGAGGCCTCGAGGGCGTCGATCATGTTGACGCCGATGCGGTCCTTGACGCTGGCGATGGGGTTGAAGAACTCGAGCTTCAACAGGATCTCGGCGTCGATCCCGCGCTCCTTGGTGATGCGGTTGAGGCGCACCAGGGGCGTGTTGCCGATGGTCTCGGTGATGGAGCCGAAGATGTGGCCGTGGCCGGGCGTGCGGGCGGGGCTCTGGGTGGACTCGGCCATGGGAATCTCCTGTCGCGGACGTTTCGGTGTCGGGCCGGGAGATATCGCGTCGGCGGGAGCGAGGCAATCGCCAACGGCCTGCGCGCAAAGGGAAATCTTCTCCACCGCCAGGGTTTCGTTCCCGGCTTGGAAACTTCATGTCGCCCGGCGGGATGACGGTGGAATTTCATTCTCCAGGCTCGCCCCGGCCCCGCGCCATGCGGCCAGGAAGCGCTCCGCCATGGCCCCGACGCCGTAGGCCGACTCGATCCGGGCCCGGGCCGCGAGGCCCGCCGCCCGGCGAACGGACGGCGGCCTGGCCGCGATTTCGGCGAGGGCGTCGGCGAGGGCGCCCGGATCGCGCGGCGGCACGAGGCGGCCCAGACCGCCGAGGATCGCGCCGGCATCGCCCACGGCGGTCGCCACCGGCACCAGCCCGGCGGCCATGCCCTCGGCCACGGCATTGGAAAACCCCTCGCCGAAGGCCGAGGACGACACGGCGATGTCGCCGGCGGCCTGGATGCGGGCGAGGTCGTCGCGCCGGCCGAGCGCCCGGGCGTTCCTCGGAAGGTCGAGGGTCTGCGTCCCCTCTCCGGCGAGGAGGAACCGCAGGTCCGGCAGGCGCGCCGCGGCGGCCAGCAGGGTGGCATGGTCCTTCATCGGATCGAGGCGGGCGGCGTGGACCGCCACCACCGCGTCGTCGGGCAGGCCGAGTTCCCGGCGCAGGGCCGCCCGCGCGTCCGGATCGGGCCGGAAGCGGGCCGTGTCGATGCCGTTGGGGATGATGACGAGGCGGCGCGGGCGGTAGCCCTCGGCCCGGTGGAAATCCGCCCCCGCCTGGCTGTTCGACACGACGAGGCCGGGCCAGCCGGACAGGCGCCGGCCGATGGCGAGGAGTCGGCCGTAACGGGCGTGATCGATGTCGGAGTTGCGCAGGCCCCAGGCCAGCAGAGTTCCGCGCGGTGCGCCGGCGAGGCGGTGCGCGCCGGCGGCGAACAGGTCGCCGTGGTAGAGCCAGCCCTGGATCACGGCCGGACGAAGGGACCGGATCAGGCGGGCGAGTCGGATGAACGCGAGGGCGGTGCCGGCGCCCCCGCGCGGGGCGAGGCGATGGACGGTGACGCCGAGGCGCTCCAGGGCGGCGGCGTTGGGCCCGTCGCCGGTCAGGCTCACCACGTGCTGGGGCATGCCCCCGGCGATCAGGGCGCCGCACAGGGCGACCAGCATGGTCTCGGCTCCGCCCGTGCGCAGGCCGGAGATGACGTGGAGCGCGGGCCGCACGGCGTCAGGCGGTGCGGATCATGCCCGCACGGGCATCACGCCCGCAGGAGGGCGGCGCACAGGACGGCGAGGGTGGCGAAGGCTCCGCTCGCCGACGCGATGACGAGGGCGCTCGGATGCGGGCCGGAGAGGAAGGTGTAGCGCGTGTCCTCGCGGGCGTCCTGCCGGAGCGCGCGGCCGCCGGTCGTCCATTCCAGTCGCGTTCCCATCGGGTTCCCCGTGCCTGCCATGGGGGACAGCACGCGCCGGGGGCGTTGAACGAGGGGTAAACCCGGACCCGGGAGTCCGGATCGTCCTCAATACCGGCTTAACGCGAAGGGCGCGAAACCGGGCGGGAGAACCGGGGCAGGGAACCGGGACCGATCAGAGGGCGCGGTCGAAGCGCAGCTCGCCCTTCTGGCTCTTGATGACAAGCTGCGAACCGACGAGATCCCATTGGCCGGCGGTGCGGAGCGCGATGAAGAAGTCCTGCTCGCTGGCGCCGAGGCCCTTGTCGCAGGACTTCTTGGTCAGGGCGAGGGGGCCGACGGCGAGGTGCTGCTCCTTCAGCGGGAAAGCGGTCGCCGCGAAGGTGTTGCAGCCGCCGTAGCCGCGGGCCCGGTACTGCTTGTCGACGATGAAGCTCGGCCGGTCGTTGCCGCTGAACGCCTTGCCGTTGAGGCTCACGGCGGTCCAGGTCGCGTCGAGGGGGAAGATCTTCTCCTGCGCCTTGGCGGCGGGGACGTACTGCTTCTTCTCCGGCTTCTCGCGGGCGTCCTTGCCGAAGCCGGTGACGTTGCCGCCCATCTGGGCCTGCACCTGCGTCGCGGTGGTCACCGCAAGGGCCGCGATGGCACCGGCCATTGCGGCGATCAGGATCGCTCTCATCCTCGGGGCCCTTCTCAGTTCAAGCGCGCACGCGTCGCGTCGGTGGACGAAGTTCGCCCGCTTCGAATGGGGACGTCGCGGCGCGAGAAGCGCGCGAGATCTGTCGCGGAGCGAGCCTGCGCCAGGGCCAATCGGATAAGATTCCAGCACAAATATGGTCAAGACCCCGTGAAGGGCGTTTTCCGGCCGTCCACCGGCCATCGCACCGGTTCGGGTTGAACGGAAGCGGCGCATCCTCCGTTGTCGGGTCAGGCAACAGGGCCGGAACAGCGGATGGAGGCACCACGGTGGCGGGATCGGACGAGGGCGGAGCGAGCGGCATGAACCCGAACACCATGAGTCCAGCGCAATCGCGCGCGGCCCGCGCGCTCCTCGATTGGTCGCAGGGCGACCTCGCCGGCAAGGTCGGCCTCGGCGAGGATGTGGTGACAGGCTTCGAATCGGGGTCGAGCGACCTCGCCTCGGGCCAGATCGAGGCTCTGCGCAGCGCCCTGATGGCGGCGGGCGTGGTGTTCACCAACGACGGCTCGGCCGGCGTCCGTCTCAGCGGTCGGGGCGGCGACGAGGGCACCCGGCTCGGCGCGCTGACCACGGAGAACGACCGCTGAAGGGTCAACGCCCGACGGCGAGGGCCCCAACGGCGAGGGCCTTGAGATCGTGGGCGGGGTCGGCGGCCTCGTCGGGGCTCAGCACGCGGCCCTGCGCGAGGATGCGGCGGGCGGCCATGTGGTCGCCGGGCCGGTCCACGGTCTCGACGGCGGACAGGCGGCCGTCGCGGAACCGGAACACGCAGAGCCCTACCGGGACCGGACGTATGACGGCCGTGTCCGACGGGGTGGCGAGACCCGCGATCTGGAGCTTGTGCGGGCCCTGGTCGCTCCAGAACCACGGTACGGCATCGTAGGCCACCGGCCGGCCGACGAGGCGGGCGGCGAGGCACCGGCCCTGGTCGAGGGCGTTCTGCACGGATTCGACCCGGACGTGCGCGCCGTCGGCGAAGCGGCTGGGGGCCCGGGCACAATCGCCGATGGCGGAGATCGCCGGATCGTCGGTGGCGAGCAACGCATCGACGCGGATGCCGTCGCCGACCCGTAATCCGGCCGCCTCGGCGAGCTCCTGATTCGGCACCACGCCGATGCCGACGAGGACGAGATCGGCCGTGATCGAAGATCCGTCGCGCAGGTGCACGGCCTCGGCGCGCGCGTCTCCCGCGATGGCGACGACACCGGCCCCGAACACGAAGCGGATGCCGGCCTCGCCGTGGGCATGGGTGAAGAACGCCGCCGTCTCGGCGGAGACCGCCCGCGCCATCGGCCGCTCGGCCGCCTCGACGACGGTGACGGCCAGGCCGCGCGCGGCGCAGATGCCGGCGAATTCGAGCCCGATGAAGCCGGCCCCGACGATGGCGACGGCGCGCGCTTCACCGAGGGCCGCCTTCAGGGCGTCGGCATCCGCCCGGTCGCGCAGCTGGAACACGCCCGGCCGGTCCGCACCCGGCACCGGCAGCGCCCGGTTGCGCGCGCCCGTGGCGAGGACGAGGTGGTCGTAGGCCAGGGCCGTCCCGTCCGCGCACAGCACGCGCCGCAACGGTCGGTCGATGGACCCGACCCGCACGGAGGGGCGGTGCAGGATATGGTGGTCGGCAAAATAGGCCGCCGGGCGCAGTTCGAGGCCGGCCGCGTCGGTCTTGCCCGCGAGGTAGGCCTTCGACAGGGGCGGGCGCTGGTAGGGCCGGTCCGTTTCGTCGCCGAGCAGGGTGATGGGATCGGCGTAGCCGGCCTCGCGCAGGGACGCCGCGAGCTGGAAGCCGGCCTGGCCAGCGCCCACCACGACCACGCCCGCGCTCACGCCTCGAACTCCGCCGTGACGGCCGAGACCCGGGGCACCAGGGCGAGCTGAGGCAGCCAGCGGCCGCCATCCTTCACCACGTAGTCCCAGCACGCGGCGGCGGCGGGGCCGAGCACCTTGTCGGCCCGGCGCACGGCGTACCAGTCGCGCCGGATCGGCAGGCCCTGGACGTCGAGGAGGACGAGGCGTCCGCTGCCGAGTTCGGCCGCCACCGTGTGGGCCGAGATGAGGGCGATGCCCAAGCCCGCCATCACCGCCTGCTTGATGGTCTCGTTGGAGCCGGAATCGATGCCGAGGCGGGCGCGCTTGATCATGATCCCGTTCATGAACTCCTCGAACACCGTGCGGGTGCCCGAGCCCTCCTCGCGCACGAGGAAGGATTCCTGAGCCAGGTCCTCCCGCGTCAGCCCGGTTCGGCCGGCGAAGGGGTGGCTCGGCGCGGCGACGACGACGATGGGATGCACGCCGAAGGTCTCGGCCTCGATGGCGAAATCGCGCGGCGGCCGGCCCATGATGGCGAAATCGATCTCGTAGTTGCGCAGGGCCTCGACCATGTTGCCGCGGTTGCCGACGGCGAGGTTGATTTCCACGGCCGGATGCGTGCCGACGAACCCCGAGATGATGCCGGGCGCGAAGTACTTGGCGGTGGAGACCACCCCCATGGCGACCCGCCCGCCGGCGCCGCCCTTCAGGGTCTCCAGCCGGTCGGCGCAGGTCTCCAGCACGGTGTTGATGCTGTCGATGGCCCACAGCATCTCCCGGCCGGCATCCGTGGGCCTGAGGCCCGTGGGCGTCCGGTCGAACAGCAGCAGGCCCGCCTCCTCCTCGAGCTGGCGGATGCGCGCGTAGAGGGCGGCGGAGGTGACGTTGAGTTCCTGGGCCGCCCGGGTCATCGTGCCCAGACGGGCGACGGCCGCGACGGCCTGGAGCTGCTTCAGGGACAGGTTGCGCATGGGGCGGTTTTAGTTTTTTTGGAACCGCCCGCAAGTTTTTTCAAATTCCTTGTTTCATGAGGACGCGCCGTCTGGCGCACTGGTTGTCGCTGGCCCTATCGTGGCAAGGAGGCGGGACCGCACGGTTCCGTCGCGCGGGCCGGATGTGAACTGTCAGGGAAGGTGAGCCGATGTCGATGGGATCTCTTGAGATCGGGTCTCGCCTCGATGCGTGCCTTACCGCCGCCGTCGCCGCCGATCCGGGTCTGGCCGATGTCGCCAAGGTGATCGCGGCCTGCGCCAGCGCGGCCATCGAGGTCAGCACGGTGATCGGGCGCGGGGCGCTCGCCGGCGATCTGGCGGCGCAGGGCGAGCAGAACAGCGACGGCGACGTCCAGAAATTCCTCGACGTCTTCGCCCACGAACGTTTCACCGAGGCCCTGCGCGGGGCGCCGGTGTCGGAAGTCGCCTCGGAGGAGGCCGAAGGGGTGATGCTCCTCAACCCCGGCGCGCCGCTGGCGGTGGCCATCGACCCCCTCGACGGCTCGTCGAACATCGGCGTCAACATGGCGGTGGGCTCGATCTTCGGCATCCGCCCCACGGCTTCGACCCCCGAGAACCCGCTCGGCTCCTTCACGGGCCCCGGCACGCTGCAACGGGCCGCCGGCTTCGTCACCTACGGCCCGGCCACCTCCCTGGTGCTGACCCTGGGCGACGGCACGCAGACCTACACCCTCGACCGGGCGGAGGGCGTCTTCCGCCTCACTCATCCGCGCATGGAAGTGGTGGCCTCGGCCAAGGAATACGCCATCAACGCGTCCAACGCCCGCCACTGGGACACCCCCGTGAAGGCCTATATCGAGGATTGCCTGCGCGGCGCGGAAGGGCCCTTGGACAAGGACTTCAACATGCGCTGGCTCGGCTCCCTCGTCTCCGACGCCCAGCGCGTGCTCCTGCGCGGCGGGGTGTTCCTGTACCCGGGCGACAACCGCAAGGGCTACGCGCAGGGGCGCCTGCGCCTCCTCTACGAGGCCGCCCCCATCGCCTTCCTGATGGAGCAGGCGGGGGCCGGCGCCATCGACGGCGAGCGCCGCATCCTCGACATCTGCGCGAGCGCCATCCACGAGCGCGTGCCGCTGATCTTCGGCTCGGCCGACGAGGTCGCGTGCGTGGCGAAGTACTATGGCGGCCGCAATTCGGCGGCCGGCCGCTCGCCCCTGTTTGGGCAGCGCGGCCTCATGCGCAGCTGAGGAAAGGGGCCGCCGGTCACAGCGCATGTCGTCGCGTCATCCCATCATCTCGGTCACGGGCTCGTCTGGTTCGGGCACCACCTCGGTGCGCAACACCTTCGAGCAGATCTTTCGCCGCGAGGACGTGAGCGCGGTCTACATCGAAGGCGATGCGTTCCACGCCCTCGATCGCATCGCCATGCGCAAAGCCATGGCGGCCGAGCCGACCCTGAGCCACTTCGCGCCGCGCGCCAACCTGCTGCCCGAGCTGGAGGAGGTGTTCCGCACCTACGGCGAATCGGGGACGGGCCGCACCCGGCACTACGTCCACGACGCGGCCGCCGCCGAGCTCCACGGCACGCGGCCCGGCACCTTCACCCCGTGGGAGAGCTTCGCCCCGGGCTCGGACCTGCTGTTCTACGAAGGCCTGCACGGCTGCGTCGTCGACGACAACGTCGATCTCGCCCGCTACGCCGACCTCAAGATCGGCGTCGTGCCGGTGATCAACCTCGAATGGATCCAGAAGCTGCACCGGGACCGCTCGACCCGGGGCTACTCGACGGAGGCCGTCACCGACGTGATCCTGCGGCGGATGCCGGACTACGTGCAGACCATCTGCCCGCAATTCACCTGGACGGACATCAACTTCCAGCGGGTGCCCACCGTGGACACCTCGAACCCGTTCATCGCCCGGTGGATTCCCACCGCCGACGAGTCCCTCGTGGTGATCCGGTTCAAGGACCCCAAGGGCATCGACTTCTCCTACCTGATCTCGATGATCCAGGGCTCGTTCATGAGCCGGGCGAATTCCATCGTGATCCCGGGCGGCAAGCTCGATCTCGCCATGCAGCTCATCCTGACGCCCATCATCATGCAACTGGTCGAGCGCAAACGCCGTATGGCGTAAGACGCACGCCGCACGCGTTGAAGGGCGCCGCGCGCCCGAGAGGACAGAACCGTGACCAGCCCGATCATCTCGCCCTCGATCCTCTCGGCGGATTTCGCTCAGCTCGGCGCCGAGGTGCGCGCCGTCTCGGAAGCCGGGGCCGACTGGATCCACCTCGACGTCATGGACGGGCATTTCGTGCCCAACCTCACCTTCGGCCCGGCCGTGGTGAAGGCGCTCAGGCCCCACAGCGCGAAGCCGTTCGACGTCCACCTCATGATCGCCCCGGCCGATCCCTACCTCGCGGCCTTCGCGGAGGCCGGGGCCGACACCATCTCGGTCCATGTCGAGGCCGGCCCCCACATCCACCGCTCGCTCCAGACCATCCGGGATCTCGGCAAGCGCGCCGGCATCGCCCTCAACCCGGGCACGCCGGCCTCCGCCGTGGAACCGCTCCTCGACATGGTCGATCTCGTCCTGGTGATGACGGTCAATCCCGGCTTCGGCGGCCAGGGCTTCATCCCCTCGACCCTGGAGACCATCGCGCGCATCCGGGCCATGGCGGCCGGGCGGCCCCTGGACATCGAGGTCGATGGCGGCATCACCCCCGAGACCGTCGGGCTCGCCGCGCGGGCCGGCGCCAACGCGTTCGTGGCCGGCAACGCCGTGTTCAAGGGCGGTCCGGCGGGCTACGCCGACCGCATCGCGGCGATCCGTGCGGGCGCCGGCGGCGAACCGGTGTCATGCTGAGGGCGCTGATCTTCGACGTCGACGGGACGCTGGCCGAGACGGAGGACCTCCACCGGCAGGCGTTCAACGACGCCTTCGCCGAGATGGACCTGCCCTGGACCTGGAACGCGGCCTTCTACGCCGACCTCCTCGCCGTGATGGGCGGCAAGGAGCGCCTCGCCCATTACGTCGAGACCCATCATTCCGAAGATCTGGCGACCCTGCGCCCGCGTCTGGCCGAGATCCACGACCGCAAGACCCGGATCTACGGCGACCTCGTGGCGGGCGGGCGCCTCGGCCTGCGCCCGGGCATCGCCCGCCTCGTCGCCGAGGCCCGCGCCGGAGGGGTGCGCCTGGCCGTGGCCTCCACCACGAGCCGGCCGAACGTCGAGGCCCTGCTGCGGATGAATTTTCCGCACGGCGACGTGCCGTTCGACGTGATCGCCTGCGGCGACGAGGCCGCCCGCAAGAAGCCGGCGCCCGACGTGTTCGAACTCGCCCTGCGGCGCCTCGGCGTCGAGGCCGCCGAGGCCATCGCGTTCGAGGATTCCGTGGCCGGCATCCGCTCGGCCCTCGATGCCGGCCTGCCGGTCGTCGCCACCCGCAGCCGCTACACCGAGACCCACCGCCTCGACGGCGCGTTCTCGGCCCTGTCGGATCTCGGCGAACCGGACGCCCCCCACGTCCTGCTGTCCGGAATCCCCTGGCCCGGCGGCGTGGTCACGCTCGCCGGCCTCCAGGCTTGGCAGGAAAGCCGCGAGGCCGGCGCCTGAACGCGAGAGTCTCGGCTTTTTTCCGAAAGCCGATGTCCACCGTTCGGGCCGATGCCCTATTCCCGCTCGGGCCGGGCCTGCAGGATGGCAGCGCGCACGAACGGACGCTTGAGCTGGGGGCCAGCATCGGAGCGGTGGACGAAGTCGTTGGCACCCGGGTGCCGGCGTATCGCCTTGCCGAGATTGAGCCGATAGCCCTCCTTGAACGTGTAGGGCAGCGCCATCGGATCGGCCATGAAGGCCGCGATGGCGGCCTCCACCTCCGCGTCGGTGATGAGTCCGAGGTCGCACAGGGCGAGGATCGTCAACTTTTCGGTCATGCCGATGGATAGGCCGGAACGGCCGACCACGGCAACGCGCCCCCCGTATCCGGGTCGAAACTCTTTTGGCGGTGTTCGACCATGATCGGAAAACTGGTGCCGGTTGCGGGACTTGAACTCGCGACCTACCGCTTACAAGGCGGTTGCTCTACCAGCTGAGCTAAACCGGCGCTGAGCGTTGCGCTACCAGTGCGCCCCGGTCCGCGCAAGCCCCGCTTCGCCGCCCGCCAGCGTGGCAGGCGTTCAGCCAACGGACATCTCGATACGCTTAAGCCTGCCGTATGGCCGAGCTTGATCACCTTATGATTTCACTCAGCAACATTTCGGAAACAAGCGTCCAAATTCAGGGGCTTAAGATCCGATGAATGCATTTTTCAGTACACGTTAAATCGTTCCCCGGTAGCACCGCCGTCGATAGGACTGCGGATACGGCCCCGATATGCGAGGCCCTGCGGCGCCCGCCTCGCGAAAGCACGGCGCCGCGCATCCGCCCTCGGACAATGGGCTGCGATGACCAGATACGCGAGCGATCGAGGCCTCGATGCCGTTCCTGCGACGGCCACCCCGCATGACGGGGCGGGAGCTCTGGCGGCCCTGCCGCGCGCGTCCCGAGAACCGGCCTCGCCGCGTCTCGGCAAAGACGCGGCGCCGCCGCTCGGCCGTGAGGCGCGGCGCCGGATCGGTCGCGACCTGCGCCTGCTCTACGCCGACGTCCTGAACCAGCCGCTGCCGGACCGCTTCACCGCGCTCCTCGACGGCCTGTCGTCGCAATCCGATTCGCGGGGGTCCCAATGACGTACCCATCGATCCGGCCGGCCGGTGCGCCCGGCGGCGCCGATACCGAGATGCGCGACCTTCTCCTCGGGGCGATCCCGGCCCTGCGCGCCTTCGCGTTCTCCCTCACGTACAACCTCGACCGCAGCGACGACCTCGTCCAGGACACCCTCGTGCGGGCCTGGACCAAGGCCGACAGCTTCCAGCGCGGCACCAACCTGACCGCATGGCTGTTCACCATCCTGCGCAATCTGTTCTATTCCGAGCAGCGCAAGCGCAAGCGCGAGGTCGAGGATGCCGACGGCGTCCATGCGGGCCGCCTCACCAGCCTGCCCGAGCAGGAGATCCGGGTGGAGATGCGCGAGTTCCAGGAAGCCCTCGACGGCCTGCCCCTGAGCCAGCGCGAGGCCCTCGTCCTCGTCGGCGCCCAGAGCTTCACCTACGAGGAGGCCGCCGCCATCTGCGGCGTCGCCGTCGGCACCATGAAGAGCCGGGTCAGCCGCGCGCGGGGTCGTCTCATCGAGACCCTGGGGATGACCGGCACCGACGATATCGGCGCCGACGCCCTCACCCGGGCGGCGGCCGGCTCCGGCCCCTGAACGAACCGGCCGGCTGCGATTCGCGGCCGGCCGGCTCCAAAGGGCATCGAAATCCTCTAAGGGGCATGGGCGAGTGGCTCCGCCCCCGATCGTGACGGCCTCGTCCGCATGACCGCCGGAGCCTTCACCCGAGGAGCCCCGCCATGCGCGCCCTGATCGACCTCGTCCGCGTCCTGCGGCCGCGCGACCGGCGCCGTCTCGCCCTCATCGCCCTGGGGCTCGCCTGCGCCGCCCTGTTCGAGGTGGTGGGCGTCGCCTCCGTGGTGCCGTTCCTGACCCTGGTGGGCGATCCCTCCGCCGCCGGCCGCATCCCCTATCTCGCGGCCCTGCGCGACGGCCTCGGGCTGACCGACGACCGCGCCTTCCTCATGGCCACCGGCGGGGCGGCGCTCGCCGCCATCCTCACCACCAGCGTGGTGAATGCCGGCCTCACCTTCGCGCAGCTCCTGTTCACCAACCTCACGGGCTACGGCCTCGCCCGGCGCCTGCTCGCCCGCTATATCGACCGCGAGCGCCTGTTCTTCGCCCATGCCAACAGCGCCGAACTCGCCAAGAACGTGCTCAGCGAGACCGACCGCCTCGTCGTCGGCGTCCTCACCCCGACCACGGTCATCGCCTCGCGCAGCGTCTCGGCACTGGCCGTCGTCACCTTCCTGATCTTCTACGCGCCCCGCCTCGCCCTCATCCTCGGCGGCGGCTTCGGCGGTCTCTACGTCGGGCTCTACCTCGTCATGCGGGTGCGCCTCGCCCGGCTCGGCGCCCGGGCGGTGGCCGACAACGAGCGGCGCTACCGGGTGGTGCAGGAGACCTTCGGAGCACTCACCGAACTCAAGCTCTACGGCCGGGCCGAGGCGTTCGGCGCCGGCTTCGACAGGCCCGCCCGGGCCTACGCGAAGGCGACCGCCGCGAGCCTGCTGACGGGCCAGCTGCCGCGCTTCGTCATCGAGTCCCTGGCCTTCGGCGGGGTCATCGTCGTGGTGCTGTTCGCCCTCTCCCAGGGCCTCGACACCGGCGGGCTGCTGCCGCTGCTCGGGCTGTTCGCCTTTGCCGGCTACCGGATGCTGCCGGCGTTCCAGAACATCTTCACTTCGCTCGCCCTCCTGCGCTTCTACCTGCCGGCGGTGCGGGTGGTGGTCGATGAACTCGCCGGCGAACGGGTGCCCCCGCCGCGCCCGGCCGCGCGCCTGCCGTTCAGCGAAAACATCCGCCTCACCGGAATCGGCTTCGACTACGCGCCGGGGCGCCCGACCCTGCGGGACATCGATCTGACGATCCCCGCCCACACCACCGTCGGCCTCGTCGGCCGCACGGGCTCGGGCAAGTCGACCCTCGTCGGCCTGATCCTCGGCCTGCTCACGCCGACGACGGGCACCGTCACGGTGGACGGCGTCGCCCTCGATGCCGAGACCCTGCCGGCCTGGCAGAACCGCATCGGCTACGTGCCGCAGGACGTGTTCCTCATCGACGCCTCCGTGCGCGAGAACATCGCCCTCGGCGTGCCCCCCGAGGCCGTGGATGGGGCGGCGGTGGAGCGGGCCGCGCGGCTCGCCGGCTTCCACGAGGTGGCGCTGGGCCTCGACGGCGGCTACGCGGCGGGCGTCGGGGAACGCGGCGTGCGCCTTAGCGGCGGCCAGCGCCAGCGCCTCGGCATCGCCCGGGCGCTGTATCACGACCCCGACGTGATCGTGTTCGACGAGGCCACCAGCGCCCTCGACGGCGAGACCGAGACGGCGGTGATGAACGCCCTGGCCACCCTGAGCGGGACCCGCACCCTCATCCTCATCGCCCACCGCCTCACGAGCCTCGCGGCGGCGGACACGGTCCACGTCCTCGACGGGGGGCGCCTCGTCGCCTCCGGGCCCCTCGCGGCCGTGATGCCGGACGCCGCCGCACGGATATCCGCTCCCGCCGAGGCGTGATCGATGCGTCGAGAGGGGTCGTCGGAGATGAGTTCTTGGAAACGAGTTCTTGGGGATGTGTCCCCGAAGGCGGACGCTCCGGGCGAAAAAACCGTGTCTGGTCCGAGATATGCGTGCATTCGTCGAAGATCGGGACGGATAGGCCATATACCAGAACGTCCCGCGTCGGCTATCCTGTTCAACCGGACAGGTTCCGTCACGCGGGTTATCCCGGCGTCATTCGTCCTGACGCAGGTTCCCGGTACAGGCCGCCGGGACAGATGGCATGGTTTGCATGATCGACGCACGCGCTCAGACAACGTCCCCGCTGACCGATCCCCTGCTCCTCGACAATCAGCTCTGTTACGCCCTGTACGCGGCGGCGCACCGCATGACGAAATCCTATCGTCCGATGCTGGAGCGCATGGGCCTGACCTATCCGCAATATCTCGTCCTCCTCGTCCTCTGGGAGACGGACGGCGTCACCGTGTCGGAGATCGGCCGGCGCCTGCGCCTCGATTCCGGGACCCTGACACCGGTCCTGAAGCGCCTCGAGGCGGCGGGCTTCCTGCTGCGGAGCCGGCGACGGACGGACGAGCGCGAGGTCGAGATCGCCCTCACGCCGCAGGGCCGGGCCCTGCGGGGCGAGGCCACCGCCGTGCGGGAATCGGTGATGTGCCAGCTCCGCATGTCGGAACCGGAAGTCCAGGCCATGCGCGCCGATCTGAACGCCCTCATCGAGAATCTCAGCGCCGCCGGCTGAACGCCCGCGCGCATCGCCGCCGCGTGGCTTTATTCGGCTGCTCCGGTCGCCTGGGCGCCGGGATGGCCGCGGACGCCCTATTTTAGCCGGATAAATTTTGCCCTGGAGCCGGGAACGGGCAACGGCTCATCGCCGCCACTCGCCCAGTGCCTTCACCTGCCCATCACCTCCACTGGCGCAGCGTTCTTCGGGGAAAAGCGGTGCGGAAGCAGGACGCGAACCAAGCCGGCCACCGGGTCGTTCCGAAAGCCCCGGCGAGGGGCGCCGCCGCCCGGCGCGGACCCTCGGGCGGGCACACGGGCACGGGCAGGAAAACGGGCACGCATACGGGCAGGCGCACGGGAAATCGTCCCTCCGGCGAACCTGTGCCGCTTCCGGGCGTTTCGTCCCAATGAGTGCGACCCTGGCCGAGATGGACCGCGAGCCCCGGCGGCAGGTCGGCGCACTACCGTACCGACGGATGCGTGATGGTACCTACACCATCCTGCTCATCACCTCGCGGGAGAGCCGGCGCTGGGTGATTCCGAAGGGCTGGCCGATGAAGGGGCGCAAGCCCTTCGAGGCCGCCGCGCGCGAGGCCTACGAGGAAGCCGGTCTCATCGGGTCCATCGGCAAGCGCCCGCTCGGCTTCTATCTCTACGAGAAGCGCCTCAAGAGCCGGGATTCCGTCCTGTGTCAGGTCAAGGTCTTCCCCCTGGAGGTCCGCAAGCAGCTCAAGACTTGGCCGGAGAAGAAGGAGCGGGAGGACCGCTGGTTCTCGCCCACCGAGGCCGCCGATGCCGTGGCCGAGCCGGGTCTGGCCGCCATCATCCGCGCCGCCTGCAAGCGCGACGCGGATGTGTTGCCCTGAATAGGGAGCCGACACGAAACTTCGCGCCCCGGTGCGATTGAGGCGGCCCAGGCGATTGCCAAGCCGGAAACGATGGGCTAATCCCCCGCTCGTCCAGACGGAGACGCCGCGGCGAACCCCGGACACCCGCTGCTGTAGCTCAGTGGTAGAGCACCTCATTGGTAATGAGGAGGTCGACAGTTCAATCCTGTCCAGCAGCACCATAGTTTACAACGACTTAGCACCAATCAACCCCCGGTCTGCGCCCCAGCAAAAAGCTCGGTGGTGCAATGGGGTGCAACTCCGGTGTCTGCAAAATTCTCAGAATTCGACGCTGACGGCCCCTGGGGTTGGCGGGACCCGACAGTTCCACCGCAGATGCCCGTCCTGGGGGCGTGGGTAGCCCCGGACCGCTCTCGGCCGTCCCGAACCTTACAGCGCGCCAGCGCCCAATTCGGCCGCGCGGACCTCAGTGAGGAAGCCGTGTTTGTGCAGAATCGTGGCTTCGGCGGCCGATTCCGGCACCGGCAGGGTAGCGGCCTCGGCGGCGAGCTTGGCCGTAGCTTTATGGCGCTGGAAGGCGAGCGCCTCGGCCCGCTCGTCGCCCTGGATACGCCGAATCTCGGACCTGAACCGGTTGAAGCCGATGACGTCGAGGTCGGTGGTGAATCCGGCGAAGTCATCGCCCAGGCGCCTGTAGAGGATCTTGGCGAGTAGCCGCTCGGGGGGCTTGGCGATGCGCAGGCGGGGATTTTCGTCGAGCTTGCGCTTCCGGTCGGCCTCTCACTGGGCTTCGATCTGGGCTTCACGGGCGGCGAACATCTGCTCGCGGACGGCGCTCAACTCCGCCCTCTTGGTCTCCGCGTCACGTCGCGCCTGGATCCCCCCGCTCGATCTCGGCCTCGGCGGTCAAGGCGGCGGCTTCCTGGGCGGCCTTCACGCGGGCCCGGTGGGCGGCGAGTTCGGCCCGGGCGACCGCCTTGGCCGCCTCGATGATAGTGTCGGTGGTCGTCATATTGCGGCCTCGGCCTTGAGCGTGGCCGCGAGGGCCGGGTGACGGTTCAGAAGCACCTTCTGCCGGGTGCGATTGGCTTGGTCCGGCTTCCATGGGTTCGGCCAGGGACGGCTCCGCGGGCCAGCGCGGCGTTGTCGGCCGCCCTAAAACCGGCATCGATTCGCGCCATTGCGTCGTCGGCACGCCGGCCAAGGAGCGGCGGGTGACGCGCTGGGAGCACGAGGCGGTCCTGGAAGCCGTGCAGCGCCGGCTCGACGAGGATCCTCACGCGATGCGCACGCGCCGGCAGACGGTCGAGCACGTG
>NZ_JAKSXV010000030.1 GCF_022829345.1 Methylobacterium sp. J-090 | reverse complement strand
CTCCCTTTGCGTTGTGCTTTGTGGCGGGCACGCGGATCCTGACGGCGCGGGGCGAGGTCGCCGTCGAGGACCTGCGGGTCGGCGACAGCGCCATCACCGCCTCCGGCCGCCGCCGCACCGTCACCTGGACCGGCCACCGCCACCTCGGCACCGAACGGCCGATGCCCGCCGATCAGGCCCCCGTCCGCATCCGCGCCGGCGCCTTCGGCCATGGCCTGCCCACCCGCGATCTCCTCCTCTCGCCCGGACACCCCGTCCTCGTCGGAGCCGACGCCGACGGCCAGGACGGCGTGCTCGTGCCGGTCATGTATCTGGTCAACGGCACGACCATCGCCCGCACCGGCGCCAAGCGCGTCACCTACTGGCACGTCGAGCTCGATGCCCACGACATCCTGCTCGCCGAAGGATTGCCGGCCGAGAGCTTCCTCGACATCGGCTGCCGCCCGTTCTTCGCGGAGGCCTCGGACCACGCGCTGCACAACCCGGATTTCGTGCCGCCGGGCCTGTCGGGCCGCTGCCGTCCGGTCGCGGTCGACGGACCCCTCGTCGAGGCCGAGCGCGACCGCCTCGGCGCCGTCTTCGCCCAAACCCTCGCGGATGAATGCGCATGGGGCGCGGACGCGCACCGCTTCGTTCTGGCAGTCGCCTGACAAATGTCTTAGGTTGGGATGCATGCATGCCGGCACCCTGTCCCTCGACGCCTTCCTGGGCCGACGATCTGCCGACCGTCGCCTTGCGCGGCTCACGCACGATGTCGGCCTCCCGGAGGGGCGAGGGCTGGAGTTCGGTGCGGCGTCCAAGCCAACGCCGTTGCCGGAAGGTCTGAGCGTTACCTATCTCGACTTCACGGTCGACGCACACGCGGACCTGCCCGACGCGGTTCCGGTCGATTATGGCTGGGCCGGCTCGGCTCCCCTGGCCGTTCTGCTCGGTCGGACCGACTACGACTTCGCCATCGCCTGTCAGGTGGCGCACCGCGTGCCCAACCTCCTCGGCTGGTTCCGCGGCATCCACACCGTGCTGCGCCCTGGCGGCGTGATCAACCTGTCGCTGCCCGACAGGCGCTACATGGCCGACGTGGCACGCCCGGACAGCACGATCGGCGAGCTGGTCGAGGCGGACCTGCTCTCCTATGAGCGCCCGAGCCCACGGCAGGTCTTCGCCCATACCTACGAGGCGCGCACCGTCGATCCGGCCGCAATCTGGGAGGGCGAGGATCCATCGCAGGCTCCGCGCCTCCACGGGGAGCAGGCCCTCGCCGTTGCGCAGACGCGCGCGGTCGCTTCGCTCGATCCGGAGGGACACGCGCCCTGCCATTGCTGGGTCTTCACGCCGCTGTCCTTCCTCGACGTGATCGAGGAGGCGACGCGACTTGGCCTGTTCTCGTTCGTGTTCAACCAGATCGCCGCGACGGAACCCGGCGGGTCCGAGTTCTTCGTGTCGATGCGACGGGACGTACAGGAGGATCCGCAGGTTCTACGCGCGATGCAGGAAGGCGCCATCGGATATCTGCGCGCGATCCTGCAGCGGCAGCGCCGGATCGCCAAGCTTATCGCGTGCGATTGACGGGGTTGTCTCGGCGATCCGTGCCTGTTGCGTGACGTCGAGGCTGCCCGACACTTGCTTGATGTGATCTGCGGATGACCCAACGGGGGCGCTTCCCCCGCGTGCGATTGCCGAAGCCGGGCCGGGGTCCCTCTCGCGACGGGGAGGGACCTCGCGACGGCTCTGGGGTGAAATGACGACCGTCGCTCCTGTCTTCCCCGGTGGTGGGTGAGGCCCGTCGAACGGTCGCGGCACGTCACGCTTGTCGGACAGGATAAGAGCGTGAAAGCACACCAGATCAACGGCGGTGGTCGGGAGGACCGACCTCCGCTCAAGCCGACGGTGTGATCTTGATCCAGAAGCCGGCCGTTCGGACCATTGTCAGGCCGACCGATCGCGCGAGCGTATCCAGAGCGGCGACCGGGTCGAAAAGGTTGAAGACCCCTGACACGCGCCGGTCCATCACATCGGGATCCAGCCTCACGAACCCAGCAAAGTAGGGGCGAATCTGCTCGACGATACTGGCGATGGATTCATTGTCGACGACCGCCAGTCCGGTTGTCCACGACGCCTCCGCCCCGGCATCGACCTTGCTGAGCGTGACGTCGGTCCCGTCGAGGCTGAGGCGCTCGCTCGCCCTGACGGTGACCCGACGTTCCGGCCCGATGAGCGTGCCGCCGCCCGTAAGTCCCGTGACGGCGAGGCGTCCGTCGCGCCGATCGAACACGAACGATCCGGCCGACGCGTTGAAGCGGAATGGGCCGAGGTCGACGATGAGGGGGCGAGCGTCCCGGCTCGCTACGTCGAGCATCATCCGGCCCCGGACAAACTCGAGACCACGCTCTTCCGGTCGCGAGGCGAGGTTGAGCGACGAGCGTGGCGCGAGGATCACGTCGCTGCCGTCGGTGAGCTGGAACCGCTCGTGCTGCGCCGTGCGCGTGTAATGATCGTTGAGGACGTCCTCCATCGGCACGAAGCGTTGCAGGGAGGCTGCTCCGACGCCGCTCGTGGCAACCAGACCGACCAGGCCGCGGAGTACCGTCCGGCGGTCGCGTCGCATCGCCGGCTCGCGTAACCGGGCGACCGTGCCGTGCGGGAGCCCGGACCGAGCCAGGACGTCGAAAGGCTGAAGGCCGCCCGACATTCTGTTCCAGGCCTCGGCATTCCCAGGGCTGGCATGGCGCCAGCGCTCGAAATCACGGGCCTGACGCTCGGTCATGCTTCCGGAGTTCAAGGTGACCATCCAGTTGATGGCGGCACGCCCGCTCTCATCGATGCGGAGATCGGCAATGCCGTCCCGCGTTCGGGCCTTCGCCATGCCCTCAGCTTTCAATCTTGGCCAAGTAGACCGCCGAAAATCCCTGGGTCATGTACTTGCTCACGGCCCCGAGTGAAACGTTGAGTTCCCGTGCGATCTCCTTGTTCGACATACCATCAATCTGGCTCATGAGGAACGCCGTGCGGGCTCGGAGCGATAGGCTGGCGAGCACCTGATCCACTTTCTGAAGCGCTTGCATGATGATGAGACGCTCCTCGGGCGAGGCGTCCACCGCTTCCGGGATGGCCAGGAGGGCATCCTCGTAGGCGTTCTGAAGAGTCTTGCGGCGACGCGCATCAAAAATGATCCGCTTGGCGATCGTGGTCATCATGGCCCGCGGCTCCCGCACGCTCGCCATGTTCGGCAGTGTCAAAAGCGACAGGAAAACATCCGAGACGATGTCCTCGGACGCCTGGACCGTCCAGGGCTGACGCGACAGCCAGGAGCCGAGCCAGGAGGAATGCTCTCGGAACAGGGTCTCGACCAGCCGTGAATTCTGTCCAACCACAACGCTTGCCATCTCTAACCCCCACACGCGTCTCTTTCGCTGCCCGCCACGCCAGCTGTTCGCTCTTCGCTTTCCACACAGGCCGCTTGGCACGGCCGGTCGTTGTATTGCCCCTCCCTGATAAGTATTTCCGCAAAATGATATATGTTTGTATTCTATAATGTATTTCTTATTACCTTACTTGTCATAACGATTAGTTGTCAGCGGATATACGCCTTCAACCAATACGGTTGGCGTGTTTCGCGTAAAGATAGAACTTTATATTTATAAACCCAAGCACGACTCGTGCCACATGCAACGCAGAGAAGAGAAATCCGATGTTTCATTAGTCTAGGCCCAGGCGTCCATTCGCATCAAGGGGCCGGCCTCGGATGTGCCGGCGGCGGGGATGCTCCCGGCAAGGCCGCAACATCGCGCTGCGTGCGGGCGAAGGGCGTATCCGTCCGGCCGGGGGAAGCGGATGGGGCGCATGCGATCACGATCCGCGACGGTCCGCATGATCGACGGGGTCGTTCGGAGCGCGATGCTCCCTCGTCTCCGGTCGGAGCGCTCGCTCAATCCCTGCTGCGTCGGTCCGTAGGTGGTCGGCGGCCGGGCGTTTTCCCCGAAGCGGTTAGGCCGGGATGTCGGGGTGGCGGCCGGCGGACCTGAGGCGCGTCAGAATCCAGCCGCCTCCGGGCTCGAGCGTCAGCATCTGCGTATGGTGGTCCAGGATGCCCACCCGATGGCCGACGCTGACGAAGCGCGCGCCCGTCTCGACCAGCACACTGTAAAGATGTGCTTCCGTCGCGGCGTCCACCGCGCTCGTGGCCTCGTCGAGGAGGACGAAGCGCGGCCGCGCGATCAGCACGCGGGCGAAGGCCAGCCGCTGTTGCTCGCCGAGCGACAGGATTTGTCCCCAGTCCTTGACCGTCGAGAGACCTCCGTGGATCGCCGCGAGATCGGCCAAGCGCACCGCCGTCAGCGCATCGAGCAGCACCGCGTCGGGCACTTCACCGCCGTGCGGATACAGGAGTTGGGTGCGCAGGTCCGCCCGTGTCACGTAGGGACGCTGCGGCAGGAAGAGGCAGTCTGCAGCGGGCGGCATCACCACGCGTCCTTCGCCGCGCGTCCAGAGACCCGCCATGGCGCGCAGGACCGAGCTCTTGCCCACTCCCGTCCGGCCGACGATGACGAGGTTCTCCCCCGGTTCGAGCGTCAGGCTCAGGTTCCGCACGAGGCACTGCTCGCCGCCCGGGGTTTCCAGGCTCAGGCCGTCGAGCACCACGGTGTCGCGCCGGCGCTCACGCGCGATCCCCTGGCCCGCCCCGGCCCCCTGCTGCGCCTCGAGCCCGTCGAAGCGCTCGACGATCTGCGCGATGCGCACGGCGTGGGGGGCGACGCCGGAGAGCGGAGCGAGGATACCGAGCAAGGCCGCGGCCGTGGCGGAGACCGTGGCCGAGACGGCGGTTCCCTGCATCAGGGTTCCGAAATCGATCTCGCCCGCCAGCAGCCGGGGTGCGAGGACAAGGTAGGGGATCGCCACCCAGGCAAGCCCGAACAGCAGCGGAGCCATGTCGGTCACGGCACGCCGGAACAGGGTGACGATGAGGTCCCGGCGCACCGCCGCGCCGACGAGTCCATGCAGCCGGGTCCGTTCGGCCGGCTCGCCCCCGTAGAAGGCGATCGCTTCGGCGTTGCCGTGGACATGGGCGAGGGCGTAACGCAGATTGCCGGTGGCCATCGCCGCCGCGTAGCGCAGGCGCACGAGCGGCACGTAGCCGAGATAGGTCGCGATGGCCTGCGCCAGGCCGACGACGATCACGACCAGCGCCAGCCGCCCGTCGATCGTCGCGAGCACGGCACTGCCCGCGACGAGGGCCCCCACCGAGCCGAAGACCTGGACCGGCAGGCCGAAGAACAGGGTGACGACGGTTGCGAGGCTCTCCTGGATGCGCTGGTCCGGATTGTCGATGTCGCTGCTCTGGGCGATGTCGTAGTACACGCGGCCGTCGAGATACCGGCCCGTGATCCATGCGGTCAGCCAGATTCGCCAGCCCCTGGTGATCCAGGCGGCGACGATCATCGCGAGCCCGGCCACCAGGATCTCGCCGAGGAAGATCGCCGCGTAGAGCAGGAACTGCCACCGGAAGAGCGTCCAGTCGCGGCCCGTCAGCGCGTTGGTCATGTCCTTCAGGACGTAGGACGCGGCGAGGTTCAGGGTGGTGGCGAGGGTCGTCTGGCCGAGGATCGCGGCCATGCCGATCCAGTACGGCCACGCGGCACGTCGGGTCCAGAACGGCACGAAGAAGCGCCCGATGCGCCGCAGGAGCAGCCGGTCGAGCCCGAGGTCCGCCCGGCCGGCGGAGGACGACACGGAGGGATCGAAGCGGGCGGCCTCCTCGCCGGTCCCGCTCACGGCGCGTCCGCCCGCTCGCGGGCCCGCGCCTCGACGGGTGCCAGATCCCATCGGCCCCCGGCTTTCAGCGTGAGGATGTGGGTGTGGTGGGCGACGATGCCGAGCCGGTGGCCGACGCTGATGTAGCTCGCCCCGCTGCGGGCGAGCCGCCCGTAGAGATGCGATTCCGTCTCCGCGTCGAGGGCACTCGTGGCCTCGTCGAGGAAGACGTAGCCGGGCCGTGCGACGAGTGCGCGGGCGAAGGCGACGCGCTGCTGCTCGCCACCCGACAGGATCTGCGACCAGTCCCGCACGGCCGAAAGGCCGCCATGGGTCGCGGCCAGGTCGGGCAGACGCACCGCGGCCAGGATGTCCAGGAGTGCGTCGTCGGACAGCTCGGCCCCATGGGGGTAGAGCAGCTGCGCCCGGAGCGAACCGCCCGGAAAGTAGGGGCGCTGGGGCAGGAACAGCGTGTCGCGGAAAGGCGGCATGGCGATCTGGCCCCGCCCCCGGGTCCACAGGCCCGCCATGGCGCGCAGGAGCGAACTCTTGCCCACCCCCGTCTCCCCGACGATCACGAGGCTCTCCCCCCGGCCGACCGTGAGGGACAGGCCTTCCACGAGGCGGCGCGCACCGTCCGGCGTCTCGAGCGTGAGCGCCGCGACCGCCACGTGACCATGCCCGCCCCGCAACGCGATCCGGGGCATGTCGGCACGCGCCCGCGTCATCGCATCGAAGCGCTCCTGAAGGGGAGCGAGCCGGGCGACCCGGACGGTGAGTTCGCCGAAGGACGACACGATCGCCGTCAGGGTTTCGACGACGCCCCGCATCATCAGCGTGATCGCCGTGGCCTGCGCCAGGGTGCCGTAGCTCATCGTGCCGGTCGCCACCTGTTCGCCCAGGACGACGTAGGGAAGCGCCATCCAGGCGAAGGCCAGGACGGCGTGCACCGTCAGGTGGAGGAGCGCCTGGAACCGGTCGAGGCGGAAGATGCGGTCCGCAGCCGCGCGGGTGCGCTCCATCACCGAACGCCTCTCCATCGCCTCGCCGCCGTAGAAGGCGATCGCCTCCGCGTGATCGCGGATGTGGACGAGTTCGCGGCGCAGATCGCCCTCGGCCACCTGCACGGCGACCTGCCGCCGGACGAGGGGCGGAACCGTCAGCGTGGTCGCGGCGATCTGCACGATTCCGAGCACCGGCACGACGAGGAGGAAGCGCGCATCGAGCGCCACGAAGACCGCGACGGCGGCCCCGAGCCGGGCCACCACCCCCACCGTCCACTGCAGGATCCGGATCGCGTGTTCGACGAACGGCCCCACGCTGTCGGCAATGCGCTGATCGGGATTGTCGAGATCGCCCTGCAGCCTGATGTCGTAATAGGCACGCTCGGCCAGATATTGATCGATCACGTGCCGGCTCAGCCACCGGGACCAGGCCGCCTCCACGAAGGCGTCGACGATGAAGCGCGCCTGCGGCACGAGGGTCTTGGCCGTGAAGACGAGCAGGTAGGCCAGGAGCGCGGCCTCGAACGCCGCCTGGTCGCGGCTCAGGAGGCCGTCGGTGACGTCCTTCAGCAGGGCCGCGGCGCGCACGACGAGGTAGGAGAGCAGCATCCCCTGGCCGAGCAGCACCCCGAGACCGATCCAGGCCGGCCACGATTGCGGGCGACGCCAGAACGGCACCGTGAGCCGGACGATGCGCCGGAACAGATGCGCGTCGATGCGGTGATCCGACCGGTCCGGCGACACTCCGGCGGTCATGGCTCTACGATGGCCATGCGGCGGCCAATGGCCCTGGAAATCTCGCCGGATCGCCGTGCCGTCCGTGAGACGAGACCGCTCCGCCCGCGAAGGTGGAGGCAGGTCGGCCCCGCAAGACGATGGACGGAGCGGACGCGGGCGCAATCGGATGCAGGCGGTCGTGCACCGTGAGGACGCGATCCGGTGGTGCCACCTGAGAAGTGGGGGGAATGTGCATGGACCGGAGCGCCTGCGATCGAGAGATCGGCTTCGTTGTGACGGCCGGGCTACTCGAAGGAGTATTTCGCTTGAAGGAGGAAGGTCCTGCTCTCGGCGATTCCGATGAACTGTGCCGAGTAGCTCGGCAGGTATCCGTACTTGTTCAACAAGTTCTTGACTCTGAACTGAAGGGACCAGCGATCGTAATCGTAACCGATCATCGCATCGGCCGTCACATAGCCCGGAACGACGAAGGGCGGGGGCGTGCCAGAGCTCTGGTAAATGACACTATTCGAGTTTCCGCGACCGCCCAAGCCCAGGGTGAATCCCTGAAACATGCCGGATTGGAATGTATATGTACCCCAAAGACTTGCGGTATATTGAGGGCTTCCATCAAGCTTGACGAAACCGCCGTTCGTCCCGCTGGTTTTTGCAACGGTCGACGCAAACGATCCGATGATGTTGAAACCAGGATAGATCTCGCCCTGGACATCGAGCTCGAAAGATTTTGAGCGCTGGCCACTCTCCAGTAAAAGGAAATTGCACCCCAACTCAGGATCGCATCGCGCGACGTTGGAAGCCGCAATATCGGAGTACGAGGCCGTGATGCTCAGCTTCTTGTCGAAGAGGAACGCGCGCCCCCCGACTTCCCATTGGTCTCGCTCTTCCGGGGGGGCCGCCTTCTTTGTATCTCCCAATGTCCCAAGCTGAGGCCGAAAGCCGTTCGACCGGTTCCCGTAGACCGTGAAATATGGGGTCACGTCAAAGGCAGCGCCGGCGACCCAGGACAAACCTTCGACGCGGCTCACTTCGACGTCCTTGCGGCCTGCATAGCCCGACCAACTGTCAAAACGCGATTGATCGTAGCGAACCTGCCCCAGGATATGAAGACGATTATCCAGCGTGTCGAACTTCTCGAGATAATAGTACCCGACCTGTCTGGACTCCCGATTGTCGTAATCGATAGGCCTTGTTGAAGTGACGCGAAACAAATCCTGCTGTATCGGCGGGATATAGGGATTTATTTTTGTAATTTGACCAAGGCTGATTGCAGATTTTGCGTCTGCTTCCTGGTAATCCAAGCCGAAGATCGATGTCTGCTTCGCAAAACCGGCATCGTAGACCAGCGTGAGGTCTGACCTGTTGACGAGCCGACTGCCGCTCGACGTGACGAATCTCTGCCTTGCATTAAACTGGTCAAGCCCCGCGTTCGCGGAACCAGTTCTCACCCATGTGAATGAATTGATATCATCTGAAAAAATGTCATAGGAGAATTTGTTGTTTACTGTCGTGTCGATACCGAACACATCTCCGAATCTGTGGGTAAAATCCGAGTAAACCGTCGTGTTGCGGCTAGAAGCATTCAAATCGGGATTGAAGTAGGCGGTGCCGCGTGGAATCTTGAGTATGGGATGTGGAACATTCACGTCGGGGTTGAGAAACGTAAATTGTCCGATGGGTCTTCTCTGGTCGACGTGCCGTAACCCCGCCAGAATGGACGTATTCGCATCTTCCCATTGGACGACGGGAGAAATCAGGGTTTCATGGCGGTCGCGATAGCCGGCGTAGTTCTGGTCCGCGTGCGTGCCGGCTGGCCTGCCCCCGTTCGGTGGCCCATGTTCGAAGTTAGTGCATCGTCGGTCGCGTGACGATGGCAGGGCGAGCGGACGGCACTGATCCGCTCGGTTCGGTTGGCCAGATGAGGACCTCTGGCGCAGGCGGCTGGTAGC
>NZ_JAKSXV010000027.1 GCF_022829345.1 Methylobacterium sp. J-090 | reverse complement strand
CCTGCGAGACCAAGACATCAACCTGACGCAGCTTGGCAACAATCTCTTCAGCCGTATGCTTCTTCCGTCCCATGACAACATCCTCCACATGGCTCAAAGCCATACCTCAGGGAGGACCACTTTTCAGGGGGCAGGCCACGTATCCAAGCTGCTGGTTCCGGCTGAAGTCGTCCTCAGGTCGTCCTAGATCGATGGAAGTCCCCTGAGGCGAAACCTAAGCCCTTGTAAAAACTGGCGACCCCGGTTGGGCTCGAACCAACGACCTGCCGCTTAGAAGGCGGCTGCTCTATCCAGCTGAGCTACGGAGTCGGGGATGCCAGAGCCCGTAGAAGCCATGGGGGCCGCTCCTGGTCAACCCCGAGTGCGGCTGCCTGCCGTTCTCCTGCGGCATGGCGCGCCCGGGCACCGCGGCGATGCATCACCCGGCGGGAACGCTGCCGTCGCGACTGCTGATTCGCTTGTGTCACCATGAAGTAATCGGCCGTGCAATCAGTGGGGCGGCCTTCCGGATGACCGGATCTTGCAAAGATAACCTTTCGTCCTGGGCGTGGAGGGAGGACTCGCAGTCACGGCATCGCGCTCCTTTTCCCCGGGGGATCTTCTTCGCGGCTCCCGATCAACACCGGTTCCGGCTCGTATGCGCAGCGGGCCGATTCAAAGGAATGGGTATTTCCATCAACACGAAACACGCGGATAATCCGTTCGCGAGCTCCGGCATCCTTGGAGCGCCGCGCGCAGCTTGCGTGCGGCGCCCATAGCCACGCGCCCGTTTTGGCGCGGCCCTCCGGCAACGTGGGAGTGGACGGCGCATGGTGAAGGCGTAGGGTCTTGGACGCACGGGAATGACTGACGGCGCGATCTTCCTTCTGACCGATCGTCCCGATCGCAGCTCGGCCCTCGAAACGATCCTCAACACCGTCGGGCGCTGCGAGGTCGTGGCCGGCGACCAGAAGCCCTCGCCCGGCGCCCGACCCGTCGCCATCGTCTCCGATCTCACCTTGAGCCGGCGGGAATCCGTCGGCCGATTGCGCGCCTTGCTGCCGTCCGGTCCAGTCGCTCGCCCGGGCGCCATCGCCGGTCAAGCGGGCCGCATTCCGATCATCTGCCTCATGCGCTCGACCTCGGACCAGGATCTGCGGCAGGCGCGCGATCTCGGTGCCACGGTCTGCCTGCCGGCCTACACGTCCCCGCACGTCGTCGCGCAGGTGATCCGGGATCAGGTCGCCGCGCGGGACGAGACCGCCAGCAGCGTGTCGGGCCAGGGGATCGTGCGGGCCACGGAAGCGCTCACCGGCCTGTTCGCAGGCGCCCGCGAGGGCGGCCTGACCCTCGGAGTCGTCGAAGCGGGCCTGACGCCGATCCTGGCGGCCGTGCGCGAGGGTGGCCTGACCCGGTGGCTCGACACCGTCTGGACCCACGACGACGCCACCTATCAGCACTGTCTCCTGGTGGCCGGTGTCTCGGCTCAGTTCGTCAACTTCCTGCAGTTCCGCGAGCAGGACCGGCAGCATTTCGTGCGGGCGGCCCTGTTGCACGACCTCGGCAAGGCGCGGATCCCGCAGGCGATCCTCAACAAGCCCGGTCGCCTCGACGCCGACGAGATGGAGATCATGCGCACCCATCCGGTGATCGGCTACGAGATCCTGCGCGACAGCGGCTGCGATGACGCGACCCTGGGCGCCGTGCGCCATCACCACGAGATGCTGGACGGGTCTGGCTACCCGGATGGCCTCGTCGGATCGGCCATCGGCGACACCGTGCGGCTCCTCACCATCTGCGACATCTACGCGGCCCTGACCGAGCGCCGTTCGTACAAGGAGCCGATGCCCGTGCGCGACGCCCTCGCGGTCCTCGAGAGCATGGACACGAAGCTCGAAGCCGGCCTCGTGCGATGCTTCGGCGATGCCATGATGGCGGTGGCGCCATAGGGCGGGATGCGAACCGGATTGCCGCAGACCCCCAGACGCCGGCGCGTTACGCCTCGAAGTTGACGAGGAGCGCGCTCGCGATCCGGCTGCCGCTGCCGGAGCCACCCGCCGTGTAGGCGCCGCCCTGCCCCTGCGTCGCTTGCAGCTGCTTCATGAACGTCGTCAGGAGGTCGCTCACGCGGGTGGCATCCGTGCTCGTGGCACTGGTGCTCGAATCGTCCGATGCGCCGTCGTCCGAGGCCGAGGGGGGCGGACCACCGGCTGGCGGCGGACCGGGGGGCGGGCCGCCCGCACCGCCGACCTTGCCTCCGCCCTCGCCTCCACCTTGGGCCCCGCCCTGGCTAAACAGATCCTTGAGGGTGGCGGCCTGATCGTCCGTCAGGGTGCCGTTCGAGACCGCATCGCCGATGAGGCCGTCCACGCGGCTCTTCATCTGCGAGGGGTCGAGGCGGGCCGATTGCGATGATCCGGACCCACCCGCGACGCTGCCGTCGATGGTCGCCACGGCCGAGTCGAGGGCGGTCTTGTCGGTGGCGCTGATCTGGCCGGTCTCGGCCTTGGAGGCGATGGCGTTGAGGAGGCGCTGCTTCGGGGGGGTGAACGCCGCCGAGGTTGTGGAAGAGATCGTCGACACGGGCTGCTCCGCTGCATGTGGGACTATTTCCCACTCCATGAGCGTTGCGTCGGATCGGTTAAGGGGCCGTTACCGTCGGATCGATTCGAGGGCTCGCCGCGGGATGTCGGCGTCGGCCGCCCCGGCGGAACGGGAACGCAACGAGGCGCGCCGCCCGTGTCGGGACGAGCGGCGCGCGCGGGACGCGCAGGGACGCGCAGGGACGGGCCGAGGCGGCCTGGGTTCGGACGTCGGCCATGGGCGACGGTAAGTCCGTCTCGGGGCGCCGTGCTTCGCAGGTGGGCGCGACGCCCCGATGCCGGGATGGCTTCGGGGGGGTGATCAGAAGCGATAGTTCAGGCCGGCCCGGACCACGGCGAATCCAGGCTCGCTCGTGCCGGTGCCGTAATAGGCCGGCACCGTGGCATCGTAGGCTGTGACGCCGCTGCGCTTGCCCAGGTTGACGTAGAGGGCCTCGATCTTGGCCGAGAGTTTCTCGGTGAAGGCGTATTCGAAGCCGCCGCCGGCCGCGTAGCCCGTACGGGTGGTGCTCGGCAGGGCGTAGGGATAGGAGGCCGCGTTGGACGAGGCCGACCCGCCGCCATAGGCGAAGCCGCCTGTGCCGTAGATCAACACCCGATCGAAGGCGTAGCCGACGCGGCCCCGGACGGTCCCGAAATAGTCGAGCCGTGGACTGACGTTGTAGTACGGCGTGGTGCCGGGATAGGCCGCATCCGCCTTGGCCTGGGCGAGGCCCTGGATGTCGGCCTCGGCGCCGAGGACCCAGCCGGAGCCCGGCGTCAGCTGATAATTGTATCCGACCTGACCGCCGCCGGCGAAGCCGCCGCCCCGCCCCGCGTCGGTCACGGTGCCGTAGGTGGCGTCGGTGACGGTTTTCCTGCCCTCGCCGAAGGCGTAGCCGGCATTCACGCCGAGGTAGAACCCCGTCCAGGTGAAGGCGGGCGGGATCGGCGGCGGGGGCGGCACCTGCCGGCGCGGCAGGTCGGCGGCCTGGAGTGTCGTTCCGGTCGCGAGGAACGCGGCGGCCGCGAGGCCGGCACGCAGGCGCGTGGAGGACGACGTCTGGAACATCGAAAACTCTCTGTGAGGATTGTGCTGGGGCGTGGCCGGTCAGATGGCCGACACGAGCAGGCCGACGGTGACGATGGCCAGGAGCGCACAGACCGCGAGATCGGCCATGCGGACGGGGGCGGCTCCGGACGGACCGAGCGGCTCGTGCGCCGGGAAGCGGGACGCGAACATCGGCGTCACCGCAGGCGAATCGCCGCCATCCCCATGGGGGACGGATCGAGGATGGCGGCGATCTGCGTCGCCCCCGGCATGGGCGGGCGCTGGGGAGCCGCTGCGATCCGTGTGCCGAGGGCGGGCAGGGCGAGGGCGGCCACCGCGAGGCAGCCGCGCAGGAGGAAACGGGTGGAGGGGATGGCGGAGATCCGGCCGCCGGGCAGGCCGTCGAGGCGCAGGGGGGCCAGGGGCTGGTAATCGACGGATGGCCTGAACGGGGTCATGGATCGGTCTCCGTGGGAAATTTGACCACGCAATGCAGTTACGTGTGCAAAATTCCCACGTCAAACGAAAATCGAGCGGCGAAGGTGTTCCGTCACACGTTGTGGGATTGTGTCCCACATGTCGGGCTGTAAGGTGCCGGCATGTCGGAGATCCCCCCGTCCGCGCCGGAAGGAACGAGTCTGCATGCCCCCTTGGCGCGCCTGCTGCGCCCCCTCGTGCGCCTGTGCATCGGCCGTGGGATCACCTTCCCGGGCCTGACGACGCTCCTGCGCGAACTCTACGTGAACGTGGCCGAATACGATTTCGCCCTTCCCGGCAAGGACCAGACCGACAGCCGCGTCAGCCTGCTCACGGGCATTCACCGCAAGGAGGTGAATCGCCTGCGCGGGGCCGGTGCGCCCGTGAGCGTCGTGCCGGCGGTGGTCTCGCGCACGAGCCGGATCGTCGCGCGCTGGCTCGCCGATCCCCGCTTCACCGATGCTGCCGGCCATCCCCTGGCCCTCCCCCGGGTGGCCGAGGGCGAGGCGCCGTCCTTTGAGGGGCTGGTCTCGGCCGTCACACGCGACCTGCGCCCCCGGGCCGTCCTCGACGAATGGCTCGACCGGGGGCTCGCCCGACTCGACGCCGGGGACCGGGTGGTGCTGGCCGAGGCGGCCTACGTGCCGAAGGGAGGCGGCGAGCCGCAACTGTACTACTTCGGCCGCAACCTCCACGACCACATCGCCGCCAGCGTCGCCAACGTCATGGGTGAGGCGCCGCGCTTCCTCGAGCGCGCGGTGCATTACGACGGTCTCTCGCGCGAGCTCGCCGAACGCCTCGAGGCGCGTGCGAGAGAGATCGCCATGGAGGCCTTGCAGCAGGCCAACCGCGAGGCCCATGCCGCCTGCCAGACCGATCCGGGCGGCACCCATCGCTGGAATTTCGGCCTCTACGTCTACGGTGAGGACGTGCCGCCCGCCCCCAGGGCCGAGGCGTGAGCGTGGGCCGGATGCGTCAGCCGTCCCTCAGCCGGCGCCGGCTCCTGCGCTGGCTCGGCGCCCTCCCCCTCGGTTTCCTGCCGCGGCCAACCCTGTCCCAGTCCCTCGACCAGGGCATCGGCGGCACCGGTGCCCGCCCGACGGAGGGGCCGGGCGAGGAGGGCGACCGCGGCATCGGCGGCACCGGCGTCCTCGGCACCATCCGCCGGTTCGGCTCCATCGTCGTCAACGACCTGCGCATCGCCTACCCGAAGGACGTCGCCGTGCGCATCGACGGGCGGACGGCCTCCGTCTCCGACCTCAAGGTCGGCCACGTGGTGCGGGTGGTGGCACGGGGCGCGGAGGGCGCGCTCGCGACGCGGGCCATCGACGTGACGAGCGAGGTCGTCGGCCCCGTCGAGGCCGTGGAGCGCGGCCGCCTCACGGTACTCGGCCAGCGGGTCTCCGCCACGGTTGGCGAGAGCGGCCGCTGGAAGGTCGGTGACCGCGTCGCCGTGAGCGGCCTGCGCCGGCCCGACGGCGTCGTGGTGGCGAGCCTCATCGAGGCACGTCCGGACGGCCCCGCCCGGGTCTCCGGGCCCGTGCGGCGCGGGGCCAATGGTGCCCCGACCATCGGCGCCCTGCGCCTCGACGGGATCGCCCCCGGCCTCGTCGGCCGGCGCGCCGTGGTGACGGGGGACCCGGCCGGGGCGGCCCTCGCGGTCTCGCGCGGCGAGGAGGCGCGGGCCCTGTTCCGCCCCGGCCTGACCCGGCTCTCCATCGAGGCGTATGTCGGGCGTCGCGGGGCAGGACTGAACCTCGGCTCCGGCGATGTCGTCTCGGGCGCACCCGATGCCGCCCTGCCCCGCAGGGGCAGCGTCCGGGCCGTGCTGACCACGGACGTCGCCCGCGACGGGCGCCTCACGGTGGAGCGCCTCCGCATCGACGACCGCATCGACCGGCGCACCCGGGAAGGTCCGCGAGAGGATGGCTTCGGCCGTGCCACCCCGCGCGAGACCATGCCCGGCCGCATCGACCGGCTCAACGATCCGAACCGGCCCAGTGGATTCGAGCGTCCGGGCGGCGCGGGGCCGCGCGGCTTCGAGATCGATCCCCGCACGCCGGGCGGTGGGCCAGGCGGCGGGCCGGGTGGCTTCGGCGGTCCCGGAGAGTTCGGACGCGGCGGCCCCATGGGTGGTCCCGCCCCGCCCGGGGGCTTCGGCGGTGGGGCCGGTGGCAGCGCGCCCGGCGGTCCTCCGCCCGGTGGCCCCCCGCCCGGGGGGGGCTTCGGCGGCGGGCCTGGTGGCGGCCGAGGACGCTGATCCGTCACGAAAAAAGCCCCCCGGCCGGGGGGCGGGGGGCTGTCATCACGGTTTGGCCGAGGGGAAAGTCCCCTAAGGAATCAGGGCTGGAGGACGCCGTTGATCACGTGGATCACGCCGTTCGACTGCATGACATTGGCGATCGTGACCGTGGCGGTGCTGCCCTTGGCGTCGGTCACGTAGACCTTCTTGCCCTTGGTCTGGACGGTCAGGGGTTCGCCCGCGGCGGTCTTGAGCTGGGCCTCGCCGCCGCCATCCTTCGCGAGCTTCATCAGGTCCTTGGCGGTATAGGTGCCCGGGACGACGTGGTAGGTGAGGATCTTGGTGAGCGTCGCTTTGTTCTCGGGCTTCACCAGGGTCTCGATGGTGCCGGCCGGCAGCTTGGCGAAGGCGGCGTTGGTGGGGGCGAACACCGTGAACGGGCCGGGACCCGACAGGGTCTCGACGAGGCCGGCGGCCTTCACGGCGGCGACCAGGGTGGTGTGGTCCTTCGAGTTGACGGCGTTCTCGACGATGGTCTTCGAGGCGTACATCGGGGCGCCGCCGACCATCGGATTCTTGGCGAGGGCGGCGGCCGGGAGCGCCGCGCCGATGGCGAGGCTGAGGCCGAAGGCGGCCAGCTTGGAGACCAGCGGGCGGCGTGCGGTGAGGTTGTGCATCGGTTTCTTGTCTCCTCCGATGTCCCGAACGGGACAGTCGGGGTGACTTACGGCGCGTTCGGAGCGAAAGTTTCAGGAAAGATCTGCTAAAAGGCGTCTCGTGTGGTCCGCGCTGCTTTAAGGGATCGCTAAGAATGCCGAACAAGCCGTGCCCCTGCGTCGATGCCAGGGTATCGATGCTTGGAGAACGGCCGGGAGGATGGGGAATGGTGAGTTCGGTGGCGGTGCCGCGTGCCTGACGATGACCTGCTCCAGGCGCGCCTGACCGCCATCGCGGGAGGGGATCAGGCGGCCCTCAAGGCGCTCTACGACGAGACGGGGGCGAAACTTTTCGGACTCGTGCTGCGTATCGTCCGCAATCGTGAAGCCGCCGAGGACGTGCTTCAGGATGTCTACCTCCGGATCTGGCAGAAGGCCGGGGCCTACGCGCCCACGGCCGGCCGGCCGATCACCTGGATGTGCGCCATCGCCCGTAACCGGGCCATCGACGTGGTGCGTGCCCGAAAGGAAACCACCCTCACGGATCTCGTCGAAGGCGAGGATTGGATGAATCAGGTGCCCGATCCGCACGACGGCGAGAGCGACATCCTCGATCGCGGCGCCCTGGCGCTCTGCCTCGGCCGCTTCGACGCGGTGCACCGGCAATGCCTCGTGCTGGCCTATTGCGAAGGGTTTTCCCGCGAGGAACTGGCGGCCCGGTTCGGGCGGCCGGTGAACACCATCAAAACCTGGCTCCACCGCGGATTGGCGAACCTGCGCTCCTGCCTGGACGCCAACGCATGACCGACGGTCCCCTCGACGCCGGCCTGCCCGACCGCGACATTCAGGCCGCCGAATACGTGCTCGGCACCCTGCCCCGGGCCGAGCGCCTCGCCTTCGCCAGCACCCTGGCGACGGATGCGGACCTGCAGGCCGCCGTGGCGCGCTGGCAGATGCGCCTGGCGCCCCTGGCCGATACCGTTCCCGAGGTCGCACCGCCGGCCGGCGCTTGGCTGCGCATCCGCGCGGCCCTGGGTCCCGCCGGGGAAGACCCGCGTGTGAAAGGCCTCGCCCGCAGCCTGCGGCGCTGGCGCCTGGGTGCCCTCGGTGCCTCGGCGCTGGCCGCCGGTCTCGCCCTGGCGCTCGGCCTCGGCCGGTTCCTGCCGCCGGTGGACCCGGAGGCGGGCCAGTACGTCGCCGTGGTCAATCGCGGCGGCGAGCTGCCGGCCCTGGTGGTGCGGGTGGATACGCGGCGCGGGCTCGCGCAGGTCCGCTCCGTCGCGGCGGACACGCCCCGGGAGAAGAGCCTGGAACTCTGGTACATCGCCGGCGGCGGCGCGCCGCGCTCCCTCGGCCTCGTCGAGGCCGGGCGCGCCAGCCTCGCCCTGCCGGAGGCCGCCCGCGGGAACGCCCGCCTCGACGACGCGGTCCTGGCCGTCACCGTCGAGCCGCCCGGCGGTTCGCCGAGCGGCGCGCCGACGGGGCCGATCGTCTATTCGGGCAAGCTCCTGCGGGAGTGAGGCCGTCGCCTCCGCGGCCGTCTTCCTGTCGGTGTTCCAAAGATTCTGGCTGCCGTCACCGGCCACGCTGATGCCGAGGCCGGAGCCGGAATCGCCGAGCCTCTCGAGGGTGAAGAACTCGTCGGCGATGCGATGCCGGCGTCCGCCGCGGGCCCTCGACGGGTTGCCCGCGCCTCCGATCGCTGGCAGGCGTCGCGGGATGAAGCTTTCCTCCGCCATCCGTCGTCCGGTCTCCGCCCTTCGCGCCGCCCTCCGGACCGATGCCGGCGGTGGCCTCGTGCTCATGGCGAGCGCGGTGCTGGCGCTCGTCGTCGCCAATTCATCCCTGGCGCCCGACTATTTCGCCCTGCTCGGCGCCCATCTCGGGCCCTTGAGCGTGTTGCACTGGGTCAACGACGGCCTGATGGCGGTGTTCTTCCTGCTGGTCGGCCTCGAGATCAAGCGCGAAGTGCTGGACGGCCGCCTGCGCACCTGGCCGGACCGCGTCCTGCCGGGCGTCGCGGCACTGGGCGGCATGATTGCCCCGGCCCTGATCTACGTCTCCGTCAACCGAGCCTCGCCCGAGACCCTGCGCGGCTGGGCGATCCCGACGGCCACGGACATCGCCTTCGCCCTGGGCGTCCTGGCGCTTCTCGGATCACGGGTGCCGGTCTCCCTCAAGGGATTCCTGACGGCCCTCGCCATCCTCGACGACCTCGGGGCGGTGCTCATCATCGCGGCCTTCTACACGGCCGACGTGTCGCTGCCGATGCTGGCCGGCGCCGGGGGGATCGTCGCGCTCCTGTTCGGCCTGAACCGGGCCGGGGTGAGCCGGCTGACGCCCTACCTGCTCCTCGGTGCGGTGCTGTGGGTCCTCGTGCTGAGGTCCGGCATCCACGCCACCATCGCGGGCGTGCTGCTCGCCCTGACGATCCCCCTGCGCGCCAGCCCGGCCAGACCGGACGATCCCGCCTCACCGCTGCACCGGCTGGAGCACGCCCTCCACCCCTGGTCCGCCTATCTCGTCCTGCCGGTCTTCGGTTTCGCCAATGCGGGTGTTGCCCTTGGGGGGCTCTCCAGCGCCATGCTGCTCGAACCCGTGACCCTCGGTGTCGCCCTCGGGCTCTTCCTCGGCAAGCAGATCGGCGTGTTCGGCATGGTCGTGGCCGCGATCAAGCTCGGCCTCGCCCAGCGGCCCGCTCATGCCGGGTGGTGGCAGCTCTACGGCCTGTCGCTCCTGTGCGGCGTCGGCTTCACCATGAGCCTGTTCATCGGTCTCCTCGCCTTCGCGGAGACCCCCGCCCTGGAGACCGAGACCAAGGTCGGCGTGCTCCTGGGCTCGGTCAGCTGCATGGTCGCCGGCGCCCTCGTGCTTCTCCTCGCGCCCCGGCCCGCCGCCGCCGGCCGCGGCTGATCGTCAACGGATCCCATGCTCGCACCGTCGCCCCCCGTCGCCCCCGACGACATCGCCCACGTCATTCAGATCGCCCTCGCGCCCGCCTTCCTGCTGACGGCCCTGGCGACGTTGCTGAACGTGTTCTCCACCCGTCTCGGGCGCGTGGCCGACAAGGTCGACGCCGCTTCGACCCGGCTGTGGGGCGCCAGCCCGGACGAGGCCGTCCGCTTGTCGCGGCAATTGTCGTACCTGCGACGGCGCTCGTTCATGCTCGACGGCGCGGTGGTGCTCGCCTCGGCCGGCGGCATCATGACCGGGATCGCGGTGCTGACGCTGTTCGTGGGGGCGCTCCGCGACGCCGCCACCGCCTCGGTCCTGTTCGGATGCTTCGGCGTGGCGCTGTTCTGCACCGTGGCCGCCATCGCGGCGTTCCTCACCGAGATCCTGATGGCCGGGCGCGGCGTGCGCGACGAGGTCGATCGCCAGACCCGTCACGCCACCGACATCGAGGAGCCTACGGGCCGGTCTGGAACTTGAGATCGAGGGCCGCCAACGCCAGGAGCGGCGGCGGCATCGGGACGCCGGCCTTGCGCATGGTCAGGGCGGCGGCGCGACAGCTGGCCTGGTCGTTGCTCGCCGTTGCGGCCTCGATCTGAGCCACGGTTGCGGCATCGGGTTTGGGGGGCGGCGGCGATGCGGCAGGCGCCGCTGCCGCCTTCGCCGAGGCATTGGCCTGTGCCAGGGCCGCCTTCCGATCGCCGGGGGTCACCGTGTCGCTCGATCCCGTGGCGCCGCTGAGACCTGATTTCTGCTGCGGCTCGCCGCCGGAGCCGGAAGGCTTCGCGTCGCTCTTGCCCGATGGGTTCGACACCGCCGTCGCCTGGGCCGGCGGGGTGGAGGCCTCCTGCTTCTTCGCCTCCGGCGCCGTCACGAACGCCTTCAGTTCCCGGCAAAGATTGGCCGGACCGCCCGTGGCGGCCGGTGGGGCCGCGTCCTGCGCAAGGGCGGGCAGCGCGAGCAGGCCGGCGGCCGTGAGGAGTCCAAGGGACGGCAGGGACTTCGGCATGCGTCGTTTCCTCAAATCTTTCGGGACAGCCCGCTGTAGGTCTTCGTCCGGCAGCCGATGCCCGATGCGGTCCGGTTTCAGGACCGCTTCGGATGGGAGGCCTCGCCCTCGGCCTTGCCGTGCGCGGCATCGTTGGCCTCGCCCACCACCGGCATGCCGTTCCACTTCGGCCCAACGAGGTTGATGCCCGGCTCCGACACCCGCGTGCCCGACGTCGCGAAGGCCTGGTAGGCGAACGTCTGGTTGCTGGTGAGCGCGTACATGGCCAGCACACCGAGGGCGATGGCGGCGATGACGGCGGCGGCGAAGGCTTTCATGGCTGGTTCTTCCTCGTCCGTATCATTCGGCCGGCGCGGGGTGGCGGCCCGTAAGCTGCGGGCCGCTGGCCGTCTTGGCCTGTTGCTTCTCGACCCAGAGGTCGTGGTGGGCGCGTGCCCAGGCGAGATCGACCTCGCCGCTGCCCATGGCGTCATAGGCGCCCTTCATGCCGAGCGTGCCGATGTAGATGTGGGCGAGGATGCCGACGATGAAGGCGACGCCGATCAGCGCGTGGATCACCTGCATGACCTGCATGCCGTTGATGTCGAGGACCGTGAACGGGAACAGCATCATCAGGCCGGTGACGCCCATGGCGGCGCCGAAGCCCGCCACCATCCAGAACACGCCCTTCTGCCCGGCATTGAAGCGCTCGGCGTGGGGGTGGCCCTTGCCGAGGAAGCCGCCGCCGGCCTTGATCCAGGCCCAGTCGATCCGGTTCGGGATGTTGTCCTTCACCCAGACGGCGACCATGATCACCACCCCGAGCATGAACGGCCATGCGAGGTAGACGTGGCTGTACTTGGCCCATTGGGCGAGGGAGCCGAAGGCCTCGGGGCCGATGAGCGGCATCAGCAGGCGCTTGCCGAAGATGTAGTTCAGGCCCGACAGCGACAGGATGATGAAGCACGTCGCCGTCATCCAGTGGGCGAAGCGCTCGAAGGCATTGAACCGCAGGATCTTCCGGCCGGATTCCTGAGTGTCGTCGGTGAGGATGCGGCCGCGCCACAGGAAGAACCCGGCCAGCGCCGCGATCATGCCGAGGATGCCGAGCCCCCCGATCCAGGGCAGCCAGGACTCGCGAAAGGCCCGGTACTCGCGGCCCTGCGGCTGGATCAGGTTGGCGGACTTCCGGTCCGGGATGCTCACCCGGCCGGTGATCTTGTCGGCGTTCTTGAACAGGAACTCCTCGTTGACGGAATCCGCCGTGGGCTTGGCGCCCATGGGGTTCTGCCCGTCCTGGGTGATCGGGTTCTGCGCCCGCGCGGGTGCGAACGCGCCCGGGGCGGCCAGGAGCGTCGTCGCGAGGACGAGGGTGCTGAAGAGCGTGACTGCCCGCCGCATCGGCGTTCCTTTCAGGTTCTTGTCATCGCGGGGTCACCGCTGTCGTGGCGACCCCGTTCGTGGTGGGCGATCAGATCGCCACGGTCTCGCGGTAGGCCGTCTTCCAGCCCCAGGCGCCGGAGCCGTAGCCGCGCTTGACCACCCGCTGCTTGTAGATCTCGGCGATCATCTCGCCGTCGCCGGCGAGCAGCGCCTTGGTCGAGCACATCTCGGCGCAGAGCGGGAGTTTGCCCTCGGCGAGGCGGTTCGAGCCGTACTTCTCGTACTCGGCCACCGAGAAGTCCGCTTCCGGGCCGCCCGAGCAGTAGGTGCACTTGTCCATCTTGCCGCGCGAACCGAAGTTGCCGACGCGCGGATATTGCGGTGCACCGAACGGGCAGGCGTAGAAGCAGTAGCCGCAGCCGATGCAGATGTCCTTGGAGTGCAGCACCACGGCATCGGCCGTGGTGTAGAAGCAGTTCACCGGGCACACGGCGGCGCAGGGCGCATCGGTGCAGTGCATGCACGCCATGGAGACCGAGCGCTCGCCGGGCTTGCCGTCGTTGAGGGTGACGACGCGGCGGCGGTTGATGCCCCAGGGCACCTCGTGCTCGTTCTTGCAGGCGGTGACGCAGGCGTTGCACTCGATGCAACGGTCGGCGTCACAGAGGAACTTCATACGGGCCATAATGGATGCGCTCCTCTCACGCGGCCTTGATCTGGCACAGGGTACACTTCGTCTCCTGCATGCCCGTCACAGGATCGAAGCCGTAGGTGGTGACCGAGTTCGAACTTTCGCCGAGCACCACCGGGTCGGTCCCCTTCGGGTAGAAGTCGCGCATGTCCTTGCCTTCGTACCAACCCGAGAAGTGGAAGGGCATAAAGGCGACGCCCTTGCCGACGCGGTCGGTGACCAGGGCCTTCATCCTGGCCTTCGAGCTGTTCTCGGCGCCCGTCACCCAGACGAACTGACCGTCCTTGATGCCGCGCTCGGACGCGTCGCCGGTGTTGATCTCGACGAACATGTCCTGCTGGAGCTCGGCGAGCCACGGGTTGGAGCGCGTCTCCTCGCCGCCGCCCTCGTACTCGACGAGGCGGCCGGAGGTGAGGATGATCGGGAAGTCGCGGGCGACGTTGCGCTCCACCGCCGATTTCTGCACCGAGAAGCCGATGTTCGGCATGCGGAACTGACGCTCGTCGGGCCGGGTCGGGTACTTCGCCACGAGGTCGGGGCGCGGCGTGTAGATCGGCTCGCGGTGCACGGGAACCGGGTCGGGCAGGTTCCAGGCATTGGCGCGGGCCTTGCCGTTGCCGAACGGGATCACGCCGTGGTCGAGGCAGACGCGCTGGATGCCGCCCGACAGGTCGGTGGCCCAGCTCACGGTCTCGGGCTTCTCGCCACCGATCTTGAGGATGGTGGCGAGTTCGTCCGCCGTCAGGTCCTTGTCCCAGCCGAGCTTCTTGAACACCCCGAAGGTGAATTCCGGGTAGCCGTCCGTGAGGTCGGATCCCTTGGTGAAGGAATTTTCCGCCAGCAGGGTCTCGCCGTTGCGCTCGGTACCGAACCGCGCCCGGAAGGTGCTGCCGCCATCCTTCACGTGGAGCGACGTGTTGTAGAGGATCGCCGAACCCGGATGCCTGAGCTCGGGCTTGCCCCAGCACGGCCAGGGCAGGCCGTAATAGTCGCCGCCGACCTCCGGGTCGTCCTTCGGGGCGCGGAGCGTGATGAGGTCGAACTTCGCCTGGTTGCGCATATGCGCCTTCAGGCGCTCGGGGCTCTGCCCGCAATAGCCCGTCGACCAGCCGCCGCGGTTGATCTCGCGCAGGAGATCTTCCGCCGAGGGGACATTGTTCTCAATCTTGATGTTCTTGAACAGCGTCTCGGCGAAGCCGAGCTTCGTCGCAAGACGGTAGAGCACCTCGTAGTCGTTCTTCGACTCGAAGGCCGGCTGCACGATCTGCTCGCCCCATTGGATGGAGCGGTTCGAGGCCGTGCGCGACCCGTCCATCTCCAGGGAAGTGCAGATCGGCAGGAGGTAGGTGTTGTCCTGGCGCGCGTCCAAGGCCGCGAAGGTGGTGGGGTGCGGATCGGCCACCACCAGCAGCTCGAGCTTGTTCATGCCCTCGATGGCCTCGGGCAGGCGGGTCACGGTGTTCCCGCCATGGCCGAACACCATGAAGGCTTTCAGCGGGCTGCGCTGGTCGATCTGCTCGGGCGGCAGGTTCACGGCATCGAACCACCGGGTCGAGGTGATGCCGGGCGCCTCCATGTTCTCCTTGCGGGTCCGTGCCTTGCGGCCGGCGGTGGCGGGCACCTCGTCGAAGCGCGACTGCAGCCACTCGTACGGCACGTCCCAGACGCGGGCCCAATGGCGCCAGCCGCCCTCGACGAGGCCGTAATAGAGCGGCAGCGACGTGACATCGAGGCCGAGATCGGTCGCGCCCTGCACGTTGGTGTGGCCGCGGAAGATGTTGGCGCCCGTGCCCGGCTTGCCGACGTTGCCGGTGGCGAGACACAGGATGCACAGGGCGCGCACGTTCGCGGTGCCCACCGTGTGCTGGGTCGCGCCCATGCACCAGATCAGGGTCGCGGGCTTCTCCTTGGCGAATTTCTCCGCGACGCGCTTCAGCTGCTCGCCGGGCACGCCGGAGACGCGCTCGACCTCCTCGGGCGTCCACTTGGCGACCTCCTTGCGGACGTCGTCCATGGCGTAGACGCGCTGACTGATGAACTCCTTGTCCTCCCAGCCATTCTGGAAGATGTGCCACAGGATGCCCCAGACGACCGGGATGTCCGTGCCCGAACGGATGCGGACGTACTCGGTGGCGTGGGCGGCCGTGCGGGTGAAGCGCGGATCGATGACGATCATGTTGGCGCGGTTGATCTCCTTGCCCGACAGCACGTGCTGCATGGAGACCGGGTGCGCCTCGGCCGGATTGCCGCCGAGGATGATCATCGTCTTGGCGTTGCGGATGTCGTTGTACGAATTGGTCTGCGCGCCGTAACCCCAGGTGTTGGCGACCCCCGCCACGGTGGTCGAGTGGCAGATGCGCGCCTGGTGATCGACGGAATTGGTGCCCCAGAACGCGCCGAACTTGCGCATGAGGTAGGCGGCCTCGTTGGTGAACTTGGCCGAACCCAGCCAGTACACCGAGTCGGCGCCGTTCTTCTCGCGGATCGCCTGGAGCTTGTCGCCGATCTCGTCGATGGCCTGGTCCCAGGAGATCCGCTGCCACTGCCCGGCGACGAGCTTCATCGGGTATTTCAGGCGCCGGTCCGACGAGACGAGCTCGCGGATGGCCGCGCCCTTGGCGCAGTGGGTGCCGCGGTTGATCGGGCTCGCGTAGGACGGCTCCTGGCCGACCCAGACGCCGTTGACCACCTCGGCCGTAACCGTGCAGCCCACGGAACAGTGGGTGCAGACGTTCTTCTTGATGACGGTCTCGGGGCCGACCGCCGAGGAGCCGGCCGCACGCGCCTGCCGCACGGAGCCGAGCTGGAGCGAGCCGGCAGCGGCGAGCGCGCCGGCAGCCAAGCCGGATTTACGAAGGAACCCGCGGCGGTCGAGCATCCCGGCGGCGAGGCCGGCGGCCACCGCCTGATGCTTGGTGCGGCTCGCCGCGCCGCTCTTACGCTTCGTCAGCATGGCTGTCTCACTTCTTGCCGGCGTCGTTGGTGCTGTTCTTGAGCGTCTCGTACCCGTTGGTCCGGTAGAACGCCTTGACGTGGTCGGTGAGGCGGTAGCGCCCCTTGGTCTCGTCCTGGCCGGGGTCGTAGGCCTGGGCGTCCGTCGCCGTCATCGGCGTCGCCGCCACACCCACGGCGGCCGCCACCGTTCCACCGCCGAGCGCGCGGAAAAACTGGCGACGACCGAGCTGGTCCTTCGGGTCCTGTCGCATGATCGACACTCCTCAAACGGCGGGGGATGCGCGGTCAGCGCAACCCGAATGATTCTGGTTGTGGCGGGGACTCATGCGTCCATCGCGAAGGCCTGTGCCTCCACCTCGATGAAGGCGCGACCCAATCCGCCGACGATTCGGTAGAAGCGGGCGGCCTTCGCCTGCTCCAGATCGGAAAAAAAGCGCCCGGCCCACGGCTCCAGGTGCCGCCCGAAAAACGCCCGCGCGGCGTCGGGCTCCGCCTCGAACCGGCCCGCCACGAGGCCGGCCATGCAGTCGAGGAGGATCGCGAGGTGATCCTCCGGCTCGGTCATGCCTAAGTCCCGCTCGATCCCGAGGCTCTCGAGGTCCGCGCGCACGCGGGCGAGGGGCCGCTCGTTGAGAAAGCCCGTGAGGTAGTAGGACGCGTAAGGCAGGAGTTCGCCGCGACCGACGCCGACGAAGAGGTCGTGATATTCGCGCGCCACAATCTCGGCCGCCGCCGCGCGGCTCGTGCCCGCCAGGATCTCGATGGGCTGGCCGAGGATGCTGTCGTCACCCCGAAGCCCGCCGAGCGTCGCCAGAAGGTCGCGATCCGGCGCTCGTCCAAGGAGGACGGCGAGGAGATCGTAATGCTGCGCGCGTCCCTGATCGACCTCGTCGACGGTCCGGCTCACGGGAGCCTGACCGTCCTGAAATCCCTCGTCCGCGTGCTCGATAGCCACTGCGACGGAACGCATCCCACCCTTGAACCTGAAGTCTGGCCAGCGCCGTATCTTAGTCGGATCGGCTACATTGGAGCTAGGATAAAAAGCGTTCGAGATTGGCGCAATCGTGATTCCATAGCTCAGCTAGGCATTGCGCCGCCATGGCGTCGCAGGCGCGGTACCGTAACAGTATTTATGGATGTTATGAGTGTTCGCTCCGGGGAATTAGCAGGATCGGCCGTCAGTATCGGTTCCGTCAGGAGCTTCGGGGCGGGCGCGGTCTCAGCCGCCTCGCTCGGGTTTACGGAGTCTGGCGCGAGGGCGGGATCGGGCTGCGCCGCGCCCGCCCGATCAGCCTCCGGCGCAACGGCCTCGGCCTCCGCCGTTTCGGACGGGTCGCGGTTGAACAGCCGGCGGAGCATCGCCTTCACGTCGTCGCCGGGCAGGAGCGGGCCGAGGCCCGGCACGCCGCCGGGCGTGTTCCAGTCGTAGGCGTATTCCCGCGCCTCGCTGACGAAGTCGCGGATGGCCGGATCGACGGACCACATCTTCCGCAGGGCCGCGTTGCGCAGGGCCGCCGGGACGCCGGCACGCAGGAACGGCAACAGGTCGGTCTCGGCCGTGAGGTCGTCGAGGGAGGGCAGTTCGGCCAGGACGTCGATTTCCGCCTCGGCGTCGACCGCGTCGGACGCGACGGCGTCGCCCGGGACCGCTTCGATTTCGACGGCTTGCGGTTGCGTCGGCGGAGTCTCGGTTCGCTCGCTCTCGCGAACGTCGCGCTTGCGCCGAGCCCAGCGCGTCAGGAAGCCGTCGCTCATTCCCGCCTCCCCTTGCGGCCGGTCTCCGAGCCTCCGGCCTGCCGGGCCAGGGCCTCGGGGTCGGCCCGGTCGCGCTTGCGCTTCTCGAAGACGCGCTCGACGTGGTGGGCCTCAAAGAAGGCGAGCAGTCTGGCCTGGAGGTCGGGCGGCATCGGCACCGCCTCGACCACCTCGCCGATGCCCTCGGCCATGGACTCGCCCTCGTAGGGATCGGCCGTGACGGTGGCGACCTCGTACTCGCCTTCGCCGAGCTTGCGCAGGGCGACCCAAAGGGACGGGCGCCCGGAGACGAGGTTGTCGCGGTAATGCGCGGTCTCGGCCGGGTGGAGATGCACGTCGTAGGCCCCGGCATAGTAGGTGCCCTCGTCCTCCGTGCCGGAGAGGCGCGTGCCCGGCGGTGCGGCGGGCGCCGCCGGCAGGACGGCGACGGGGAGCCAGGCATGGGTCGCCCACGGGCCCTTGAGGCGGCGCTTCTCCACCACCACGCCGACCTCGAAGTGGTTGTCGGGCTTGAGGTCGGGCATCATGGGGTTCCTCAGGCCGCCGGATACGCGGCGCGCAGGGGCAGGCCGGCGACGATGTTCTGCGGCTTGACCTGAACGAGATGTGCGGGCGTGCCGGCGAGCAGCAGATAGACCGGCCGCTCGCCGACGTTCGGATCGACCTGCGTCGGGTCGAGGAAGCGGAGCCCGAACAGGGCGATCACCCGCTCCTGCGTCGCCGCATCGATGGTCTCTCCGCGCCACAGGGCGTTGCCGATGCGCGTGCCCTCCGCGTCGAGGCCGACGAACCAGCGCCAGTCCGTGTCCTCCAGCCGGTCGAGGGGCGTCACCGCGATCTCGGTGTTGAGGAGATGGCGCACGAACACCTCGATGACGCGGGCGAGCGCCGCCCGGCTCTTGGGGCTCGAGCCGAGGTTGAGCGCCATGGAGAACGCGTCCGAGCGGCTCCAGTAGCTCCAGGCGTTCTCGTCGTTCAGCACGTCGAGCTCGTTGGCGGCCTGCTTGCCGAGCATCGCCACGAGGGGCGAGAGCGGGGCGGAGCCCTCGCGCGCCTCGATCACTTCGGCATCGGCGAGGAGCACGGCGCCGTCGTGCCGGCTCACCCGCTGGGTGCGGAAGAACAGCTCGGCCGCGCGCAGCACGTAGGGGTCGTCGCAGGCATCGAGCGCATTGCGCAGGATAAGGTGGACGAGTTGGTTGAGGAACAGGGACGGCGTGCCCTGCAGGCCCTCGCGCACGAGGCCCACGTAGGCCGCCTCGATGGAGCGCGCGCCGAGCAACCGATCGCGGAACGCGAGGAGCACCGCCCAGTTCTCGCGCGCATCGGCATCCGCGATGGCTGCCACCGCCTCCGGGGCGATGGCGCGGCGGGGCTCGGCGCGAAGGTCCGCGTACAGGGCGCGCTCGGCCGCGCAGGCTTCCTCCGGCGGGATCAGTTCCGGCCGCGCCAGATAGGCGAGGATGAGTTCGTCCGTGACGCCGAGGCCGCCGCCCTCGGTACGCCGTGTGAGATGGTGACCGCTCGACACCCAGAACTCGGTCATGACGCGCGGCGGTCCCTGTCGTGTGCGTGGCGGGCGATCACGGTGTCCGGCTCCGTGCGAGGCCGAGGAGGTCGGCGCGCTCCTCCGGCCCGTCCTCGTCGGTCTCGACGAAGCGGAAGGCGCGGGCACCGGCATGGAGGCGATCCTCGCCGCCGGGTTTCTGGTGCAACGTGCGAAACGCCTCCGTGATCGCGCCGTCCGTCTCCGCGCGATGCATCGCCACGACGGTCCCGACGGGCAGGTCGCAGAGCGAGGCGGCAACATCGATCTCTTCGCGGGCCGCCGCGAGAGCAGCAGCGTGATCCGGCGCTCCGAGCCGCTCCCTCAGATGGCCGGCGAGTTCGGCGACGGCATCGTCCCGCTCGGCCTCGCTCGCCTCGCTCACCACGACCAGGGTCGAGAACCCGAACGAGCGCACGCCGAGGAAGCCCGAACGGAAGGCGACCCGGTCCTTGCCCGCGAGGTTCGCCAGATCCCGGTCCCAGAACAGGAATGAGCCGGTGACGGCCCACTCGCCGGGCTCGGCGGCCTCGGCAAAGACGAAGCTGTCGGACGGGTCGAGGCGCAGGGTGCGGGGCAGCTTGAGGGCACTCACAGGCGCACCGTACGGGTGGCGGGGTCGCGCCAGGCGGGATCGGCCAAACCGAGAACTAGGGGAAGCCGCTCGACCTCGCCGCCTCGCACCAGCAGCGCAGCGCCGTTGCGGTCGATCGCCGCCCTCGCGCCGACAGCCTGCGGCAGATGGGCGAGGTACCGCGCCCCGATGCCGTCGAAGCCGTCTTCCTCCCACGTGGCGAAAGCCTTCATGAGGTTGCGCGAAAAACTCTCCACCAGGGCGAGGCGGATGCCCGGCCCGAACCCTTCCTCGTCGAGGGCCGTCGAATCCGGGGTGAGGCCCGGATCGCCGAGATGGGACTTGGAGACGATCACCATGGCGGAGAACACCAGCCAGTCCGGCACCGCCTCCTCGGCGCAATCCTTCGGCCAGTCGAGGCGCCC
>NZ_JAKSXV010000023.1 GCF_022829345.1 Methylobacterium sp. J-090 | reverse complement strand
GTCGTGCTCGACGCGGCGCTGGATCTTGTCGCTGGTGTCGGTCTCGCCGCGCCAGCCGTTGACCTGCGCCCAGCCGGTGATCCCCGGCTTGACCTTGTGGCGGGCGAAGTAGCCGTCCACCACCTGGTCGTAGAGGGTGTTGGCGGCCTTGGCCTGGAGGGCGTGCGGGCGGGGTCCGACGAGGGACAGCTCACCCTTGATGACGTTGAACAGCTGCGGCAGCCCGTCCAGCGACGTCCGGCGGATGAAGCGGCCCACCGGGGTCACGCGCGGGTCGCCACGGGTCACGAGCTTCGCGGCGGTGGCATCGCCCTGGTGCAGGAACATGGAGCGGAACTTGTATACCTCGATGAGTTCGTTGTTGAAGCCGTAGCGCTTCTGCCTGAATAGGATCGGGCCGGGCGAGGTGACGGCGACGGCCGCCGCCACGGCGAGCATTACGGGGCTGAGCGCCACCAGCATGGTGAGGCCGACGAGGCGGTCG
>NZ_JAKSXV010000020.1 GCF_022829345.1 Methylobacterium sp. J-090 | reverse complement strand
CGTTCTTCAACTTCTTCAAGTCCTCGGCCGTGACGTTCAAGGTCGAAGGCCTGTACGTGAAGCTCGACCAGAACAACCGCAACGCCGGTGCCTTCGCCGTCAACAACGCGGGTGCTACCATCTTCACCAACAGCCCGGGCGTCGTCCTGGCCAGCGGTGGCCGTCAGGTCCGCGACACCGAGTTCGCCGTCGTCCGCGCCGGCCTGAACTACAAGTTCGGCTCGTACTAGGACCCGACCGGCGCCCCTCACCGGGCGCCACCGGCTCCACGAACCAGCGGGAAGCCCGGCCGGAAGGCCGGGCTTTTTCGTGCGTGGCATCCGACATGCCGATGCCATGCGAAGCCGGTAGGAGGCGCGGTTCTCAGGATTCAACGGAGCCGATGGATGACGCAGCCGACGCGAACCCGCTCGCAGGCGGCCGAGGCGGCCGAGGATGCCGGCTCCAACGCCAGCCCCAACGCCACCTTCGGCGACGTGGTCGCCGCGCGGTTCGACCGGCGCGATCTCCTGCGCGGTCTCCTCGGGGTCGGCGCCATCGCCGCCGTGGTGACGCCGCGGGCGCTCGCCGCCGGTGAGGCCCACGCCGCCCAGGGGCAGAACGGGGGCGCTTCCGCCCCGACGCGCTTCCCCTTCGCGGAAATCGAGGCCGGTTCGGACACGCACCACCACGTGGCGGCGGGACACGACGCCCAGATCCTCATCCGCTGGGGCGATCCTGTGCTGCCCGGAGCCCCGGCCTTCGACCCGCACAACCAATCGGCCGCCGCGCAAGCGCAGCAGTTCGGCTACAACAACGATTTCGTCGGCTACTTCCCCATGCCGGGCGCAGCCGACCCGGCCGCCCACGGCCTCCTGGTGGTCAATCACGAATACACCAACGAGGAACTCATGTTCCCCGGGCTGGGGCGCCAGGACATCAAGGGCGTGACTTTTGCCGGCATGACGAAGGATCTCGTCGAGATCGAGATGGCGGCCCATGGCGGCTCGGTCCTCGAGATCCGGCGCACGGACGGCCGATGGGCCGTGGTGCCGGATTCGAAGTACGCCCGCCGCATCACCGTGGCGACGCCGATGGTGCTCACCGGCCCCGCCGCGGGGTCCGAACGCCTGAAGACCGCCGCCGACCCCACGGGCCGCGCCGTCCATGGCATGATCAACAACTGCGCCGGCGGCACGACCCCGTGGGGCACGTGGCTCACCTGCGAGGAGAACATCAACTACTACTTTTCGGGGACGCTGCCGCAGGACTCGGCGGAGGCGAAGAACCACGTCCGTTTCAACCTGCCCAACACAGCCTACGCCTGGGGCCGGTTCCACGAGCGCTTCGACATCGGAAAAACCCCGCGCGAGCCCAACCGCTTCGGCTGGGTGGTGGAGATCGATCCGTTCGATCCGACCTCCACCCCGAAGAAGCGCACCGCCATGGGCCGGTTCAAGCACGAGGGCGCCGCCGGCATCGTCGCCAGGACAGGCCAATACGTCGTCTACCAGGGCGACGACGAGCGCTTCGACTACGTCTACAAGTTCGTCACCGCCGGCCGGGCCGACAGCGGCGACCGCGACCTTCTGGACAACGGCACGCTCCACGTCGCCCGCTTCGACGCCGATGGGCGCGGCACCTGGATGCCCCTGGTGTTCGGGCAGGGGCCGCTGACGCCGCAGAACGGATTCGCCAGCCAGGCCGACGTGCTCATCGGCGCGCGGCTCGCCGCCGATCATCTGGGCGCCACCAAGATGGATCGCCCCGAGGACGTCGAGGCCAACCCGAAGACCGGCAAGGTCTACGTGATGCTGACCAACAACGGGAAGCGCAAAGCCGATGGGGTCGACGCCGTGAACCCGCGCGCCGACAACCGCTTCGGCCACATCGTCGAGCTCACCCCCGACGACGGCGACCATGCGGCGACGGGTTTCGCCTGGGAGATCCTCGTCCGCTGCGGCGATCCCGCCATCGCCGCCGTCGGCGCCACCTTCTCGTCGGCCACCACGAAGGACGGCTGGTTCGGCATGCCGGACAATTGCGCCGTCGACGGGCAGGGGCGCCTCTGGGTCGCCACCGACGGCAACTCGGCCTCCCGCACGGGGCGGGCCGACGGCATCTGGGCCATGGAGACGGAGGGCCAAGGGCGCGGCACCGGCAAGCACTTCTTCCGCGTGCCGTGCGGCGCCGAGATGTGCGGGCCGTACTTCACCCCCGACGACACCACCTTCTTCGTCGCCGTGCAGCATCCGGGCGAGGCCGACGAGGACGATCCCAAGGCCGCCCCCGCCACCTTCGAGGCGCCGTCCACCCGCTGGCCGGATTTCGACCCGGCCCTGCCGCCGCGTCCCGCCGTGGTGGCGATCACGAAAAGCGCGGGCGGCCGCGTCGGGACCTGAGGCCGCGGGCCCCGCGATGCGAAACAGCGGTCCCGGGACCGTCAGCCCTTCTTAACCAACCCCGTCCCATGCAATGGGAGGAGTTCGTCCTGTCGGTGTGGGGTCGTACCCCGGCCCCACGGGGCGGAAGCCCCTTTCTGTTTCCGGTTTGTTCCGGTATGGTCGGAGGATGAAGGCGAATGCTGCACGGTCTCCCTCTGCGACCCGGCCTGCGAAGCCCGCGGCCGTGCCATCTCCCGCTCGGGGCGCTCCGGTGAGCGACCCCGCGCGCGACCTGTTCGTCGGTGGCAAGGCGCCGGCACCGAAGCCCGCCGAGCGGCGCAAGCTCGACGCTGCCATGGCGCCGCTGACCCCCGTTCCTTCGGCGGAGGCTGGCTACGACGCGTCCGCCATCGAGGTGCTGGAGGGGCTGGAGCCCGTGCGCCGCCGCCCCGGCATGTATATCGGCGGCACCGACGAGCGGGCGCTGCACCACCTCTTCGCCGAGGTGATCGACAATTCCATGGACGAGGCGGTGGCGGGGCACGCCAGCTTCATCGAGGTGGAACTCGAGGAGAGCGGCCACCTCGTGGTGACCGACAACGGCCGCGGCATCCCCGTGGACCCGCACCCGAAATACCCGACCAAGTCCGCCCTGGAGGTCATCATGACCGTCCTGCACGCGGGCGGTAAGTTCGATTCCAAGGTCTACGAGACCTCCGGCGGCCTGCACGGGGTGGGCATCTCCGTGGTCAACGCCCTGTCCGACGAGGTCGAGGTCGAGGTCGCCCGCGGCCAGACCCTCTATCGCCAGACCTTTTCGCGGGGCCACGTGCAGGGCCCCTTGGAGACGGTCGGCCGGGTCCAGAACCGGCGCGGCACCCGGGTGCGCTTCCACCCCGACCCGCAGATCTTCGGGGCGCTGAAGTTCGATCCCCGGCGCCTGTTCAAGATGGCGCGCTCCAAGGCCTACCTGTTCGGCGGCGTCGAGATCCGTTGGCGCTGCGCGCCGGCCCTGCTGGAGGGAATGGACGACGTGCCGGCCGAGACCGTGCACCGCTTCCCCGGGGGCCTGCGCGACTATCTCGCCCGCGATCTCGAGGGCAAGGAACTCGTCACCGACGCGATCTTTTCGGGCAAGATCACCAAGCCGGGCGGCCATGGCTCCCTCGAATGGGCTGTGGCCTGGATGGTCGTCGACGACGGCGTCTCGGCCTCCTACTGCAACACCATCCCCACCGCCGAGGGCGGCACCCACGAGAGCGGCCTACGCGTCGCCCTGCTGCGGGCGTTGCGCGAGCACGCCGAGCGGGTGAACCAAGCCAAACGCATGACGGCGGTGACCACGGACGACGTCATGGCGACCTGCGCCTCGATGCTGTCGGTGTTCATCCGCGAGCCGGAATTCCAGGGCCAGACCAAGGACAAGCTCGCCACGGTGGAAGCCTCGCGCATCGTCGAGACGGCGATCCGAGACGCGTTCGACCATTGGCTCGCCGCCTCGCCGGCCCAGGCCAACAAGCTCCTCGACTGGGTGATCGACCGGGCGGAGGAGCGCCTGCGCCGCCGCCAGGAGAAGGAGGTCGCGCGCAAATCCGCCACCCGCAAGCTGCGGCTGCCGGGCAAGCTCGCCGATTGCTCCAAGGCCGGCATGGCGGGCTCCGAGATCTTCATCGTCGAGGGCGACTCGGCGGGCGGCTCGGCCAAGCAGGCGCGCGACCGCGCCAGCCAGGCGATCCTGCCGTTGCGCGGCAAGATCCTCAACGTGGCGTCCGCCAGCCGCGACAAGCTCGGGGCCAACCAGCTCATCTCGGACCTGACCCAGGCGCTGGGCTGCGGCACCGGCAACGCCTTCCGCCTGGAGGACCTTCGCTACGAGAAGGTCATCATCATGACCGATGCCGACGTCGACGGCGCCCACATCGCCTCGCTGCTCATCACCTTCTTCTACCGGCAGATGCCCAAACTCATCGACAAGGGCCACCTCTACCTCGCGATCCCGCCGCTCTACCGCCTGACCCACGGCGCCAAGACGGCCTATGCCCGCGACGACGCCGACAAGGAACGGGTGATCAAGACCGTGTTCAAGGGCGCCAAGGTCGAGATCGGCCGCTTCAAGGGCCTCGGCGAGATGATGCCGGCGCAGCTGAAGGAGACCACCATGGACCCCAAGAAGCGCACGCTCCTGCGCGTCGGAGTCCTGGAGGACGCCCGCATCTCCACGGGGGACGCCGTGGAGCGCCTCATGGGCAACAAGCCCGAAGCCCGCTTCGCCTTCATCTCCGAGCGCGCGGCGTTCGCGGACGGCGCGGAACTGGATATCTGATCCGGCTCCGGGTCTCGAAGGGCGAGCCCTTCGCGGGTCCAGGGCTGGCCCTAGAATAGAAGTCAGGCTCTGCCCGACACCCGCCGAAGGGATGATCCCTTCGGAAACCCGAAAAGGATGCCGGATCAGGCCTTCTTGGCGGCGGCCTTGCGCGCGGTCGCGGGTTTCGCTGCCGCGGTCGCTGCTTTCTTGGCGGGTGCCTTCTTCGCGACGACCTTCTTCACCGGCTCCGCGTCGTCGCTCGTCGCCTTCGCGGCCGCTTTCTTGGCCGGCGCCTTCTTGGCGGTGGCCGACTTCGCCGCCGCCTTGCGAGCCGGCGCGCGCTTCTTCGACCCTCCGGCCGCCTCGCGGGCGGCGATGAGCTCCAGGGCCTGGGGCAGATCGATGTCCTCGGCTGCCAAGGTCTTCGGCAGGGTCGCGTTGGTGGTGCCGTCGGTGACGTAGGGGCCGTACTTGCCCGATTTCACCACGATGGGCTTGGCGGTCTCGGGGTGGTTGCCCAGCGCCCGGCCCGGATCGGCGGCGGGACCGCGCCGGCCGCCGCCTTGCTCCTTGGCGACGATGATGTCGATGGCGCGATTGGCCCCGATCTCCAGCACGTCGTCGTCGCGGCCGAGATTTGCGTACATCTTGCCGTGCTGCACGTAAGGTCCGAACCGGCCGAGATTGGCCAGGATCGGCTCGCCGGTCTCGGGGTGTCTGGCGACCTCGCGCGGCAGGGACAGCAGCTTGAGGGCCTTTTCCAGGTCCACGCTCGATGGGCTCAGGCCCTTCGGGATCGAGGAGCGCTTGGGCTTCGGGGCCTCCTTGTCGGGGGAGGCCTCGCCGAGCTGCACGAACGGGCCGAAGCGGCCGTCGCGCAGGGTCACGGCCATTCCCGAGACCGGATCGGTGCCGAGGACCCGGGTACCGGGCTGGCCACCGTTCTCCGACGAGCCGTCGCCGTCGCCCTCGACGCCGCTCGCGGCGAGCTGGCGGGTGTACTTGCACTCGGGGTAGTTCGAGCAGCCGACGAAGGCACCGAACTTGCCGAGCTTGAGCGAGAGCTGGCCGGCCCCGCAGGTCGGGCAGGTGCGCGGGTTCGAGCCGTCGGCCTTCTCGGGGAAGATGTGAGCGCCGAGCAGGTCGTTCAGCGCGTCGAGCACCTCCGTGACGCGCAGCTCCTTGGTGCCCGCGATGGCTGCGGAAAAATCCTTCCAGAAGTCGCGCAGCACCTCGCGCCAGTCGATCTCGGCATTCGAGACCCGGTCGAGCTGGCCCTCCAGATCGGCGGTGAAATCGTACTCGACGTAGCGCTTGAAGAAGCTCTCGAGGAAGCCCGTGACGAGGCGGCCCTTGTCCTCGGCCACCAGGCGCTTCTTCTCGATCTTGACGTATTCGCGGTCGCGCAGGGTCTGCAGGATCGCCGCGTAGGTCGAGGGCCGGCCGATGCCGAGCTCCTCCATGCGCTTGACGAGGCTGGCTTCGGAATAGCGCGGCGGCGGCTCGGTGAAGTGCTGGGTCGAGGCGATGCGCTCGCGCTTCAAGGGGTCGCCGGCCTTCATCGGCGGCAGGCGCTTGCCGTCCTCGTCCTCCTCGTCGTCCTTGCCCTCCTGGTAGAGGGTGAGGAAGCCGTCGAACTTGACGACTTGCCCGGTCGCCCTGAGGTCGAGCCTGCGCGGGCCCACCGAGGCGACGATGTCCACCGTGGTCCGCTCCAGCTCGGCCGATTCCATCTGGCTCGCCACCGTGCGGGTCCAGATGAGTTCGTAGAGCTTGGCCTGCTCGGCATCCACCGTGCGGGCCACGGTCTTCGGTAGCCGGCTCATATCGGTCGGGCGCACGGCCTCGTGGGCCTCCTGCGCGTTCTTGGCCTTGGTGCTGTACTTGCGCGGGACCCCCGGCAGGTAGCGCTCGCCGTATTCCTTGGCGATCACCTGCCGCGCGTCGGCGATGGCTTCCGGCGCCATGTCGACGCCGTCCGTCCGCATGTATGTGATGAGGCCCACCGTCTCGCCGCCGATCTCGACGCCCTCGTACAGCTTCTGAGCGGCCCGCATGGTCTGGGCCGGGGCCATGCCAAGCTTTCGCGAGGCCTCCTGCTGCAGGGTGGAGGTGGTGAAGGGCGGCGCCGGATGACGCTTTGCCGGCTTCGCTTCAACGGTCCCAACGGAAAACGTCGCGAGTTCGAGGTCGCGCTTGAACGCCGCCGCCTCCTCGCCGGTGCCGACGTCGAGGCGCTGGATCTTCTTGCCGTCCGCGCCCGTGAGCCGGGCCTCGAACACGGCGCCGGTCTCGGTCGTCAGGGTCGCGACGAGGGACCAGTACTCGCGCGGTTTGAACACCTCGATCTCGCGCTCGCGCTCGCAGACGAGGCGCAGGGCCACGGACTGGACGCGGCCGGCCGAGCGGGCACCGGGGAGCTTGCGCCACAGCACCGGCGAGAGGTTGAAGCCGACGAGGTAATCGAGGGCGCGCCGGGCCAGGTAGGCGTCGACCAGGGCCTGGTCGATCTGGCGCGGGTTGCGCATGGCGGTGTCCACCGCCGCCTTGGTGATGGCGTTGAAGGTCACCCGCTCCACGTGCATGCCCTTCAGGGCGCGCCGGGCGTTGAGCGCCTCGACCACGTGCCAGGAGATGGCCTCGCCCTCGCGATCCGGATCGGTCGCGAGAATCAGGCCGTCGGCGCCCTTCAGCGCCTTCACGATATCCGAGACTCGCTTCGACCCCCGGTCGTCGAGCTCCCACAGCATGTGGAAGTCCGCCTCCGGATCGACGGAGCCGTCCTTGGCCGGCAGATCGCGGATATGGCCGAACGAGGCGAGCACCTCGTAGTCGCGGCCGAGGTACTTGTTGATCGTCTTGGCCTTGGCCGGCGACTCGACGACGACAACTTTCATGGAGGGATTCCGAGCCTCTCGAGAGGGCCTCTTTTCCGCAACGAGCGGTTGAGCGCCCGAGGGCGCGTCGCCGATGCGGCAAGGCGGGCCGCCTCGCGGGGAGGGGGCCTTTTGCGGGGCATGAAGTGGGTTAACCCTCGGACGATGTCAAATGGGGACACTTTGCCGGTTGCGCCGGGTCCCCCGCTCGACCTTCGTCTTGCGGGCGCCGCGCACCCGCTGTAGCGCTGAGCCCCGTGATGACCAGCGCCCCGACTCCGCCCGGCTTCCCCCACCGCCACCTCCTCGGCATCGAGGGCCTGTCGCGTCCCGACATCGAGGCCCTGCTGGAGCGGGCCGATGCCGCCGTGGCGCTTTCCCGGCAGGTGGAGAAGAAGCGCACCACCCTGCGCGGCCGCACGCAGATCAACCTGTTCTTCGAGCCCTCGACCCGGACGCAGGCCTCGTTCGAGCTCGCCGGCAAGCGGCTGGGCGCCGACGTCATGAACATGTCGGTCGCCTCCTCCTCGGTGAAGAAGGGCGAGACCCTCATCGACACGGCCGCCACCCTCAACGCCATGCGGCCCGACATCATCGTGGTGCGCCACCACGCGGCGGGCGCCGTGCATCTCCTGGCCCGCAAGGTCGATTGCGCCGTGGTCAATGCCGGCGACGGCGCCCACGAGCACCCGACCCAGGCGCTCCTCGACGCCCTGACCATCCGCCGCAACAAGGGTCGGATCGAGGGCCTGACCGTGGCCATCTGCGGCGATGTTCTACATTCGCGCGTGGCGCGGTCCAACATCATCCTGCTCCAGGCCCTCGGCGCCCGGGTCCGGGTGATCGGTCCCTCGACCCTGCTGCCGACGGGCCTCGCCCGCTTCGGCGTCGACGTGTTCACCGACATGAGACGAGGGCTGGCGGGCGCCGACATCGTCATGATGCTGCGCCTTCAGCGCGAGCGCATGAACGGTTCCTTCGTGCCGAGCGTGAAGGAATACTTCCGCTATTTCGGCCTCGACGGCGACAAGCTGGCGCTCGCCGCCCCCGACGCCCTGGTGATGCATCCGGGGCCGATGAACCGCGGCGTCGAGATTTCCTCGGAGGTCGCCGACGGGGCGCAGTCCCTCATCCGCGAGCAGGTCGAGATGGGGGTGGCCGTGCGGATGGCCGTGCTCGAAGCTCTCGCGACGCACCTGCCGAACGCGTGAGTCCGATGTCCCATCCCCCTCTTCTCCTTACCAACGCCACCCTGTGCGATCCGGCCACCGGTCGGCAGTCGCCGGGCCACGTCCTCGTGCGCGACGGCCGCATCGCCGATGTCGTCTGGGGCGCCGCCCCGGCCGCCCCCGAGGGCGTCGAGGTCATCGACTGCGCCGGGCATGTGTTGAGCCCCGGCCTCATCGACATGCGCGCCTTCGTCGGCGAGCCGGGCGCCGAGCACCGCGAGACCCTGGCCTCCGCCAGCGCGGCGGCCGCCGCCGGCGGCGTCACCACCCTCGTGTGCATGCCCGACACCAACCCGGTCATCGACGGGCCGCCCATCGTCGATTTCGTCCTGCGCCGCGCCCGCGACACGGCCTGCGTCAACGTCCTGCCGGCCGCTGCCATCACCAAGGGCCTCGCGGGCCGCGAGATGACCGAGTTCGGCCTGTTGCAGGAAGCCGGTGCGGTCGCCTTCACCGACGGGCTCAAGGCCGTCACCAACGCTCAGGTCCTGCGCCGGGCCCTCACCTATGCCCGGGATTTCGACGCGCTGATCATGCAGCACGTCGAGGAGCCCGACCTCGTCGGCGAAGGCGTGATGAACGAGGGCGAGATGGCCTCCCGGCTCGGGCTCGTGGGCATCCCGCGCGAGGCCGAGACGGTGATGCTGGAGCGCGACCTCCGCCTCGTGCGCCTCACGGGCGCCCGCTACCACGCCGCCATGATCTCGTGCGCCGATTCCGTCGAGATCGTGCGCCGGGCCAAGCACGACGGCCTGCCCGTCACCTGCGGGGCGTCGATCAACAACCTCGTCCTCAACGAGGGCGATATCGGCCATTACCGCACCTTCTGCCGGCTCTCGCCCCCCTTGCGTCACGAGACCGACCGCCTTGCCCTGGTGGCGGCCCTGAACGAGGGCGTGGTCGACGTGATCGTGTCCGACCACAACCCGCAGGATGTCGAGACCAAGCGCCTGCCCTTCGCCGAGGCCGCCGACGGCGCGCTCGGCATCGAGACCCTGCTCGGCGCCGCCCTGCGCCTCGTCCACACGGGCGACATCGCCCTGCCGCGCCTGCTCGCCGCGCTGACGGCGCATCCGGCCAGGATTCTCGGGCGCGAGGCCGGGCGCCTCACCGTGGGCGCCCCCGCCGACTTCGCGCTGATCGATCCGGACGTGCCCTACATCCTCGACAAGCGCAGCCTGAAGTCGCGCTCCAAGAACTCGCCCTTCGACGAGGCGCGCCTGCAGGGTGCCGCCATGCTCACCGTCGTCGGCGGGCGCGTCGTGTTTCGCGACCGGAGCTTCGCGTGACTTACGCCGAGGCCGCTTCCCTGCCGATGCTGTTGGCGGGGTTGGCCGGGGGCTACGCCCTCGGCTCGATCCCGTTCGGTCTGATCTTTACCCGCATGGCTGGGTTGGGCGACGTGCGCGCCATCGGGTCGGGCAATATCGGCGCCACCAATGTCCTGCGCACGGGCCGGAAGGGGCTGGCCGCCGCGACACTCCTGGGTGACGCCCTCAAGGGCACGGTGGCCGTGCTCATCGCCTTACGCTTCAACCTGGAGCCGGCCCTGGCGGCGGGGCTCGGGGCCTTCCTCGGCCACCTCTTTCCGGTCTGGCTCGGTTTCAAGGGCGGCAAGGGGGTCGCGACCTTTCTGGGCGTGCTTCTGGCCCTCAGCCCGGTGGGGCTTCTCGCCTTCGCGGCGATCTGGCTCGGCCTCGCCTTCGGCCTGCGCTACTCGTCGCTCGCGGCGCTCGCCGCCTCGGCCGCGACGCCCGTCGTCCTGTGGGCCCTGGGACAGCCGGGGGTTGCATGGCTCTTCCTCCTGCTCGCGGCCCTGCTATGGTGGAAGCACGCGCCCAACATCCGCCGGCTCCTCGCCGGCACCGAGGGGCGCATCGGGCAGAAGGGCTGAGGCTGTCGCCCGACCTGGCCAACGGGGAAGGGCGATGCAACTCAACGATGCCCAGCGCCTCGACTGGCTCCGCCTCATCCGGTCCGAGGGCATCGGCCCGCGCACCTTCCGCACCCTGATCAACCGCTTCGGCGGGGCCGGCGCCGCCCTGGAGGCGTTACCGAACATCACCGGCCGCACCGGCCGGCGCGTCGTTCCGCCGACGCGGAGCCAGGCCGAGGCCGAACTCGCGGCGGCGGCGCGAATCGGCGCCCGCCTCGTGGCGCTCGGCGAGGACAACTACCCGAAGCTGCTCCAGGCGGCGGATTCCGCTCCGCCGCTCCTGGCCGTGCGGGGCGATCCGGCCATCCTGAACCGGCCGGCGGTGGCCATCGTCGGCTCGCGCAACGCCTCGGCCGCCGGCCTGAACATCACCGAGCGACTCGCCCGCGACCTCGGCACGGCCGGCCTCGTGGTGATCTCGGGGCTGGCGCGCGGCATCGACGCCCGCGCCCACAAGGCCGCCGTCATTTCCGGCACCGTGGCGGTGCTGGCGGGCGGTCACGACCGGATCTATCCGGCCAACCACGCCGCCCTCGTCGAGGCGATCCTGGAGGCGGGCGGGGCCGTGGTCGCCGAGATGCCCATGGGCTGGGAGCCGCGCGGGCGCGATTTCCCCCGGCGCAACCGCATCATCTCCGGCCTGAGTCTGGGCACCGTCGTGGTCGAGGCGGCGCGGCGCTCGGGCTCCCTCATCACCGCGCGCTTCGCCCTGGAGCAGGGCAGGGAGGTCTTCGCCGTGCCGGGCTCGCCCCTCGATCCACGCGCCGAGGGCACCAACGACCTCATCCGCCAGGGCGCCACCCTGGTGTCGGAGGCCGCCCACGTCCTCGAGGCGGTGGCCCCCCTCGTCGAGCGCGACGCCACCGGCGCCGACCCCCTCGCCCGCGACCGGCCCGATCTCGCCGACGCGCCGATCTTCTGGGACGAACTCGACGTCGACGGGATCGTGCTGCCGATGCCGACGGAAGCCTTCGACCCGCCCGAGCCCACGGACGACCGCGCCCGGCTCATCGGACTGCTCAGCCCGACGCCCATCGGCACCGACGACCTCGCCCGCGCCGCGGGCCTCAGCGTGCGCGTGGTCCAGACGACCCTGCTCGAACTGGAGCTCGACGGGCGCATCGAGCGGCACGGGAGTGGGGCGGTGTCGCTGGTGGGATGACGCCCTTCATCGCAGATAAATGACGCTGTAGAGGGTGCGCCGCAGTTCGTCCTCCCGCAGCCAGACCCGGCCGTTGTCGCAGCGTTCCCGGATGCCCGCCCGCATCCGGGCGCAATACTCGCCGGTGTTGTCCTGGACGAGGTACTGGCACGCGCCCGCCGCCTTGCGCCGGCCGATGACGGCGCTGGAATGGTCGGCGGCGAGATCCGGGTCCTTCGGGTCGCGGTCCTGCAGGATGTACCAGCTGTAGCCGATGGTCGGCGCGCGGCCATGGTCGAGGGCGTAGTCGACCCGGGCCAGCATGCGGGTGATGTCACGGCGCGACGGCGGCCGGCCCGCCTCCAGCATCGCCATGAAGTCGAGCTGGTTGGCGGCGACCCGCGTCGAGACCGGCAACAGGGGCACGGGCAGGGGCACCCGGCGGCACAGGGTCTCGACCCGCCGCAGCCACGCATCGTTGAAGGCGTCCGCCCGCTGAGAGCGGAGTTTGCCCACCGTCGCGCCGACGCGGCGCGGGCACTGGTTCGGCGCGCGGAGGTAAGCGCTGTAGCGCAGGGCCGCGTAGGTGGGGGCGAAATGCGCGTAGCCCTCGTGCGAGGGCAGATCGCGCTCCTCGCAGAGGCCGCCGAGGTTGTAGAGCAGGGCGGCGGCATCCTCCTCGCCGCCCTCGATCTTGTCGAAATAGGGCTGCAGGCCCGGGTTGCCGATGGGATTGATGTCGGCGGCGTTCCGGCCCCAGGCGATGTCGGCCCGGTAGGCCGGATGGGCCTTCAGATGTGCGCGCAGGGCCGGATCGGTCAGGGATTCGAGCCGGGCCGGATCGGCGAAGTAGAACTTGCTCGCGACATCCAGCGGCGACACGGCCCGGCCGACGCGCTGGGAGATCATGTCGGCGGTGGCATAGGCAAAGCAGATGGCGCTGTCGCCCTGCCCGACGGGAATCTCGGCGGGTTTGGGCGAGATCAGGGTGCCGCCCGGAAGCCGGTGGGTGCCGGGCGGCATGGCGATCAGCGCCGGGGCGCAAGCCGCGTTGCGCACGTAACGCGGCTTGGCGGGCAGGATGCGCGGATCGACGCCCTGCGCCGGTGCGGCCGATCCCGCCGTGAGAAGCAGGAGCAGCGCGCCACACGCCGCGTGGACGCGTCGCCCGGTCGCCGCCCGGTCGATCCCCCGCTCGCTCATGCTCGGCCCATCCTTCAGATTGTCCGCTAAAGCATCGGTCCGCACAGGGAAATCCGGATCTCTGCAAAAGCCTGCGAAGCACGGATCATCCGGTTCGGATGGTTGCGTGCGGTTCGACACGTCATGCCGGGCCTCGGCTTCCTATCTTGAGACCAGTCAGAAAGAAACGAGCCGGATTGTCGGTTCGACCTGCAAGGGAACTTAATCATCCAAATGAAGACCCGTATCGCCGCCATCGCCACTGCTCTCGTGCTCGGCGTTGCTCCGATCTCGTCTGCCATGGCATTCGAAAACACCGCGCGTTACACCGCGTTCACCCCCTACGACGTCGAGACGACGGGATCGGTCTACGCTCCGTCCCGCGTGCCGGTCTATGGCGGGTGCCCCATGAGTTCGGCCGCCGAAGGCAACGCCAACCAGCAGAACTTCCCCGTGATGCAGTACGGCCAGACCTCTGGCGGCAACCGTTGCTGATCCGGACAGTCGAGGCAACACCGATGGTCCTGAAGGGCTTTTCCTACGCGATGATCGGCGCCTTCGCGGGCGGCCTGGTCTTCACCATCGTCGGCGCATCCCAGGCGATGCTCAGCCTGTAACGACGCGGTCCAATCGACGACATGGAATTCCGAAGATGGGCGGCGGGGCGAAGGCTCCGCCGCTTTCGCGTGCGGGCGCGAAACTCACGCGTCGCCATCCTCACGCGTCCTCCGCCGCTTCCTCCTCCAGGACACCCCGCATCTGATCCAGGCAGCCCTGGAGGATGTAGGCCGCCGCCAGCATATCGACGACATCGCCGCGCTTGGCCCGCGAGGCATCGGCGGCGATGAGGGCGCGGGTGACGGCGGCAGTGGACAGGCGCTCGTCGCAGAACAGCACCGGCAGGTCGAGGAGCGGCTTGAGATTGCGCACGAAGGAGCGGGTGGATTGCACCCGCGGGCCCTCGCTGCCGTCCATGTTGAGGGGCAGGCCCATGACGAGGCCGCCGACCCCGTGGGTCTCGCAGAGCTGGCGCAGGCGGGCGACATCGGGGGTGAACTTCACCCGGCGGATGGTCTCGAGGGGCGAGGCGATCTGGCGACCGACATCCGACAGGGCGAGCCCGATGGTCTTGGTGCCCAGATCGATGCCGATGAGTCGGCGCCCGCCCCGCGACGCCTCCGCGAAGGCGCGGATCTCGGCCTCGGTCATATCTGTCGTTCTCCGGTGATCCGCTTGGTCCTGATCGATCCGTGGCCGAGTGGCAATCCGGGCGTCGCAGACCCTCCAGGCGTCGCAGACCCTCCGGGCGTCGCAGACCCTCCGAGTGCCGCGGGGCGGCTCAATGCGTGGCGGGGGCCGGATCGTCGCCCGCGAAGGTCGAGGGCAGGGGGGCCGCAGCCATCCCGAGGATGCCGCGCACGGCCGGGCTCTGCATCCGCCGCAGGAGATCGCCGAGATCGGCCCCGCCGAAGCGGACGGATTCGAGGTCGGCGCCCATCACCCAGATCTCGTATTCGGACCGGTCCGGGACGACGTCCCAGAACAGGAACTCGCCGGCCTCCGAGCGGCCGAAGAAGCAGGCCCGCTCCACCACGGACGGGTCGTCGCCCTCCACCTCGAAGCCGTGATCCGGCCGGTCGACCAGGACCGCGCCGATGCTGCGGGCCATGAGTTCCGAGCCGGCGACGAGATCGGTTTCCGGATCGGGACCGGGCGTCAGGATGCGGAGATGTCCGGCGGCGAGGCCGGCCCCCCAGCGTCGGCAGAAGTCCCGGTAGGAGGCGGGCAGGGGAAAGCCCAGCTCGGCCTCGGCGCGTGCGAGATCCGCCTCCCCCGAGACCGGTCCGGCCACGCCGTGCGCGAACACCGTTTCCCACATGTCCTCGTCTCCGCCCGCGTTAAGGTTAAGAATACGTAACCCTGGCCTTGCCGGGATCGCCTCGTTCATAGCATCGTTAACGATGCGTTAATGCCGTGGGTGCCGCGTATGAATCGATTCCGAACGATCCCTCCCGCCATGGCGGGCGGCCGCCTCGCCAGGACCGGCGGCCGGCTTGCGATGCCGTTCCGGCACAAGCTGATGTTGCTCCTGGCCGTCGAGCTCGTCGCCATCGGCTTCCAGCAGGCCGAGCGCAACCCCTATCGCCCCGGGATCACCGTCGAGGTTCCCGACCGCTCCGGACACGTCATTACCTGAGCGACCGTCACCCGAGACTCCCGAAAGCCCCCCGCAGAACCCCCGGCGTTGCGAGCGCGCGAAGGCGGGTGCTATAGCCCGGCCATCCTTCGTCGCGGCCCCATCGGGGCCTGACGCATCCTCCTGGGGGCTCAAGGCAGCATGTCGGTCGACGCAACGACGGTGAGGCGCATCGCGCATCTGGCGCGCATCGCGGTGAGCGAGGACGAGGTCGCGCCGCTCCAGGGCGAACTCAACGCGATCCTGGCCTTCGTCGAGCAGCTCGGCGCCGTTGATGTCACCGGCGTCGAGCCGATGACGTCCGTGACCCCCATGGCGATGAAGAAGCGCACCGATACGGTGACCGACGGGGGTCACGCGGCCGACATCGTCTTCAACGCCCCCGAGACCGAGGACAATTACTTTCTGGTTCCGAAGGTGGTCGAGTAGCGCGGGTCGCGCCGACCCCTTTTGCAATCGCAGACTTGCCGGATCGTTCGGCGCCGGTGACGGCGACGGGATTCCCGGGCACCGAGGACTGAACGCCCATGACCACCCTGAACGAACTCACCCTGGCGGACGCTCGCGACGGGCTGAAGGCCAAGGACTTCTCCGCCACCGATCTCGCCCGGGCGCACCTTGCCGCCATGGAGAAGGCGCGCGGCCTCAACGCCTACATCCTGGAGACGCCCGAGCGCGCGCTCGCCATGGCGGAGGTGGCCGACACCAAGATCGCCGCCGGCGAGGCCCGCCCCCTGGAGGGCATTCCCCTCGGGATCAAGGACCTGTTCTGCACCCACGGGGTGACCACCACCGCCGGCTCGAAGATCCTCGAAGGCTTCCAGCCGCATTACGAATCGGCCGTGACCCACAACCTCTGGCGCGACGGCGCCGTGATGCTGGGCAAGCTCAACCTCGACGAGTTCGCCATGGGCTCGTCCAACGAGACCTCCGCCTACGGCGACGCGGTCTCGCCCTGGCGCCGGAACGGTTCGGACACGAAGCTCGTGCCGGGCGGCTCGTCGGGCGGGTCCGCCGCGGCGGTCGCCGCGCACCTGTGCCTCGGCGCCACCGCCACGGACACCGGCGGCTCCATCCGCCAGCCCGCCGCCTTTACCGGCACGGTCGGCATCAAGCCGACCTACGGGCGCTGCTCGCGCTGGGGCACCGTGGCCTACGCCTCGTCGCTCGATCAGGCCGGCCCCATCGCCCGCACGGTGCGCGACTGCGCCATCCTGCTCGGCTCGATGGCCGGTCAGGACGCCCGCGACACCACCTGCGCCGACCTCCCCGTGCCGGACTTCGAGGCAGCGGTGGCGCGGGGCGTGAAGGGCCTCACCATCGGCATTCCGAAGGAGTACCGGGTGGAGGGCATGTCCGCCGAAATCCAGGCGCTCTGGGACAAGGGCGCGGCGATGCTGAAGGACGCGGGCGCCACGGTTCGCGAGATCTCCCTGCCGCATACCCAGTACGCCCTGCCGGCCTACTACATCGTGGCGCCTGCCGAGGCCTCCTCGAATCTGGCCCGCTACGACGGCGTGCGCTACGGCCTGCGCGTCCCCGGCAAGGACATTGCCGGGATGTACGAGAACACCCGCGCGGCGGGCTTCGGCCGCGAGGTGAAGCGCCGGATCATGATCGGCACCTACGTGCTCTCGGCGGGCTATTACGACGCCTATTACGTCCGCGCCCAGAAGATCCGCACCCTGATCAAGCGCGATTTCGAAGAAGCCTACGCGTCGGGTATCGACGCGATCCTCACCCCCGCCACGCCGTCCGCCGCCTTCGGTCTGGGCGAGAAGGGCTCGGGCGACCCCGTCGAGATGTACCTGCAGGACGTGTTCACCATCACGGTGAACATGGCGGGCCTGCCCGGCCTTTCGGTGCCGGCGGGACTCGATGCGCAGGGACTGCCCCTCGGCCTCCAGCTCATCGGCCGGCCTTTCGACGAGGAGACCCTGTTCGCCGCAGCCCAGGTGATCGAGACCGCCGCCGGGCGCACGAAGCTGCCGGCCGCGTGGTGGGCATGAAAGCGCGGCCATGACCGTTCCGGTTTATGTCTTCAACGACTGGATCTGGGCCGCGTTCGATCCCGTTCTGATCGCCATCGCCCTGGTCATGGGCTGGAAGTCGGATCAGTTCGTGAAGGTCATCCTCGTGTCGCTGATGGCCTTCTCGGTCTCGGTGCTGGTGTCGTGGGGTGTCACGGCCATCGGCATCCCCTGGCCGGCTCCGGTGAGCCACGACGGACCGACCTTCTTCCCGATCCGCTGGATCGCCGGATTCCTGTGGGGCACCCTGGGCTTCCTGGCGCACCTGCTCTATCGCCTGCGCGCTTGACCGCGCCGGACGGCACTTTCACCCTTCCGGCGCTCACCCGCGCTCCGCAACGCTGAACCTGGGCCATCATGACCGCCTCCGTGAACCCAAAAAAGCTCATCAAGGGCGGCCTGCACGACTGGGAGGTCGTGATCGGCATGGAGATCCATGCCCAGGTCACGAGCCGCTCCAAGCTGTTCTCCGGCGCCTCGACGGAATTCGGGGCCGAGCCCAACGACCACGTCTCCCTGGTGGATGCGGCCATGCCGGGCATGCTGCCCGTCATCAACGAGGAATGCGTCGCCCAGGCCGTGCGCACCGGCCTCGGGCTGAAGGCGCAAATCAACCACCGCTCGGTATTCGACAGAAAAAACTACTTCTACCCGGACCTGCCGCAGGGCTACCAGATCTCCCAGTTCAAGGACCCCATCGTCGGCGAGGGCACGGTGCTGGTCGATCTCGTGGACGGCGAGTCGATCACGGTCGGCATCGAGCGCCTGCACCTGGAGCAGGACGCGGGCAAATCCCTGCACGACCAGAACCCGACCCAGAGCTTCGTCGATCTCAACCGTTCGGGCGTCGCCCTCATGGAGATTGTCTCGCGGCCGGATCTGCGCTCGTCGGAGGAGGCGCGCGCCTACGTGACCAAGCTGCGCACCATCCTGCGGTATCTCGGCACCTGCGACGGCGACATGGAGAAGGGGTCCCTGCGCGCCGACGTAAACGTGTCCGTGCGCCTGCCCGGCGACCCGCTCGGCACCCGCTGCGAGATCAAGAACGTCAACTCGATCCGCTTCATCGGCCAGGCCATCGAGGTCGAGGCGCGGCGCCAGATCGCGATCATCGAGGATGGCGGCACCATCTCGCAGGAAACGCGGCTGTTCGATCCGGGCAAGGGCGAGACCCGCTCCATGCGCTCCAAGGAAGAGGCGCACGATTACCGCTACTTCCCCGATCCCGACCTGCTGCCACTCGAATTCGATCAGGCCTACGTGGATCGCCTCGCCGAGGGCCTGCCCGAGCTGCCCGACGCCAAGAAGGCGCGCTTCATCGCCGATTACGGCCTGAGCCCCTACGATGCCGGCGTGCTCATCGCCGAGCGGTCGTCGGCCGACTATTACGAGGTGGTAGCCAAGGGGCGCGACGGCAAGGCGGCCGCCAACTGGGTGATCAACGAGCTGTTCGGCCGCCTCAACAAGGAGGGCCGGGACATCGAGTCGAGCCCGGTCTCGGCCGATCAGCTCGGCGCCGTGGTCGACCTCATCGGTGAGGGCGTGATCTCCGGCAAGATTGCCAAGGACCTGTTCGAGATCGTGTGGACCGAGGGCGGCGACCCGCGCGCGCTCGTCGAATCGCGCGGCCTGAAGCAGGTCACCGACACCGGTGCCATCGAGACGGCCATCGACGCCATCATCGCCCAGAACCCCGACAAGGTGAGCCAAGCGCGTGAGAAGCCGACCCTGCTCGGCTGGTTCGTTGGCCAGACCATGAAGGCCACGGGCGGCAAAGCCAACCCGGCGGCGGTGAACGCCCTGCTGAAGGCCAAGCTCGGCATCGAGTAGGGGGGCATCTACCGTCACGGGGAATGACGTGGTGCGCCGGACAACCGCTTTCACGGTCGGCCGTCTCGGCCCGGACGACGCGGCGGCTTTCCGCACCGTGCGTCTCGATGGTCTCGCCCGGCACCCGGAGGCGTTCGGCGCGTCATGGGAGGTGGAATCCGAACAGCCACTCGCGTGGTTCGCCGCGACCCTTGAGGGCCAAGCCGTATTCGGCGCCTGGAGCTGGGAGGGCGAATTGATCGGAGTTGCCGCACTCTACGTGCCCGAGGCGCCCAAGCTCCGCCACAAGGGCACTTTGTGGGGCGTCTTCGTCAGCCCGGACGCACGCGGCGACGGCGTTGGCACGGCGCTCATCGCGGCCGTGATGGCTCACGCGGAGACTTGCGTGGACGATGTAGGGCTGTCCGTGGGGGCCGCCAATTCGGAGGCCGTCCGGCGCTACGAAGCCGCCGGTTTCATGCGGTACGGACTTGAGCCGCGCGTTCTGAGGATCAGTGATGTCTTCTACGACGAAGTCTTGATGAGCTTGAGTCTCAACCGCCGAGGCTGAGCAAAGGAATCCGGCGGCGGAAGCGGTCGAGATGGGGCATTTCGCGTGTTCGAAGTCGTGCCGTAAAGGCCGCTTCTGCGCCCCGGTGACCGCTTCCGTCCCGTGATTCGCGTCTTAGCCGCTCAGATCCGGATCGAATTAGGCTCGGATCGTCGCTGCAGCGTACTGCTGGGGTGGAGTCATACTCGTCTCCCGCGATTCGGTTGGCCGCAATCGAACGTTAAACGTCGTTTTCGGTAACCTCGTTGCTTGGCTTGTGCTTCCGCTGCGAAGCACAAGGACAGACTGCGACTGTCGGGGGAGGGCGTCAACCCCCTATTTGCCGGCTTCGTCGAAAGTCTCCTGCCAAGATCAACGGCGGGGTGAAAATGCCATTTCGCGCCAGGGAGTTGGCCTCGGTCCACATGCCGCACCCAAGCGGGTTCGCGCCGGCAAGCCGACGCTTCACCCCGTTTGGCGCTTTGGCGGGCCGCAGGTTCTCGACGCAGAACCGGTGACTGCTTTTTCGCGAGCCGCTCAGCTCATGGCCCCGGCGCGGGCCCCGCCGCGCCGAAAAAGCGCCGGCGCAGGGCCGTCCACCACTTGCGCCCGTGGTCGCCGGCCTCGCCCACGGAGACCGTGGCGGTCATGCCGGCCACCAGGGTCACACCCTCGGGCACGCTCTCGATGCGGATGCGCACGGGCACGCGCTGGGCGAGGCGCACCCAGGTGTAGACGGGATCGACGCTGGGCAGTCCCTGCGTGCTCGGCGCCGCGTTGGCGATGCTGATGCCGAGCGTGATGCTCTCGACCCGGCCGCGGATGAGGGGATCGTAGCCGAGCAGCTCGGCCGAGACGGTGTCGCCCACATGGATATGGGCCATCTTCGTCTCCTCGAAGTAGCCGTCGATCCAGAACGAATCCGTATCGATCACCGCGATGTTGACGGTGCCGGTGGTGGCGTAGTCGCCGACCCGCAGGAGCAGGTTGGTGACCCGGCCGTTCACGGGCGCGCGCACCTCCGTGCGGGTGCGGTTGATCTTGGCCTGGGACAGCTGCGCCTTGGCCGAGGCGAGGGCGGCCTCGGCGATCTTGGCGGTGCCGGCGAATTGCTGCTTCTCCTCGACGGAGGTCGAGAGGGTGGTGAGGGCCTCGCGCCGCGCAGCCTGGGTGCGCTTGACCTGAAGGTCGGCCTCTCGATTGTCCATCTCGGCTTCAGCCGACGCGATGGCGACGTCGAAGTCGAACGGGTCGATGACGTAGAGTACGTCGCCCTTGCTGACCGCCTGGTTGTCGGTGACCCTCAATTCGGCGATCTGGCCCGAGACCTGCGGGGCCACGCTCGCCACCTGCACGCGCACCCGGCCGTCGCGGGTCCAGGGCGCCGTGACGTAGAACTGCCAGACCAGGGCGGCCGCGACGAAGGCGCAGGCCAGGATCACGCCGGTGGCGAGCAGGCGCAGCACGCGCCGAGGGCGGCGAACCTTTTTCGACGCCTTGTTCGAAGCTTTCGCCGGCTGCGCCGCCCGGTCGGCATCCTGGTGCGCATCCTGGCCGTGGCGGGCATCTTGGGATTCGTCGGACATCGTCAGAGAAACACGATCAGGAGGGCGAGGATGCAGACGTAGAGGCCGGCCTCCGCCAGCGGCGGATTGGCGACGTAGCGGCTGAAGCGGAGGCGGTTGAAGACGACGCGCAGGAGCATCAGGATCGCCAGGGCGCCGGCGGCGTAGGCGACGAAGGGTGAGACGAGGACGCCGCCGAAGTCGAGGTCCGAACGCATCAGGCGGCCTTCAGTCCGAGGCGGCGCAGGAACCGCCCCTGTGTGGCGGCGACGTTGGCGAGGGTGGCAAGATCGCTCGCAGCCCGGGCGATGGCCAGACGCGTGGTCCGTTCCGTGCCGGGCCCGGCGGCCAGGAGCGCGCTGGCCGACGCCGTGATGGCCCGCCGGTCCACGGCCATGATCGCCTGCCGGGCCGCCTCGGCTTCCTGTGCAAGGGCGGGATCGTCCGACAGGTCCCGCAATTGTGCGTGGGCGCGGGCGGCCGCCGCCTCCATCCGGGCGAGGTCGAAGGCCCGGTCGAGGCTCGCCGTCCGCACGGCGCCGCTCCGCGAACTCCATTGCGCGAACTGGAGCAGGCGGTCGCTGTTGAGGCTGGTCCGGGTGGTGGCGTCGCCGCCTTCGCCCGCGAGGGCATCGATGAGGGCGCGCCGCGCCGAATCGAGGGCGAAGGCCCGGTGTTGCGAGGCCGAGATCGGCAGCACCACCCGCACGGTGACGAACAGGATGAGGGCCGCCACCACCACCAACAGGGCGTTGGAGAGGAAGGTCTGCGGGTCGTAGGTCTGCGGGTTGGAGGGTGAGAGCAGGACGGGGAAGAACACCAGCAGGATGAAGCCGACGCCGAAGGTCGGCGGGTTGAGGCTGAGGAAGCAGGCTGTGAACACCACGGGCGCGATGGCGATGGCGAGCAGCGGAAAGCCCTGCACCCCGGCGAGCAGCCCGAACAGCACGATCCCGGCGCAGAGGGCGGCGAGCGGCATGCCGATGAGCACGCCCCGGGCGAACGCCTTCGGGTCCGGCGTGATGGAGGAGAGCGCGCAGGTGGCGGCCACCTGTACCAGGGCGAAGGAGGTGGCCGGCCAGCCCGCGAAGATGAGCAGGAGGGCCGTCGTCCCGAAGGCGATGCCGACGCGCGCCGCCCCCCGCAGGGAAACGGGAAAATCGCGGTGGGTCGGCAGGGGCACGTCGCGTAGGGGGCGGTCGCCGGTGGCGAGCGACTCGGCGCCGTCCTGGGCAAAGGCGGCGTTCCGGGCGAAATCGACGGCGCGCTGCAGGGCCAGGATCTCGCCGAGGCTGGCGCCGCCCCGGCCCACACGATCCGCGAGACCGTCCCGCAGACGCTCGGCCGCCCGGAGGGCCGCCTCCCGTGAGCCGTCGCGGGTGAGGTCGAGGCACAGGGCGCGGGCCTCCGCCACGGCGGGGCCGTCCGCGCGGTCTGCGGCCGCCGTGAAAGCGCGGGCGGAGGCCGCCATCGCGTAGAGGGCCGCGATGGCGCTGCGGGCGCCGGCGGCCCGGTTGGGGCCGTCGTCGAGCTCGCCCGCGATGGCGCTGGCGTCGCCGCGCATGACCGCGATGCGGCGGATGAGGGCGCCCGTCCGCTCCGATCCGGGATCGCCCGTCGCGAAGGTGTCGCGGGCGAAGGCCCGGGTGGCCTCGATCGCGCCGTCGAGTGGCGTGCGCAACGCACGCCAGGTGCTGGGGGACGCGAGCGCGTCGTTGATGAAGGTGATGGCGACGATGCCGATGGTGATCGCCGCCACCCGGTCCACGGCGGCACCGAACACGTCCTGCGGCGCGTCGATATGCGCGATGGCGATGATCGCCACGGTGTAGCCCGACAGCATCGCCCCGTAGGCCCGCGTGTCCTGCAGGAAGTGGGCGGTGAAGACGCACAGCATCAGCCAGGTCGTGAACGACACCAGCAGCAGCACCCGGTCCTGCCCGAACAGGGCGATGAGCACGATGGCCACCACGGCGCCGACCAGGGTGCCGACGAAGCGGTAGAGGGCCTTCGACAGGGCCTGTCCGCGCTTGGGCTGGGCCAGGATCGCCACGCAGACCATGGCCGACGAAGCGCCCGAGAGCTGAAGCCAGAACGCGGCGTAGAGGGCCAGTACCATGGCGAGCCAGATCCGCAGGGCGAAGGCCCAGGCGGAGGGGGCCGGCACCACCCGGTCGGCGAAGGCGAGGCTGCGGTCGATGAGGGAGGGCGCACCCCGCGCCGTCTCGCTCATGCCGTGGGCGGCCCGGCCGGCGCGGTCGCGTCGAGGGAGCGCCCTGCGACCCGGGCCTGCCACAGGCACAGGAGCGGCGTGACGGCGAGCTCCACGACGAGCGCCGCCATCATGGTCAGGGAGGGCAGGCCGGTCAGCGCGAGGCCGAGGAGCCGGGCGAGGCCGCCCAGCGCCACCACCAGGGTGAGGAAGCGGAACAGTCCGGTCTTGGCCTCGATCCCCGGCACACAGGTCCAGAACAGGATGCCGATGCCCATGTGGAGGCCCGACAGGTAACGGTAATGGCTGTCGGCGGAGACATCGACGAGGCCGCCCGCGCTGCCGAGGCCGAATACGACGCCGTAGAGACCCGACGTGACGGGCACGAGGGCGACGGCCGCCACCACCCGCTGCAACGCCTGCCGTTCCCGCATCGTCCCGTCCCGTGCCACCCGCCCGACGGCCAACCGGGCAGGCCGCTCAAGCGTTCCAGCCCCCGGACGCGTCGTCAGGCCTTCTGTTCCTTGAGGCGCTTCACGCACTTGCTGAAATACTGCGGCCATTTCGGCCCCTTGGCGGCCTTGTCGGCAACCGAGAGCGCCCGCCATTCGGCGCCGCAGGTCTTCTGGCGCTCGCGCGCCGCGCTCTGGCTGACGGTCGGCTCCTTGGCGGCGGCGGGGTCCTTCTCCTTGGCGAGCACCGGCTGGGCCAGCAGGAGCGGGGCGGCGAGGCAGGCCAGGAGGACGGAACGGAACAGCATCGTAACAACCCTCGATTGCGGGATCGCCCGCGGCGCGGCGGGCGGGACGCATCACACCCACAACCACAGGGTTCGGCAAGAGCCCTCTTCGTGGGACAAGCCTCTTTCCGGGCCTTGAGCCCGCGATCCACCGCCGGCCGCCTTCGAGCAACCATCGGCTGGCGTTCCGGTTTGATCCGTCACATGAAGACTGCTCAACCTTGGCCGGGATGATCCGCATGGCACACGCTCCGGGAAAACCCATCGACGTCCACACCTGGAGCACGCCCAACGGCTGGAAGATCCCGATCATGCTGGAGGAGTGCGGCCTGCCCTACCGGGTGGTGCCTGTGAACATCGGCCGGGGCGACCAGATGGCGCCGGACTTCCTCGCGATCTCGCCCAACAACAAGATCCCGGCCATCGTCGATCCCGACGGGCCGGACGGCCAACCGATCACGATCTTCGAATCGGGGGCGATCCTGCAATATCTCAGCCGCAAGACCGGCTGCTTCCTCCCCGCCGACGAGCGTGCGCGGGTGAAGGTCGAGGAATGGCTGATGTGGCAGGTGGCGGGCTTCGGACCGATGCTCGGTCAGACCCATCATTTCCGCATCTACGCGCAGGAGAAGATTCCCTACGCCATCGAGCGCTTCACCACGGAGGCGCAACGCCTCTACCGCGTCCTCGATCGCCAACTCGCCGGCCGGGACTACGTGGCCGGCGACCTCTCCATCGCCGACATCGCGATCCTGCCCTGGGCGAAGTACCACGAGAAGCAGGGCGTCGATCTCGCCGAGCTCCCCAACCTGAGGCCCTGGATCGCCCGGATGCTGGCGCGTCCGGGCGTGCAGCGCGGGTTCGCGGCCATCTGAGGAGCGGGCTCGAGCCCTCCCCGCGAGGCTTACTGCTCTGCCGGCGCGGCCTTGGCGGCCGGCTTGAGCGCCGCCTTCGCGGCGGGCTTCGGGGCCGGGGTGGCCGTTTCGCCGGCCGCGTTGGCGGCCTGCTGATTCACGTCCGGGACCCGGGTCCAAGTCTGCGAGCCGCACAGGATCTTGAGGAGGCAGCCGGAGACGGAGAGTTCCGAGGCGCTCTCGCGCGCCAGGCTGACCTGATACAGCTTGCCCTCGTCGGCGTTGTAGATCTCGCCGGAGAACTTTTCCTCCTCGGGCTTGAGGTTGTCGAGGAGGGTAAGGCCCAGGGCCGGCCGGCTGCGCTTCTTCGGATCGGGGTTCTTGATGTCCGTGCGCGGGGCGCCGTCATCGCCGTTGGGCGACTTGAGCCACACCACCTTGCCGCAGATGTTGGCGCCCGCCGGGCCGCAACGGTCGATGCGGACCTTGGCGCGGCCGTCGCCCGTGAGCCAGGTGCCCGAAGGATCCTGGGTCGGGGCGGCGAGGGCCGGCGCGACCTGGACGGCGGTGAGGCCGGAAAGGATGAAGGCGGCAGTCAGGGCGACGCGCATGGGCTGGTCTCCGTCGAACGGCGGCAGGGGTCGGTGTCGTTGACCCCAGAAAGCCCGCGCAATCGGGCGAATTTCCGGCACTGTTGCGCTCAAGCCATGGCCAAGGTGTTTTTGCCCTCGGGTTGAGGGGCGGGGACGCCCCCGCTATAAGCCCGGCGCCGGAGCCTCAGTTTCGGCCCCAGAATCAGAACCGGACGAACCATGGCCACCGAGCGCACCTTCTCCATCCTCAAGCCCGACGCGACGAAGCGGAACCTGACCGGCGCGGTCAATGCCGTGATCGAGAAGGCGGGCCTGCGCATCGTCGGCCAGCGCCGCATCCAGATGAGCCGCGCCCAGGCGGAGAAGTTCTACGAGGTCCACAAGGAGCGCCCGTTCTTCGGAGAGCTCGTCGACTTCATGATCTCCGGCCCCGTGGTCGTGCAGGTGCTCGAGGGCGACAACGCCATCGCCCGCTACCGTGAGGTCATGGGCGCCACGAACCCGGCCAACGCCGACGAGGGCACCATCCGCAAGACCTTCTCCGAGTCGGTGGGCGAGAACACCGTCCACGGGTCCGACAGCGCCGAGAACGCCAAGCTCGAGATCGCGCAGTTCTTCCAGGATTCCGACATCGCCGGCTGAGCCGTCTCGTGCGCCACCCGGGGCGTCGGCTCCGGGTGACGTTTGCCGCCAAGCTGTGGCCGCGCTGCCCTTGCGCCGGCCCGAGGGCTCCGTGAAACCGGGTCGTTTCCCGAATCGCTTTCACGGACCCGTCACACCATGCGCCTCTTCGCTCCGCGCACCGGCCGGCTTCTGCTCGCCGCCGGCCTCCTCGCCACCGTGGCCGCCTGCAACGCCAACAAGGCCGGACCCACGGCCGAGCTCGCCGGCTACACACCCGACCCGGCCCTCAAGACCGCGTCGGCGGGCAATCTCACCGGCCGCGTGCGCCATGCCTGCACCGTGACCCAGGCCCGGCTCCAGAACGTCTCCGAGGTCTCCCTTGCCCGCCCGTGCGGTTGCTACGCCCAGCGCACCCTGGCGAGCCTCGACCAGTCCGAGCTCGCCGCCTACCGTACCATGGGCTACTTCAACGATTCGGCCCGCGCCAAGGCGCTCTCGGCCCTCGACAGCTGCCAGCTGCCGCGCCCAGCCTGATCCGATGCAGGGCGGACCCGCCGTGCAGGTCCGCCCTTCTGCGGAACCCGCTATTCCCGAAGACTGAGCAGGGCGCCGTCCGCCCGGCTCACAGCGTCCGAAAACACCACCCGGTCGCCGTCGAGGCGCGCGCGGCCCGAGGCGATGAGCGCCAGGGCCGCGGGATAGAGCCGATGCTCCTGCACCAGGATGCGGCTGGCCAGCGCGTCGGCATCGTCGCCGGGCAGGACCGGCACGGCGGCCTGGGCGACGATGGGCCCGGCATCGAGTTCCGGCACCACGTAATGCACGGTGCAGCCGTGCAGGCGCACGCCTGCCGCCAGCGCTTGCTCGTGGGTGTGCACGCCCTTGAACAGGGGCAGCAGGGAGGGATGGATGTTGATCATCCGCCCGGCCCAGGCCTCGACGAAGCCGGCGGAGAAGATCCGCATGAAGCCGGCGAGGCACACGAGGTCGATGTCGGCGGCCACCATCTCGGCGTGGAGCGCCGCATCGAAAGCGGCCCGGTTCGGATAGGCCTTGTGGTCGAGGGCGCGGGTCGGGATGCCGGCCGACGCCGCCGTGGCGAGCCCCCCGGCGTCCGGCCGGTTGGAGGCGACCAGCACGATCTCGGCGGGAAAGTCAGCCGCCGTGGCCGCCGCGATGAGCGAGGCCATGTTCGAGCCGCGTCCCGAGATCAGGATCGCGACCCGGGTCTTCCGAGGGGACGCCATCAGCAAGGCACCATCAGAACGTGAGCCTGCCTTCGAAGGTCACGGGCTCCGGGCCGCGGGGCGTGATCCGGCCGAGGACCACGGGTGAGGCGCCGCCGAGATCCAGCGCCTTCGAGACGGCGCCGACGCTGTCGGGCGAGACCACCACCACCATGCCGATGCCGCAGTTGAAGGTGCGCAGCATCTCGGCTTCCGCGACCTCGCCGATCTCGGCGAGCCAGCCGAACACGGGCGGGGGCATGATCGCGTCGAGGTCGATGGCGATGCCGACCCCGTCGGGCAGCACGCGGGGGAGGTTGTCGGGGAAGCCGCCGCCGGTGATGTGGGCCAGCGCCTTGATCCCGTCCGTGGATTTGAGGGCGGCGAGCAGCGGCTTCACGTAGATGCGGGTCGGCTCGAGGAGGGCTTCGCCGAGCGTCCGGATCGGCTCGAACGGCGCCGGGTCGTCGTAGGACAGGCCGCTCTTCTCGACGATGCGGCGCACGAGCGAGAAGCCGTTGGAATGCACCCCGGAGGAAGGCAGGCCGAGGACCACGTCGCCCGGCACGATGTTGCCGCGCGGCAGCAGGGTGCCGCGCTCGGCCGCCCCCACGCTGAAGCCGGCGAGATCGTAGTCGGCGCCGTCGTAGAGGCCCGGCATCTCGGCGGTCTCGCCGCCGATGAGGGCGCAGCCGGCGAGCCGGCACCCCGCCGCGATGCCGCGCACGATGTCGGTGCCGACGCCCGGCACGAGCTTCGCCGTGGCGAAATAGTCGAGGAAGAACAGCGGCTCGGCGCCCTGCACGATGATGTCGTTGACGCACATGGCCACGAGATCGATGCCGATGGTGTCGTGGCGGTTCGTCTCGATGGCGATCTTCACCTTGGTGCCGACGCCGTCGTTGGCCGCCACCAGGATCGGATCGCGGAACCCTGCCGCCTTGAGGTCGAACAGGCCGCCGAACCCGCCGATCTCGGCATCCGCCCCCGGCCGGCGGGTAGCGCGCACCAGCGGCTTGATCGTCTCGACCATGGCGTTGCCGGCATCGATATCGACGCCGGCTTCCGCGTAGGTCATTCCATGTTTGGGCTCGCCGGTCATCCGCGCCGCTCTCTTCCGATCCGCTCTTTGGCGACCTCTAACCATTCCCGCGCGCCTTCGCGAGTCTTCTGCGCCCCGCCTTGACCGCACCGCACCGGCTTCCCACTCTCGGGAGCGCACGGGCGGCGTGTGCGGGGGAGGACGGCCGATGCGCGGCAGGGCGGTGATCGGGTGTCTGGCCCTGGGCGGGATCGCCCTGCTCCTCTATCTCCTGGCCGACGTGATGCTGCCCTTCGTGGCCGGCCTCGCGCTGGCCTACCTCCTCGATCCCCTCGCCGACCGCCTGGAGCGCCTCGGGCTCGGGCGGCTCACGGCTTCGCTCCTCATCCTCGCAATGTTCGTGGTCGCCCTCGTGGTGGCGCTCCTCATCGTCGTGCCGCTCGCCGCCAACCAGATCGCCGCCCTCGTCGCCACCCTGCCCGGCATGGTCGCCCGGCTGCAGGGAATCCTGACGGAGAAGGCCGGCCCGCTGCTGCAGCGCGTGGGCGGCGCGGACGTGCTCACCGACCTGCAATCCTCCGTCGGCACCCTGGTGGGGCAGGGCGGCACGTGGTTCCTGGCGTTCCTGAAATCCCTGTGGTCGGGCAGCCAGGCGCTGATCTCCATCGCCTCGCTCCTCGTGGTGACGCCCGTGGTGGCGTTCTACCTGCTCGTCGACTGGGACCGGATGATCGCGGCGCTCGACGGCTGGGTGCCGCCGCGTCACCGGCCCGTGGTGCGCCGCCTCGGCCGCGAGATCGACGGCGCGATCACCGGCTTCGTGCGCGGCCAGACCCTGGTCTGCCTGATTCTCGGCACCTTCTACGCCGTGGGCCTGTTCGCCATCGGGCTGAATTTCGGCGTGCTCATCGGCCTCATCGCGGGCTTCCTCACCTTCATCCCGTATGTCGGCACGCTCACCGGTTTCCTGCTCTCCGTGGGCGTCGCCCTGGCGCAGTTCTGGCCCGAATCCGACTGGCTCCATATCGGGCTCACCATCGGGGTGTTCGTGGTCGGCCAGTTCCTGGAGGGCAACATCATCTCGCCGAAACTCGTCGGCGAATCGGTGGGTCTCCACCCCGTCTGGCTCATGTTCGCGCTCCTGGCCTTCGGGTCGCTGTTCGGCTTCCTCGGCCTTCTGCTCGCCGTGCCCGTGGCCGCCTCCATCGGCGTGGTGGTGCGCTTCGCCCTGAGCCGCTACCTGCAGAGTCCGCTCTACCATGCGGGCTCCCCGGTGCTGCTCCCCAACCGTGAGACCTGATGGCCATCCGCGAGAACGCGCCGCCCAGACAACTCGCCTTCGACCTGCCGGCCGACCCGCGCTACGGGCGGGAGGACTTTCTGGTCGGTCCCGCCAACGAAGCTGCCTACGGTCTCGTCGAGGCCTGGCCGAACTGGCCCGACACCGTCTGCCTGCTCACCGGGCCGCCCGGCAGCGGCAAGAGCCACCTCGCCTCGATCTGGGCGACGCGGGCCCATGCCTGGACGGCGTCCGTCGCCGAGGTCCGGGCGGCGGCCGTGCCCCACCTCGTCTCCAACGGTGCCCTCGTCATCGAAGACATCGACCGGGCCGAGGGCCGCGACGAGGCGGCCCTGTTCCACCTCCTCAACCTCGCCCGCGAGCATGGCAGCCCGGTCCTCGTCACGGCGGCCCAGCCCGTGGAGGCCATGGGGCTGGCCACCGCCGACCTGCGCTCGCGCCTGCGTCTGGCACCCGGCGCCACCATCCTCGCCCCCGACGACGCGCTGCTCCGCGCCGTCCTCGTCAAGCTGTTCGTGGACCGCCAGCTCGTGGTCGATCTCGCCGTGGTCGAGGCGCTGGCGCTCCGTATCGACCGCTCGTTCGGCCTCGCCCGGCAGGTGGTGAGCGAGCTCGACCGCGACGCCCTCGGGCGCGGCCGGCGCATCACCCGGCCCCTGGCCCTGGCGGTTCTCGCCCGCCTCGGCCTCGACGCGACGGACGACGAGGCCGACGACGCCGATTAGGGGCGCCCGTCCGGCCGTGCGCAAAAGACTGTCATCGAACTGTCAAGAACCGCGGCGTCCCGCATGCTAGGAAGCCGCCCCTCAGCTTTCAGGAGACACGCACTTGGCGGACATGGAATCGGACGCGACCGCACCGGAGGCCGGACCCGCCGAGGCCGAGGCCACCCGTGCGCCGGCCCGCCCGCGGACCGCGCGGACCGCGCCGAAACGCGTCGCTCAGGAGAAGCCCGCGCACGGTGAAAAGCTCGCGGCCGGCTCGGATTCGCCCGCGGCGCTCGCCGCCGATGCCGGGCCCGACGTCGATCTCCCCCCGGCGGAGGCGCTCCTGCCGGAGTCCGGTCCCGATCTCCCCGCCGAGGCGGATGTCCGCGACACCGTCCGCGAGGCGGGCCTCGCCCTGCGTCACTCGCCCGAGCGCTTCGTCAACCGCGAGCTGTCCTGGCTCCAGTTCAACCGCCGGGTGCTGGAGGAGGCGTCCAACCCCAATCACCCGCTCCTGGAGCAGCTGCGCTTCCTCTCGATCTCGGCCAACAATCTCGACGAGTTCTTCATGGTGCGCGTCGCCGGCCTGCACGATCAGGTCCGCGCCGGCCTCGTCGCGCCGTCGCAGGACGGCCTGAGCCCGGCCGAGCAGCTCGCCCGCGTCGGCTCCGACGTGTCGCGCCTGGCCCTCGACCAGCAGCAGCGCTGGCGCGCGTTGCGGGGCGAGCTTCTCGGCGCCGGCATCGAGCTCGTGGAGCCCGCCGGCCTCACCCCGGAGCACAAGGCCTGGCTGGAGGAGTATTTCCTCAGCCATGTCTTCCCGGTGCTGACGCCGCTGGCCATCGATCCGGCCCATCCGTTCCCGTTCATCCCGAACCTCGGCTCGACCATCGCCCTGATGCTCATGCGCCCGCGCGACGGCCGGGTGCTGCGCGCCCTCATCCGCCTGCCGGCCCTGGTCGACCGCTTCGTCCGCCTGCCCGACGCCGAGGGCGACGCCACGGCGCGCTTCATCGCCATCGAGCAGGTCATCGTCCTGTTCACCGGGCGGCTGTTTCCGGGCTACTCCCTGCGCGGCCACGGGGCGTTCCGGGTGATCCGCGATTCCGATCTCGAGATCGAGGAGGAGGCCGAGGATCTCGTCCTGCATTTCGAGACGGCCCTGAAACAGCGTCGGCGCGGCATCGTCATCCGCCTCGAGGTCGAGGCCGGCATGTCGGAGGACCTGCGCGCTTTCGTCGCCGACGAACTCGAGATTGGCCCCGACGCGGTGTTCCTCATCGAGGGCATGCTGGCCCTCAACGAGCTGTCCCAGATCGTCGGGATCGACCGGCCGGAGCTCAAGTTCAAGGCCTACAACCCGCGCTTTCCCGAGCGCATCCGCGAGAGCGGCGGCGATGTGTTCGCCGCCATCCGGCAGAAGGACTTCACCGTCCACCACCCCTACGAATCGTTCGACGCCGTGGTGCAGTTCCTGGCCCAGGCCGCCCGCGACCCCAACGTGGTCGCGATCAAGCAGACGCTCTACCGCACCTCCTCGAACTCGCCCATCGTGGCGGCCCTCGCGGAAGCCGCCGAACTCGGCAAGTCGGTCACCGCCCTCGTCGAGCTCAAGGCCCGCTTCGACGAGGAGGCCAACATCCGCTGGGCGCGCAACCTCGAGAAGGCCGGCGCGCAGGTGGTGTTCGGCTTCGTCGAGCTCAAGACCCACGCCAAGCTGTCGATGGTGGTCCGGCGCGAGGGGGACAAGCTCGTGAGCTACTGCCACGTCGGAACCGGTAACTATCACCCGATCACGGCGCGCATCTACACCGACCTGTCGTTCTTCACCGCGGACCCGGTGGTGGCCCGCGACGTGTCGCGCATCTTCAACTACATCACCGGCTACGCCGAGCCCGCCGGGCTGGAGCGCATGGCCGTCTCGCCCCTGACCCTGAAGCCCCGCCTGCTGGAGAACATCGACGCCGAGATCGCCCACGCCAGGGCCGGGCGCCCGGCGGCGATCTGGATCAAGTGCAACTCGCTCGTCGACCAGCAGATCATCGACGCCCTGTACGACGCGAGTGCCGCCGGCGTGCAGATCGACTGCGTGGTGCGCGGCATCTGCTGCCTGCGGCCCGGAATCCCCGGCCTGTCGGAGACGATCCGGGTGAAATCCATCGTCGGCCGCTTCCTGGAGCACGGGCGCATCTACTGCTTCGGCAACGGCGTCGGCCTGCCCCACCCCAAGGCCACGGTCTACATCTCGTCGGCCGACCTCATGAGCCGCAACCTCGACCGCCGGGTCGAGGCGCTCCTGCCCATCACCAACGCCACGGTGCATCAGCAGGTGCTGGATCAGATCATGCTGGCTAACCTCCTCGACAACCGCCAGAGCTGGCGTGTACTGGCGTCTGGCGCGAGTGAGCGGATCCAGCCGGCCGAGGGCGAGGAACCGTTCAACGCCCATAAATATTTCATGACGAATCCGAGCCTGTCCGGGCGCGGCAAGTCGTCGAAGAAATCGAGCCCGCGTGCCCTGAGCCGCCGTGCCCAGCGCGCCTGAGCGCCTTGCCGAAGGAACATGCATGGGCCTCCACCATGCCGGCCCACCCCGCGGCGAGTCCGGGGCCGACGATCGTACGGCCTGGATTCGCCGCGCGCCCGTGGCCATCATCGACATTGGCTCGAACTCCGTGCGGCTCGTCGCCTATGACGGGCTGACTAGGGCGCCGACACCGCTCTACAACGAAAAAGTACTGTGCGGCCTCGGCCGCAACGTGCTCACCACGGGGCGCCTCAACGAGGAGGCGGTCCGGCGTGCCCTCATCGCCCTCGCCCGCTTCCGGGTGCTGTGCGAGACCATGCAGGTCGCTCGGGTCTTCGTGCTGGCCACCGCCGCCGCCCGGGACGCCAGGAACGGGCCCGAGTTCCTCGCGGCCGCCGAGGCCGCCTGCGGCCATCCCATCGAGCTCCTGTCGGGACGGCGCGAGGCCGAGTTGTCGGCGCTCGGCGTCATCTCGGGCTTCCATGCACCGGACGGCGTGGTGGGCGATCTCGGCGGCGGCTCCCTCGAACTCGTGGACGTGCGCGGCGCCACCGTCGGCACGGGCGTGACCATGCCGCTCGGCGGCCTCGCCCTCCAGGACCTCTCGGGGAATTCGCCGAGGAAGGCCATCAAGATCGTCCGCGAGCATCTGAAGAAGGCCGCACCCCAGCTCGAAACCCTGCGCGGGCGCAGCTTCTACGCGGTGGGCGGCACCTGGCGGGCGCTGGCCCGCCTGCACCAGGCCGCGCGCGGCTACCCGCTCCACGTCATGCACGGCTACAGCGTCGAACCCTCGGACGAACTCAACTTCCTCGAAGTGGTGGAGCGTACGGACGCGGCCCTGCTGCAGGATGTCGAGAGCGTCTCCGAGGCCCGCCGGCCGCTTCTGGCCTACGGCGCCGTGGTGCTGGAGGAGATCCTTCGCGTCGGGCGTCCGCGTGAACTCGCGATCTCGGCCTCCGGCGTGCGCGAAGGTCTGCTCTACGAGCAGCTCGACCGCGACGCCCGCCTGGCCGACCCCCTGCTGGCGGCGGCCGCCGAACTCAATGTCCTGCGTGCCCGCTCGCCGGGCCACGCCACGGATCTCATCGCCTGGACCGACCGCTTCATCGGGACCCTCGATGCCCCCGAGACGGCCGACGAGCGCCGCCTGCGCCACGCCGCCTGTCTCCTGTCGGATATCGGCTGGCGGGCGCACCCCGATTATCGCGGCGAGCAGAGCGTCAACGTCATCACCCACGCCGCCTTCGTCGGCATCGACCATCCCGGCCGGGCCTACCTCGCGCTGGCCGTGTATTTCCGCCACGAGGGCGTCGCGCCGGAGAAGGCGAGCCCGATGCTGCGCAACCTTGCCGGCCCCCGCCTGTTCGACCGGGCCCGGCTGCTCGGCGCCCTCCTGCGCCTCGCTTTCCCGCTCACGGCCGGGATGGAGGGCACCCTCGGTGGCCTGCCCGCCACCGTCGCGGACGGACGCGTCACCCTGACTCTGCCGGCGGATCGCGAGACCCTGGCTGGCGACCGTATTCTCAACCGCGTGCGTGGCGTCGGCCGCGTCATCGGCCTCGACGGCCGCATCGCCATCGCCTGATTCCGGATCGAGACGAGATGCAAGCCCTCCAGCTCTTCGGCGACCGCGACCTGCGCGTGAGCGAGATCGAGGCCCCGGCTCCCCCCGGCCCCGGCGAGGTCCGGGTCCGTGTGCGGGCGGTCGGCCTCAACTTCATCGACGTGTGGGGCTTTCGCGGCATGGCCTTCGCCAAGCGCAAGCTGCCGCTCACCGTAGGCGCCGAAGCCGCGGGCGAGATCGTCTGCGTCGGCGAGGGCGTCGAGGGCTTGGCCGAGGGCGACCGCGTGGCTTTGTACGGCGCCCAGACCTGCGGCCGCTGCAAGGCCTGCGCGGAGGGCCGCGACAACCTGTGCGAGAATGTCGCCGGGGTGATGGGCTTCCACATCGACGGCTTCGCCCGCGAGGTCGTGACCATGCCGGCCCGCCTCGTGGTCCGGGTGCCGGACGGCGTGAGCTTCACAGATGCGGCCTGCGCACCCATCGCGTTCGGCACCGTGCAGCACATGCTGTTCGACAACGCGAAGCTGGAGCCCGGCGAGAGCATCCTGGTCCATGCCGGCGGTTCGGGTATCGGCACGGCGGCGATCAAGATGGCCAAAGCCATCGGCTGCACGGTGTTCACCACGGTGGGCGACGACGCCAAGGGCGAGAAGGCGAAGGCCCTCGGCGCCGACCACGTCATCAACTACCGCGACGAGCGCTTCGAGGGCGAGGTCCGCCGGCTCACGAAGCGCAAGGGCGTCGACGTGGTGTTCGAGCATGTCGGGCCCGACACCTGGAACGGCTCGTCCCTGTGCCTCAAGCGCGGCGGGCGCCTCGTCACCTGCGGCTCGACCTCGGGCGTCTCCACCACCATGAACCTGATGCAGCTGTTCCAGCAGCAATACCGCATCACCGGCTCGTTCGGCTGCTCCATGGCCAATATCCGCCAGTCGCTGGCCAAGATGGCCGAGGGCCTCACCCCCGTCGTCGACACGGTGCTGCCGCTCGCCGACTTCGCGCAAGGGCTGGAGCGCCTTGAAGCGCGCAAGGTGTTCGGCAAGATCCTCGTCACCCTGTGACGCCGCGCCTCGCCGGGGCCGCTCCGTCGTCGGACGCACACCGGGTGCACCCCCGCGAAAAAATGATCTAAGCGGGGAGGATGGGGCGTCGCTCTGAACGCTCCCCCCCGCACGGGAATCGCCTTGCTCCGCCTCGCCCTGGTCCTGAAACGCCATCTGCCGCGCCTTGCCGGGCTCGCGATGATCCCCCTGATCCGGACCCTGTTCTGGCTGGCGCGCCGGCTCGGGACCGACCGGGCGAGCCGGATCGGCGGGCGCGTGGTCCGGACCATCGGCCCGTTCCTGCCCGCCCACCGCACGGCCATGGCCAACCTCGCCGCCGCGTTCCCGGACCTCGATCCGGCCGCCCGGCGGGCGCTCGCGGCGCAAGCCTGGGACAATCTCGGCCGCACGGGCGCGGAATACGCCCATCTCCACACCTTGTTCGATGCCGACGCGTCCGATCCGGCGAGCCAGCGCATGCAGGTCTCGGGCGAGGGCCATTTCGCGGATCTGCGCGACGACGGGAAGCCGGGGCTGATCTTCTCGGCGCACCTCGCCAACTGGGAATTGCCGGCGATCTGCGCGGCCCGCTACGGCCTCGACGCCACGGCGATCTTCCGCCCGCCCAACGACGCCGCCTCCGCCCGCCTCGTGCAGGAGGTGCGCCGCCAGACCATGGGCGGTCTCGCGGCGGCCGGGCAGGGCGCGGTGTTCGCCATGCAGGGCGTGGTGGAGCGCGGCGGGCACCTCGGCCAGCTCATCGACCAGCATTTCACCCGGGGCGTCGTGGTCGAGTTCTTCGGCCGTCCCGTCCTCGTCAACCCGCTGCTCGGCAAGCTTGCCCGGCACTACGAATGCCCGGTCCACGGCGTTCGCGTGGTGCGGCGTGAGGGCGCGCGCTTTTCCCTCGAACTCACCCCGCCCCTCGACTTGCCGCGCGATGCGAACGGCGAGATCGACGTTCAGGGCGCCATGCAGGCCATGACCCGCGTGGTCGAGGATTGGATCCGCGAGAATCCCGGCCAGTGGCTCTGGATGCACCGGCGCTGGCGCCCGGCGATGCTGCCGAAGCCCAAGGCTCCGGCAGCGCCCGCCACCGAGGCGGCTGCGCCCGCCGCTTGATCCCGGTTCGAAGGGCAAGCCCTTCGAAATCCCGGAACGAGGCTCAGTCGATCCACTCGCCCGCGCGCATGACCGGGATCGCCCGGCCCTCCGCCGTGAGGCCGTCGACGTCGATCTCGGCCGAACCGATCATCCAGTCGATGTGGATCAGGCTGCGGTTGGCGCCTCGCGCCACGAGGTCGGCCTCGCTGAACTCCGCGCCGCCGTTGACGAAGCACTTGCTGTAGGCCTGGCCGAGCGCGATGTGGCTCGCGGCGTTCTCGTCGTAGAGGGTGTTGTAGAACAGCAGCCCCGAGGCCGAGATCGCCGAGGAGGCCGGCACCAGGGCGACCTCGCCGAGCTGGCGGGCGCCCGCATCGGTCTCCAGCACCTTGGCGAGCACCGCGCCGCCCGTGCGGGCCTCGGCCTCGACGATGCGGCCCGCCTCGAATCGCACCCGGATGCCGTCGATGAGCGTGCCCTGGTAGGACAGGGGTTTGGTGCTCGTCACGACCCCGTCGACCCGGTCCTTGTGGGGCGTGGTGAACACTTCCTCGGTGGGGATGTTGGCGTTGCAGGTGATGCCGCTGCGCGAGACCGAGGCGCCGCCGCACCATTCGTGGTCGTCGGCCAGACCCACGGTGAGGTCCGTGCCCGGCCCGGTGAAGCGCAGGGCTGCGAAGCGATGGGCGTTGAGGGCGCCCATGCGGGCGTGAAGGGCGGCGTTGTGCGCCTCCCAGGCGGCGATGGGATCCGGTCCGTCGACCCGCGAGGCGGAGAAGATCGCGTCCCACAGGCGGGAAACGGCCGCGTCCTCGGGCAGGTCCGGGAACACCGTGCGGGCCCACGGCGTGGTCGCGGCCGAGACGATGGTCCAGTTGGTGGAAAAGTTGGCGATGAGCTCGAGGGCCGGCACGTAGGCCTGCGAGCGGGCCCGGTTGGCCCGCGACACCCGTGCCGTGTCCTGTCCGGCCAGCAGCGAGGGGTCGTCGCCGGCCACAGCTAGACGCGCGGCGCCGTTGCGGTAGGCCTCCGCCATCCCGGAATAGAGCCAGCCCGCGGCCGTGTCGAAGGCCTCTTCCGGCGCGTAGGCGAAGCGCGCCAGGGTCGCGGCATCGTCGGAGTAGAACGTGGTGACGAGCGACGCACCGGCCTTGTAGGCCTGCTCGGTGATCGCCCGCACGAGGGAGACGGTCTCCAGGGGCGCCGTGATCACGAGCTCCTGGCCCGGCCGCAAGCCGAGGCCGACCTTGACGGCCACTTCCGCGAGGCGCTCAAGGCGCACCGCATGCGTCGTCGGAGCCGTGCCCGCTCCACCGGCCTGACCGTGCGTATCCATCCCGCGTCTCCCTCGATCCAATCCTGAACGTCAGCTCAAGATCAGGTCCCGAGACGTCAGGTCAAGCGGCGCGCGACCAGGTGATCTCGCCGAGGTTCTCGCGGAAGGCGAAGCGCAGGAGGTGATCGGAGACCACGTTCTCGAGGCGCGTCAGGGCCGCCGGATCGGGGGTCGCCACCCGCATCAGCAGGGCGTCGGCCTCGGCCTCGAAGGTGCAGACCCGGTCTTCGCCGAACGGCACGCGGCCGGCGGCGTCGGTGGCCTCGACGGGGAACTTGTGGCTCCAGTGCCGGCAGAGCTGCTTCAGGTAGCGGCTCGCCTCGGCGGTGGGAACTCTCGCCTGAGAGGTCGGCATCCTCGGGTCTCCTTCGGTGCCCCTCACGGGGCGGGGTCGCGTCACGGTCGAACACTCGGGGCGATTGAACGCCGCGGCGGTTAAGGCCGGGTAACCTGCCGCACCGCAACGCGCGGAAAACCGCCGTGCTCTCACATCCTTGGCGCCATTGACGCCGAATTCATGGCGCGTCGCGACACACAGTCTGAACGGAATTGGTGCGCCGCACAATAACAATCCCGTGAGACGCCTTTCGGTTCCGGCAAAAGATCTTCGGAGGGCATCAGGCCGGGGGCAGGGCGGGCGGCCCGCCGCCCTCGGGCACCACGACCTTGCCGGGATTGAGCAGGCCGTGCGGATCGAGCGCCGCCTTGACCCGGCGCATGAGGTCGAGGGCGACGGGGTCGGCGTAATGGGCGAGTTCGTCGCGCTTGATCAGGCCGACCCCGTGCTCGGCGGCGATGGAGCCGCCGAGACTTTCCACCACGTCGTGGACGATGCGGTTGAAGCGGCTCCACTGGCCGAGGAACGCCGCCCGGTCCATGCCGACAGGCTGGCTCAGGTTGAAGTGGATGTTGCCGTCGCCGAAATGCCCGAAGGCGCAGACGCGCAGGCCCGGCATTGCCGCCTCGCAGGCCCGCGTCGCCGTGTCGAGGAATTCGGGAAGCGCCGAGAGCGGCACCGAGACGTCGTGCTTGATCGAGCCGCCCTCGCGCCGCTGCACCTCCGACAGGTTTTCGCGAAGCGCCCACAGGGCCTGGTTCCGGGCCTCGCTGGCGCCAAGCGTCGCGTCCTCCACGAAGCCGGCCTCGATGGCCTCGGCGAGCGCCGCCTCCAGGGCCTCGGCGGCCGGGGCGTCGGGCCGCGTCGAGGAGAACTCGACGAGGGCGTAGGTGCCGTGCCGGCCCGCGAGCGGCGGCGTCGCGCCCGGCGTGTGGCGCAGGACGATCTCCAGGCCGAAGGGCGGGATCACCTCGAAGGCGGTGAGATCGCGCCCGGCCCGGGCGCGGAGCTGCGCGAACAGGGCGAGTGCCGCGGCCGGGTCGGCGAGGCCGACGAAGCCGACGCCCCGACTCAGGGGCTTGGGGAACAGCTTCAGGACGGCGGCGGTGATGATGCCGAGGGTGCCTTCCGAACCGACGAAGAGCTGCTTGAGGTCGTAGCCGGCATTGTCCTTGCGCAGGCCTTTCAGCCCGTTCCAGACCCGGCCGTCGGCCAGCACCACTTCGAGGCCGAGCACGAGGTCGCGGGCGTTGCCGTAGGCCAGAACCGCCGTCCCGCCGGCATTGGTCGCGAGGTTGCCGCCGATGCGGCACGAGCCCTCCGAGGCGAGCGACAGGGGAAACAGCATCCCGGCCCCGTCCGCCGCCGCCTGGACGTCCGCCAGGGTGACGCCCGCCTCGACGGTGATGGTGGCGTTGACCGGGTCGACGGCGCGCACCCGGGCGAGGCGGGTGAGCGACAGGACGATCCCGCCCTGGGGCACGCCGCCGCCGACGAGACCAGTGTTGCCGCCCTGGGCCACCACAGGCACCCGCGCGGCGGCGCATCGCTCCACGACGAAGGCGACCTCGGCCGTGTCGGCCGGACGCGCCACGGCGAGCGCCTGGCCCCGATGGAGCCCGCGGGTCTCCACGAGGTAGGACTCCAGATCCTCGGGCGCCGTCAGGACGTGGGCCGCTCCGAGGCGGTCGGTCAGCGCGGCGAGGAGAGCGGAGGAGGGCACGCGAACATCCCGGGCAGGCCGCCCACCGCCGCCGGGATGGCGCGGCCGGGCGCTCCCCCTATGATAGGGAGCGCGCGGCCGCTGTGCAGGGCCGGCCGCCGCGCATCCGAGATCTGGGAGACTCCAACGATGCTGTCCGTGATCCCCAACCCGCCGCGCATCGCCCTGCCCATCGTCGGCAGCGCGGACCTGTTCCCCGTCCGGCGCGTCTACTGCGTCGGGCGCAACTACGCGGCGCATGCCCGCGAGATGGGCAAGGACCCCGAGCGCGAGCCGCCGTTCTTCTTCATGAAGCCCGCCGACGCCCTCCAGATCGTGGCCGGCTCAGAAGCCGTCGATCACCCTTATCCGCCGCGCACGGAGAACTACCATTTCGAGGTGGAGATGGTGGCGGCCCTGTCCGTGGGGGGCGCCGACATCGCGGAGGCCTCCGCCCTCGATCATGTCTACGGCTACGCGGTCGGCCTCGACATGACCCGGCGCGATGTCCAGGACGAGGCCAAGCGCCTCGCCCGGCCGTGGGATCTGGCCAAGGCGGGCGACGCCTCCGCCCCCATCGGCCCGTTACACCCCGCCTCGGCCATCGGCCACCCGGACCGGGGTGCCATCACCCTGGCCGTCGACGGCACCGAGCGCCAGCGCGGCGATCTCTCGGAGATGCTGTGGTCTGTCCCTGAGCAGATCGCCTACCTGTCGGCCTACTTCACCCTGCATCCCGGCGATCTCATCTTCACCGGCACGCCGTCCGGCGTCGGCGCGGTGACGCGGGGCCGGACCATGCGCGCGGCCATCGACGGCCTCGGCGCCATCGCCTTGCGGGTCGTCTGAGGATGCTTCTGGACCGACCGCTCCTGCGGCGGCTGTTCCACCTCGGCGCGCTTGCCACGCGCGGCATGACCCTCGGCGTGCGCGGCGCGGCCATCGACGGGCAGGGCCGTGTCTGCCTCGTGCGGCACACCTACATCGCCGGCTGGCACCTGCCCGGCGGCGGGATCGAGGTGGGGGAGAGCGCCGTCGCGGCGATGATCCGCGAGTTCGAGGAGGAGGCCGGGATCGTCGTCGATCCGGCTCGGGCCCTGCGGCTCCACGGGTTCTACCACAACGGGGCGGCGGCAGGCCGCGACCACGTCGCCCTCTATGTGGCGCCCGCCTTTTCCGTGCCGGCCCCGAAGATCCCCGATCGGGAGATCGCCGAGTGCGGGTTCTTCCCCCTCGATGCCCTGCCCGAAGCGACGACGCGGGCCACCCGCGCGCGCCTGCGTGAGATTCGCGACGGCGAGCCCCCGCCGGCGCAATGGTAGCAAATCCCGCAAGAGGCGCCGGCTACGGGAATCGGTCCTCCGGCCCTTGCAACGCTCCGCGGAATGGTGTTTAGAGACGCCGTCCGGGGCCGCCGGCGGGTCTTTCCACCAGCGGCGCGGTTGTGAGCGGGTGTAGCTCAGGGGTAGAGCACAACCTTGCCAAGGTTGGGGTCGAGGGTTCGAATCCCTTCGCCCGCTCCAATTCATCCCAGACGACGCGATGCCATGGCTCACCCAGGCCGCTCGGCATTGTGAATACGACGGTCCCGATCGTTGGCTTCGTGCCGGCATCGTGGTGTGAGCGGGTGTAGCTCAGGGGTAGAGCACAACCTTGCCAAGGTTGGGGTCGAGGGTTCGAATCCCTTCGCCCGCTCCAATTCTCCCAAATTGCCTAAGCTTCATGGCGGTCCTTCGGGGCCGTTTTTGCGTTTTGGGCCGAGGATTTCCAGCTGGCCGGGAGCGTCTCGTAAGCCGGGCCCGGACAGGAACGGCGAAAGGCCGCGAACATTTCCCGGAACCGCACGTTGGGACCGGCGCTGTCGTGTGATGGCGTGCAAACGGGCAGGGTGTGCCCGATCGTGCGCCATCCGGTTCATCGCCTCCATCCCTCCGCCATCGCGCCGCGCCGCGTCCCTGCGACCGGCGTGAGTCGTCCCGGCGCCCAGTCCCGATCCAAGTCCCGATCCAAGTCCCCAGGAGTTCCCTTTGGCCGTCATACCCACACGCACGCCCGTCGCATCGACGGCCGCCATCATCGAGCCGCGCAGCACGCTCCCGCTGAACCAAGTGTCCTGGGGCGCCATCTTCGCGGGTGCCGTCATCGCGCTGGTGGCGCAGATGATCCTCAACATGGTCGGCCTCGGCATCGGTCTCTCGACCCTGAACCCCACGGGCAACGACACCCCCACCGCCGCCAGCCTCTCCACGGGCGCGGGCCTCTGGTGGGTCGTCTCGGGCATCGTCGCCTCGCTCATCGGCGGGTTTCTCGCCGGACGCCTGTCGGGCAAGCCCTCGGCCGGCACCAGCGGCTATCACGGCCTCGTCTCCTGGGCCGTGACCACCCTCGTCATCGTCTACCTGCTCACCTCCGCGGCCGGCAGCCTCATCGGCGGCGCGTTCGGTGGTATCTCCAGCGTCATCGGCGGCGCGGGTTCGGCCCTCGGCGGTGCCGCTCAGACGGCAGCCCAGACGGCCGCGCCCTCGCTCACAAAGCTGACGAATCCCCTCGACGGCATCGAGAACAAGGTCCGCCAGACCTCGGGCGGCCAGGACCCGGCCGCCCTGCGCGATACGGCGGCCCAGGCCGTGCGCGCCTATCTGTCGGGTGACGCCGCCCAGCAGGCCCAGGCCGAGGCCCGCGCCGCGGATGCCCTCGCGAAGGCGCAGGGCATCTCGCCCGACGAGGCCAAGGCTCAGGTCCAGGATTACCGCAAGCAGTACGAGCAGGCCGCGGCCGAGGCGAAGCAGAAGGCCGCCGCCGCCGCCGAGGCGACCCGCAGCGCCGCAACCCAGGGCGCGCTCTATGGCGCCCTCGCCCTGGTCCTCGGCGCGCTCGCCGCCTTCCTCGGCGGCCGCTTCGGTACCGTCGACGCGGCGCTCGCTTACGGCACCCGCCGCGACTGACCGGACCTTCCCGCCGGCCCACGGCCGGCGGACACGCCCGAACGAGAAAGGCCCCCGGATCGCTCCGGGGGCCTTTTTTTCGGATCGATCGCGCCCGCCGAGATTACTCGGCGGTCGATCCGGCACCCGGCTCGGCCAGGGCCGTGGTGGCGCTCACGTCACCGGCCTGGGCTTCGACCACGGCGGCGGCGGTGATGTTGACGATGCCGCGCGCCGTCACCGAGGGCGACAGGATGTGGGCGGGCTTGGCCGGACCGATGAGGAGCGGCCCCACCGGCAGGGCGTCGGCCAGAACCTTAGCGAACTGGAAGGCGATGTTGGCGGCATCCAGGTTCGGCAGGATCAGCACGTTGGCCGCGCCCTTGAGGTAGGAGCTCGGCATCACCCGGTCGCGGATGAGTTCCGAGAGGGCGGTGTCGGCCTGCATCTCGCCATCCACCTGCAGGTTGGGATCCCGGGACCGGATCAGGCCCAGGGCCGAGCGCATCTTCAGGGACGAGCGCGAATCCGACTGGCCGAAATCCGAATGGCTGAGGAGCGCGATCTTCGGGGTGAGGCCGAAGCGGCGGACGTGCTCGGCGCAGGCCACCGCCACGTCGGCGATCTCCTCGGCGCTCGGGTCCTGGCGCACATGGGTGTCGGCGAGGAAATAGGCGCCCTTCTTCGTCACGATCAGGCTCATGGCGGCAAAATCGAGAACGCCCGGTGCCATGCCGATCACGTCGCGGATCACCCGCAGACGCGTCTCGAACCGGCCCTCCAGGCCGCAGATCAGGGCGTCCGCCTCGCCCCGGCGCACGGCGATCGCGCCGATCACGGTGGTGTTGGTGCGCACCAGGGTGCGGGCGGCGTCGGGGGTGATGCCGCGCCGGCCGGCGACCTCGAGGTAGGTGGCGACGTAGTCGCGGTAGCGCGGATCGTCCTCGGGATCGATGAGGTCGAAATGCTCGCCCTGGCGCAGGGTGAGGCCGAAGCGCTTGATCCGGGTCTCGATGACGCGCGGGCGTCCGACCAGGATGGGCCGCGCCACCCCGTCCTCGATGATGGCCTGTGCGGCGCGCAGGACGCGCTCGTCCTCGCCCTCGGCGTAGATGACCCGCTTGGGGTTCTCCTTGGCCTTGGAGAAGATCGGCTTCATGATGAAGCCCGAGCGGTGCACGAAGCGGTCGAGGCTGTCGGTGTAGGCCTGGAGGTTCTCCACGGGCCGGCCGGCGACGCCCGAATCCATGGCCGCCTGAGCGACCGCCGGGGCGATGCGCAGGATCAGGCGCGGGTCGAACGGGCTCGGGATCAGGGAGCGCGGGCCGAACGGACGGGCCTCGCCGCCATAGGCGCGGGCGACCACGTCGGACGGCGTCTCGCGGGCGAGCGCCGCGATGGCCTTTACGGCGGCCTGCTTCATCTCCTCGTTGATCGAGGTGGCGCCGACATCGAGCGCGCCCCGGAAGATGTAGGGGAAGCACAGGACGTTGTTGACCTGGTTGGGGAAGTCCGAGCGCCCGGTGCAGATCATCGCGTCGGGGCGCTTCTCCTGTGCGAGATCGGGCATGATCTCCGGGTAGGGATTGGCGAGCGCCATGATCAGCGGGTTCGGCGCCATCGTCTCGAGGTATTCGGGCTTGAGGACGCCGCCGGCCGAGAGGCCGATGAACACGTCCGCGCCCGGGATCACCTCGGCCAGGGTCCGGGCCTCGGTCTCCTGCGCGTAGATGTCCTTCCAGCGGTCCATCAGCTCGGCACGGCCCTTGTAGACCACGCCCTTGATGTCGGTGACGGTGATGTTCTCCACCTTCGCCCCGAGGGAGACGAGGAGGTTGAGGCAGGCGAGCGCAGCGGCGCCCGCGCCCGAGGTGACGATGCGGACGTCGCCGAGCTGCTTGCCGGCGAGTTCCAGCGCGTTGAGGACGGCCGCCGCCACGATGATGGCGGTGCCGTGCTGATCGTCGTGGAAGACCGGGATGTTCATTCGGGCCCGGCACTGCTCCTCGACTTCGAAGCACTCGGGCGCCTTGATGTCCTCGAGGTTGATGCCGCCGAAGGTCGGCTCCAGGGCGCAGACGACGTCGACGAGCTTGGAGACGTCGTTCTGAGCGACCTCGATGTCGAACACGTCGATGCCGGCGAACTTCTTGAACAGGACCGCCTTGCCCTCCATCACGGGCTTCGACGCCAGGGGGCCGATATTCCCCAAGCCCAGCACCGCCGTGCCGTTGGTGAGGACGGCGACCAGGTTCTGGCGGATGGTGAGGGTGGCGGCCTCCTGCGGATCGGCCGCGATGGCCTCGCAGGCGGCGGCGACGCCGGGGGAATAGGCCAGCGCCAGGTCGCGCTGGTTGCCCAGCGGCTTGGTGGCCTGGATCTCGAGCTTTCCGGGACGCGGCAGGCGGTGGTAGACGAGCGCCCCGGACTTGAGATCGTCGGACATGTTGTCGCCCATGGGCCTCACTCCCTGGATGTTGCGCCGCGCGCGCTTTGGAGCACCGTTCCGGTCGGGTCCGGGGTGCGTCGATTGAAGACCCTGTTGCACCGCCTGCGGAGTGGGCGCAACCCGCACAACGAGACCCGGATTCACCTCGCCGGATTGGCGAAACGCCACGGGTTCTCCATCGGCGCGTACTCCTACGGACGCCCGAAGGTGCGATTTCCCGAATCCGGCCGGCGGCTGACGATCGGCCGGTTTTGTTCCATCGCCGACAAGGTCGAGATCCTGCTGGGCGGCGGGCACCGCCTCGACTGGGTCTCGACCTACCCGTTCGCCGCCATGGCGGGCCTGTGGCCGGGCCTCGACGCGCCGGCGGAGTACCACGCCTCGCGCGGTGACGTGACCATCGGCTCCGATGTCTGGCTCGGCTCGGGCTGCCTCGTCCTGTCGGGCGTCACCATCGGGCATGGTGCCGTGGTGGCGGCCCACGCCGTGGTGAGCCGGGACGTGCCGCCCTACGCCGTGGTCGCCGGCAACCCCGCCCGTGTGGTGCGCCACCGCTTCGATCCCGACACCGTCGCGGCCCTCCTCGAGACCGCATGGTGGGACCTGCCGCCCGCGGCGGTGGCCGGCCTCGTGCCGCTGCTCCAGAGCGGACGCACGGACGACCTGATCGCGGCGGTCAGAACCCTCAACGGGACGCTGAACGTTGCGGGCGGCGCCTGAATCCCTTACCGGCTCTGGCTCGAAACCGATCGACAAGGCCGACCGACGATGTCCGACACGCCCCCCGACCGCCTCGCCGTGAACCCCAACAGCCCGTTCTACGACGAGAAGATCCTCGAGCGCGGCATCGGCATCCGCTTCAAGGGCGTCGAGAAGACCAACGTCGAGGAATATTGCGTCAGCGAGGGCTGGGTCCGCCTCTCCGCCGGCAAGACCCTCGACCGGGCCGGCAACCCGATGACGGTGAAGCTGAAGGGCCCCGTCGAGCCGTATTTTCGCGATGACGCTCCGGCCGAGGGCTGACGGCGCTCAGACCGGCGCCCGCTCCAGGGGGAACGGCGTCGGCTCCCAGTAAGGCTCGAGCTTCGCGCCGCGGATGTTTTCGGATTCCCAGCCGTGGAGGATCGCTGCCAGGGCCGGCCGGTCGTCGGCGAGGAGCGGCTCGGCGACGGGCAGGATCAGGCTCCGCATGTATTGGTAGATCGGCTGATCCGGATGCTTGTTCTCTCTGAAATGCGGGAGGAGTTCGGTCAGCTGCGAGCGCGCCGCCTGCAGATTGCCCAGGGCGATGTCGAGGAGGAGCCGCTCATCCGGGAAGCCAGCGAGGGCGATCGGGAACGTCTCACGGTAATAGGCCGCCCATCGTTCCAGGCCACTCAGCGACCGCAGGTGCGGCAGGGCATTGGTCTCGATCACGGAGATCGCCCTTTCGACCGTGGCGGAATCGGACCAATGCCAGTATGCGAACCGAGTCTGGTCGAACGGGTAGAGGTCACCTGCGCAGTTTCCAATCGACTCGAATCGGTTTGGCGTCGGGATGAACGATGCGAGGATCGCCCACCTGACTCGGAACGCATCGGAATTGGAGGTACGATCAAGGAAGACGCTGGAAACCGTGTGGCGAATGGGCGTCAGCCAGAGTTCACGCCCACCGGTATAGGCGAAGTCGGCATGGCGGCTAGCTAGCGGACGGAAGATTGTTCTGGCTTGGCGCGCTGTCGTCATTGTGTTGGCCTAACTTCAATAACAATAAAGCGCGTGTAATTCGGGAAATGTCTCTGTACGGTTGTTGCGTAATCAACGGCAGTTCGTGATCTAAACCCTTCATTTCCCGTTTTGGGGTCATATATGCAGACTGTTGAATCTTTTGTTTTTTCAAGTATATCGATTCTTACGATGTTTTTTCTTCCATAGCGTTCTGCCGTCCCTGAATTTCTATCGTATGAAGTTTCAGCAACGAAGTTTGGATCATTTTGAGAATTGACATCTTGGGCCATCAAATAATGAACGCGCATTCCAATAGATTGTGGCGTCGAGTATAGTCCGGACGCCTTAACGCTTGCCATGTTCCTGTCCAGCATGGACTGCACTTCTCCGTGGCGAGGGCAGGCGGCCTTCAGATCGTCCTGATCAACTTCCCCAACCCAGATTGCTTCAGGCGACAGCGCATCACCGCGCTTGTACTCACTGGCGGGTGCAACGAAGATCGCTGGACCGCTTACGATTCGTTGGGCCAGGGCTCCCAGGAGGGTCAGCCCTGCATTCACCGTTGCCGCGAACCTTGACGGTTTCGGCCGCGGAGATCGGGCATCCTGCGGGAAGGCGTCCGGCTCTGCCCGGCCCTTGATCAGGGTACTCCGTGATAGGATCGCCCCGGTATCGCCGTCGCGGATCGTCTGGGTCCGACCCGCCATTTCGAAGACGGTCTGCGTACCGTCCGGAGCGATGACGGTGTGCTGCTCGTCCCAGTCCTGATGGGGCTGGCTGCGGATGCGCAGGGACAGGACCCGCGATCCGTCCTCGGTCACGGTCTCCTCCGCCCCCGATGGGTTTTGCCCAGATGTGCCCTGGCCGCCGCCGTTCGAGGCCCAGCGTCCCCCGCCGGGGCCTCCCGCCGGCTCGCGGGGCTGGTCGGGATCGTACTTGCGGGACAGCGCCCGCTGCAGACGCACGAAGCCGAGGGTGACGGACAGGCCGGCAACGGCGGAGCGAAGACGAAGGAGTTTGGTGCGGTGATCGGGGGAGAGCGACATCGACGGGGCTCCGCAAGCGAATCCAACCATCGGTTGTGTATCAGGGTATCAGGACAATATCAATAAAAACCTATACTGGGCTCATTGTCTTTTTATTGTCGATACGCGGAGGCATCTGCTCCCCTCAGTCGGTGGGTGGAACCGCCTCCCGGGTCCGGCGCGCACCCGCGAAATTCAGCAGGGCCTGCTCGACGAGGGCATCGACGCTGCGCTCCGTCTGCGGAGTGCGGATGACGAGGCTCGCGATGGCGTCGGGGTGGTTTTTGCGCTGCTTCGGGGTGCGGGCGTGGTTGGAGATCCGGAGCGCGAAGGCGCAGCCTTCCGGCTTCAGGTAGAAACTGTCGCCCCGGGTGTTGCGGGCCACCACCGTGAAGCCGTGGGCGATCACGCCGGCGACCGCGCGGGTCAGGGCCGCCTGCGGGGGCAGGAGGCTCATGACGCAGCGGCCTGGGGCCCTCGCGCCCTCAGGGCCCGCGCCTTGAGCCGCAGGGCGGGCTTCTCGACGGCGACCCATGACGCGGCCGCCACGAGCCCGGTGAGCGCCAGGGCAGGGGGCAGCAGCAGCCAGGGCGCGGCCGCCGGCATCAGGGCGTGCAGGCTCTGCTGGATCGGCCAGCCGTAGAGGTAGATCCCGTAGGAGAGGTCGGCGCGCGGCTCGAAGGCCGGGCGGGCCAGGGCCGGGCACAGGGCCAGCCAGAGGGCGCCGTAGGCCTCGGCGAGGAACAGGGCGGCCCGGTAGAGGGGCGTGCCGTGGAGCAGGGCGGCGGCCAGGGCGAGGGCGAGAAGGGGCCAGGCCCGATGCCGGAGGCGGTCGCGCCAGAGATAGAGAGCCGAGCCGGACGCGAACAGCAGGGGCAGGCGAAAGCGCGTCTCCGCGCCCTCGGACAGGTCGGGATGGAGGAATTCCGCCGCCACCAGCCCCACGGCGAGGGCCGCCACGAGGGCCAGCGCCGGTCCGCGCCGCAGGAGGCCGAGGAGTCCGGCGACGAGCAGCCCGAGGTAGCACAGCACCTCGTACTTCAGGGTCCAGACCGTGCCCAGCGGCGAGCGGTAGGGGTTGTCCGAAAACACCCCCGGCAGGCTCGCGTTGCTCTTGAACGTCGTCAGGGTGTCGCGGATGAAAAGCCACGGGCCGGGCGCCTGAAGGTACTCGGCCAAGGGCAGGCGGGTGAGGGCGGGGCCGAGGACCAGGGCGACGATGAGGGTCGCGGCGATCACGCCCGGCAGGATGCGTAAGGCGCGGGCCAGCACGTAGTCGCGCGCTCCGCGCCGCTCCAGGCTCATGGCGACGAGGAAGCCCGAGACGGCGAAGAAGCCGTTCACCGCATGCGCCCCCAGCGAAAATCCCGTCGCCCGGGCCAGGGGCTCGTCCAAGGGCTGCCCGCTGGTGACGCTGAAGGCGTGGGAGATCACCACGGCGGTGGCGAGCACGAGGCGCAGGGCCGAGAAACCGTTGTGCGGCCGGGCCAGGGCCTGCCCGAAGGTTTTCGCGGTCACACGGACTCCTCGCGGTCCAGTCCCTCGTGATCGAGGGCGGTGCGACCGCGCAGGGCGGCCAGCGCCCCGGCCGCCGAGCCGCCGTAGCGCTCCCACAGGGCGCGGTGCCCGACGAGGCGCGCCAGGGCCGCCTTCGGCGCATTGACGGCGAGCATGCCCGGGCTCGGATCCGGCAGGCCGTACTTGGTGCAGACGTAGGCGCGCGACCAGGACTGATGCCAGCGGGTGCGGAACACCCGGCCGGGCTCCGCCGCCGAGGAGCGTCCGCGCCCGTGCAGGGCTTGCGCCCCGTGGACGTGGACGAGGGCGTAACCGGCATCGGCCACGCGCCGGCACAGGTCGTCGTCCTCGTAGAACAGGAACAGGTTCGGGTCGAAGCCGCCGAGCGTCAGGAACAGGTCGCGCCGGATCATCAGGCAGGCGCCCGACAGGAACGGCGCGCAGGCGTCGCCCTCGGGCAGGGACCGTTTGCCTTTCGGATTGGTGAGGTAGGGGGCAAGCAGCGAGCGCGGCTGGTAGAAGAATCGCCCGTCCGGCTCAACGAGGCGGGGCGCCAGGAGCCCGGCCTCCGGATAGGCGCGGGCGGCGGCGAGCAGGGCATCGATGGCGCCGGGCCGCAAGGTCACGTCGGGGTTGAGGATGAGGACGCGCTCGGCCCGGGCGGCGGCCCTGATGCCGCGATTGTTGGCCCGGCCGTAGCCCTCGTTACGCGGGCTGCGCACTACCTGCGCCCCGGCCGCCTCGGCGAGGGCCACGGACGCGTCCCGGCTGGCATTGTCGACGACCAGCGCGGGCACGTGCTCGGCGGCGAGTGCGGCGAGGCAGCCGGGCAGGGCGTGCGCGCTGTCATGGGTGACGACGATGGCGACGAGGCTCGACACGGCTCGGCAACGTCTCCAAGAGCGCCTCGGGCGCGAGGCGATTCCCTCCCCCTCGCCGGGGGAGGGAGAGTGCGCCCTACGCGCTTTTCTCGGGCAGGTTCAGGCGGATGTGGAGTTCGCGCAGCTGCTTCGGCGTCGCCTCGGCGGGCGCGCCCATCATCAGGTCCTCGGCGCGCTGGTTCATGGGGAACAGCACCACCTCGCGCAGGTTCTGCTCGCCGCAGAGCAGCATCACGATGCGGTCGATACCCGGAGCGATGCCGCCGTGCGGCGGGGCGCCGAGCTTCAGCGCATTGAGCATGCCGCCGAACTTCTCCTCCAGCACGTCCTGGCCGTAGCCGGCCAGACCGAAGGCCTTCTCCATCACCTCGGGGCGATGGTTGCGGATGGCGCCCGACGAGAGCTCGGTGCCGTTGCAGACGATGTCGTACTGGAACGCCTTGATGCCCAGAATCGTCGTCTCGTCCGCCGGATCGAGGGCGAGGAACGCCTCGCGGTCGAAATTCGGCATCGAGAACGGGTTGTGGGAGAAGTCGATCTTCTTGTCGTCCTCGTTCCACTCGTACATCGGGAAGTCGGTGATCCAGCAGAAGGCGAACTGATCTTTATCCGAGAGGTTCAGCTCGTCCGCGATGCGGATGCGGGCCTTGCCGGCGAGTGCGGCCGCCTTGGCCTCGGTGCCGGCGGAGAAGAACACGGCGTCGCCCGCCTTCGTCCCGGTTTTTTCCGCGATGAGGGCCTGGACCTCGGCCGGGATGAACTTGGCGATGGGGCCCTTGCCGGTGAGCACGCCGTCGACATCCTCGAAGATGACGTAGCCGAGGCCGGGCGCGCCCTCGGCGCGGGCGAAATCGTTGAGCTTGTCGAAGAACGAGCGCGGCTGGGTCGCGGCGCCCGTCGCCGGGATCGCCCGGACCTTGCCGCCGGACGCGATCACGCCCTTGAACGCCTTGAACGCGACGTCGTCGCGCGAAAATTCGTCGGTGACGTCGGCGATGATCAGCGGGTTGCGCAGGTCCGGCTTGTCGACGCCGTACTTCAGCATCGACTCGGCATAGGGAATGCGCGGGAATTCCTTGGTCACGCGCTTGCCGTCGGCGAATTCCTCGAAGACGCTGCGCAGCACCGGCTCGACGGACTGGAACACGTCCTCCTGGGTGACGAAGCTCATCTCGATGTCGAGCTGGTAGAACTCGCCCGGGGAGCGGTCGGCGCGCGCATCCTCGTCGCGAAAACACGGGGCGATCTGGAAGTAGCGATCGAAGCCGGCGATCATCGTCAGCTGCTTGAACTGCTGGGGCGCCTGCGGCAGCGCGTAGAACTTTCCGGGATGCACGCGGGAGGGCACGAGGTAGTCGCGCGCGCCTTCCGGCGAGGAGGCGGTGAGGATCGGGGTCTGGAACTCGAAGAAGCCGCCCTCGCGCATCCGGCGGCGGAGCGAATCGATGATCGCGCCGCGCTTCATGATGTTGGCATGCAGCTTGTCGCGGCGGAGATCCAGGAAGCGGTACTTCAGCCGCGTTTCTTCCGGGTATTCCTGGTCGCCGAACACCGGCACCGGCAGCTCGCCGGCGGGCCCGAGCACCTCGAGGTCGTCGATGTAGACCTCCACCGTGCCGGTCGGCAGGTCGGGGTTCTCGGTGCCGGCGGGCCGCGTGCGCACGCGCCCGTCGATGCGGATCACCCATTCGGAGCGGGCGAGGTTCGCCCCCTGGAACGCCTTGGAGTCCGAGTCCACCACGCATTGCGTGCGGCCGTAATGGTCGCGCAGGTCGATGAACAGCACGCCGCCATGGTCGCGAATGCGGTGGCACCAGCCGGAGAGGCGGACGGTCTGGCCGACGTCCGAGGGGCGGAGCGCCCCGCAGGTGTGGGTACGATAACGGTGCATGGCGGGCTCTATGGAATGAGCCCGGCACCATTCACGCGAGGGCGGGCAAGTCAAGGTGAGGGAACGCGGTATGCCCTCGCCGCGTCTTTCCCTCAGGTTGTAAAACTAGCGATCAATAAATCTTGAGTTTAAAAATTCTTGCGGGTGCATTTCGACCCGGTTAGGGTTCCAGCCGGAAGTCGAAGAACAGAATCACCCGATCCTCAGTCCGACATCGCCACGCGTTCGGGCTCCATGATCGTCGGCCGTGCGCGCGCATGCCCGAACGACCGTGAGCCGTCGCGTGCCTGCGCCCAGACCATCGATGCCGTTTTCCCCCGCAAAGAGGTGACGCCATGCTGATCGTCGAGAATCCCAATGCACAGACGACACTGCCCCCGGACCTGATCATCTCCGATGCCGATTTCGATGCCGTGAAGGCGCTGGGTGCCGGACCGTATTCGGTTCCGTTCGAGATCCTCGGCGAGCCGATCGTCCCCGGCTTCACCCAGGTGCCTCTCGTCCTCCAGGGCACCTTCATCCAGGTCACCAATACGGCGGGCAGCGGGGTCGCCCAGATCCAGCTGCGCTACCTGCCGACCGTGCCTTTCGTCGCGTCCCCCTCCGGAGGCAAGATCAAGCTCACGGCCAATCTGGTCAATTACAACCTTTCGATCATCGACTACACGTCGGTTTTTCAGAACAATCCTTCGTCGCCGATCATCTATCTGTCGATCCCGGCCAATCAGACGCTCATCTTCGGCGTTCAATACGTCGCCACGGGCCTCAGCGCGGTCGCGCAAGCGGTTGCGGCAACCGAGTCGGCGGGCAATCGCGGGATCGTGCAACTGACGCCCCAGGCCGGCAGCACGTTCCTGGCGACGGCGACGGTCCGGCAGTTCTTCGTCAGCCAGCAGGGCAGTCCCCTCGTGCCCATCGCGGCGGCGGCCTATTCCGTTCCGATCGGTGGCGGCCCTGTGATCGCCGGCTGAGGGGGCCGCGCCATGCCCCCGTCGGATGCCGAACTGATGACGCTGGCCGGGATCGCCTACGGCCACCCGGCCGACATTCCCGACTACCTCGACCGGGACGCGCTGACGCATGGGGTGTGGCAGGCCGTCTGGATCGCCCGGGCGGAAATGGTGCCGGTCAACTTCGCCTATCTGACCCGGAACCTGCGCGACGGCGGCTATGCCGTCGCCATCCGGGGGACCTACCCGAACCCGTTCTCCCCGGCCTACTGGGAGGACGGCAATCAGGATTCGCCCTTCGGTCCGATGGCGGAATGGCCGTCCGGCGTGCCGAGCGATCCCGGCGGGCCCGATCCGCAGGTCTCGGGTGGGACCTGGGCGGGGTTCTCCGGCCTCCTCGCCCTGCAGGACGCGGCCGGCACCACACTCGCGCAGGCCCTCGACCGCCTGCCCGCCGACGCCCCCCTCTCGGTCACCGGGCACAGCCTCGGCGGAACGCTCGCCCCCGTCCTGGCGCTCTGGCTGGCCGGGCGCGATCCCGGCCGAATCGCGGACGTGACGACCTTCGCCGGCATGACGCCCGGCAACGGCGCGTTCGCCGCCCTGTTCGGTCCGGGGACCGCGCTGGCCGGCCGGGTGAGGCGGGTCTACAACACCCTCGACAGCGTGCCGTATGGCTGGGACGACGTGCTGGCCACCCGCGGCTTCTTCCAGCCGGCTCCCCAGGGCGGCGTGCTCCTCGATCTCGCCCTGCACGCCACGGCATGGCGCCTGCGGGATTACGGCTACACGGCCATCGGCACGCCCGTCCCGCTTCCGGGGCGCGTCGAGCCGCCGTCGATCGCCTGCACGCCGATCGCGTTCGTGATCGAGACGCTGCACCAGCATATGCCCGACACCTACCTCGGCCTGCTCGGCGCTCCGCCGCTGCCGTTCCGACTCGGGCTCGGGGCCGTGGTCGCGCCGATCGACCATCCGGTTGCCGCTCTCCTCGCCGCGCACCGGGTGCCCCCCGCCTATCTCCGCTGAAGATTCGGAGGCGCGGCCCGTTCGGCGGCGCTCCGGCGGGTCGGCCACTCCGTCCCGCGCCTGCGCCGGCAAGCCGGATCGGGGCCCGCGACGATCCAATACCGATTCGGCGATACGATCTCGCGTGCGGGGTCAACCTCCGATATAGCCGAATTCCATGGACCTGATCTCGACCACGCACGCCCTCGCCGAGGCCTGCGACCGTTTCGCCGCGCACCCCTTCGTCACCGTCGATACGGAGTTCATGCGCGAGACCACCTACTATCCGAAGCTCTGCCTCATCCAGATGGCGGGGCCGGACGGGTCGGGGGTGCTCGTCGATCCGCTCGCACCCGACCTCGACCTCGCGCCGTTCTTCGCGCTGATGGCCGACGAGGGCGTGGTCAAGGTGTTCCACTCCGCCCGGCAGGATCTCGAGATCATCTGGCTGCTCGGCGGCCTGCTGCCGCAGCCGTTCTTCGACACGCAGGTGGCCGCCATGGTGTGCGGCTACGGCGATTCGGTCTCCTACGAGCAACTCGTCAACGACGTGGCGAAGGCCAAGATCGACAAGTCCTCGCGCTTCACCGACTGGTCGCGCCGGCCGCTCTCCGACGCGCAGCTGACCTACGCCCTGTCCGACGTCACCCACCTCGTGAAGGTCTACGAGGTTCTGGCCGGCCAGCTCCTGTCCACCGACCGGGGCGAGTGGCTCGACGAGGAGATGAGCGTCCTCACCTCGCCCGAGACCTACAAGGCCGACCCGTCGCAGGCCTGGCGGCGTCTCGCCGGCCGCATGCGCAAGCCCCGCGAAATCGCCGTCCTCATCGAGGTCGCCGCCTGGCGCGAGCGCGAGGCGCAGAGCCGCAACGTGCCGCGCGGGCGCATCCTCAAGGACGAGGCCGTGATCGATGTCGCCTCCTCGGCGCCGCGCAGCGTCGAGGCCCTGGGACGCCTGCGCTCGATTCCCGCCGGCTTCGAGCGCTCACGCACGGGCACCGACATCCTCGCCGCCGTCGAGCGCGGCTTCGCCCGCGACCTCGCCGACATCGCCCTGCCGGAGCGCAGCCGCAGCCGCGGCGGCAACGGGGCCCTCGTCGAACTGCTCAAGGTGCTTCTGAAGGCCGTGTGCGAGACCGAAGGCGTCGCCCCGAAGATCATCGCTTCCGTGGACGATCTCGAAGCCATCGCGGACGACGACGAGGCCGACGTGGCCGTGCTGCACGGCTGGCGCCGGGCCCTGTTCGGCGAGAAGGCGCTGGCCCTCAAGGCCGGCCGCCTCGCCCTCTCGGCCGAGCGTGGGCGCGTGGTGGTGCGCGAACTGGATTAACGGTCGCCGGGGAGCGCGCGGTGGAGCTGAAATGGCTGGAGGATTTCCTCAGCCTCGCCGAGACTCGCAGCTTCTCCCGCTCGGCCGAGGCGCGCCGCGTCACGCAATCGGCCTTCAGCCGCCGGATCCAGGCCCTGGAACTCTGGCTCGGCGTCGGCCTCATCGACCGCAGCACCTACCCCACGACCCTGACCCCGGCGGGCCGGCGCTTCCGCGAGACGGCGGAGGAGACCGTGCGGATGCTCCATGCGAGCCGCGTGGATCTCCGCGCCGGCACCGGGGCGGGCGGGCCGGTGGTGAGCGTCACCGCCCTCCACACCCTGTCGCTCGCCTTCTTCCCCGCCTGGTTCCGGACCATCGAAGCGCGCACGGGTCCCATCGGAACGCGTCTGCTGCCGGATGATTTTCACAACTGCCTCCAGGCCATCGCCGAAGGCGGCTACGACTTCCTCCTGACCTTCCACCACCCGAGCGTGCCGATCCTCCTCGACCCGGACCTCTATCCGCACCGCGTCGTCGGGGCGGACGGGCTGGTGGCGGTGCACAGTCCCGGCCTGCCGGCCCCCACGGCGGAGGCGCCGGCCCCGCTCCTGGCCTACGCGGCCGACACGTTCCTCGGGCGCGTGAGCCTGTTCGCGCAGGCGCAAGGGGCGGCCCCGCCGGGGCGGATCGCCCACACCAACGCCATGGCCGAGGCGCTGAAAGCCATGGCCCTGGAGGGCCACGGGCTCGCCTTTGTGCCGCGCAGCCTCGTCACCCGGGAATTGGCCGAGGGCCGGCTGGTCGCGGCCGGACCCGACGTGCCCTTGGAGATCCGGCTCTACCGCAGCCGCGCCCGTACCCGTGCCGCCGTCGAGGCGGTCTGGGCAGCGGCCGAAGACTATTCGCAGATCGCATAAGGCGTTCCGACACGGCATTGGCCCCGCGTGCCGCGCTGCGTCATGCCTCGTCCCGTCGCACGGACGGGGAGGGAACGATGCTGGGAATCCTGGGCGGCATGGGGCCGATGGCCACCGTGGACTTCATGCGCAAGCTCGTGGACGCCACCCCGGCAATGCGCGATCAGGACCATCCCGGAGCCCTGGTGCTCCAGGCCTGCGACATCCCCGACCGCACCCGGGCCATCCTCGGGGGCGGTCCCGATCCCCTGCCCGCCATGGCGGCGGGCCTGCGCCGCCTGGAGGCGGCGGGCGCCACCCGCATCGCGATTCCCTGCAACACCGCGCACCACTGGCACGCTGCGCTCCAGGCGCGGACGGCCCTGCCGATCCTGCACATCGTCGAGGCCGTGGCCGACGCGCTGATCGCCCGGGGGTATCGCGGTGGGCCCGTCGGGCTGCTCGCCACCAGTGGGACCCTCACAGCCGGACTCTATCCCGAGCGCTTGGCCCGGCACGGTTTCGCCTGCGTGGCCCCCGAGGATCAGGACGCGGTGATGCGGGCGATCCGCCTCGCGAAGGCCGGTGCCATGGCCGAGGCCGGCCTCCTCTTGCGCACGCAGGCGCGAGGCCTGATCGCAACCGGCTGCGGGCAGGTGGTGCTCGCCTGCACGGAGATTCCCCTGGCCCTCGCCGCGTCCGGCGAGAGCCTCGGAGACCCCCTCCTCGATGCCACCGAGGCGCTCGCCCGGGCCTGCATCGGGGCCTGCGATACGCCCGTGCGCCGGGCCGCGTAGCCGCGTCAATTCGCCTTGGCGTCGATGGTCAGGCGGTCGAGGACGGCGGCGGGCGTCGGGGCGGCGCTGAACTCCAGCATGCCGATGCCGGTGCCGTTCTTGGGCCGGACGCTCAGGAACAGGGTGCCGGGCTTGGCCACGAACTGGCCCATGGCCGCGCCGATGGCCTTGGCGCCGGCCGAATTGCCGAGGATCGCCGGCACGCCGTAGAGGCTCGCCGTGGCGTATTCCTGCTTCAGCTCCTCGGGCTTCAGGCTGAGCACCTTGGACTGGGCCGCGATGAAGCGCTCGAACAGGCCGGTATTCTCGATGGTGAGATCGAGTGCCTTCGCCGTGGCCGACAGCATGGCGAAGCCCGACACGCCCGCATCGGGATCGAACACCTCGGGGCCGATGCCGCCGAGCATGCCATTGATCCGCACCGTGCCCATGTCCTTGCCCGAGATCGAGACTTCACCGAGCTTGAGCTCCTTGGCCGCCGCGTCCCAGGCCGTGTCGGCCACCACGGTCAGATCGAGGTCGCGGTAGCCGTAGAGGCCGAGGGAGCCGAGGCCGGGCACGCCGGCCACGGCGGAGGCCGGCAGGGTCAGGCCCGACAGGTTGACGCGCCCGGCCGTGGGGACGCCGTCGCGGGGCGCACCGAAATTCATCGCGGCCGTGCGCAGGCCGACATGCATCGGCTCGGCCTTCACGGCCGGGTCCGCAGGTTTGGCGCCCGCTTCGCCTGAAAGATCGAGGCTGAGATCCGTCAGGGCCACCGTGCCGATCACCGGAGTGAGCCGGCGCAGGTCCTCGTCGGTGGCGTCGGGCATCGCTGCGAGCTTGCGCAGGGCCGCGATGGTGGGGGCGAGGGAGAAGCCGTTGAGCGACAGGCGCGCGAGCTTGGCGTCGATCCCGTTGCTCGTGAGGACGATGTCCTGGAGACTCGCATCCGAGCCGCCGACGAGAATGCGGCCGATGCCGAGGTTGAGTGGGGCTGGGCCCTTGGTGTGCTGGATGCTGAGGCCCGTGGCTTCGAAGCCGCCCAGGGTTGCCGATTCGGCGAGATCGGCCGCCGTGGCCGAGAGCTTGGCCCGGGTGGCCGGCGGCGCCTCGGCGAGGCCGGGGGCGGTGAGCGCCTTGAGGGCGCCGGCCCAGGTGCCCGGCACCGGGCGGGCGCTGAGGTCGCGTCCCAGGATGCGGGCGATTTTCACCGCCGTGCCGTTCGCGTCGACGAAGGCCACGTCCGCGACGGAGAATGCGCCGTAGATCCGCTGCAGGGCCCCCTTTCCGTCACCCGGCTCGGTGTAGAGCCGGGCCAGGGCGGCGAGATCGAGATCGGTGGCTCGGAGCGCGCCGTAGGACCCGGCGCCCTTGCGGTCGCCCTCGACGGTGAGGAGTGCCCCGGCGGAGGTGAGCTCCGCGATCCGCCCGGCGCGCACGTCCTTGGCGACCACGTCGCGGTAGGTCACCGTTTCGCGCGTACCCTCGACGCGCAGGTCCGGGATGACGAGGCTCGCCGCATCGAGCCGGGCGAGGCGCGCCGCCACGGGCTCGGGGCCGGGCCGGAGCAGGGCGAGCAGCTCGTCCTTCGACAGGCGCGTGCCGCTCACGGTGACGCGCGCGGCCTTCAACACCGCGTCGCCCAGCGGCAAGGTCACGTCCGTCAGGGCCACGTCCTGAACGGCGGAGGCCGCTTCCTGGGCCCAGGCGGCCCCAGGAAGTGTCGGCAGGCCGGCGCCGAGAAGAACGAGGACGCAGGCCGAGACGCCGGTCGCCCAGCGCAGGAGGGGGCGGCCTTTCGAGGGAATCATGGAGTTTTCCGGATCGCTGGCGAACGGCGCTTCGAGGAGAGGGCGCATCCGTGCCGCGTTTCGGCGCCCGTGGCAAATGCCGGTTGGTCCGCTGAGAGGTGCGCGCCGCTACAGGGAAAACGACGTGCCGCAGCCGCAGGAGGCGGTGGCGAGCGGGTTCTCGATCTTGAACGACTGGCCGATGAGGTCGTTGACGAAATCGATGACCGCTCCGCTCATGTACTCGAGCGACATGGGATCGACGAGGACCGTGGCACCGTCGCGCTCGATGGCGACATCGTCGGCCGCCCGCGCCCGTTCGATGTCGAAGGCGTAGGAGAAGCCCGAGCAGCCGCCGCCGTTCACGCTGATCCGCAGGGAGGCGCCCGGCGGCTCCTTGCCCATGATCTCGTTGATGCGCTTGGCGGCGCGGGGGGTCAGGGTGATGTCGGCCATCGTGATGCTCGGGTCTCGTCGATTGCCAGAAACGGTGTACGGCACAAGATAAGCCTGCCGGACACGCGCCGCAACGCAGCGCGACACGGGCCGGGGCAGGGGGACCATCAGTGAGGCACAACGGAGAGCGCTGGCGCGCGCCCTACGCCACCGATCCGGCGCGCACGCGCGGACGCCACATCCCCGAGCCGTCCTCGCCGACGCGAAGCGATTTTCAGCGCGACCGCGACCGGATCATCCATTCCTCCGCCTTCCGGCGTCTCAAGCACAAGACCCAGGTCTTCGTGCACCACGAGGGCGACCATTACCGCACCCGCCTCACTCACACCCTGGAGGTGAGCCAGATCGCCCGGGCGCTCGCCCGCGCCCTCGGCCTCGACGAGGATCTCGCCGAAGCACTCGCCCTCAGCCACGACCTCGGTCACACCTGCTTCGGCCACACCGGCGAGGATGCGCTGGACGCGCTGATGCGCGCGCACGGCGGCTTCGACCACAACGCCCAGGCCCTGCGCATCGTCACTCGTCTGGAGCGGCGCTATGCCGGCTTCGACGGGCTGAACCTCGCCTGGGAGACCCTGGAGGGCCTGGTCAAGCACAACGGTCCCCTGCTGGAGGCCGACGGAACGCCGACCCCGCGCTGGGCGGCGCGCGGCATCCCGGCCGCGATCCTCGAATACGACGGCCTGAACGATCTCGAACTCGCGTGCTTCGCTGGGCCGGAGGCGCAGGCGGCCGCACTCGCCGACGACATCGCCTACGACAGCCACGACCTCGACGACGGCCTGCGCGCCGGCCTGTTCGATCTCGCCGACCTGGAGGCCGTGCCGTTCCTCGCCGAGATCCTCGCCGAGATCGACGGCCTCCATCCCGGCCTCGACCCCTCCCGAAAAATTCACGAACTGGCGCGGCGGGTGATCACCCGCTTCGTCGAGGACGTCATCGCCGAGAGCGGGCGCCGCATCGCCGCCCTGGCGCCGGGCGACGTTGCCGCCATCCGCGCGGCGTCCGCCCCCGTCATCGCCTTCTCGCCCGCCATCGCGGCGGCGGATGCGGCGATCAAGACCTTCCTGTTCGCCCGCATGTACCGCCATCCCGGCGTGCTGGCCGTGCGCGCCAAGGCCGACATCATCGTCGCCGACCTGTTTTCCCGCTTCACCGCCGAGCCCGGTGCGATGCCGGAGGAGTGGTCGGCCGGGCTGGACGGCGCGAGTGCGGGCCGCGTCGCCCGGCGCGTCGCCGATTACATCGCCGGCATGACCGACACCTACGCGGTGCTCGCCCACAAGCGCCTGTTTCCGACGACGCCCGACCTGCACTGGAGTCCCGAGAGCAAGGGCTTGCCGCTCGCCGAGCCGTGACACCCGTGCCCCCCCTTGCTATGCCGCCGGCTTGAGACAGCGGCCGTTCCTGCGACGGGCGCCCGCAAGCGGATTCGTCACGACCATGAACATCTTCGCCACCTTCGAGGCGCGCGTGCGCGCGGCCGTGCAGGGCCTGATCCGGGCCGGGCAGCTCCCCGAGGGACTCGACCTGTCGCGCGTGGTGGTGGAGCCGCCCCGCGACGCGAGTCACGGGGATCTCGCCACCAACGCCGCCCTGGTGCTGGCCAAGGAAGCCAAGTCCAATCCAAAGGCGCTGGGCGAAGCCCTGGCGGCGGAGCTGCGCAAGGACCCGGACGTGGTCGAGGCGAGCGTCGCCGGGCCCGGCTTCATCAACCTGCGGCTGGCGCCGGGCCTGTTCCACGCCGTGGTGCGGGCGGCGCTCTCGGAAGGCGATGCCTACGGCCGCGGCGCCATGCCGGGGGGGAAGGTCAACATCGAGTACGTCTCGGCCAATCCCACGGGGCCGATGCATGTCGGCCACGGGCGCGGGGCGGTGTTCGGCGATGCGCTCGCCAACCTCCTCGTGGCGTCTGGCCGCGACGTGACGCGCGAGTACTACATCAACGACGCCGGCGCGCAGGTCGACGTGCTCGCGCGCTCCGCCTTCCTTCGCTACCGCGAGGCGCTGGGCGAGGCGGTCGGGCCGGTGCCGGAGGGGCTCTATCCGGGCGACTACCTCGTGCCCGTGGGCCGGGCCCTGGCCGAGACGTATGGCCGGACTCTCGTGGAGCAGTCCGAGACCGAATGGCTTCCCGTCGTGCGGGCCTTTTCCATCGACGCGATGATGGAGCTGATCCGGGGCGACCTCGCCCGGCTCGGCATCCACCACGACGTGTTCTTCTCCGAGGCCACCCTGAAGGACGCGGTGCCCGTCCTCCTGGCGGAGCTGCGCGAGAAGGGCCTCGTCTACGAGGGCCGGCTGCCGCCGCCCAAGGGCCAGCTGCCGGAGGATTGGGAGGACCGCGAGCAGACCCTGTTTCGGACCGTCGAGTTCGGCGACGACGTCGACCGGCCGCTCCTGAAATCCGACGGCTCGTTCACCTATTTCGCCTCCGACATCGCGTACCACCGCGACAAGATCAGGCGCGGGGCCACCGACCTCATCGACGTGCTGGGCGCCGACCACGGCGGCTACGTCAAGCGCATGCAGGCGGCGGTGAAGGCGGTGAGCGGAGGGCACGCCGCCCTCGACGTCAAGCTGTGTCAGCTCGTGCGGCTGCTGCGCGCGGGCGAACCCGTGAAGATGTCCAAGCGCGCCGGCGAGTTCATCACCCTCGCGGAGGTGGTCGACGAGGTCGGGCGCGACGCGATCCGGTTCATGATGCTCTACCGCAAGAACGACGCGACCCTGGATTTCGACCTCGCCAAGGTGGTCGAGCAATCCAAGGACAACCCGGTCTTCTACGTGCAGTACGCACACGCGCGCTGCTTCTCGGTGTTCCGCCAGGCCCGGGAGGCCATGCCGGGCGAGGATTTTTCGCGCGGTGACCTGCTGCGCGAGGCCGACCTGTCCTTGCTCACGGATGCCGGCGAAGCCGAGATCATGCGGCTCATCGCCCAGTATCCGCGCGTGATCGAGGCGGCGGCCGGAGCGCACGAGCCGCACCGCGTGGCGTTCTACCTCTACGAGCTGGCGTCTTCGCTGCATGGTTTCTGGAACAAGGGCAAAGACTTGCCGCAATTACGGTTTGTTAATCCAACCGACCGAAACTCGACACGGGCCCGATTGGCCCTCGTGGAGGCATTGCGGGGCGTGATTGCCTCCGGCCTCGCGGTGTTGGGCGTCACCGCGCCGGACGAAATGCGGTGAGGTGACCGCGGCGTGAAGGGGAATGCTGCCATGACGACGAACGCTTCGCGAGCGACGGTCGATTTCGACGCCTTCGCGCGTGATCTGCAGCAGCCTCAAGGGCCCGCCTCGCAAGAGGGGGGCGCGCAAGGGCAGGCCGTCCGCGCGCCGCAGTCTCACGCCAAATCCGATCCTCTCGCCGAACTCGCCCGCATCGTCGGCCAGGACGATCCGTTCCGCGCCATCCTCGAGGCCCGCGACGGTCGGTCCGACGCGGCCGCGGGCCGGCGCATCGAGCCGAGCTTCGTCGACGCTCCGGCGCAGGCCCCGGCCTATCGGCCGGCCGCCGCGTCCTCGCCGACGGATGCCTTCGACCAGTATCTCGCCTCCGTGGAACAGGACCCCTATCCGAGCCACGGCGCCGATTCCGCGCCCCAGGCCGAGCAGGACGCGTTCGCCTCCGGGGAGCGCCCCGCGCAGGACCGGCCGCGCCAGCGCAGCCGCCTCGTTTCCGTCGGCGCCGGCCTCGGCGTGCTCGCCGTCTGCATCACCGGTGGCCTCGCCTGGCGCGGCCTGCATGCGGGCGGCGGCAACAGCGGTGGCGTACCCACCATCCTGGCCGATACCGCGCCCCTGAAGATCGCGCCGCAGAAGGCCGACGGCGTCGAGATTCCCGACCAGAACAAGCAGATCTACGACCGCACCGCCAAGGACGGACAGATCCGCATCGTCAACCGCGAGGAGCAGCCCCTCGACGTGGCGCAGGCCGCCCGCTCGGCCCAGCGCACCGAGGGCGGCGCGACCCCGGGAAGTGCCGCGGGCACCACCGGCGGCGCCGGCCCGCAGCAGACCGGCACCCTGACGGAATCCCTCGGCGAACCGCGCCGGGTCCGCACCGTCTCGGTCAAGCCCGACACGCCCGTCCCGCCGCCGCAGGCGGACGTGGCCGAGGCCGCGCCCACCTCCGTGATCCCGACCATGACCCTGCCGGGAGCATCCGCCGAGGGCACCACGCCCGCCGGTTCCCTGCGACCCCGTACCGCGCGGGTGTCCGCTCCCCTGTCGACGCCGATGCCGACGGCGACGCCCATGGCCGAGGCCCCTGCGCCCGAGCCGGTCGTCCCCGCGCCTGCGCCCACGCCCCGCGTCAAGGCGCCCCAGCGCGTCGCGGCCGTGGCACCCGAGACCACCGCCGCCGTGAGCCCGCCGCCCGCCACGGTGGCGGATTCGCCCGCGCCCGCCGCCGGCTCCTTCTCGGTCCAGCTCGGCGTGCGCACCAGCGCCGGCGAGGCCCAGACCGCCTTCAAGCAGATGCAGGGCAAGTACGCCCAGCTCGCCGGCCAGCCGGCCCTGATCCGTCAGGCCGAGGTTAATGGCAAGACCATCTACCGCGTCCGCGTCGGACCGCTCGGCAAGAACGAGGCGACGAGCCTGTGCACCCAGCTTCAGGGTGCCGGCGGCCAGTGCTTCGTGGCCAAGAACTAGAGGCGCGAACGAGGCCGCACAGCCCCGGCGCGCGCTGCCTCGACCGGGTTGCGCGTGCCTATTCCGGTCTGACGCCCTTCGGTCGCAGGTCCGCCCCATCCCGGCGCCACAGGCGGCTTTGGTCTTGCGGCGCGGGCCGCGCCCTTCGACGCTCTCCGGTCTGGCGCCGGATGATTCGCCGGGGCCGCCGACCGGCATTCCCGAAACACCGCAGGACGCGTTTTCCCATGACCACCCGTGCCCTGATCCTCGGTTGCGCCGGCAAGTCCCTCTCGGACGAGGAGACCACGTTCTTTCGCGACGTGGCGCCCTGGGGCTTCATCCTGTTCAAGCGCAACATCGGTACGCCCGACGAGGTCGTGGCGCTGACGCGGGCCCTGCGGAACACCGTGGGCCGTGCCGACGCCCCGATCCTCATCGATCAGGAGGGCGGACGGGTGCAGCGCATGGGGCCGCCGCACTGGCCGGCCTACCCGGCGGGCGGCCGCTTCGGGCGCCTCGACGGCTCGGCCGCCGCCATGGCGGGGCTCGGGGCTCGGCTCATGGCGCACGATCTCGCGAGCGTCGGCATCAACGTCGACTGCGCCCCCGTCCTCGACGTGCCCGTGGCCGGCGCCCACGACGTCATCGGCGACCGGGCCTACGGCACCACGCCGGAACGCGTCGCCGAGGTCGGCCGCGCCGTGGCGCAGGGCCTGATGGAGGGCGGCGTGCTGCCGGTGATGAAGCATATCCCCGGCCATGGCCGCGCCGGATGCGACAGCCACAAGGGCCTGCCCGTGGTCGAGGCCGATCTCGCCACCCTCACGGCGCAGGATTTCGCGCCGTTCCGGGCGCTGGCCGACCTGCCCATGGCCATGAGCGCCCATGTGGTGTTCACCGCCCTCGACCCGGACCATCCGGCGACCCAGTCGGCCGTCGTCATCGAGCGGGTGGTTCGCGGAATCATCGGCTTCGACGGTCTCCTCATGACCGACGACCTGTCCATGCACGCCCTCCGGGGCAGCTTTCGCGGGCGCACCGAGGCGGCGTTCAGGGCCGGCATCGATGTCGGCCTGCATTGCAACGGCGATCTGCCCGAGATGCGCGGCGTCGCCGAGGGCGCGCCGGCTCTCGCCGGTGCTGCCTTGCGTCGGGCGTGCGACGCCCTGGCCCGCCTGCCGGCCCAGGCGCCGGCGTTCGACGTGCGCGAGGCCCGCGCCCGGTTCGAGGCCGCCCTGGCTGCGTGAGCTTGGCTGCGTGAGCTTGGCCCAGATGAATTGGCCAACGAACGGCGCCTCCGGGGTCGGCGCGGCATTCCGCCTCGTTCCGGCACCGCGACGGCCCGCCGATCCCGCCCCGCCCTCCCGGCGATAAGGGTGTTGGAATCCCACACGGTTCTTGTGCTGGGGCGGCGCGATCCCTAGGTTCGCCCAAACTAGATCACACGCGTGGGTGCCGTGCGGGCTTCGAGCCCCTCGGCGCGGGAGGTTGCCATGGGCAGCATGAGTATCTGGCACTGGATCATCGTGGCCGGCATCGTGATGCTGCTGTTCGGGCGGGGTAAGATCTCCGACCTGATGGGCGACGTCGCCAAGGGCATCAAGGCATTCAAGAAGGGCATGGCCGAGGACGAGGCCCCTACCGCCGTGCCGCCGCCGAGCACCGGTGAACCCGTGCGGACCCTGCCCCATCAGGGCGAGCCGGCGACCGCCAACACCGTCGCCGCCGACCGCAAGGTCATCTGAGTCGCGAAGCCTTCTTTTGGCCGGGAAGGCGCTGGGCCAGGATGGTCCTGCGGCCACCCGGCGCGGGGTCTGGCGGAACCCCGCGCGACCTGCGATAGGCAGCCCGCCGTCACCGGCATCGCGCGAGCGCGGGACAGTCCACGAATGTTCGACATGAGTTGGGGCGAGGTGATGCTGATCGGCGGCGTCGCCCTCATCGTCATCGGTCCGAAGGACCTGCCCAAGGCCCTGCGCACGGTCGGGCAGATCACGACCAAGATGCGCCGCATGGCCGGCGAGTTCCAGTCGCAGTTCAACGAGGCGGTCCGCGAGGCCGAGTTCGACGAGATCCGCCGCGAGGTCGATGGCGTCCGAAAATCCGCCGGGACGATGGGGCCGGTGTTCAACCCGGTCCAGACCATCCGCGACGAGATCAAGGGCGCCGTCGACGGTCACACCAAGACCACGCCGTCGCCGACCCAGCCCCTGGCCAACGTCGCCGCCCAGCTCGCTGAGAACGATCCGGTGGCGCCCACGGAGCCGATATCATCCGGCTACGAGGCGGCGGCGCGGGACCTCGCCCGGCGCGAGACGCTCGTCGAACCCCTCGCTTCCCCGCCGCCCGCCGAGACGCCGGACCCTCCGGTCCCGGCCAAGACTCCGGCCCCTGCCAAGACACAGCCTGATTCCGCCTCATGACCAATGCGACGGATGACGCCGACATCGAGGCGTCGCGGGCCCCGCTCCTCGACCATCTCATCGAACTGCGCTCCCGGCTCATCAAGTCGTTGGCCGCCTTCGTGGTGATGTTCTTCGCGTGCTTCTTCGTCTCGCGACACATCTACAACATCCTCGTCTGGCCCTATGTCTCCGTGGTGGGGGCCGAGAACGCCAAGCTCATCGCCACGCACTTCCTCGAGCAGGTGTTCACCAACATCAAGCTCAGCGTGTTCGGCGCCGGTTTCCTGGCGTTTCCGGTGATCGCGACGCAGATCTACGCCTTCGTGGCACCGGGCCTCTACCGCAACGAGCGCCAGGCCTTCCTGCCCTACCTCGTGGCGACGCCGGTGTTCTTCATCCTCGGCGCCCTGGTGGTGTTCTTCCTGGCGATGCCGCTCCTCATCCAGTTCTCGGTGTCCCTGCAGCAGATCGGGCAGCCGGGGGAGGCGACCATCGCCCTCCTGCCGAAGGTGGACGAGTACCTCTCGCTCATCATGACGCTGATCTTCGCCTTCGGGATCGCGTTCCAGCTGCCGGTGATCCTGACCCTGCTGGGCCAAGTCGGCATCATCGACACGGCGTTCCTGCGTGAGAAGCGCCGCTACGCCATCGTCCTCGTCTTCGTGGCCGCGGCCGTGCTGACGCCGCCGGACGTGATCTCGCAGCTCTCCCTCGCGATCCCGATGATCCTGCTCTACGAAGCCTCGATCTTTTCCGTGAGCCGGGTCGAGCGGATGCGCGCGGCCAAGCGCAAGGCCGAGGGACTTGAGCCGTAGGGCATGACGGGGCGGGGCGGATTGGCTCGCGAGCCCCCGCCCTTGTCGCGCTGACGCCGATGCTGCAAAGCCTCGTCGTCTGTCCAAAAAGCCTGCGCCCGAGCGACCCCATGCACGACATCCGCGCCATCCGCGAGAATCCGGACGCCTTCGACGACGCCCTGCGCCGGCGCGGGCTGGCGCCGCTCGCGGCCGAACTGATCGCCCTGGATGACGCACGCAAGGGCGCGACGTCGGCCGCGCAGGCCAGTCAGGAGCGGCGCAACGCCCTGGCGAAAGAGATCGGCGGGGCCAAGAAGGCAAAGGACGAGGCACGCGCCGCCGAACTCATGGAAGAGGTCGCCCGCCTGAAAGACGAAGTCCCGGGATTGGAGACGGCGCAGGCCGAGGCTGGCAGGACCCTGGACGAGAAGCTCGCGGCGATTCCGAATCGTCCGAATCCCGACGTGCCCGAGGGGACGGACGAGCACGGCAACGTCGAGTACCGCAGGTTCGCCGCGACCCGCCCGCAGCTCCCCACGGGCAAGCAGCATTTCGAGATCGGCGAAGCCTCGGGGCTGATGGATTTCGAGGCGGCCTCGCGGATGTCCGGCGCGCGCTTCGTGGTGCTCAAGGGCCAACTCGCTCGGCTGGAGCGGGCGCTCGGCCAGTTCATGCTCGATCTGCACACGGGCGAGCACGGCTACATCGAGGTCGCCCCGCCCCTGATGGTGCGCGACGAAGCCATGTTCGGCACGGCGCAATTGCCGAAATTCCGAGATGATCAATTCGCGGTGCGCGAACATTGGCTCATCCCCACGGCGGAAGTCCCCCTCACCAACCTCGTCCGCGAAAGCATTCTTCGCGAGGAGGAACTCCCGCTCCGCTTCACCGCCCTGACCCCGTGCTTCCGCGCAGAGGCCGGCTCGGCGGGCCGGGACACGCGCGGCATGCTGCGCCAGCACCAGTTCAACAAGGTCGAGCTCGTCTCGATCACGACGCCCGAGCAGTCGGCGGGCGAGCACGAGCGCATGCTCGGCTCGGCGGAGGCGGTGCTGAGGAAGCTCGATCTGCCGTACCGGATCATGACGCTGTGTACCGGCGACATGGGCTTCGCCAGCCAGAAGACCTACGACATCGAGGTCTGGATGCCGGGCCAGGAGACATTCCGCGAGATCTCGTCCTGCTCCGTCTGCGGCGACTTCCAGGCGCGGCGGATGAACGCGCGCTTCCGGGCCGGCAAGGCGGTGAACTACGTCCACACCCTCAACGGCTCGGGGGTCGCGGTGGGCCGCGCCCTCATCGCCGTGATGGAGAACTACCAGAACCCCGACGGCAGCGTCACGGTGCCGTCGGCGCTGAAGGCCTACATGGGCGGGATCGACCGGATCGAGGGACATAGGGTCTGATGCGCATTCTCGTCACCAACGACGACGGCATCCACGCGCCGGGGCTCGAGACCCTGGAGGGGATCGCCCGGGCCATCTCCGACGACGTCTGGGTGGTGGCGCCCGAGACCGACCAGTCGGGCGTGTCGCACTCGCTGTCGCTCAACGATCCGTTGCGCCTGCGCGAGATCTCCGAAAAGCGCTTCGCCGTGAAGGGCACGCCGTCCGACTGCGTGATCATGGGGGTGCGCCACATCCTCAAGGATCACGGGCCGGACCTCGTCCTGTCGGGGGTCAACCGCGGCCAGAACGTCGCCGAGGACGTGACCTATTCGGGCACCATCGCGGCGGCCATGGAGGGCACGATCCTCAACGTGAAGTCCATCGCGCTCAGTCAGGCCTACGGGGCCGGCGGGCGGGGCGCCATCAAGTGGCACTGCGCCGCCGAGCACGGCCCGGGGGTGGTGCGAAAGATCCTGGAGATCGGGATCGAGCCCGGCATCGTCGTCAACGTCAACTTTCCCGATTGCGAGCCGGGGGAGGTCCACGGCACCTCGGTCACCGCGCAGGGCTTTCGCAACCAGGCGCTGCTCGCCATCGACGCACGCCAGGACGGGCGCGGCAACCCGTATTTCTGGCTCGCCTTCGCCAAGGCGACCTTCGAGCCCGGCCACGGCACCGACCTCAAGGCCATCGCCGAGAAGCGCATCTCGGTGACCCCCCTGCGCCTCGACCTGACGGACGAGCCGAGCCTGACCCGATTCGCGCAGGGCTTCGCGGGCTGAGCAGGGCTTCGCGGGCTGAGACCGACACCGCCATGACGACGGATGGCTCCATCGAGGCGGCGGCCTTCGTCATGGCCCTGCGGGGGCGGGGGGTGCGCGACACCGATACCCTGCGCGCCCTAGAGCGGGTGCCGCGCGAGCGATTCGCCCCGGGACCCCACCGCGATCTCGCCCGGCGCGACCTCGCCCTGCCGCTGCCCTGCGGGCAGACCATGACGGCGCCGAGCGTCATCGCCACCATGCTGACGGCTCTGGGCGCCCGCCCCGGCATGCGCCTCCTCGAGATCGGCACGGGGTCGGGCTACGTCACCACCCTGCTGCTGCGGCTGGGGGCCGCCCATGTCCACAGCGTCGAGCGTTACGCGCTTCTCGCCGAAGATGCCCGCGTTGCCCTGCTCCCCGAGGACCGGGTGCGGGCCACCATCGTGGTTGGCGACGGGCTCGATTCCGGCAGCCTGCCCGAGGGGCGCTTCGACCGCATCCTCCTCAACGGAACTCTCGCCGCCCTGCCGCCCCACCTGTTCGAACGTCTCGCGCCGGGCGGGCGCCTCGTCGGGGGCCTCGGCGCGGCCGAGGCGACGCGCCTCGTCGTCGTCGCGGTGGGCGCGGACGGCGCAGCCCAGGAGCGTATCGGAGGGGCCGTGCGTCTCGCGCCGTTGACGCCGGGGCGCGCCCGCGTCCTGTGACGGAGCAACGCGAATGGTTCCCGATCGACCAGAACGTGGTGAATCGGAACGGTTGTTTAACCTGAATCCCGTTTGAATGACGTCATCAAGTTGCGTCAGGTCAGACAGGTGCGTCGATGCGGGTTCGCGGGACTGGTCGAGGGTTGAAGACGCTGTCGCGCTTCGCGCTCATCGGAGTGATTGGGGGCGGCGCGGCCGCTTGTTCGTCGGATGCGTCGCGCCTCGGCGACCCCTTCGGCAATCCGTTCGCTTCCAACGTGGCGAGCGAGCCGGCTTCCACGGGAAGTATTTCGGACGGGGAGATTGCCCCCGCCCCGGTGGTGCGCACGAGCCGCATCCAGTCCCAGGCGCTGGGCGCCCCCGGGGTGGCGATGTCGCCCCGGCCCATGGCCGCCGCTCCGCCGGCGACCCCGGCGCAGACGAGCCGCGTCGCTTCGACGGAGCCCGTCTCCGGTATGGTGTCCGGCATGAACCCGGATGCGGGCCGCGCCATGACCACCCGGAGCGTGCCGGCGGCCCCCGTGCCGAAGGCCATCGACCGCGCCGCCGAGCGCAAGGCCGCCGAGGCCGCGGCGCTCGCCGCCCGCAAGGAGGCCGAGGCCGAGAAACTCGCCGAGGCCCGTCGCCTCGTGGAGGCCAGCAAGGCCGCCGAGAGGAAGGCCGCCGAGGCCAAGCTCGCGGATGCCCGGAAGCTCGCCGAGGCGAAGAAGCTCGTCGAGACCCGTAAGGCCGAGGCCGCCAAGGCGGTGGCCGAAGCCAAGAAAGCGCATCCGCGCCCCGGTCAGACCGTCGCCAAGGCCGACGACAAGCCCGTGCGCAAGATCGAGATCAAGGAGGCCAAGGCCGAGCCGAAGGTGGATGCCGCCAAGGTGAAGGCCGAGGCGAGCAAGGAGGCAGCCAAGGACGCGGCAAAGAAGGCCGCCGAGGCCGAGGCCAAGGTCGCCAAGCTCGAGGCCGCCAAGGCGACGGCCAAGCAGGTGGCCGACGCCAAGGCCGCCGAGGTCGCCGCGAAGGAAGCCGCCAAGGCGCCCGTGAAGGTCGCCGCCGTCGAGACGCCGAAGGCCGAGCCGGCCAGCACCGGGTCGGTGGCCTCCGACGCCTCGTTCCGCTGGCCCGCCAAGGGCCGGGTGATCTCGGGCTACGGCTCGTCGGGCAACGAGGGCATCAACATCTCCGTGCCCGAGGGCACGGCGGTGAAGGCGGCCGAGGACGGCACCGTCGCTTACGCCGGCTCCGACGTGAAGGGCTACGGCAAGCTCGTCCTCGTGCGCCACACCAACGGTTACGTCTCGGCCTACGCCCATAACGGCGAACTCGACGTGCGCCCCGGCGAGAAGGTGAAGCGCGGCCAGACCATCGCCAAGTCCGGCGCCTCGGGCAACGTCACCTCGCCCCAGCTCCACTTCGAGATCCGCAAGGGCGCCACCCCCGTCGATCCGATGCCGCATCTCGCGAGTAACTGAAGTAACCCGCAGGGGCTGAAACGAAGAACGGCGGCTCCCCCAAGGAGCCGCCGTTCTTCGTTCAGGGAAGGCCCGACGGGCTTTACCGCAAAAAATCGCCGAAGGACCGTGGGCCGTCGGGGACGGGAATCTCCTTCGTCACCTTGAGGGTGGCGGCGTCGAGGATACTGAGGGTGTTCGAGCCCCAGTTCGCGACCACGAGGCCCGTCCCGTCGCGGGTGGCGGCGATGCCCTCGGGATGGTCGCCGACCTCGATGGCGGTGACGCTGGTGAGGGTCTGGAGGTTGAACACGCTCACCGTGCCCGCATACTGGTCGGTGACGAAGCCGCGGTTGCCGGCCAGCGCCACCACATAGGGCCGCTCGCCCGTGGTCACCCGGCCGACCTCGGAGCCTGCCGCGACGTCGATGACCGAAACGTCGTTCGAGGTGACGTTGGCGGTGTAGGCGCGGGCGCCCGCCGCATCGAGGGTGATGCCGAACGGGTGCCGGCCGACGGGAATCGTGCGGGTCTGGGCGAGGGTGGCGGCATCGACCACCGAGACCGTATCGCCCTCGCGGTTGGCCACCAGGAGGGTGGCGCCGTCCGGCGTCACGGCGATGCCGGACGGCGAGGCGCCGACCTGAAACTCGGTCTCGAGGCGCGAGCCGTCGGCGGGCACCACGAAAACCCGGCTGCCGTACCAATCGGCCACGTAGACGAGGCCGGTCTTCGGGTTCACGGCGATGCCGAGCGGCCCGCCGGGGAGCGCCAGGGTGGCGGTGACGGTGCGGGTGGCGAGGTCCACGACCGCGAGGCCCGGCCCCTCGGGGCGGGTGACGTAGGCGGTCTTGCGATCGGGCGAGAGGGCGATGCCGGCCGGCGCGCCGTCGATGGCGATCTGGCCCACCACCGCGCCGGCGTCGAGATCGACGATGGCCAGCGCGTTGGCGCCCTGCGCCGTGATCAGGGCCTCGTCTGCGCGCGCCGGAGCGGCGATCAGCGCCAGGGCGATGAGGAGAGGGCCGGCGCGAGGCCGGCCCTTCCTTGCTGCGAGCTGTGAGCGGGAACCGCTCAAGAACCGCTCTTCTCGACCTTGGCCTTGAGGGCGTCGAGGCCGGTGCGGTAGAGGCCGCGCACGGCCTTCTGGGCGGCCTCGTCGTTGAGCTCGGGCGGCGGATCGTTGTTCATGTAGCCGCGGTAGAACGCGCCGTCCCACGACACCTTGGTCTTGCCGCCGGCATCCTCGACCTTGAGGGTGGACGAGTAGTCGTTCACCGGAAGGGTCTTCACGTCGACCTTGGTGATCCGGTACGAGTAGCTCATCTTCTCGGCGGAGTACTTGTACAGTTCCTCGTCCACCGTGGCGCCCCCCTTGAGGGTCAGGGTGCGGGTGGCCTTGATCTCGTTGCCGCCCTTGCCCTCGGTCTTCTCGACCGGGGGCAGCCAGCTCATGTCCTGGAAGTTCGAGATCACGGCCCAGACCTTGTCCGGGGCGGCGTTGATCTCGACGGTCTCCTCGACCTTCTTGCGGGTGGGGCCGTGCGCCTGGGCGCCGAACGAGACGAGGGCGAAGGCCGCCGCCGTCGTGAGTGCCAAAAACTTCATCGGGGTCTCGTCTCCTCGGGAACGCACAGACTTAGGGTGCTGCGGGGGTCTTATCGAGGATGCGGTCGCTGCGCCCCAGGGCGGCGGCGACCTTGTCCTCGATCCAGTCCCAGGCCTCGCGTTCGGCGGGCCCGGCGGTCTTGGCGATCGCGATGGCGTGATAGCGCATCTCGGTCAGAATCTTCTCGGGCTCCAGCATGTGGAGGCGCGTCGAGAGGATCGCTGCCTCCAGCACCGCCGCCTGCGCGCGGTTGTAGCCGAAGAACGGGATGTGGGCGGCGGAATGGACCATGCGTCCCCGATAGCGCGGACGGGTCTCGTCCGGTTCCACGCCCACCACCTCGAATTCGGCGTGGCCGAAGCTGTCGGCCAGCCGCCGTCCGGGAATGCAGTCGCAGGGCAGGGTCGCCCAGTCGCGCCGTCCGGTGACGGCGCCGGCGATGACCCGGACGTCGCTCGGGCTCGATGCGGCGAAGACCGGGCTGGATTCGAGGTTGAAGATGGTGGGCGAGGGCCGGAACGGGGCGAGCACCCATTCCGCCCCGTCCTGGATCAGCCCGAACGGCACGAGGTGCAAGTCGCCTGCGGGCGACGTGGTGGTGACGACGGTCTCGAGGATCAGCGGCACGGGGTCACGCCTTCCCGGCCGGGACGAGTTTTTCTGCCGGGACGAGCTTGCCGCAGACGATGCGGGCACCGGCATCCGGGGGCGTCTCCGACACCGCATCGGCGGCGGACGTCTCCCCCGGCCCCACGGTCTCGGGCCGGCCCGCATCGGCCTCGGGCGATGTGCGGTCGCGCGTCGTCCCGTCCGGGCCGGAATGCTTGGTGTGCCCGGCCTTCTTGAATGCGGTGGTGTCCTCGACCTCGGCGTCGGCGGCCGCACCCCAGACCAGGGCCTCGTCCTGCACGTAGCGCTTGCCCAGCCGCCACGCGGTCTCGGCCTTGGTGAGCTCGCCGCCGAGATAGAAGGCGTGGGCGCCGTCCTGCGCCACGTCGAGGTTGGGGAAGAACGCCATGGCGTCGGTGCCGATGGAATGGATGTCGCGGTTGAACACGTGGATGCCGTCCTCGGCGACCGCGATGCGGTAGTTCGGATCCTTCACCTCGGCCGCCTGGGCCGCGATCTCGTCCGGGGTCTGCACATAGGGGCGCTTGTCGTGGAGCGCCAGGAGGGAGCGGCCGTAACCTTTCGGCAGCGCCGAATCCGCCTTGGCCGCGTACATCACCCGGCGCGCCGCGTCGTGCTCCTCCACCGTGCGGCGGGTGTGGTTCGAGACCTGGACGATGAGCACATTGCGGATGGCGAGTTCCGAGCACATGCCGACGAGCAGCGCCGTGACCCCGAGGCTGTCGGCCTCCGTGAGCTCGGTGAGATTGCCGGTGCCCATCATCATCTCGATATCGGGCCAGCGGCGGCGCGTCTCGTGATAGCGGGTGATGGACTCGACGAAGCCGAAATGGATCGGCTCGAGGATCGGGTCGGCCATGTAGGGGCGCCCCGCCTTCTCCATGCGCTCGATGGCCCGGTCGAGGGAGGCGAGGTCGTCGGGCCGCACGGGCACGAGGACCGGCACCGCGTCGGTCTCGAAGGCGAGATCGAGGGTGTCCTCGTTGAGACTCAACAGGTAGTCGGCGCCCGCCTTGGCGCCGCGGGTGAGTTCATCGAGGGAGAAGGAATCGACGCTGACCTTGAGGCCGGCGCCCTTCAGGAGACGGACGCAGTCCTCGAGATGGGGGAAATCCGTGTCGGGCAGGCCGCCGAGATCGATGACGTCGGCGCCCCGGCGGGCGAGATCGAGGCCCTTCGCCAGGATCTGGTCGGGATTCATCTTCGAGGCATCGACGATCTCGGAGAAGATCCGCAGGTCGTGGCGCGACAGGTCCACCTTGCGTCCGGCGAGACCCAGATAGGCCGGCAGATCGACGATCTCGTCGGGGCCGCGCTCCACCGGCAGGCCGAAATGCTGCGCCAGGGCCTCCGGGTTGGCGCGGCAGCGGCCCGGCAGGACGATGCGGGTGGCGCCTTCGGGAATCGTCACCCGGCGGCGGATGATCTCCTCCGTCATCAGGGCCGCGACCTTCACCCCGGCATCGGCGATGCTCCAGGCGAAGCGCTCGGCCGGGAGCGTGGCGGCGACCTTCTCGAGGCGCGCCTTGGCCATGCGGCCGGTGATGAAGACGAGGTGTTCGGGGGCGTTCACGCGGCTTCCCGCATGTCCGAGGGACCGCGCAGGACGATCTCGCCCGAGTAGCGCGCCGCGAAGGCCGGGAAGGCGGCATCGACGAGGCCGAGACGGGCGAGCTCTTCGGGCTGCGCTCCCATGGGTACGAGGGCGGATTTCACCAGGACGCAGCGCGGCGCGCCCCGATGCGTGGCGAACCACACGGCGAGGCTGTCCGAGGTGACGGCCCAGGTCTCCGGGATGTCCGGATGCCCGGCCTTGAGGGCGACGGGGTCCCAGACCGGCACGCCGCCCCGGGCGAAGATCGTCGATGCCGCATCCCACGTCGTCGCGATGCGCAGGCGCGGCTCGAATGCCGAAAAGATCTCGGCCATGCGGCCCATGGCGTCGAGGGCGAGGCGATGGGCCAGGGCGTCGCCGAAGCCGAGGGCCGCCTGGGACGTGCGAACCGCGTCGGCGAACGGCCCACCGCCGGGGACCACCACGCAGGGGCCATCCCGGCCTTCCGCGAGGCCGGTGAGGACGGCGCGCAGGCGGCCGGCGTCTGACAGGAGGCTGCCGCCGACCTTCACCACCGTGAGTTCGGGGCTCATGCAGCGTCTCGGCGGGCGCGGGCGCGCAGAATCCGCATGGCCTCCGCCACCCGGGCCGGATCGAGGCCTTTCGTGCGATCGCTGTCGTGGCACAGGCCGCCCCGGAAGCCGAGGTACTGCGCGCCGAGGGGTGTGAGGGTCTCGATGTCGGCAAGCGCGAGGGAGCCGGCGAGGCCCGAGACGAGGCCGTGCCGGCGGCAGGCGAGGGTGAAGGCCGCGAGTGTCCGGGCCGGCAGGAGGTCGGGCAGGCGGCGCCCGTCCTTGGTCGCCGTGTCGATCATGGCGCCGACGAACCCGGCCGCCGCCAGGCGCGCCACTAGGCCGGGGGCGGGGTCGGGCTCGGCGAACAGCACGGCGATGAGCCGGCCGGGCGCGGCTCCCGCAGCCTCGGCCAGGTCCGCGTCGGAAAATTCTACGCGTACGGCAACCTTGACGTAGTCCACGCCCGTCGCGGCCATGGCGGCGACGCGAGGGGCGAGGGCGGCTCCCTCCGTCGGCTCGCCCGCCACGGCGCTGGTAACGGCGCGGGCACCGACGCGCGCGACGAGGGCGTGTACGGTCTCGACGGGGAGGGCGCCGAGAGCTCCGCGCACCGGGTCCTTGGCATCGACGAGGTCGGCGCCCGCGAGGGCGGCGGCCAGGGCCTCGTCGGCGTCGCGCACGCTCACGAGGAGGCGCGGGGCGGTGTCGCCGGGTTCGAAGGGGGAGGGCGTCAACACGGACGGTTTCGACTCGCTCGGACTCTTGTGATCGTCGGCGCGCGGACGGTGTCCTGCGCGGGACCACGCTCGCACGCGGTTGGCCCTACCAAAAAACCGAGGGCATCACGAGCGGTTCGGCAGGGGCTCGGTGAGCAGGCGGTTCTTCACCACCCAGCGCATGGCATGGGCCCAGGTGTCGTCGGTGTCGGCGCGGATCACCACCCGGCCGCCGCGTACGATCTTGCCGGTGGCGGCCTCCGCGATGGTGACCGTGAGGTTGAAGATCTGATTGGAGCCCTTCTCGACGTAGCCGCTCACGGCGAGGTCCGCCCCCAGGGTCTTGGCGATGGTGGCCGCGCAGCCGTCGCACTTGTAGAGGGGCGCCTGCTTGGCGATCTCGGCGGCCTGAGGTGCCACATCGACGGGTTCGACCGCATCGCCCAGGGCCTTGCGCAGTTCCTCCGTGACGAGGCCGAGGCGGCGGGTCTCGTCCGGTCGCGCCTTGCGACCGCCGACCACGCCAGGATCGAACAGCTCGATCCCGAAGATCGCCGCCTTCTCGGGTGCGGCCTGCGCGGGTGCCGCGAAGGCGAGGGCGAGCACGAGGCTCGCGCAGACGTGTCCGGCACGGGGGAGGGGGATCGATCGCGTCATCAACTCGCTCGTCTGGTATCGGCCGCAGGTCGGGAACCATCGGCAGCATGATGCCTGACATAGCGGCAGGCAACGCCGGGAAACGCCGGGCGATCCCGACACCCCTGCGGTATCCTGCCGGGTGCGGGCCGCCGCATGGAACGGGCGAGGCTGCGACGCGGGCTTATAATTTCCTTATCAAACGCCGATTGAGCGCGGCGGAACAATGTTGTTAGCGTGCCAGCCGCATGCTGGCCTCGACACGCTCCCCCCTCGCCCCCCTCGCCCTCGCCCTCGGGCTGGGCGGCCCGTGGTGCCTCCCAGCCGCCGCGCAGGAACCGGCGCGTTCGGCAGAGGCGGCGGCTCCCGCGCCCGCCGCGACGGAGACCCGCGTCGGGCTGATCTACCGGCCCGAGCCCGCCCCCTCCTCCTACGATGCCGAGGCCGCGCCCGAGGACGAGGGTGTCGCCGGCGCGCGCATGGCGATCAAGGACAACAACACGACGGGCCGCTTCACCAAGCAGACCTACACCCTCGACGAGATCGCCCTCGACGCCACGAAGAGCGCCGTCGAGGCCGCCCGGGAGCTGGTGGGTCGTGGCATCAAGTTCCTGGTCCTGGCGCTCCCCGCCGACGAGGTCCTGACCGTTGCCGATGCGGTGAAGGGGGAGGGCGTCACGGTCTTCAACACAGCGGCACCGGACGACCGCCTGCGCGGGGCCGATTGCCGCAGAAACGTGTTCCACGTCGTGCCGAGCCGGGCGATGCAGACGGACGCGCTCGCGCAGTTCTTCACCCTCATGCGCTGGCGCAAGATGTTCCTCATCATTGGCCCGCAGGACGGGGACCGGCTCTACGCCGAGGCGTTCAGGAACTCGGCCCGCAAGTTCAACCTCAAGATCACGGCCGAAAAGCCCTGGACCTTCGGGCCGCTCGCCAAGGCCCGCGGCGATACGCCGACCCGCTCCGAGGCGATGGTGTTCACCCGGGGTGTCGATTACGACCTCGCCATCGTGGCCGACGAGGCGAACGACTGGGGCGACTACGTCCCGTTCCGCACCGTCGATCCGCGCCCCGTGGCCGGCACGCAGGGGCTCATCGCCACCACCTGGCACCCGACCCTGGAGACCTGGGGCGCGGCCCAGGCGCAGAACCGGTTCCGGCGCCAGGCCGGCCGCCTGATGCGGCCCCTGGACTACCAGGCCTGGGCGGCCGTGCGCTCCATCGGCGAGGCGGCGACGCAGAAGAAGACCGTCGATCCGGCCGTGCTCGCGCCCTACTTCGCGGACCCGGCCTTTAGCCTGCCGGCCTACAAGGGCGTATCTCTCACCTACCGCCCGTGGGACCACCAGCTGCGCCAGCCGGTGATCGTGGTGCAGCCGAAAGCCATGGTCTCGGTCGCGCCTGAGCAGGGGTTCACGCACCAGCGTACGCCGCTGGACACGCTTGGGATCGATCTGCCCGAAACCGCCTGCAAGTTTCCCTGACTCGCCGGGGGGCTTTCCGACCCGCCGGGGGCATTTTTTCCAACCCGCCGGGGCCTGCGGCAATGCGTGACCGCGCGGCTTGCGGTCCGGCGCTCCCCGTGAGACGGGGCTGCACTATAGTAACGCACCACGCTCAACCGCGCGCGAGACAGCGGTGGGCCCGAGGAGGACACAGGATGAGCCGCGGCTTCAGGGCGAATGCGTCGGGATCGGTCGTGGCATGGGCGCTCCTTGCCGCCACGACCCTCGCCGGGACCGGTTCGGCCAGCGCCTACACGGTCTACGTGACCAACGAGAAGGGCAACTCCGTCAGCGTCATCGACAGCGAGACCCTGGCGGTGACGGGAACTTGGAAGGTCGGCCGGCGCCCGCGCGGCGTCACCACCAGCAAGGACGGCAAGGAGCTCTTCGTCTGCGCCAGCGACGACGACCGCATCGACGTCCTCGACACCAGCACTGGCAAGGTGGTGCGGTCGCTGCGCTCCGGGCCCGACCCGGAGCAGTTCATCCTCGGCCCCACGGGCAACCTGCTCTACGTCGCCAACGAGGACGACAGCCAGGTCACCGTCATCGACGTCGAGAAGAACAAGGTCATGGCCGAGGTGCCCGTTGGCGTCGAGCCGGAGGGGATGGGCCTGTCGCCCGACGGGAAGATCCTGGTCAACACCTCCGAGACCACCAACATGGCGCACTTCATCGACACCACCACGTTCCAGGTGATCGACAACGTGCTGGTGGACGCGCGTCCGCGGTTCGCCGAGTTCACGGCCGACGGGAAGTTCCTCTGGGTGTCGGCCGAGGTCGGCGGCACGGTGAGCATCATCGATGTGGCGGCGCGCCGGGTGGTGAAGAAGATCACCTTCAAGATCCCGAGCGTGAACGACGAGGCGATCCAGCCCGTGGGCATCCGTATCACCAAGGACGGGTCGAAGGCCTTCGTGGCCCTCGGGCCCGCCAACCGCATCGCGGTCATCGACGCCAAGACGCATACGGTGGAGAAGTACCTGCCCGTCGGCCAGCGCGTCTGGCAGCTCGCCTTCACCCCCGACCAGAAGCTGCTGTTCTCCACCAACGGCTCGTCCAATGACATCTCGGTGGTGGATGTCGCCGCCGAGAAGGTGGTGAAGAGCATCCCCGTCGGGCTGTTGCCTTGGGGCGTGGCGGTATCGCCGAACTGATTCTTTGGGAATAGCCCGCCCAACGCGTGGCGAGGGCGGTGCCGTGACGGCGAACGCCATGGGGCGGCAAACGGGAGGATCGACGGACGTGATGAAGCGAACGATGTGTGCGGCGGCCCTCTGTCTCGCCGCCTGGACGATGGCCGGGCCGGCGCTCGCCCTCGATCTCACGAAGAAACGCGCCAACCTGCCCGATCTCGTCCTCGGCAACGAGGAGGGCAACGATTTCGTCGTCGAGAACCGGGAGATCGAGCTCGAATCCGGCAAGGCCTACCGCCTGCGCATCGTCGCCAAGGGCCGGCAGGAGTACAAGTTCTACGCCACCGAGTTCTTCCGCAACATCTGGTTCAACCAGATCGTCATCCAGCACCTCGAGATCCACGGCAGCGGTCCGCCGGATCACCTCGAATTCGACGATCCGGGCGAGATCGCCATCGAGTTCGTGACGATCAAGCCGGGCGAATACCCCTGGTCCGCCCGTGGCCTCGAGGCCAAGGGCATGACCGGCAAATTCATTGTGAAGTAGGTTTCTTCCATGCGCGTCTCGCTCTTTGCCCTTGTAGCGCTCTTGATCGCCGGCCCGGCGCTCGCCGACGACAAGGCCGCCTGCACGGACGGGATCGGCATGATCCGGGGGGAGCTCGGCAAGAACCCGGCCGAGCCCCTCCAGGGCAAGCTCAAGAAGGCTCTCCGGGTCGCCGAGCGCGAACTGGGCGAGGGCGAATTCGACGAGTGCCTCGATGCCGTCGGTGATGCCCGCCGGGCGTTGAAGCCTTGAGTACCAGCCCCATGGCGGAGACCGCCGCCCTCGATGTCGCCAACGTGAGCCATCGCTTCGGCACCCGGGCCGCCCTGTCGGACGTGTCCCTCAGCGTTGCGCGCGGGCGCTTCACCGCCCTGCTCGGCCCCAACGGGGCGGGCAAGACCACGTTGTTCTCGGTGATCACCCGGCTCTACGCCAACCAGGACGGCCGGGTCTCGATCCTCGGCCACGCGCTGGACCGGGAGCCGAGCCGGGCGCTCGCCCGCCTCGGCGTGGTGTTCCAGGCCCGTACCCTCGACACCGACCTCACCGTGGCGCAGAACCTCCTCTACCATGCGAGCCTGCATGGCATGACCCGTAAGGCGGCCAAGGAGCGGATCCAGACGCTGCTCACCCGCGTCGGGCTCATGGATCGGCGCGACGACAAGGTCCGCACCCTGTCGGGCGGCCAGTCCCGGCGCATCGAGATTGCCCGCTCCCTCATCCACGGTCCCCGTCTGCTCCTCCTCGACGAGCCCACCGTCGGTCTCGATCTCGAATCCCGCGCCGACATCGTCGCCATCGTGCGGGCGCTGGTGCGGGAAGAGGGTCTGTCGGTCCTGTGGGCGACCCACATCTTCGAGGAGATCGAGGCGGGCGACGCGGCCATCGTCCTGCACAAGGGCCGCATCGTCGCGCGCGGCACCGCCGGCTCTATCGCGCAGGGCACCGAATCCCTGGAGGCCGCCTTCCGCCGCCTCGTCGCCGAACCCGCCAGGCAGGCTGCATGAGCGACATCCTTACACCGGCCACCGCCGACAGGCCCGTGACGCATCTCGGGCGGCTCGATGCCGTCGGTTACCTCATCTGCCTCGGCGGCATCGTCCGGCGGGAGCTGCTGCGGTTCTTCAATCAGAAGGAGCGGTTCTTCTCCGCCCTGGTCCGACCGCTGGTGTGGCTGTTCATCTTCGCGGCGGGCTTCCGCAACACGCTCGGCGTCTCCATCGAGCCGCCCTACCAGACCTACGTGCTCTACGAGGTCTACGTGGTGCCGGGTCTCGCCGTGATGATCCAGCTCTTCAACGGCATGCAATCGTCCCTGTCGATGGTCTACGACCGCGAGGTCGGCTCGATGAAGGTGCTTCTCACCAGCCCCTACCCGCGCTGGCTCCTGCTGCTCGCCAAGCTGATTGCCGGTGTCACCGTCTCGGTGGTGCAGGCCTACGCCTTCCTCGCCATAGCCTGGTTCTGGGAACTCGACATTCCGACCATCGGCTACGTCGCGGCGCTTCCCGCCTTCATCGCGGCGGGGCTCATGCTCGGCTCCATCGGCCTGCTCCTGTCGTCCATGGTCAAGCAGCTCGAGAACTTCGCCAGCGTGATGAATTTCGTGATCTTCCCGATGTTCTTCGCCTCCTCGGCCCTCTACCCGCTCTGGCGCATCCGCGAATCCTCGGAAACGCTCTACCTCATCTGCATGGCGAACCCCTTCACCCATGCGGTGCAGCTCGTGCGCTTCGCCCTCTACGGGCAGTTCGCGCCGCTGGCCTGCGCCGTGGTGCTGGGGACAACGCTCGCTTTCTTCACCCTCGCCGTCGTCGCCTACGATCCCGGCCGTGGCATCATGGCCCGGCGCGGTGGCCCGGCCGGAGATCCCGCATGATCCGCTCCGTTCCCCTCTCGCTCCTCGTCCTCGGCCTGTCGGTCGCTCCCGTCCTCGCTCAACCCAAGGGCGACCCGGACTGGCCCTGCGTCCAGCGCAAGGTCTCCACCCTCAGCCCCGGTACGGTCTGGACCGGGCCGGATCTCGCCGAGGCCGGCGCCTGGGGCGACGATTTCGAGGCGGCGCAGCTCGCCCAGAAGATCGCGTCGCGCCGGACGCCGCTCAGCGAGGTCGATCCGCTCCTCGATGCCTTCGCCGAGACGGCCGGGGCCGAGAAGGGCAAGCGCCTCACCCGGGTGTTCGCCGGCGTGTTCGAGGTTCTCAACGGCGAGCGCAACAAGGTCATCGCCGGCATCGGCCGCTATGCCCAGGGTCAACGCCGCATGGCCGAACGCATCCGTGACGAGGCCGACAAGATCAGCGCCACGAAAGACGGGCCGAGCGCGCAGGATGCCCGCGACATGCCCAAGGAAGCCTCGGAACTGGAGACCAAATTCGCCTGGGACCGGCGCATCTTTCAGGAGCGCAGCCAGTCCCTGACCTATGTCTGCGAGGTTCCGACGCTTCTGGAGCAACGCCTGGGCGAGATCGCCCGCCGGATCCAGGCGCGCCTCTGAGCCATCAGACCAGCTCGGCTCCGCTGGCCACCGTCATGGCCGCGCCGTCCGCAATCCGAGCCATGCGATGGTGGGCCTCAGGGAGGAGAATGCAGCCGTCGCATTCTGCTTGATGTCCAAAAAATTCGGGCCGACTATTGCCGGATTCTCCCGGGTCGATTAGGCAATTTGGCGAGACGGCGCGGCGCGACGCGGGGAGGTTTCAACACCCCGAGACGCATTTCGCCCTCTTCCTCGGAGAACGGTTCCGTTCTCCGCCTCGACCTAGGAGATTCGTACTATGGCTTCCCGTTTGTCCGCTGCCGTCCTGCTCGCCGCCACCCTCGGGCTCGGCGTGGCTGCGCCCGCTTTCGCCGCACCCGCCACCGTCGCGGCGTTCGATCCCGACAAGGACGGCACCATCGACCTCAAGGAGGCGCAGGCCGCCGCGGCGAAGCAGTTCGACGTGCTGGACCCGGACAAGGACGGCACCCTCGACGCCAAGGAGCTGAACGGCCGCCTCACCGCCGCCGAGCTCAAGGCCGCCGATCCGGACAGCGACGGCACCCTCGACAAGAAGGAATACCTCGCCGTGGTGGCCGCGCGCTTTAAAGCCGCAGACCCGGATGCCGAGGGCACTATCGACGCCAAGGAACTTGCTTCGCCCGCCGGCGCTTCTCTCGCGACGTTGTTGCAGTAAGCCGTTCCCGAGTGGGCGGCCGTCCCTCAAGGAAATCGTTGATGCAGGTTCGTTACATTCTGCCGGCCGCCCTCGTGATGCTCGGCTCCGCCGGGCCCGTCCTCGCTTCCTCCTGCACCGATCAGATCGCCACCATCGAGCGGCGTCTCGATAGCGTCGGTGCGGAGAAAGTCACCGGCAAGGAGCCGGCGGGTGGCCCGACCTCGTCGCACTCGGCCAAGGCCCTCGACCAGCCCCCGGCCGGCAAGCCCACGGACCCTTCGACCACGGCGAGCGCCGGAGGCGTTTCCGAGGCGCGCGACCTCATCAAGAAGGCGCGCGCTCAGGACAAGGCCGGTGACACCAAGGCCTGCGAGGACACCATGACCCAGGTCAAGGAAAAGGCCGGCGCCCTGCCGTAGCCAACCCCTTCCTCACCTCGTATCCATGAAGGGCCGTCCCCAGCAGGGGGCGGCCCTTTTTTGCAGTCAGGGCGTGCGCAGGGCGGCGGCGACCTCTGCCATGAGGGGCCGGCGCGCCACTTCGGCCTGGACGCAGGTCTCCGCCAGGGCCGTCAGGTCGGACAGGGGGGAGGGGCAGCGGGCCAGCAATTCGCCGAGCAGGATTCCCCAGGCCCTCACCTCGATGCGCTGGAGGGCCTCGCCCCCGGCCCCCTCGGGCAGGCGGCACGCGGCGCCGAAATCGCTCAGGACCGCGTCGCCCGCCGTTCCGTCCCACAGGACGTTGTGGCCGTAGAGGTCGCCGTGGAGGAGGCCGCGGGCGTGGAGATGGGCGGTCGCGGCCGCGAGGCTTCGGGCGATGCGCCGGACCGTGTCGGCCTCGAAGCGCAGGGTGGACTCGTAGACGTCGCGGCTACAGCTCGCGAGGCTTGGTGGACCGGCGAGAACCCGCCAGTTCTGCGGCAGGCGCGGCATCACCAGGCCCTGGGCACCTGTCGGATGGTCGACGAGGCGGCCGAGTCCGCCCGTGAGGTTCGGATGCGTCCCGGCCGCGAGGCAAGCCTCCATCTCGCGCTCGGGCAGGCCGTCGCTGGTCATGGCGCCCTTGAACAGCTTCAGGGCGACGGCCTCGCCGGGTCCGGTGCCGTCCCGGCGCCACAGGGCGGCGAACACTTCTCCCGAAGCGCCTTCTCCGAGCCGGTCACCGGTCACGAGATCGGCCCAGGGGATTCCTCTGCCGCCGATCGGTGCCGGTATGCCCTCCAGTGGATTGCCGGCCCAGGTCGGCCAGGCCAGGGCCGGCAGGGTCGCGAGCCAGGCCGGCAGGGCGTCGAACCCGTTGGCGGAGAGCCTGATCAATTCGAGGCTTCGGGCATCCGCGAGGCTTTCGGGGAGGGCGGTCAACCGGTTGCCCGACAGCATCAGCTTCTGCAGGTGAGGGCGCCGCCCGAGGGCCCCGGGCAGGGTCGCGATTCGGTTGTCCGTCAGCGTGAGCCAGCGCAGGGACGGCGGCAGAGCCTCTTCGGGGACCTCGCCGATTCCGCAGCCGCGAAAGCCGATTTGGGCAAGGGCCGGGCAGTCGCCGAGGGATGGCGGCAATCGGTCGAACGGGTTGCCGGAGCAGAACAGCACCCTGAGCTTGGTCAGGCGCCCGAGATCGTCCGGCAGCGTGGTGAGAGATCCGGCGCCGAGGTCGAGGACCTCCAGGCTGTCGGCGAGACCAAAGATGTCGCGCGGGAATTCGTCGAAGCCGCCTGAAAAGCGCAGCTCGTGCGTGCCCAGGAGATCGCCACGTGCCAGGGCCTCGAGTTGTCGGGCCGTGCCTGCGTTCGTCACCATCTCCGCTGCTCCCGCCGGCCGGATCGGCCGCCTCAGGGGGCGTCGCCGATCCGCACGCGCGGATCAATACGCGTTCTGGGTCCGGAACAATGACAGGGGGGTCGCGAGCATGATCCGGATGTCGAACAGCACGGACCAGTTCTCGATGTAGTGCAGGTCGTGCTCGACGCGGCGCTGGATCTTGTCGCTGGTGTCGGGCTCGCCGCGCCAGCCGTTGACCTGCGCCCAGCCGGTGATCCCCGGCTTGACCTTGTGGCGGGCGCAGTAGCCCTGCACCACCCGGTCGTAGAGGCGGTTGGTGGCCTTGGCCTGGTGGGGGTGCGGGCGGGGGTCGGCGCGGGAAGGCGCACCCTTGACGACGTTGGACCGCTGCCGCATGTCGTCCAGCGACGTCCGGCGGATGAAGCGGCCCACCGGGGTCACGCGTGGGTCGCCTCGGGTGACCTGCCGGGCGGCGGCGAAGTCCACCTTGTCGTGGTACATCGAGCGGAACTGCTGCGCGGCGCGCCGTGACGTCTTCGAACGCGACGGCCCATCGGCCGCCCGTGACAGGTTGCAGATGCACTTCCAACAGGTGCCCCTGGAGCGTCACCTCGAAAGTGTGGGTTGCGGGCTGGGCCAAGGAGCGCGGCAGC
>NZ_JAKSXV010000005.1 GCF_022829345.1 Methylobacterium sp. J-090 | reverse complement strand
CCCTGCGAGACCAAGACATCAACCTGACGCAGCTTGGCAACAATCTCTTCAGCCGTATGCTTCTTCCGTCCCATGACAACATCCTCCACATGGCTCAAAGCCATACCTCAGGGAGGACCACTTTTCAGGGGGCAGGCCAGGCCCGCGTCGAGCAGGACCGGCACACCCACCATGCCTTCCCGTCCGACCAATCCAAGCTCGATCTGCCCGGCGTCCGCGGACGCCGCGATGATGGAGACGATACCCTGCTCGACGAACCAGACCCGGGGGATGGCGGTATCGGCCGCGATCAGGACCTCACTCACGGCAAGGGGACCGATGTCGAGGTGCTGTCTTAACAGTGCGAAATCGTCAGGGATCAGAATTGAAAGCAGATGGTTCCGGCATCGATCCTGGATGGGCCTTGGCACGGTTCCGTCCTCGTTGGGACGGGGGGGCGCGGAGCCTCGACCACTTCCGCCACCATGCGCCCTGCATCCGCCGATTGACAGGGGGACATGGGTAATTCGAGCCGGAACCCATCCTATGATTGGACGGAGGTCGTATTTCGGACCTACGATCAGCCATCCGCCTGAAAAGAAATGGCTTGATGCAGCATGCGCTGATCCGGAAGCTGGAGAGTTACGAGACGCTGTCCGACAAGGACCGGCGGGCGCTGAACGCGTTGGTGCCGAGAATCCGCCAGGTCGGTGCACACGTCGATTTGGCCCGCGAGGGTGATCCGCCCGACAACGTTCACCTCGTCCTCGACGGGTTCGCCTGTCGGTACAAGGTTCTCGCCGACGGCAAGCGCCAGATCATGGCCTACCTCGTACCAGGCGACTTCTGCGACCTCAACGTGTTCATCCTCGATCAGATGGACCACAACATCGGCACGATCTCGCAGTGTCAGGTCGCGGACATCCCGCGCGAGGCCATCGAGGAGATTACGGCGAGCTATCCGCTGATCACGCGGGCGTTCTGGTGGTGCGCCCTGGTCGACGAGGCCGTCCTGCGGGAATGGCTGGTCAACATGGGAGCTCGCGCCGCCGATGAGCGCATCGCCCACCTGCTCTGCGAGCTTCACGCGCGCCTAGAAGCCGTCGGCCACTCCAAGGACGACAGCTACGCGTTTCCCTTCACCCAGACCGATATCGCCGACACGATGGGGCTCTCCAACGTCCACGTGCACCGGACCCTTCGCGACCTCCGGGGCATGGGCCTGATTACGCTCAACAAAAGGGTGCTGACCATCCTCGACGTCGAGCGCCTGAAGGACTTCTGCAAGTTCAACGCGAACTATCTCCACCTCAAGAACGCGCGCTGGATCGAGCGGCGCAGCGTCATCTGGCCCAGCCAACAACAGCGCGGTTAGCCGTGCCCGCGCACGGCAACGTCGAGACGCTGGTCACGATGCAGCCCATCGCTGTCGACACCGGGAGCGACGACAGTGACGGGATGCTCGTCATGGCGAACGGAATGCTGGTCGCGGTCCTGGTCCGGCTCTCCACCTCTGGGCACGAGCAGGAGGGCGACTGGTTCGTGGAGGTGGCGCTGGGTCCGCTGAGGGCGCATCCCGCCCCGACGTTCGGAGATCTCGACGAAGCGACCCGCTGGATGCGCCGACACCTTCGGGCATAAGGCGCGTGCTTCGACTGAACACAGGCCCAACCACGATTACAGGCGACAAAATAAAATAACATTCGACTTCAAGCGACGGATTGAAACTACTTCGCAAACCGATCCGTACATATCATGGCACGCATCTCGGGCTCATTTCAGTTGAAATGCGATCGAGCAGTCATGACATATGCGCGCTGCACTTAGAAGGTGCATTTTCATCGGAACTATATAGGAAAACAAGACTTTCCTAGATGTCTTCACTGAAACCACCACAATTGGATCGATGCACATGAAGAAGATCACTTTTGCACTCGTCGCCGCCACCCTCCTCGGCGGCATCGCCGTCGGCGGCGCGGCCACGGCGGCTCCGATGGGACCGAACGGGTTGCAGGGCGGCACCGCCGGCATGACCCAGGTCCGGATGATGGAGAGCGACCGCATGATGATGAAGAAGCGCATGATGAGGAAGAACATGATGAAGAAGCGCATGATGAAGCGCCAGATGATGAAGAAGCGGATGATGAACCGCGGCATGTGATCCGCCTCGACCATCGAAACGGGAGGCCCCACCAGGGCCTCCCGGCACCATCGTCGGTCTCGGAGGAGGCAGCGTGCCCCGTACCTATCTCACACGCTCCGCCCCCGATGTCGGCGAGATCGAGCACCGTCGCTGGATGTTCCGGCACCCCCTCGTCATCCGGATCACGCATTGGGTGAACGCCCTCTGCCTTCTGGTCCTGCTCATGAGCGGCCTACAGATCTTCAACGCTCACCCGGCCCTATACTGGGGCAAGGTCTCGACCTTCGACACACCGCTGATGTCGATGGCGTCGAGCGAGGACGATCCACCGAAGGGCGTGACCACGATCCTGGGCCATGCCTTCGACACCACCGGCTTCCTCGGTTCATCGGCAGGAGCCGACGGCCAGCCGGCCGACCGCGGCTTCCCGTCGTGGCTGACCCTGCCGAGCGAGCAGGACCTCACCGGCGGCCGGAGCTGGCACTTCTTCTTCGCCTGGGCCTTCGTGCTCAACGGCTTCACCTACCTGCTGTACGGCCTCCTCAGTGGTCAGCTTCGGTTCCGGTTGATCCCGTCGCGGGACCAGATCCGCCACTTCGGGGCGTCGATCCAAGAGCACTTGACGCTGCGGTTCCCGCAGGGCGACGAGGCCAAGCGCTACAACGTCATCCAGAAGCTCACCTACGTCGCGGTCATCCTCGTCCTCCTGCCGGTTCAGGTCCTGGCCGGCCTCGCGATGTCGCCGGCGATGGACGCGGCCGCCCCGTTCCTGCTGACGATGTTCGGCGGCCGGCAATCGGCGCGCACGGTGCATTTCGTCGTCGCCAACCTCCTCGTCCTATTCGTAGTCGTCCACGTCGCCTTGGTCCTGCTGTCGGGCGTCTGGAACAACATACGCGGCATGGTCACCGGCTGGTTCGTGATCGAGCGCAAGGTCGAGCCGACGCCCTCTCCCGAACCGACGGGACGCTCCGCGTGATCCGCCCCCCGAACCGTCGCGCACTCCTGATGGGGGCGTCGGCCACCGCGGCGGCGGCCATGCTGGGCGGCTGCGACCGCCTTGGCGAGATGGGCTGGTTCAAGCGCACGCTGGCGACCGGCGAGGACGCGAACAAGTTTGTCCAACGCCTGCTGCTGACGGAGAGGACCCTCACGCCGGAATACGCCGAGGCCGACATCTCACCGTTCTTCAAGCCGAACGGTACCGAGGACCCGCCGGACAAGGCCTACAAGGCCATGGTGAGGCGCAAGTTCGCGGGCTTCCAGCTGGAGGTCGGCGGCCTCGTCGAGAAGCCCTTCAAGATCTCGCTGGCCGACCTTCGAAAGCTGCCGGTACGGACCCAGATCACCCGGCACGACTGCGTCGAGGGCTGGAGTTGCATCGGCAAGTGGACCGGCGTGCCGCTCTCGGAACTTCTCCAGCGCGCCGTCCTCAAGCCGTCTGCCCGCTACGTCGTGTTCCATTGCGCGGACACGATGGACCAGGGCGAGGCATCGAACATTGATGCGACCGGCGGTGCGGAGGCTCCGGTCGCCAACCCGAACCCGAACATGACGAAGAAGGTCGCCGGCAGCGAGAGCGTAAAGGGGGCGGGCGATCCACCCGACGGCGCATTGGCCGAGGATGCCGGCCCGCCCGAACCGGTGCGGTTCTACGAGAGCATCGACCTCGTCGACACCTACCATCCGCAGACAATCCTCGCCTACGAGATGAACGGCAAGACATTGCCTGTGGCCCACGGGGCACCCTTGCGCCTGCGCCTCGAACGCAACCTCGGCTACAAGCAGGCCAAGTACGTCATGCGCATCGAGGTGGTCGAGAGCTTCACCGACATCGGCGAGGGCAAGGGCGGTTACTGGGAGGACCAGGGTTACGCCTGGTACGGCGGAATCTGATTACGCTTTCGTCCGTGAATCTTCCTTGCATTCCTCGACTTCCAGGAGGCCCGCATGGCCCACATTCTCGTTATAGGAGCCAGCAACGGCATAGGCCTGGAAACGGTCAAGGCGGCCCTGGCGGCCGGGCATCGCGTGCGCGCCTTCGCCCGTTCGGCGGCCCGGATCGACCTTCCCGGGCCAGGTTTGGAGCTGTTCACCGGGAACGCGTTGAAGGATGCCGACGTCGAGGCAGCCCTCGAAGGGGTCGACGGCGTGGTCCAGGCCCTAGGCGTCCCGTTCCGCGACCTGTTTGGACCTGTTCGACTGTTCTCTGATGCGACCAACGTGCTCGTGCCCGCCATGGAGAAGGCGGGCGTCCGACGCCTCATGTCGGTCACCGGCTTCGGGACGGGCGACAGCCGGGAGGCGATCGGCCTCCTGCAGCGGGTCCCGTTCCGGCTCGTGTTCGGGCGGGCCTACGACGACAAGGATGCTCAGGAGATCCGCATCCGCAAGAGCAGCCTGGATTGGACGCTTGTGCGGCCGGGCGTCCTCACCGGTGGGGCCGCCACCGGCCGATACCAGGTCCTCGACGAGCCGTCCTCATGGCGGAACGGCCTGATCCCGCGGGCCGACGTGGCACACTTCATCGTCCAGAGCCTCCAGAGAAACTCCTACGTCAAGAAGGCAGTGGTGCTGGTCGGATAGTCCGTTTTGGGGACGGCGGTGGCGCGTCCGATTGGCCGAGGCCGCGTCACGAACGTGGGGATGGGTGCAAGTCAGCACCGAGACATGCGGTGGGGGATTCCATCATCAACGCTTTTGGCATCGACGACGCCGAAGAAGCCTGGACCGTGATCGGGATCATGTCGGACGACAAGGTCGATCACCGCGGAGACAAGTCTTGAACGCGACCGGAACGAACGGCCTGCAGGATCTTCTCCGCCAGCAGACGACGCTCGCGCGCTTCGGGGAGCTCGCCCTCCGATCCGACGATCTCGACGAGATCCTGACGGAGGCCTGCCGCCTCGCGGGCCAAGCTCTCGGGACCGACCTCGCGAAGGTCGTCGAGTTGCAGCCGGACGGCAAAACGCTTCGCGTGCGAGCGGGGGTGGGGTGGAAACCGGGTGTGATCGGAAAGGCGACCATCACCGCCGAGCACGACACCTCGGAAGGGCATGCGTTGCGAACCGGCGAGCCCATGATCTCACCCGACATCGCGAAGGAGACGCGGTTTCGATACTCGCAGTTCCTGATCGACAACGACGTCAGGGCGGTGGCCAACGTCCTTATCATCGGCGGGCACGGGAAGCCGCCGTTCGGCATCCTCCAGATCGATAGCCACGTTCCCCGCCAGTTCACGGAGAGCGATACCCTCTTCCTACGCAGCTACGCCAACCTGCTCGCGGGCGCCGTCGACCGCATTCGCGTCATCGGAGAGGTCCGGGACGGCGAGGCGCGTTTGCGGACCGCACTTGAGTAGCGCGTCGCCGAGCGCACGCGCGCGCTGACCCAAGCCAACGACAGGCTTCACGCGGAGGCCGAGGAACGCGGACGGATCGAGGAGACGCTGCGACAATCGCTCAAGATGGAGGCCGTCGGGCAGTTGACCGGAGGGCTGGCGCACGATTTTAACAACCTGCTGGCCGGCATCTCCGGCAGCCTGGAACTGATCCGGTCGCGCCTGAGGCAGGGCCGCGCCTCGGAGGTCGACCGCTACATCGACGTCGCGATGACCTCGGTCGAGCGGGCCGCCGCGCTCACCCACCGGCTCCTCGCCTTTTCGCGGCGCCAGACGCTCGATCCGAAGGCGACCGACGTCAATCGGTTGGTCGGGGGTATGGAGGACATGTTCAGCCGTACGGTCGGGCCGGGGATCGCCGTCGAGACCAGGCTGGCTGACGACCTTTGGCCGACGTTGTGTGATCCGAACCAGCTCGAAAACGCGCTGCTCAATCTCGTCATCAACGCACGGGACGCCATGCCCGATGGCGGACCGCTCATGATCGAGACCCGGAACATAAGTGTTCTGGATACGCGTCCCGGGGCGGCCGCCGTGACGTCAAAGGTGCCGGCGGGCGAGTACATGGGCCTGTTCGTTACGGACGGGGGCACCGGCATGCCCCCGGACGTAATCGCCCGTGCCTTCGATCCGTTCTTCACGACCAAGCCCACCGGTCAGGGAACGGGCCTCGGCCTGTCGATGACCTACGGCTTCGTCCAGCAATCGGGCGGCTACGTCCTGCTGGGTAGCGAGGCGGGCCAGGGTACCGTGGTGTCGATCTACCTGCCGCGACATCTCGGGCCGGCGGACGACGTGAAGCCGGCAGGCTCGGCGACCAGCCCGGCGTCTGCCGAGGCGGGCACGGTCGTGCTCGTGGTCGAGGACGAGGTCGCCGTGAGGGTGGTGATCGTCGAGGTGCTCTCCGAGCTCGGCTACGTCGTGCTGGAGGCCGAGGACGGGCAGTCCGGACTGCGGATCATCGAGTCTTGCGTCCGCATCGATCTCCTCCTCACCGACGTCGGCCTTCCCGGCGGAATGAACGGGCGTCAACTCGCCGATGCTGCGAGGGCGCACAGTCCCGAACTGAAGGTTCTCTTCCTCACGGGCTACGCCGCGAGCGCCGCCGTGAGGAACGGCCGGATGGAGGCGGGTATGGAGATCATGATCAAGCCGTTCGCATTGGACGCGCTCGCGGCCCGGATCGAGGGCATGCTCCGGATGGATCGAAGGATCGAGATCACCGGCTCCGCCGTGGGTATGCAAGCGAGCCCGGGTTGAGCATCGGGGGGACCGAACGCCTCGCTGGTAAGGGCGTGACGGTCAGCGTCGGAACGAACCCTCGTCCTTTGCGTGGGATAGGAAGAACCGCATCATCTCGCGACTGGCGTCAGGACCCTTCGGATCGGTGTAGGAACCGACCTCGCTGCCGCCTGCCCAGGCGTGGCCCGCCCCATGAAGGAGCCACTGCTCCGTTCCCTGGTTCCCGACCGGTGTGGTCAGCTCCGTCTTCGTGTAGGCCATCCCGCTCTCGGAATGGCCCGCGCTCACCGACGTCTGCAGGTCGCCGGCCGGCCTGGCCTGGGCGATGGCTTGGTCACCGTTGACGGGGGAGACGGTCCTGTCTCGGTCACCGTGGAACAGGATGGTCGGCAGGGGGCGCGTTGCCCTCATGGGACGGATCAAGGTGCCCCTTCGCATCGCTGATAGTGCGGACGAGACGCTCTTGGCCGAACCGCCGGCCAGGCCGGAATGGATGCCGACGGCGGCATAGAGATCCGGGTAGGCCAGTGCCATGATCGCTGCGGCGGCCCCGCCGAACGAGAGGCCCGAGACATAAATCCTGCCGGGATCGACGGCGAAGTCCTGCATGATCCGTCGCGTCATCCCGGCCAGGATCGACGGCTCGCCGAGGTCGCGCTGCTGGTCGCCGGGCCTGAACCAGTTCTAGCTCCTCGTGATGTTGGCCGACCTCGGCTGGTCCGGGTAGGCGACGAGAAAACCCTGTTCCTCTGCCCTCGCGTCCATCCGGGTCCCGATGGCGAAGTCGCGCGGCGTCTGGGAGCTGCCGTGCAGCATCATCACGAGGGGTACGGGCCGCCCGTCGTAACCGGATGGGACGTAGAGGCGGTAGGCCCGGCTTCCGGCGAGGTTTCCGAACCGACGCTCAAGCGAGGGTGGCGCTCTCGATGGGGCGATCCCCGCGGATACGGTCATCAGGATGCTTTCGTAAGATGAGCCGACGGCGTCGCCGAGGGACGAGGAAGCAATGAGCCGATGATCCATCGGGCTCATCGATGGCGGCCTTCTCGACCGAGCCTGATAGGTTCCCCAAGCCGCGGTCGGCCTATTGCAAAGGACCCACGCCGACGGGCATCGCATGCAGGGCGAGCATGACTTGCACCGCGCAGATCAAGCCCACGGTCCGCTCGCTCGCCCCCCCGGACGATGCCTTGTCCCGGAGGGCGATCAGGGCGAGTTCGAGTTCGGTCCGTTGCGCGCGGTGCCGTGTGTCCCGCTCCTTGTCCAGAAGCGCGATGAGGTCGTCGAGATATCGGCCGCTCACCGTCCGTTCCGCCAGCTCCATCCGCCGCTTCTCCCGGAATGCCGTGTGAAGGTCCCTTCGGACAGGGGGCGGCGTGCCGCTGTGAAGCGGCTCGCGACCTCGACGGCCGCGAGACGTCGTCCGCTGCGGGCCACATCCTCTTGACGGATCGGGCGAACCGGCATTCGAAAAGGCACCGGCCTCCAACATAGCGATGGGATGGCAATCGAATACGATCATAGGATGAGATGTTTTTATTATTCCCAATTCACGGAGTTTATTTTGCCAAAACCGAACTTGACATGGATCTGGCCATTTAAGGTCTTAAGTTGCGGGTTCGCACCAGCAACCGAAGATGGTTCGTGAAAATATGACAGACCATACGAATAGGACATCCGAGTTTTGGCAAGATATCGACCGGAGTGTCTCGACCCGCGTCGAGGATGCCTTGCTCCAACCCGGCAGCAATCGCGAGGCGTTGGTTTCTTCGTTGCGCGATCTTGAGGAGACCGCACGACGGGAATGCCGTCGGCGGGACACGATCCAGATCCTGACGAGCGGGCGTCGACTTCTCGGAGACCTGTCTCCCGTCGGGATCTCGGATGGACCGTTCTCCCACACCATGGAATAGCTGGATCGCCGATACCCCAATGGTTCGTCGATTGATGAGTTCATGTCGAAACTCACCGAGCGATGGAACCTTGCCCAAAAGCGAAGGTCAATCCGCTTCACTGGCGACCGTTCGGTAGCGAGATCGTCGTGAAGCCGATACCCGCCGATAGGTTCAGTTATCCCCGGACGGGACCGGACGCCCGGTTAAGTTATACTCCGACCCTGCGGCGATACGATTTTCTGCCGTCTTCGCACCCCTCGCGCTCGAAGTAATTAGTGGGCGTCAGGTCGATGAGACGTTTCCAGGGGCTTGCGCCATCCTCTCAACGATCTCGCTAAGCGTGACCGAACGCCAGTTCCAGCAATCGACCCCGACGTCGAGGCTTGTCCGGGTGGCCGGCAGGCTGCCGTGGGAATGTCCGTAGACATGACGGTGGCCGTGCCAGGCATTCGATCAAGTGACGTGCGCGTACTGGCTGCACCAAAGCGCCTGGGGCTTGGGCATGCCCGCGTTCTGGACGAACACGCGCTGGACGTCGACGATGGGGCTGGCCGGAGTAAATCGAACTGCGCAACAAACGTCTGCTTTCGGGCGAAGGCCAGATACCACGCTACGACGTGGTTGGGTCGAAAGCGGCCCCAGCAGCGGGGTACCTAGCGTCAGTTTTCCTCCACTAGGGGCATCTCGACGGTGATGCGCAGGCCGTCCGGATCGTAGTCAACCACCACATCGGCATGAACCTGGGTGGCGAGGACACGCTTGAGCAATCGGGATCCGAACCCCTCGCGGGTCGGCAGCGCGACGGGCGGCCCATCGTGCTCGTTCCAGACCCAGGTAAGCCGACGCCCGGCTTTTGTCCCTGACACGGTCCACGTGATCTCGACCCGCCCGCCGAACTCGGCGAGCGCGCCGTGCTTGGCGGCGTTGGTGGTGAGCTCGTGGACCGCCATGCCGACCGGCACCGCCAGTCCCGACGGGAGGACGACGTCTGGTCCCTCTAGGCGAATGCGGGTCGCGCCCCCGTCGTCGTAGGGCTCCAATTCGGCCCTGAGAAGATCCCGGAACGCAACGGACTGGAACCGGTCCTCGGTCAGGAGCGTGTGCGTCTTGGCCAAGGAGGCGATCCTTCCGCCGAACGCCTGCTGGAATTCCGGCATGGTGACGCTGCTCCGCGCGGTCGAACTCATGATGGCCTGGACGGTAGCCAGCGTGTTCTTTACCCGATGGTGAAGCTCGCGCACGAGGAACTGCTGCTGTTCGAGCGCGGCCCTGCGCTCGGTCACTTCGCGTTGGGCCGAGACCCAATGGCTGATGCTCCCGTCGCCATCGAGGACCGGCGTGATCAGCCATTCGACGGCGTAGGTCGTCCCGTCTTTGCGGTAGTTCAGGGCCTCACCCTGGTACGGCTCGCCGGCGCGTAGCGCCGTCCGCATGGCATCGAGAGCACGGCGGTCGGTGAGCGGCCCCTGCAAGAAGCGCGGGGAGCGTCCAAGCACCTCGTGGGTCGCATACCCGGTCATGCGGGTGAAGGCGGGGTTGGCGTACTCGATGAGCGGCCCCGGCTCGGTGAGGTCGACCGATGTGACGAGGATGGCCTCGCCAGTGGCTTCGACGGCAGCCCTGAGGAAGGCTGCATCGATACCCGATGTCGTAGCGACGATGGCGGGGTGTGGAGCGCCGTGCATGGCAGTCTCCGAAGGCTCGACGGTCGGATTGCAGATCAGGGATGAGGCGTGAACCCGCGGCGAGCACGCGGGACTAGGGCATGTCGGCGACGGTAAGTCCAACTGGGTGAGCCAGATGCGGGCACATCCCGAATTCGAAATACGATAAGGGGGGCGATACACCCGTCGCAGGCGTAAGGATATGCCTATTCTGAATGCAAGACCACGACCCATCCCGACAAGCGACCAGGATCAGGGCCGAACACTTGTCGACCGGGCGCCCTGTTCATCCGCATCCTGGGGCTGGAGGATCGGTGCGAACGGGTAGATGCATTCCGTGATGTGGATCAACACCACCCGTATCCGCGGGGCGTCCCGGTTGCCCTTGTGGACGAGGAGCAGAACGTCGGCGCTCGGGGGTTCGGTCGGAACCGGCAACTGGATCAAGCGCGCCTCAACGTCCGCCCAGAAACGCGCCAAGCCGCCGCCGTTGACCGCCGCGAGCACGGCAGCCTTTTGGCTGCTAGAGCGGCACCCCGTCGGCTGAGCGAGGGGCGCAGCGGGACGAGATGGCTCATTGATGGAGCCGTCGGTACATTCGAGGCATCCCTTGCCTCATGGTGCGGTGCAGGGCCAATCTGAGAATGGTCGTCCTTGCGGCATCAGCCGTGTCGGAGACGGGACGATTTTCGGCTGGCCGACCCCGGGGTTGCCCGATACCTCGCTTCCGGCGTTGGCGTATAGGCGAGGATGCGAGGCGGCCAGCGATGTCCTTCGAACGAGGCGAGCCACCATGACCCAGTTCGAGCAGCGGCAATTGGCGCAGATCGTGGCCGGGCTCGGCGAGGGCGTGATCCTGATCGAGCCGGACCATACCATCGCCTACGCCAACGACGCTGCCCTCGCGATGCATGGGGTCGCCGAGCTCGGCGACCTCGGAGCCACCGTCGCCGAGTACCGGGCCAACTTCGTCCTGCACTACCGCAACCACCGCGAGGTCGGCCCCCTGCAGCATCCGGTCGAGCGCATCCTCGCCGGCGAGGCGTTTCGCGATGCGGTGGTCGAGGTCCACCACTTCCGGGATCCGGGCAAGTCGTGGACGCACCGCATGCGCGGGATCGTGCTCTCGGACGATGGCGGTTCGCTGGCCGGCCTCGCCCTGCTGATGCAGGACGCCAGCGAGCGCTACGAGGCCGAGGAACGGTTCGAGTGCATGTTCAGGGCGAACCCGGCCCCGGCCGTGGTCTGCCGGCTGTCGGACCTGCGCTACATCAAGGTCAACCAGGGCTTCATGGATCTGACCGGATACGACCGCGACCAGGTCATCGGCCGAACCTTCACCGAGGTCGACCTTCTCGGCCAGGGCGAACACCGTGCATCGGCGGTCGATCACCTCCATGCCGGCACCACCATCCGCCAGCGTGAGGTATGCCTTTCGGTCCCGTCCGACTCTGAGAAGTACGTGATCGTCGCCGGCCATCCCATCGAGATGCCGGGTGGCGAGCGCTGCATGCTGTTCACCTTCGCCGACCTGGAGGACCGCCGAAAGGCCGAGGCCGAGCTCCGTCTCAGCGAAGAGCGCTTTGCTAAGGCGTTCGAACTCAGCCCCATCCCGACGGCCTTGCTGAGTTCGGACGCGGAGATCCCGACCAGCGTCAACGACGCCTACGTTGTAGCCTTCGGGGAGGCCGCAGACGCGTCATCAGTGCCCTGGGCGGAAGAGGCGGAGCGGTCGCGCTTCAAGCGGGAGCTCCAGCGCTACGGCCGGGTCCGCGCCTTCGAGGGGCGCCTGCGCGCGCGCGACGGCGACGTACTCGACTGCCTCGTCTCCGCCGAGAAGGTCACCGTCAACGGCGGTGAGGGACTGCTTTGCGCCGTCCAGGATATCTCATCGAGGAAACGGACCGAGACCGAACTGATCTCGGCCATCGAATCCGTGATGGCAGACGCGTCGTGGTTCAGCCACGGCGTCATCGAGAAGCTCGCCCTGCTACGCAACCCGCCCAGGCCGGGTAAGCCGCAGGCGGTGGCCGAGAAGCTCACCACCCGCGAGGGCGACATGCTGGAGGGTATCTGCCGGGGTGATACCGACGAGGAGATCTCCAAGGCGCTTGGGGTTTCGCTGAGTACGGTGCGCAACCACGTCGCGAGCCTCTACCGCAAGATCGGCGTCAACCGACGCAGCGCCGTGGTGGTCTGGGCCAGGGAGCGCGGTATTGGCGAAAAGACGTCATTTGAGCATTACGGCAAAAATACAACGCGAAAACCAGGTCAAAAACACTAGCCGGCCTAAGGTGAAATACTTTTATGTAAATCCTCGGAACATCGTTCCGAGAAAACTATTCGAAGGGTGTAGCTCTGCTCGAACCGGGCATCTCGACGACGGCCAAGCCGGATAGAGAGGTGTCGACAATGGACACGGGCCGCAAGGTTCTGTCGAGCGATCACGCCCGTGCCCTGATCAAGCAGGCCATCGGCATGATCTTCGGAGACATCAAGGTCGAGGCGGAGGCCACGACCGAGATCGCCGCGATTGAGGCGCGGTTCGCTACGACGAAGACCAAGTCAAGCCATCCGCGCCGTCCCACGAGGACGTAGCGGCCGGACCAGCACGCCATCGAGACCCATGCCCCAGCCCGTGCAGATCCTGCGGCGGGACCCTGCTGCACGCCTTGATACCGGAGCCCACCATGTCCCTCCTCGCCTGGATCGTCCTCGGCCTGATCGCCGGTTTCATCGGCAGCAAGATCGTCAACAACACCGGACAGGGCCTCGTCGTCGACATCCTGCTCGGCATTGTCGGCGCCGTCGTCGGCGGCTTCCTGTTCAACCAGTTCGGACAGCCCGGCGTCTCGGGGCTCAACCTCTACAGCATCCTCGTTGCCATCGTCGGCGCCGTGGTCGTGCTGTGGCTCTACCACACCCTCATGGGCCGCCGCCGGGTCCTCTGACCCCGCCTCGCCCTTCGAGCTTCCCCTTCCGACCCGAGCTCCAGGAGAACCAACCATGGCCACAGTCAACGAGCCCACGCCCGTATCCCCCGGTCGTCCGATTACGGACCGAACCGTCGTCGACCATGAGTTGCCGCAGACCACCATGGTCACGCCGGCCGAGGACATGCGCACGATGATGCTGCACTCCGTCTCCTGGGGCGCGGTCCTCGCCGGCGCCACGGTCGCGCTGATCTCACAGGTCATTCTGAACATGCTCGGCCTGGGCATCGGCCTCTCGACGGTCGATCCGATGGGCGACGGCACCCCGGCGGCGAGCTCGCTCGGCATCGGCGCCGGCCTGTGGTTCGTCGTCTCCGGCGTGCTGGCGGCCGTAGTCGGCGGGTACTTCGCCGGACGCCTGTCCGGCAAGCCGTCGACCTCGACGGCGGGCTATCACGGCCTACTCGCCTGGGCGGTCTCGACCCTCGTGGTGCTCTACATGCTGTCGTCGGCTGCTAGCGGCATCGTCAGTGGTGCCCTCGGCACGGCCTCCTCTGCCATCGGCGGGGTCGGCAACGCGATGGGCGGCTCCGTCTCGACCCTGGCGCAGGCCGCCGCACCGTCGCTGACCAAGGTCACCGACCCGTTCTCGAACATTGAGTCCAACCTTCGCAACGGCACCGGATCCGATCCGGCCGCGCTGAAGGACACCGCGGTGACCGCCATGCGCGCCGCCGTCTCGGGTGACGGCGCCCAGCAGGCCGCTGCCCAGGAGAAGGCCGCCGTGGCCCTTTCCAAGGCGCAGAACATCCCGGTCGAGCAGGCCCGGACCCAAGTCGCGCAGTACACACAGCAGTTCAAGGAGACCGTCGCCTCGGCCAAGGAGCAGTCGAAGCAGATCGCCGACGCCGCTGCGCGCCGCGTGTCCCAGGGCGCGCTGTTCGGGGCCCTCGCGCTGATCTTCGGTGCGCTCGCTTCCTTCTTCGCCGGCCGCGGTTCGGCCGTCGATCCGACTATCACCCGCACCGCCCCGAACACCCTGACCCCTCGTCGGGCATGAGCATCGGCGACCCCGCCGCGACCGAGCCCTACGGGCTCGGGACGCCTTTCGGCACAGCGGCGGAGGTCGCCGTCGGCGAGGAGGTGGTCCTCCCGCTGATCGAGGAGACCGCGCGCATCGAGAGGCGTGCGGTCGAGACCGGACGGGTCCGGGTCGCCACCCGGACCGAGACCATCGAACAGGTCCTGCGCGAGACCCTGCGCAGCGACATGGTCGGGGTGACCCGGGTACCGATCAACCGGACCCTCGCCGAGGGTGAGGCACCCCCGGTGGTCAGGACGGAGGCCGGGGTGACTATCATCCCGGTGCTGGAAGAGATCCTCGTCGTCGAGAAGCGCCTCGTCCTGAAGGAAGAGGTGCACATCCGCCGGACCACGGCGGGCGAGGACGTCGAGATGCCGGTGACGCTGCGCAGGCAGCACGCCGTGATCGAACGCGTGTCCCCCGAGGGGCACGTCACGGAACAGACCGCCACGCACCCGTCACAGGAGCCGACATCATGACCCAGACCATCACCGCGATGTACGACACCCACCCCGAGGCGCTTGCCGCCCAGGGCAAGCTCGTCGGCCTCGGCATTCCCGCCGGCGCGATCAAGCTCCTCTCCGGCACCCAGGCAGGCGCGACGGGAATCAGCGCCGAACACGACGACAGCATGTGGGGATCGATCAAGGGCTTCTTCATGCCGGAGGAGGACCGTCACGCCTACGGAGAGGGCCTGCACCGCGGCGGTACGATGCTGAGCGCCGACGTCGACGACGCACACGTTCATGCCGCTTCCGATATCCTGGAGGAGCATGGTTCGGTCGATCTTAACGAGCGCGAAGCCGCATGGCGCAAGGAAGGTTGGGACGGCCGAGCGACCGGTTCGACAACCGCCACGGCCCCGCTCGCAGGAGGGATGGCCCACGACACCGGCCTTCATCTCGGTGGCGCGACCGAAAGTGCGACCAGCCATGGTACGGCGGCGACCGGCACCGATTACATCCCCGTGGTTGAGGAGCGCCTCAACGTCGGCAAGCGCATGGTCGACGCTGGCCGCGTGAGGGTGCGCTCCTTTGCCGTCGAGAAGGATGTCAGCGAGAACGTCACCCTCCACGACGAGACCGTGAGCGTCGACCGTCGCGTCGTCGACCGCGCCGTCACCCCGGGCGACATGGCGCTGTTCGAGGACAAGGTCATCGAGGCGACCGAGATGCGTGAGCAGGCGGTGGTCTCGAAGGAGGCCCGCGTCGTCGGCGAGGTCGGTATCCGCAAGGACGCGTCTCAGCGTGTCGAGACCGTCACCGATAAGGTCCGTCACACCGAGGTCGAGGTTGAGGATGGCCCCGGTACGGTCAGCCGTACCGGGACGACCGGGACCACGACGGAAACCACCCCGCGCAAGCCGCTCTGAAGCGATCACGTCCGGGATCGGCTCGAGCCGGTCCCGGCTTCGTACGATTCCATGACCACCTTTCGCGAAAGCCCCGTCGCCGTGACCAAGCTCCGCCACCTCGTCGTGTTCGCGGCCTTCGCATCGTCATGCGTCCCACTCGGGGTGCAGGCACGGGAGGAGACCGGTTCCAGGGCATCGCTGAAGCCGTTCTGCTCGGCCGACTACGCCCGTCTCTGCAACGGCCTCGACCTGAACGGACCCGAGGTCGTCGCCTGCTTCCGCAAGAACGCCCGGGAGGTCTCACTCGGCTGCCGGGCGGCCATTGCCGACTACGTGGAGACAGCTTCCGATCAATCCGCCCCCTCACGGTAGTCCCCGCTCGCCCGTGCTGCCTCGCCCGATCCCATCCCGAAGGAAACCCCATGAAGATCCTCGCAACCATGACCCTCGCCGCGGCGATGTCGCTCCTCGGTGCCGGCGTCGCTTCGGCCAAGCCCTGCGCGGTCGGAACCACCATGGACAGCACCGGCAAGAAGGGCTCAGCCGACGCCTCCTCGAAGGTGGATGGCGACACGACCGCGAAGGTATCGCCCGGTGCCAAGGCAGAATCCCCCGGGACGGTCGGGGCGATGAACAATGTCGGCTCGAATGCGACGCCCTCCGCCAACGAGGCCAAGCCGCCCGAGGGCAAGGTGGTGAAGCCCGGCGACGACGATTGCTGATCGGAACGACGACTCCTCCCACCGGAACGGAGACATCCCATGAGTGACGGCTTCCCCTCGATGACGGCGCTGCTCGGCCTGTTGGCCGTGGGCGGTTTCCAGAATAGGGACAAGATCCAGGAGATGCTCAGCGGAACCGGCCACGGTGGTCCCGCAAACGCAGACGCGCCCGCCGGACAGGGCGGCATCACGGGACAGGGTGGTCTCGGCGGCCTCCTAGGCAAACTCGGAGGTGCCCTCGGGGGGGGGGCGGTGCCGGTGGCCTGCTCAGCGGTGGTCTCGGCCAGCTCGTCGACCGCTTTCGCGAGAACGGCTACGGCGAGGCCGCCGATTCCTGGGTGAACCACGGGCCGAACACCGAGATGAAGCCCGATCACCTGAGATCGGCCACCGGTCCCGAGGTCCTCGATACGCTGTCGAGGCAGACAGGGCTCTCACACGACGACCTGCTCACCCGACTCTCGCGCGAGCTGCCTTCCGCGGTGGACCGCTACACGCCTGACGGCAGGCTACCGTCCTCGGTCGCCGATTTGAGGGCCTGAGGAACCGCCTGGTCGATCTCGTCGCCGTGGAAGTCGCGAGAACCGACCCGGTCGTGCAGATGCCGCTGCGCCAGGCGGTCCAGGCTTTGCCGGCCCTGGTTGAACAGCCTCTTGAGAAGGCCGGCATCACGACGATCGAGTTCTAAGGTAGGAGAGGATACGCCATGCCTGTCACGAGGACGCTGCTACACGCGAGCTCCAACGACGACCGTAGGTTCCTTTGCAACGGCGACGATTCGGCGGACGTGTTCGTCTTCCATGATCCGAACGGGCCGTCCGGTGGAAAGCCGTCCCGTACTGAGCTGGCCCTCTTTCTCTCGACGGGAACGGGATCCCCGGAACACAGGGCGCTCCTCGGGATGATCGGCGGCTTGGTCGGGATGGCGCATACCGGATCGGGGGCGCACATTTAGGGACCGGAGCCAAGCGCGGCCGGGGCCGAGCCGACGCCGGGCGAGACCGCCACCACGATCTGACCCCTACCTCTCGAAGCTTGTGAGACTGCCATGGCCATCGACTATCGTTCGGAACTTCGTCGCCCGCTTTCGTTCAGCCTCGCCGTGTTTGCGGGGGTTCTGTTGGTCTGGCTCGTGGTTGCCTCCATCGCCGGTGCCAGGCAGAGAACCGCGCGGGATCACCGCATCCAGGACCTGGAGACTCGTCAGTCGGCGCTTCAGAACGACCTCGACCAACAGCGGGCAACCGCAGGCACGCTCGCGGCGCTCCAGACCAAGATCGCGTCGGCCCAGCAACTGGACCGGGACGCGATCCAAGCCGGCGAACAGGCCAAAGTGAAGACCGCGAGCCTTGCAGAGGAGCAGAAGGCGGCGGAGACCGAGGCCAGCGTAGCGAAATCCGCATCAGACGTGGAGACCAAGAAGCTTGCGGACCTGCAGGCTCAGGTCGGCCAAGCCGAGCAGAAACTAGCGCCGATGCGCGACGCCACCGCCGCCGCCGAGCAGGCGGCCACCGCCCGAACGAGGGAACTGGCCGACGTCGGACGGCGCCTGGAGGAGACCCGCCAGCAGGAAGCCAAGCTGCGGGCCGACATCGCCGCCATGTCGCAGGAGGCGACGAGCAAGACTTCCGACCTCGCCAAGGCGGAGGAAAGCCAGCAGAAGGCGCGCGAGGGAGCCGCCGCCGCCCTGAAGGAACTCTCGGATGCCCGGACCCAGGCTGAGCAGGTTGGCAAGCAGCGCAGCGACCTGGAGCAGTCCATTGCCGGCCTCACCGCCAACCGGGACAAGCTGATCGCCGATATCTCCAGGGTCGACGAGCGACTGCAGCAGGCCAAGAATGGCCTTGCCTCGACCTAGAAGGATCTCGCCACTGCCCAGTCCGAGCGGGACCGGGTGACGTCGGAGCGAAGCCAGGCTGAGCAGACCGTCCAGAAGCTCACCACCGACCGCGAGGGTGCAGCCGCCGCCTTGGAAGTCATTCAGAAGCGACAGGCCGAGGCCCAGGCCCAATTGGCAACACTGACCGAGACGATGGCCAACCGAAACAAGGAGATGGCGGCGCTGGAAGACCGTCTCGGGTCGACCCGCCAGGAACTCGCAGCCGCACAAGCCAAGCTCGCGGATGTCCGCCAGCAGCTTTCCGAACAGCCGACACCGGCGTTACTGGGCGTCGCGCCCAAGCCCGAGTGATGGCGAGACGGCTCCATCGCTCAGTCGGAGGGCTGCTGGTCGCGGCCGGTGGACTCCTCTGCCTTGGCATGGTCGCGCGGTTGTCGAGGACGCGGCCGGAAGCGAACGCCAAGGCGGAGGAGCCATCCGAGACCGCGTCTGATTTCGTCGCCTCCCCGGCGGACATCCCCGCCAGTGAGCCCCACACCCGACCCGAACCGAGGACATACCGGATGGACGAGGCTTCGGATGACTCACGACGGGCGTCGCGTGCACCCCGCACCATCTCGCTGGCCCTTCAGGGCGGTGGTTCGTTCGGCGCCTTCACCTGGGGGGTGCTCGACCGCCTGCTTGAGGAGGACGATCTCGTCATCGACGCGGTCAGCGGGGCGAGCGCAGGCTCGGTCAACGCTGTGGTGATGGCCGCCGGCCTGATCGCCGGTGGCAGGGCCGAGGCGCGACGGCACCTCGACCGGTTCTGGAAGCGATCCAGCGAGACCGCCCCTCCGGACTTCGGCCCGGCTGCGGCACTCCTAACCGACATCACCTCGCGGTGGATGTCGCCGTATCAACTGAATCCGTTCAACCACGACGTCCTCGACGAGCTGCTGGCCAAGGCCGTCGACTTCGGCGCGTTGCGTGCCGCTCCCCCGTTCAGGATGCTGATCGCCGCGACCTCGGTCGCGGACGGCACAACCCGCATTTTCCGTGAGACCGAACTCGACCGGGAGATGGTTCTGGCTTCGGGGTGCCTTCCCCTCAAGGCCCAAGCCGTCGAGATCGAAGGTCGGCGATACTGGGACGGAGGCTACTCGTCCAATCCGCCACTGAGCCCGCTGGTCGAGGCGTCCGACGCGTCCGAGATGCTGGTGGTGCAGATCATGCCCACCCTCGGCCAGGGTCAGCCCGGCACCGCGCCCGACATCGTCAAGCGTCTGGAACAGATCACTTTCAACGGCGTGCTCCAGCGAGAGATGAGCGCCCTGCGACTGATGATGAAACTGTCGTCGTCCAGCGCGGACCGTCATGGCTTGCCGGCCAAACTCCGCGACTTGACGCTGCATCATCTCTCGGCCGAGGATCATCAGCCGAACTTGATGGACCGGAGTGGCACCGACCTCGGGTGGAGCTTCCTTCTGCGACTGCGCGAGGCGGGGCGTAGGGCGGCGAATGGCTGGCTTGTGGCAGGCGGCCAAGGCTCCACGCCTCAGCCAAGACTTCTGCGCTCGGTCGGATGACCCCGACATCCGTCACTGCTGAGCAGGAACAAGACCACCACCGAGGTGGCGATGGTGCGACAACACCGGACCTTTGCAATTTTGGCCGACAACAACAACGAACCTGATGGCGCGCGCGGACAAACGATGGCAGCGGTCCTCGGATTATCGATGATCTCCACGGCGGCGATTGCGGCCTGCCACCGATTCTGACTGTAGGCGCCACGCGGAGGGCCCCTGGCCGGAACGTCGCCGCCATTCAAGGGGGGCTCAGGTCGCCGCTGCCAGCGTCTGTCGATGATCCCGGCGCTGCATCCGCCGATACCCCCGGCCGATATCAGGGTCCGTGGCGCAACGCAGCGCACGGCTTCGTGAACGACCTTGGCGCCGTCGACCGGTTAGCCGTGTCGAACGTTGTCCCGGATTTGCCCGCCGTATCCAGTCCGCCCGGACGGGACGGGCGTAAACGCTCTATCTCCCTCACGGAATTTTTATGGTTGCCACCGGGTACGATCCCGCCCTCGTCGCGCTCTCCATCGCAATCGCGGTGTTCGCGTCCTATACGGCCCTCGACCTCGGCGGTCGCGTCCGCGGGGCCACCTCCGGCATGCGCTGGGCTTGGGTCGCCATCGCCTCGTTCGCCATGGGTGGCGGCATCTGGTCGATGCACTTCGTCGGGATGCTCGCCTTCGAGATGGGCATGCCCGCCGTCTACGACCTCGGCATCACCGTCCTGTCCCTGCTCATCGCCATCGGGGCCACGGGTGCCGCCTTCGCCTGGGTGAGCCGCAACAATGCCAAGCCGCGCGACATCGCGATCAGCGGCCCTCTGATGGGTATTGGCGTCGCCGGTATGCACTACACCGGCATGGCCGCGATGCACGTCCCGGGCAACCTGGCCTACAGCCTTCCCGTCGTCGCCGTGTCCGTCGCCATCGCCGTCGTCGCGGCGACCGCCGCGCTGTGGCTGACCTTCCGTCGGAACAGCGTCTGGCAGAAACTCGCTGCCGCCGCGATCATGGGATTGGCGGTTGCGGGCATGCACTACACCGGTATGGCCGCGGCGACCTTCACGGCCGAGGAGGCGGGAGCGCACGCCGCCCATGCCACGGGCGTCGGCCTGAGCCAGCAATACCTCGCCCTATGCGTCGCCGGAGCGACCTTCACGATCTTGTTCATGGGAATGCTCGCCGCCTCGTTCGACCAGCAGCGAGTCCAGAGGCACCTGTATGCCAGCGAGGGGCGGTTCCGGGCCGCCGCGGAAGCGGTCGGAGACATCATCTGGACCGCCGATCCACGCGGCGCGATGGTCGGCCCCCAGATGGACTGGCAAGCCTTCACCGGCCAGACCGAGGTCGAATGCCAAGGCACCGGGTGGGCAGGCGCCGTACATCCCGACGACGTCGAGGCGACGAAGCTAGCGTGGCGCGACGCCGTCGCCGCGGACCGTGGGTACGAGGTCCGGCATCGCGTCAGGAACCGGGCTGGCGAGTATCGCTTGTTCGCGGTCAAGGGCCGCCCGGTCCGCAATCCCGACGGGACGATCCGCGAGTGGGTGGGCGTGCACGAGGACATCACGGAACGGCACGATTACGAGGTGGCGCTCAAGGAAGCTCGGGACGCCGCCGAGGAGCATAGCCGGGCCAAGAGCCGCTTCCTCGCGAACATGAGTCACGAACTCCGGACGCCGCTTTCCGCGGTCATCGGCTATTCCGAGATGCTGGAGGAGGAGGCCGAGGAACTCGGCCAGGAAAGCCTGCTCAGCGATCTCGGCAAGATCAAGTCGAACGCCCAGCACCTGCTCGGGCTGATCAACGACGTGCTCGACCTCTCCAAGGTCGAAGCCGAGAAGATGGACCTCTACCCCGAGGACATCGACGTTGCGGCCTTCGTCACCGACGCCGCCGGCACCGTGGAGGCCCTGGTCGGGAAGAAGGGCAACGTCCTCGTGGTCGATGTCGCCGAGGACATCGGCAAGGCGCGTACGGATGCGGTCAAGCTGCGCCAGTGCCTGTTCAACCTGCTCTCGAACGCGGCGAAGTTCACCGAAGCGGGCACCATCACCTTGCGGGCCGGTCGCGAGACGGACTTCGGTGTCGAGTGGCTTCGGTTGACGGTCGAGGATACCGGCATCGGCATGAGCCCGGAGCAGGTCGGGCGCCTGTTCGAGCGCTTCTCTCAGGCCGACGAGACCACCACGCGCAAGTTCGGCGGGACCGGCCTCGGGCTTGCGCTGAGCCGTGCCTTCGCCAACCTCCTCGGCGGCGACATAACGGTCGCGAGCGTCGAGGGTCAGGGAACGAGCTTCACCCTTCGCGTTCCGGCGATTGTCACTGAAGAATCCATCGAAGAGGCACCGGTGGCGATGCCTGTCACGGACGAGGTTTCGGGGGACCTCGTACTCGTCATCGACGACGAGGCCTCCCAGCGGGAGTTGATGACCCGCTTCCTCGAACGCCAGCGCTTCGCCGTGCGAACGGCCGGTGACGGGCGAGCTGGTCTCGATCTCGCGCGATCATTGAAGCCCCGGGCCATCTTGCTGGACGTGATGATGCCGGAGATGGACGGGTGGTCCGTGCTCGCCGCCCTCAAGGCCGATCCGGACCTCGCCGGCATCCCCGTGGTCATGGTGAGCTTCGTCGCCGATGCAGCCCTGAGCGCCTCGCTCGGCGCGGTCGAGGCTGTGCCGAAGCCGGTCGATTGGACGAGGCTGAAGACGATCCTGGACCAGTTCCGGGCGGCCGACGGCGACGTCCTCGTCGTCGACGATGACCCCGACATGCGGCATCGCCTCCGGAGCACATTGGAGCGGAACGGCTGGACCGTCCGCGAGGCCGGCGACGGCTGCGAGGCCCTCGACCAGGTCCGCCACAGCCTGCCCCGCCTCATCCTGCTCGACCTGACGATGCCGGTGATGGACGGGTTCTCCTTCCTCGACCGGCTTCGGACATTGCCGGGTTGCGCCGATATCCCGGTGGTCGTGCTCAGCGCCAGGGACATCACGGCCGAGGAGCGCGGAAGGCTGTCCGAGGCCGACGGCGTATTCCGGAAGGGCGATGCGAGCCTGCAGGACATCGCCACCGAGCTGCGCAAGCTCGACAACCTCCAGGCTGATGCGGAGGGAACAGTGGCCACTCGCGAGCCCCAGGAAGTGTAAGGGTCATCGGCTCGCGCCGGTGACCGCACGCACCGGTGCGCCGGCCAGGTCGAAGCTCGACCCGACGGTATACCTGAAGCCGCTGCGGACGTCGGCGAAATGCTCACCGTAGGTCTCGCGGGTCTGCGGATGGACGATAGCCACCCTTGCTGCCACCGCGCAGGCCGCGCAGGCCGCGCAGGTGGCCACGGTGGATGCTGCGCCCACGGCGGTTTGGACGAGCCTGTCGCCGATGCCGAACGGCGGGATGTCAGTTCGAGAACGCCGCGCGTAGTGCGTCGACGTCGTAGGGCGTCTTCACGATGGGAACGACGCCTAGAGCCAGCAGGGTGACGAAGCCCTCGCCCTAGCCGGTGGCGAAGAAAATCAGTCGGTCAGGCAGTGATTGGGCGACGTCAGGCGACGGCTTTTATCGACGCACCCATGCGATCCTGATGGCTTACCTCAGAAGTCTCGTGTCCTCCACCGGAGGTATATGCTGGGACAGCGCTCGCTTCCTGGGTCATGGCTGACGCCAGGAGCTGAGCACGCTTCGCCCAGAGATCGCGCTCGCGGTGGATCTTTTCCGACTGCTCCCGCTGGAGGGCGAGCGCGATCCGTAGATGATCCAGCTCGTTACGCAGATCTGTTGTCAGTTGGCGCTCCTGCGCAAGAGCTTTTCGCAGAACGGTAAGCACGGCGTCGGATTCGGCTGGGAGACTGGCGTTGTCCCCTCCTGACACCCGGGGCGTGGTCGAATCGGCGGCGCGAAACGTCTGCTCGTTGTGCTTGGCCTGCAGGGCCTGGCCTGGTTGAGGCAGCTCGGCGCGGACCCGTTCCACATCCAAGGGGGCGCCGAGCCTGTCTGTCTTCTCGGGCGACTCGGGAGCACCATGACCCGCGGAAGATACGCCTTCCTCGTCCAGCACGAGCTCGTGCAGCATTGTGAACACGGCGTCGCCGTCGAGACGCGTCAGATCGAACCCGCTTACAGATGCAATTCCTTCCCAGCGGGCTCGTCCAGTTGCGGACTGCCCGACGAAGGCCATCGACCAGTTCGTGAAGCTGCGGCTCACGGCCGGGCCACATTGCAGAACAGTCACGTCGCCATGGCGCAGGTCGCACTGAATGCGCTCGAAGGTACTCTCGACCCCCTGCCGGGGGCCTTCCAGCACCTGCGCGAAGGCGCCGGCGTTGAACATCAGGGCACCGGTGACGTCGACCCTGGCGTTGTTGCGTTGGGACGCGGCCAGGATCTGGGCCACCGAGTGAGCGATCTCGGCGTCCGATCCCTGGAGGACGTTCTTGCTCGCGTAGACGAGGCGGTACAGGTCACTCATCACAAGGGGCTCCGGGGAAGTGAGGCTCGCTGCTGTCAGGTCGCCGATCAGCGGTCAGGAATGTCAGGACTTCGGAGGCCGAGATGGGTTTGCTGATGAGATAGCCCTGCACGTCCGTGCAGCCCTCCGCCCGGATACGGGCCATCTGGTCGGCCGTCTCCACGCCCTCCGCCACCGTGGTCATGCCGAGGCTCTTACCGAGGCCGGCGATGGCCCTGATGATCGCTTCGCCATCACGCTTGCCCGAGAGGTCGTTCACGAAGGACCGGTCGATCTTGATTTTGTCGAACGGGAACGAGCGCAGGTAGCTCAGGGACGAATAACCGGTTCCGAAATCGTCCATCGACACCCGCACGCCGAGTTCGCGCAGACGATGCAGGGTCTGCAGGGTCTTCGCATTCTCGTTCAGCAGGACGCCTTCGGTGATCTCCACTTCGAGGCGTGTGGCGGGCAGACCCGAAGCCGCGAGGGCCGACATGACCATCTCGACGAGGCGCTCGCTCTTGAACTGCGCGGGCGACACGTTCACCGCAACGGAAAGCGGAGCGGGCCAAGTCGCCGCGTCCCGGCAGGCCTGACGCATCACCCATTCACCGATGGGCACGATGAGACCGATCTCCTCGGCCAGAGGGATAAAGTCCAAGGGCGAGACCATGCCTCGCGCGGGATGCTGCCAGCGGATCAGCGCCTCGCATCCTACGAGACGGTTGCCCTCCAACTGCATCTGCGGCTGGTAATGTAGGTAGAACTCACGTCGGGCGAGGGCTTGGCGCATGTCAAGTTCGAGCTGGCGACGCGCCTGCATTCGCGCGTCCATCTCCGGCTCGAAGAAACGATAGGTGCCGCGCCCGTCGAGCTTGGACCGGTAGAGCGCAAGATCGGCGTTCTTCAGGAGGCGGTCGGCGTCGTCGCCGTCGTTCGGAGCGAGCGCGACCCCGACGCTGGCGCCGATGGTGAGGAGCTGTCCCTCGACCATGTAGGTTCTGCCGACGAGATCGACGATGCGGCGGGCCAGGGCTTGGGTATCGGACGCCCCGCGGATACCAGTCTGCAGAATGACGAACTCGTCGCCACCGATCCGCGCCACGGTATCCGTGGGCCGCACGGTCGAGCGAAGACGATCGGCGACCTTCTTCAGCAAGGCGTCACCCATAGGGTGGCCCAAGGTATCGTTGATGGGCTTGAAGCGGTCGAGATCGATGAGCAGGATCGCGCACGCCTCCCCCGTCCGATGCAGGCGACCCAGCGCTTCTTTGAGCCGCTCCCTCAGGAGAAGACGGTTGTGCAAGCCCGTCAGCGAATCATGACGGGCCATCTCCTCGGCCTGTGCCTCGGCTGCGCGGCGCGCCGTGACGTCTTCGAACGCGACGGCCCATCGGCCGCCCGTGACAGGTTGCAGATGCACTTCCAACAGGTGCCCCTGGAGCGTCACCTCGAAAGTGTGGGTTGCGGGCTGGGCCAAGGAGCGCGGCAGC
>NZ_JAKSXV010000106.1 GCF_022829345.1 Methylobacterium sp. J-090 | reverse complement strand
CGCTCGCCGCCGCCGATGAACAGGCTTCTAGGGACACCCAGCCGGCCCGTCAACGCCGAAATGACAGCGGGATGCGTTTTTTACGACACCCGCGCGACACCCCCGGCACAACCCCCTGAAAACACACGGAAACGGTGTTGCCCTTCGAGGCCATTGTGCCTCCGGCATCAGCCGGCGGGTGGACGCCCCTCGACGATACGGCGCCGAAACCAGTCTCGCAGCAGATCGCGTTCATGGTCGAACGTGCCGCTGGAGAAGCGCGGCGCCCGCAGCAGGAAATTGATGTCCGCCACCGTCTCTTCGGCGGCGACCAAGCGACGGCGCCCCTCGGTCAGCACGTAGCGCAGGCGAAAACGCGGCGGGGTGATGTCGCTGACGACCCGCAGGCCGAACGGCACGTTGGCTCCGGGTCGCTCGACGCCGGCGAGATCGATATCGAGAACGTCGATGGCAAGGGTCCGGCCCGGCGGCAGGTCACGTCCGAACCCTTCAATGATCCGACGGACCTCCCCGAGGGTGCCCCGGAGGGTCAGCCCCGACCCGAAGCGGTTCTCCGCATCGGTGTAGCGCTCGGGCTCGATGAAACGGACCGCGACCTGGGCCGCGGCCGCATGGGCCCAGAGGGACAAAGCGAGGGTGAGAAGCATCAACCCGCCGCGCATCCTCAAAAGCCCTTCTTCACTTGAGCCAGTGCCCGGGTGAGTTCCTGCGCGATCTCCTCGCGATCGATCGGCGAGGCGTCGCGCGCGACCACGACGTATTCGCGGCGCGACACCAGGGTCAGGGTCTGGAGACCGTACTCCTCGTCCTCGACACGGGTCAGCTTCGTCCAAAGGGGGTTGAAGCGCCACTCGCGACGTTCGCCCCGATGGGTAACGCGGGCCAGCATCACCACGAGGGGCGTGATCATCACCTCCTCGAAGGAGCGGCCCCGACGGAAACTCGCCTTGAGGGCGAGGTAGAGGGCGAGCATGTCGAGGCCGAAGAATCCGGCCACCGGCCAGAACCCGGCCCGGATGCAGGCGACGGAGGTGACGAGGGAGACCGCGCCGCAGGCGATCATCACGTTGCGGAAGCCGTGCTGGCTCAAGGACTGGTTCGGCCGGATCGTCGCCCGGAAAAGCGGGCGGTCGAAGCTGTCGGGATCGAGGCCGTCCGGATGCATCGGGATGTTGCCGCTCGCCATGCGGACAATATAACCCCCCAATGCGCACCCGACAGCCGACCCCGCCGAAGAAACCGCGAATTCCCGGCTCTCCGGCCGTACCGATCGTCGCACGGCCCGCCCCCTCCCCCGTGGGACCCGAAGACCTGGACACGATTTTCTCACGACTGCGTGCCGCCGATCCCGAGCCGAAGGCAGAACTCGTCTATCGCAACGCCTACACGCTTCTCGTCGCCGTCGTCCTGTCCGCCCAGGCGACGGACAAGGGCGTGAACCTCGCCACCGCCCCGCTCTTCGCCGTCGCCGACACCCCGGAGAAGATGCTGGCGCTCGGCGAGGAGCGGGTGCGGGATTTCATTCGCACCATCGGGCTGTTCAACACCAAGGCGAAGAACGTCATCGCGCTGTCGCGCATCCTGGTCGAGCGGCATGGCGGTGAGGTGCCGGCCTCCCGCGCGGACCTGGAAGTCCTGCCCGGAGTCGGCACCAAGACCGCAAGCGTCGTCCTCAACGTCGCCTTCGGGGTCGCGACCATCGCCGTCGACACCCACATCTTCCGGGTCTCCAACCGCATCCCCCTCGTGGTCGCACCGACGACGGACAAGGTCCAGGCCGGCCTGGAGGCCATCGTGCCGGAGCCCTACCGGCTCAACGCCCATCACTGGCTGATCCTGTTCGGGCGCTACATCTGCAAGGCACGCAAGCCCGATTGCCCGATCTGCCCCATCGCCGATGTGTGCCGGTATCCGCAGAAGACCGTCGCGGCCTGAACCACGGCACGATCCGTTCACCGTGGCTCCCGAAACCCGGGGCAAGCCCTCCCCCGGGAGGATGGCACCCATCCGGCCAACGCGTTGTGCTGACTGCCCGCTTCGGGTAGTTTGCGCCACGGTCGCGGAGGCTTTCGACGAACGATGTGTCTTCACGGCCCGGCCGCCTCGACGGCCGCCACGCCGCGGATTCCGCATCGTCCCCTGTTCGAAGGAGCCACGGCCCTTGGACTTCCTCAAACCACGGTACACGCCTATGAACCGCCGCCGTCGCATCTACGAGGGCAAGGCGAAGGTCCTCTACGAGGGTCCGGAGCCGGGAACGCTCATCCAGCATTTCAAGGATGATGCCACCGCCTTCAACGCGCAGAAGCACGACGTCATCGACGGCAAGGGCGTGCTGAACAACCGGATTTCCGAGTTCGTCTTCCAACACCTGAACGACATCGGCGTGCCGACGCACTTCATCCGCCGGCTCAACATGCGCGAGCAGCTGATCCGCGAAGTCGAGATCATCCCCCTCGAAGTGGTGGTGCGCAACGTCGCCGCCGGTTCGCTCGCGACCCGCCTCGGCCTCGAGGAAGGTACGCAGCTGCCGCGCTCGATCATCGAATTCTACTACAAGAACGACGCGCTCAATGATCCGATGGTGTCGGAAGAGCACATCACGGCCTTCGGCTGGGCGACACCCCAGGAGATCGACGACATCATGGCGCTGGCCATCCGCGTCAACGATTTCCTGTCGGGCCTCTTCCTCGGCGTCGGCATCCGCCTCGTCGACTTCAAGATCGAGACCGGCCGCCTGTGGGAAGGCGACATGATGCGCATCGTCGTCGCCGACGAGATCTCCCCGGATTCCTGCCGCCTGTGGGATATCAAGTCGTCGGACAAGCTCGATAAGGACCGTTTCCGCAAGGATCTCGGCGGGCTCATCGAGGCCTATACGGAAGTCGCCAAGCGCCTCGGCATTATGTCCGAGAACGAGAAGGTGCAGACGGGCGGCCCGCGCCTCGTCCAGTAGGTCAGCGCGGTTCGACCGGGCCGGTCTCCGGCCAGCCGGGCCGCAGGCGCGCGTAGGTGCCGAGATCGGGGTCGAACCCGGGGTGATAATGGGGGTCCTGCATCAGCAGTGGCCCCCATCGCTTTTTGAAGGCCGCGACCTCGCGTTCGTGCCGTGCCCTGGCCTCGGGCGTCCAGCGGCGGCTCGCCGCTTCGTCGTGCGTCAGGACGGCTCCACCGACGTAGAGGGTGCGGTAGCCGGCCCTGTTCAGGCGCAGGCACAGGTCGACATCGTTGAAATCGACGGCGAAGGCGGCGGCGTCGAAACCGCCGACGGCCGCGAATTTTTGGGATTCCACCACGAGGCAAGCGGCCGTCACCGCCGAGGCCCGGCGGGTCGCGAGGAGGCCGGAGAGGTAGCCCGGTGCGTCACCGGGGAAGAACCGGTGCGCGTGAGTGACGAGGCCGCCGGGGCCGAGGACCACGCCACCGTGCTGGATGCGCCCGCGCCCGTCGACGAGACGCGCGCCGACAGCGCCGACCTCGGGCCGGATGGCTTCCCGCACCATCCGGCCGAGCCAGCTCGGATCGGTGGCGGTCACGTCGTTGTTGACGAAGGCCAGGACCCGCCCCTTGGCGAGCGACGCCGCCCGGTTGTTCATGGCGGCGAAATCGAACGGCCCGGGACAGGGCACGACATGCACGACACCGCGTGCCGTGAGATCGCCGAGGTAGGCCAGGGTGTCGGGATCGCGACTGTCGTTGTCGCAGATCAGGATTTCGCGGTCCGGCCAGTCGGTGCGGTGGATGAGGCTGTCGAGGCAGGGCCGCAGAAGGTCGAGGCGGTCGCGGGTCGGAACGATGAGGCTGACGCCGGGCGCCGGCGCGTTCAGCGGGCGCACGCGGGTGATGACACCGTCCGGCCCCATGGTGATACCGACAGCCGATTGCCCTGTCCGGTCAAGGTTTTGGCGCACGACTTCGAGGCGGGCGGAGCGGTCGCCCTGCCCCCCCTCCCCTGCCGTGCAGACGGACAGGACGGTCGGCAGATGGCCGATGGCCCCGGACCGGTCCGCGAGGCGCAGGAGAGCGTCGAGGGCCGGCGCTTCGGAATGGAGATCGGCGAGGCCGCCCATCGCTTCCAGGGCCGTGCGGCGAAAGGCGACCACGGGGCCGATATAGTCCACCGCCCTGAGATAGTCGGCATCGAAGGCCGGTCGCAGGAGCGGGAGAATCACGTCCCCCGTTACGTCGAGGGCGTCGCCGTAGAGGGCGAGACGGTCCGGATGCTTGGCGAAGGCGTGCGCAAGAGTGTCGAGGGCACCGGTCGTCAGGGCATGACCGGCGGCGGTGAGGACGACGATGGCGATGCCCGGCCCCAAGGGCTGCGCGATCTCGTCCGCCGGAACGACGGCGATGGTGTCTCCGCCGATGGCGACCGGGCCGAAACAGGGCGCGACGCGGGGGTCGCGTGCGGTCAGCCGCAGGGCGTGATGGTCGAGGCCGAGGAGCGCGGCCCGGGCTTGCCCCGCGCGGACACGCTTGCCGGCGAGGCGCGCCTTGAGGATGGCGAGGGCGTCACCGGGGTGCCGGGCGAGGATCGTGAAGGCGGCGCGCGCACGGGCGAGCACGCCGGGTCGCGTGTGGCCGGCGAACAGCAGGGCGTCACGGCGCTCGTCGGTCAGCGGACACGCTCCCGCGTGAACGGGGTCATTCGAGATCCTCGCCGAAGGTCGTGAGCGACAGGGCCGGGTGATAGAACGGATCGTGCCGGATGGTGTCCCGCCAGCGCGCGACGAAACGGTCGGCCTCGGCCTCGAACCGGGCGCGGGCAGGGCCGATGGACGGACCGCGACTTGTGGATTCGCGATGGGCGACGACGGCGTGCGGCGTCCACACGGTCTTGTAGCCGGCCGCATCGAGGCGAAGGCAGAGATCGACATCATTGAAGTCGATGGGAAAGGCCTCGGCGTCGAGGCCGCCCACGGCGTCGTACTTGTGCTTCTCCACGGCGAGGCACGCGGCGGTGACGGCCGAGACCTCGTGGGCGACCCGCAACTGCCCGAGATGGCCGGGGCTGTCGGCGGGGCGGCGGCGCAGGATGTGGCCGGCCCGCCCGCCGAGACCGACGACGACGCCGGCATGCTGGAGTGTACCGTCGGCATAGAGCAGCTTCGCCCCGACGGCACCGACCTCCGGTCGGCAAGCCTGGCGGACCATGGCGTCGAGCCAGTCCTCGCGCAGCACCGCGATATCGTTGTTGAGGAGCACGACGACGGAGCCCCGCGCCGCCGCGACGCCCGCATTGGTCATGGCGGAGAAGTCGAACGGCGCCGGCCAGTCGAGAATTCTGACACGCGGGTCGCGACGGAGCTGCTCGTAATAAGCATGGACGGCCGGATCGGTGGAGCCGTTGTCGACGAGCACGAGTTCGATGGCCGGATAGGCGGTGCCGTTGAGAACCCCGTCGGCGGCGGGGCGGATCAGGTCGAGGCGATCCCGCGACGGGATCACGACGGTGACGAGGGGCGCGGGTTCGGGCAACGGCCAGAGCAGATCGGCCACGCCGGACTCGACGCGTGTCCGCGCCGGGGAGCCGATGGCACGCAAGTACCGCTCGAGGCGCTCGGCGTGCCGGACGCTGTGGTCCGTATCGGTCGCACGAAGGAGAACACGCGGCAGATGGGCCACCCGCCTGGGCTTTGCCGCCACCGCGTACAGGCCGAGATCGATCCGGCAATCCTCTGGGTCCCCGAGGGACATCTCGAGCAGGCGCGCCAGGAGCGCTCCGGTGCAGAGGGTGAAACCCGGGTAGCCCTGCGCCAGGGCGAGGTCGGGGCTCCAGTCCGGCTTCAGGCGCGGGACCGGATCGGCGCCCGCGATCTCTTCGTCGGCATAGACCATCTCCGGCCCGTCGGGAGTGGCCAGGACGCCCGCAAGGCGCGCGAGGGCGTCCGCCTGTAGGCACTCGCCAGGGGTGAGAACGCCGAGGATGGCCGCATCGGGGGCGAGATCGCGCAGGGTCCCGTTCCCGGGCCAATCCGTGTGGGTCACGCGCGCATCGGTGTCCGACACCGCATCGCGGCCGTGCAGCCAAGCGACGGTCACGCTCCATTCGGCCCCGATCTGCGCGGCGATGCTGCGCAGGGTCTCGGTAACGCCCGCGCCATCCCCCCGTCGCGCCGGGAGGACGAGGTGGATCGGTGGACCCGCCGCCGGTCCGGACTGGACCTCGATCCGTCGGCGCGATGACGCCCAGGCGCGGTAACGCTTCCGGGGCGTGGCGGCGCAGGTGCCGCGCAGGATGTCCCGGAAGCGGCGTTCGTCCCCCCGGGCGGCATTGTACAGGGCCGCGACGGCCCGCAGCGGCCGCTTGACCAGACATTCGGCCAGGATGTTGCCGTGCGCACGCAAGCCCACCCGCTCCAGCGTGAAGCCCGTGCGGGGATTGATGACGAGGAGGATGTCCGTGCAGTCCGGCGGCAGGTAGCCGAGCCACGTCGCCCCGCCGAGGGCAACCCCGGGGAGGGGAAAATCCTCGTGCCGGTCCGGTCCGCGTACGAGGCGGATCAGGGGCCGGAGCGGGCGGATCACCGCGCGCTCGCGATAGGTGAGCACGATCCAGCACCCACGCGGCCCGGCCGGCAGGCGCAGGCGCCAGCCGAAGAGCGGGTCGTCATGGGGCTCGAGGGTGAAGGCCGTGGCGCGCCCGAGCCATGCGCCGCGCGCCGTGACGCCGTCCCGAGCGCTCAGGGCCTGCGCCTCGGCGGAGTTACCGTCATTCGGCCGTCGCCGGAACGGCGACCGGCGCCTCGGAGGTGGCGGCCGGAGCCGGCGGCTTGCGCTTCGCGGGCGCGCGCTGGGGGGCCCCGCCGCCGAGACGCACCTCGATGTCGTAGTCCCTCGTCATGGCAGCGGGGACCATGAGATCGTCCTCGATGAGGGAGAACAGGCCCTGAGCCTCCCCCGGCGGCACGGCGACGGCGACGCGGCGGACGCGTGAGACGATCGTCTTGCCGGAGGATTTGAGGGAAATCGTCAGGGGCGCCTCGAACCGGCCCGGCGCGCCGGCGGGACCGAGGAGCACGTGGCCCTCGACGCCGACCTTCACGCGGATCGATCCATCCTGGAGCCGAGTGCATTCGCGGGCGAGGCGCCCGAGGGTGGTCTGGCTGCGCAATCCGGCGGCGCTCCCCGCCCCGCCGGGCGGATTCCGCAGGGCCGCGCCGCCCTCGGGCACGTCCACCGTCGGGCAATAGGCTTCTTCGAGGGGGGCGGCCTGCGACGGGGGGACCGTGGTGCCGCCGTACTTGAACAGGTTGGTGAAGGCGTTGCCTTCCTCGGCACCGGCCCCGCCCGTGGCGAGGACGGCCGGGAGACCCACGATCAGAAGTCGCAGGGCGATGTGGCTGGCATGCTTCGACATGATCCGTTCCCGATTGGCGCCGGCGGGCGCCCCGACCCTCTACTTCAGGCTCTCGAAGCCCTGGCCGAACCCCTTCATGGAAAGGGGAATGCCGACCCCCTCCTCCGGCGTCTGGAACACGATGAACGTCGCCTGGGCGCCGGCGTTGAACTGCTTGATCAGGCCCTCGTCCATCACGACCTCGGCGACGCAGCCCGTGGTGAGGCAGCGCACGAAGCCGGCGCGGCCGACATCGGTTTTGTCGATCTTGAGGCCGAGGCCGGACGGCAGCAGCACGCCGAGGGGCGCCACCACCCGCAGGAGATAGCCGCGATTGTCTGCGGTCTTCAGTACGATCACCACCAGGGTGAGGTTGGGGCGGTCCTCGGCGGCAAGGTACTGGACGAGGGCGCATTGCTCGGCCTTGGCGCCGGCGGGCGTCTCGCAGCGCAATTGCCAGTCGCCGAAAGTGTTGCGCACCATGCCTTGTGCGGAGGCGGGCGACGCGGTCACCGCGGCCAGGAGACCGGCTCCCAGGGCGAGGCCGGACCAGCGGGCGAGGTGGCCTTCGCGCCGCAGCATTGCTCGAAACCCCACGCGCCAAACCCTTTCGTGCCGCGCTGGGCGCGGCGAAATCCCGGGGTGTTGGGACCATGCGGGGCCGGCGTCTGTCAAGCGATGCACGCGCGGCGACGGTCCCCAAACGCGAACGGGCGACGCCACCGCGCCGCCCGTTCGACAATCCCGACCCTGCACGAGGCAGGTCAGCCGGCGAGCGTCACTTCTTGCCGAAGGACAGGGCACCGAAGCGCGAGTTGAAGCGCGAGACGCGACCGCCGCGATCGAGCATCTTCTGCTCGCCACCGGTCCAGGCCGGGTGAGTGTTGGGGTCGATGTCGAGGTTGAGGGTGTCCCCCTCCTTGCCGTAGGTCGACCGGGTCATGTAGTCGGACCCATCGGTCATCACGACCTTGATGAAGTGATAGTCGGGATGCTCGGTACCCTTGGCCTTGTCGGCCGCACTCTTTGCCATGACGAATCCTTGAATAGCCACGCCGACCGGCTCGTCTGGCGGCCCGCGGCCATAGATCACGCGCAATCGGATGAAGGCGCGCCTATACCCCAGGCGTCGGCTCTGGACAAGCGCACCGTCCCGGGCAATCGCGGGTTCGTCGAATTCCAAGCCCTGGACACCGACGTCTCCAACATCGACGAGGCATGATGGCACGCGGCTCGAAGAAGAAGGCCCTCGCCGAGGGACGGCCCAGGGCACCGCTGGGCTCCCTGCGCCCGCTCGTGCCGTTCGCGGCGGTGTATCGGGGCCGCATCCTGGCCGCGTTCCTGTCCCTGCTGATGGCCTCGCTGGCGACCCTGGTGGTCCCCCTGGCCCTGCGCCGGGTCATCGACCACGGCTTCTCACCGGAGGGGCAGGGCGTCATCAACGCCTATTTCGGCGGCCTCGTCGGCGTCGTCGCCGTCCTCGCCCTGTCGAGCGCCGCGCGGTACTATACCGTCGTGACACTGGGCGAGCGCGTGGTCGCAGATCTGCGCACGGCCGTGTTCCGCCGTCTCACGGAACTCGACCCCGCGTTCTTCGACCGGTCCCTGTCGGGCGAGATCATCTCGCGGCTCACCGCCGACGCCACGCAGGTGAAGGCCGTGTTCGGCGTCAGCATCTCGATCCTGCTGCGCAACGCGTTCCTGTTCACCGGCGCCGTCGCCATGATGGTGATCACGAGCCCGAAGCTCTCGATCCTCGTGCTCGTGGCGATCCCCCTCATCGTCTTCCCGCTGATCCTGTCGGGACGCGGCGTGCGCAGGCGCTCGCGCGCGGCCCAGGACCGCCTCGCCGACGCCTCAGCCTACGCCTCGGAGGCGGTGGGCGCGATCCGCACCATGCAGGCCTTCGGCATGGGCCGTGCCGCCGCCGCCCGCTTCGCCGAGGCTTCGGAGAACGCCTACGGCGCCGCCCGCGATTCGATCCGCGCCCGGGCGCTGCTCACCGGCGTGGCGATTTTCCTCATCTCGGCGAGCGTCGTCGGGGTGATGTGGTACGGGGCGCAAGGGGTGCTCGCCGGCACCATGACGGCGGGCCAGCTCTCGCAATTCGTGCTCTACGCGGTGTTCGGCGCCAGCGCCCTCGGCCAGCTCTCGGAGGTCTACGGCGAACTGGCGCAGGCTGCCGGCGCCGCCGAGCGCCTCGGCGAGATCCTGGCGGCCGAGCCGGCGATCCGCGCCCCCGCCGATCCCGTCGCCCTCCCGGCCCCGCCGCGCGGCGCGGTGGCGTTCGAGGCCGTGCGCTTCCTCTACCCGACCCGGCCCGAGCACCCCTCCCTCGACGGAATCAGCTTCACCATCGCGCCGGGCGAGCGGGTTGCCCTCGTCGGCCCCTCCGGAGCCGGCAAGACCACGGTGCTGCAGCTGCTCCTGCGGTTTTACGATCCGCAGAGCGGCACCATTCGCGTCGACGGCGTCGACATCGCCCGCGCGGACCCGGACGCCGTGCGCACGCGCCTGTCCCTCGTGCCCCAGGACCCGACGGTGTTCTCAGGCTCCGTGCTGGAGAACATCCGCTACGGCCAGCCGGACGCGACGGAGGCGCAGGTCCAGCGCGCCGCCGAACTCGCCCACGCCGACGGCTTCATCCGCGCCCTGCCGCAGGGCTACGCCACCACGGTCGGCGAGCGCGGCGTCACGCTTTCGGGCGGCCAGCGCCAGCGCGTCGCCATCGCGCGCGCCATCCTCAAGGACGCACCGATCCTCCTTCTCGACGAGGCGACCTCGGCTCTGGACGCCGAGAGCGAGCGTGCCGTGCAGACCGCCCTCGACACCCTGATGCGCGGGCGCACCACCCTGGTCATCGCCCACCGTCTCGCCACCATCAGGGCCGCCGACCGCATCCTCGTCCTCGACGGCGGAAAAATCGTCGAATCCGGCACGCACGAGACCCTTCTGGCGCGCGGCGCCCTCTATGCCCAGCTCGCCGCCCTCCAGTTCACCGACGCCTTCGAGGACACATCCCGCAGCCGCGTGCCGCGCCTCGAAGCACTGCCGGCGGAGTAGGGCCCGTCATGGATCTGTCGCGGTTCCCCCGCCTGCCCCTCCTCGACCTGCCGAGCCCCATCGAGCCCCTGGACCGGCTCGCCCGTCATCTCGGCGAAGGGCTCAACGGAGTGCGCCTTTGGGTGAAGCGCGACGATCTCGCGCGGTTCGGGCTCGGCGGCAACAAGCTGCGCAAGCTCGAATTCCTGCTCGGGACGGCCCGTGCCGAGGGCGCTGATACGGTGATCACCGTGGGAGCGATCCAGTCGAACCACGCGCGCCTGACCGCGGCAGCGGCGGCGCGGTCGGGCTTTGCCTGCGAACTCTTCCTCACCCGCAGCGTGCCGCGCGACGACCCGGCCTATGCCCGCAACGGCAACCGTCTCCTCGACGAGGTGTTCGGTGCGCGCGTCCACGAACTTCCCGCCGAGGCCGATTCCCTGGCCCTGGCCGAGGAACGCGCGGGGGAACTCCGCGCGGCGGGACGGCACGTCTACGTTTTCCCATCGGGCGGCTCGAGCCCCATCGGCTGTCTCGGCTACGCGGCCTGCGCCAGCGAAATCCTCGCTCAGGCGGAGGCCATGGGCCTCGCTCTGACCCGGATCGTCGTACCCAACGGCAGCTGCGGCACCCATGCGGGCCTCGCGGCGGGCCTGCTTGCGAGCGGGCGCGATCCACGCCTCGCCAAGTCCTACGCCGTGCTGGAAACGGGGGAGCGGGCCGGGGCGATCACCCTGGAGAAGGCCAATGCGACCCTGGCGCTCGTGGCCCCGGGCACCTCCCTTACGGCCGACGAGATCGTCATCGACGACGCGCATCGCGGGCCGGGCTACGGCATTCCCACCGTCGGCATGCTGGAGGCGGTCCGTCTCCTCGCCCGCACGGAGGGACTGCTGCTCGATCCGGTCTACAGCGGCAAGGCCTTCGCCGGCCTGCTCCACGACGTGCGCGCCGGGCACTATCCGGCCGGTTCGAACGTGCTGTTCGTGATGACTGGCGGCGTACCCGGGCTCTTCGCCTATCCGGATGTGCTCGCCGGGTGAGGCCGAAAAACTACCGCTCCGTCAACTTCATCTCGATCCGGCGATTGCGCCCGTAGGCTTCGTCGGTCGTTCCCGAATCGAGGGGCTGGAATTCGCCGAAGGCACCGGCCAGGAGATGCTGGGGCGGGACCCCCTTGGCCGCCATCGCCTGCACCACCGCGATGGCGCGGGCCGCCGAGAGGGACCAGTTCGACGGGAACTGGGCGCTGGCGATGGGCCGGGCATCCGTGTGTCCGTCGACCCGCAGCACCCACGGAATGTCGGCGGGGATCTGCCGCGACAGGTCGAGGATCGCCCCCGCGATGCGGTCGAGCTCCGGCCCTGCCTCCGGTTTCAGGCTGGCGGAGCCCGCCGGGAACAGCACCTCTGATTGCAGGACGAAACGATCGCCGACCACGCGGATGTCAGTGCGGGTGCCGAGGATCTGGCGCAGGCGACCGAAGAAGTCCGAACGGTAGCGGGCGAGCTCCTGCACCTTCTGGGCGAGCGCCACGTTGAGGCGGCTGCCGAGGTCGGCGATGCGGGCCTGGCTCTCCTTGTCGCGATTCTCGGAAGCCGCGAGCGCGTCCTCCAGGGCGGCGAGCTGCCGGCGCATGGCGGCGATCTGCTCGTTCAGGAGGTCGATCTGGGTGGCGGCGCGGGCCGAGCCCGCCCGCTCGGCGGCGAGCTGGCGGTCGATCTCGCCCTGCTTGGCGGTGGCGCCCTGGCCCGATTCGGCCTGAAGCCGGAAGCGGTCGCGCTCGGCCTCGGCACCGAGCAGGGTGTTGCGCAGGGAGGAGGCGCTGGCCTCCTGCGCCTTGCGTGTCGAGCGCTCCAGGGCGAGGAGATCGGTGAGGTCGGCGATCTGACGGTTGAGGCGAGTGAGCACCGAATCGCGGCCGGTGATCTCCTGCGATAGGAAGAACTGGCCCACCACGAAGATGGTCAGCAGGAAGACGACGGCGAGCAGCAGGGTCGCCAGGGCATCGACGTAGCCGGGCCAGACGTTGAGGGGGCGGTCGCGCCGGGCGCGGAGCGAGGCCATCTCAGGCGCGCTCGCGCCCAAGGCGGTCGAGCACCTGCTTCAGTTCACCCTCGCGCTTGGCCTGCGCCTCCACCCAGTCGCGAATCATCTGCTGCTCGGCCCGCATGTGCTGGACGAGCCCCTGGATGCCCTCCGCGAGGTTGGTCATCGCCTGCGTCGCCACCCGGCCGTTGGCGCCTTCGGCCACCACGGCGGTGAGGCGGTCCACCGCCTCCTGCAGCTCGCGGGCGGAGGCCGGCTCCTGAATCCTCGCCGGGGCCGCCGCGACGGTCTCGCCGGACACCAGCCAATCCTCGAGCTCGTTGTGGAAGCGGGCATGGGCCTGGCCGGCCTGGAGGTCGAGGAAGCCGGTGACCAGCGAACTGGCGAGGCCGAACAGGGAGGCGGAGAAGGCGAGACCGATCCCTGAGAGCGGCACGGCGAGCCCGTTCTTGAGTTCGTCGAACATCGCCGCCGCCTCGCCGCCGCCGCGCATGGTCTTGATGACGGAGCCCACGGCGCTGAGCGTGTCGATGAGGCCCCAGAACGTGCCGAGCAGGCCGAGGAGGATGAGGAGGCCCGCGACGTAGCGCAAGATTTCGCGGCCCTCGTCGAGGCGGGCCGCCACGGTGTCGAGGAAGGCGCGGGTGCCCGGAAGCGTGATCCCGTCCCGCCGGGCAGCCAGCGCCGGGGCCAGGGGCGCCATGAGGGATGGCACTTTCGCGGGCGTCTCGCCGGCCGCCACGGCGTTGACGTAGCTGACCTCCCGATAGAGCCGGACCACCTGCCCGAAGGCGAGCAGGACGGCGATGAGGAGCACGCCGAGGATCAGCCCGTTCAGGCCCGGATTGGCGAGGAAGGCCGGGGTGATCTGCCGGAACAGCACGAAGGCGAGGAAGCCGACGAGAATGAGGAACACCAGCATCCGCACGAGGTAGATGCCGGGCCGAGCGAGCGTCGCGGTAGGGGTCGCCATCGGCTCGGGCACACTCTTTCACTGCGGGGCCGAACTTCTGCGCGAGGCACGGGCACCGAGGCTTAACCGCGGGCACATTGGAGGCAGGCACGGCATCGATCAAGTCGCTGGTCCTCCTGAACCCCAGCGAACTTGTTCGTGAACGATGGATCCGCCCTGGCTGACATCATAGCATCCAAGATATGGCAGAGAGGACCAAGACCGAATCGACTGCTAAGGCGCTGTTCCACAGTGAATCTTGCATTCGATGATCCGATGGGCGGACGCTTCCCAGGGGCGCTTCTGGACCAATCTGAGGACCGTCTCGCCAGCCCTTTCCATGCGGAAGCGGAAAAGCTTGTCCCGCCCAGCACCGATTCCCGACTGCGGCGGTGACATCGACTCGTCGATCAACGTCGCGGAGTGGTCGGGAACCTCTGCTTGCCACGTGAACCCACCGATTCCCTCGCCCGGAGCGGAGAGTTCGACGGTATCTCCCGGGCAGGCATGGATTGGAGGACGTCGATCGAGGTCCATTCGAAGTTCCCTTTTCAGTAACGTTCTCGGCTGACGCTCAGGAGATCAGCCGGGAACGATCGACGCAACTCATGCCCGCGCTTTGCTTCGCGCCCTGGTGGAACGTCGCGTCTCACCACTGACACCGCGCGCCGGTTGAAGGAGTGCAATTTCCGGATCATAGAAAAGCACTTCCGAATCGATGCCACACTCGCCGAAGCCGATCCTGAAGAAGCCTTGCTCGCCCCAACCCGTGCCCCAACTGTTTTTCACGATCCAACACTGATCCGCATCATCATAGCCGATCACACAGACCGCGTGCCAGCCGACGAAGTCACCCGCTACGTGGCTGTAGATGCCGTTTCGATACGTATAGAAATCTTGGAACACCCGGAAACCGCCGATCACGGGTCCTTTCAAGAGTGCCTGCTTACGGGCGATCTGAGAGGCGGCGGTCTGATAGCGTGGGACTTTGACGAATGGTGGAATGGTCCGGCAAGGCTGGTTGTGGGGCGTGTACGGAAAATCGATGTCCAGACCGATGCCATTCTTCTTCGCGAAATCGAGGGCCTTCGTGTAAAACCATCCCTGGTCGCATGAGTTCGGCGCTCCGCAATGAAAGAGATGCGCCTCGGATAGATCGATCGAGCCACCTGGATCATTCGTGGCGATGAGTACTCGGCTCTCGATGGACGCGCAGGTCGCGAACGCCACGCAGGCGCCGCAACTCGACTGATCCTTGACCGATGTCACGAACGTGCCGCTCGACGTGTTTCTCCAATCGACTTTTGACGGAGGCGGTGCCGCGATCTTGAAGAGGGTGGACTCGGCGGTGCGCGTTCTGACGACATCTTTCTTCGCCTTGTCCGGATCGAACGAGAGGCCGAAATGAGTCGTCTTCGAGGGTTCCACGTCGTAGTATTGACTGAACGATGTCGATCCGGCCTCCCAATGCGCTCCCGCACGCTGAATAGCATTGTTGATACGCGAAAAATCCGGCTCGGCCATTTCAACCTCCGCAATATACACCGATGATGCATAAATCTAAGGTTGTGTCTACGTGCTTTCACACGTGCGGAGGCGCCGTCCGGGTATAGTCTGCCCCTGGACGCAGTCGGCCCCTCCGAAAAGCGGGGCTAATCCCACCCGCGCGGCCAGGTTTCCTCCAGGTGCGGCCCGAGGCGCACGGGCCAGACCCCCGTGGCGAGTCCCGTGCGGTCGTCGGTCTCGACGGCGATCCCGCACAGGGTCCCCTCCCCGTGGGCGGCTTCCAGGCGCGCGCCCGGCGTCTTCTGGAGGAAGCGGCGCAGGGGCTCGTCCTTCTGCATGCCGAGGATGGAATCGTAGTCGCCGCACATGCCCGCATCGGAGAGATACGCGGTGCCCCCGGGCAGGATGCGATGGTCGGCCGTCGGCGTATGGGTGTGGGTGCCGACGACGAGGCTGGCGCGGCCGTCGAGGAAGGTGCCGAAGGCCTGCTTCTCGCTCGTCGCCTCGGCGTGCACATCGACGATGACCGCATCGGCGACCTCGCCGAGGGGACAGGCCGTCAGTTCGCGCTCGGCCGCAGCGAACGGGTCGTCGAGGGCGTCCATGTAGATGCGCCCCATGACGTTGAGGACGAGGACGCGGGCGCCCTTGGCCGTCTCGACCACCGTGGCGCCGCGCCCCGGCGTACCGGGCGGGTAGTTCGCCGGGCGGACGAGGCGTGATTGCCGGGCGATGAAGACCAGGGCCTCGCGCTGGTCGAACGCGTGATTGCCGAGGGTCACGGCGTCGGCGCCCGCCTGCAGGAGTTCGTCGCAGATGGCTTCCGTGAGACCGAAGCCGCCGGCGGCATTCTCCCCGTTGATGACCACGCAATCGAGGCGCCAGCGCTCCCGGAGTTTCGGCAGACGGTCCGTGATCACGTGGCGGCCGGGCCGGCCGACCACGTCGCCGAGGAAGAGAAGACGCATCGCGGATTCGTCAGGCTCGTTTCAGCGGGACCGGGCCCGCTTCGGTGATGAGATGGTCGAGGGGCTGGTCGTGAGCCTCGGCCGGGACTTCGTCCACGGCCTGAACCGAGAACGCGACCCCGATGGTCAGCACCGGCCCGTTGCGCGACAGGCGTTCGATGGCTTGGTCGTAATAGCCGCGCCCGTAGCCGATGCGATGGCCGCGCGTATCGTAGGCGGCGAGCGGCACGATGAGGGCGGTGGGGTCGAGGGGCGGCAGGCTGTCGTCGGGCTCGCTCAGGCCGAAGCCACCGCGCACCAGGGCCTCGCCCGCACGCCACTCGCGAAACACGAGGCCGTCCGGCGTCACCTTCGGCAGGGCCACGCGCTGGCCCCGCGCGAACAGGCGCTCGATGAGCGGCCGGGGATCGACCTCGCTCCGGATCGGCCAGAAGGCCCCGACGATGGGGACCTCGGCGAGGGCCGCAATGCCCACCGCCGCATCGGCGATGGCGAGCGCGCCGGCGCGCCGGGTCTCGGGATCGAGGGCATCGCGCCGCCCGAGCGCGGCGTGGCGGAGGGACGCTTTCAGGGAAGCGGTGGAGTGAGAGTGCGGAGCCACATGAGCCGTTGGAGTGTCGATCCCGGGAAACCTACAGTGTAGGTGGGCGCCGTGTTGGCCGAGTCCAGGGACAGGGCCAGGGACAGCTCCCTGGGGAGTCGATAAGGCCCCGGGGAAAGTTCTCCTGACGAACGCGGCAGCCCCGCCCACTGTATGTAGCGTCGGCTCTGAGCCTGCGCCAGAGGCGTGTCGTCGTTAGCCCGAAGAAAGCGTCCGCGTCAGTCGCTCGATCCGCTCCGCGCAGCGGCCGAGGCCGGCGGCGATGCGGGTTTCCTCGGCGGCGCGGGTGCCATCGGCCGCATCCACCCGTTCGCGCAGAGCGGCGGTCTCGGTCTCGAGGGCGGCGAGCCGGCGCCGGGTCTCGTCGAGTTCGTCGGCCTGCAGCAGAGCCGCCATGACATGCAGCCGCATGTCGCCGATCTCGCCGAAGGACTTTCGTAGCTCGGAGATCCGTCCGGCGAGTTCCGTGGCGAGGGCGGTGAGGTGCGGTTCCTCGCCCTCGGCACAGGCCATTCGGTAGCTCTTGCCGTCGATGGTGACGTTGATCTGGGGCATCGTGCTTCGAACGAGAGGTCGGCGATGAAATTAGCGTGCGCCGGCGGATGGGACCAGCACGCCCTCGACGGCGGCGATGGCCCGGCCGAGGCGGCGGCCGACATCGTCGGAGGCCGCCTCCACCGCTGCCAGGCGGGCACTGGCGGCATCGAGTTCGGCGGCCAGACGCGCCCGGTCCTCGCCCATGATGGCGAGTTCGGTCTCGAGGTCGCTCGGATCGCGCTCGGCCTCGAACCGCTGCCCGACCGCCGCCTCGAGGCGCGTCAGGGCCGTGTCGAGCCGCGACAGGGCGTCGTCGATGGCCTCACTCACGAAAAACGTCTCCTCAGGGGACCGCGCCGGCGCGGTTCCATCTCGATACCATGACGGGCGCCGCCGAGCCCAGGCGCCCGTCCGTTCGAAACCGATGACAAACCGGGCCGAACGCCTGTGCGGAGGCCGGAAGTCAGCGCGGCGCGACCTTTGCCCGGCCATGTCCCGCATGCTAGAGACCGGCCGCTCGCCAGACCGGATACAGCATTCCGTGACGCTTTCAGGCCCCTCGCAGGCCCTCGCGCGTATCGGCCGGTCCCCGGACGATCCCGAATGGCCGGATGGCGACCGCAATTCATCGCGCGTTCAATCTGGATCGGGACAGAGCGGGCGATAGATCGGGGCTCACCGCTTCGATCTCCATGCTGGAGGGTGCCGCAGGGGCGGCATCCGTTTAACGGAAGGGTTCACGCCGTGTCGGTGAAGGTAGCCATCAACGGGTTCGGACGTATCGGCCGCAACATCTTGCGCGCCATCCACGAGTCCGGCCGCAAGGACATCGAGGTGGTGGCCATCAACGATCTCGGCCCCGTCGAGACCAATGCCCATCTCCTGCGCTTCGATTCGATCCATGGTCGCTTCAACGCCAAGGTTGAGGTGGACGGCGAATTCATCGTCGTCGACGGGAGCCGCATCAAGGTCACGGCCGTGCGCAACCCGGCCGAGCTGCCGCACCGCGAACTCGGTGTCGACATCGCGCTCGAATGCACCGGCATCTTCACCTCGAAGGACAAGGCCAAGGCCCACCTCGACGCCGGCGCCAAGCGCGTCATCGTCTCGGCCCCCGCCGACGGCGCCGACCTCACCGTGGTCTACGGCATCAACCACCAGGCGCTGACCGCCGATCACCTCGTGATCTCCAACGCCTCGTGCACCACGAACTGCCTCGTGCCGGTGGCCAAGGTGCTCAACGATCTCATCGGGATCGAGCGCGGCTTCATGACCACGATCCACTCCTACACCAACGATCAGCCGTCCCTCGACCAGATGCACAAGGACCTCTACCGGGCCCGCGCCGCGGCCCTGTCGATGATCCCGACCTCCACGGGCGCGGCCAAGGCCGTCGGTCTCGTGCTGCCGGAACTGAAGGGCAAGCTCGACGGCACCTCGATCCGCGTGCCGACCCCCAACGTCTCGGCCGTGGACCTCGTGTTCACTGCCAAGCGCGCCACCAGCGTGGACGAGATCAACGGCGCCATCCGCGCCGCCGCCGACGGCCCGCTCAAGGGCGTGCTCGCCTATACCGATCAGCCCAACGTCTCCATCGACTTCAACCACGACCCGCACTCGTCGACCTTCCATCTCGACCAGACGAAGGTGATGGACGGCACGTTCGTGCGCATCCTCGCCTGGTACGATAACGAGTGGGGCTTCTCGAACCGCATGGCCGACACCGCCGTCGCCATGGGCAAGCTGCTCTGATCCGTCCCATCTGACGGATCGCCCCCTCTTCCCACAACGATGGTGTGCCCGAGATGACAGAGACCTCCCCCACCGGACGCGACTTCATCCCAGGCACACCCCCGACAGCGACGCCGGTCCCGGCGCCCCCCCCGGCTCAGGCCGGCGCGGCGCCCGTGGTCGTCGGCAAGGCCGAGCCCCTGCCCGCGCAGAACTCGGCTCCGGGCGGCGATCAGCTCGCCCGGATCGAGGACAAGTGCGCGCGCATCGAGGACAAGTACGCCCGCTCCGAGGCGCTGCTCTCGCGCGTCGAGGAGAAGGTCGAGGGCGCCGCATCCCGCATGAACGAGGCCGCGCGCCAGACCGACTTGGCGGCCCTGCGCAGCGAAGTCCGCGCCATCGCCGACCGCACCCGCGGCCTGCCCGGCTCCGGCGCCCTCGTGCTGACGGCGATCATCACCGCCGTGCTGACGGTGGCGCTCACCATCGCCGCCCAGCGCTTCCACCTCGACGCGCTGATCCCGCAGCGCTGATCCGCCAGACCTGCTCCGAGACGCCCAGGCCCCGATGACCGCTTTCCGTACCCTCGACGATGCCGGCGCCCTGAACGGCAAGCGCTTGCTCCTGCGCGTGGACGTCAACGTGCCCATGGAGGCCGGCCGCGTCACCGACGCGACCCGCATCGAGCGCATCGTCCCGACCATCCGCGAGATCGCCGACAAGGGCGGACGCGTGGTGCTGCTGGCGCATTTCGGCCGCCCCAAGGGCAAGCCGGTGGCGAGCGAATCCCTGAAGCCCGTCGTTGCCACCATCGCCGAGCATCTCGGCCGGCCGGTGGCCTTCGCCCAGGATTGCGTCGGCCCTGCCGCCACCGCCGCCGTGGCCGCGCTCAGGGACGGTGACGTGCTCCTCCTCGAGAACACCCGCTTCCATGCCGGCGAGGAGAAGAACGACCCGGCCTTCACCGCCGAACTCGCGGCCAACGGCGACCTCTTCGTCAACGAGGCGTTCTCGGCCGCGCACCGCGCACACGCCTCGACGGAGGGCCTCGCCCATGTGCTGCCGGCCTATGCCGGGCGCCTGATGCAGGCCGAGCTCGATGCCCTGACCAAGGGTCTGGAGGCGCCGACGCGTCCGGTCATCGCCATCGTGGGCGGGGCGAAGGTGTCGTCCAAGATCGACCTTCTCCAGAATCTCGTCGCCAAGGTCGATATGCTCGTCATCGGCGGCGGCATGGCCAACACCTTCCTGCACGCGCAGGGAAAAGGCGTCGGCAAGTCGCTGTGCGAGAAGGATCTGGCCGAGACCGCGCTGCGCATCGTCGAGGCCGCGAAGGCTGCGAACTGCCGGATCATCCTGCCCGTGGATGCGGTGGTGGCCGGTGAGTTCAAGGCCAACGCGGCCCACGAGACCGTCCCCGTCGATTCCGTGCCCGACACCGGCATGATCCTCGACGCCGGCCCGGCCACCGTGGCCGAGATCAACGCGGCCATCGACACGGCCGCGACCCTAGTCTGGAACGGACCGCTCGGTGCCTTCGAGCTCACCCCCTTCGATGCCGCCACCGTGGCGGCGGCCAAGCACGCGGCGGAGCGGACGACGGCCGGCAAGCTGGTCTCCGTGGCCGGCGGCGGCGACACCGTGGCGGCCCTGAATCACGCGGGCGTGAGCGAGACGTTCTCGTACGTCTCCACCGCCGGCGGCGCCTTCCTCGAATGGCTCGAGGGCAAGGCGCTGCCCGGCGTCGAGGCCCTGCGCGCCAAGACCTGAAGACGCGCCCCGTCGCCCTGCCCGATTCACTCATCGCATCCCGAAGTGGCGCAGCGAAGCGGTGACCTCAGGATGAGGTGACGGGCTGGGACGGCGACCGATAGCGGTTGCGACGGACGGGCAAACGTCAGAAAAGACGAACCAAATTCATCGGATGGCGCCCCAGGGGGGGTCGGCCTCATCGTGTGGAGAAACCCATGGCCCGCATCACCCTGAGGCAGCTCCTGGACCATGCCGCCGAGCACGAATACGGCGTGCCGGCGTTCAACCTGAACAACATGGAGCAGGGGCTGGCCATCATGGCGGCGGCCGACGCCACCGATTCGCCGGTGATCCTCCAAGCGAGCAAGGGGGCACGCGCCTACGCCAACGACATCGTGCTCGCCAAGCTCATCGACGGCCTCGTGGAAGTCTATCCCCACATCCCCGTCTGCATGCACCTCGACCACGGCAGCGACGAGGCCACCTGCGCCACAGCGATCCAGTACGGCTTCACCTCGGTGATGATGGATGGCTCCCTCAAGGCCGACGGCAAGACCCCGGCCGACTACGCCTACAATGTCGAGATCACCCGCAACGTCACCAAGATGGCCCACTGGGCAGGCGTCTCGGTGGAGGGCGAGCTCGGCGTGCTCGGCTCCCTGGAGAGCGGCGAGGGCGAGGCCGAGGACGGCCACGGCGCCGAGGGCGTGCTCAGCCACGACCAGCTCCTCACCGACCCCGACGAGGCGGTGAAGTTCGTCGAAGCCACCAAGGTCGATGCCCTGGCGGTGGCCATGGGTACCTCTCACGGCGCCTACAAGTTCACCCGGAAGCCCGACGGCGAAGTCCTCGCCATGAACGTCATCGAGGAGATCCACCGCCGCCTGCCCACGACCCACCTCGTGATGCACGGCTCCTCGTCCGTGCCCCAGGATCTCCAGGACATCATCAACCAGTACGGCGGCCAGATGAAGCCGACCTGGGGCGTGCCGGTGGAGGAGATCCAGCGCGGCATCAAGCACGGTGTCCGCAAGATCAACATCGACACCGACAACCGCATGGCGATGACCGGTCAGATCCGGAAGATCCTGGCCGAGAACAAGGCTGAGTTCGACCCGCGCAAGTACCTCAAGCCCGCCATGGAGGCGATGACGAAGCTCTGTCGCCAGCGCTTCGAGGAGTTCGGCACCGCCGGCCAGGGTTCGAAGATCCGTCCCATCTCGGTGGCGAACATGGCCAAGCGCTACGCCGACGGCTCCCTCGATCCCAAGATCGGCGCGGCCCGCTGAACCCGGGTCTTTCTCAAGGAACCCCATGTCCAACGCGCGCACCCGCCTCGCCCTGCTCACCCCGCACCGGGTCGAGGCCGGGGACGCCGACGCCCTCGCGGCTGCGCTCACCGCCGCCTGCGCGGCGGGTGACGTCGCAGCCGTGATCCTGCGCCTCGCGCCCTCCGACGAGCGCAGCTTGGTCAATCTGGTCAAGCAGCTGGCACCGGCCGCGCAGGGCACGGGCGCCGCTGTGCTGGTTGCCTGCACCGGGTTCGCGGGCGACCTCGTCAGCGTCTCGGCCCGGGGCGGAGCCGACGGCGTCCATCTCGACAAGGCGAAGGACGGTGCGCTGGCCGAACTGCGCGGGCGCCTCGACGACGGGCGCATCCTCGGGGCCGGCGGCCACGAGCAGAAGCACGCCGCCATGGAGGCCGGCGAGGCTGGCGTCGACTACGTCATGTTCGGCGGCCTCTACGCCGACGGGATCGCACCCGAGGCCGCCACGGTCCTCGATCGGGCAACGTGGTGGACGGAGATCTTCGAGACGCCCTGCATCGCCGTCGCGCACGAATCCGGGGAGATCGCCGCCCTCGTCGCCACCGGCGCGGAGTTCCTGGGGCTGGAAAGCGCCCTGTGGATGGGTGACGAGGCCGACGTGGCCGCGATCCAAGCGATTGTCACGGCGGCGGAGACGGCTTCGTGAAAAGTGGGGGTTGTCTGATCGCGCTGGCGCTGGCGGGTGTGCCGGCTGCGCAGGCCGCCCCGGCGCAATCTCCCCGGCCGGCGACGACCATCGCCCCGGCGGCCGATGGACAGGCGCCATTGCCGAAGACAGCGACGAAGGAGGTGTTTTCCGCGCCCCTGAAGGAGCTGCCCACCCCCTACACGCCCGGCGTGATGGGGGCGAACCCACCGACATCGAACAAGGAAACCGACGTCGCTTTCGGCGCCTATCAGCGCGGCCAGTACTCCACCGCCTTTCGCGAGGCGACGAAGCGGCTCTCGGCCAATGCCAAGGACGCGGCGGCGATGACGCTGCTCGGCGAACTCTACAATCAGGGCCTCGGCATCAAGCAGGACCCGGTCAAGGCCGCCGAATGGTATCGCCTCGCGGCTTCACAGGGCGATGTTCACGCCATGGCGTCGCTCGGCCTCATGTCCATCGACGGACGCGGCGGTCCGAAGGACCTCAAGGCCGGGCGGCGCTGGCTCGAACAAGCCTCCGACAAGGGCGACGCCACGGCCTCCTACAACCTCGCGCTGATCCTCCTGGGCTCGGGAACGGAGGCCGATCAGGCCAGGGCCGCGACCCTGTTCCAGAAGGCCGCCAACGGCGAGATCGGCGCGGCCCAGCACGACCTCGGGGTGCTCTACCTCCAGGGACGCGGCGTGGCCAAGGACCCGGCCCGGGCCGCCGAACTGTTCCGCCGAGCGGCCGACAACGGCGACCTCGCCGGCGAGGTCGAGTTCGCCATCCTGCTGTTCAACGGGACCGGCGTCGCCAAGGACGAGGGCCGCGCGGCCCGCTACTTCCTCCACGCCGCCTCGCGCGGCAACGCCATTGCTCAGAACCGCGTCGCCCGCCTCTACGCCGTCGGGCGGGGCCTTCCGAAGAACCCCGTGGAGGCGGCCGCGTGGAACCTCGCCGCCGCGGCACAGGGGCTCTCCGACGCCTGGCTCGACCAGACCCTGACGGGCCTTTCCCCCGAGGAGCGCACCCGCGCCGAGCAGATGGCCTCCGAGCGAGCCAACGTGAAGTAGGTGTCCGGCGAAGGTCGGACCTGTGCTCCCCCGGGGATGAGGCCGGCGACAAACGTGCTATGGCCCCACCCACACTGTCGTCTCCGACGTTCTTTGAATCGACCCGGACCCTTCAAGCGATGATCAGCTCACCCCTCATGACCGTCATGGTCGATGCCGTCCGCAAGGCCGCCCGCGGCCTCAAGCGCGACTACGGCGAGATCGAGAACCTCCAGGTTTCGCGCAAAGGCCCGGGCAATTTCGTCTCTGCCGCCGATCGCAAGGCCGAGGAAGTGCTCAAGGATGCTCTGATGAAGGCGCGTCCCGGCTACGGCCTGGTCTTGGAGGAATCCGGCAACGTCGAGGGCGCCGACAAGAGCCATACCTGGCACGTCGATCCGCTGGACGGCACCACCAACTTCCTCCACGGCATCCCGCATTTCGCCATCTCCGTCGGCCTCGAGCGCGAAGGCCAGATCGTCGCCGGCGTGATCTACGATCCGGCCAAGGACGAGTTGTTCGTCGCCGAGCGCGGCAAGGGCGCCTACCTCAACAACCGCCGCCTGCGCGTGTCGGGCCGCGACGAGATGGCCGACGCCCTGGTGGCCTACGGCTCGCCCTATCTCGGGCGCGGCGACCATCCCAAGCTCCTGCGCGAGGTCGCGGCCGTGATGGCGGTGACGGGCGGCATCCGCCGCTTCGGCTCGGCGGCACTGGACCTCGCCTACGTCGCCTGCGGCCGCTCGGACCTGTACTGGGAGCGCGACCTGCAGACCTGGGACATCGCGGCCGGCATCATCATGGTGCGCGAGGCCGGCGGCTTCGTCTCCAGCGCCGATGGCGGCGCCGAGCCCTTGGCCGCCCGCTCCGTGGCGGCCGGCAACGAGCATCTGCACGGCGAACTCGTGAAGCTCCTGCGCCGCGCCAACGCCTGACCTCCCGCCCTCCCCCTCATCGAAACCCGACGAAGGCCCCCCATGGATTCCCGTCGCCACATCGCGCTGAAGGATTCGATCCGCTCGATTCCCGACTACCCGAAGCCCGGCATCGTGTTTCGCGACATCACCACCCTGCTCAGCGACCCGCGCGCCTTTCGGCGGGCGGTGGACGCCCTCGTGCATCCGTTCGCGGGGGGGCGGATCGATCAGGTCGCCGGCATCGAGGCGCGCGGCTTCATCCTCGGCGGGGCCGTGGCGCACCAGCTCTCGTCGGGCTTCGTGCCGATCCGCAAGAAGGGCAAGCTGCCCCACAAGACCGTCTCCATCGCGTACGCCCTGGAATACGGCACCGACGAGATGGAGATCCACGTCGACGCCATCAAGCCGGGCGACCGGGTGCTGCTGGTAGACGATCTCATCGCCACCGGCGGCACGGCCTGCGCGGCGGTGAACCTGCTCCGCCAGATCGGCGCCGAGGTCGTGGCGGCCTGCTTCGTCATCGATCTGCCGGAGATCGGCGGGGCGCAGAAGCTGCGCGACCTCGACGTGCCGGTGCGGACCTTGATGGAATTCGACGGGCACTGACGTCGGTCGGCGCGTCCCTCTCCCCCTGCGGGGAGGAGGGCCACGTCGAGCCCACGATAGGTAATCTCGGGTAATCCGCAGACAGGAATGGGCTTTGGGGCGACCTACGCGGCCAAGCTTTGGAAAAGGCCGCGCCCGTCCGTACCGCCCACGAGATCTTCCACGAAGTTCTCCGGGTGGGGCATCAGCCCGAGGACGTTGAGCTTTTCCGAGTAGATGCCCGCGATGGAGTTGAGCGAGCCATTGCGGTTCGCGTCCACCGTGAGTGCGCCGGAGGCGTCGCAGTAGCGGAACGCCACGCGGCCATCGCCCTCGAGCCGCGCGATGGTGTCGGGATCGGCGAAATAGTTGCCCTCGCCATGCGCCACGCAGACGTCGATCACCTGATCCTTGGCGTAGGCCGTGGTGAAGCGGGTATCGGCCCGCTCGACGCGCAAGAGCTGCCGGTGGCAGATGAAGCGGCGGTCGACGTTGCGCATGAGCACGCCGGGCAGCAGACCCGACTCGCATAGAATCTGGAAACCGTTGCAGATGCCCAGCACGAGGCCGCCGCGCGCCGCGTGTGCCCGCACGGCGTCCATGGCCGCGGCCCGCCCGGCGATGGCGCCGCAGCGCAGATAGTCGCCGTAGGAAAAGCCGCCCGGCAGAACGGCGAGGTCGGTGCCCGCCGGCAGTTCGGTGTCGGCGTGCCAGACCTTGACCACCTCGGCCCCGGCCTGGGTGAGCGCCCGGGCCACGTCCGCATCGCGGTTGGAGCCCGGGAAGACGACGATGGCGGCGCGCATCAGGCGATCTCGATCGCGTAATTCTCGACCACGGTGTTGGCGAGCAGCTTCTCGCACGCGGCCTCGAGGGTGGCTTCGGCCGCCGCGCGGTCGTCGCCCGCGATCTCGACGTCGAAGACCTTGCCCTGGCGCACGCCGTCGACCCCCGAGAGCCCGAACGACGTGAGCGCCGCCTCGATCGCCTTGCCCTGCGGATCGAGCACGCCGGTCTTCAGGGTGACGATGATGCGTGCTTTCATGGGGGCGGACTCGGCTGCGCGTGGCGGGGCGCCCCCGCGATAATCGGGAAACGCCGCCCTGGCAACGCGGACCGGTCCGTCCGCTTCAGCGGCGCGCCGTGGCCGGCGCGGCGCGCAGGGGCTCGATGCTGGTGGCGCGGCGCCAGAGCTGCAGCATCACCCAGGCGGCGAACAGGCTGAACACCGCCATCAGCACGTGGCCGACGGTGTCTCCGAGTTCGAAGATGCCCGCGAGCGCCCAGCCGGCCGCGATGGCGACGGCGAAGACTTCCGTGCCCACCAGCACCATCATGCTGACGATCGTGATGAGGTTGCGCGTGTTCACTGGCGTGGCGTCCCGATTGTCGTTCCGTCACCGCGCGATCCTGTGCGCGGGCGGTCGAGCGAAGTAGCGCGATCGGGCCGGACCGCGCAACTTCGCCCTGCCTCGGCGTCAGCGCGGGGCGCGCTTGGCCAGGATGCGCTGCAGTGTACGGCGGTGCATGTTGAGGCGCCGCGCCGTCTCGGACACGTTGCGGCTGCACAGCTCGTAGACCCGCTGGATGTGCTCCCACCGCACCCGGTCCGCCGACATCGGGTTCTCCGGCGGATCGGCGCGCTCGCCCGGCTGAGCCATGAGGGTGCCGTGGATCTCGTCGGCGTCCGCGGGCTTGGCGAGGTAGTCGAACGCACCGAGCTTCACCGCCGTCACCGCCGTGGCGATGTTGCCGTAGCCCGTGAGGATCACGCCGCGTGCCTCGGGGCGGCGTTCCTTGAGCCGGGCGATGACGTCGAGGCCATTCCCGTCGCCCAGCCGCATGTCGATGACGGCGAAGGCGGGCGCTCGGGCGTCCACCATGGAGACGCCCTCGGCGACGCTCTCCGCGACGTGGACCTCGTAGCCGCGCATCTCCATGGCACGGGCGAGGCGCGTGGAGAACGGCTTGTCGTCATCGACGATGAGAAGGCTGCGGTCCGTGAACGCGGCCAGGGGATCGTTATCGCCCAGTGGAATGATGTCGGCGCCGGGCGCCGTCGTACCGGTCTGCGTCAGCATCCGACGCGTCTCCCATGTTCTCGTAAGTCTTCAGGGGCTTATATAGGCGCTGGAGCGGTTCTGATCAGGGGTTGGCAGCTCTCCATTCTGCGCATGACGGGCGACGGCAATGCCGCGCTCGAACATGTGCCGCGCCCAGGACACGCGCACGACGGCGCCCGTCGCCGTCGGGTCCGGCGCATTGGACAGGGTGAGCTGCGCGCCGGAGCGCTCGATGAGCGTCTTGGCGATGAACAGGCCGAGGCCGAGGCCGGCGCCCGTCGTCTCGCCCGATCGGGCCCGGTCGTTTCCGCGGGTGGTGACGTAGGGCTCGCCCGCCCGGAGCAGAACTTCGCCGGAGAAGCCGGGGCCGTCGTCGCGCATCTCGAGCCAAACCTGCTCGTAGGTCCAGCGGGCCTCGATGATCACGCGGGTCTCGGCGAAATCGACGGCGTTGTCGACGATGTTGGCGAGCCCGAACAGGACGCCCGGATTGCGCCGACACGAGGGTTCGGGTCCCTCCCCCCGGCTCGTGACGTCGAGGATGATGCCCATGGCGCGCTGGGGCGCCACGAGTTCCTCGACGAGGTGGCTCAGGCTCACGGTCTGGAGGAAGCCACCCTCGTCGCCATCGAGGGAGGTGAGCTTCGACAGGATGCCGCGACAGCGATCGACCTGATCGCGCAGGAGGGCGAGATCCTCGCGCACCCCCGGCGAAGCCGTGGGGCTCAGTTGCCGGCTGAGCTCCTTGGTCACCACCATGATGGTGCCGAGGGGCGTGCCGAGTTCGTGTGCCGCCGCCGCCGCCAGACCATCGAGCTGAGACAAATGCTGCTCGCGGGCGAGGACCAGTTCGGTGGCGGCCAGCGCCTGAGCGAGGAGGCGGGTCTCTTCCGCGACCTTCCACGCATAGACTCCGGTGAAGGCGGTGCCGAGGAGGATCGCGGTCCACACCCCGGAAATGTAGAGGAACGGCAGTTCGAGACGCCCATCGGCGAACCACGGCAGCGGCCGGTGGATCAGGGCCAGCAGGGTCGCGAGGCCGATGGCGAGGAGCCCGAGCGCCAGGGTCCGCTCCGGGGGCAGTGCCGTCGCCGAGATGAGGACAGGGGCGAGGAACAGGAGCGAGAACGGATTCTGCAGGCCGCCCGTGAGGAACAGCAGGGCGGCCAACTGAATGATGTCGAAGGCGAGGAGCAGCGCCGCCGAATCGTCGCTGAGGCGGTAGCTCGCCGGAAACCGTATGCGGAGCGCCAGGTTCAGCCAGGATGAGGCGGCGATGACGAGGAAGCACCAGCCGAACGGCAGGGGCAGGCCGAGACCGAACTGCGCCCCGACGACGGCCGCGCTCTGGCCGGTGATCGCGAGCCAGCGCAGACGAACGAAGGTGTCGAGCCGCAGGTGCCGGGCGTCACGCGCGAAGCCGTTGGTGCTCATGTCCATCATGTCACAGGAACGATAGGGCTCGCCGTCCCCGCGTCCATCCCCATCGCGCACAATAGATTCGTCCGCGAAACGTCGGTTTCGTACGGATTTGTCCGCGAGCGCACGCTGGGACGGGGACGAACTCACCGCCCAGCGCCCGTGAGCAAGAAAGCGCCGCAAATGAAAGTCCGAGGACTTGTCGCCGCAGGCTTCGCCCTAAGTCGATGACAGGCTCAGGCCGAACGGCCGGGCTCGATGTGCGTGTGCCCTCAGGGATGGGCCGCCATCATGGAACGAGGGGGAGGCAACCGTGAACCTGTCCTACTACTGGTACGAGACCGCACGCATCATGACGACGCCGGCGCGGGTGGCCGCCGACATGGTCAAGCACAGCCTGCAGAATCCGGCCAATCCCCTCTCCTACGGTCCCTACGCGCGCAGCATGGCGGCGGCCTGCGAGATGTTCGAGCGGATGACCCGGCGCTACGCCAAGCCGGCCTTCGGGTTCACCGGCACCTGGGTCGATGGCTACAGCGTGCCGGTGAGCGAGCGGATTGTCTGGGAGCGCCCGTTCTGCCGGGCCATCACCTTCGACCGGGGCTTCGTGCAGGGGCCGAGCGCGCCGCAGCCGAAGCTCCTCATCGTGGCCCCGATGTCGGGGCATTACGCCACCCTCCTGCGCGGGACCGTGGAGGCGATGCTGCCGGAGCATCAGGTGTTCATCACCGACTGGACCGATGCCCGCATGGTGCCGCTCAGTGCCGGGCGCTTCGATTTGGACACCTACATCGACTATCTCATCGACCTGTTCGCGGAACTCGGTCCGGACCTGCACGTCATGGCCGTGTGCCAGCCGGCGGTACCGGTTCTCGCCGCCATCGCCGTGATGGAAGCGCGCGGGCACGCCACCGTGCCGGCCTCCATGACGCTGATGGGCGGCCCCATCGACACCCGCCGCTCGCCCACCGCCGTGAACTGCCTCGCCCAGGAGCGCGGCACCAAGTGGTTCGAGCGCAACTGCATCACCACCGTTCCGGCGGGCTATCCAGGGGCGTGGCGCAGCGTCTATCCGGGCTTCTTCCAGCTCTCGGGTTTCATGGCGATGAACCTCGACCGCCACGTCAATGCCCATGCGGAGATGTTCGACCACCTCGTCACCGGCGACGGCGATTCGGCCGAGAAGCACCGGGACTTCTACGACGAGTACCTCGCGGTGATGGACCTGACGGCGGAGTTCTACCTCCAAACGGTCAGGACCGTCTTCGTCGATCACGCCCTGCCGAATGGCACGATGGTGCATGCGGGCACGCGCGTCGATCTCGGGGCGATCCGCACCTGCGCCATCCTCGCCATCGAGGGCGAGAACGACGACATCTCCGGCGTCGGGCAGACGCAGGCGGCCCTCGACCTCACGCCCAACCTACCCCCCGAGCGCAAGGCCTATCACCTCCAGCAGGGGGTCGGGCATTACGGGGTGTTCAACGGCTCGCGCTACCGCACGGTGATCGCGCCGCGCATCGCCGAATTCATCCGCGCCATGCAGGCCCGGCCCGCCATCGCGCACGACCCTGCGGCCTGAGCACCCCCAGCAAATCCGTTCGCGCCGATGGCGGCGCGGCGGACACGCCGCTAAGCTCTCACCATGCGGTTAGCTTTGCTGCGCGGGCCGGACCCGGATCACCTCGACGTCGTCCACGAAGGCGAGACGTTTCGCGTCGCCCTGCGTCGGCGGCCGACGGCGCGGCGGCTGACCCTGCGGGTGTCGAGCGCCACCGGCGAGGTGGTGATGACCCTGCCGGCCCGGACCTCCCTGGCGGTGGCACGGAAATTCGCCGTTGGTCACAGCGGATGGATCGCCATGCGGTTGGCGCGGCTCCCGGAGCGCGTTGCCTTCGAGGCCGGCGCGATCCTGCCCCTGCGCGGCGTGCCCCACCGGATCGTGCATCGCGCCAGCACCGGTGGGTTGACGCGAGTGGAGACGACCCCGGACGATCCGGTGATCTCCGTGGCGTGCGAGGTCCCCCATCTCGCCCGGCGGATCGGCGACTTCCTCGAACGCGAGGCGCGCCGCGACCTGACGGCGGCGGTGAAAAGCTACGCGGCTGCCGTCGGCCGGACCCCGACGCGGATCACCGTACGCGACACCCGCAGCCGCTGGGGTTCCTGCACGGCGCAGGGCGCCCTCAATTTCTCGTGGCGGCTGATCCTGGCCCCGCCCGTGGTGCTCGACTACCTCGTCGCCCACGAAATGGCGCACCTTCGGGAGATGAACCACTCACCCCGGTTCTGGAACCTCGTCGGCTCCATCTGCCCCAACGTCGACGAGGCGGAACGCTGGCTCAAGCGCAACGGAGCGACCCTGCACCGCTACGGCTGAGCCGGCGGATTCAGCCCTTGACGCGCAGGACGCGGCGGCGCGCGCCGGGCTCTTCCGGCCAGGTCGGACGGGCATCGACCTCGCCCGGATGAAGCGTGCGCGGCGCGACGTTGTCGCAGACCTCGCGCTGGCGCAGGATCACCGGCTGCCCGAACTCGTCCCTCCGGCGGATGATGCCGCCCTCGTGGCAGAAGCCGGCGAGTTCGGCCGACGAACCACCCTGGCGCCCGCCCGGTGTGCGGGCGATGGGCCGGTGCTCGACGACGAGGGGCCCGTCACGGTTCAGGGAATGCTCGACATAGGTCGTCTCGTCCACGGGAAGCGAGCCGGCACCGGCCGGCGCCATCCCGGCGAGGAGCAGAACGATGGGAAGGGCGCAGGCTCGCATGGCGTTCGTCCGTGTTGAAGCGTGACCGTCAGGATTAAGGCCTGATTGTGTCCGGCGATAGCCCTCGGGGAGACGTCGGTTTCTCGACGGAGGCTTCGGTCGCACCCGTTAAGAAACCGCTAACCCTATGGCCCAACGCGGCGGCCCGCCGCTGGATCGGATCAAGCCGCCACGCCGCGGTGACGGCCCGATCACGTCTGCGTCAGTTCAACAGCAGGCTCGCCGGACGGGATTCGGCCGAGACGGTATCGCCCACGGTCAGCCCCAGGGGACCGAGCCGCACGGGCACTGTCTCGCCGTCGTGGATCGTGCCCGACAGGAGCTGTTCGGCGAGGCGGTCCTGCACCGCCTTCTGGATCACCCGCTTCAGGGGACGCGCCCCGTAGGCCGGGTCGTAGCCCTTGTCGGCGAGCCAGTCGCGCGCCTCGGGCTCCACGTCGATGGTGATCTTGCGCTCGTCGAGGAGCTTCTGGAGCCGGCCGAGCTGGATATCGACGATGGCCCCCATCTCCGATCGCTTGAGGCGATGGAACAGGATGATCTCGTCGATCCGGTTCAGGAATTCCGGCCGGAAGTGCTGGCGCACCACACCCATCACCTCGTCGCGCACCCCATCGGTGTCGTCGCCCTCGGCCTGATTGACGAGATACTCGGAGCCGAGGTTCGAGGTCATGATGAGCAGGGTGTTGCGGAAATCGACCGTGCGCCCCTGCCCGTCCGTCAGGCGCCCGTCGTCGAGGACCTGAAGGAGGACGTTGAACACGTCCGGGTGCGCCTTTTCGACCTCGTCGAACAGCACGACCTGATACGGCCGGCGCCGCACGGCCTCGGTGAGGGCGCCACCCTCCTCGTAGCCGACATAGCCGGGCGGCGCGCCGATGAGGCGGGCCACCGCGTGCTTCTCCATGTATTCCGACATGTCGATGCGCACGAGCGCCGTATCGTCGTCGAACAGGAAGCCGGCCAGCGCCTTGGTCAGCTCGGTCTTGCCGACGCCCGTCGGCCCAAGGAACATGAACGAGCCGATGGGCCGGTTCGGGTCCTGCAGGCCGGCGCGCGCCCGGCGCACGGCGGTGGCCACCGCCTCCACCGCCTCGCGCTGGCCGACGACGCGCTTGGCCAAAGCCGTCTCCATGGCGAGGAGCTTCTCGCGCTCGCCCTCCAGCATCTTGTCCACGGGCACGCCGGTCCAGCGCGAGACCACGCCGGCGATGTGGGCCGGGGTCACCGCCTCCTCGACCATGCCGTCGCGGCTCACGGCGGATTCGGCCGCCGCCTCGATCTCGGCGAGCTGCTTCTCCAGGCCCGGCACCACGCCGTAGGCGAGTTCGCCGGCACGCTGGTACTGGCCCTGGCGTTGGGCGTTGGCGAGTTCGGTGCGCGCCTCGTCGAGCTTCTTCTTGAGGTCGGCCGCGGCGCCGAGCTTGTCCTTCTCGGCTTTCCACCGCGAGGTGATGGCCGACGACTGCTCCTCGAGATCGGCCAACTCCTTCTCCAGCCGCACGAGGCGATCGCGGGAGGCGGAATCGGTCTCCTTCTTCAGGGCTTCACCCTCGATTTTCAGGCGCACGATCTCACGATCGATGTTGTCGAGTTCCTCGGGCTTCGAATCCACCTGCATGCGCAGGCGCGAGCCCGCCTCGTCCATGAGGTCGATGGCCTTGTCGGGCAGGAAGCGGTCGGTGATGTAGCGGTTCGACAGGGTCGCGGCGGCCACCAGTGCAGCATCCTGGATGCGCACGCCGTGGTGCTGCTCGTACTTCTCCTTGATCCCGCGCAGGATCGAGACCGTGTCCTCGACGGTGGGCTCGGACACGAAGACGGGCTGGAAGCGCCGGGCGAGGGCCGCGTCCTTTTCGACGTGCTTGCGGTACTCGTCGAGGGTGGTCGCGCCAACGCAGTGCAGTTCGCCGCGCGCCAGCGCGGGCTTCAGGAGGTTCGAGGCGTCCATGGCCCCGTCGGCTTTTCCGGCGCCCACGAGGGTGTGCATCTCGTCGATGAACAGGATGATGCCGCCGTTCGCCGCCGTCACCTCGGAGAGCACGCCCTTCAGGCGCTCCTCGAACTCGCCACGATACTTGGCGCCGGCAATCAGCGAGCCCATGTCGAGGGCGAGCAGGCTCTTGTCCTTCAGGCTCTCGGGCACGTCGCCGTCGACGATGCGCAGGGCCAGCCCCTCGACGATGGCGGTCTTGCCGACACCGGGCTCGCCGATGAGGACAGGGTTGTTCTTGGTGCGCCGGGACAGGACCTGGATGGTGCGGCGGATCTCCTCGTCGCGGCCGATCACCGGGTCGAGCTTGCCCTCGCGCGCCGCTTCCGTGAGGTCGCGGGCGTATTTCTTCAGGGCGTCGTAGGCGTTCTCCGCCGTGGCGTTGTCGGCGGTGCGGCCCTTGCGGAGCGCATTGATGGCGCCGTTGAGCGAGGCCGGCGTCACGCCTGCGGCGGCGAGTGCCTTGCCGGCCTCGGTGTCCTTCTCGACGGCGAGCGCAAGCAGCAGGCGTTCGACGGTGACGTAGGAATCGCCGGCCTTCTCGGCCGCCTTCTCGGCGGTGTCGAACAGGCGCACGAGTTCGCGCGTCGCCTGGGGCTGGGACGCGTTGCCCGACACCTTGGGCTGCTTGGCGAGCCAGGTCTCCACCTGCGCCAGGGCGACGCGGGACTGACCGCCGGCGCGGTCGATGAGACCGGCGCACAGACCCTCGGGGTCGTCGAGCAGCACCTTCAGGAGGTGGCCCGGCTGCAACTGCGGATGGCCCTCGCGCATGGCGAGGGTCTGCGCCGACTGGACGAAGCCGCGCGCGCGTTCGGTGTAGATCTCGAAATTCATGCCTGTCCAACCTCTCCGTGTCGGTCCGATCCCGCCCGCATAACGCGGCACGGCCCTGCCGAGACGTCGTTCCCCGGCTGGTGCCGCGAGAACCCCGGCGCCCTCGTGGCCGCCGGTAACCCGGATGTGGTGTTGTAATTTCGCACCACAAGGGGTCCGACGATGGATGCCGACGGACGCGTCAGGCGATCGCTTGCACACCCCGCGATCCCGGGGCCATGCTCCACCGATGACAACCGATCTGCGCCTCGACGCCCTCCACCGCTATCCCGTGAAAGGCCTCTCACCCGAAAGGCTCGACAGCGCGGATCTGGACGTGGGCCGATACTTTCCCGGCGACCGCCTGTTCGCCGTCGAGAACGGCCCGTCCGGCTTCGATCCGATGGTCCCGGTGCACCAGCCGAAGATCAAATTCCTCATGCTGATGCGGCACGAGGCCCTGGCCCGCCTCGATGCGCGCTACGATGCCTGCGCGAACAGCCTGACGATCCGGAACGGGGGCGAGATCGCCGCGCGGGGCGACCTCGGCACGGCGGAGGGACGCGCCGCCATCGAGGATTTTCTCGCGGGCTACCTGCCCAAGGCCCTGCGCGGACCGCCCAAGGTGCTCACCGCACCCGAAGGCTTCCGTTTCACCGATTCTCCGCGCGGCTTCGTCTCGCTCCTGAATCTCGCCAGCGTGGCGGCCATCGAAACCATGACGGGCTTCGCCGTCGATCCCTTACGGTTTCGCGCCAACCTCCACCTCTCCGGATTGGCGCCGTGGGCCGAACTCGACCTCGTCGGGCGTACCCTCGCCACGCCGGGCGGCGTCACCCTGCGCATTCTGAAACGCACCGAGCGGTGTGCGGCGACCAATGTCGATCCGGTCACGGGGATTCGCGACCTCGCGATCCCCCACGCCCTGTCGCGCCACCTCGGCCACACGGATTGCGGGGTCTATGCCGAGGTGGTGGAGGGAGGCACCCTTCACATCGGCGATCGCCTCGCGGTCGAGGCGGCATACGCGTGAGCGCGGGCCGTCCCCCATCGATCCGTCGGCTCAGATCGGGTCGCGCCGCACCAGAACCACGGCGGCGGCGTAGCCGGCACGCCTGAGATGGCGCAGATCGGCGTGGCGCCGCTCGCAGGTGACCTTGAGGTAGCGGTCATCCCCGCCGGGAAGGCCGGCGGAGGCGGCAACCGCCTGCCCGTGCATCATGCACTCCATCGGCGTGCGGGCGGGGGAGACGATGACGTCGAGGGCGGTCGCCCGCGAGCAGTTCTGGGCCAGCATCGTCGAGGCGCAGACGAGGGCGACGGACAGCAATTCGGACATGACGGACCCCTTGTTCGAAATGGCGAAGAAGGTCCGCGGGTTGGCTCTGGCGTCCGAGCGGCCGCGTGATCGTTGTCTGAAGCGTTCCCCGGGAGCGTGACTGACGTGTTCTTGATTTTAGATGCAGGTCGTCCTGGTCAAGCACGCTGTATGCCAGGACGAGATTTCAGAACTGCGTCGCGCGGGCATGTGACGCGCGCGCCACGCTCAGTTGCGGCTTGTCAGCCAGAGCGGCTCGGGCTCGGCGCGCGGCAGGAGGGCCGCCACGGCGTCGAGATCGACGATGTAATGCTCGGTGAGCCGTCGCCAGATCTCGGCCGTCGAGGCCGCCTCGGTGCCGATCCGGTGCAGGGCGCTGGCGAGCAGGCTGGGATTGGTGAGAGTCGGGCGAGTGATGACGGGATCGGTGTTCGGCATCGGCTTAGTCCCTGAGCGGCAGGACACAGGATTGCGGATTAGGGTTAATCGATTCTTAAAGGCATGCTGCAGGCGCACGAAAATCAGTTCTCGCAAATCATCATGCGCCGAGGCCGGCTGGTCCGCGTCGCTTTCCGGGGTTCATGGCTGTCCAGAGGACGGGGCCGCCCCTTCCATGGGATGCGGATCGGAACCTCGGGGCGGCGGCACGCGTCTCACAAGCCGCATCCCGCGACGCCGCGACGGCTACGCTCCCCCGAAGGACATCATGGACACGACGCCGCTTCCCGCTTCCGCCTTCAAGGCGCCCGCCATCCTGCTGTCCGGTCCGGTGGATCAGGCGATGTACAAGGATTTCCGCAGCCAGTTCGACGCCGCCTCGGACCGAGATTTCGTCGTCGTCGAACTTTCGACCCTCGGGGGCGATCCCGAGGTGGCGCGGATGATGGGCGAGGATATCCGCTTCGCCAGTGACCTCGATCCGCAGCGGCGCATCGTCTTTCTCGGCAAGGCGGCGATCTACTCGGCCGGCACCACCTTCATGAGCTTCTTCGCCCGCTCGAACCGCTACCTGACGCGCGGCACGCGCTTGATGATCCACGAGCGCAAGATCTCCAAGAAGCTCAACATCGAAGGTCCGCTGACCACCTGCATCGCCACGGTGAAAGCAGCACTTCACGAACTCGAATGCTCCATCGAGATCCAGAACGAGGGCTTTGCCAATCTGGTGATCGGATCGACGGTGAACCTCGACGAGGTTCTCGCCCGCGCGCCGTCGAACTGGTACCTCGAGGCCGAGGAAGCCCGCCGCCTGGGGCTGATCGAGGCCGTGATCTGACGCCTTCGCCCGGCCCCGCGCGTTCGGACGTGAAGAACGGGCGGGCGTAAAAATTGCCGCCGGATGCTTCGCAGGGTCGCATGCCTGCGGTAGAAGCCGGCGCCGCGCACGACCGCCCGGCACGCATCGAGGAACGAGCCCCACGATGAAAGATCCGTTGCCCAACGTGCACGTGCGTGCCGAAGTGCTGGTCCAGGCCCTGCCGCACATGCAGCGCTACGATCAGGAAATCGTGGTGATCAAGTATGGCGGCCACGCCATGGGCGATCGCGCCGCGGCGGAGGATTTCGCCGAGGACATCGTGCTGCTCGAGCAGTCCGGCCTCAAGCCCATCGTGGTCCATGGCGGCGGCCCGCAGATCGGCCGCATGCTTGGGCGCCTCGGCATCGAGTCCGAGTTCCAGGGCGGCCTGCGCGTAACCGACGAGGCCACCGTCGAGGTGGTCGAGATGGTGCTGGCCGGCTCCATCAACAAGCAGATCGTCGGCTGGATCTCGGCCGAGGGCGGGCGGGCCATCGGCCTGTGCGGCAAGGACGGCAACATGGTGCGGGCCAAGAAGGCCACGCGCACCATCATCGACCCCGAGAGCCAGACCGAGCAGGAGGTCGATCTCGGCCTCGTGGGCGAGCCGGACCACGTCGAGCGCGGCGTCCTCGACGCGGTGCTCAAGGCCGAACTCATCCCGGTGCTGGCCCCCGTGGCCTTCGGAGCCGACGGCCAGACCTACAACGTCAATGCCGACACCTTCGCGGGCGCCATCGCGGGGGCCCTGCGGGCCAAGCGCCTGCTGCTGCTGACGGACGTGCCGGGGGTGCTCGACAAGGACAAGAAACTGATCCCCGAACTCACCCTGGAGGATTGCCGGCGGCTCATCGCCGACGGCACCATCACGGGCGGCATGATCCCGAAGGTCGAGACCTGCATCTACGCCCTGGAGCAGGGCGTCGAGGCGGTGGTCATCCTCGACGGCAAGGTCAGCCACGCGGTGCTGCTGGAGCTGTTCACCGATTACGGTGCCGGCACCCTGATCCGCAGGACCTGACCAGCGTAGCCCGCCCGCCCGCCCGCGACGGCGGGGCGGGTCACGGGGGCGCCGTCGCGGGGCTCGTACGGAACGCCACCAGGGCCATGTCGTCGCGACGCGCCTCACCGGCGCGGTAGCGGGTCAAGGCCTGTTCCAGGGCCGCCATCTGCGCGGAGAGCGGCATATCGCGGTGTGCGCCGAGGATGTCGGCGACACCGCGATGGCCGAGAAGCTGCCGCTTCGGTCCGCCCATCTGGTCGGTGATGCCGTCGGTCATCAGGTAGAACGTCGTCCCGCGAGAGACCGGAACGACGGTCTCGGTCACGGCGAACACCTCGCCCGGCCGCTGGGGATAGCCAAGACCGCGCTTGGCCCCCCGGATGCGGGTCGCGATCCCGTCGGTGATGCAGGTGAGGGCCAGGCCGGCGCCCGCGAAGTGCAGTTCGGCCGTCTCCCGGTTCCATATGCAGACGCCGCAATCGAGGCCGTCGTCGGATTCCGCCCCGCGGCCGTCCTGACGCAGCTGCACCCGGACCATGGCGTCGAGGACGCGCAGGATCTCGACGGGGTCGCGCAGGCGCCGCTCGTGCAGGATCCGGTCGAGGGCGGTGGCGACGATGAGGGTCAGGAACGCGCCCGGCACGCCGTGCCCGGTGCAATCGGCCACGACCACGATGCCGAGGCCGTCGACCTCCTCGAGCCAGAAGTAATCGCCGCCGACGACATGGAGCGGCTCCCACAGGACACCGACCTCCAGGCCGGTGCCGGCGAGGGCCGCGCGGTCCGGCAGGACCGAGCTCTGGATGCGGCGGGCGTAACCGATACTCTCCATGACGAGGCCGTTGGCCTCGGCGAGCTTGGCGTGGGCGGTCTCGAGCTCCTTCAGGAGCTGCTTGGCCTCGTCGCCCGTGCGCAGGCCCTCGACCATGCGGTTGAACGCCTGGGAGATCACGTCGATCTCGTTGCTGGCGCGAAAGCGCACGCCGGTCTCGACGGTGACCCAGCTCTTGTGCTCGACCTCGCGCATGGCCACGAGCAGGCGCTTGAGGGGGGCGAGCACGTGCCTGCGCACGTTGGCATGGAGGGTCACGACGAAAGCCAGCATCAGGATGATGCTGGTGACGAGGGCCAGCAGCGCCTGCTTCTCAGCGTTGCCCCGCAGGGCCTCGGCGGAGATGGCCAGGGTGAGGTGTCCGACGGGCTTGGCCTCCGGCGCGGCGACGAGATCGGCCTGCGCGATGACGAGGTCCCAGGCCCGGCCGCGCGGCATGTCGCCGAGTGTCGTGACCACGGTTCCCGACGCGTCGCGGAGGATCACCGCTCGGAAGGTCGGATCAAGGGCGAGCGCCTGGACCTGGTGGCGGTAGATCTCGGGCTGGGCGCTCCAGTCCGGCCGCGCCACGGCGCTGGCGGTGAGGGCGGCAAGGAGATTCGCCCGCTCGGTGTAGAGCCGGATCTGGTCGCTGTAGTTCACCCAGGCGATGCCGATCTGGGTGACCAGAACCACGATGGCGATGACGGGATAGATCCGCAGGAACAGGGTGTGGGCGAGGCTGTCGAGATCGCGGCCCCGAGCCGAGCCGCGCAGGGAGCCGGGCCGCATCGTCGCGCCGTCGACGTTTCCGGCCCGCGGAACATCGGCGAAGCCGGCGGCATCGAGAAAATCGCTGCTCCGGCGCGGCCCCGCCCCCCGCAAGGAGCCGCCGCGCCGTACCGGAGGGCCATCGACAGTCGGCGTGACTTCGGGGGTCACGGCGAACCCTCGCCGGGGGCGCTTCGGACACGGTCGCGCCCGTCATCCTTGGCCGTGTAGAGCGCCGCATCCGCGCGCTGCATGGCGCTTTCCAGGGATTCGCCCTGCCGCGCCTGCGACACCCCGATGCTGACCGACATGGTTACGGTTCCGCCCTGCGCCTCCACCGGTGCCGACGCCACGGCGTCCCGCAGGCGCTCGGCGACCTCCAGGGCGTGTCCGAGGCCGGTCTCCGGCAGCAGGACGGCGAACTCCTCGCCGCCCGTGCGCCCGATGATGTCGCGCGGGCGCAGGTTCGCCCGGCAGGCCGCCACGCTCGCAACGAGAGCGGCGTCGCCCACGGCATGGCCGAAGCTGTCGTTGACGAGCTTGAACCGGTCGAGGTCGAGCATCAGCACGCAGATCGGTGCGGTCCCCTCCTGATGCCGCGCCCACTCGCGGGCGCTGATCTCCATGAACCGGCGCCGGGCCAGGGCGCCGGTCAGGCTGTCGGTGTCGGCGAGCCGGCGCAACTCGGCCTCGAGGCGCGTCCGATGCTCGATCTCCTTCGACAGGGCCTCGTTGAGGGCCTGAAGATCGCGGCGCTGCTCGGCGAGGCAATGGTTGGCCTTCTGCAGATCGAGCTGCATCCGGTCGCTCATGCGGACGAGCCGGCGTTGCTCGCGGTAGCCGCGGCGGTAGGCGTCGGCCAGGGCGTTGACGCCGGCGGCGGCATTCGAGAGCCCCGCCAGCATGGTCTCGGCCTGGAGGATCACCGCCTCCTCGGCATCGTAGAGGCTGAAGGCGTCCGCAGCCGGTTCGGCCTCGGATTTGGCCACCGCTTTCATACGGGCTCCTCCACCATCTCGAAGCGGGCGTGGGAGAAGTCGGCGGCGAAGTCCTCGCCGGCCTCCGCGATGGTCTCGTCGCCATCGGCGTAGAACCAGCGGATCGTCACCCGACGGCCCTCGGCGGCGGCGTCCTCCAGGGGCATGAACAGGTTCATGAGCGCCTTGGCGCTGGAGGAATTGAAGTAGGCCAGACCAACCTCGAACACGATGGGATCGGTGGTGACCGTGGCGAGGTACCCTTTGAGAGCCTGCAGCAGGGGCCCGTAGAAGGCGGCGGCATCCTCGGGGTAGGATTCGCCGCGCAGGGCGAGGCGGCCACCATCGAAATCGAAATCGACGCGCGGCGACCGGTCGGTGGCGGGAAGGCTGATGGTGTCCATCGGTCCGGCGCCACTCAAATGTAGGCTTTGAGGCAGAAGAAGCTCCGCCCGCAGCTGAGTTCCTGGAAGTCGTACTCGACGGGCGCGCTGGACCGGCGGGCGATCTCGATGAGGCCGATGCTGCCGCCGAGGCTGCCCTCGTCGGGCGGCTGGCGCAGTTTCTCCCGGTAGAACGCTTTCAATTCGTCACCTGTCAGTGTCGCCAGATGGTCGAGGCGCGCGCGCAGGGTCGGCACGTCGGAATCCGGCACCTCGTTGCCGCACACGACGTAGAAGCGGCCGGCATCGACGCCCACGACGATCATGCCGGCGCTGATCATGCCGCCGGAAGCGGACCGCTCCGAGACCTTGTCGGCGGAGTAGCGGATGATGTTCTGCGCCTGCTCGACGAAGATTCCGAACACCCGCTTGGTGACGCTCGAATCCGTCGCGTCCTGATTCATGCGGAGCTTCAGTACCTCGCCCAGGGAGAACAGGACGTTCTCCGACAGGTCGCCGCCGAAGGACAGGATCACCCCCTGACGTCGGGAGGTGTCGAAGAAATGCTTGAAGTCTTGGGCGAGCAACGGATCTCTCCCGGCTTGCGGTAGCTCCCGGTCGCGCAACCTTAGCAGACCGAGCGAGTTTGAATAACCCGCAGATCATGTACGGGACGTTAAATGTCGAAGGCTCTTTATCTGTTCACGATTCGGTGAAAGAAATTGCAACCCAGCACAGCAGCGCACGAATGCTGCGCAAATTCTGCCCAATTTTGACGAAAACATATGCAAGTGAGCTGCAGTATAAGGCTGACGTCCACACCCGGGCGCGCGCATGACCGTTTCCCGAACGCGCAGCGCCTCGTTTCACCCGGGGCGACCCAAGCACCGAAGGCGGTGAGCCCGGTATGATACGGAACCGTAAAGCTTCCCTTTTCGATTTCGTGTCCCATCTTAGGCAGCCCGGCCGGATCGTCCGGCCCGCATCGAAGTCGAAGCGCCTTGTTCCTTCCCGGCGAAAGCCACTTCACCTCCGTCCGGTCCCGTGGGTTCGATCAGGTCGACACCTGGGTGTTCGACCTCGACAACACGCTCTACCCGAGTGACGCGCGGGTCTGGCCGCAGGTGGACGAGCGCATCACCCTCTACGTGATGCGCCTCTACGGCCTCGATGGCCTCTCGGCCCGAGCCCTGCAGAAATATTTCTATCACCGCTACGGCACGACCCTGAAGGCGCTGATGACCGAGGCGGCGATCGATCCGCACGACTTCCTCGACTTCGCCCACGACATCGACCACTCGACCATCAGCCTCGACCCAGCCCTCGGAACCGCCATCGAGGGCCTGCCCGGCCGCAAGCTGATCCTCACCAACGGGTCGCGGCGACATGCCGAGAGCGTGGCCGCCAAGCTCGGCATCCTCGATCATTTCGAGGATGTGTTCGACATCGCCGACGCGGATTTCGTGCCGAAGCCCGAACGCTCGACCTACGAGCGCTTCCTCCTGCGCCATGGCGTCGATCCACGGCGCTCGGCCCTGTTCGAGGACATCGCCCGCAACCTCGTCGTGCCCCACGAGATCGGCATGGCGACGGTGCTGGTGGTGCCCCGCACCCTCGATCCGTTCCGGGAAGCGTTCGAGCAGGCGGCGGTCCAGGAAGCGCATATCGATCATATCACCAGCGATCTCGCCGGCTTCCTCGCCGAGCGGGTGCTGCCGGTGGTCCGGTGAGCGTGCCGTACGGGGGCGACGGCCCCGAGGACGACTGGGCCGGGCGCCACGCTCCCTCCCTCGATGACATCGAGGCTCTGGCCCACGCGGCGTTCGCCGGCCTGCCCCCGGAGTTTCGCGCCCTGTGCCCGGGGGTGATCATCCACGTCATGGACTTCCCCGACGACGACACCCTGGCGGAGATGGCGTGCGACAGCGAATTTGACCTCCTCGGCCTGTTCCGCGGGATCGGACTGGCGCAGGGCGGCGAGTTCACCACCGGCCAGATGCCGAATCAGGTCTGGCTCTACCGACGACCCCTGCTCGATTACTGGGCCGAACACGAGGAGACCCTCGGGCACCTCGTCACCCATGTCCTCGTCCACGAGATCGGGCACCATTTCGGCCTGTCGGATGGCGACATGACCGCCATCGAGGCCCGCGCCGACGGCTGAGACCCCGATGATGCCGTCAGGGCGCTTCGTGCCGGGCGAGTTGGCTCGCCTTGGGGCGCCGGGTGCGGAACTGCCCACGCGCGACGGCGACGAAGGCGAGGATCGCCACCGTCAGGGTGGTCAGCCACCACATCACCGTCAGGCCGACGCCGATGCACGCGATGGTGAAGGCGGCGGCGAACGCCGCCATGGCACCGGGGACGAGGACGGGCGTACCGCGCCCGCCGCGCCGGATCGCGGCTCGGAGGGCGAAGGCCGCCGCGAAGGCGCCGACGACCCCGAGTTCGTACCATAGCTCGAACAGCAGGGTGGTGGGGGCGTTGGCCGGCAGCAGGTTGACGATGCGCCCGCGCAGGGCGGTCTCGAACCCGTGTCCGGTCACGAGGCGCATGGGTTCGCCGGCGACGATCTTCTGCCACGCCTTGAGGGACAGGGCACCGGGCGAGGTCGGGCCGAACAGGGCCGAGGCCACGGGCCGCGCCAGGAACGGCAGCAGGGGCGCCGCCACGAGGAGGGCCGCCGCGCCGACGCTCGCCACGCGCACACCGAGGGCGGGCCGCAGGCTCGTGAGGGCAAAGCCGGCCGCGCCCACCGCCAGCGCCGCGAGGTGGAGGGCGTTGGGCGAGATCACGAGGGCGGCCGCCGTGAGGACCGCGAGTCCGAGGGATTCAAGGTCACGCCCGCGGGAGCGCAGCCAGGCCACGGCCGGCCAGACGAGGAGCGCGAGGAGCGTCAGGCCCCGGTCGAGGGTCCCGTCGATGTCCCCCGGCGTGCCGGGGAGGCGGTGCCCGAACAGGCCGAGCAGGATCGCCACGAGGGCGGCGGCGGCCGTACCCACGGGCAGGAGGTAGAGGTTGGCCGAGCGCATCCGCTCCGGCAGGGCGAGGTAGCCGGCTACGGTCAGGAGAATCGTCGCGATCAGGTTGAGCAACCGCTCGGCGGCGAGGTCCAGAAACGGCGTCCACACCAGGGACAGGGCTGCCCACAGGACGACGAGGAGTCCGGCGAGGAAGGCCGGATTTCGCAGAAGGCGGAGGGCGGCGGGCCGCCACGGTCCGGACTTGCCGTCGATGGCGCTGGCCAGAACGAGCAGCACCACCGCGATGGGCGCCAGGATCACCGCCGCGCGCCGGCCCATCTGCGCCGTCACCGGCACGAGGACGAACAGGCCGAAGAACCCGACGCGCCGCAGGAGCGCGGCGGCGTCGACGGCCGGATCGACGGAAGGATGGGACGCACGCACCATGATTGCGACTGTCAGCCGTTGACCGGCGCCGCGAGTTCACCCGCGCGCTACGGCGCCAGTCGTAGTGCACTCATCAGGGTCGGGCTGTAGATGCCGTGCAACACCTGTGCCCCGGCGGACACGCTTCAGGCGGTCACAGCATTGGGCCGGCGGCGAAGCAGGCGTCGGCCGAGGTCGCACAGGAGCCGCCATCCCGCCCAAGCCGAGAGGAAGCCGAGGAACCCGGCGACGAGACCGTCGGCCGTCGTCGGCACCGCGGGACGGTAATCCTCATACGTCGCCCGCGCGAGGCCGAGGTCGGGGTCGCGGATCAGGGCGGCGAGCCGACCGAGGGGGCCCCCGGCCGTGTCGAGGGCCGCCTGCCGCGCCGTCAGGCCGGCGAGGCGATCGAGATTGGCGCGCGCCGCCGCGCCGCGCCGGGCAACGAGAGCATCGGGATCGCCGCGCAGGCGGGCGATGGCGCTGTCGCGCGTGTGCCCCGTCGCCGTGGCATCGGCCTCGAACCCGGCCACAACGCGGCGCAGCTCATCAACGGTCCCGGCGAGGCGCTGGCCGTATTGCTGGGCGAATTCCGGACCTTGCGCGCCAACGATGCCGGCGAGGACCCCCAAGGCGAGGCCGAGTGTGCGCAGGACACGAAACATGGGCCCCCTCCCCGCAGGACAGATGACCGGACAAGCCGTCTCGCCCGCTGGGTGTTCCCGTCGTCGCTTCGCGGGCATCGTGGGCTCGGGCGGTTTTGCGGGGGTGCGCCCCGCAAAACCGATCTGCGGGAATGCCGCCGCAGCCTGCTTGACAGCCCCCGTGGTCGAACCTAAACCCCCGACACCGCAGCGGAGACGAGGCGGGACGCCACGCGGGCGTAGCTCAGTTGGTTAGAGTGCCGGCCTGTCACGCCGGAGGTCGCGGGTTCGAGTCCCGTCGCCCGCGCCACTTATCACACGACATTCCGAAGGTCCGGTTCTGCCCGGCGGCAACGTCCGCCCCGAGCAGATGGTCTTCGACGCCACGCGGGCGTAGCTCAGTTGGTTAGAGTGCCGGCCTGTCACGCCGGAGGTCGCGGGTTCGAGTCCCGTCGCCCGCGCCATTTTTAGTCCTGCATCGGTGGTGTTGCGGAACAAGGACTTGACGTCCTGAATCCGGTCCGTGCGGCAATCGGCGTCGCTTCGCCGGCTCGCTTTCGCTTTCGGGAATCCTAAGCTCGTTCGCACGCAGCACGCGGAGGGTGGACGATGCCGGGGTTCTTCTTCCTGTACTTCACGGCTTGCATGACCAACGCGCCGGACACGTGCCAAGCGCGGCGCCTCGCCCTCGATGTCGTCGATGCGCGCGCCTGCCAGCACGTGGCTCAGCCGCAATTGGCGCGCTGGGTCGGGACGCACCCGGATTACCGCATCACCGGCTGGCGCTGCGGTGCTCCCCTGCGAGACCCAGGCACCCGAATCTGACAGTCGCTGCCAGAATTCCCGGTCGAGGCCAGATTTCGCGCCGGGTACGATCGTGCCACGGGAGCTTTGCGAGAGAGACCGAACCTGGTCGTGGCCCGCTGCGTCAGGAGGCGAACCGGACCGGCCCTGCAGGTCATGGCACGGTCTCGCCGCATCGGACCCCGAACGCGCCTCGGCGGCCTGATACTCGTTCGGATCGCCCCCAACCCCGGACAGGTCAGGATGGATCTTGGTCCTGAGCCGCCATTGATGGATTCATACTGGCGGAAAGAGCCTCATGAATTGGGGAGAAGCCCCTCAAATCGGCAGCCAGGCTATAGTTCGCCGGTGAGAAACTGGGCCCGGCCGTGGCCGAACGACCAATCCTCGTCCGTGTTCTCCACCGTCGACACCATCACGTCGGCGGGCGCGATGCCGCAGGCCGCCTCCAGCTTCTCGGTGAGCAGCCGGTAGAACAGTTCCTTCCTCTCCTTGCCGCGCGGGCGAGTGATCATCTGCACCACCACCACGTCCCTGGTGCGCGGGATGTCGAGGCCGGTGTCCTCGACGATCATCCGCGACGGCTTGTGCTCGGTGACGATCTGGTAACGGTCGCCCGGCGGCACGGCGAAGGCCTCCAGCATCGCCTCGTGCGCGGCGTCGAGCAGAGACTTGATCTCGGAATCAGTACGGCCTTCCAGGATATCGAAACGCATCAGCGGCATGGAATCTTCCTTGTTTGGGGGGCGGTCGGTGGAGCGCCCCGTCGTGGTCGACCGAACGGCGCCAGAATCGTCCCGGACCCAGATCCGGGACGATGGTCCAAGTCTCTGCTCTACATCGACGAATCCGGGAGGCGACACCGCGTTCCCGGCCATCGTCCGGATGGCGAAGCCCGCGCGCGGCGGGCGATTGCCTCAGCCACCGGCCATGTGACGCCCGAGTTCGGCCTTCTCGGCCGTCTCGGCCGCGACAGTGTAGACGATGCGTCCCTCGCTGATCACCGCGATGCGGTCCACGAGTTCGAGCAGTTCGTCGAGATCCTCCGAAAGCAGGAGCACCCCCGCCCCTTGGTTCCGGGTCGCGAGGATTCGGGCGTGGGTTTCCTGGCAGGCGACGAAGTCGAGGCCGAAGGTCGGGTTCGAGGCGATCAGCACCCGGACCGGGTGGCTCAACTCGCGGGCCAGCACCGCCCGCTGGACATTGCCGCCGGACAGGGTCGCCATCTTGGCTCCGAGCCCGGACGCCTTCACCCGGAACTCCGTGACGAAGTTCTCCGCCTGCCGCGCCATGGCGCGGCGATCGAGGAAGATGCCGCGCCGGAGGGGGGCCTGATCGTAGTTGCGCAGGGCCATGTTCTCGGCGAGCGAAAGATCCGGCACGGAAGCGTTCTTCAGGGGCTCCTGCGGCAGCCCGTAGATCTGGTGCCGGGCGATCTCGGCGCGCGTCCCGCCGAACGCCTCGCCGTCCACCGTCACGACACCGGAACAGGCGCGCTGGCCCATCAGCGCCTCGACGAGTTCCTTCTGGCCGTTGCCGGAGACGCCCGCGATACCGACGATCTCGCCGGCGAAGACATCGAGCGACAGGCCCGAAACGGCGGCGGGTCCATGATCGCCCGCGACGGTGACGTCGCGCAGGGACAAGCGAAGCTCCGGTCGCGCGCATGTGGCACGCTGCCGGCGGCCCGTGCTCGCGGCGACGGGTGCGCCCACCATCGCCTCGCCGAGTTCGGCCACGGACAGGTCGGCGACCGCCCCGGACCGGACGCAGCGTCCGCGGCGCAAGACGCTCACCGTGTCGGCGAAGGCCGTGACCTCGGAGAATTTGTGCGTGATCATGATCGCCGTGAGGCGGCCGGTCCGGGTCAGTTCTTGAACGTAGCCGAGCAGCTGCTTGGCTTCCGCCGGGGTCAGGACCGAAGTCGGTTCGTCGAGGATGAGAAGCCGCCGGCGCAGGTAGAGCTGCTTGACGATCTCGATCTTCTGCTTCTCACCCGCCGAGAGATGGGCGCACCGCGCGTCGAGATCGATCGCAAAGGGAAGCGTCGCCAACAGGCCCTTCAGCCGCTCGCGCTCGCGCCGCCAGTTGATCAGGCCCGGCAGCGTGCCGCCGCTGACGACGAGATTCTCGGCGACCGTCATCGACGGCACCAGGGTGAAGTGCTGGTAGACCATGCCAATGCCGGCGGCGTCCGCGTCCTTGGGCGAAGCGATGCTGGCTTCACCCTCGTCGATGACGATGTGTCCGGCATCCGGCTTGTAGTAACCGACGAGGCACTTCACGAGGGTGCTCTTGCCGGCGCCGTTCTCGCCGAGCAGGGCATGGAAGCTGCCGGCCGGCACCTTGATCGAGACATCGTCCAGGGCACGGAGCGCGCCGAACTGCTTGGTCAGCCCGACGATCTCAAGCCTGAGGCCGTCCTGCGGATCCGTGGGAGTGGGTTGAGCCAGTCGTGCCATCGCGGATCACCGGTTCAGCTTCAGCTCGCCCGGGACGTCGGCGGAGGGCCGGGTGGGCGAGGAGGACACGATCAGGACGACGAGGGTGAGGAGGTAGGGGGCGGCGTTGAAGAGGTAGTAGTAGCCGGTCACGCCGATCCCCTGCAGGGCGGGGCCGATCGCCCCGGCGGCACCGAACAGGATCGAGGCGCCCAGGGCCCGGAGCGGACTCCAGCGGGCGAAGATCACCAGGGCCACCGCCATGATGCCCTGGCCGCTCGACAGGCCCTCGCTCCAGCTCCCCGGATAGGACAGCGACAGGAAACTGCCGCCGATGCCGGCCATGAACCCGCCCGCCATGGTCGCCAGGATGCGGGTCGGGATGACGGGGAAGCCGAGGGCGCGCGCGCCGTCCTCCGTGTCGCCGACCGTGCGGACCATCAGGCCGAGGCCGGTGCGCTTGAAGAAGACGTGGAGCGCGAACGCCGCCGCGATGCCGAGAAAGAACAGCGGGTTCACGTCCAGCGCAGCGCGGACCTGCGGCAGCGTCGACCAAGACCCGAGCGGGATGTTCGGGAGTTGGGGCGCCTGCGGCTCGATGAACGGCTTGCCGGCAAAAAAGGCGAGGCCGGTGCCGAGGATCAGGAGGCTGATACCCGCAGCGGTGTCGTTCACCCGGCGCACGCTGCAGATCACGCCGTGCAGGGCGGAGAACAGGAGGCCGACGAGCCCCGCCGCCAGGACGCCGATCCAGGGCGAGCCGAAGAGATAGGACGCCGCGTAGGCGCACATCGCGCCGAGCACGAGGTTGCCTTCGAGGCCGAGGTTGATCCGGCCCGAGCGCTCCGTGATGCACTCGCCGAGACTCACGAAGATGAAGGGCGTCGCGGTTCGGATGACGCCGCCCAGGAGGGCGAGGGGCAGCGCGAGCCAGCCGAGCGTGTCGACGGATGTCATCGCCCGCCTCCGTTCTTGTCCCTGAAGCTCTGGCCGAGGGCGTCGGCCACGAGGACGGCCACGAAGAGGAGGCCCTGAAAGACCAGGATCGAGGCATCGGGCAGATCGAGCCGCCGCTGCAGCAGGCTCCCGCTCGCCTGCAGGCCACCCATCAGGATTGCCACCGGGATGATCGCGAGCGGGCTCTGCCGCGAAAGGAAGGCGACGAGGATGCCACTGGTGCCGTAGCCGGCGATGAGGGATGAGCTGGCCGTGCCTTGCACCGCAGCGACCTCCACCGCGCCGGCGAGCCCCGCCATTGCTCCGCCGGCGAATGCGGCGCCCGTGATCCAGCGGTTCACCGGAAGGCCGATCATGCGGCCGACCTTGGCGCTGCCGCCGACGACTCGGAGTGTGAAGCCCCAGACGGTGTAGCGGATGAAGGCGAAGGCGAGCAGCGCCACGGCGATGCTGATCGCGAGGCCGATGTGGATGTCGGTGCCGGGTATCGCGGGCAACATGACCTCTGGAGCAAGCGGAGCGGTCGCCGGCTTGTCGAGGCTCCCGGGGTCTCGGAGCGGCCCCTCCACGAGCTGGTGGAACACCGCGAGGGCGAGGTATGACAGCAGGAGGCTCGAGATCGTCTCGTTGATCCCGCGATACTGCCGAAGCCAGCCGGCGAGACCGATGAGCAGGCCGCCGGTCAGGACGGCCGCGAACATCATCGCAGCCTGGACCACCAGCGGCGGAGCGGGCAGCGCCAGATAGGTCGCCGCGGCGGCGAGCCCGCCGAAGGCCAGTGCCCCCTCGCCGCCGATGATGATCATGCCGGCGCGTGCGGGGATCGCCACCGCGAGGCCGGCCAGGATCAGCGGCGCGGCCCGCGACAGGGTGTTCTGCCATGCGAAGGTGCTGGCGAAGCCGCCGAGATAGATGGTGGTGAAGACTTCGACGGGATTCCTGCCGTAGAGCGCGACGAAGATCGCGAAGGCGGCGGCCGCGACCAGGATCGCGGCGACCGGCAGGAGCACCGCGTAGGCGGCTCTGCCGAGGGCAAGGCCCCCGGAGGCCGGGGGGCTGGTGGCGGTCGCGCTCATGGCTCGTCTCAGGCCTGACCGGTGACGCCGTCGACGAGGTAGTTGATCGGGTCGAGTGCCCGGTCGTTCTCCTTGTGGACGGTGCCGGCCGGGATGACGACGTTGCCTTTGTTGTCCTTGAGCGGCCCGGAGAAGATCACGGTCTCACCCGAGATCAGCTTGGCACGCGTCTGCTCCAGCGCCGCGCGGGCCGCGGGGGTGACAACCGCGCCGATCGGGCCGGTCTTGACGAAATCGGCAGCGAGGCCGCCGCGCAGATAGTGCTCGAGCGGCTGCCTGGCGCGCGTACGATCGAGGAAGTCGGTGTAGGGCACCACCCAGTTCCACTCGGCCCCGGTCAGGTAGCCCTTCGGCGCGAGCTCGGCCTGACTCGAATGGTAGCCGCAGGACATCACACCGCGCTTCTCGGCCGTCTCGACGACGACCTTCGGGCTGTCGACATGGCAGGCGATGACGTCGGCGCCCTGATCGATCAGCGAGGTCGCCGATTCCGCTTCGCGGACCGGGTTCGTCCACTCGCCGGTGAAGATCACCTGGACGGTGATGCCCGGATCGACGGAGCGGGCAGCGAGCGCGAACGCATTGATGCTGCGGATGAGGTTGGGGGTGGGCTTGGCCGCGACCACACCGAGCTTCTTCGACTTGCTCATATGGCCGGCCAGGATGCCGGACAGGTACTGGGCGCTGAAAATATAGCCGTAGAACGTCCCGACGTTCTCCGGCATGCCCGGCTTCCAGATGCCGCCGCAATGGGCGAAGGTGACGTCCGGATACTTCGCGGCGATCTTCAGCACGTGGGGATCGAAGTAGCCGAAGGACGTCGCGATGATGAGCTTCGCGCCGTCCTGATTGATCATGCCTTCCATCGAGCGCTGGGCCGCGATGGTCTCGGGCACGCGCTCCTCCTCGATGACCTTCACGCCCGGCAGCTTGCGCAGGGCCGCCGCCGCGTTCGCATGCGACTGGTTGTAGCCGTAATCCTGCTTCGATCCCGAGTAGAGGATGCCGACCGTGATCGGCGTCTCGGCGGCGAGGGCGCGCCCGGCTCCCAGCCAGGTCGCGGTGCCGGCGGCGCCCAGAAGCGCGAGAAGATCACGGCGATCGATCCGATGGGTCATAGGGCTCTCCTGCGATGTCGAAACGGACGGGATGCGCGCGCGGAGCGTGCCGGACGCACGGTGTTCAGGCCCTGGATGGGATCAGGCAGTGAGCAGACCGCAGCGGTCGAGATCCGCCCTGAGGCGGCCGCGCTCGGACTCGGTCAGGGGTGTCAGGGGAGCACGGACCGAGCCACCCGCCATGCCGATCAGGTCGCACCAGACCTTCACGGCGGCTCCGGGCATGTGGCCCCGCCGCAGCGGGTCCATGATCCAGGCGTTGAAGACAGCGCGGATGTCGGAGAGACGCGCGGCCATAGCTTCGGCCTCCTCCGTCCGGCCGCTGGCCAGGAGAGCGATGTAGTCCGCGATCGGTCGCGCCGTCCCGACCTGGTAGAGGTAGGGCTCGGGATCCGCGAACAGCACGCGTTGCCCGAAGTCGCGATAATTGCCGAAGAAATTCTCCTCGAGCGGATCGGACACCGCGACGCCCCTCCGTGCGACGTTGCGCAGGGCATTGTTCTCCGCCGCCGATGCGGTCGTCTTCAGAAGCGTCAGATTGGGCAGGGTGGAGATGCGCGCGAAGGCGGCGGGATCGAGGGCACTGCCGGCCGCCGTCGCGGCGTTGAAGAGCACCACCGGCATCTCCAGGCGAGGACAGACATACTCGAAATAGGCAACCTGCTGGAGGGAGGAGCGGGGCCCCGAGGTCGGGACCATGAGGACGGCGCTGTCGGCGCCGACCGACCTGGCATGCGCCCCGAATTCCAGCGTCTCCGGGATCGAGGTCGCCGTCACGACGACGGACACCTTGAGCCGCCCCGAGGCCTCGTCGAGGATCGTCTCGAGAACGTGCCGGCGTTCCGCGACCGTGAGCGCCCAGACCTCGCCGATCAGGCCGTTACAGAAGATGCCGGCCAAGCCGAGTTCGATGTAGCGACGGACGTTGGAGCGAATCCCGGGGTTGTCGACGGCGCCGGTCTTCGTGAACGGCGTATGGATCGCCGCCCAGACCGGAACCCCCTCGGAGGAAACATCAACCATCGGTGCACCTGGATGATCTGAGCCGAAAGCGGTTCGCCCGTTTCAAGGCCGAATCGGTATTTTTCATATTTATCATTATAAATAGACTGAGCAAGTCGATTTCGGTGGCACGATGCCTATGTTCTCGGCAGGCCTATGGACTGGCGCTGTTGCCAGGCAGCCTCGGAAGCTTCAGCTAGGCCGCGTGAGCGGGTGATCCCGAACGATACGATCTGCAGGCGTGAAAGATGTTCGATGAGTGAAAAAGCAGACCTTCAGCCCGGCGGCCGACGTGTACGGACGCAGAAGCGGGCCGACATGGTCGCCGAGGATATCAAACTGCTGATGACGCAGAAGAACCTGAGTGTCGGCGACCGATTGCCGACGGAGCGTGAACTGCAGGACCATTTCATCGTCAGCAAAGGCACGATCCGCGAGGCGCTCAAGTCCCTCGAAGTCCAAGGTCTGGTCCGGATCAGCACCGGGCCGCGGGGCGGCGCGACGCTGGTCGAGGTCCCTTTGAACCGAACGGTTCAGTTCGTTCAGAATTATCTGTTCTTCAAGAATGTCGACATGCGCGGCATCTACGCCTCGCGTCGTCTGCTCGAACCGGAACTGGCGGCTGGCGCCGTCCCTTACCTGACGGATGAGCATTTCCGACTCCTGGACCGGAACATCGCGGCGTGCAGTTCTCATTCCGAGGGGATCGAAACGATCGTCAGCCAGAGGCAGACGGATCTGGATTTTCACGACATCCTGGCGTCGGCAAACCCGAATGAATTTCTTCGTTTCAACTGTGAGTTCATCAACGCGCTCCTGCGAAAACTTGTCATATACAGCACGGATACGCCGCACGATGAGCATGCGCGATTCGGGTGCGCGAACGTTCGCTGTCACACGGGTATTCTGGAAGCCGCGCGCGCCGGCGACGCCGAGCTGGTTCGCGAGCGGATGCGCTCGCACATGGATGAAGCCTTCGAGTTCGTGCTGAACCTCAAAGGGCGCCTCGACGGGCGCCTTCTCCTTGATTCCGATATGGCCTCGGTGAGGAGAAAGCCCGGCTGGTAAGCCGCCTGTGCGGTCTTCAGATCCGCATTGAACCCGATTTCCTGGTCCAAAATGGTGGTGTCGCGACTTTCACGAACGCTTGGGGTATGGGATGCCCTGGCTCCACGCCGTCTGCCATGCGCCCCGAAGGACCGAAGGCGGGCGAAGGGTGCCTCACCAAATTCCCCGTCCCGTCCCGCTCCCGGTCCGCGCAAGTGGAGCTTCAAGCCGAGGCGTGGCCCGTCCGCCACGCGAGGGGACGAACCGGACCCGCCATGCGGGGATGCCGCGTTTTTGCCGCATCGGGCCCGGATGGGCTGGGACGATTTCAGACCGCTCCGGACGCCCGAGCCCATGCACGCCCATCCTCGATCCGCCGCCGGTGTCTGCGCCACCGTCCTGACGCTGATCCTCGCCGGTTGCGGAAGCCCGAGCCTCTTCACCCCCGAGACATCAACTCAGGTCGTCATCCTCGACGAGCAGGCAGCGGCGGTCGCCATCTCACGGTACCGGGCGCAGCACGGCCTCGGGCCGGTGGCGATCGACACGAGCCTGATCCGCGCCGCCTCGTATCAGGCCGCCTCCAACGCCAAGGCCGGCCGCCTGAGCCACGAGATCGGCGGAACCTTCAATGCGCGCATGGCGGAGGCCGGGTTCGGCCGCGCCTACGCGGCGGAGAACCTCAGTGCGGGCTCGAACACCTTCGACGAGGTCCTGGCGCGCTGGAAGGCGTCGCCGGAGCACAACAAGAACATGCTGATGCCGCAGCTCAAACGCGTCGGCATCGCCCGGGTCGACGCGCCGGGCACCCGTTACAAGCGCTTCTGGGCCCTGGTGCTCGCGGGCGGCTGACCCGCATCAGCCCTCCGACGCCCCGGCCTCGGACAGGCCGTCCTGCAGGGTGCGGATGATGGTCCGCATCTCCGGGATCATCGCCACCGCCTTGGCGATCCGATGCGCCTCGTCGCGGGTCATCAGGCCCCGCGCCGCCCGCGCGGTCGCGTCCTCGGAGAAGTAGGTCCAGGCGACGGCGATGCCGACGGCGTCCTCGACGCAGAAGCTCTCCACCTTCTCGACGACGAGCCAGGGTGTCGGAAAGCCGCGCGGCTCGGTCATGGCGGGCTATCCTCTTAGGGGGGCGGCGCGGCGGGGCGGTGGTGGGCTCGGACCGCCGCCCCTCTGCCCGTCCTTCGCCATGGGGTCAATCGAAGCCTCCTACCACTCGGCGGTGAGAGCGACTCACGGGGCTTATTCGGCGCGACCGTCGTGATTCGATGAGGCGGATCAGGAGGGTTTGCCATATCGGCTTGCGTGCCACTGCGTGTGACTTCAGCGCCGACGACCTGAGTCGGCTGGCCTGGGCGAGGCGGGATGCCGGCCAGAGCCGTCGTTTGTTTGCGTTGGCGACGACGTGCCGATGAACGGCGCCGCGACCATTCTCACTCGACGTCGCCTTCCCGGTGATCCTGGATCATCGGTTCGGGCACATCGCCGAGGACGGCCGCCGCCGCCGCGCCTGGATCGCCAGCCTCGCCCCGCTGTTCGACGTCACAGTCGAAGCCGAGACGGTCGTCTCTGACACGGCGTTCCATCGCTACAACTGATCGGCCCCACGCGGTGGTCCCAGTTCAAAGTTAGTGCATCGTCGGTTTGGAGGGTCCCCCGCCCGCCGTACCGACGATACGTGAGAGGACGAGATCGTTGCCGCACTCTTAAACTGGGGTGGCCGAGTGAGCTCGGCCGAGCGGCGTATATCGAAAGCGTTTGTCCATAGCGATGCCGTTCACCGGCACGGCAGTCATCCAGCAAGGTTCGACAGGGTGCGCTACAAGCCGCTACAAAATGTGGTATAAAACTGGGGGCTGGCCAAACACGCCAAGCTAAATATTGCTTAATTAACAGGCGCCTAGGCTAGACAACTGGCGGAGAGGGGGGGATTCGAACCCCCGATGCCCTTGCAGGCATGCCGCATTTCGAGTGCGGTGCATTCAACCGCTCTGCCACCTCTCCGCGGGGGCCTCGATGAGACGAGCGCGGCTTAGCATGGGGTAGGGCGGTCTCACAAGCCGGCCCTAGGAGAAAAGTGGGCGGCTCACGGTGGGGGCCGGGCCAGGGTATCGATGGAGGCGCGCAGGGCCGCCGTGAAGCGGTTGGGGTCGTGGATGTGGCGGGTACGTGTGGCGAGGCCCGGAATGGGTGGGGTGCGGGCGGCGGAGAGGATGGCGGACGCGAGGGCGGCGGGGGTCGGAGCGGCGAGGGTCGCGGGGTCGGCGTCGATCGCCTCCAGCATGGCGCGGTGGGCGGGGATGTCGGTCGCGGCGATGCGGAGACCACGGGCCAGCGCCTCGGCCAGGGCCAAGGGCTGCGCCTCGGCCCGGGACGGGCAGACCGCGAGGGCGATGCCGGAGAACACCGTCGCGGCCGGGCGGGCGCCGGCGAACCGCACCGCGTCGTCGAGGCCGAGGGCGGCGATCCGGGCCCGCAGGGCGGCGGCGTAGGCGGGATCGAGTTCCGGGCCGACGAGGGTGAGGTGGGCCGTGGGGTGGCGGGCGCGCACGAGCGCCAGGGCCGCGACGGCGAGATCCTGGCCCTTGCGCGGCACCACGGCGCCGACCACCGCCATGGCGGCCAGAGGATCGGCGCCGAGGGGATCGCCATCGGGGACGGGCAGCGGCGCGAGGGCCGGGAGCGGGTTCGGGATCAGGGTCGCGGGCAGGCCGCGCGGCGGGGTCACGTGCGGGCTGATGAGGATGCAGGCATCCGCCAGCGCCACGCGCAGGCGGGCAATGCGCCCCGCCCCCGCGTCGGCGTGCAGGTGCCAGAGCACGAACGGGCGCGGGCGCAACGCCCGGGCGGCGAGGCCGTAGACGTAGAGGGACGGCTCGTCGTGGACGTGGATCAGGTCCGGCCTCAGGCGGCGCAGGGCCACCGTCTCGCGGGCGAGGAGACGGACGAGGCGCGGCAGCACGGCGAGCTTGCGCCCCAGGCTCGTGAGCGGACGGGACGGGAACAGGGCGGGGACGGGCTCGTCGGCCTCGGCCAGAGGCGCCCGGACCGTGACGGCGTGGACGGGCGCCAGGGCCTCGGCGGCGGCGAGCAGCACCCGGGTCGAGCCGCCGCTTGTGTCGTAGAGGGTGGGCAGCAGGATCTTCATGGTGTCCCGGCCCGCACGGGGATGCGGACCGGGACGCGGGCAGCACTCACGCGTCGGTGGCCGGGGCGACGGCCAGGGCGGCGGCGACCTTGCGGGCGAAGGCCACGGGGTCGCGCGGGGTGTCGCCGTCCTGGACCCGGGCGAGGTCGACGAGGATACCGGCGGATTCCGCGATATCCGCCCCCGCCTCGACTTGATCGGCGAGGGAGCGGATCAGGGGATGACGCGGGTTGATCTCCAACACCGGCAGGCTGGCGCCGCCGCGCCCGGCCCGGCGCAGGAGGCGCTGCATCTGCAGGTCCGGCCCGCCGCTGGGCGCGGACAGCACCACGGCGCTCTCGACGAGGCGGTCCGTGGCGCGGATGTCGGAGACGTCCGCCGCGAGCGCGGACTTCAGGGCAACGACCAGAGCCTCGACGGAGGCCGGAGCGTCCGCGCCGTCGGCCTCGCCCGCGACCTTCGCGAGGTCGATGGTCCCTTGCGTGATCGAGCGCAGGGGCTTGTCGTCGAAACGCCCCAGCGTCTCGGGCCAGAACGCATCGACGTGGTCGGACAGCAGCAGGACCTCGACACCGCGAGCGCGGAATCCCTCGAGCTGGGGCGAGCTCCTCAGGGCGTCGGCATCGTCGGCGACGAGGTAGTAGATCGCCTCCTGTCCGTCCTTCATCCGCGCAACGTAGTCGGAGAGCGAAGTCCAGCCCTCCACGGCCGAGGAGTGGAAGCGCAGGAGCGGGGCGATCTCGGCCCGGCGCTCGTGGTCCTCGTAGATACCCTCCTTGAGGACGGGGCCGAAATTCTCCCAGAACGGGGTGTAGCTTGTCTCGTCCTTGGCCCGGTTGGTGAGCTCGGTGAGCACCCGGCCGGTCACCGCCCGGCGGATCTTGGTGAGGACGGGCGTCGCCTGCAGCATCTCGCGGGAGACGTTGAGCGGCAGGTCCTCGGTGTCGACCACACCTTGCACGAAGCGCAGCCAGGTCGGCAGCAGCTCGGCCTCGTCGGTGATGAACATGCGCCGCACGTGGAGCCGCACCTTGCTGGCGCGCTCGTTCTCCACCGCCTGGAACGGCTTCATGCCGGGCACGAACAGCAGCGCCGAGAACTCGAGCGCACCTTCGGCCCGCCAGTGCAGGGTCGCCCACGGCTCGTCGAAGTTCATGCCGACGTGCCGGTAGAACGCCGTGTACTGCTCCGGCGTGATCTCGGATTTGGACTTCCGCCACAGGGCGGTGCCCTGATTGACCGCCTCCTCCTTGCCGTCCTCGACCAGCGCGATGGGAACGGTGATGTGGTCGGCCCATTTGCGCACGACGTGATCGAGGCGGTAGCCCTCGAGGTACTCGCCGGCATCCTCCTTGAGGTAGAGCACGATGTCGGTGCCGGGCTCGGGCCGCGTCGCCGGCTCCAGGGTGTAGCTGCCCTGGCCTTCGGACGCCCAGGTCCAGGCCTCGTCGGACCCGGCGCGGCGCGAGGTGACGGTGACCCGGTCGGCGACCATGAAGGCGGAGTAGAAGCCGACGCCGAACTGGCCGATGAGGCTCGGCTTGTCCTCCGGCTTGGCGTCGCTCAGGGACTGGCTGAAGGCGCGGGTGCCGGAGCGGGCGATGGTGCCGAGATTCTGGGCGAGTTCGGCCTTGGTCATGCCGATGCCGGCATCCGACAGGGTCAGGGTGCGCGCCGCCTTGTCGGGGGTGATGCGGACCTTGGCGTCGGGCGGAAGGGCGGAGGCCTGGTCGGTCAGGGCCTCGAAGCGGCGCCGGTCCATGGCATCGGCGGAATTCGCCACCAGTTCCCGCAAAAAGATCTCGCGGTCGGAATAGAGGGCGTGGACCACGAGGTCCAACAGGCGCCCGACCTCGGCACCGAATTCGTGCCGCTCCACGGTGTCGCTCAAGGGTCCGCCTCCGAAGGTTTTTTCGCTGGATGCGCGCGATATGCGCGTGGGGGGCAAGGAATTCAATGCCGGCCGCCGAGCGGCGCAACCATCGCGGCGTTCGGGCGTAGCCCCGACTCATTCCCCGACGCGCGGAGACGCCCCCTCATGGAACCGATGAAGCCGATGAAGCCCATGGAACCGATGAAGCCCATGGAACCGATGAAGGGCTCCGAGCCCTGGTGGCCGCAGGAGCTCGGCCAGCCCTCCACCACGGGTTCCCAGAACGGGATGCGCTACGCCTTCTTCCCCGACGCCCATCGCCTCCTCGTGGAGACCGACGGCAAGCTCACCACCTACGACAGCGGCGACCACCGGATCTCCGGCGTCCAGCAGTCCAACGGCAGCGCCCCGCGCTTCTCCAGCCAGAACGGCGACGTGTCCGTCGACGACCTGAAGGTCGTCGGCTGAAGGCCCGGGGGCGGCCTCGTGCCGCCCTCGACCCGGTCACGCCTTGTGCCGGGTCATACCTTGGCGGTGACGTGCTGGCCGGACTCGCCGAGCCCGCGCTGCGCCCCCCGTCGATTCACGATGCCGAAGCGCAGGACCGCCTGTTCGAGATAATCGATGGCGTCCGCGAGATGGGTCCGTGCGGCCGCGAGGGCCTCAGGCCCGTCCTCGGGCCGGGTCTCAGCCAGTCCGACCGCCGCGATCAGGACGCGGTCGCGCTCCTCCTCGATGCGCCGGTCGCGCTCGACATGGCCCCGGATCTCGGCGTCGAAGGCCTCGACCACCGCCCAGGGCAGAGCGTCCCCGCTGACGGAGCCGGGGAAAGCCGACGCCCGACGCCGTGCGTGGTCGGCCGCGCGCGCCATGTCTTTCGCGAGCCTGGTGTCCACCGACGTCCCTCCCCATTGATCAGTTGGCACGGGAAACGTCCGCCGCCCGGGAAGCGTTGCCGATGGCCGAGACCTCCGGACAGGCCGGATCAATCCGACGTCAACCGACGGAGGGGATCGGTCACGATGGCACAGCGGGGACCCATGGGCGTCACGGCCCCCCGTCCCGTTTCACTGGGTCAGGCGGGCCACCCGCAGGGCCTGATCGAACATCGCGTTGAGCGACGCTGTGATGTCGGCGGGGGCGTTCGCGGTGTAGAAGAAGCCCGGGGAAGCGCAGGTTCTCAACGGCGTCGCAAGGTCAGGGCTTAACCTGTTGACGACATTGTTCTCATACGCAATCCCGCCACCCTTGTCTTCGAAGGCGATGAGGTTATAGGGAATGTACAGGACTGAAACGATTGCCCCTGAACTTTTAAGTTTCTCACAAGAGGAAGGGTCCATGGCCGCGGGCTTCGACCCACCGGCGCTCCAGTTCGAGCTCGCATAGCCATTGAACTTCGACGGATACCCAGTGTAGTCATTTCTTCCTTTATCGATATTATAAAAATACTGACTGTTTTGCATTCCATCCGTTACGAGAAATACGAAAGGCTTCGGCGTGAGGGCGGAGGAACCGTCCCCAAAACTCGTGATCGTCGCCTTCATCGTCGGCATAGCGGTTTCGAAATGCGTGCCCCCGCTTCCGGTGCCCGTGCTCGGGTCGCCGTTGACCGAAAGCTGCGTGACACCGGTGTCGAGCAGGTTCGTGAAGGCGAGGGGCGGGTTCGACGCGCATTGGGCGGCCGTGCGCAGGCTGGCGATGCTGCTCGTCATGCCGACCAGCGTCGCGAGCTGATTGATGAACGGATAGATCCCGATCCTGTACTGGTTCGGCACCACCGGCGTGGAGGCCCTCTGGATAAGAGAACACACCGCCGCGTTCACGGCGTCGGAACGCAGCGGTATCTTGTACTGGACGGCGGTGCTCCACCCTTTAGAAGCCGGCATATCGCGAGTAGCCGGGAAGTGGCAGGCGAACTGGCAACCCTGCTTATAGTCGGAAAACATGTCGAAGTTCAGCTTCGCCAAATCGTTCATGGCGCTCGGCGTCGACGGCAGGCCCATGGAGCCCGAGACATCGACCATGAGGTAGAAGTCGAGATATCCGGCCACGTCGGCCGAAGCCGTGACCGAATTGGAAAGCACTGTCGTGGGCGAGCCGAAGATCGGGCCGAAGGTGTTCTTCACGGTGGCGCTGTAGCTCACGACCGCCGTCAGCGTCTGAGCGGTGCGGGTCACCTGCGGCGTCGCCAGGGTGACCTGTCCGAAGGTGATGCTCCCGGTGTTGACGTTGAAGGCGTTGATGGCCTTGGCGCTTCCGGCCGCGAGGGCGTTGGCCGAGACGTTGGTCTGGCCGGCATTGTCGGAAATGTAGGCCTTGGCCGTGACGACCGCGGCGATGGCGGCGGCGTCGGCGGCCAGGTCGAGCTTGGTCTTGTTGGTCGTCGCGATCCCGTAATCAACCGCCAGTCCGATCATGCCGATGAGGGGGATCAGGCTGAGACCGAACAGGAGGGGGATGCTGCCCCGGCGCGACGCGCGAAGGGCGGCCGCCTGTGCGCGGAGCCTGTTCAGAAGCCGAGACATTTCGCTGCGATCCCATCGTCGTTCGTGGTGTCGTAGGTGATCAGCGTGGCGTAGCGCGGCTGCAGGTAGACGGAGCGCGCGATCCGTATGGGCGAGACGAACGCCGAGCCGAAGGTCGGCTTGAACAGGAACACGACGTCGACCACGATGACGGAGCCGGGTCCGTAGGCGGAACGCGGCAGGGTGAACCGGGTGGGGGCAGCCGTGTCGGCCGCAGGGCTCTGCGGGGTCAGGCAGGGGCGGGCGTTCCCACCGTAGGTTCCCACGCTCGTCCAGGCGACGGTGGCCAGGTAGCAGTCTGCCGGGGCCGCATTGCTCCCGCAGGCCGGAATCTTCGGCGTGAAGGCGATGCTCGCGAAGTTGATGGAGATGTCCTGCCACCATTGCAGGCCCTGCCGGGGACCGTCCTTCATGAGGTAGGGGAACAGGACGAGGGCCGAATCGTAGCTGAAATGCAGATCGAGGCTGTTGACCGTGGCGACCGTCGAACCCTGGGGCGGTACGGCCTGGGAGATCATCTGGCTGATCGAATTCGCCACGAGGTCGATTTTTCGCGTTGCGTTGATGTAGGCGACCAGCTGGATGCCGCCGGCCATCAGGGCCAGGAAAGCCGGCAGGATGACCGCGAGCTCGACGGCGGAGACGCCCCGCCCATCGCGGAGGAAGCGTCGCGCGAGCGATGGCACCCGGCGGGTCATCAGAATTGTTCGTTGCGGAACGCCGCCGTCGAGACGGCGAGGTAGGCCGGCACACCCTTGTACGTCGCCCTGCCGCTCAGCCAGGACATGATCGCCGCGGGCGGGAGCGTGATCGGATAGATGACCTGCAGGTACTGGAAGTCGCCTCTGATGCCGAGCGTGTATCGCCCCGAACCACTGGACAGATCCGGAATCGCCAACCCGCTCATGTCCGCATTCGCGAAGGCATAGTAGCCGGCCGGACCCGCGGCTTTCGGAACGACGTACAAATTGATCACGACGTTGTCGCAGATCATCGCCTTTGGAAGATAACCGCATAGGCTGGTCCTGAAATTCGAACTGTTCAGGGACGTGGCTTGCGCGGATCCGGTGATGATCTGCCGTGATGCCTGGGCCGTCGCGTAGTCGAGGGCCTGATTGAGATAGAGGACCAGGCCGGCGCTCAGGGTGAAGACGATCACCAGGATCGCGACCAGCGAAACGATGGCGAATTCGACGGCCACCGCGCCACGATCGTCATACAGATACTTCTTAGCAATCCACATATGAGGAATTTATCTTATATATGTAAATATCCAATGAATAGGCCTGCCTTTAAAGCTAGAATACTATCCAAACTGTTTCCGACATGCCTCGCAGGGGCGACGGTCTCGAAACCCCCGGTTCGTCAAAGCCGGACATCCGGCGCCGCTTGCGCAACCTGAAGGTGAGCCCCTAAGGTTTCCCCGGCGAGGGGGCGGACGGTGCGGGACGGGACCATCGAGATCGGTTGCGAGGCGACCGAGCACGTCAGCCTCGCCTACCACGAGAACGCGACTCCCGTGGTCCGGGAGATCGTCATCCGCAACGGGTCGGCGGCGGAGCTGCGCGACGTCGCGGTGCGGATCGAGAGCCGGCCGCCGGCGGTGCGGGCTCTCACCCTGCGCCTCGACCGGATCGCGGCCGGCGCCAGCCACCACATCGCCACGCCGGACCTGCGCCTCGATGCGGCGGTTCTCGCCGGCTTCACCGAGGCGAGTCGCCTCGACCTCGCCGTGACCCTGACGGAGGCGGGCGGGGCACGGGCCGAGACCGTGGCCGCGTTGCGCCTGCTGCCGCCCTCGCATTGGGGCGGCGGCCGCAGCGCCCCGGAACTGCTCGCCGCCTTCGTCCGGCCCAACGACCCGGCCGTCGATGTGATCCTGCGCGACGCCGCGACCAAGCTCGCGCAGGCCGGCCGCGCGACCGGCCTCGACGGTTACACGACGGGCACCAAGACGCGGGTCTGGGAGCTCGCCGAGGCGATCTGGGCGGCGCTCGCCGACCGCCGCATCGCCTACGTGCTGCCACCGGCGAGCTTCGAGCAGACCGGCCAGAAGGTTCGGGGGCCGTCCGACGTGCTGGAACGCCGGGTCGGCACCTGCCTCGACCTCTCGCTCCTCTACGCCGCGTGCCTCGAACAGGCCGGCCTCCACCCGCTCCTCGTGCTCACGACGGGACACGCCTTCGTCGGCCTATGGCTCAAGGACGAAGATGGGACGAGCGCCCTCATCGACGACATGCAGACCCTGCGCAAGCGCCGCGACCTCGAGGACGTGATCCTCGTCGAGACGACGCTGCTCACCCACACGCCGCCGGCCCTGTTCGCGGCGGCCACGAGCCAAGGCGGCGCCCAGGTCGAGGAGACGGCCCCCGCCGCCCTCGACGTCGCCATCGATGTCCGGCGCTGTCGCCGGCGCGGCATCCGCCCGCTGGATCTCGGCAATGCCGGCCCGACGGCGCTGGCGCCCGCCGAGACGGCCTCCCTCGACCAGGGCCTGTCGGTCCCGCCCCGGTTCCAGGACGAGGAGGTCGGCCGGGTGGAGCCCCCGGTGGCCGGGCCCGTCGACCGTCTCGAGACGTGGAAACGCAAGCTTCTCGACCTGACCCTGCGCAACAAGCTCCTGAACTTCAAACCCGGCAAGGGCTCGGTGATCCTCGACTGCAGCGAGGCCGGCGCCCTGGAGGACCGGCTCGCGGCCGGACACGCGTTCCGCCTGCTCCCGTCATCCGATGGGCCGGACGGGGCGGAGGTTCGCAGCGGCGACTTCCTTGCCCGGCGCCCCCTCGACGACGTCCGGCGCCGGGACCTCGCCGCCGCGCTGGCCCGCGGCGAGGTGCACACGACGGCGACGGAAGGGGAGCTCGACCGCCGCCTCCTCGACCTCTACCGGCTCGCCCGCAACGGCTTCGAGGAGGGCGGGGCCAACATCCTGTTCCTCGCCGTCGGCTTCCTGTCGTGGACGCGAAAGCCCGGCGAGGCCATCCACCGCGCGCCCCTCCTCCTCATCCCCGTCGCCCTCCAGCGGTCGAGCGTGCGCGCCGGTTTCCGCCTCGCCCTCCACGACGACGAGATCCGCATCAACCCGACCCTGCTGGAATTGCTGCGGGAGGATTTTCGCCTCCGGCTGCCCGAACTCGAGGGCGAGTTGCCCCGCGACGCCTCCGGCATCGACGTCGAGGGCATCTTTCGCATCGTGCGCGGCCATGTCCGCGACCTCAGGGGCTGGGAGGTGGTGCCCGACATCGTCCTCTCGGCCTTCTCCTTCACCAAGTACCTGATGTGGAAGGATCTGGTCGATCGGGCCGACCTCCTGAAGCGCAACCCGGTGGTGCGCCACCTCATCGAGACGCCCAAGCACGCCTACGGCGACGGTGCGCCCTTCCCGGAGCCCGGCCGCCTCGACGCCGAGCACCCGCCCGAGACGGTGTTCGCGCCGCTCTCGGCGGATTCCTCACAGCTCTCGGCCGTCATCGCGGCGGGGGCGGGCAAGGACTTCGTGCTGTTCGGGCCGCCCGGCACGGGCAAGAGCCAGACCATCGGCAACATGATCGCCCAATGCCTGGCGCAGGGGCGCACGGTGCTGTTCGTCTCGCAGAAGACTGCCGCCCTGGAGGTGGTGCAGCGCCGCCTGAACGAGATCGGGCTCGGCGATCACTGCCTCGAAGTGCATTCGACCAAGGCGCAGAAGTCGAGCGTGCTCGCCCAGCTGCGCAAGGCGTGGCACGAGCGCGCAAGCCCGCCGCAGGCGGATTGGCACGAGGCCGCGGGCGACCTCGCGGCCCTGCGCGACGAGCTCAACCGCCTCGTCACCGCCCTGCATCGCCGGCGCGAGAACGGGATGAGCGCCTACGAGGGGTTCGGCCACGTGGTCGCCGCCGGGGCCACGGAGCCGGCCATCGCCCTGGCGTGGCCCGACCACAGCGCCCACGATGCCGGCACCCTCGCGCGGCTGCGGGCCGCCTGCCGCGACCTGCGCCCGGTCCTGGCCGCCCTCGGCTCACCCGTCGATCATCCGCTGCGGGGGATCGCGGCGACGCAGTGGTCGCCGGTCTGGCGCGCCGGAATGGCGGCGGCCATCGCGGCGCACGCGGACGCGCTCACCGCCCTCCGCGCCAGCGGCCGGGCCTTCGCGGACGCCATCGGCCTCGGCGATCTGCTCGCGACCCCGGCCGGGACGCGGGGCCTCGTGGTGCTCGACGCCTATCTCGTGCGACCGGAAGCCCCTTGCGGCACCGCCTTCCTCGCCGACACCGCCGGCGACCTGCGCCGGGCGGTGGCGGCGCGCGAGCGCTTCCGCACCGTCCGGGACGAAGGGCTCGCCCGCCTCGCCGGCCGCTACCGGGCGAGCCTGCTCGATCAGGATCTCCCCGCCCTGCTTGCCGAATGGGTCGCCGCGCAGGGCGCGAACTTCCTCGTGCGCGGCGGCCGGCTCAAACGGGTCCAGGCCCGGGTCCAGCCCTACGTCGAGGGACCGGCGCCCGCCGATCTCGGCCCGGACCTCATCGGTCTCATCGAGGTCGCCCGCCACATCCGGGCCGGTTGTCCGGAGGACGCGCGGCTCGCCAGCCTCGGCGCGCCCTGGAACCTGCCCGAGACCGGAGGGGACCCCTTCCGGGCGCCCCTCGACTGGGCCGAGAAAATCGAAAAACTCGTCGCCATCCTCGCCCCCCAGACGCTGGGGACCGACACCTTGCGCGACCACCTCGTCCGCCTCGTCCGGACCGAGGGGCGGGCCCTCGCCGAGGGTGGACACATCGCACGCGCCTACGGGCGCTTCAGTCGCGACCGCGCCGCCGTCACCGAGACCGGAGCGGCACTGGCGTGCCTCGCCGGCCGCGACGATCCGCAGGAGCCCATCGAACCGGGCCCGGACTGGATCGCCGGGAGCCTGGAGCGGATCGGCGGCTGGACCGCGGGCCTTGGCCGCGCACAGGCCTGGTGCGCGTGGCAGGCCGCCGTCCGGACCGCCCGCGACGCCGGCCTCGGGCCGCTCATCGCCGGCCTGGAGGCGGGCCGCGTCGCCCCCGAACGGGCCGAGGCGGCGTTCGAGGCGGCGTATGCGCGGTGGTGGATCGACCGGGTCGTCTCCGACGATCCCGTGCTCGCCCGCTTCCTGCCCGAGCGCCACGAGGATTCCATCGCGCGCTTCCGCGCCGCCGACATCCGGGTGTCCGAACTCTCCAAGCGCGTGGTGCGCGCCCGCCTCGGCGGCGGCGTCCCGGCTCCCACCGCCTTCGGGGCCGATCCCGAATGGGGCACCCTGTCGCGCGAGCTGACGAAGAAGACGGCGCACCTGCCGCTCCGCAAGCTGTTCGCCCGGATGCCGTCGGCCCTGACCCGGCTGACGCCCTGCGTGATGATGAGCCCGCTCTCCATCGCCCAGTACCTGCCGCCGGATTCGACGCCGTTCGACGTGGTGATCTTCGACGAGGCCTCGCAGATCTCGCCCTGGGATGCCATCGGCGCCATCGCGCGCGGCAAACAGGTCGTCATCGTCGGCGACCCCGAGCAATTGCCGCCGACCAATGTCGGCGACCGCGGCGTCGACGCCATCGAGGACGGGTCGGACGTGGCCGATCAGGAATCGATCCTCGACGAGTGCCTCGCCGCCAACATCCCCCGGCGCAACCTCGACTGGCACTACCGCAGCCGCCACGAGAGTCTGATCGCGTTCTCGAACGCGCGCTATTACGGCGGGCGGCTCGTGACGTTCCCCTCCCCCGTTACGGACGACCGGGCGGTCCGTCTCACCCTGGTGCGTGACGGACTCTACGAGCGCGGCGCGGGACGGGTGAAGCGGCCCGAGGCGCGGGCCGTCGTGACGGAGATCGTGCGGCGCCTGCGCGAGCCCGCTTTCGCCGGGGAGCGCCGGTCGCTCGGCATCGTCACCTTCAACGGCGAGCAGCAGCACCTCATCGAGAACCTGCTGGACGAGCAGCGCCGCGCCCATCCGGAGCTGGAGCCGTACTTCGACCGGACGCACTGGCACGAGCCGGTCTTCGTCAAGAATCTCGAGAACGTGCAGGGCGACGAGCGCGACGCCATCCTGTTCTCCGTGGCGGTGGGACCCGACGCCACCGGGCGGGTGGGCGGCACCGTGTCGTCCCTCAACAAGGAGGGCGGCTACCGGCGCCTGAACGTCGCCATCACCCGGGCCCGGCGCGAACTCGTGGTGTTCGCCTCGCTCCGGCCGGAGCAGATCGACCTCGGCCGCACGGGATCGCGCGGGGTACGCGACTTCAAGCACTTCCTCGAATTCGCCGAGCGTGGGCCCCGGGCCCTCGCCGAGGCGTTCGCGCCCACGGGCGGCGACGTGGAATCGCCGTTCGAGGCCGCCGTGATGGCGGCCCTGGAGGCCAGGGGCTGGAGCGTCCACACGCAGATCGGCGTCTCGGGCTTTCGCATCGACCTCGGCATCGTCCATCCCGACGCGCCGGGCCGCTACCTCGCCGGCATCGAGTGCGACGGCGCCACCTACCACCGCTCCGCCACGGCGCGGGACCGCGACCGCCTGCGCGAACAGGTGCTCGTCGATCTCGGCTGGCGCATCCGCCGGGTCTGGAGCACGGACTGGTGGATGGACGCGGGCCATGCCCTCGACAAGCTCGACGGACGTCTGCGCGAGGATCTGGAGACGGACCGCCGGCAGGCCGTCGAGACGAAGGACGCCGCCCCCATCATCCCGCCCGAGATCGGCCCGGCGGATGCGGAGCCACCGGCCGAGGAACCCAGCCCCGAGTCCGCCAACGATCCGCTGCCCGAACAACCCCAGGCTGTCGAACCGGCGCGGCCCTATGCCGACCTCGCGGCGGCGCCCGTCACGGCCGCGGTCCCGGTGCCGTCCGGCTACCGCTTGGCCGACCCGGCCGATCTCGGCGTGTCCCTCGAACCGGCGCGATTCCACGAAGCCGCGTACCGGCCGGTCCTCGCCGCGATGATCGCGCACGTCCTCGCCGTCGAGGCGCCGATCTACGAGGAGATCCTGGTGCGCCGCGTCAGTCGCGCCCACGGGATCGCGCGCGTCAGCCCGCCCGTCCGCGATGCGATCCTCGACGGGGTCGATCCGGCCATCGCCCGCACGGACGACGAGGGGCGCGCCCTGCTGTGGCCCCCGGGCGAGGCACCATGCGCGAGCCGCCCCCATCGTCCCGCCGACCCTGGCGTGCGCAGCCACGCCGAGACGCCGATGCCCGAACTCGTGGGCCTCGCCGAAACGCTCCCCGCCCGAACCCAGGAGGCCGACCGGGTCCGCCTCATGGCGCGCGCCCTGGGCCTGTCGCGGCTCGAGGCCACGACGCGCGCACGCTTCGAGCGGGCCCTCGCACGCGCCGGCCACGCCACACCGGCCTGAGGCAACGGCGCATCTATCAGTGTCCAGCGGGTGCCGCCTGCGCCTTAGTCGAGCCGAACAGGGCCCGGACCCGCCGGGTGATCGGCGCCAGGACGAACTGCACCACCGGGATCGTCAGGCCGCCGACCACGAGCCCGCCGAGGCCCGACAGGGTCGCGGTGGTGAGCCATTCGGCGGCGCCCGTTAGGCTCGGAACCGCCGCCGCCATCCCTTTCGCGGCATCGTGGACGAGATGGGCCGGGGCGGTGACGCCGAAATGCTCCAGGCCGTGCAGCAGGATGCCGCCGCCGACCCACAGCATCGCGGCCGTGCCCAGGATGGCGAGGCCGCTGAGGAAGTACGGCATGCCGACGACCAGCGCCCGTCCGAAGCCCTGGGTCACGGGGCGCAGGGCCCGATCCGTGCCGGAAGCCGCCGCCCCCGGCGTGTCGTCGCGCAGGCCGAGGAGGGTGGAAGCCGGGCGGTCGTTGCCGGCGAGCGCCACGCCGGCATCGTCCGCCTTCACGATGAGGGCGACGACGCCGTAGACGAAGAGGGTCACGCCGATGCCGACCACGGCGAGGATCGCCGCCTGGGTCACCGTCGACTCCGTGGTGAGGGAGGCGAGCGTCAGGGCCATCACCTCGGCCGAGAGGATGAAGTCGGTCTGGATCGCGCCGCGCACCCGCTGGTCTTCCTGGGCCTGCGCATCCTGCGGGCCGGTGGCGACCGCCGCCTCGGGGGCATGCGCGGGGGCGGGCACGAGGGCATGGAGGATCTTCTCGGCCCCCTCGTAGCAGAGATAGAGACCGCCGAGCATGAGCAGGGGCGTGATCACCCACGGCACGAGATAGCTCAGCAACAGCGCCCCCGGCAGCAGGAACAGGAGCTTGTTCTTCAGCGACCCGACGGCGATGCGCCAGACGATGGGCAGTTCGCGCGCGGCGGCGAAGCCCACGACGTAGCGTGGAGTCACGGCGGCGTCGTCGATGACGATGCCGAGCGCCTTGGTGCCGGCCTTGCCGGCTTGGGCCACCACGTCGTCGAGGGAGGCCGCCGCCACCCGGGCGAGGGCCGCGACATCGTCGAGAAGTGCCAGAAGTCCCACGCTCACGATCGATTCCCCTCGGCATATGTCCCGCCCGAGACATGGCACAGCCACGGGTGCTCGCAAACCGGCGGCCGTGACAGGGGGGACGCCGACCGGGCCCGGACCGTTGAACCGGGACTGAACCGCCCCGTTCAGTTCCGGTCCGGAGCCATCCCGTAAATCGGTCCCAGCCCGAAAGGGCGCTTCCGAGACCGTCAGGACATCCATATGAAAGAGCTTCAAACCGCCACCGGCACCGTCTGGGCCGTGTTCGGCCACCGCTTCGCCGTCGAGGGACCGCAGGGGCGGTTCCTCGCCGATCTCGGTCCCGAAGGGGCCAAAGGCCTGACCCTGACGCCCGGCGACACGGTGACGGTGACCGGAAGCCCACCGAGGTCAAGGTGAGAAGCCTCACCCGCGGCGACGGCACGGCCCGCCCCATCGCCTGGCCGGCCAAGCCCGAGCAGCCCGATCATGCTCCAGTCGATCCCGAAGCCGCCCTCGCCACCGCACGCGAGGCCGGCTACACGCCGATCGGCGAGGCCAAGCGCAAGCCGAAGCATTTCGAGGTTCCGGCCTCGCGGGACGGCGCGGTCTTCACCCTTCACATCGACCTCGGCGGCGCGCTGCGCAAGGCCGAGCCGATCCGCGTCGCGTAGCCGACCCTCAGCAAGCGGCCACGTTCACCGCGAGACCGCCGAGCGAGGTCTCCTTGTACTTGTCCTGCATGTCGGCGCCGGTCTGGCGCATGGTCTCGATGACCTCGTCGAGGGAGACGCGGTGGATGCCGTCGCCGCGCAGCGCCAAGGAGGCGGCCACCACAGCCTTGTTGGCCCCGAAGGCGTTGCGCTCGATGCAGGGGATCTGCACCAGGCCGCCGATGGGGTCGCAGGTCATGCCGAGATGGTGCTCCATGGCGATCTCGGCGGCGTTCTCGACCTGGGCCGGCGTGCCGCCGAGGAAGGCGGCGAACCCGGCGGCCGCCATGGCGGCGGCCGAGCCGACCTCGCCCTGGCAGCCGACCTCGGCCCCCGAGATCGAGGCGCGGGTCTTGATGAGGCCCCCGACGGCGGCGGCCGTGAGCAGGTAGTCGCGCCCGCGCGCCTCCGACCAGTCGGGGCAGAAGTCGCGGGCGTAGCGCAGGACCGCCGGCACGATGCCGGCCGCTCCGTTGGTGGGCGCCGTGACCACGCGGCCGCCGGACGCGTTCTCCTCGTTGACGGCGAGTGCGTAGAGGCTGATCCAATCGACGACCTCGTGGGCCGGGCGCGCGTTGCGCAGGCGCCCGGCCGTCAGGTCCTCGTACAGACGCCGCGCCCGGCGCCGGACCTTGAGGCCGCCCGGCAGTTCGCCGCCCTGGCGCAGGCCCCGCTCGATGCAGGCGAACATGGCCTCCGCGATGGCGTCAAGACCCTGATCCACCGCTTCCGGGCCGCGGGTGGCGCCCTCGTTGGCCCGCTGCACGGCGGCGATGGACAGGCCCGTGCGGGCACAGACGGCGAGGAGTTCGGCGGCACTCGCATAGGGTAGCGGAAACGCCGCCTCCGGCCCCGGCTCGGGTCCCGCCTCCGATACCACGAACCCCCCTCCGACGGAGTAGAACACCTGGGTGTCGCGGATGCCGCCCGCTGCGTCGAGGGCGGTGAACCGCATGCCGTTGGTGTGCAGCGGCAGGACCTCGGTGAAGTTGAAGACGAGATCGTGGTCCGGGTCGAAGGCCGGGCCACCGAGCCACAGGCGCTTGTCACGCCTCAGATCCGCGACCAGTCCCTCGACGGCGTCGGGATCGACGGTGGCCGGCGCATGGCCGAGCAGCCCGAGGACGATGGCGACATCGGTGCCGTGGCCGCGCCCGGTCCAGGCGAGCGACCCGAAGATCTCGGCGCGGATGCGCGCCGCGCCCACTCCGCCCCGGACCCATTCGCGGAACCGGCGCGCCGCGACCATCGGCCCGACGGTATGCGAGCTCGAGGGGCCGATCCCGATCTTGAAGAGGTCGAAGGCGCTGATCATCGGCTCGGGGTCCGTTCGGGCGACAGGGGGCCGGTCCCGGCGTCCTACGCCGATTCACGCCGGACCGACACCGGACCCCCGGCCGGCTCAGCAGGAAACGGGCCGTCCCCGGATCACTCCGCCGCCCGCACCTCCGGCGGACCCGTCCGGGTGGCGCGCCGCACCGTCGAGCGGGCGGCATCGATGGCGATGGCGGCTGCACTCATGGTGCGCGCCTCCGTCGGCCGCTCCAGGGCATGGCGGGCGATCTCACCGGCGAGATCGTCGATCTCGGCGGCGAGGGCGTCGAGGCTCCTCCGGTCGGGCGCATCCCGCACCCCGGCGCGGATGGCGAGGAGCCGGTCGGTGGCCTCCTCGACGCGTTCGCGGCGCACCCGCGACAGGCGCTGGCGAATCCAGGCCAGCGCCGAGCCGAAGCCGCCGCCGAGGAAGGCGACGAGGTAGATCCAGGTCTCGTAGCGCTCGATGAAGCCCTGCTGCTCGCGCTCGAAGAAGTCGATGGCGCCGGGATGGATCGGCAGGCGCGCGCTGGTGGCGGCGGCCGTGGTCTCGTAGCTCGGGGCCAGCATGTAATCGGCTGCCGGCGTGGCGTTGGAGAGGCCGCTGCGCAGTTCGAACAGGTGCTGGGTCACATCCGCCGCCACCGTGCGCGACAGGCCGGCCCGGGCCATGAGGCGGTAGGACGCCCCGATGGTGCGGACATCCTCGGCCGGCACCTTCGGAGCACCGCCGAACAAACCCGCCGGGATCGTCACCGCCTGAAGGCGGGGCATGCGCTCGATGATGGCGGTGCCGTCGGCCACATCGATGAACGCGACCTTGCGGGTGCGGCTCGCCGCCTGGACGATCCCGACGATGCGGAGCGCCGTCGGTGCCGCCGGCGCGATGACGGAGACGACGGCATCGACCCGCTTCCTCGCGAAGGCCTGGGCGAGGTCCTTCTCCTCCAACTGCACCAGGGCGACGTGGCGGGCTGGCACGGGGCCATCGGAAGCGTCGTCGAGGAGAGTGAGGCCGTAATGCTCCACCAGGCCCTTGATCAGGGTGTGGTCGGCATCCCGATGGGCCAGGATGGCGAGGCGTTTTCGATCGAGGCCGGCAAACTCCGTGATGCCCGACGGCTCGGGGGAGGCGATGATCATCGCCTGATCGCGCAGGATCGCGAGGGTCAGGCCGTTCTCCGGCAGGGCGACGTCGGGGCGCACCACGGCGAGATCCGCCTTGCCCGTCTGCAGGGCGGCGGCGGAATCGCGCACATCGTCGAAGGGCAGAACCTTGAGGCGGATCTCCTTGTGGCCCGCCTTCAGGGCGTCGGCATAGGCCCGGATCAGGGCGGGCTCGGTGCCGTCGCTGGGGGCCACGGCTACCGTCAGGGTGGTGGCGCGGGAGACGTAGAAGGCGCCCGCCGCCCCGAACGCGAGGAGTATGGCGAGGGCGAGGAAGACCAGCTCGCGCCGGATGGGCAGGCCCTGAAGGGTCATCCGTGGGTTCGGACTCCTGGAAATCGCGGCGTTACGTCCGCAAGGCGCCACTGCAACGTGCCGCGGGGCGGGGCGGTTGCAGGCTCCCGCCTTGCCTTGTCAGGGACCGGCCGAATCGGCGATATCGGTGCCATGCGAATCCGCGCGCGACTCGTTCTCAGCCTGGTCCTCTGCCTGCCCCTCGGCGAGGCGGTGGCCGCCCCCGACGTGCCGGCCCTGGAGCGGGCCTGGACGGCGTGCGTGCGCGAGTCCTTCGCCGAGCAGCCGGCGATCCAGGGCAAGGCCGGCGCCCAGCGGAATGCCCTCGATGCCTGCAAGGAGCGCGAGGACGCCTACGTCGCCGCCCTCATGGCCGAGCGCGCGGCCGGCGACGGCAATCGGACCATGGCGACGCGTGCCCGGGAATGGGCCGCCTCCATGGCCGCCTACGTGGTCGATCCGGTCTCGTCCTGGATCGCGATGCTGCGGCGGTGAATGCCGTCGCGGCGCGGTGAGATCTAGGGACCTTCATTCAATGGCCGACCCGCGATAGGGTCCGTTCCCGTCGCCCCGCCTTCGGGGTGCCCGACCGGAGACCCGTATGCCCGGCATCGCCGCCCGTCGCGCCAAGCGTCTCACTCTCGCCGCCGCTCTCCTCGCCGCGCCGGCCGCCCTCGGCCAGGGCGCCGACAACCCGGATTCCGTCAAATCCCAGGTGAGCGTCGCCCCCGGCAAGCCGGTGCAGATCGCCGTGCTCAACCCCTTGAAGCGCGATTGCAGCCCGGGCGCGGCGCCGACCCTGCGCGTGCCGGGCCTGCCGAAGCACGGCCGGGTCATCGCCACCACGGCCGAGATCGCCACGGGCAAGAAGAACCGCTGTCCGGATCAGAAGGTGTCCGGACAGGTCGTGGTCTATCAGGCCAACACCAGCTACAGCGGCCCCGACGAGGTCCAGATCGAGGTCGAGACCGCCGAGGGCGAGGTCCGCCGGGCGACGATCCGCATTGAGGTCACGCAAGCGGGCCTGCCGTCGGGCCAGCAGCGCCTGTAGGGGGCGCCCCTGGGGGCTCCCCCGTCCGGTGTCGTCAGGCTTCCGATTCCGGCCGGTCGACGTTCTGCTCCACCTCGTCGGCCGTGTAGCCTTCGAGCCAGTCGGCGCTGTTCTGCGAACCGGCCGGATACGGGTTGGCCTCGTCGGACTGGCCGGCGCGCTTGGCGGCCAAGCCCTCTTCCATCACCGTCTGCGATACGAATGCCATGGGTATACCTCGCTCAGCTCTTGTCCGAGGGGTGAACACGGCTCAGGGCGTTTGGGTCCGTCCGATCCCCACCCCCGTCGAGCCGAACCCCCCGGCGCCGCGCCCGGACCCGGCCTCCGCCGGTCCGTCCACGACGGTGAAGCCGGGGCGGGTGATGCGGGTGAAGACGAGCTGGGCGATGCGATCGCCCGGCGCGATCACCAGGGGCGCCCCGGGCGCAGGATTGCGGTTCCAGGCCGAGATCATCAGCGGGCCGGTGTAGTCGGCGTCGATGACCCCGACGCCGTTGCCGAGCACGAGGCCGTCGCGGTGGCCGAGCCCCGAGCGCGGGTAGATCAGCCCGCACCAGGACGGATCGCGGATCACCAGGGCGAACCCCGCCGGAATCAGGACCGCCGGGTCCTGCGACGCCAGGGTCAGGGGCGCGTCGAGGCAGGCGTGGAGGTCGAGGCCGGCGGCCCCGGCCGAGCCCCAGTGGGGGAAACCCCAGCCGGTCAGGCGATCGTCGAGCAGGCGCAGATCGACGGCGAGTTCGGGCGGCGCACTCACGCCGCCCGCGCCGCGATGGCGTCGGCCATGGCCACAACGCGGGCGGCCTCCACGGCGTGCAGGCGCTCGATCATCCGCCCCTCGAAATCGACCACGCCGCGCCGGGCGTTGGCGGGATCGGCGAAGACCGCCAGGATGGCGCGGGCCTCGGCGATGGCCTCCATCGTGGGTCCGAACACCGCGTTGGCGGGGTCGATCTGGCCCGGGTGGATCAGCATCTTGCCGTCGAAGCCGCAATCGCGGCCCTGCTCGCACTCGGCCAGGAACCCGGCAGCGTCGCGGAACGCGTTGTAGATGCCGTCGATGACGTCGATCTCGTAGGCGCGGGCGGCGGCGACCACGTTCATCAGCCACGGCATCAGGGCCGGGCGACCCGGCACGCCGAGGCGGACGCGACTGGCCTTGGCCAGGTCGTTGGGACCGACGATGAGGCAGGCGAGCCGGGTGTCGACGTCGCGGGCCGAACTCGCGATCTCGGCGATGTGCAGGAGCGCCATCGGGCTCTCGATCATCGCCCACACGCGGGTGCGCTCGGGCGCCCCGAGGCGGCGCAGGCGGGAGCCGACGGCCACGAGGGCGTCGGGGCCGGTGACCTTCGGGACCAGGATGGCGTCAGGGCCCGCCGGTGCGATGGCCGCAAGATCCGTCTCGCCCCACGGTGTGTCGAGGGGATTGATCCGGACCACCACCTCGCGCCGGCCGAATCGCCCTTGGCCCACGGCCCCCGCCACGGCCCGGCGGGATTCGTCCTTCGCCTCGGGCGCCACCGCGTCCTCGAGGTCGATCATCACCACGTCGGTGGGGAGGCTCGCCGCTTTCTCCAGGGCCCTGGCATTGGAGCCCGGCATGGACAGTACGCTGCGGCGGGGGCGAATCTCGGTCATGGCGTGTAACCCCGTCGCGCGAATCCGGCATCGCCGGGAGCGGTACCGCTCCCGGGTCTTCGATTCAAGACGAGCCGGTTCCTCGACCTCTCAGCCGCGCGGGCGGGTCGCCATACCGGCGTCGCGGGCCACCTGCCGCTCGAACCGGCGCGGCGCGAGATTGTCGCGGGACATGCGCCGCATCCCCAGCACCAAGAGGGCGAGGGCCGCGAGGGCGAACGGCCCGCCGACGACGAGGGCCCCGGCGATCTCCGAGCCGAGCAGGGCGCCGAGTCCCTTCACCAGGAAGACGACGAAGAGCATCAGGGCGGCGAGGACGAGGAGCGCGGCCGTGCCGAACGCGGCGACGAGGCCGAGGATCGCCCGGATGTTGCCGTCGGTCTCGCGGCGCAGGAGCTTGAATTCACCGCCGACGAGATCGGCGGCATGGCGCACACTGTCGCCCAACAGGGCGCCAACACCTTTCGCCGACGGATCTCGCATCATGGTCCTCGTTGTGGTCCCATGCTCAGTGAGGTCCATGGGGAGCCGAACGGTGCAACCGTGGCCAGGCCGCGCGTGTTCCCGGAAATCACCGATTCCGAAATCAGGCGCCGGCCCCGTCGAGGCGCCGCGTGTCGACGAAGGTGCGCCCATCGGCGAAGCGGTAGATCACGCTCTCGGACAGGCGGCCGTTGGTGCGGATCAGGATCGCGGCGGGGCGGGTGAGGTCGTCGGCCCGGTCGAGGGCCTCGGCGACGCTCATGGGGACGTCGCGCCCGCCGCCGAACTGGCGCCACCACTGCACCGCCTTCTCGCGGGGATATCCCGTCTGTTCGAGGCCGATCCGGACCCGGTGGATCAGCCCGTCCTCCGTGCGGAACACCACGTCGAGGCTGCCGGAAGCGATGTGGCGGGCGAGCTGCCAGCCCCGGACGCCGCGCCAGACCGGCACGGCCCGCGACAGGATCGGGTGCTCGTCCTCGGCCGCCGCCTCGTGGCTCGGGCCGTCGTCGGCCTCGTCCTCCGGCTCGACCCAGCAACCCTCGCAGGTGCTGGCGTTGAGCGGAATGAGGGCGCCGCAGCCGGGGCAGGCTTTCGCCCGCACCTCCCCCTCGCGGCCCTTGATGAGGGCGGCACTTCGGGCCGTGACGATGTCGACGGGCCCGTGCATCCGCACCAGCCCGGCATAGTCGAGGATGAGGGCGTCGGTCTTGCGCGGCGCGGTGCGGAGCGCCCGACCGACCTGCTGAACGTAGAGCCCCGTGCTCTGGGTCGGGCGCAGGAGCGCGATGAGATCGACGCGCGGCACATTGAAGCCCGTTGCGAGCACGCCCACGGAGGTGAGGCAGCGCACCCGCCCGGCGCGAAAGTCGCGCACGATCCGGTCGCGCTCGCGCTTGCCCGTCTCGCCCGTCACCATCTCGCAGGAAAAGCCCTCCGCCCGCACGGCGTCGCGCACGGCCTCCGCGTGGGCGACGCCGGCGCAGAAGGCGAGCCAAGCCCGGCGGTCACGGCCGTAGCCGGCCATCTCCTCCACGGCGGCGCGGGTGATCCAGTCCTGGTTCACCGCCGCCTCCAGGGCGCTCGGGATGTAGTCGCCGCCGCGCTTGCCCACGCCCGAGACGTCGAGCGCCGTGGCGGTGGCCTTGCAGATCAGGGGCGCGAGGTAGCCCTGGTGGATGAGATCACCGACATTCGCCTCGTAGACGATGCGCTCGAACAGCCGGCCAGCGCCCTCGTCGAGGCGGCCGCTGTCGAGGCGGTAGGGCGTGGCGGTCAGCCCGACGACGCGCAGGTCGGGCCGGGCGGCCCGCAGGGCGGCGAGGAAGCGGCCGTAGCGGGTCTCGGCGGCACGCGGAATCAGGTGGGCCTCGTCCACCACCACGAGGTCGAAGGCGCCGATGGCCTCGGTCCGGTTCCAGACCGACTGGATGCCGCAGAACAGAATCTGCGTGGCCGTCTCGCGCCGATTGAGGCCGGCCGAGTAGATGCCGGCCGGGGCGTCCGGCCAATACGCGAGGAGTTCGCGGTGGTTCTGGGCGATGAGCTCGCGGGTGTGGGTGACGATGGCGATCCGCGCGCCGGCCTCGCGGGCGATCGTTTCCCGCACCAGGGCCGCGATGACGAAGGCCTTGCCGGCCCCCGTGGGCAGGACGATGAGGCCGTCGCCGGTCTCGCTGCGCCAGGACGCGTAGAGGGCGTCGAGGCTGGCACGCTGGTAGGGTCTGAGCTCCATCGCCGGTCTCTACGGCGCTTCGCGCGGATGCGGAATACCGGGACGGTGCGGCCCGCTTATTCGCTGCCGCGCACCACCCGGGTGATGCGCTCGACCATCCCCTGCGACAGGCGCACGAACTGCCCCGTGCCATGGCCGCGTCCATCCAGCAATTCGGCGAAGAGGGGCTTAGCGGGCTCGTAGGCGAGGGCTTCCACCGGCCGGATGTTGCGCCGCTTGGCGCGCAGGCGCTCGGCCAGGGCGTCGGGAACGAAGGGATCGCGCAAGGCGGGCATCTCCTGTGACGGCCGTCCGGTCGGGCTCGAACCGGGCCTAAGCACCCCGGGTTGCAGAGGCCTTAAGGCGGCCCCACGGAACTCCCCCTCACGCCACCGTGTTTCGCTCGAACTCAGCGGAGAAGAAAATTCATGTCGGACAGCGTGCTTGCCTCGGTTGCCTTTCCCTCCCTTGGCCTCGCCCGTTCGGCGCGCGACCGCCTCGCGCGGGCGGGGTTCGCCCGCAACAGCATCGACATCATCCGCCACGACGACGACTTCTCCGTCGCCATCAACACCCGCCCCGAGAACAAGGCCCGGGCCGAGCGCATCCTCACCGGCTCGCCGCTCGCCGACGACCTGCGCCGGACGGGCGATTCCGTCGTGGCGGCGGTCAACACCAATCGCGGCCTCGCACTCGGACTCGCGGCCCTGGCGGGGTTCGCGCTGTTCGGGCTGACGCGGCGGCGGTGAGACGGCAGCCTCAGGCGGCCAGAGTCGTCGCGAATTCGCCGACCCGCCGCAGATCCGCGACGAAGGCCGCGTAGGCCTCGTCCTTCGCCCCATGCGGCAGACGCAGCAGGTAGGACGGGTGCACGGTGATGAACCCCGCGTAACCCTTGCCGAACTCCGCCGGCCCGCGTGCCCGGGTGACGGGGATCGCCCGGCCGGCGAGGGCCAGGACGGCGGTGGCGCCGAGTGCCACCACGAGGCGGGGGGCGACGAAGTCGAGCTCGCGTTCCAGCCACCAGCGGTAATGGCTGACCTCGCCGGCGGTGGGGTTCTGGTGAATGCGGCGCTGGCCGCGCTGCTCGAACTTGAAATGCTTGACCGCATTGGTGAGGTAGGCGTCGCCGCGCACGATCCCGGCTTCCGCCATGGCTCGGCTGAGGAGCTGGCCCGCCGGCCCGACGAAGGGGCGGCCCTGGCGGTCCTCGTGATCGCCCGGTTGCTCACCGACGAAGGCGATGGCGGCGCCCACCCGTCCTTCGCCCAGCACCGCCTGCGTCGCGCCCGGCACCAGGGGCTCGGAACGGCGGATGATGGCGTTCAGGGCGTCGAGGGAGTCCGGGGCCTGATCCACCATGGCGGCGACGGCCCGGACGGGGTCGCGCTTGATCGCCTTCCGCGGCGCCCGCTCGATCATCGTCTCCGTGCGCGAGGCCGCCGCCCGGACGAGGCCCGGAATCGCGGCGGTCTCGGGCATGTTGCGCCAGTACTTCTTCGGCATCTCGGCCCGCATGGCGGCGAGATTGGTGCGGGCGGGGTTGAAGGTGCTCTCGTAGTAATCGCGCCAGCCTGCCTCGAACCCGTCGCTTGGCGGCGCGTCCTCGCGCCGTCCGGATGGGCCGAAGCTGAGCGTCTCCGTATCCCACCGGACCGAGCCCTCGGGGGTGAGGATCGTCCAGTGCAGCCCCCGGAACCGGCCGACGAAGAAGGGCGCGGCCGCCTCCAGGATGTGGTGATCGGGCTCGAACCAGGCGACGAACCGTTCGGGCTCCGCCCCCTCCACGCGGCGGAAGCGCAGGAACGCGTGCATCTTGTGCAGATCGCGGGCGATGGCCTTGGCCATGCGTTCCAGGCGATGGACCAGGGGATCACTCGACACTTCGAGCAGGCGGCGCTCGCCGTGGAGGACGCGCCAAACCAAGGTGTAGAGCAGGGCGTAGCGTTCGGGGTCGCGGTGCGGCACCACGCGGGCGACGAGGTCGGCGACGCCGCGCGGCAGGGCCAGCGGCGGGGCGTCCGTCGTCTCAGCCGAGGCTCCGAACAGGCCGGGCGCCTCGCCGACGGACCAGGCAACACGCTCGGGCGGGACCGCAGCGGCGGCCAGACGCCGGACGGCGGCACGGAACCCGGTCCCGTCCGCGCCGGGGCCGAGGAACACCGCCTGCGGCCCGGTTCCGAACAGGTCGCCGCCCGACTCCATGCTCAGAACAGGCTCAATTGCTTCGGCGGGTCGGCGAGCCGGGCGCGCAGATCGAGGCGGTCGGTGAGGCCGCCGCTGGGATGGTAATCCTCCGCGATGAGGAACGGCCGGGCGCGCTTGAGGCCGGAGGTGAGGCGGGCCACATCCTCCAAGCGCAGGCGGGTGTGGCGCCGGGCCCGCACGATCTTGTCCACGGCGCGCGCCCCGAGGCCCGGCACCCGCAGCAACCATTCCCGGTCGGCCCGGTTCACGTCGAGGGGAAAGTGGGAACGGTGCTTGAGGGCCCAGGCGAGCTTCGGATCGACGTCGAGGGCGAACATGCCGTCCTCCGTGGCGTCGGCCACGTCGTCCGGCGTGAAACCATAATACCGCAGCAGCCAGTCGCCCTGGTAGAGCCGATGCTCGCGCTGGAGCGGGGGCGACTTCAGGGGCAGGATGGTCGAGCCGTCGGGGATCGGGCTGAAGGCCGAGTAGTAGACCCGCTTCAGGTTGAACGAACCGTAGAGATGCGCGCTCTTGCGCATCAGCGCCTCGTCGGTCGTGGCATCGGCGCCGACGATGACCTGCGTCGATTGCCCGGCCGGCGAGAACCGACGCTTTTCGGCCTTCGCTTGCGTGATCCGCTCGCCGATCTGCTGGATCGCGTTCTGGATGATCGTGCCGTTCTTCTCGGGCGCCAACCGCTCCAGGCTCATCTCGGTCGGCAACTCGACGTTGATCGAGAGACGGTCGGCGTAGAGGCCCGCCTCCTCGATCAGCCACGGGCTCGCCTCCGGGATCGACTTCAGGTGGATATAGCCGCGAAACCCGTGATCGCGCCGGAGCGATTTCGCCACCCGCGTTAGCAACTCCATGGTGTGGTCGGGCGACTTGATGATGCCGGACGAGAGGAACAAGCCCTCGATGTAGTTGCGCTTGTAGAACTCCACCGTGAGGGTGACGACCTCCTCGACGGTGAACTTCGCCCGGGCGACGTTGGACGAGCGGCGATTGACGCAATAGGCGCAGTCGAACAGGCAGTAATTCGTCAGCAGGATCTTCAGGAGCGAGATGCAGCGCCCGTCCGGGGTGTAGGCGTGGCAGATGCCCGCCCCCGTGGTCGAGCCGAGTTCGCCCTTGCCCGCCACGCGCTTCGGCGCGCCCGACGAGGAACACGAGGCGTCGTACTTGGCGGCATCGGCGAGGATGCGCAGCTTCTTCGCGAGGGCTTCGTCCATAACGAAGAGATGCGCCCCGTTCGTGGTTCGTTCAATTTTTTCCGGAGAAAATTGCAGCCGTGTTCGCTGCCGGATCGTCGCAGGCTCATTCGTCCGGTCGCGATTCCGCGTCCGACTCGACGATACGGCGAGCAAGCCCGTAGGCGAAGCCAGCCCGGGCCATGGCGGCGAGGTCGCGGTCGCGGTGGGCCTCGCGGGTGCCGGGCCGACGCCATGGCCCGAGACGCCGGCGCTTGGCATAGGCGGCCGCCGCCGTCTCCTCGGTGTCGGTCCCCTCCGCTTCCGCCTCGTCGCGCTCCGCCGCCATGGCGTCGGCGACGAGGTCGCGCGACACGCCCTTGGCGGCAAGCTTGGCCGAGAGGGCCCGGGCCGACGTGCCGCGCCGGCGCAGGGCCGCCATCCGGCCGGCGGTGAAACGCGCATCGTCGACGAGACCGGCGCTCACCGCCCGGGCCACCACGGCCTCGATGGTCTCGGCGTGCGTGGACGGGTCCTCGCCGCGCAGGCGGCAGCGCTTCTCCACGCGACGCTGGAGGGTCCGCCGCAGCATCGCCACGGATGCGCTGTAACGCTCGAGGTAGTGCAGGGCCACCCGCTCCAGATAGGCTGCACTGACCGGCGGAGTCGGCTTGGGGGGTTTTGGCCCGGGATTTGCCGGCTTTGCAACGTTTGAGGCGTTCATCGGTTCTTCACGCTTCGGACAGGTTTCCGGTTCAGATTTCGGGTGACGATCCGACCCGGACAACGATGTTGGAAGAGGGTTCGAGCATGCTATGCCGGCATTCCTCCTGAGGCGCGAATGGCTTCTCGTCGCGCTGGCCCTCGGCCTCGCGGCCCTGGCCGGGGCGGTGGTGTACCTGTCGCGCCCGACGACGCTGACCGTGGCCGTCGGCCCGCGCGACGGTGCCGAGGCGACCCTGCTCCAGACCTACGCCCGTGCGCTCGCCCGTGGCCACGAGGATGTCCGCCTCAAGGTCGTCCCCTACGATGACGTGCGCGACTCCGCCGAAGCCCTGCAGCGCAGCGAGGCCGACCTCGCGGTGGTGCGTCCGGACGTGCTCCTGCCCGAGAACGGCCTGACCCTGGCGATCCTGCACGACGAGGCCTTGCTCATCGTGGCCCCCGCATCGGCCGCCATCGAGAGCTTTCCGGACCTGTCGCGCAAGCGCCTCGGCATCGTCGAACGGCATCAGGCCGACGTGCCGTTCGTGACGAACCTGCTGGGGTTCTACGACTTCACGGCCGAGCCCCTCGGGGAGGCCGGCCCCGACAAGGTGATGGGTCCGGCCCGCGTCGCCCTGGTGCCGCTCAAGCCCGCCGAGGTGACGAGCGCCGTGGCGGAAGGCCGCGTCGATGCCGTGGCGGTCATCGCGGCCCCCGCCTCGAAGGCCGCCATCTCCACCGTGCGGGCCGTGGAGGCGGCTTCCACCGACAAGCAGGTCAACTTCGTCTCGGTGCCCGACGGCGAGGCCATCATCCAGCGGATGCCCGAACTGCAATCGGTGACGATCCCGGCCGGCACCTTCGGAGGGCGTCCGAAGCGGCCCGAAGAGGACGTGAAGACGGTTGGTGCCTCCTACCGGCTCATGGCCCGGGGCAGCATCAGCCGCTTCACAGTGGCCTCCGTGACCCAGCACTTGTTCGAATGGCGCTCGAAGCTCGCCCCGCAGGCTCCCATCGCCAAGTTGATGAAGGCCCCGGATTTCGATTCGAGCGTCGCCGCCACCAGCGCGCGCCTGCCCAACCATCCCGGCGCGGTGGATTATTTCGAGCGCGAACAGCAGACCTTGTTCGAGCGCTACGAGGATTACATCTACCTCCTCGCCTTCTTCGGCGGCACCATCGGCTCGGGTATCGCCTGGCTCGGTCAGCGCCTCGCCCGCGAGCGGCGCGAGCGCATCGACGTGGTGCTCGACCGCCTCCTCGACCTCCTGCGCGAAGTACGCGGCGCGCGCACCCAGGACGACCTCGACGGTCTCGTGCGCGAGACCGACAGCCTGGTCGCCGACGTGGTCCAGCACGCCCGGGCCCGCAACATCGACACCCGCACCATCAGCGCCCTGATCCTCGCTATCGACGCGGTCCACGCCGCCGTCAACGATGCGCGCAGGACCCTGGAGGGACGCGAACCGGACGCCACGCGCAACGCGGCCCGAACCCGAACGGCTCGCCTCCTGGCCCTCAATACACCAGCGGCGGAGTAGCGGCGGCGCACGGCCGGGATCCAAGCAGGTCCGCCCGGAAAGGCGGCGATAGTCGGCGCTACGTCTCCCCGTCCTCGACCAATGCACGGAGCGTTTCCAGGGCCCGGCAGCGCCCCTCGGGCGTCCTGAGGCGGGACCAGAGCCGCAGGCATTCGTTCGCCTCGGCGACGCTGCCCGGCATCATCGGATCGATCTAAAAATATTCCGTTGGCAGGTCGAGCGTCTCGGCGATCTGGCGCACGCGCGTGCGGATCTGAGCATCAGGATCATCGCTCATCGTTTCCCGGCTATAAAGTCGCACCGCAGGAGCGGTGTGGTGGGTTGCGAATCTTATCGAAACACAGGATCGCTTGAACGTATGACCAGCAGTCACATACGCGATACATCCACGATGACGCTGGATTGAGGCAGGAGTCGTACGTGATCTTCGCAATCGATCCGATTGGGGCCTTGAGTCATATCAGTCAGGAATGGACCAATCTCACGGGGCAGACCGTCGCGGCCGCCCTCGACCAGGGCTGGCTGGCGTGTGTCCATGACCAGGATCGCCCCGTCGTGAGGGATGTGTTGTCGCGGGCAGCTGAAAGGACATCCGAATTCAGCGTCCGGTTCCGCCTGTGCTCGACGGACGGCAGTCGACGCTGGATCGGCGCCGGCGGAGTCCCCTCGTTCGGGCCGCCGGACCGCACCTTCCTCGGCTATCTCGGCTCCATGACCGAACTAGCGCCGGACCCAGCCAACGCGCTGCAGACCTATGGCCAGATCGGCCGCTTCGTGCCGCCCCCCACCCACCCGGCGACGACCACGAGCGACCATCTGGAATCGATCGCCGACCATCTTCTCATCGCCAACGCGATGATCGAGGACGATGGCGCGAAAGCCGCCCTGCCCGGACTACGCCAAGCCCTGTACGAGGTCGGGCGCGCCCTCGCCCGGAAGGGTCGACGCGGAGCGGACCCTGAATTGAACCGCAGCCGGTGCGACGAGGCACCGTCGCCTGGGACGGGAAAGGGAGTGGTCCCGCCCCGGGCGAGGGGCACTGCGCGGAGGCGGCCCTTGTCGTTGCGGAGAGTGGCGATGGCACGATGCCATCCGTCTCAGGGCGGGGACCGCACCGGCCGGACCGACGCGAAGAGTTCGGGCATCGCCTGGACCCAAACCAACACGCCGCTCAGCGAGGATCCCCGCAGAGTCAATCAGACGGAAACCGTCTGAGACCGGATCTCGATGACACTGACTCATCGCGACCGCGCGGCGGCGGTTGTCCGCCGGACCCCATCGATTCCAGCCATGGGATGGGCCCCACCACAACAGGGATAGGCCTCACCCCCGCGCGACAGGCCACATACGATGTCCGGGGGTGGCGCTTTCGCGCTGGCGGGAATCGATCGATCCTCGGGCGCCGCCTGGGCTGGCCGATGCCTTCGGGCAAGATCCGCAGGATCGCCCATCCCCGCGAAAAGCGTCGTACCGTCAGGCAAATTCGCCCGCGGATTCATGCGCACCCGTCTTAAGGTTTTGTTGGCAATGTTTGTATAGGAACGGGTAAATGTCTCAAGGAGCCGGCCTATGCGTGTCCTACTGATCGAGGACGATGCGTCCGTCGCGCAAAGCATCGAACTGATGCTGAAGTCCGAACGCTTCAACACCTACACCACCGATCTCGGTGAGGAGGGGATCGATCTCGGCAAGCTCTACGATTACGACATCATCCTCCTCGACCTGAACCTGCCCGACATGTCGGGCTACGAGGTGCTGCGCGCCTTGCGGGTGTCGAAGGTCAAGACCCCGATCCTGATCCTGTCGGGCATGGCCGGCATCGAGGACAAGGTGAAGGGCCTCGGCTTCGGGGCCGACGACTACCTGACGAAGCCCTTCCACAAGGACGAACTCGTCGCCCGCATCCACGCCATCGTCCGCCGTTCGCAGGGGCACGCCCAGTCGGTGATCACCACCGGCGACCTCATCGTGAACCTCGACGAGAAAACCGTCGCGATTGGCGGCAACCGCGTGAACCTGACCGGCAAGGAGTACCAGATGCTGGAACTCCTCGCCCTGCGCAAAGGCACGACGCTGACGAAGGAGATGTTCCTCAACCACCTCTACGGCGGCATGGACGAGCCCGAGCTGAAGATCATCGACGTGTTCATCTGCAAGCTGCGCAAGAAGCTCGCCAACGCCTCGTCCGGCAAGAACTACATCGAGACCGTCTGGGGCCGCGGCTACGTCCTGCGCGACGGCGTTGCCGAGATGCGCGCCATCGCCAGCTGAAGCCTGCGCGGGTCGCGCGGGCATCGCCCGGGAACGGGGCCGGGCATCCGGCCGATCTGTGCCCGCGCGGTTCCCACAGAACGTCCGTTGCGCCGCCGTGCTCGGAGCCGGAACCGGCCGTGAGCGGGCGCTTCGTGAGGCGCCTCGAGCCCCGACACGTGCTCGGCATGAAGCACATCCCCCTCGATCCGGATGTATTCGGCTGGCGGACCGACGTAGACCCGGTCGACACACCGTCCGGAAACGGCCCGTTAATCGAACGACCCTATCGAGAACGGCATTGTCGGGTCGGGGTGCTTCGGTGCGAAAGAACCTTCCTCTTGCCGCAGCCTGCGCTGCTCTGTGCTCACTTCTGATCACGTCGAAGGCGGATGCCGGCGAGCGCGTCCTGCGCCTCGGTTATCTGTTCTCGCAGACATCCCAGCTCGGCGCGGGGGCCGAGACCTTCGCCCGGGATGTCGCGAAGCGGACGGGCGGCACCTACCGGGTCGAACTCTATCCGAACGGCACCGTGGGCGGCGAAGTCGAGATGGCGGAGGAGCTGCGGCTCGGGCACCTCGACATGGCCTTCATCACGAGCGCCCCCTTTGCCAGCCTCATTCCGGAATTCGGCGTCTTCGACATCCCGTTCCTGTTTCGGGATGCCCGGCACGCGCATGCGGTGTTCGATGGGCCGATCGGTCAGGATTACCTGAAGAAGTTCCAGCAGAAGGGCTATGTCGCCCTGGCCTGGGGCGAGAACGGGATGCGCCACATCACCAATTCGAAACGGCCGGTGGCCGGTCCGGGGGACCTGAAGGGCCTGTCGATGCGCGTGCCGCAATCCGACGTGATGCTGAAGGGGTTCCGCGCCTTCGGCGTCAAGGCCGAGCCGCTGGCGTTTCCGGCCCTCTACGGCGCCCTCCAGTCGGGCCAGTTCGATGGCCAGGAGAACCCCATCGCGGTGATCACCGCGTCCCACTTCGAGAAGGTCCAAACGCACCTGACCCTCAGCGGCCACGTCTATTCCTGGGCCGCCCTGATCGTCTCGAAGGCGTCCTGGGACGCCCTGAGCCCGGGCGCCCAGAAAGCCTTCGTCGAGGCGGCCAAAGCCGGCGGCCAGGTCTCCCGCGAGATGGCAGGACGCGCCGAGAAGGAGGGCGTGGACGTCTTGCGCAAGGCGGGCATGCAGGTCGTCGCCACCGTCGATCGCCCCGCCTTCGAGGCGAGCCTGCAGGATACGAATGCCGCGTTCAGCAAAGCTTTCGGTCCCGAGATCATCCAGCAGATCAAGTCCGTCCCGTAGGCGTGCGAGACCCCGTCATGTCCGTTCTTCGCTTCGACTGCCTCTCCGTCGCGCAGCGCATCTTCGCCGGATTCGGCGTCGTCCTGCTCCTGCTGACGGCTTCCACCCTGGTCACCTTCACCAGCGTGAACGGCCTCAACACCGACATCGCCGACGCGCAGGCGCGCGTTCGTATCGCCGGGCAGGCCAGTGCCTTCGACCGGCACCTGAACGAGACTCGTCGCCTGACCCTGAACTATCTCCGTACGGAGCGGGGCGAGATGCTGGCCGACCTCAAGGCGGCCCTCGCCACCCTCGCGGCCGAGGGGGAGCAGGTCGCCAAGTCCGGCGCGGACCAGGCGGACCGCATCAAGGGCGATACGGCGGATTACGTGACCACCGCGAACGCCCTCGTCGCCGCCATCCAGAAACGCAAGGCGGCCCTCACCGACTTGACCAAGGTCGGGGCCGCCCTCGCGAATGCCGGCTACGCCATGGCGGATCGCAGCGCCAGGGACGCCGATCTCGGCTTCGCGGCCTTCCGCGCCGACCGAGCCCTGCAGAACAGCCTTGCCGCCGTCGCCACTTTCCGGGCCAGCGGCAACCCGGCCGATGCCGGCACGGCGACGGTCGAGTTCGCCCGCTACGGGCGCGAGATCGCGACACTCGGTCAAGCCGACGCCGAGGGCGCGCTCCAGACGTCCCTGAGGGTCGTCGCCACGAAGCTGCCGCTGTTCAAGACCGCCTTCGATGGCGTGCTGAACGGCGCCGGCGAGATCGACGCGACCTATCAGCAGCTCCGGCGGACCGGCGACGCCCTGGCGACTCAAGCCGACGCGGCGCGCGCCGCCGCCGCCCGGCAGCAGGCCGAAATCATGTCCGTGATGAGCGCGAGTGCCGGCCAATTGCGCGGCCTCGTGCTCGCCATCGGCGCCCTCGCCCTGGTCGGCGGCGGCGTGCTCGCCTGGCGGGTCGGCTCCGGTGTGGCGCGGCCCGTCACCGCCATGACCGGCGTGATGGGCCGGCTGGCGACGGGAGACGTCGCCGTGTCGATCCCGGGTGCCGACCGCGGGGACGAACTCGGCGCCATGGCGCGCGCCGTCCAGGTGTTCAAGGATGCCCTCGTCGCCAAGGATCTGGCCGATGCGCAGGCGGTCGTCGAGGCCGATGCCAAGATGCGGCGCGCCGAGCGGCTCGATCGACTGACGCGGACCTTCGAGGCAAATGTCTCGATGCTGAGCCAGGGCCTCGCGGGCGCGGCGACGCAGATGGAAGCCACGGCCCGGTCCATGACCGGAACCGCCGACCAGACGAGCCGGCAATCGGTGACCGCCATGCGGGCCGCGCAGCAAACCTCGGCCAATGTCCAGACCGTGGCCGCGGCCAGCGAACAGATGTCGGCCTCGATCCAGGAGATCACGCAGCAGGCCGGTCAATCGGCCCGGATCGCGCACGGGGCCGCGGACGAGGCGCGCCGCACCGACGGCCTCGTCCAGCAGCTCGCCACCGGCGCCGAGCGGATCGACACCATCGTGGCGATGATCACCAAGATCGCCGGCCAGACCAACCTGCTCGCCCTCAACGCCACCATCGAGGCGGCCCGCGCTGGCGAGGCCGGGCGCGGCTTCGCGGTGGTCGCCTCCGAGGTCAAGGACCTGGCCGGGCAGACCACGCAGGCGACCAACGAGATCGCCACGCAGATCAGCGCCATCCAGCGGGCGACCCACGAGTCCGTAGGGGCGATCCAGGGCATCGGCCGGACCATCTCGGAGATGGCTCAGGTGTCCACCGCCATCGCGGCGGCGATGGAGCAGCAAGGCGCGGCGACCCAGGAGATCGCCCGCAACGTGCAGGAGGCCGCTGGTGGCACGGCGCAGGTCACCGGCAGTATCGCGGACGTGCACCACGGCGCCGACTCGACGGGTGCGGCGGCGTCCCAGGTGCTGAGCGCCGCGCAGGAGCTCTCGCGGCACTCCGAGAGCCTGACCCGTGAAGTCAGCGCCTTCCTCATCGACGTGAAGGCCGCGTAGGTTCGACGTTCGGCGCTCGGACGGACCGCTTCGGAATCGGAACGCCGGCCCGCGTGAGATCTCGGCCGCAGGGCCGGCGTCGTGGACGTCGTACCCGCCGCAATCCTCGAACGCCGCCCTGTCCCGCAGACACGAAAAAGGCCCGGTCACCCGGGCCCTTTTTGTGTGCGAAACTACAAAGAGCGAAGGGACGATCAGGCCTTGCGGCCGCTGGCACCCCGGCGACGCAGGCGCACGATCACCTCGACGCCGGCGATCTCCATGCCCTCGGGGGCATCGGGCAGCGAATCGACGGTGATGCCGCAATCCGGCATGTCGAGGACCTGGCCCTCCTCCTCGAGGAAGAAGTGGTGGTGCTCGCTCGGATTGGTGTCGAAATAGGCCTTCGACCCGTCGAGGGCGAGTTGGCGCAGCAGGCCGGCTTCCGTGAACTGGTGAAGGGTGTTGTAGACGGTGGCGAGCGACACCGGCACCTTGGCGCGCATGGCCTCGTCGTAGAGCATTTCCGCCGTGAGGTGGCGGTCGCCGCGACCGAACAGGAGCCAGCCCAGGGACAAACGCTGACGGGTGGGCCGCAGGCCAGCCCGGCGCAGGCGATCGCGCAGGTCGGAGAGCGGACAGCCACGCCGGCCGGCAACATCGCCCGACGGAGTGGAGGTCCGTGCGTTCAGCATGGCCTGCAGCGGCTGCATGTTCGGAATCGCGGTGGCTGACATTTCACCCAAACTTCGGTCTTCACATCTCCGTTTATACGGAACCTGCCCCGTTGCCGCAAGCCAAGCGCAGGGCGCCAGGCTCCGGGGGGCCTGGCTATGGATGCATGTCCCACCCTCCCCCGTCCGAAATCCGAAACCGCCGTGACAGACCGCCGTGACCGAGCCGTTTCGAGGCGCGACCGGGCACAGCTTTGAGCCGCACCGGCCCTGTGCTAACGAAGCGCCGTTTTCCGGCCCGTTCCGCCGTCGTGAAACGGCTCTTCCCGCGCGGCGGACACGCATTCGTCAACAGCCCCCTCCTCGAGGACCGATCCCCTCATCATGTCTTCCGCTCCCGATCCCACCGCACCCACCGGCACCCCGGCCCCCGCCCGGGCGACGCAGTACTCCTACGAGGACTTGCTGGCCTGCGGGCGCGGCGAGCTGTTCGGAGCCGGCAACGCCCAGCTGCCCCTGCCGCCGATGCTGATGTTCGATCGCATCGTCTCCATCGGCACCGAAGGCGGCGCCAACGGCAAGGGCCACGTGCTGGCGGAGTTCGACATCCGGCCGGACCTCTGGTTCTTCGGCTGCCACTTCAAGAACGACCCGGTGATGCCCGGCTGCCTCGGCCTCGACGCCCTGTGGCAGCTCGTGGGCTTCCACCTCGGCTGGCTCGGCGCCCCCGGGCGCGGCCGGGCGCTCGGCGTCGGCGAGGTGAAGTTCACCGACCAGGTGCTGCCCACCGTCAACAAGGTGGTCTACGGCATCGACATCAAGCGGGTGCGCCTCGGCAAGCTCGTGCTCGGCATCGCCGACGGCTGGCTCGAGGCCGACGGCACCCGGATCTACGAGGCCAAGGACCTGCGCGTCGCCCTGTTCCAGGCGCAGGGCTCGGCCGCCGCCTGACAGCGCCCCGGTTGAGATCGGGGCGGCCTCGTCCTAACTGACATTGGCAGGGTGCCGTCCGAAGCACCGGCGGCGGAGAAGAAGCGGTCCATGCGGCGTGTCGTGATCACCGGGATGGGCATCGTCTCGTCCATCGGCAACAACACCGACGAGGTCCTGGCCTCCCTGCGCGAGGCCAAGTCCGGCATCGGGCCGTCGGCTTCGTATGCCGAGCACGGCTTCCGCAGCCAGGTCGAGGGTCGTCCGAGCCTCGATCCCGAGGGCATCGTCGACCGGCGCGCCATGCGCTTTCACGGCGGCGGCACCGCCTGGAACCACGTCGCCATGGATCAGGCGATCCGCCAGTCGGGCCTCGAGGCCAGCGACATCTCCAACGACCGCACCGGCATCATCATGGGCTCGGGCGGCCCGTCGACGAAGGTCATCGTCGAATCGGCCGCCATCGCTACGGAGAAGGGGCCGAAGCGCGTCGGCCCGTTCGCGGTGCCCAAGGCGATGTCGTCCACCGCATCGGCGACGCTCGCGACCTGGTTCAAGATCAAGGGCGTGAACTATTCCATCGCCTCGGCCTGCGCGACCTCGAACCACTGCATCGGCAACGCCGCCGAGATCATCCAGGGCGGGCGCCAGGACATCATCTTCGCCGGCGGCTGCGAGGACCTCGACTGGACGCTATCGGTGCTGTTCGACGCCATGGGCGCCATGTCGTCGAAGTACAACGACACTCCGGCGCGGGCGTCGCGGGCCTACGACGCCAATCGCGACGGCTTCGTCATCGCCGGCGGCGCCGGCGTGCTGGTGCTGGAGGAGTACGAGAACGCCCGGGCGCGCGGCGCCACGATCTACGGAGAGATCGCCGGCTACGGCGCCACTTCGGACGGCCACGACATGGTCGCTCCGTCGGGCGAGGGGGCGGTCCGCTGCATGCGCCAGGCCATCGGCGGCCTGAAGGGCGCCCCCATCGACTACATCAATCCGCACGCCACCTCGACGCCGGTGGGCGACGAGAAGGAGATCGAGGCCATCCGCGAGGTGTTCGGGCGCGGCGATGCCTGTCCGCCCATCTCCGGCACCAAGTCCCTCACCGGCCATTCGCTCGGCGCCACCGGCGTGCAGGAGGCGATCTACTCCCTCCTGATGATGAACAACGATTTCATCTGCGAGAGCGCACATATCGACGAGATCGACCCGGCGTTCACCGACATGCCGATCCTGCGCGAGCGCCGGGATGGGGCCAAGCTCGGCCATGTCCTCTCGAACTCTTTCGGCTTCGGCGGAACCAACGCCACCCTGGTCCTGAAGAACGTCGACGCCTGACCCTCCGGAGTACCTCGGGGCTCCGCGGGAACCCCGGGACTCCGGCTGCGTTTTCTCTGCAACACGCAAGGATAAAGCGCATGTTGTGGTTCACCCTGGGCACCGTCGGTGGATTGGCCGTCACCGGTCTGGCGGCGGTCTATGCCAAGCAGGCCCTCATCGATTGGGCGCGGGCCGACACCAACGGCTACTTCTAGTCCCGGTCTCGTCCCCGAATTGGACATGCCCGCGACCGGCACGCTAAGTCTCGTTCCCTACGGATGACAGCGCTGGTCGAAAAAGGCCGCGTCCACGGGGAAACGCATGACGGGTTTGATGACGGGTAAGCGCGGCCTCATCATGGGGGTCGCCAACAGTCACTCTATCGCCTGGGGGATCGCGTCCGCCCTGCACAGGCATGGTGCCGAACTCGCCTTCACTTATCAGGGCGAGGCACTGGGGCGTCGCGTCGTACCCTTGGCCGCATCGCTCAGCTCCGACATCGTCATTCCCTGCGATGTCGAGGACATCGCAAGCGTCGACGCGGTGTTCGCGGCTCTCGACGAGCGCTTCCCCGACGGGATCGATTTTCTCGTCCACGCCATCGGCTTCTCGGACAAGAACCAGCTCAAGGGTCGCTACGTCGACGTCACCACCCGCGAGAACTTTTCGCGGACCCTGGCGATCTCGTGCTTCTCCTTCACCGAACTCGCCCAGCGCGCGGCCAAGCGCATGCCGCGCGGCGGTTCGCTCCTTACCCTGACCTATGGCGGCTCGACCCGGGTCATGCCGAACTACAATGTCATGGGTGTGGCCAAGGCCGCCCTGGAAGCCTCCGTGCGCTATCTCGCGGGTGACCTCGGCCCGGACGGTATCCGGGTCAATGCCCTCTCGGCCGGCCCGATGCGGACCTTGGCGGGTGCCGGCATCGCCGATGCCCGGCTGATGTTCAACCACCAGAAGGCTCACGCGCCCCTGCGGCGTACGGTGACCCAGGAAGAGGTCGGCGGCTCGGCCGTCTACCTGCTCTCCGACCTCTCCGGCGGCGTCACCGGCGAGGTCCATTTCGTCGATTCCGGCTACAACATCATCTCGATGCCGCGACCCGACGTACTCCAGGCCCAGGACGAGGCGGGCGTTATCGACGCCGTCTAGAGTTGTGTTCGGTCCGGTTGGATCGGATCATGTCTCCAGTCCTCGTGGTCTCGTGCTCTTCTGAGACGAACCGTCATCCACGTCGTCGGAAAGCACGCCAAGCATTAGAGAACCACGGCTTTCGCCATGTGAAGCGCCCTCCCCTTCGCGGGGGAGGACGTGGCGACGCGGGTCAATCCTCGGCGTCGGCAGGGGCGTCCCAGACTTGGGATGCGGACAAGCCGGACGTGGGCAAACCGGACCCCGGCAGGGATGTCCCGAGCCGATGCGACGCGGGCCGGATCATCTCGTCCGACGGGATCAGGGCGACGCCGGCGGAGATAAAGCCCGCCGTGGCGCGAAGCTCATCGGACTGGCGCGGATCACGGGCGATGGCGGCGGCCTCGCGCTCCAGGCGCCTGTTGCAGGCTTGAGACGGTAGGCCACCCGGCGGCGTGCAGGCATCGTGCCGGGCGCAGGCCGCGTCGAGGGCATCGATGGGCGGCAGCGGTGCATTGTTGCCGGGCCCACAATAGTTGCCGTGGACCAGCAACGGCCTGTCGAGACCCGGTGCCGGCTGTGCCGCGACGGGCGAGGCCAGGGACAGAAGGAGCAGGAACGGTGCGGTGCGGGTGATGATCATGGTGCTTGGGCCATCTCTCGAGCAAATCACCCCCTCAGGTGATCTGGTACGCCAACGTCCCCAAGGAACAGCCGGCGCTGTCTCAAGTTTTCAGCCCGGCTGTGGTTCCGCGATGCGAGATCACCCCTCGGTCTCGGTCGAGAGTACGGGGGCGGCCGGTTCGGCGCCGAGGCTATTCTTGAGGGCAACGCCCGTCACGCGCCGCCGCAGGGACTCGCGGGCGAGCCAGACCAGCGTGTCGGCGGCGCGGTCGATGGAGAGACCGCCCCGGGTGTGAATGTTGGAGATGCAGTTGCGCTCGGAATCGCGCCGGCCCGGGCGTGGTCCGTAGGTCAGATAGATCCCGAGGCTGTCGGCGACGCTGAGGCCCGGACGCTCGCCGATGAGGACGGCGCATAGGCGAGCCCCGAGCCTTTCCCCGATGGGGTCGCCGATGGCGACGCGGGCTTGGCTCGCAACCACGATGGGGCCGATCGAGATCCCGTCGAGGCGCGCGAGGCACGCGTGGATCAACGGGGCGGCCTGACTCTGTACGGCCGTCGCCGACAGGCCATCCGCCACGACGAGAACGAGATCGACGCCGTCCTCCGCGCCATCGAGGATGGTGTCCGCGTCGAGGGTGCGGCCGAGGTCGGGCCGGCGCAGGTAGGTCGCGCGGTCGGGGGCGGCGCTGCGGACGCGCAGTACCGGATGGGGCCGCAGAGCGTCCTCCAGGGCCGCGACATCGAGGGTGGTATGAACGGCGTCGCGCGCCCTGGCATGGGCGAGCTGGAAATCCAGCACCGCCTCCAGGGGGATCGCGTCGCCCCGGCGTCCGAGACCGATGCGGGCGGACGTCGCCGACCGGAGGATCGCCCAACGGTCGGCGGCGGTGGCGGGCGTGCCGTCGCTCATGCCAAATCCCTTCCTCGATCCAAGCCCATCTCCCGATCCGACACCATCATACGACCTGGCTCGCGCGGTCGATGAGGCGGTTCAGGCTCGGGTGCCGGGATTCGAGCTCGCGGATGCCGCCGTCCGGCGTGGTCATGCCCATCTGTTCGAGCCACGCCTCGAACTCGGGGGCGGCGCGGAGCCGCAACGTGGTGCGCAGGGTGAGCACGTCGTGGAACGACAGGCTCTGGTAGTTGAGCATGATGTCGTCGGAGCCGGGCACGGCGATGAGGAAGTTGCAGCCCGCCACCGTCAGCAGGGTCATCAGCCCGTCCATGTCGTCCTGGTCGGCCTCGGCGTGGTTGGTGTAGCAGACGTCGCAGCCCATCGGCAGGCCGAGCAGCTTGCCGCAGAAATGGTCTTCCAGGCCGGCGCGGATGATCTCCTTGCCGTCGTAGAGGTATTCCGGGCCGATGAAGCCCACCACGGTGTTGACCAGCAGCGGCCGGAAGGCGCGGGCGACGGCATAGGCCCGAGCCTCCACCGTCTGCTGGTCGACGCCGTGATGGGCGTCGGCCGACAGCGCCGCGCCCTGGCCGGTCTCGAAATACATCACGTTGTCGCCCACCGTCCCGCGCTTCAGGCTCCGGGCCGCGTCGTGAGCCTCGGCCAGCACCGCGAGATCGACGCCGAAGCCCCGGTTGGCCGCCTCGGTGCCGGCCACGGACTGGAACACGAGGTCGACGGGGGCGCCGCGCTCCATGATGGCGATGGCGTTGGTGACGTGGGTCAGCACGCAGGTCTGGGCGGGAATCGCGTAGTGCTGGCGCAGCTCGTCGAGCATGGTCATCAGCGCGCCGGCATTCTCGACGCTGTCGGTGGCCGGGTTGATGCCGATGCAGGCGTCCCCCACGCCGTAGAGCAGGCCGTCGAGGACGGAGGCGGCGATGCCGCGCGGATCGTCGGTGGGGTGGTTGGGCTGAAGCCGCGTGCCGAGGCGCCCGGGCAGGCCGATCGTGGTGCGGAACGCCGTCACCACCCGACACTTGCGTGCCACCACGATGAGGTCCTGGGCCCGCATGAGTTTCGACACCGCCGCCGCCATCTCGGGGGTCAGGCCCGGCGCCAGGGCGGCGAGAACCTCGGAGGTGGCCGTGTGGGACAGCAGCCAATCGCGAAAACCCCCGACCGTGAGGTGCGCCACGGGGGCGAAGGCGACGGCATCGTGGGTGTCGACGATGAGGCGGGTGACCTCGTCGTCCTCGTAAGGGACCAGAGCCTCGGTGAGGAACACCTTGAGTGGTAGATCGGCGAGGACGCGCCGCGCCGCGATCCGCTGGGCATCGCTCGCGGCCGCTAGCCCCGCAAGCTCGTCGCCCGAGCGCCGGGGTGAGGCGGCGGCGAGCACATGTTTGAGGTCGGAAAAGCTGTGGCGCTCGCCGCCGAGGTCGCACCGGTAGGCCATGGCCCTGTCTCCCGCACCGGAGACCTACGAAGCCACAGCCCGGGGCACCTGTCGAGGCTGCCCCGAATCCCGGACGGCACGCGCGATCAGTAATGCGGCGGCGGCGGCTCGGGCGCGTTGGTGCCCGGGCGGCTCCCCGCCTCCTCCATCTCCTCCGCCAGCTTCGCCATCCGCCGCGCAAGGGCGTCGATCTGGCGCCACTGCGCCGTGATGGTGGCGTTGAGATCGTCGATGACCACGTCCTGCTCGGTCAGGCGCATTTCCAGGGCGTCGATGCGGGCGCCGAGGTCGGGGTCGCTCATCGCAGGGTCTCCGGGGCGTGGTCGGGCCGTTCGACGAGGGCGGGGCCCAGCGCGATGCGGCCATCGAAGACGAAGCAGTCGCCCGTCCAGCGGCTTTCGGAGTCCGGCACCGTTTCGAGGTAGCGCAGGATGCCACCCGCCAGGGTGTGGACCTCGGCGAACCCCTGCGCGCGCATGTAGGCCCCGGCCTTCTCGCAGCGGATGCCGCCGGTGCAGAATATCGCCACCTTCGGATGCGCCGCCGGGTCGAGCCCGTCCACGTAGGCGCGAAACGCGCCGAAGCGCTTCGTGCCCGGATCGACGGCACCGGGAAAGCTCCCGAGCGCCACCTCGAAGGCGTTGCGGGTGTCGATGAGAAGGAGATTCGGCGTGTCGAGGAGCCTGTTCCAGGCCTCGGGGGCGACGGGCGTCGCCGGGGCCAGGGCCGGGTGGGTGGAGCCGCCATCGAAGGTCACGATCTCGGGCTTGACCCGGACCTTCAGGCGCCCGAACGGCGGCGCGTCGGCCGAGGACAGTTTGACGTCGAGGTCGCCGAGGCGTCCGCCGAACAGCGGCCCGGTGCGGAGGGCATCGAGGAACGTCTCCACGGCTCCGGCTTCGCCCGCCACCGTGCCGTTGATCCCCTCGCGGGCGAGCAGCAGGGTGCCGGTGATCCCCAGATCCCGGCACAGGACCTCGACGGGCGCGCGGAGCGCGTTCGCATCGGGCAGATCGACGAAGCGGTAGAGGGCGGCGACGGTGAGCATCGCGACGGCATAATCCGGGGGCGAGCCAGGGGCAAACCAGAGGGGCAAACCCGAGCGCGGTCCCTACGGCGATGGCGTCGTGATCCGGCGCAGGACGAAGGTGACGCCCACCTCCGGATCGCGGCGCCAGCGTCCGTCCCCCGTGGGGATGAGGTTGACCGTGTGGCCGCGCCGGGCGTTCAGGACGAGCCGCCCCCGGGCGAACTGCCAGGAGACGGGATCGAACACGCTGAGGCCGCTGTCGCGGCACCCGTCGAGGACGCGCACGGGCGCGGGGGGCGGCGCCTGTGTCAGTTCCAGGCGGCAGACGTCCGGATCGCGGTAGCGGTCGAGGGTATAGAGACCGGCCGGTGGCGCTGCGCCGCCCAGATCCGTTTCGGCCCCCAGCGGCGCGGATGTGGGGGTGCCGGACGGGGAAGTCGGCGTCCCCGGGGCCGGCGGCACAGCCGGCGCCGAGGGCACCATGGCAACGATCTGCAGGGGCACGAGACTGTAATGCTCGCCGGATTCCAATTGCGCCACGAGGCTGCGCGCGTCCGGCCGGCGGGTGAACGGCAGGACCGGCCGGACGTTCTTGTCGACGAAGCGCAGGGCGCCGTCGGTGAACAGCCAGCCGGCGACGCCGTTCAGCACCGGCAGGGCGCGGCGGCATCCGGCGGGAAACGACAGGCGCCGCCCGGCCTCGCCGCTCTCGCTCGACAGGGTCATGACGCAGCGCCGGGTGCTGCCGTCGCGGGACAGGTCCCAGGTGCCCGGCACCCCGGCGATGTCCTTGGGCAGGCTCTCGATGAACGGCTGCGCGGGGACGGCCTCTGAAACCGGCGCCTCCGTCGGCGCCCGAACGGCCTGAGACGGCTGGGCTTCCTGCGCGACGGCCGTGCCGCCCACCGCGAGGGCCGCGCAGAATCCCAGCACGAAGGCCGATGCGGCGGCGCTCACGCCCGCGCGCTCCGGACCGGTACGGGCGTCTCCGGTACTGGGGTCAGCGGTCCGCGGCCGGCGAACCAGTGAGTGAGGTTCTCGACCACGAGACGGCCCATGGCCGCGCGGGTGTGGACCGAGCCCGAACCGACATGCGGCAGGAGCACGACGTGGTCCATAGCGGTGAGCTCGGCCGGCACGTGCGGCTCGCGGGCGAACACGTCGAGTCCGGCCCCGAGGATCGTTCCGGCCGCCAAGGCGGCGACGAGGGCGGCCTCGTCCACCACGCTGCCGCGCGCCACGTTGACGAGGATGCCTTGCGGCCCGAGAGCTTCCAGCACGTCGGCTCCGACGAGGCCGTCCGTTTCCGGTCCTCCCGGCGCCACCACCATGAGCACGTCGACGGCCCGCGCCATCTCCAGGAGGGACGCGTGGTAGGCGTAGGGCACCTCCGCCTGCCGGCGGCGTCCGTGATAGGCGATTGCGACGCCGAACCCTTCGAGCCGCGTCGCGATGGCCCGGCCGATGCGCCCGAGGCCGAGGATGCCCACCGTTCGCCCGCGCAGGGTTGGAGTGAGGGGATAGGGCTTGCTCGGCCAGTGTCCCGCCCGCAGGTAACGGTCCGCCTGCGGGATCTGGCGCAGGGTGGCGAGCAGCAGGCCGAGGGCGAGGTCGGCGACCTCGTCGGACAGGACGTCGGGGGTGTTCGTCACCACGATGCCGCGCGCGGCAGCCGCGGCGGTGTCGATGGTATCGTAGCCGACCCCGAAGCTCGCCACGATCTCGAGGTTGGGTAGGTGCCCGAGGAGGACGGCGTCCACGGGCGCCTGCGCCCCCGTCGCCATGGCGCGGATGCGTGGGCCGATTTCAGCGTAGAATGCCTGGCGGTCCGGGGCGGTGTCGGCCCGATGCAGGGTGAAGTGCTCGGCCAAGGCCTCCATGACGCTCGGCTGCATGGGTTTGAGCAGCAGCAGATCGACGGGCAGCATGGGGGACCTTCTGGCGGGCCTTCGGGACGCCGGTGTGCGGCCTCGGAGGCCACCCGTCCGCTTTAAGCCGTGGACCGGGGCCGGTCCAGTGAGGGGGTGCGGACACCCGCACCGGGCCTCGTCATGCGAAAACCTCGCCGCAGCCATCCGACTGGGGCCCACGCCCCACTTTCGCCGAACGGTCTGGAACATTACTAAAGGGAACCTGGGCACCGAGGCCCGCCGAGAAACGCGAAGACAACCCAACCATGACCGCGCCGCGCACCCTCTACGACAAGATCTGGGACGACCACGTCGTCGATGTCGAGCCGGATGGCACCAGCCTCCTCTACATCGACCGCCACCTCGTCCACGAGGTGACGAGCCCGCAGGCGTTCGAGGGTCTTCGCGTGGCCGGGCGCCGGGTGCGCCACCCGGAGAAGACGCTGGCGGTGGTGGACCACAACGTCCAGACCTCGGATCGCAGCTTCGGCATTGAGGATCCGGAGAGCCGCATCCAGCTGGAGGCGCTCGCCGAGAACGTGCGCGATTTCGGCATCGAGTTCTACGACGCCCTCGACCGGCGCCAGGGCATCGTCCACGTCATCGGTCCCGAGCAGGGCTTCACCCTGCCGGGCCAGACCATCGTGTGCGGCGACAGCCACACCTCGACGCACGGCGCCTTCGGGGCGCTGGCCCACGGCATCGGCACTTCGGAGGTGGAGCACGTCCTCGCCACCCAGACGCTGCTGCAGAAGAAGGCGAAGAACATGCGCGTCACCGTGGACGGCACCCTGCCGCCCGGCGTGACGGCGAAGGACATCATCCTGGCGATCATCGGCGAGATCGGCACCGCCGGCGGCACCGGCTACGTTATCGAGTATGCCGGCGAGGCCATCCGCGCCCTCTCGATGGAGGGCCGGATGACCATCTGCAACATGTCCATCGAGGGCGGCGCGCGGGCCGGCCTCGTCGCGCCCGACGCCACCACCGTCGCGTACGTGAAGGGGCGGCCGAAGGCCCCGCAGGGCGAGGCGTTCGAACGTGCGCGCGCCTACTGGGAAACCCTGGTTTCGGACGAGGGTGCGCATTTCGACCGCGAAGTGCGGCTCGATGCGGCCAACCTCCCCCCCATCGTCAGCTGGGGCACCAGCCCCGAGGACGTGGTCTCGATCTCCGGCGCCGTGCCGGATCCGGCCCGGATCCTCGACGAGAACAAGCGCCAGTCGAAGGAGAAAGCCCTCGACTACATGGGCCTGGTCCCGGGCACCAAGATCACCGACATCGCCATCGACCGTGTGTTCATCGGTTCGTGCACCAACGGTCGCATCGAGGACCTGCGGGCGGTGGCCAAGGTGGTGGAGGGCCGCAAGGTCCACGCGAACGTCTCCGCCATGGTGGTGCCGGGCTCCGGCATCGTGAAAGCCCAAGCCGAGGCGGAAGGCCTCGACCGCATCCTCAAGGCGGCGGGGTTCGACTGGCGCGAGCCGGGCTGCTCCATGTGCCTCGGCATGAACGCCGACCGCCTGAGCCCCGACGAGCGCTGCGCCTCGACCTCGAACCGCAACTTCGAGGGCCGCCAGGGCCACCGCGGCCGCACCCACCTCGTCTCCCCCGCCATGGCGGCGGCGGCGGCCGTGGCCGGCCACTTCGTCGATATCCGCGACTGGCCCGAGGCCTGACCGCACCCAGAGGGAGCGCAAGAGGGAGCGGGGGCAAAATCTCGATTGACGGGTGCCCCCGCTCCGCCTAAACGAACCCACGTCGGCGCCGCGAGCGGCTCCGGCGAGCCCAGGTGGCGGAATTGGTAGACGCGCTGGTTTCAGGTACCAGTCTTGCAAGAGGTGAAGGTTCGAGTCCTTTCCTGGGCACCAATTGATTTCTAAGTCACGGAAATCAAATCGCTTTTAGGTTTTCATCCCGCACCCGGGATACCGGTGCGGGATTTCTTTTGGCCTCACGGGCGCGGTTCGCGGTCCTCGTGTAGGTCGCGTTTTCCCGGCTCCCGTCGGCCCATCCGAACAGGGCGTTGAGCTGCGCCTCGCTGGCGCCGGCCTCTGATGCGCGTGGCTCGCAGGCCATGAGCCGAGCCCGGGCCCTGCCTCTCGGCACACCTTCCCGAACCACGTGCCGAACGATTCCTTTGTGAAGGGACGTCCGCGATCCGTCACGATGAAGGTGAGCTCTCCAGTTGGCGCGGCCGCGATAGAGGCGGCGAGCGGCGGCAGGATCGGGGCAGTGACCACCATCCCAGTCTTTTCGGTGCGTAGGGTGAACTCGCCCTTGCGGACGTGCGGTCGGCCGAGGGGACGGCATCGCTGCGGCGCAGGTCCGCGTAGAGCAACAGATCGAACGCGAGGCGCTTTCGGGTCCCGCCCGGCCAACCGACACGACGTTGGATGCAAGCGTCGCCATCGTGGCATTGTCCGGCGCCGGTACCCAGGGACGGGTCTTCGTGCTACCGGCATCGATGCCCGACCGGCGACGGCAGCCAACCGCACCACGGATGAAAAGCAGGTGCGCGGCCCGGGTTAAACCGTACCTCGTCGCTTCATTTGTCGGCTCGATGCGTATCTGACTTCATACAATCAGCGGGTCGGAGAAATATTGCATGTTTGTAAGACGGTTGTTTCGGAGGCGACCCGAAACAAAGAAATTTGTTACAAAGACTTTCGATTCAGCTTTCTACGGCGCCTACTACACAGACCTCTCTGCCTTCCCGAATCAGAGAACGCTATTCAAGCACTACGCGGCGCACGGTCGCCACGAGGGCCGATTTCCCAATGCCCGCGCCCTGATGGCGGCTCTCAACTCGGAGTTCGGCCCGCTCCCGGCTGATTTCGAGCCCGAGCGTTATCGCCTGCTCAACGACGATCTGACCGATTTTCATGAAGGCTGGGCGCTCGCCGAGCATTACCTGCGCTTTGGGCGCCGCGAAGGCCGGGCGTACGTCCTCGCGGACGATTTCGATGCCGCGTTCTACCAGCGCCGCTACGGCGATCTGTCCGGTATCCCGGATGACGAACTGAACTGGCATTACCTGAAGTTCGGCCGCCGTGAGGGGCGTGCGCCGAACGCGCTTTCCCTGGTGGCCTCCCTTCAAACCGAGTTCGGGCCGCTGCCGGATGATTTCGTGCCAAGCCACTACCGTCGGCTTTACGGGGACTTGGCCGACAAGCGCGAGCCCTGGGAACTCCAGGAGCATTACCTGAGGTACGGGCAGTTCGAGGGTCGCCCCTACCGACGTGTTCGCAACGCGGCCGATGAGAGGGATCTTGCGAGCCTCCGGGCCATCGCTGCCAACGCGGGTGTCCTGCCCGAGCCCGTGCTCGACCACTTCATGCTCTACGAATTCGCCATCCTGAACGCGAGCTGGCTGCCCTACATTCCGCGGTCTCGCATCGAGGGCATCCGGCTGTTCCTCGAACAGGGCGTCGAGCGCTTGGCCCTCATTTCCCTGAAAGCGACGTTCGATCCGATCTTCTACCGTTCGCAGCTTTCGGGGCCGGCTCCCTCGCGCGATGCCGATCTCTATCGCCACTGGCTGAGCTTCGGCATCGTCGATGGCCTTCCGGGCAGCGAGGGAAGCGCTCTGGCTCAGCTCATCGGCGAGGACAGGTTCCCTAACTGTTTCGACGCGGCGGCCTACCGGGCGGGCTTGGCCGCCGACCTGGATCCCCCCCCACCGGGCCGGTTCGCGGCCCTGAAGCATTTTGTCGAGGCCGGCTTCGTCGAGCATCGTGCGATTCACGGGTCAGGTGGCGCAAGGCTGTTCAGCCGAGTCAGCGACTATCATCTGATGCGGCACGATCACGCCCTTGCGTTGCAGGCCGCGGAGCGGGGGCTTGCCCTCGCGCCGGGGGAAGGACGGCTTCTTCACCAGCGCGCCGACGCATTGCGGACGCTCGGACGCGACGCTGAGGCGACCGCCGACTACGCGGCGGCGGCCAGCTTGGCGAGCGCCGGCTTGTGGACCCACATCCACGCTGCACTCGGGCTTGCCACCGACGCAAACGAGGCGGCGCTCGACCGGATCGAGCGCTCGGCCGAAAAATTTCGAGGGGCGTTCGAATGGCGTAACGCGGCCCATCAGACAATCGCGCGGGTCTTTGCCAACATCAGCAACGAGGCCAGAGCCCTCTATTCGGCCGGCCGGCGGGTGGAAGCCGATGCCCATCTCACGGCCTGCCTCGACCGCCTCGCGATCGTGATCGCGACTGCCGACCCTCTACCGGGACGGCTTGCGCCCCCCAGCAACGGTCGGATCGTGGTGGTGGCCAATCGCGACCTGCCCCAGTGCGACCACTACCGGGTCGTCCAGAAGTGCGCGCAGCTTGAGCATGGCGGATGGGACGTCGAACTGTTCAGGCAGGACGAGGCGGATCGATGTCGCCCAAGCCTCGATTTGGCAGCGGCGGTGATCTTCTACAGGGTCGCGGCCATTCCCGGAGTGCTGCACGCGATCCTCTATGCCAAGGCCCTGGGGCTACCCACTTTCTACGAGATCGACGATCTCCTGTTCGAGCCCGCGTCTTATCCCGATCCGTTCGAGAGTTTTGAGGGGCAGATCACCCAAAAAGACTATGTCGAGCTTCAATATGGCGTGCCGCTGTTCCGCTACGCCCTGCGCCTGTGCGACGCCGGGATCGCATCGACCCCAGCGCTCGCCGAGGCCATGCGGCCCCACCTTCGTAGCGGAATCTGCCACGTTCTGCGAAATGGGTTCGACCAGCGCAACGATCCCTTCCTCGCGCGACCCGCGAGGGCGTTCGCGGCAGGCTCCGTGACGCTGTTCTACGGATCGGGCACGAAGGCACATAACCGCGACTTCACCGTCCTTGTCGCCCCCGCCCTGGTGGAAGTGCTGGCCCGCCATCCGCATGTGCGGCTCGTGATCGCCGGCTACCTCCATCTCGATCCGCGGTTTGTACCGTTTGCCGACCGGGTACGGCAGCTCGGTTTCTGTGCGGACGTCGCGTCCTACTGGGAGGTGCTTTCCGGCGCCGACATCAACCTCGCGATGCTCGTGCGCGGCCCCATGGCGGACGCCAAGAGCGAGATCAAGTGGCTGGAAGCCGCGATGTGCGGCATCCCCTCGATCGTCTCCGGTACGCGCACCTACCGGGAGCTTCTCAGCGATGGGAACGACGCGCTTCTCGCCGATACGCCCGGGGAATGGCTGCAGGCCCTCGACCGATTGATCGTGGACGGCACCCTGCGACGGGCAATCGGCGAGCGGGCCCGTGCAAAGGCGCTGGGCGAGTATGGGTTGGATCAAGCCGTCGCGGTCCTCGCCCGTGCGCTGCCCCCGCCCCGAACCCAGGTGCGCGACACACATCGTATCGGTGTGTCTCGCCCACGACATCACCGTGCGGTGGCGGGGCGAAAGCTCCGCGTGCTGATCCTCAACGTCTATTTTCCCCCTCAGCTCGTGGGCGGGGCGACACGGGTCGTGCGCGACAACCTCGATCATTTCCTTGATCGCGCCGGCGACCGTTTCGAGTTCGCGGTCGCAGCGGCCGACGACGGCGCCGATCCGGCCTACGGCACGCGCGTCGACCATTACCGTGGCGTTCCGGTGTACCGGATTGCGCCGTTGCGGGTCGAGCATGGGGGTTGGCAACCGTTCGACCCGAAGATGCGGGACCCGTTCGAGGGACTTCTCGATCGATTCGCGCCCGATCTCGTCCATGTTCACTGCGTGCAGCACCTGACCGGCACCGTGGTGGAATCGGTCCGCACACGCGGTATTCCCTACGTCGTCACCCTGCACGATGCGTGGTGGATCTCGGATTTCCAGTTCCTCGTCGATGCGGACGGACAGGTCCATACGCCCTCTGCGGATCCGTTGGTGGACGCGACGGACCGGTCTCTCGACCCGATCGCCTCGCTGGGCCGCAGGCGGAAACTCGGACGGCTGCTCGACGGCGCTCACGCACTCCTTGCCGTGTCGGAGAATTTCGCCCGCCTCTACCAGGCGGCCGGTCATCCGCGAACCGTCGCAGTTCCGAACGGAATTCCGGCGATGTCCTTCGTTCCGCGTCGTCAGGGGGCGGTAGGCCGTGTGCGCCTCGGACAGGTCGGCGGGCGTACGACGCACAAGGGCGCGACGCTGATCGAGTCCGTCCTGCGTGCGGGGGCGTTCGCGAACCTCGATCTGACGCTGGTCGATCACGCCCGCGCGCCCGAGGAAAGCGCGACGGAGATCTGGGGCACCACACCGGTTCGGCTCATCGGGCGGCAGCCGCAAGACGCCGTTGCCGAGCTTTATGCCGAGCTCGACGTTCTGCTCGCGCCGTCCCTGTGGCCGGAAAGCTATGGCCTTGTCACACGTGAAGCGCGAGCTGCCGGGCTCTGGGTCATCGCAAGCGACCGGGGCGCAATCGGAGCCGATCTGACCGACAATGTCGATGGATTCCGAATCGACGTCGGATCGCCGGATGGCTTACGTAGGGTCCTGTCGCGCATCGACGCGGACCCGGAGCGCTTCCGTCAGAGCCCGCCCATTGTGCGGACCTCTGTACGAACCACCGCGGATCAAGGTGATGATCTACTTCAACTGTACCATGAGATCATCACATCCAAACCGTCGTGATCTAAAGCGCCACAGATCGGCGCCGCCTAAGGCAGGCCCCCGCATCGAGATCGCGGTCGACGAATGTGATGCGAAGGCCGCCGGGCAGCGGCGTGGGATTGTCGACCGGGCCGAACTCAAGACCGTGCCCTTCGGGAAGGCCGATGTCGCGCGTCAGCCGGGCCAAGCGCCTGTCGGAGGCCCGGCGTGCCAGGAAGGCGTCGCGTGATACGGTTTCCGCTTGATCAGGTCGGGGAGGCGGTGAAACGCGGGTCCCCTCTCCTGGAAGGAGAGGGACAGGGTGAGGTGTGACCTTTCCGGAGAGGGACCACACCTAATCCCAACCCTCTCCTTCCAGGAGAGGGAGCACCGACGCGACCGTTCGATCAGAAGTGATCAACCGGAAGAGGTATGAGAGGGAGCCAGATCGCACGTTCGCGTCTCAGCTCCCTCGCAGTTCCATCGTCCTTCGGCTCACGCAACGAGTGCTGCGAGTCCGTTGCTGGCGTCCCAGGCACTGTGCCCACTCAGCTCCGCGGCGAATACCGTATCGAGACGCGCCCTCTCCGCCTCGACCAAAGGGCCGTCCACTGCCACCGGGCGGCAACGGCCCGACAAGCCCGGCACCACGAAGTCGGGATTGTGCAGCGCGTGGTCGGAGCCTTCGACGAAGAACGGACGGTCGCCCCCATCGAGGTAGCTCTCAGCCGCCAGACCTTCGGCGAGCAGGATGTCGTGGGCATCGAGCTCGACGTGCCAGTAGGTAACGCTCGTGGCCGGTTCGCGGATGATGGTGGTGCCGTTGATCAGGCACATGATCGGCACGAGGGCGCCGCCCTGGCTGTCCGCATCCGCCCCGACGAGGACGGGGTGGCCCGATGAGAGACGCAGATCCCGGGCGGGCAGACCCGGCCCGAAAGCACCGGCTCGCACACGGATAGGCTGCTGATCATGGGTCAGCGGCTGGCCGGCGCCCCTGAGTTCGCGATGTCCGATCCAAATGACGGCGCGCATGGCGCCCGAGGCGGTCACGGCGACGTCGCCGACACATAGATCCTCGACAGCGACTTCGCCACGCGCCGTACGGATCAGCGTGCCGGTCGTGAAGCAGACAGGCGCCACATAATCACCCAAGGTGCCATTCGAGTCGGCCGTGAAGCGTGTCCTGTTCGCCGACCCCGATCCGAACACTTGTGAATTCGAGAGGATCAGGCGAGTCGATCCAGCACCGGCGCCGGTTTGCGAGTTGGTAAACTGGATCATCGATCCATTGTCGTACTGCGTCGCGTAGAACGTCGACGTCGAAGAACCCGTAGATCCCGGCAGGGTGCCGGTGACCGTTATGGGGTCGCCGACTGCGTTGACCGTCCCATTTACAGTCAGGGGACTGGTCGTAGCGTCATCGACTTGGAAAGTCGCAGAAGGTGCACCATCGTCCGTGCCGGCAAAACCAGATTGGAACACAGTGTTGCGGAATACGAGTGGCAAAGCCATTGTGATACCCTCCCAGCTTCTACAGCTTATAAATTTTGATTTGTACTCATGCCTCTAGCTAATCGCGAGCCAGGGACAAATCCTCATCGGAAATCCATCGCCGATAGCCTCTATAGAAGCTCCACAAAAGCGGCCGAGTACGTTTCCCTGTCATGGCAGAACCGCACGGGATCATAAAGTTCCGAAAGGCCATTTTGCGCAATCAATCTGGTCCCGCCTTTAGAAGCATTGACTGCGTGGCGCGCAAGCAACAAGTTTCCAAAAATATACAAAGTATCCAGGTGAAATACGAAGATCACAGCGGGATATTCCGGCAACGGGATTGCCGATCACGACTCTCGAATGTGCTTTGAAGAATCATCGGCTTCACATGGCGCGATAGCCGTCAGGGCCAGCGAGGTCGCGGCCATCGGGTTCAGGCAGTATGCACCGCACAGCCACCTGACCTGAGCGACCGGCTTTGGACCGGGCTGATTGAGAGGATCAGCCAGGACCGGAGGAGCGGGACCTGCGGCGAGGTCAGAGAACGAGTGCAGAACAGGTTGTGCTGAAGCTGCGCCAGATCGAGGTACAGGCGCACGGGCCCCCATCGTGGCAGGGCTCATTCCCCTGGCAAGCCACTCCCTGTTAAGCACCTCTCGGGCAGGCTCCCGATGCACACGGACAGGATATGGTTTTGCGGCTGACGGGGTCGGCCGATCCCGCGTGGCGCCGAAGGGCGGGACGACATGCGGGTCCGCCCTCCCGGAAGGAGAGGGACAGGGTGAGGTGTGCGACCCTTTCGAAGATGGACCGCCGACGGAAAAGCACCCGCCACAGACCTGCGTGGCCGGAATCGGGTTTCGCCACGCCACGTCGGCCGACGAGATTCTTGCCCTCGTCCACCAGGCACTCGCCACCCGAGGCGTGCCCCTCGGATGCCTCGCCACCCCTGTCGACCGGGCGGGCGAGCCCGCGATCGGCGCCGTGGCCGCCACCCTGGGCGTGCCCCTGATCGGAGTCTCGGCCGAGGCGATGATCGCCGTGGACGGTCAAATCGTCACCCGCTCGTCCCGCATCGCGGCGACACGGGGCGTCGGGTCCGTTGCGGAGGCCGCCGCCCTGGCGGTCGCGGGCGTGGGCGCCGCCCTCCTTCTTCCCCGCATCGCGAGCCTCGGTGCGACATGCGCCCTTGCGCTCGCGCCGGAATCCGTCACTCAGGCGCCATGACCGTCCATTTCATCGGCGCCGGCCCGGGTGCCGCCGACCTCATCACCGTGCGCGGGCGCGATCTCATCGCGCGCTGCCCCGTCTGCCTCCATGCCGGCTCCCTGGTGGCGCCCGAGATCCTGGGCTGGTGCCCGCCGGGGGCGCGGATCGTCGATACCGCGCCGCTGGACCTCGACGCCATCGTGGCCGAATGCACCGCCGCCAACGCGGCCGGCCTCGACGTCGCCCGCCTGCATTCGGGCGACCTGTCGATCTGGAGCGCGCTCGCCGAGCAGACCCGGCGCCTAACCCAAGCCGGCATCCCCTACACGGTGACGCCGGGGGTCCCGTCCTTCGCCGCCGCCGCCGCCGTTCTGGGTCGCGAACTCACCGTGCCGGGGCTGGCGCAATCCGTCATCCTCACCCGCACCTCGGGCCGGGCCAGCGCCATGCCGAAGCGCGAGACGCTGTCCGCCTTCGCCGCCACGGGCGCGACCCTGGCGCTCCATCTCTCGATCCACGTCATCGATGGGGTGGTGGCCGAGCTGACGCCATTCTACGGGCCCGAATGCCCGACGGCCGTGGTGTTCCGCGCCACCTGGCCCGACGAGCGCGTGCTCACCGGCACCCTCGCGACCATCGCGGGGCTGGTGGCCGAGGCAAGGCTCGAGCGCACGGCCCTCATCCTCGTCGGTCCCGCCCTCGACCCGGCGGAGTTCCGCGAGAGCGCGCTCTACTCCAGCGATTACGACCGCCGCTTCAGGCCGCAGGCTGGTACGAGCGCCGCCGGCCCCGTGGCGGGGGAGCGCGCATGAGCGTGCCCGGCCTCCTCGTCGCCGCGCCCCGGTCGAGTTCCGGCAAGACCACCGTGACCCTTGCGCTCATGCGGGCGCTCAGCCGCCGCAGGATCGCCGTACGCGGCGCCAAGTGCGGGCCGGACTACATCGATCCGGCCTTCCACGCGGCCGCCACGGGGTACCCGAGCTTCAATCTCGACAGCTTCGCCATGCCCGAGCCCATGCTCGACGCGGTGGCGGGGCTCGCCGGCGCGAACGCCGACATCGTGGTGGCGGAGGGCTCCATGGGGCTGTTCGACGGAATCGTGGCAGGGGCCGGCCGCACGGGCGCCAACGCCGACATTGCCGCGCGCTACGGCTGGCCCGTGCTCCTCGTCCTCGACGTGTCGGGGGCGGCGCAATCGGCCGCCGCCGTGGCGCTGGGCTGCTCCCTCTACGATCCGCGCATCCGCATTGCCGGGGTTGTGCTCAACAAGGTCGCGAGTCCGCGCCACCGCCGCCTCGTGGAGGCTGGACTCGCCAAGGTCGGCCTGCCGGTCCTCGGCGCCCTCATGCGCGACGCCGGCCTCACCCTGCCCGAACGCCATCTCGGCCTCGTCCAGGCCCGCGAGACCAGCGACCTCGACGCGCGCCTCGACCGGCTGGCGGATCTGGCCGAAGCCGGCCTCGACCTCGACGCGATCCTGGCCGCCGCCTCGGGTACCACGCCACCGCCTCGGGCCGGCGCCCTTCCGAATCCGCCGGGCCAGCGCATCGCGGTGGCCGCGGACGCGGCGTTCTCGTTCCTCTATCCGCACATGGCGGCGGGCTGGCGGGCGCAGGGCGCGGAACTCGTCCCGTTCTCGCCGCTCGCCGACGAAGCCCCGCCGGCCGATTGCGACGCGGCCTGGCTGCCGGGCGGCTACCCTGAGCTCCATGCCGGGCGGTTGGCCGAAGCGGTGACCTTCCTGACAGGTCTACGCGATTTCGCGCGGGAAAGGCCGGTTCACGGCGAGTGCGGCGGCTACATGGTGCTGGGCGAGAGCCTAGAGGATGCCGAGGGGGTCACCCATGCCATGGCGGGGCTGCTCCCGGTGGCGACCTCCTACCGGACGCGGAAGCTGCATCTCGGCTACAGGGTCGCGACCCTTATCGCCGACGGTCCCCTCGGACGCGCGGGCGCGCGCCTCGTCGGCCACGAGTTCCATTACGCGAGCGAGCGCACCCCCGCCCCCGGGGAAGCGGCGGCGCTCGCCCGTGTCACCGATGCGGAGGGGGTGGCCCTGGGGCTCGCCGGTCATCGCCTCGGGCGCGTGACGGGAAGCTTCTTTCACCTGATCGGATGAGCCCGGACGTCCTACTTGGTGGCTTCCTCGGCGGCTTCGGACCCCGGGGCCGGCTTGCCCATCTTGGAGATGGTGCGGACGATGGCGAGCGCATCGCGGCGGAGCTGGTCGTTCTCGATCAGGGCGTAGGCCCGCAGCAGTTCGATGGCGCCCTGGGCACTGAGGAAACCGAAGACGTCTGACTGGGTGCCGTCGGCGTCGTCATCCTCGAAGAACGCCGAGACCGGCACCTCAAGGAGGCGGGCGATCTCGCGCAGGCGCCCGGCGCCGACGCGGTTCTGGCCCTTCTCGTATTTCTGGACCTGCTGGAAGGTCACGCCGACGGCGGTGCCGAGCGCGGTCTGACTCAAGCCGCGCGCCTTGCGGAGGGCGGTGATCCGCAATCCGACGAGGCGATCGACATCGGTGGTCTGCTTAGGCATCATCTCTCGATTCAGTCCTTGAAGTTGACGTGACGTTTCCGCCCGGACCAACGACGGAAACGCGTCGAAAACGAGTGGTGTCGCACGGTGTCATACGAACCGCCCTTGAGCTCAGAAGCCCCGGCGTTGATTTCGATACACTCCGGCAAGGCCGCTCCAGCAAGTCTGCATCCGAAGCTCAGCACATCCTCTGCCTCAGCACTGACATCGGTATTGCTCGAATTCGGTCAGAACTCCACTCTGCCCGCAGCTTGACCACAAAGCCGGCCCGAAAGGCAAGCGCTCCGTTTGGAAGAACGACGCCAGCGGACCGGCATCGGGAACGCCGCGACACGTTGGCGAACGCCATGGAGCGGCGCTTCCGGTTGTCGTCTCGCCTGGGCTAGGATGCCTGGCAACCCGAACCCCTTCGAGAACCCCGGATTTCCATCATGTATATCGCCATGAATCGCTTCAAGGTCGTCAAGGACTCGGCTGTGGATTTCGAGCAGGTTTGGCTCGGACGCGACAGCCAGCTCGGCGAGATGCCGGGCTTCGTCGAGTTTCACCTGCTGCGCGGACCCGAGCACGACGATCACGTTCTGTACGCCTCGCATACGGTCTGGGCGTCGAAGACCGACTTCGAGGCGTGGACCCGCTCGGAGCAGTTCCGCAAGGCGCATGGCCGGGTTCCCACGACGAAGCCGCTCTACCTCGGCCATCCGCAATTCGAAGGGTTCGAGACGATCCAGACCCTGGGCGGCGCTTCGAACGCGGCGGCCTGACGCCCGAAGACGGGGACACTCGCGAAGGGGCCGGGCCTCCGGCGCCGGTCCCCTCTTGCACTGACGCGAAGTCACCGCGTCAGGCGTGGCAGGAACACCGCCGAGAGGCCGATGAGCGGCAGGTAGGCGCACAGGGCGTAGACCGTGGTGATGCCGGCATGATCGGCCACCTCGCCGAGGATCGCCGCCCCGAGGCCACCCATCCCGAAGGCGAAGCCGAAGAACAGCCCGCCGACGAGGCCGATCCGGCCCGGCAGGAGCTCCTGTGCGTAGACGAGGATCGCCGGCATCGCCGAGGCCAGGATCAGGCCGATGGGCACGGTGAGCACCACCGTCCAGACCAGATCGGCGTGCGGCAGGGCCAGGGTAAAGGGCAGCACGCCCAGGATCGAGGCCCAGATGACGGGCTTGCGCCCGAAGCGGTCGCCGATGGGGCCGCCCAGGATGGTACCCGCCGCCACCGCACCGAGGAACACGAACAGGTAGACCTGCGACTGCGCCACAGACACGCCGAAGCGCTGGATGAGGTAGAAGGTGTAGTAGGACGAGAAACTCGCGAGATAGAAGTATTTCGAGAAGATCAGCGTCAAGAGGATCGCGATGGTGAGGCCGACCCGTCGACGGGACAGGGACGCGGCGGCCCGGGTGCCAGCACGGATGGCGGAACGCAGGGGTGAACGGAGCCGTCCGGCGTACCAGCGGCCGACGAGGGTGAGCACGCCCATGCCGGCGAGAGCCGCGAGGGAGAACCAGGCGACGCTCCCCTGCCCGTGCGGCACCACCACGAAGGCGGCGAGCAACGGCCCCAGCGCGGTGCCGGCATTGCCGCCGACCTGGAACACGGATTGCGCGAGGCCGTAGCGGCCGCCCGAGGCGAGGCGGGCGACGCGGGTCGCCTCCGGATGGAACACGGCCGAGCCGAAGCCGACGAGGCCCGCCGCCAGGAGCAGGAGCCCGTATTCCCAGGCCACCGACAGGAGAACGAGGCCGATGAGCGACGAGCCCATGCCGAGCGCCAGGGAGAACGGCAACGGCTTCCGGTCCGTGTAGAGGCCCACCACAGGCTGGAGAACCGAGGCCGTGACCTGAAACGCGAAGGTGATGAGCCCGATCTGGCCGAAATCGAGCCGGAACTGCGCCTTGAGCAGAGGGTAGATCGCCGGCAGCAGGGACTGCACGAGATCGTTGAGGAGGTGCGACAGGCTGAGCGCCCCAAGCACCGCGAAGGCCGGCCCGGCCCCCGATGTCACGGGACCGGAACTCATGGGACCAGATGTCGTGGGACCGGCATCCCGTACCGGCTGCGCGTGCCGCCCATCGTGGGCGGCTTGTTCGATGGTTCCTGACATGGACGGGTTCCGACGGGTCTTCCTGCGCGGGGCGATTGCGCGCCATCGGTGTCATGAACATGGCCGAAGACGGCGCATCGGCGAAGGTGTCTGGCTCGAGCTGCCGGGCTGCGCTTTTCGCGCGGATGGGTCCGCCCGGATCCAAAGACCGGGGTATCACCGGATACGATCAAGACTTGCCCGTGGACAAGACTTGCTCGTGGATAAGACTTGCCCGTGGATAAGTCCCGGGATGATTGCGACCGGCCGATGTGATGGTTAATCCAGCAGGGTCGCACGCATGATCCGCCCCGGTGCGGGTGTGAAGGTCCGAAGATTGCGCCCTGATCTCATGAAACTGGGATCGAGCGGCAAACTGGCTCGATTTGAGACACTTTCCGCCCCACGACGGGACATGGCGCTCCAGATGTTTCAGGAACCGATTCATAAGATCTACCCCGGCGTGCCGATCAACGCCGCGGCTCGCCGCGATGTCTGGGCCGCGCTCCTGCCGCGGCGCCGTCGCGCCGCCTTCCGCCTCGGAATCTCCACCGCCGTGGCCGCCGCCGATCTGCTGACCATCGTCGGCACGGCCTACGCGGTGGACGTGATCTATTCCTTCGGCGTGCTCGGCGAATTCCCGCCGAGTGGCGTGAGCGGCGGACTGCAGATCGCCGGTCTCGTGGCGATGATGGTGCTGCTCACCAACCTGGCGCGGGAGGAATACAGCATCGAGACCTCCCTTTCCTACGGACCGCACCTGCGGCGCACGGCGACCCTCTGGGTCTCGGCCTGGGCGGTGGTGCTGATCCTCGGCTTCGTGACCAAGACCACCAACGATTTCTCGCGCATCGTATCCCTCGGCTTCTTTCTCGCCGGCCTGCCGATGATGCTGATCGTGCGCGCAAGCATGATCTGGCTGGTCCGCCGGGCGATCACACCGGGCTCGGCCTCCATCAACCGCATTCATCTCGTCGGGTTCGAAGAGGATATCGCCCGGTTCTACGCCCACAACGATACGGAAGCCTTGGGGCTTCGCGTCATCGGCACGAGCTACCTGCGCCGGATCGACGGCGGGTCCGACGGCCTCGCCCGGCACACCCAGATGGCCGAGGATCTCGATCTCGCCGTGTCGGTGGTGCGGTTCCTGCGCCCGGACGATGTCTTCATCCTAGTACCGTGGTCCGAGGCCGACGACATCGAGCGCTGCATCGACGCGTTCCTGCGCGTCCCCGCCGCCCTGCACCTGCGTCCCGGCTCGGTGATGGATCGCTTCCCCGACATCAAGGTCGGCCGCGTCGGCCGCCTGTCGGGTCTCAGCATCGGGCGCCGGCCCCTCCAGGCCGGCGAGATCCTGCTCAAGCGGGCGGTCGACCTCACCCTGGCGGCCACCGCGCTCGTGATGCTGGCCCCGCTCTTCGTCGCCGTCGCGGTGCTGATCAAGTTCGACAGCCCCGGCCCGGTGTTCTTCCGCCAGCGGCGCTACGGCTTCAATCAGCAGCCGTTCGGCGTCTACAAGTTCCGCAGCATGAAGACGGAGGGTGATGCGGTCTTCCGCCAGGCCTCGCGCAACGATACGCGCATTACCCGCATCGGCGCGGTGCTGCGCCGCTCCAACATCGATGAGTTGCCCCAGCTCATCAACGTCCTGCGCGGCGAGATGGCGCTGGTTGGCCCGCGCCCCCATGCGCTGGCCCACGACCGCAGCTTCGAGCGGCGCATCGCCCACTACGCCCGCCGCCACAACGTGATGCCGGGCATCACCGGCTGGGCGCAGGTGAACGGCCTGCGCGGCGAGACCCTGACCGACCTCGACATGGAGCGCCGCGTCGCCCACGACCTCTACTACATCGATAACTGGTCGATCTGGCTCGACCTCAGGATCATGGTCCAGACGGTGATCTCGCCGCGCGCCTACAACAACGCGTTCTGAGCGGCGGCGATCGGTCCCCGGCCGGGGTCGGTGCCGCTCGGTCTCAGTCCTCGGCGGGTCTGCCGAGGCAGGCGCCGCACTCGCCCTCGACCTCGAGGATGCGGCTCGACGGCTTGAAGCCCGCCTTGGCCAGGGTGCGTCCGAGCTGATCCTCGATCTCGGGCGACGTGGTCTCGTCGATGGAGCCGCAATTGCGGCAGATCAGGAAGACGAGACCGGCGCCGTCCGTGTGCGTATGCCCGCAGGACACGAAGGCGTTACGGCTGGCGATGCGGTGGACGAGGCCGTTCTCCGTGAGGAAGTCGAGGGCGCGATAGACCGAGACCGCCGCCACCCGCTTGCCAGGCCCGCTCAGGCGCTCGGCGATGTCGTAGGCGCCCAGGGGTCGCGCCTGCGACGCCACCACCTCGAGGACATCCCGGCGCAGGCGGGTGAACTGGAGGTCGCGCGCCCGACACACGGCCTCGGCCCGCGCCAGGGCCTCCTCTGGCCTGTGATGGCCATGACATCCCGCCTCGGCGTGCGTGCCCGCGTGGTCGTGCATGGGCTCCCGGTCCCTGTAAAACGCTGGAGCATGATGGTCTCGGAAAACTGGTTTCCCTTTTCCGCATCGTGCTCCGGGCCGGTCGCCCCGGCCCGTTGAATTCGCATGATGTTACAGTGTATCAGCGCGCAACGTAAGCCGATGCGCCCGTTCGGTCCGATTGACCCTTCCCGTGACCCGTCCCAGTCTTCCGCCACGCCGCTCGCTGTTCCAGGCGGGGGCGCATCTCCGCTTCGCTGTGGCCGCCGGACTGGCCACGCTGCTCTGGGGCGCCATCCTGTGGGCCATCGGATGAGCGCGCCCGCGACGGGCGCCATCGCGCTCCACGGCCTGACCCTGGGCTACGACCGTCACCCGGCGGTTCACCATCTCGACGGCACCATCCAGCCCGGCGCGCTGCTGGCCCTCGTCGGTCCCAACGGCGCCGGCAAATCGACGCTCCTGAAGGGGATCATCGGCGAGGTGCCGTGCCTCGACGGCTGGATCGCCCGTCCGGACCTCGCCGGCGCCATCGCGTACCTGCCGCAATCGGCGGAGATCGACCGGGGCTTTCCCCTGCGGGTCCTCGATCTCGTGGCCATGGGCCTGTGGCGCCATATCGGTCCGTGGCGCCGGGCGGCGCCCTATCGCGATCGGCTGACCGAGGCCCTCGCCGCCGTCGGGCTCGTCGGCTTCGAGGACCGGCCCATCGGCACCCTGTCGGGCGGACAGTTCCAGCGCGCCCTGTTCGCCCGCCTCATCGTCCAGGATGCCCGCGTCATCCTCCTCGACGAACCGTTCACCGGCGTCGACGGACGCACCAGTGCCGACCTCCTGCGCCTCATCGGCGCGTGGCACGGCCAGGGCCGCACCATCGTCGCCGCCCTGCACGACCTCGCCCAGGTCCGCGCCCATTTCCCCCAGACCCTGCTGCTCGCCCGCGAGCCGGTGGCCTGGGGTCCGACGGATCGGGTCCTGACTCCGCACAATCTCGCCCGTGCTCAGACCCTGTCGGAGGCCTGGGACGAGGACGCGGCGATCTGCGGCCGGGCGGGCGACGGCCACGCCCCATCGCACGCGCATTCTCACGGGCCTGCCCACGATCACACCACGCACGGGCACGCCCAGGACCACGGCCACCGGGACGCTCCGTGATCGACACCCTGATCGACTGGCTGTTCGGCCCATTCCTCGAATTCGGCTTCATGCGACGCGCCCTCGTCGGCTGCCTCGCCCTGTCCCTGTCGGCTCCGCCCGTGGGTGTGTTCCTGATGCTGCGCCGCATGAGCCTGATGAGCGACGCCATGAGCCACGCCGTCCTGCCGGGGGCGGCCATCGGATTTCTCGTGGCGGGCCTGTCCCTGCCGGCCATGACCCTCGGCGGCCTCGCGGCCGGCCTCGCCGTGGCGCTCCTGGCCGGGGCCGTCACCCGCTCCACCCTCATCAAGGAGGATGCGAGTCTCGCCGCGTTCTATCTCATCTCACTCGCCGCCGGCGTGGTGCTCATTTCCCTGCGCGGATCGCAGATCGATCTCCTGCACATCCTGTTCGGCACCGTTCTGGCCCTGGACGACCCGGCCCTGCTGCTGCTGGGCGGCATCGCGACCGTCACTCTGTTCGGGCTCGCCGCCCTCTACCGCCCCCTGGTGATGGAATGCGTCGACCCGCTGTTCCTGCGCACGGTGAGCCGGGCGGGCGGGCCGGTCCACTACGCCTTCCTGGGACTCGTGGTGCTCAACCTCGTGGGCGGCTTCCAGGCGCTGGGTACCCTCCTGGCGGTGGGCCTGATGCTGCTCCCGGCCATCACCGCACGGTTCTGGGCGGCCGACCTCGGCGGCATGATCCCGGTCTCGGTGGTGTGCGCCATGGGCGCGAGTGTGGCGGGGCTGACCGTATCGTACCGGGCCGACCTGCCCACGGGCCCGGCCATCGTGCTGGCCGCCGGGGCCTTCTACGTGATCTCACTCGTCATCGGCCCACGCGGGGGCCTGATCCGCCGCTTCGTCCGGGCGCGCCACCTCGAAGGATAGCGCCGGGCGGCGCCTTTCCGCGACCGCCCTTCTACAGGTTGAACAGGCTCATGATGCCGGACACCAGGGCGTAGACGAAGCCGGCGTTGAGCAGCACGCCCAGGGCCCCGACGGCGAGACCGAACAGCACGACGACGCCGTCGCGCTCCACGAGGCCGAGACCCACGAGGCAGATGGCGAGGCCGAGGGGAATCTGCCCGACGATGGGGGCCGCGACGATGAGTGCCAGGGACAGGGTGAGCAGGATCAGGCCGACGCCGCGCAGGCCGAGGCCGGTCTCGAACAGGCTCATGCGCGGACGCGACCAGTGTTCGAGGCGCCGCAGCAGGGGAACGGCCCGGTTGGCGGCCCGCTCGACATCCTTGCGGGCCACCGAGCGACGCAGAAGCGCGCGTGGCAGCCATGGCGAGGACATGCCGGCCGTGATCTGCACCGCCACGAGGAGGAGCAGCAACCCGCAGACCAGGGGGATCGGCGGCGGCATCGGCAGGCAGTTGGGCAGGCCGAGGATGACGATGAGCAGGGCGAAGGCACGGTCCTTCAGCACCGCGACGATATCGCCGACGGTCAGCCGCTCGCTCTCCTGTTCGGAGAGGACGGTCAGCACTTCGGAAGTTCGGGCACCTGGAGACAAGAAAGCTCGGCCATTGGCGACGGTCCTGTCGCGGGCTGTAGCCTAGTCGGGCACCCGCGCCAAGCGGACCGATGGGGAGCGGTTCGGTGCGTGTGCGTCAGCACGCATAGCTTCACAAAACCGATCATAGGTTGAACAGTCGGTCTTCAAATGACTTCAAGTAATATTCCGTGCTTTTTCGATCGTTCTCGATTGAACCGAGATAACAAGCCTGGGTTATCCAACTCAAGACTCGCACAATTTTTGATTTTATTTATACTTCCTATACACGTTGTGGGGATTGCGGCATGTGACGAGGCCGAGGCGGACGACGGGTCGATGGCGCGGGTGGGCGGCGCAGGCGGTGGTCACCGGATTGGCACGCCTGCTCTTCGGACTCGGCGCCGCGCAGGCCCAGGACAACTCGGCGTCCCTCCTGCTGTTCGGCAGCCTCGAGGCCGGTCCCTCGACCTTCGTCAGCGCCGGCGCGAAGCTCGCACTCGACCGGATCGATCGCGAGGGCTTCGTCGCCCTCGCGAGCTTCGGAGCCGGCACACGGCGGGAGGGGGCGGGCCGGCGCGAGACCGCCACAGGTGCAGCGGTCGTCGGCTATCAATGGTTTCACGATTGGGGGGTGATCGCCGCCTACGGCGGGATCGAGGGTTCGGTCGAGGCCCTGACGGCGGGTGGCGTGACCCGCCTGGAGCCGGCCCGCCTCGGGGCGCGGTTGCACGGCGAGGTTTGGGCACGCCCAAGCGAGGCGACGCTCCTCACCGCCACGGCGATTCTCGATTCATCCCGGACCGCAGCCTGGGGCCGGCTTTCGTGGGGCTGGCGGATGGAGTCGTGGCCGGGCTGGAATCCTTATCTCGGCCCTGAGTTTGCCCTCTATGCCGATCACACCGGCTACCGGAAATGGAATTTCGGCATTCATGCGACGGATTTCGCCATCGGGCGCTTCAGCCTGCGGGCCTCGGCCGGCCTCCAATGCGAGCCGCAGGGGCCGGCAAGCCCCTACGTGAGCCTCACCGTATGGACGCCCTGGTGAGGTCGCGCTTCAACCCTTGGTGCGCAGGGCGGACCGGCCGCCATCGACACCGATGACCTGACCGGTGATCCAGGCCGCCTCCTCCGAGACGAGGAAGCTTGCCAGACCGGCGATATCTTCGGGGGTGCCGAGGCGCTGCATCGCGTGCATCGCGGCGATCCCCGAAGCGAGGGTGGCGCTCGCCGTGATCGCGGCCGAGAGCGGCGTGCGGGTGAGCGACGGCGCCACCACGTTGACGCGGATCTGCGGGCTCAGTTCGGCGGCGAGCGACAGGGCGAGTCCCTCCACCGCGCCCTTGGCCATGGCGACGGAGGCGTGCGCGGGGAACCCCTGCGCCACCGCCACCGTCGAGAACAGCACGACACCCGCCCCAGCCTCGCCGGCACCGGCCTTGAGGATGGGGGCGGCCGCCTGGATGGCGAGGAACGCACCGAGTGCGTTGATGCGGAAATCCGTCTCGGCATCCTGCGCCGTCAGCTTGGCCAGGGGCCGCAGATTGATGGTGCCGACCGCGTAGACGAGGCCTGCGAGGTCAGGGCCGGCTTCCTCCGTCGCCCGGGCGAAGAAAGCCGGGTCGTTGACGTCACCGGCGGTGACGGTGGTGTCCCCGAGTTCCAACGCCGCCGCCGCGAGTCGGCCGGTATCGCGGGCCACTAGATGCAGGGGGTAGCCGCGCCGGCGAAGGGCGTCCGCCGTCGCCCGGCCGATGCCGCCCGTACCGCCGTAGAGGATGACCCGCTTCATGCCTGCTCCCATTCCGTTCGCGAAGGATTAGGTAAGGCGCGCGGGGGCAACGTGGAGCGCCCTCCACCCGGATCGCCCCATCCGTGGCGTCGCAGCCCCCCGAGCGAGACAGGCCCATGAAGTTCGCCTTTGCCGGCATCGATTTCCTCGGGGGCGTGTTCGAAAGCCTCGTCGAGGCGGGTTGGACCCCCATCAAGCTGTTCACCCGTCCCTGTGACGGGATCTACGACCACAACGAGGTCGTGGTGGCCCAGGCACGCCGACACCGGTTGCCGATGCAGCTCTCGCGGATCAAGGCGTCCGACATGGAGGCCGTGGCCCAAACCCATGGCCGTGACTGGGCCCTGGTGGTGGCGGGCTATCCTTGGCTGATCCGGGGCTGGCACGGGCTGGCGGCCTATGGCATCAATTTTCACCCCTCCCCCCTGCCCATGGGACGCGGCCCCTATCCCTTGTTCAAGGCTGTGGCTGATGCCCACACGGAATGGGGCGTCACCGCCCACGTGCTCGGCGAGGAAGGTTTCGATACGGGCGACATCCTCGCGCAGGAGCGCTTCGCCCTGTCGGGGGACGAGACCCATGAGAGTCTGCTCTCCAAGTGCCAGATCGCGGCACGCCGCCTCGCCGCCGGCCCCATCGCCCGCGACCTGCCGGCCCGCTGGCGCGAGGCCGAACCCCAGGGCGAGGGCTCGTACTGGCCCCGGGTTACCGACGCCGACCGCACCCTCGACTTTCGAAGCGATGTGGCGGCGATCCTGCGGCGGGTGCGCGCGTTCGGGACCATCGAGACCATCGCGCGGCTCGGCGACAACCGCGTCTACGTGGCGGCGGCGGAGGGCTGGCGCGAACCCCACCGCCACACCCCCGGCACGGTGGTCCACCGCTACCGCCGACACGTCGTCGTCGCGGCCCGCGACGGCTACATCCAGCTGAGCCGGTGGAGCCCGGTAGCGATGACGGAGGTCGGCCATCTCGGCCGGTAACAGGCGGGCGTATCTTCCCACCCCGTGCTCCGGACCATCACGACGTAGGGCCGGACCAACGGCTCCTCTGCAACGGACACGGACCACGCAGGACCCTTCCCGATGGCACGGATGCGCAAGAAGGCCGACCTGCCCACCAAGATCTGCGCGACCTGCCGGAAGCCGTTTGCGTGGCGCAAGAAGTGGGAGCGGGTGTGGGACGAGGTGCGCTACTGCTCCGATCGCTGCCGGGCCGAGGCCAAGCGCTCCCGGCCGGGATCGGAATCCTGACGGGTCAGACGAGGCCGGCGAGGGCTTCGGGGGTGTCGACATCCTGAATCACGGCCGCGTCCATGGCGAGTTCCCGGATGTCGGTGCGCCGCGCGAGGAGGCGACCCGCCCCCTGATCGCCGGTCAGGGTCGCGAGATCGGCCGCGAGGCGTCGCCGGTTGAGCAGCACCGGATTGCCGCGCTGGCCGGCATGGACGGGCACGATCGCCGCCGGATCGCCCCCGCGAAAAGCCTCCGCCAGGGTGATGATGTGATGGGCCGCGATGCGCGGCATGTCGGCGAGCAGAACGAGGATCGCGTCCGCCTGCGGCAGGGCGGCGAGGCCAGCCTGAAGGGACGTGGACAGGCCCTCTTCATAGGCCGGATTGTCGATGCAGGTGAGGTCGAGCCCCTCGAGGGCGGCGCGCACGGCTAGCCCATGGGCGCCGAGCACGACCACCACTGGGCCGAGGCGCGAGGCCAGCGCGGCCCGCGCCGCGTGGCGCACCAGGGGTTCGCCGTCGAGGACGCTCAGGAGCTTCGGGCTCGCCCCGAAGCGGGTGCCGCGCCCGGCGGCCAGAAGAACGAGGCCGTAGTCAACCGTCATCGTCGTCCGCCGGGGTACCGCCTGAGCGGGGCTGGGGCCGCGAGACGATCTCCATGAGGAGACCGCCGACACCAAGTCCGACGATGTCGGCGCGGGTGACGGCGAGGCCCGCGAGCAGCCGGTGCAGCACCCAGTCGAATCCGTTCTCCTTCGGGGAGCGGGCGCAGCCGGGGGCCCCGATCACCGGCACGTCGCCGAGGGACCCGACGAGGAGGAGGTTGCCGGGATCGACGGGCATGCCGAGGTGATCAATCCGGCCGCCGGCGGCCTCGATGCCGGCCGGAATCACGTCGCGCCGGTCGGTGATGGCGGAGGCGCCGAACACCACGACGAGGTCGGTCCCTTCCCCCGCGAGCGTCCGGATCGCCGCACCTACGGCTCCAGCCCCGTGCGGCACACGGGCGTCGGCGACGATCGCCGCCCCCGTGGGTGCGAGGCGCCGGGCGAGCGTCGCCAGGGTCTTGTCGATGGTCGCTTCCTTGAGGCCCGGCAGCCGGGTCGAGACCACGCCGACGCGGGCACGGGTGTAGGGCGCGACCCGCAGGGACGTATCCGGTGCGGCGCGGCAGGCACGCTCCAGGGCGGCGCCAGCGACGGCGTAGGGAATGATCTTGACGGTGGCGACCATCTCACCGGCCACCACCGGGCGATAGGCCGGTAGGGTTGCCACTGTGATGGCCTCGTCGACGGCGTTCACGGCGTCGATGCCGGCCCGGTCGATGAGCAGGAGCCCGGCCTCCATGGCGAACAGGTTGCAGCGGCCCGTGAAGGGCGGCTCGCGGCGCAGGCCCGACCCGGCGAGGCGGATGGCGAGCCGTTCCGCCGCCGCGTCCTCGCCGACGTCGCCCGGTTCGAAGCTCACCGCCACCAGTTCGGCGAGACCCGCCGCGTCGAGGCGCGCGGCGTCCTCGGCCGGGATCGGCCGGCCCTTGCGCAGGGTCACGTCGTGGGCGCGGACCGTATGGGCGGCGATGAGCCCCCCGGCCTCCCGGGTCGGGACGGAGCCGAATCTCATCGGGCGGACGCGGAGCGGGGCGCGCGCTGGGCCGCGACGATCTGGCCAAGGATCGACACGGCGATTTCGGCCGGACTCACGGCGCCGATGTCCAGGCCGATGGGCGCTGCGATCCGGCCGATCGTGTCCTGCGAGAATCCGGCTCCCTCAAGCCGGGCGACGCGGGCGGCGTGGGTCTTCCTCGAGCCGAGCGCACCGACGTAGAAGCAGTCCGCCCGTAGGGCCGCCATCAGGGCCGGGTCGTCGATCTTCGGATCGTGGGTCAGGGCGGCCACGGCGCAGTAGCGGTCCAGGGGCGGCACCGCCCCCCCGAAGGCCTCGTCGGGCCACAGGGTGACGAGGTCGATGCCAGGAAAGCGCTCCGGCGTGGCGAAGGCCGTGCGTGGATCGATGACCGCGACGTCGAGATCCAGGGCAAACGCCATGGGACAGAGCGCCTGGCTGATATGGACGGCCCCGACGATCACGAGGCGCACGGGCGGCGCCTGTACCGTGAGGAAGAGCTGGCGGCCGTCGACCTCGGCCAGACCACTCTTACCCGAGGCGAGGCGCTGGCCGAGGAGATCCGCGAGGGGATCGGCGGCGATCTCGGCCTCGCGCACCACGCGCTGGGCGCTGCCATCGAGGTTCGTCACCAGGATGACGGCCCGCCGGGCGGCGCGCTCGGCATTGAGGGCGGTCAGGGCATCGAGTTGCATGGCGGCGGCCTCAGGTCACGGGCTCGACATAGACGCGGATGCGACCGCCGCAGGACAGGCCGACCCGCCAGGCGGTCTCGTCGGCGACCCCGAACTCGACGACGCGCGCCCGTCCGTCGGCGATGGCCTCCATGCCCTCGGTGATGACCGCGCCCTCAACGCAGCCCCCCGAGACCGAACCGAGGAAGTTGCCCTCGGCATCGACCACGAGGTGGCTGCCGATGGGCCGGGGGGCCGAGCCCCAGGTCTCGATCACCGTGGCCAGCGCCACGCCGCGCCCGGCGCGGCGCCAAGCCTCGGCCGTGCTGAGAATGTCGGTCTCGGTGGAGAGCATGGGGTGACTCCGGAACGGGAACGATCGCCCCGTCTCCTCGCAACACGAAGGATGGCAGTTAGGCTCCCCCGGACACGCAACAATGCGACCAGCGCGCCCCGCACGCCAGGACGTGACTTTCCGCACGGAGAGCGCCAGCCTATCCTGACGTCGATTTTCTAAAGTTCGGTGCGAAGGCGGGCTCGATGAGACGATTCGCGGCAATCCTCGCCCTCCTCACCGGCGGCGCCCAGGCCGAGCCGGTGCTCACCCCCATCAGGATCGGCGTGTCGGCGCCCCTGACCGGGCCGGACGCCGCCTTCGGCCAGGGCATGCGTGGGGCGGCCGAGCAGGCCGTGGCCGACATCAACCGGGCGGGCGGCGTCAACGGGCAGCGCCTCGCCCTGGTGGTGGCCGACGATGCCGGCGATCCGAAGCAGGGGCTGGCGGTGGCGCGCCGGTTCGCGACCGAGCGGGTCGGCTTCGTGGTCGGCCCCCTCAATGCGGCCGTGGCCGGAGCGGTGATGCCCGCCTATGCGGAAGCCGGCATCGTCGCGGTGACGCCCGGGGTGACCTGGGCACCCCTGACGGCGCGTGGGTTCGGGACCGTGTTTCGCACCTGCGCCAACGAAGCCGGACAGAGCGTCCTGGCGGGCACCTACCTTACAGAGCGTTTCGCCAACCGGCGCATCGGCCTCGTCCACGACAAGACCACCTTCGGCCGCGGCCTCGTCGATGGGGTCGCACGCGTCCTGAAGGCGGCGGGCCAGACCGAAGCGGCCTTCGAGGCTCTGGCGCGGGGCGACAAGGACCTGGCCGGCCTCGCCGCCCGCCTGAAACGCGCGCGGGTGGAGGTGGTGTATTTCGGCGGCCTCGCTGCGGAGGCGGGGCTGCTCCTGCGGGCCCTGCGCGAAGCGGGGCTCGACGCGCCCCTCGTCGGCAGCGACGGCCTTCTCGACAAGGAGTTTTCGCAAGTGTCCGCCGCCGACGGCACGGTGATGACCCTTGCCCCCGCCCCCCGCCTGCCCGAGGCGAAGCCGGTGCCGGCCAAGCCGCGCTCCCCGGAGGCCGAGGCCTTCGCAGCCCAGAGCTACGCCGCCGTGGAGGTGCTGCGCGCCGGCATTCTGGGGGCGCAATCGACCGAGGGCCGGGCGGTGGCGGCCTTCCTCCACGGCGGCACGCCCATGAAGACCGTGCTGGGCGCCCTCGCGTTCGATGCGCGCGGCGACCTCACGGCAGACCCGCGCCGGCCGGCCTACCTCCTCCAAGTCTGGCGGCGGACGCCGGACGGCCGGGTCGACTACGCAGGCAACGCCGTGGAGCCGTGAGATCTGGGGTTTCGCCGAAATGAGCCCCGAGTGAGCCCCACGGAAACCTGGGCCCAGGGAAGCCAGCGGCCGATATCCTGTCGATGAAAATCGGCGGTGGGCGGGAAAAGCTTGCTTCGCGCCGATCCGAACATTATGTCGGGGCAACGCTCGCCGGTGTTGCGCATCCGATGGGATCGGACCCGCCGCCCGCCGCGTTTTGCCGAACGGCTTCGTTTTATGTTCCGGGTCGCCCCGTTCAGGCTGTCCCGCTTGGAGAGTGTGGATGGCGAAAGAAGAGTTGATGCAGTTCGACGGTCTCGTGATCGAGATCCTGCCGGACGCACGCTACCGCGTGCAGCTCGACCAGGGGCACGAGATCGTGGCCTACACGGCCGGCAAGATGAAGAAGAACCGCATCAAGACTTTGGCCGGCGACCGCGTCACCGTCGAGATGTCGCCCTACGACCTCGAGAAGGGTCGCTTGGTGTTCCGCCACAAGGACGAACGCTCCGCCGGTCCGCGTCCGCCGATCCGCGGCCAGTTCCGCCGCCGCTGAAGGCTTCGGCGCGACGCACCTCTCAGGTTTGCGACGATTGATAAACGGCAATGCCCGCTTCGGCGGGCATTGCCGTTTCTGTTTGCCCTACTTCCCGAACCGCTCGAACTTCGGAAAACTCCGTGTCATCAGGGCGCCGGCGTCGGAGCGGTGGCCCAGCCACTTCTCCAGAATACCGGCATTGGCCAGCCGCACCTCGCCGCCGGTCTCGCGCCAGGGCAAGCCCTCGGCGAGGGTGAAGACGCAGGCATCCGTCAGGGTGGTCTGGCGGCAGCGCTGCAGGCGCACGCCCTTGCCGCGTACGAGTTCGGGCATTTCCGCGATGGGGAAGACGAGGAGCAGGCGGTCGGCACTGCAGACAGCGACGTGGTCGCCGGCCGCCGGCACCAGCAGGGTCGCGGTGGCCGGGTCATCGAGGCCCATGATGCCCTTGCCCTTACGGGTGTTGGCGACCAGCGCGTCGGCCGGTGCCAGGAAGCCGCGCCCGTCGGAGGCCGCGACCAGGAGCTTGGCGCCGGGCTGGTAGGGCAAGGCCGCGACAATCTCGGTGCCGTCGTCGAAATCGACCATGAGGCGGATCGGATCGCCGAAGCCGCGGCCGCCGGGGAGCTTGGCCGCCTCCAGGGTGAACACCTTGCCGTTGGAGGCGAGCACGAGGAGCTTGGCCGTGGTCTCGCTCGGGAAGGCGATCTTGAGACTGTCGTCCCCCCTGAAGGCGACGCCCGAGAGGTCGGCGACGTGTCCCTTGAGCGCCCGGATCCAGCCCTTGGCCGAGACGATGACGGTAATCGGCTCGCGCTCGACCATGGCGGAGGTGAAATCGATGCCGGCGGTGTCGGGCGGGTTCTCCAGGGTGGTGCGCCGCGCGCCGATCTTGGTCTCGGGGCCGAAGGTCTTCTTCACCGCGCGGATCTGCTTGGTGATGTCGGCCCATTGCAGCTTGTCGGAGCCGAGGAGTTCCTCGATGCCGAGCTTCTCCTTCGTGAGCGTATCGAGTTCGCGCTTGAGCTCCATCTCCTCGAGCTTGCGCAAGGAGCGCAGGCGGGTGTCGAGGATGGCGTTGGCCTGGACCTCCGTGAGCTCGAACCGCTTCATCAGGGCGGGTTTCGGCTCGTCCTCCTCACGGATGATGCGGATGACCTCGTCGAGGTCGAGGTAGACGATGAGCAGGCCGCCGAGGATCTCGAGGCGCCGGTCGATCTGCCCGAGGCGGTGGCGCGCCCGGCGCTGGAGCACGACCCGGCGGTGGTCGAGCCATTCGCGCAGGGCTTCGGCGAGGCCGATGACCCGGGGCACGAGGCCGCCCACCAGCACGTTCATATTGAGGGAGATGCGGGCTTCGAGTTCGGTGAGCCGGAACAGCGATTCCATCAGGATGACCGGATCGACGTTGCGGGCGCGCGGCTCCAGGACGATGCGCACATCCTCGGCCGATTCGTCGCGCACGTCGGCCAGCAGCGGAAGTTTCCGCTCCTGCAGGAGTTCGGCGAGCTTCTCGATGAGGCGCGCCTTCTGCACGCCGTAGGGAATCTCCGTGACGACGATGGTCCAGGTGCCGCGGCCGAGATCCTCCTTGGCCCAGCGGGCACGCACGCGGAATCCGCCACGACCCGTGCGGTAGGCCTCGGTGATGGATTCGGCGCTGTCGATGAGGATGCCGCCGGTCGGGAAATCCGGCCCCTTCACGAAGGTGAGGAGCTGGGCCGAGGTCGCGTCGGGGTGGGTGATGAGGTAGAGCGCCGCGTCGCAGAGTTCGGCGGCGTTGTGCGGCGGAATCGAGGTCGCCATGCCCACCGCGATGCCTTGGGAGCCGTTGGCGAGCAGGTTCGGGAAGGCCGCCGGGAGCACCACCGGCTCCTCTTCCTGCCCGTCGTAGTTCGGGCGGAAATCAACGGAATCGTCGTCGAGGCCCTCCATGAGGAGGCGCGCGACCTCCGTCATCCGGGCCTCGGTGTAGCGCTGGGCGGCGGCGTTATCACCGTCGATGTTGCCGAAATTGCCCTGGCCGTCGACGAGCGGATAGCGCTGGGCGAAATCCTGGGCCATGCGCACCAGGGCGTCGTAGGCCGCCGTGTCGCCGTGCGGATGATACTTGCCGATGACGTCGCCGACGATGCGAGCGCATTTCTTGAACGCCGACGTCGGGTCGAGCTTCAGCAGCCGCATGGCGAACAGGATGCGCCGGTGGACGGGTTTCAGCCCGTCGCGGGCATCGGGCAGCGCCCGGTGCATAATCGTCGAGAGGGCATAGGCGAGGTAGCGGTCCTCCAACGCGGATTTCAGCTCGACGCTCTCGATGCCGTCGGAGCCAGACGGCGGCTCGAAGGGCTGGCCCATCACGATCTCCGGGGGCGCCCGCGCCCCATTTCAGAACAAATCAAGAACGCAACTTAGGCGCTTCCGGTGCCCAAGGCAACGAAGCGCACCCGCGCGTCCGGGGGTGGCAGCGCACGCGGGCCCCAGATGTGCTGATCGAGGAAATACCCCGTCAAGGTAAACCCCGCGGTAACGTCGCGGCCCTCGGGCGTCATCGGCACGGGGTCGTTCGGCGCCCGCTCGCGCAGGAAGTCAGGAAGCGCCAGGAGCTTGTCGCGATACGGCTCGCCGGCGGACGCGCTGACCGCCCGGCCGGAGCGGGGCGAGACGTAGATCAGGGCGTCGTTGCCGCCCGTCGCCGCGCAGGCCGAGAGGTCGAGGCCGAAGCCGAGCTCCGCCAGGATCGCAAGTTCGAACCGCACCATGAGGGGCGGGGCGATGTCGGGATCGTGCAGGTGGTCGATGAGGATGCGGGCGGCCGCGTAGAGTTCGGGATGGGGATCGCGCTCCGGCAGCAGGCGCAGGAGGCTCGCCAGATGCGAGATGCCGTGAAGGGCGAGCCCCGAGCCCATGAGTCGTGCGGCCACGGATTCGAGGGGCTCGACGGCGAAGGCACCGAGGCTGTCGTCGAGGCGCGCACGCCAAGTGGCCTGCACCCGGTTGCCGGGCTGGAGCACGGGCTGCATCCGGCGCGAGCGCCCGCCATGGACGAGGCCGAGATGGCGCCCGTGGGCGGCGGTCATCAGTTCGAGCACCACGCTCGTCTCGCCCTGTCGGCGCAGGCCGAGCACGAGACCGTCGTCGGTCCATTGCATCCCCTTCCATAGGCCGATGCCGGCGGGAAGGAAAAGTACGACGGCCGCAAAGATTGCACCAACGAACGCTTTCCCGCAGGGCGGGAATAAGCTTAAGCTTATGGGGGGAAGCGGAGGCACACGGAGATGGCGATGGGTGGTCCGGCTCGGCTCCTGCTCCTGGGTTTGGCCTGCGCGCTCCCGGCCTGTACGTCCCGCGCCCCGGCCCCCTCCCCCGGCGCGACGCTCCGCACCCGCGTCGCCGCCCTCGCCCTGGCGCAGGTGGATTTCGGCTCCGTCTCGGTGATCCCCGTGCGGTTCGAGCACAGCCGCATCTCAGGACCGTTCGAGGATGGCGGGCGCACCCTCTACTGCGTCTCGACCCGGATGAAGGGCCGGACCTTCGGTAAGGGTGAGCGGGCGAAGACCGTGATCCGCGATACCGGCGGCGTGCTCAGCGTGCTCTCGGACGACGAGGAGATCTGCACCGGCCACCGCACGGAACCGTTTCCGGAACTGGAGACCCTCGGAAACCCGGCCTGATGCCCCCTTGCCCGGATGCCGGGCCGATGAAACCATGCGGGCATGCCTAGACGCCCCTTGCCCAAACGGTCCCTCAGCCTGAGCCTCGACCTCATCGCCCGCGCCCATCCCGACTCCGTCCGCGACGATCCGACGGCGCTCGCCCTCCTCACCGACGACGAACTTGGCCCCGGCCTCACCCGGGCGCTCACCCGGCGTCCGCGCGCCGATGGAGGCTTGTGGGTGTTCGGCTACGGCTCCCTGATCTGGCAGCCGGAATTCGCCTTCACCGAGCGGCGGACGGGGACGGTGCGGGGGTATCACCGCCGGTTCTGCCTGCTGCAGCGGCGGTTTCGCGGCAGTCCCGGACGGCCCGGCCTCGTCCTGGCGCTCGACCGCGGCGGCCTGTGCCGGGGCGTTGCCTTCCGGCTTCCCGGCGACGACCCGCACGTGACCCTGCTGCCGGTCTGGCGTCGGGAGATGCGCGGCAACGGCTACGAGTCCCGCTGGGTGGTGGTCGAGACCACCGACGGCCCGGTCACGGCCCTCACCTTCGTTGTTAACCGCGCCAGCGACCGCTACACCGGCCGCCTCACGGAAGCGGAGATCGCCGACCGCATCGCCACGGGCGCCGGTCATTTGGGGCCCAGCGCCGAGTACCTCTTTCGGACCGCCGAGGCCTGCGCGCGCGAGGGGATTCTGGACGCGCACCTTTGGAACTTGCAGGCGCTCGTGGCCGAGCGGCTCGGCGCCATGGTGGAAACCGATCAGGCGCCAGCGGGCCGGGTTCGTCTCAGATAGGGGGCCGGCGCGCCCGGCGCCGACCGGCAATGGACGATGGTCCCGTCGGTCCGATATGACGACACCGCCCTCGCCTCTTGACGTTCGGAACCGCCCGCGATGCCGTTTGCCCTCTCTCCCCTCCGCCTCGCTGCCCTGATGTCGCTGGTCTGCGGGATGGCCCAGGCGGCGGACAGGACGGCCACCCTTCAGGGCGCGGCCGTCATCGCCGGCAAGGACCGTCCCGTCACGATTCGCCTGGCCTGCGACGACACCCTGGCCAAGAGCCAGACGGGCGCCCTCTCGCTGACCCTCGCGGTGAGGAATTTCGAGGCCCTCGGCGCAGCCTTCGACTTCGGGGCTTTCGAAGGCCCAGGGGCCACCCGCAAGGCGCTGAGCGAACTCACGGCGACGGGACCCGGCAGCACCCCCGCCCTGCGCAGTGCCGCCAGCGGTTCGGTCTCAGCCGAGATGCCCGACACCTTCGAGCTCACGGTCTCCGCTTCCATGCGCGGGGATGCCAAGCGACTCGACGCCGTGCGCGGCCTCGCCACCGTCCTGTCCGCCCGTCCGAGCACAGTCATTTGGAGTCAGGTGAGCCCCCGCAAGGGCGACGCACCGTTGATCGCCACGGTCGTGGTCTCGGACGCGGATTCGGCCCGGATCAAGACCGCCGTGGCGCCCTGCCTCGCGAAGCGCTGACCGGCCGGCGTCTCAACTCACCTCCACCTGCACCACCCCCGGCACGGCCCGCAGGGCGCCGGCGATCTGCGGCGTCGCCTGATACTTGCCCGGCAGCTTGACCTCGACCTCGCGGTCACCGTTGTCGAGAAGGAGGATGAGGGAGACCTCGCCCTCGCCGCGCACCTGCAGGCGCTGCTGCACGGAGGCGATGGGGCGCTCGTCGCGGAGATACACCCGCATGCCCTTCTGATGGCGGGCCACCGCCGCGTCGAGGGGTTCGGCGGTCATGATGCGGGCGCGGACATCCTCGCCCTCGAGGTTGGCCTGGAGCTGGAGCACCAGGGGCCGGCCGGGCTCGAGGATATCGCGATAATGTCCGAGCCCCTCCGAGAAGATGATCGCCTCGAAGTGGCCGGTCTGGTCGGACAGGATGACGATGCCGAGCTTGTTACCGGTCTTGGTGCGCCGCTCCGAGCGGTCGAGGACGGAGGCGGCGACACGCCCGACGCTGGTGGTGCCGGCCCGCACGGCCCGGCAGAATTCGGCCCAGGTCTGAACCCGAAGCTTGCCCAGAAGATCGCCGTACTCGTCCAGCGGGTGTCCCGAGAGAAAGAAACCGATGGCGTCGTACTCGCGCTTCAGCTTCTCGGCCATGGGCCAGCCCTCGTAGGCCGGTATCCGCAGGGTGACATCCGTCGAGGTGACGCCGCCGAACATGTCGACGATGCCGGTGCTCTCCGCCTCGGCCGCGCCTTGGGCGAGCTTCATCATCGGCTCGATGGCGGCACAGGCCCGCGCCCGGTCCGGCTCCAAAGCGTCCATGGCACCGGCGGCGACGAGGTTCTCGAGCGTTCGCTTGTTGATGAGGCGCGGGTTGATGCGCCGGGCCAGGCACGCGAGTTCCCGGAACGGTGTGTCGCCGCGCGCCTGGACGATGGCCTCGACCGCGCCGCGCCCGACGCCCTTGATGGCCGACAGGGCGTAGATGATCCGCCCGTCCGTCACCTCGAAGTTGACGCCCGATGTGTTGATGGAGGGCGGCTCGACAACGATCTTGAGGCGCTGGGCGTCCTGGCGGAACTCGGCGAGCTTGTCGGTCACGTCGATGTCGAGCTGCATGGCGGCGGCCAGGAACTCGACGGGATGGTTCGCCTTGAGGTAGGCGGTCTGGTAGGTCAGCAGCGCGTAGGCGGCGGCGTGTGACTTGTTGAAGCCGTAATCGGCGAACTTGGCCAGGAGGTCGAAGATCTCGTCGGCCTTGGCCTTGGTCAGGTCGCGCTCCATGCAGCCCTTCACGAAACGGTCGCGCTGGGCGTCCATCTCGGCCTTGATCTTCTTGCCCATGGCGCGGCGGAGCATGTCGGCCTCGCCGAGGGAGTAGCCGGCCAGCAGCTTGGCCACCTCCATCACCTGTTCCTGGTAGACGATGATGCCGAAGGTCTCGCGCAGGATCGGCTCGAGCTTCGCGTGCGGGTACCAGCTCGCTTCGTTGCCGGCGTCGCGCCCGAGCTTGCGCTCGCAATAGACCGGGATGTTGGCCATGGGGCCGGGGCGGTAGAGCGCCACCAGGGCGATGATGTCCTCGAACCGGTCGGCCTGCATCTCGACCAGCGCCTTGCGCATACCGGCGGATTCCACCTGGAACACGCCCACCGTCTCGCCGCGCTTCATCGGCACGTAGGTCGCTTCGTCGTCGAGGGGCAGGCTCGCCAGATCGACGATGATGCCGCGCTTGGCCAACAGGTCGGTGCAGTACCGCAGCAGCGTGAGGGTCTTCAGACCCAAAAAGTCGAACTTCACAAGGCCGGCGGCCTCGACCCACTTCATGTTGAACTGGGTCACCCGCATGCCGGTCTTCGGGTCGCGGTAGAGCGGGACCAACTGTTCGAGCGGCCGGTCGCCGATGACCACGCCGGCGGCATGGGTCGAGGCGTGGCGGTGCAGGCCCTCCAGCTTCTTGGCGATCTCCATGAGGCGGGCGACGATGGGCTCCTCCTCCATGGCCGCCTGGAGCTTGGGCTCGCCCTCGATGGCCTGGGTCAGGGTCACGGGGTTGGCCGGGTTCTGCGGCACCAGCTTGGTGAGCTTGTCCACCTGCCCATAGGGCATCTCCAGCACGCGGCCGACGTCGCGCAGCACGCCGCGCGCCTGCAGGGTACCGAAGGTGATGATCTGCGCCACCTGCGCGTGGCCGTAGCGCTCCTGGACGTACTGGATCACTCGTTCGCGGCCATCGACGCAGAAGTCGATGTCGAAATCGGGCATCGAGACGCGCTCGGGGTTGAGGAAGCGCTCGAACAGCAGGCCAAACCGCAAGGGATCGAGGTCGGTGATGAGGAGCGACCACGCCACCAGCGAGCCGGCACCCGAGCCACGACCCGGGCCGACGGGGATGTCGTGGTCCTTGGCCCACTTGATGAAGTCCGACACGATGAGGAAGTAGCCGGGAAACTTCATGCCGACGATGACGTCGAGCTCGAAGGCGAGACGATCGCGGTAGACCTGTTCGTCCATGCCCGGCGCCGTGCCGTGCTGCACGAGACGCAGGTCGAGGCCGGCGATGGCCTGCGCGCGCAGCTCCTCCGGCTCGGATCTGACCACCTTGACGGTGGCCTCACCGGTGGACTCGTTGGCGACAGCCTCCGCGGCCACCCGGGCGAAATTCGGCAGGATCGGCTTGCGCGTGCGCACGCGATAGGCGCAGCGCATGGCGATCTCGACGGTGGCGTTGAGCGCATCGGGCAGGTCCGAAAACAGCTCGGCCATCTGTGCGCGCGTGGTGAAGCCGTGGCGCGGCGTGAGCTTGCGGCGGCGCTCATCGGAGACGAGGCGCCCGTCGGCGATGGCGAGCAACGCGTCGTGAGCGTCGTAATCGCCGGTCTTGGCGAAGAACGGCTCGTTGGTGGCCACGATCGACAGGCCGTTGGCATCGGCGAGCCGGAGCAATTCGCGCTCGATCATCCGCTCGTCGGACAGGCCGTGACGCAGGATCTCGACGTAGAGGTTGCTCTCGCCGAACGCCGCCTTGAGCTGCGCCAAACGCGCGGCGGCGAGTTCGGCCCGGCCCTGGCGCAGGGCCCCGTCGAGGGGACCGGTGGTGCCACCGGTCAGGGCGATGAGGCCGCCGGCGAATTCGGCGAGGCCGGCGGCACTCACCCGAGGGGCATCGCCGAGGGCGCCGTCGAAATAGGCCCGGCTCGCCAAACGCAGGAGGTTGGCGTAGCCGGCCTCGTCCTGGGCCATCACCACGACATTGGCGCAGCCGCCCTGTGCCTGGGGGTTGCGCGCCATGGGGTCGGGCGCTTCGAAAGCGACCGTTACCTGCAGGCCAGCGATGGGCTGGAGGCCCAAACCAGCAGCCTTCTCGGAGAATTCCAGCGCCCCGAACAGGTTGTTGGTGTCGGTGAGCGCCAGGGCCGGCTGCCGGTCGGCGGCGGCGGCCTTGACGATGTCCCCGACCTTCAGCGCCCCTTCGAGGAGCGAGAACGACGAGTGGACGTGGAGGTGGACGAAGCCGGGATCTTTGAGGATGCGCGCCATGCTTCCATCAGCCCGACTCGTGGTGAACGATCCATCAAGAACAGCCGCGGTGTTCGGTTTGGCTGTGGAAGGCCGTCATTCGTGGTGGCTCGGCAACGCTATCGCAACGGCGCCAATGCGACAGCCCATGCGGCGACGGACACCGCCAGGAGCCCGAAGGCCATGAATTCGACCGCGCCGGTGAGGATCATCCGCTTGAACATGGGAAGCGCCTTTCGTTGAGAGCTTCAGTTTTGTTCTTGTTTTGTTCCTTGTAAAGCGGAAAGACGGCTCGACACGCTTCAGAGTCAACGAAATGTGAAGCAGCGGGCGGTCGCACGATGTCCGCACGGATTCAGGCGATGCGGCAGCGCCAAGCTCGACGATGCATCAGAAATCACCCTCGGAACTGTCTGGTGCGGCGAAGAAAATCCGCTCCTTCCCAGTTCTGAAAACGTTCGGTCTCCGTGAGATCCAGCACATTGCTGCCCGCGAAAACGCTGCGCCGATGCCGCGGTCACAACCACAGGATGGCGAAGACGGACGCTCTGCCTATTTCAGCGGGACATCCGGGTCCCGCATCGCAGACAGATCATGCACATCAAGCTGGTGGCCGTCGGCTCCCACGGTGACGTCCTTCCCTTCATCGGTCTCGGGGCCGAACTCGTGCGGCGTGGGCATGAAGCGGTTCTGGCGGCGCCCGCCCCCTTCGCGCAGCTCGCGGCCCGCGCCCATCTGCCGTTCCATGCCCTGGGGACGCGGGCCGATTACGACCGGACCTTGGGCGTGCCTGACCTGTGGCACCCGCGGCGGGGAGCCTTCGTCCTGTTCGATCAGCTCGCCCCGACGACGGAGCAGACCTACGACTGGCTTGCCCGCACGAGCCGGCCGGGCGAAACCCTCGTGGTCGCCTCCACCCTCGGCCTCGGCGCCCGCGTGGCGCAAGACAAGCTCGGCCTGCCCGTCGTCACTGTCCACGTGATGCCCCTGCTGGTGGAGAGCCGGCACGCGGCACCGGTGATGCCGGGCATCCCCCTCGCCCATCTCCTGCCGTCCCGCCTGCGGCACTGGCTCGGCCGGGGGGCTGACCGCTACGTCATCGGCCCCGCCGCCCTGCCGAAGCTCAACGCCCTGCGCCGGCGCCTCGACCTCGCACCCGTGCGCCGCCTGCGGCACTGGTGGAACAGTCCGACGCGGATTCTCCTGATGTTTCCGGACTGGTTCACGGCTCCGCAAGCCGATTGGCCGGCCCAGGCCGCGCAGGTCGGCTTTCCCCTCGTCGATCGCCTCGGCGACACCCCGTCCCTGAACCCGGACCTGAGCGACTTCCTCGCATCCGGCCCGGCGCCCCTGGTGTTCACCTACGGCTCGGCGATGCGTCAGGGCCAGGCCTTCTTCCGCACGGCCTGCGCCCTGTGCCGGTCCACGGGCCGGCGCGGGGTGCTGCTGGCCCCCGAGGCGGGTCAGGTGCCCCTGGATCTGCCCCCGGGTGTGATCCACGTGCCCTACGCGCCCTTGAGCGCGCTGCTGCCGCGCGCCGCCGCCCTGATCCATCATGGCGGCATCGGCACCGTCGCCCAGGCCCTGGCCGCCGGCGTGCCGCAGCTCGTGGTCCCGGTGGCATTCGACCATTTCGATGAAGGCCTGCGCCTTCGGCGCCTCGGCGTCGGCGCCATGCTCGGCCGGCGCCGGTTCACTCCTGTGCGGGCTGCACAGGTGCTGACCCGTCTCCTGGACTCGGACACCGTGGCGCGGGCCTGCGCGGAGGCTCAGGCCCGGATGACGCGGGAGAACGGGGTGGCGGCCGCCTGCGACGAGATCGAGCGCCTGATCGGGCGCTGACGCGCGCGGATCAGTCGAGTTGCTCGATCAGCCCATCGCGAATCGTCACCCGCCGGTCCATGCGGGCGGCTAGGTCCATGTTGTGCGTGGCGACCAGGGCGGCGAGACCCGACGCGCGCACGAGCGAGACGAGGATGCCGAAGACGTGGGCGGCGGTGTGCGGGTCGAGGTTGCCCGTGGGCTCGTCGGCCAGCAGCAGGCGCGGGCCGTTGGCCACGGCACGCGCGATGGCGACGCGCTGCTGCTCGCCCCCCGACAACTCGGCCGGGCGGTGGACGAGGCGCTCCTTGAGGCCGAGGAAGCTCAGGAGCTCGGTGGCCCGCGCCTTGGCCTCCTTGTTGGACAGACCCCGGATGAGCTGGGGCATCACCACGTTCTCGAGGGCCGAGAACTCCGGGAGGAGGTGGTGAAACTGGTAGACGAAGCCCATCTCCTCCCGGCGGATGCGGGTGCGCTCGGAATCCACCATGGCGGCGGTGGGCCGGCCGCCGATAAAGACCTCACCGCCATCGGGCCGCTCCAGGAGACCGGCGATGTGCAGCAGGGTCGATTTGCCGGCGCCCGAGGGGGCCACCAGGGCGACGAGTTCGCCGGGCCAGATCGCGAAATCGGCGCCGCGCAGGATGTCGAGGGCCCCCGCCCCTTGCGTGTAGCGCCGCTCCACCTTGGTGAAGAACAGGGCTGGGACCGGCTGCGCGCCGGGCGCATCGGCTGTCGTGGTCATGGGAATCCTAAGGCTTTCGCTCAGCCGTAGCGAAGCGCTTGCACCGGATCGAGCCGGGCGGCACGCCACGAGGGATACAGGGTCGCGATGAGCGACAGGGCGATGGAGGTAACGACCACCACGGTGATCTCTTGGGTGTTCATCTCAGCCGGGATCTCGGCCAGGAACCGCACGGTGGGGTCCCAGGCCGAGGGAAACAGCACGCGCTGGATCGGCTTGATGTTCAGGGTGATGAGGATGCCGAGGCCGAGGCCGCTCAGCGTCCCGACGATGCCGATCAGCGCCCCGTTGATGAGGAACACCCGCATCACCGTGCCGGGCGTGGCGCCCATGGTGCGCAGGATGGCGATGTCGCTCGACTTGTCGCGCACGAGCAGGATGAGTCCCGAGACGATGTTGAGGGTCGCCACCACCACGATGAGGCTGAGGATGAGGAACATCACGTTCCGCTCCACCTCCAGAGCGCCGAAGAAGGTGCGGTTGCGCTGGCGCCAGTCCGTGAGCAACACCGGGCGCTCGGCCGCCATCTCGAGGTCGGGCCGCATGGCCGCGACCCCGTCGGCGTTGTCGAGGTAGACCTCGATGAGGCTGACATCGGCGTCGCGGTTGAAGAAGGCCTGGGACTCGGCGAGCGGCATGAACACGAAGGTCGCGTCGAACTCGGTCATGCCGATCTCGAACACCGCCTTGACCGTGTAGGACTTCGTGCGCGGCGCCGTGCCGAACGGCGTGGTCGCGCCCTTCGGCGTGGAGAGGGTGATGTTGTCGCCGGCCTGGAGACCCAGCGCCTCCGCGAGCCGCCGGCCGATGGCGACGCCCGTTCCGTCCTCGAAACCCTCCAGGGTGCCGCCGCGAATGTTCTTGGCGATGCTGCCGATCTTGTCGAGATCCTCCGCCCGGATGCCGCGCACGAGCACGCCGCTGCCGCCGTAGGGCGAGGAGGCGAAGGCTTGCCCCTCGACCAGGGGAATCGCGGCGCGAACCCCGGCGACCTTCGAGAGCCGGTCGGAGAGGTCTTCGAAATCGGTGAACAGCCGGTCGATGGGCGTGACGAAGACGTGGCCGTTGATGCCGACGATCTTCGACAGGAGTTCGGTGCGAAAGCCATTCATCACCGACAGGACGATGATGAGGGTGGCGACGCCGAGGGCGATGCCGAGGACCGAGAAGAACGCCACCACGGAGACACCGCCGCCGCGCCGCCGCGCGCGGAGATACCGTCCGGCCAGAATCCACTCGAAACCGGCGAAGGGCGGCGTGCTCCCGCGCTTGAACAGGCCCCGCACGCCCTTGAGCCGATCCATCAGCGCCGCCGCCATGGCGGGCTCAAGCCCGCTTCAGACGGGCGAGAAGATCGATGGGCGCGATGGTCTCGCGCTCGCCACCGGCCCGGCGCTTGATCTCGACCTTGCCCTCGGCGAGGCCGCGCGGTCCGACGATCACCTGCCAGGGCAATCCGATGAGGTCGGCGGTGGCGAACTTGGCGCCCGGGCGCTCGTCGCGGTCGTCGTACAGCACGGTGAGGCCGGCGGCCTCCAGGGTCCCCTGGATCTCGGTGCAGGCGGCGTCCGTCCCCGCATCCCCGGTCTTGAGGTTGATGAGCGCCACGTCGAAGGGCGCCACGGAATCCGGCCAGATGATGCCGGCCTCGTCGTGGGAGGCCTCGATGATCGCGGCGACTAACCGGCTCGGGCCGATGCCGTAGGAGCCCATATGGACCGGGCGCTCGACGCCATCGGGCCCGGTGACCTTGGCGCCCATGGGCTCGGAATATTTGGTACCGAAGTAGAAGATGTGCCCGACCTCGATGCCGCGCGCGGCCATCTGGTTGACCTCCGGCACCTCGCCGAAGGCGGCCGGCTCGTGCATCTCGGAGGTCGCAGCGTAATGCGACGTCCAACGGTCGACGGTCCCCTGGAGGCCGGCGACATCCTCGAAATCGGTGGTGACCGGCGGGGTCTCGAATTCGAGATACTGACGGTCGCAGTACACCTCGCTCTCGCCGGTCTGGGCCAGGATGATGAATTCGTGGCTGAGGTCGCCGCCGATGGGGCCGGTATCGGCCCGCATGGGGATCGCCTTCAGGCCGAGGCCCGCGAAGGTGCGAAGGTACGCCACGAACATGCGGTTGTAGGCGTGGCGGGCGGCGGCTTGATCGATGTCGAACGAGTAGGCGTCCTTCATCAGGAACTCGCGCGAGCGCATGGTGCCGAAGCGCGGCCGCACCTCGTCGCGGAACTTCCACGAGATCTGGTAGAGGTTCTTCGGCAGGTCCTTGTAGGACCGCACGCTGCCGCGGAAGATCTCGGTGACGACTTCCTCGGCGGTGGGGCCGAACAGCATCTCGCGGTCGTGACGATCGGAGATCCGGAGCATCTCCTTGCCGTAGGCCTCGTAGCGCCCGGATTCCTTCCAGAGTTCGGCCGACTGGATCGACGGCATCAGGATCTCGATGGCCCCGGCCCGATCCTGCTCCTCGCGAATCACCGCGCAGACCCGGTTGAGCACCCGCAGGCCCAGCGGCAACCAGGCGTAGATGCCGGCGGCCTCCTGCCGGACGAGGCCAGCCCGCAGCATCAAGCGGTGCGAGACGATCTCGGCCTCCTTGGGCGTCTCGCGCAAGGTGGGGAGGAAATAGCGGGAGAGACGCATGGAAGGCCCTGGACCAACGCGCCGAACTATCGGGCGCGCCGGGGCACACAACACATTGCATCGGGAAAATACAAGCGCAGCCGGGCGACACCGCGAACCCGCGTGGCCCCGCTCGATCGGCGTTTCGGTGCGGTCGGTAACAGATCCGTGCGTTTCCGGTAGAAAAGCGCCGGATTTGATCTCTCACGAGGTGACAATGGGAACTCCTGTTCCTATAAGCGCCCGGTGCTGGTCGCAAAGCCCGTCAGAGGCCGCGACATGCCCGAGTCTTGGGAGGAACAATCAGCCGCCACGCCGTCAAGATGCGTGAGATAAATAGGCTGCGCCATCGACCGTCTTCATAAAAGCAAGGCTCAGGCCTTGCTTTTTTTATGCCCGCTCGCTGGGGACGGATCGAGAAACGATTACAAGCCGGTCAGTTCGAAAACAGGGATTGCGACGAGGAACACCACGCCGGAGAGCAGCGTGGTCCAGAGCGCCTTCTCGCGCAGGCGCGGCGAGGCCGGAGCGCCGAGATCCTGGCCCGGGACGACCCGGGCCGGATCGGTCTCAGCCTGATTGCGGATGGGCAGCATCACGAACAGCAGCGTCCACCACACCACGAAGTAGAGGGCGAAGGCGCCGAACACCGTGAGCCGGAACTGGCTCACCGCCACCACGACCACGAGGCCGATGACCACCAGCATGGCGCCGAGCGTCCGCAGTGTCGAGGCGGCGACGGTGTGGAGGACGGCGCCCACGCGGGTCAGACCTGCTCCAGCTCGACCAAGGTGCCGAGGAAATCCTTGGGATGGAGGAACAGCACCGGCTTGCCGTGGGCGCCGATCTTGGGCTCGCCGGTGCCGAGCACCCGCGCGCCCTGAGCCTTGAGCTTGTCGCGGGCGGCCAGGATATCATCGACCTCGTAGCAGACGTGGTGCACGCCGCCGTTGGGGTTGCGCTCGACGAAGCTCTCGATGGGCGACCCCTCGCCGAGCGGCGCCATGAGCTCGACCTTGCTGTTGGGCAAATTCACGAACACGACCGTGACGCCGTGCTCGGGTTGCGGCAGCGGCTCGGTGACGGTGGCGCCCAGGGTGTCACGATAGATGGCGCAGGCGGCATCGAGATCGCGCACGGCGATGGCGACGTGGTTGAGGCGTCCGATCATGTTTTCATCTCCCTGTGCGCTCGATCTCGAAAAAACGCCCTCGTCCTGAGAGGCCGCATCGGCGTTTGCGAAAGACGCCCTCGCTCCGCTGCGGCACCTCGGGACGAGGGTACGGGCGGGACGCGCGTCCCACCCGCCACGTCCTCAGACTTCCACCACCTGCACGTGACAGGCGGGCTTCTTGCCCCAAGTTTCGTTGACGCCCGAGCGGATCGCCCGATCGACAGCCTTCTCGACGGCTTCGGCATCCCGGCGCTTGACCTTGGACAGGCCGGAAAGAGTCCGGGACACGCACTCGATCACCACGTCCAGCATAGGCTGACCGTTCCGGCCGCGGTTGGGCAGGCCAATGATGTCGATGGCCGGTTCGCCCAGGACCTCGCCCTGCTCGTCGATGGCGATGGCCACGGAGACGAGACCGGCCTGCGCGAGCTTGCGGCGCTCGGGGATCGCCCGGTCCTTGGCATCGATCAGGATGTTGCCATCCTTGAACAGGCGGCCGGCCTTGACGTGATCCACGATTTCCGGCGTGCCGGGGGCGAGGCGCACGACGCTTCCGTTGCGGGCCTTGACGATGTTCGGCACGCCCTGGGCCCGGGCGAAGCGCGCGTGCTCGTCGAGGTGCAGGGCCTCGCCGTGAACGGGGATCGCCGTCTGAGGCCGGGTCCAGGCGTACATCTCGGCCATCTCGTCGCGCCGGGGATGGCCCGAGACGTGGACGAGCTTCGTCCGGTCGGTCACCACCTCGATGCCGGCATTGATCAGATCGTTGATGATCGCCCCCACCGCCCGCTCGTTGCCCGGAATGGCGCGGGAGGAGAAGATCACCCGGTCTCCGGACGCGAGGGTCACGTCGGGATGGTCGTCGCGCGAGACGCGGGCCAGCGCCGCCCGCTCCTCGCCCTGCGAGCCGGTGAGCAGGCACACCACCTTGTCGCGCGGCAGGTATCCGTAGGCGTCGGCCGATCGGAACTCGGGAAGGCCGTCGAGGAAGCCGCATTCGCGGGCGACCCCGATCACCCGGTCCATGGCGCGACCGACGGCGACGACCTCGCGGCCGCAAGCCTGAGCAGCTTCCGCGACGGCGCGCATCCGCGCCACGTTGGACGCGAAGGTGGTGACGGCGACCCGGTGGGGCGCCTCCGAGATCAGCTCGCGCAGGGTGGCGGCGACCTCGGCCTCGCTCGGAGACCGGCCCTCGCGCACCACGTTGGTCGAATCGCTGATCATGGCGAGGATGCCCTCGTCGCCCAGCGCCCGGAACGTCGCCTCGGAGGTCACGTCGCCGAGAATCGGGGTCGGATCGAGCTTCCAGTCGCCGGTATGGAGCAACAGGCCATGGGGCGTGCGGATGGCCACCGCATTCGACTCGGGAATCGAGTGCGAAACCGGGATGTACTCGATGTCGAAGGGCCCGAGCTGGACGCGGCGTCCGGCTTGGATCTCCTTGAGCACAACCTTCGGCGCACCCGGTTCGCTGAGGCGGCGGGCCTCCAGCAGGTTCTTGGCAAAGCGCGTGGCGTAGACCGGCGCCTTGAGCTTGGGCCACAGCTCACCGATGGCGCCGATGTGGTCCTCGTGCGCGTGGGTGATGAAGATCCCCAGCAGATCGTCCTTGCGCTCCTCGATGAAGCTCAGGTCCGGGAACATGAGGTCGATACCGGGAAAGCCCTCTTCCCCGGCGAAGCCCATGCCACAATCGACCATGATCCACTTGCGACGCTTGGCCGGCCCGAAGCCGTACAATGCCGCGTTCATGCCGATCTCGCCCACGCCGCCGAGCGGCACGAAGACGAGTTCGTCTTGCCCTGTCGTCATCTTCACCTAAACCTCAAGCCGCCGTCGCGGCCGTACCCAGATGCACCTCGCCCGCCGTCACGGTCCGTCGCGTTCCATCCTCCGATCGGACGACGAGCCGCCCCGCCCCGTCGATCGTCTCGAAAATTCCTTGCACGCGGGTGTCGCCGGTCTGAACGGTCACCGTCGCGCCGATCCCGGCCGCGTCGGCGATCCAGCGTTCGCGGATCCTCGAGAATCCCCGGCCACGATCCCACACTCGCGCGGCGTCGACGATCCCGTCCGTCAGATGGACGAATAGATCCTCGGCGCGCGTGGCGTGCTGCATCTGCCTGAGGCACGTAGCCGGATAAGGCAAGCCCTCCGGTGCCGCAGCGACGTTGACGCCGAAGCCCATGACCACGCAGCGCCGCCCGCCGGCGAGCGTCTCGGCTTCCAGAAGGAGGCCGGCGAGTTTGGCCCCGGAGGCCAGGATATCGTTCGGCCACTTCAACGCGACGCCGTCAATCCCTGCTCCGCGAAAGGCTCCCATCAGACCGATTCCGGCGACGAAACCGAGGGTTGGCACGTCGGCCGGATCGACATCGTGAACCGGCCAGAGCAGGCTCACCGTGAGATTGCCGGGCGAGGAGGCCCAGGTGTTGCCACACCGGCCGCGCCCGGAGGTTTGGCGATGGGCCACCACCCAGAGGGGGCCGGCCTCGCCGGCACGCGCCCGCTCCAGGGCCTCGGTGTTGGTGGAGCCGAGGCTGTCGTGAACGTGCAGCCGATGCCCATCCGCCCGCGCGAGGCCCCCGAGGCGGTAGCCGCTCAAGGCTCGGGCCTCAGGACCCGGCGAACAGCGACTTCGCGGCCGCTCCCGCAGCCCCCACGAGGGGAGCCGGCAGCAGCACGAACAGGATCACGACGGCGCTCGATAGGCCGAGCACGATGCGCAGGCCTGGCGCCATGGGATCGTAGGGCGCCAGTGGCTCGTCGAAGTACATCACCTTGACGAGGCGGAGATAGTAGAACGCCCCGACAACGCTGGTGACGACGCCGATGATGGCGAGCGCCACGAGGTTGGCCTCGATGGCTGCGGCGAAGACGTAGAACTTCGCGAAGAATCCGGCGAGCGGCGGGATGCCGGCGAGCGAGAACATCATCGCGGCGAGGCAGAACGCCAGGACCGGATGGGTGCGCGACAGGCCCGAGAGGTCGTCCACGGTCTCGAACATCTGGCCGCCGCGGCGAAGCGACAGGATCACCGCGAAGGCGCCGAGTGTCATGGCGAGGTAGATGATCATGTAGATCACCACGCCGCTGATGCCCGCCTGCGAACTCGCCGCCAGACCGACGAGGGCGTAGCCGACATTGCCGATGGAGGAATACGCCATCAGGCGCTTGATGGAGCGCTGCCCGATGGCCGCAAAGGACCCCAGCGCCATGGAGGCGATGGCGACGAACACGATAATCTGCTGCCAGACCGCCGTCACGTCGGGGAAGGCCCCTATGAAGATCCGCACGGTCATGGCCATGGCGGCCATCTTGGGGGCCGAGGCGAAGAACGCGGTGACGGGCGTCGGCGAGCCCTCGTAGACGTCCGGCGTCCACATGTGGAACGGCACAGCCGCGAGCTTGAAGGCGACACCGGCGGCCACGAACACGATGCCGAGGACGAGACCGAAGCCAACATTCGCGTCGTTCAGGGCGGCGACGATGCCGGGGAACGAGACCGTGCCGGTAAAGCCGTAGACCAGGGACGAGCCGTAGAGCAGCATGCCCGACGAGAGCGCCCCGAGGACGAAGTACTTCAGCCCGGCTTCCGTCGATTTCAGGTTGTCGCGGTGGAAGGCCGCGATGACGTAGGCGGCGAGCGACTGGAGTTCGAGGCCGAGATAGAGGGAGATGAGGTCGTTGGCCGAGGCCATGACCAGCATGCCGAGGGTGCACAGGACGATGAGGATCGGGAACTCGAACCGGTCGATCCGCTCGCGCTGGAAATAGTCGCGCGACAGCAGGATCGAGGCGGCGGAGCCCAGCAGGATCAGGGCCTTCATCACCTTCGAGAAGCCGTCGACGATGAACGCGCCATTGAGGGTCGTCACCTTGGTGCCCGACTGGGACATGACCACGAACAGCGCCAGGATCAGCAGCAGCAGGGCGCCGACATTGACGCCCTCGGCGGAGCGCTCGCCCCGGAACGATCCGTAGAGGATCAGGACGAGGACGCCGACACCGAGGATCAGCTCCGGCAGGGCGGGCCAGAGCGCGGGCAGGACGGATTGGGCGACGGTCATCGGATCGAAGCTTTCAGCGCGCGACGGGCGGGAGGGCGGCCGCCGTCTGCGTGTTCGAGAGCGCGGTCTTCATGCTCTGCATCAACGCCTCCGTGGAGGGGGCGAAGGTGTCGAGGATCGGAGCCGGGTGGACCCCGTAATAGATCGTCAGGGCGACCAGCGGCGCGATGATGATCTTTTCGCGGAGATCCAGGTCGAGGATGCCCTGGAGGTTGGGTTTCTCGAGCTTGCCGTAGATCACCCGGGCGTAGAGCCACAGGGCGTAGCCGGCCGACAGGATGATGCCGAACACCGAGAAGAACGCGACCGTGGGATTGGCCCTGAAGGCGCCCATCATGGCCAGAAACTCGCCGACGAAACCCGACGTGCCGGGAAGCCCCACGTTGGCCATGGTGAACACCATCATGGCCGCCGCGTAGAGGGGCATGCGCTTCACGAGGCCGCCATAGGCCGCGATCTCGCGGGTGTGCATCCGATCGTAGACCACGCCGACGCAGAGGAAGAGCGCGCCGGACACGATGCCGTGGGAGATCATCAGGAACAGGGCGCCCTGGATGCCCTGCTCGTTGAGGGTGAACAGGCCGAGCGTCACGAAGCCCATATGCGCCACGGACGAGTAGGCAATGAGCTTCTTGATGTCCGTCTGCATCATCGCGATCAGCGAGGTGAAGATGATCGCGATGACCGAGAGGGCGAACACCATCGGGGCGAAGGCCTGGGATGCGTCGGGGAACATCGGCAGCGAGATGCGGATGAAGCCGTAGCCGCCCATCTTGAGGAGGATGCCGGCCAGGATCACCGACCCGGCGGTGGGCGCCTCCACGTGCGCGTCAGGCAGCCAGGTATGGACCGGCCACATCGGCATCTTCACCGCGAAGGAGGCGAAGAAGGCGAGCCACAGCCAGGTCTGCATGCCGACCGGGAAGCGGGTGTGCAGCAGGGTCGGGATGTCGGTGGTGCCGGCGTGCCAGTACATCGCCATGATGGCGAGCAGCATCAGTACCGAGCCGAGCAGGGTGTAGAGGAAGAACTTGAAGCTCGCGTAGATGCGCCGCTTACCGCCCCAGATCCCGATGATGAGGAACATCGGGATCAGGCCTGCTTCGAAGAACAGGTAGAACAGCACCAGATCGAGGGCCTGGAACACGCCGATCATCGTCGTCTCGAGGACGAGGAACGCGACGTAATACTCCTTCACTTGCTTATCGACGGAGAGCCACGACGCGCCGATGCAGAACGGCATCAGGAAGGTGGTGAGCAGGATCAGCGGCATCGAGAAACCGTCAACGCCGAGTTTGAATCGGATCGATTCGGTCAGCCATGCATGGGTCTCGATGAGCTGGAAGCTCGATGTGGTCGCATCGAACCGGCTCCAGGCCACCAGGGACAGGAGAAAGGTGAGGAGCGTGGTGGCGAGCGCCGCCCAGCGCGCGTTGCGCTTCGATGCCTCCGTCTCATCACCGAGGGTGAGGATGAAAGCCGCGCCGCACAGGGGCACGATCAGGAGGCCGGAGAGGATTCCGAGGCCGAACATCTAGCGGGCGCTCCCGTTCTTGGTGTCTCTCACAAAACTCCCGCTGCCCGTTGGTCGCAGAGCGAGAACCGCCGGGGACCGGGAGTTTTGTGAGGCCCTCTTATCCGCGACCATCAGTGTCCGGCCTTCGGCAGGCCGGTGAGCATGTACCAGCTAATGAATCCGGCGACACCGACGAGCATGACGAAGGCGTAATGGTAGACGTAGCCGGTCTGGAGCCGGACGACGCCGCGGGTGACGTCCATCACGCGGGTGGCGATGCCGTCCGGCCCCATCCCGTCGATGACCCGGCCGTCGCCCTCCTTCCAGAGGAACTTGCCGAAATCCTTGGCCGGGCGGACGAAGATCCGGTCGTAGAGTTCGTCGAAATACCACTTGTTGAGCAGGAATCGGTACAGGCTCGGCTGCTGGGCCGCGAGCTGGCCCGGCAGTTCGGGGCGGCGGATGTACATCCAGAACGCCAGCACGAAGCCGATCAGCATCATGATGAAGGGCGAATAGGCCACCAGCGCCGGCACTGAGTGGATGTCGTGCATGATGTGGTTGTCGGGACCGTGGCCCAGGGAATGGCCCCAGAACGCGTCCATGCCCTCGCCGATGAAGCGGTTCTTGAAGATCAGGCCGGCGAACAGCGCGCCGAAGGCGAGGATGCCGAGCGGAATCGTCATCACGAGGGGGCTCTCGTGCGGCGTGTGGGCGTGGTCGTGGTGCTCGATGGCGCTGTGCGAGGCCGGCTCGACATCGTGGCCGTGGTCGTCGTGGGCGACGCCCTCGTGGTGGCCTGGCGCGCCGTCGGCCTGGGCCGAGGCGCCGGCATGCGCCACCGCCGGATGATGGTCGTCATGGTGCGCGGCGCCGTGACCGGCTCCGTGACCGGCCCAGCGCGCCGGCCCCTCGAAGGTCATGAAGAACAGGCGCCAGGAATAGAACGAGGTCATCAGGGCGGCGGTGACGGTGGCGAGAAAAGCCAGCGTGTGGCCGGGCCGGGTCGAGGCGTAGGCCGCCTCGATGATCGCGTCCTTGGAATAGTACCCGGCGGTGAACGGGAAGCCGATGAGCGCCAGAGTGCCGATGGTCATCATCGCCGTGGTGAACGGGATGTAGCGGCGCAGATTGCCCATGTTCCGCATATCCTGCTCGTGGTGCATCGCGTGGATGACCGAGCCGGCGCCGAGGAACAGCAGCGCCTTGAAAAAAGCGTGGGTGAAGAGATGGAACACGGCGGCGGAGTAGGCGCCGACGCCCAGAGCCACGAACATGTAGCCGAGCTGCGAACAGGTCGAGTAGGCGATCACGCGCTTGATGTCGTTCTGGACGAGGCCGACCGTGGCGGCGAAGAACGCGGTGATGCCGCCGATGACGGTGACGACGACGAGGGCGTTCGGTGCCAGCTCGAAGATCGGCGACAGCCGCGCGACCATGAACACGCCCGCCGTCACCATGGTGGCGGCGTGGATGAGGGCGGAGACCGGGGTCGGTCCCTCCATGGCGTCGGGCAGCCAGGTATGGAGCAGGAACTGCGCGGACTTGCCCATGGCGCCCATGAACAGGAGCAGGCAGGCGAGCGTCCAGGCGCTCCAGTCGTAGCCGAGGAAGTGGAAGGTCGCGTCCTTGATCTCGGGAGCGCGGGCGAAGATGCCGTCGAAGGCGATGGAGCCCGTGAGCACGAAGACGAGGAAGATGCCGAGCGAGAAGCCGAAATCGCCGACCCGGTTGACGATGAAGGCCTTCATCGCCGCCGCATTGGCCGAGGGCTTCTCGTACCAGAACCCGATGAGCAGGTAGGAGGCGAGGCCGACGCCCTCCCAGCCGAAGAACATCTGCACGAGGTTGTCGGCCGTCACCAGCATCAGCATGGCGAAGGTGAACAGGGACAGGTAGGCGAAGAAGCGCGGCCGGTGCGGGTCCTCGGCCATGTAGCCGATGGAGTAGAGGTGCACGAGGGTCGAGACCGAGGTCACCACCACCAGCATCACGGCGGTGAGCGTGTCGATGCGGAAGGCCCAATCGACCACAAGGTCCCCGGCGGTGAACCAGGTGGCGACCTGAACCCGCGTGGCGTGGTCCGTGCCCGGAATCTCCAGGAAGACGCCCCAGGAGAGCAACGCCGAGAAGGCGAGGAGGCCCGTGGTGATGGCTTCGCACACCTTGGGGCCGAACTGGCGGCCGAACAGGCCGGCGAGCAGGGCGCCGATGAGCGGGAAGAAGACGATCGCGTGATACATCGCTGGCTTGTCCGGCCTCCTGGGTCGTGGCTAGTCCCGCGCCGCGCGCGGACCCTCGCGAACGAGCCCTGTCTTCGTGTCACCGCCCGGACCCGGCATCTGCCCAGCCCCGCTCGATTAAGGTGTCTTCGCCTAGGCGCGCCGCTCAGCCCTTCATCATGTTCACGTCCTCGACCGCGATGGAGCCGCGGTTGCGGAAGAACACGACGAGGATGGCGAGACCGATGGCAGCCTCGGCCGCCGCCACGGTCAGTACGAACAGGGCGAAGACCTGACCGGTTATGTCGTTGAGATGGGTCGAGAACGCCACGAGGTTGATGTTCACCGCGAGCAGGATGAGCTCCACGGACATCAGGATGACGATGACGTTCTTGCGGTTGATGAAGATGCCGAGCACCCCGAGGGTGAACAGGATGGCGGCGACGGTGAGGTAGTGGCTCAGGCCGATCATGGGCAAACCCTCTCGCGCGGCGCCATCAGACTTCCACGCCCTGGCGCGAGGGCACCTTGCGGGTCTCCACCGCGTCCGACTGGGTGCGGGCGTTCTGCACGGAGATGTTCTGGCGCTTGACGCCGGGGCGGTCGCGCAGGGTGAGCACGATGGCGCCGATCATCGCCGTCAGCAGGATCATCCCGGCGAGCTGGAAGTAGAAGACGTAGTCTGTGTACAGCACCCGGCCCAAGGCCTGGGTGTTGGTGACGCCCTCGGAACTGGCGAGGGGTCCGAGCGGCGCCTGCAGCAGATCGGGATCGATGCTCCACGAGCCGACGACCAGGATGAGCTCGATGAGGAAGATCGCCCCGATGAGCGCGCCGACGGGCAGGTAGCGCTGAAAACCCTGACGCAGCTGGGCGAAGTCCACGTCGAGCATCATCACGACGAACAGGAACAGCACCGCGACGGCGCCGACATAGACCACCACGAGGATCATCGCGAGGAACTCGGCGCCCATCATCACGAACAGGCCGGCGGCGTTCACGAAGGCGAGGATGAGGTACAGCACCGAGGCCACGGGATTGCGCGAGGCGATCACCATGAAGCCCGAGGCGACGGTCACGCCGGCGAACAGGTAGAAGAAGGCTGCGGCTGCACTCATGCGATTGTGGAGATCAGCCGTCCCGAGGACAGCCCCTTCTGCCGTTGATTCGTCCATGGCCCGTGCAGGCCGCCCGCAGGGCCAATAGAGGCCGCCCGTCTATAGAACCCGACCCTGCGGTGCACAACCGCGGAGCCGCCGTGTCTCACCGGTAAGGCGCGTCCACGGCGAGGTTGCGCGCGATCTCGCGCTCCCAACGGTCGCCGTTCAGGAGGAGCTTGTCCTTGTCGTAGAGGAGCTCCTCACGGGTCTCCACGGAGAATTCGAGGTTCGGCCCCTCGACGATGGCGTCCACCGGGCAGGCCTCCTGGCACATGCCGCAGTAGATGCATTTCACCATGTCGATGTCGTAGCGGGTGGTGCGCCGGGTGCCGTCGTTGCGGCGCGGGCCCGCCTCGATGGTGATGGCCTGGGCCGGGCAGATCGCCTCGCACAGCTTGCACGCGATGCAGCGCTCCTCGCCGTTGGGATAGCGGCGCAGAGCGTGCTCGCCCCGGAAGCGCGGCCCCCTGTGCCCCATCTCGAAGGGGTAGTTGATGGTGGCCTTCGGCTTGAAGAAATAGCGCATGGCGAGGGCGAACCCCGTCACGAACTCCTTCAGGAGAAGTCCCTTGGCGACCTGATCGAGCTTCATGCCACGATCTCCCATTGGATGATGTCAGGCGCCCGGCGCTAGGCCGGTGAGCTTGAGAACGAAGGCGACGACGACGACGGAGATCAACGAGAGGGGCAGGAACACCTTCCAGCCCAGCCGCATGAGCTGGTCGTAGCGGTAGCGGGGCACCATGGCCTTCACCATGGCGATCATGAAGAACAGGAAGCTGGCCTTGAGGGCGAACCAGATCAGGCCCGGCACCCAGGTGAAGGGCGCGAACGGGATCGGCGAGAGCCATCCGCCGAGGAACAGCACCGTGCCCAGCGCGCACATGGTCATGATGGCCACGTACTCGCCGAGCATGAACAGTAAGTACGGCGTCGAGGAATACTCGACCATGTAGCCCGCGACCAACTCGGACTCGGCCTCCGGCAGATCGAAGGGCGGGCGATTGGTCTCGGCGAGCGCCGAGATGAAGAACACGATGAACATCGGGAACAGCCACAGCCAGTACCAGCCGAGGATGCCGAGCGACGTGTCCTGCGCCATGACGATGCGCGAAAGGTTGAGCGAGCCGGCGCAGAGCAGCACGCAGATGATGACGAATCCGAGGGACACCTCGTAGGAGATCATCTGCGCCGCCGAGCGCAGGGCGCCGAGGAACGCGTATTTCGAGTTCGAAGCCCAGCCGCCCATGAGCACGCCGTAGACGCCCAAGCTGGAGATGGCGAAGATGTAGGTGATGCCGACGTTGAGATCGGCCAGCGCCCAGCCTTCGGCCAGGGGAATCACCGCCCAGGCGGCGAGCGCGAGCGTTGCGAAAACCAGGGGCGCGAGGAGGAACAGCCCCTTGTTGGCGCCGGCCGGAATCACCGGCTCCTTGAGGACGAACTTCAAGAGATCGGCGAAGGACTGGAACAGTCCCCAGGGTCCGACGACGTTGGGGCCGCGCCGCAGCTGCACCGCCGCCCAAATCTTGCGGTCGGCGAGCAGGGCGTAGGCGATGAACACGAGCAGCAGGGCCAGGAGCACGAAGCTCTTGAGGGCCATGAGCAGGACGGCGCCGAGGACTTCCCAGAAGGTCATCGAGAAATCCCTACTCGGCGGCTTCGAGGCCGCGCACGCGGGCGAGGCTCGAACATTCGGCGAGCACCCGCGAGGCGCGGGCGATCGCGTTGGTGAGGTAGAAGTCGGGCACGGCCGGTGCGAAAGCGGCGCGGTCGGGCGTGCCGCCGAGACCAGCCAGAATCTCGGCCGTTGCCACCCCGTCGCTCGGCGCCACGGCATCGAGGGCGGCGAAATGCGGGTGGGTACCGTAGAGCGTGCGGCGCAGGGCGCCCAGGGAATCGAACGGCAGGCGCTGGCCGAGCACGTCGGAGAGGGCGCGCAGGATCGCCCAATCCTCACGGGCGTCGCCCGGCGGGAAGCCGGCGCGGTTGGTCATCTGCACCCGGCCCTCGAGGTTGACGAAGGTCGCGCTCTTCTCGGTGTAGGCCGCGCCCGGCAGGACGACGTCGGCCCGGGTGGCGCCCCGGTCGCCGTGGGTGCCCTGGTAGATCACGAAGGCGCCCGGCGCGATCTCGACCTCGTCGGCGCCGAAGTTGAACAGAACGTCGAGGGCGCCGCCCTGCACCATCGCCGCGAGATCGAGGCCCCCCTCCCCCGGCGCGAAGCCGAGATCGAGGGCGCCGACGCGGGCGGCGGCCGTGTGGAGCACGCCGAACCCGTTCCACTCCGGCGTCACCGCGCCGATATCCCTGGCCAGTGTCGCGGCGGCCGAGAGAATCGCGGCGCCGTCGGGCCGCGCCAGGGCGCCCATGCCGACGATGATCAGGGGATGGCTAGCCGCGCTTAAGACCTCGGCGAAGCTGTGCCGGCCGGCGGCGATCTCGGCCAGGGTGTCGGGTCCAGCGCCGAGATAGGTGTGGGGATAGGTAAGGTCCACCGCCTCGCCGATGAGGCCGACGGCCAGCGGCGCCATGCGCCAGCGCTTGCGGATGCGGACGTTGAGGAGCGAAGCCTCGAGGCGCGGGTTCGTCCCGACGAGGAGGATGGCGTCGGCCTCCTCGATGCCCGGAATCGTCGTGCCCAGGGTGTAGGCCGCTCGACCCCAGGACGGATCGAGCTTTTCACCCGCCTGCCGGCTGTCGAGGTTGGTGACGCCGAGCGCCGTCATCAGCGATTGCAACGCGAAGATTTCCTCGACGCCCGCGAGATCGCCCACGATGGCGCCAATGCGCTTGCGGTCGGTGCCCTTCACCTTCGCGGCAATCGCGGCAAAGGCCTCGCCCCAGGAGGCCGGGCGCAGGCGGCCGTTCTCGCGGACATACGGCCGGTCGAGGCGCTGCATCCGCAGGCCGTCCACGGCATGGCGGGTCTTGTCCGAGATCCATTCCTCGTTGACCGCCTCGTTGATGCGCGGCTCGATCTGCATGACCTCGCGGCCCTTGGCATCGACGCGGATGGCGCAGCCCACCGCATCCATCACGTCGACGGACTCGGTCTTCGACAGTTCCCAGGGCCGGACCTCGTAGCTCTGCGGCTTGTGCACCAGCGCCCCCACGGGGCAGAGATCGGCGACATTACCTTGGAGCTCAGAGCCCATGGCGGATTCGAGGTAGCTCGTGATCTCCATGTCCTCGCCGCGCCCGATGGCGCCGAGATCCGGCACCCCGGCGACTTCCGCGAGGAAGCGGACGCAGCGGGTGCAGTGGATGCAACGGTTCATGGCCGTGCGCACCAGCGGGCCGATGTACTTCTCTTCCACGGCGCGCTTGTTCTCGCCGTAGCGGGTCGAATCGACGCCGTACGCCATGGCCTGGTCCTGCAGATCGCAGTGGCCGCCCTGGTCGCAGATCGGGCAATCGAGGGGGTGGTTGATGAGGAGGAACTCCATCACCCCCTCGCGGGCCTTCTTCGTGGTTCCCGATCGCGTGAGAACCTCCGGGGGCTCGCCGTTGGGGCCGGGGCGGCAATCCTTCACCGCGTAGGCGCAGGACGCCACGGGCTTCGGCGCACCCTTCAGCTCCACCAGGCACATGCGGCAGTTGCCCGCGATGGACAGCCGCTCGTGGAAGCAGAAGCGCGGGATCTCCGCGCCAGCGATCTCGCACGCCTGGAGAAGCGTGTAATCGGCGGGAACATCGACCTCGGTGCCGTCGACGATGAGCTTGGTCATTGGCGTGTTTCCCGAGTCGCTGCGGCGGCGTCCGGCTCGCCGAAGCGGAGCAGGTTCCCAGCCGGGTCCCAGACATAGAATTCGCGCATGCCCCATTCGCGCGTCTGCACGGGGCTGATCCGTCCGCCCTCGGCCGCGGCTTCGAGGCCGGCCCGCACGGACTCGATGTCGGTCACACGGATGTAGGCAGAGGTATTCTCGGCGATGGTCCGGTCCGGACAGGCCCAGAAGTGAAGTTCGACCCCCTCGCGCTCGACGATGGCATAACCGTCCATCACGAGGCCGACGACGAAGCCGAGCTTGTCCCGATACCAATCGGCAGCCGCGCCCGGATCCGGAGCGGCGAGCAGCGGGCAGACTCTGGTGAGGCTTCCCATCGCGCGCTACTCCGCCGCCATCGGCACGGGATCGGAATGGGGGTTGGCGCTGTAACGGTCGATGCGGCGCTCGATCTCGGGGCGGAAGTGCCGGATCAGCCCCTGGATCGGCCAAGCCGCCGCATCGCCCAGCGCGCAGATGGTGTGGCCCTCGATCTGCTTCGTCACGTCGAGCAGCATGTCGATCTCGCGGCGCTGGGCGCGCCCTTCCGCCATGCGCAGCATCACCCGCCACATCCAGCCGGTGCCCTCGCGGCACGGCGTGCACTGGCCGCAGGACTCGTGCTTGTAGAAGTAGGCGATGCGGGCGATGGCCGAGACGATATCGGTGGAACGGTCCAGCACGATGACCGCTGCCGTGCCGAGGCCGGAGCCGAGGCTCTTCAGGGTATCGAAATCCATCTTGGCGTCGATGATCTGCTCGGCCGGCACCAGGGGCACCGACGAGCCGCCGGGGATGGAGCACAACAGGTTGTCCCAGCCGCCGCGCATGCCGCCGCAGTGCCGGTCGATGAGATCCCGGAAGGTGATCCCGAGTTCTTCCTCGACGTTGCACGGCTTGTTGACGTGGCCCGAGACGCAGAACAGCTTGGTGCCGGTGTTGTTCTTGCCGCCGAGCCCCGCGAACCACGCGCCGCCCCGGCGCAGGATGGTGCCGGCCACCGCGATGGATTCGACGTTGTTCACCGTCGTCGGGCAGCCGTAGAGGCCCATGTTCGCCGGGAACGGGGGCTTGAGGCGCGGCATGCCCTTCTTGCCCTCGAGGCTTTCCAGCAGCGCCGTCTCCTCGCCGCAGATATAGGCGCCGGCGCCGTGATGGACGTAGATGTCGAACGGGTAGCCGTGAACGTTGTCCTTGCCGACGAGGCGGGCCGCATAGGCCTCGTCGACGGCCTTCTGCAAGGCGTGCTTCTCGGCGACGTACTCGCCGCGGATGTAGATGTAGCAGGCATGCGCGGCCATGGAGAACGAGGCCAGCATGCAGCCCTCGATCAGGAGATGCGGATCGTGCCGCATGATCTCCCGGTCCTTGCAGGTGCCCGGCTCCGACTCGTCGGCGTTGACCACGAGGTAGTGCGGGCGTCCATCCGACTTCTTCGGCATGAACGACCACTTGAGGCCGGTGGGAAAGCCGGCGCCGCCGCGTCCGCGCAGGCCCGATTGCTTCATCTCCTCGATGATCCAGTCGCGGCCCATCTCCAGCAGGAACTTGGTGCCGTCCCAGGCGCCGCGCTTTTTGGCCTCGTCCAGGCCCGGCGAGTGCAGGCCGTAGAGATTGGTGAAGATGCGATCCTGATCGGAGAGCATGCTAGTTCTCCTCGCTCTTCGGAGCGGAGCGCTTCGGCTTGGACTTCTTCACCGGCGCGGGCTGCGGCTCGTCCACGGTCTCGCTCGCGCCCGACGCGACGGGCTGGGGCGGCGGCTCGTCCCGTGGCAGGTCGGATTGCGTACCGGCCTCGGCTCCAGCCGCTTCGGCGCGCGCCACCGTCTCGGCGGCGGACGGTGCCGGCGTGCCGGGCCGGGCCGCGGACTCGGTGGGGTCGGCCGCGTCGGTCCTGTCGCCGGATTTGACCGGAGTCTCGCCGGCGGCCGAACGCTGGGCCGGCGCGTCCGTGGATTTTCCCTCGGCAGCACGACCGGACGCGGGATGCGCCGGCTTCGGATCGGCGGCGGCGCGCTGCTCGGACGAGGCGGCCTCGGCCTTGCCCGACGCTTCGCTGCTCTCCTCGGCCTTCTTGTCCTCGAAGCGCTGGCGCCACGCGCCGACGCGCGATCCGTCGAACAGGGTCGCGTCCGTGAGGGTGTCGGCCCCGCCCTTCGGCTCGGACGAGGTCCGGCCGACCTGCGAACCGATCTTGACGGGACGCCCGGCGGCAAGATCGTCCATGAGCGCGCCGAGGAGTTCGGGCGTCAGGTCCTCGTAGTAATCCTGATTGATCTGCGCCATCGGCGCGTTGCAGCAGGCGCCGAGGCACTCGACTTCGAGCCAGGAGAAGTTGCCGTCCGCACTGACATGACCGGGCGCGCCGAGGCGGGCCTGGAGGTAGTCCTTCAGTTCACGTGCGCCGCAGGAATCGCACGGCACCGTGCCGCAGAGCTGAATCCAGAACCGGCCCACGGGCTCCAGGGCGAACATCGTGTAGAATGTCGCGACTTCGAGGACGCGGATATGCGGCATGCCGAGTTCGGCGGCGACCGCCTCGATGGCGGCGCGCGGCAACCAGCCGCCGTTCTGCTCCTGCGCCTTCCACAGGAGCGGGATCACGGCGGAGGCCTGCCGCCCCTCCGGATACTTTTCGATCTGGCCCTTGGCCCACTCGGCGTTCTCGGACGAGAAGGCGAAGGACGCCGGCTGCTCTGAAGCGGGGGCGAGTCTACGGTTTGCCATCAGTTCGAAGCCTTGCGTCCCATCACCGGTCCACCTCGCCGAACACGATATCCAGCGTGCCGAGCACGCAGGACACGTCGGCCAGCATGTGGCCGCGGCACATCCAGTCCATGGCTTGGAGATGGGCGAAACCGGGAGCGCGGATCTTGCAGCGATAGGGCTTGTTGGTGCCGTCGGCGACGAGATAGACGCCGAATTCGCCCTTGGGCGCCTCGACGGCGGCGTAGACCTCGCCGGCCGGCACGTGGAAACCTTCGGTGTAGAGCTTGAAGTGGTGGATAAGCGCTTCCATCGAGCGCTTCATCTCCCGGCGCGGCGGCGGGGCGAACTTGCCGTCGGTCGCCGCGATGGGGCCCTGGCCGGCGGGCTCGCGCAGCTTCACACAGCACTGCCGCATGATCTTGGCGGACTCGCGCATCTCCTCCATGCGGATAACTTGGCGGTCGTAGGTGTCGCCGTTCTTCCCCACGGGGATGTCGAACGCCATCTCCTCGTAGCACTCGTAGGGCTGCGACTTGCGCAGGTCCCACGGGATGCCGGAGCCGCGTACCATCACGCCCGAGAACCCCCAGGCCATGGCCTCGTCCACGGTGACGATGCCGATGTCGACGTTGCGCTGCTTGAAGATGCGGTTGGCCATGACGAGGTTGTCGAGGTCGTCGACCACCTGCAGGAAGGGATCGATGAACGCCTCGATGTCGTCGATGAGAGCGGGCGGCAGGTCCTGATGGACGCCGCCGGGCCGGAAGTAGTTGGCGTGGAGGCGAGCACCCGATGCACGCTCGTAGAAGATCATCAGCTTCTCGCGCTCCTCGAACCCCCAGAGCGGAGGCGTCAGGGCGCCGACGTCCATCGCCTGGGTGGTGACGTTGAGGAGGTGGGAGAGGATGCGGCCGATTTCGCAGAACAGCACCCGGATGAGCTGGGCGCGACGCGGCACCGTGAGCCCGAGCAGCTTCTCGATGCCGAGGCAGAAGGCGTGCTCCTGGTTCATCGGCGAGACGTAGTCGAGCCGGTCGAAATAGGGTGTGGCCTGCAGGTAGGTCTTGTGCTCGATGAGCTTCTCGGTGCCGCGATGCAGCAGGCCGATATGCGGATCGACCCGCTCGACGATCTCGCCGTCGAGTTCGAGCACGAGGCGCAGCACGCCGTGCGCCGCCGGGTGCTGCGGCCCGAAGTTGATCGCGAAGTTGCGGATGTTGTGCTCGGTCATGGCCTCGCTCCGCGCCTATGCTGATGTCTTCTCGTCGCCCGGGAGCACGTACTCGGTGCCCTCCCACGGCGAGAGGAAGTCGAAGTTCCGGAATTCCTGCGTCAGCTTCACCGGCTCGTACACGACCCGTGCCTCGTCCTGATCGTAGCGGACCTCGACGAACCCCGTCAGCGGGAAGTCCTTGCGCAGGGGATGCCCCTCGAAGCCGTAATCCGTCAGCAACCGGCGTAGATCGGGGTGGCCCGAGAACAGGACGCCGTAGAGATCGTAGGTCTCGCGCTCGAACCAGTTGGCGGCCGGGAACACGTCGATGACGCTGGGCACCGGCGTCTGGTCATCGGTCTGCACCTTGACCCGGATGCGGGCGTTATGGCGCAGGGACAGGAGGTGGTAGACCACGTCGAAGCGCTTGGCGCGGCTCGGATAGTCGGCGCCGCAGATGTCGATGAAGCAGCGGAACGCGCAGGCAGAATCGTCGCGCAGATACGTCAGCGCGTAGACGATGTCGCTGGCCTGAACCACGAGGGTGAGTTCGCCAAACGCGATGGTGCGCTCGACCACGGCCGGGCCGAGGGCGGCGCCGACATGGTCGCTCAGTGCCTGGAGCGCGTCGGGCCCGGACGGGGCGGCGGTGTGCGCGCGGATCGTGATGCCGTTGCTCATCAGCCCCTCAGCGCTCGATGGTGCCGGTGCGGCGGATTTTCTTCTGGAGCAGCAGGACGCCGTACAGGAGGGCCTCCGCCGTCGGAGGGCAGCCAGGCACGTAGATGTCGACGGGCACGACGCGGTCGCAGCCCCGCACCACCGAGTACGAATAGTGGTAGTAGCCGCCGCCGTTGGCGCAGGAGCCCATGGAGATGACGTAGCGCGGCTCCGGCATCTGGTCGTAGACCTTGCGGAGCGCGGGCGCCATCTTGTTGGTGAGCGTGCCGGCGACGATCATCACGTCGGACTGGCGGGGTGAGCCGCGTGGGGCGAAACCGAAGCGCTCGCAATCGTAGCGCGGCATCGACATCTGCATCATCTCGACGGCGCAGCAGGCGAGACCGAACGTCATCCACATGAGCGAGCCCGTGCGGGCCCAGTTGATGAGGTCGTCCGTGGATGTGATGAGGAAGCCGCGGTCGGCGAGTTCGCTGTTGATCGACAGGAAGGTCGGATCGTCCGCGCCGATGGGCCGCCCGGTGTTGGGATCGATGATCCCCTTGGGGGCCGGCGCGATGGCCGGGGCGCGGGAGAGGTCGGGGCTGAAGGCCATCGGTTTCTCGGGATCAGGCTTCGGACAGTTCGGCGATTCGGCGACGATCGGGGGTGCTAATCCCACTCCAGGGCGCCCTTGCGCCACTCGTAGACGAAGCCGACGGTCAGAACGCCGAGGAAGGCCATCATCGACCACATGCCGAACCAGCCGAGCTCCCCGAAGGTGATCGCCCACGGGAACAGGAAGGCGACTTCGAGGTCGAAGATGATGAACAGGATCGCCACGAGGTAGAAGCGCACATCGAACTTCATGCGCGCGTCGTCGAAGGCGTTGAAGCCGCACTCGTAGGCCGAGAGCTTCTCTGGATCGGGGCTGTTGTACGCCACGAGGAAAGGCGCCACGAGCAGGGCCGCCGCGATGAACAGCGACACGCCGATGAAGACGATGAGGGGCAGATAATCCGCCATCAGGCCGGTCATGCGGGACCTCTCATGTGCACCGGTGACCGTACTGTCCCGGGAGCGGCCGGCGAGGTGGAATTGCTCCAATGCCAGACTGCGCTGGCCGGAGGCTTAGACGACCCCCGGAGGTGAAACAAGGGCGGCCCGCATTGCACAAATTCGCACATGTCACCGAGGTAGGCGCGCGGGGCGGGGCGGCAACACGACGGATCCGCGCAGGGGTCGTCTCCCGCGCCGATGCCAGGATAGCGGGGACATCCCCGCTGCAACGCAAAAGCTCCATGGCGAAGGGTCGGTCGAGGAACCATAACCTTGGCCGTGGGTTTCATTCATGTCCCACTCAGGCCGGATCGCGTTAGGTCGGCGCATATTCGACCTCACAGGAGACGCTTCGTGCGCATTGCCCAGATTGCTCCGCTCTCGGAGGCGGTCCCCCCGAAGTTCTACGGCGGCACCGAGCGCGTCGTATCCTGGATCACGGAAGAGCTCGTCCGCCAGGGCCACGACGTCACTCTGTTCGCCAGCGGCGATTCGGAGACCTCGGCCAAGCTCGCGGCCTGCACGCCGGAAGGCCTGCGCCTCCTCGGCTACCGCGACCACACGGCGAGCCATCTCGCCATGCTGCATCACGTCCACAAGCGCGCGCACGAGTTCGACGTGCTGCACTTCCACATCGATCTGCTGCAATACCCGATGTTCGAGGACCTGAACCACAAGTGCATCACCACGATGCACGGTCGCCTCGACGTGCCGGACTTCATGCCGGTCTACCGCACCTTCACGGGCATGCCCCTGGTGTCGATCTCCGACAACCAGCGCGAGCCGATGCCGAAGAATGTGAACTGGGCCTCCACGATCCATCACGGCCTGCCGGCCCAGAACTGCCCGTTCTACCCGGAGGCCAAGGGCGGCTACCTCGCCTTCCTCGGCCGCATCTCCCCCGAGAAGCGCCCCGACCGCGCCATCGAGATGGCGATCCGCTCCGGCGTGCCCCTGAAGATCGCCGCCAAGGTCGACAAGGCCGATCAGGATTACTGGGACGAGGTCATCGAGCCGATGATCCACCATCCCCTGGTCGAGTATATCGGCGAGATCAACGAGGAGCAGAAGAAGGACTTCCTCGGCAACGCCCTGGCGCTGGCTTTCCCCATCGACTGGCCGGAGCCCTTCGGCCTGGTGATGATCGAGGCCATGTCGGCCGGCACGCCGGTGATCGCGTTCCGCAACGGGTCCGTGCCGGAAGTGATCGCCGATGGCGTCTCGGGCGTCCTGTGCGATTCGATGGACGATGCCGTCGAGGCCGTCCATACGGTCAAGACCATGAGCCGCGCCGGCGTGCGCCGCCACTTCGAGACCCAGTTCACCGCGGAGTGCATGGTCCGCAAGTACGTCGCCGCCTACGAGAGCCTTCTCGCCAATCAGGCCGACGTGATCAAGATGCCCCACGCCGCCGCCTTCTCCCCCCGCTACGGCGACCTCAACGGATCGTCCCTACCGTCGATCTCGGTCGCCGCCATGCCGGCCTGACGCAGACCCGGCATCGGGCTTGCAGAGCCCTTTTCCGGGTTGGCGTCGTACGATTGCCGCACTAACTCTCCTTCCTGAGGGCCGCCCGCGTCGCACACCGTGACGGGCGGCCTTTCGATTCCAGACCCATCGCGATCAGACGATTCGCGAATCCTCACCAATCCGGAGACGCTCGGGCATGGCGGCTGACAGTTCCACGGTGAATCCAGAACAGGCTCCCGGCACGATGCAAGGGGCCCTGAACCACGGTTTTCAGGATGCCGACGCGGTCCTGCCCCAGTACCATATCGAGGCTCATACCTCCCTCGTGGAGCGACCCCTGCGCTCGCTGAAGTACGGCGAGGCCTTCGCCGTCCTCGACAGCTACGGCGACATCGGTGTGCTGCCCGGCCCCGAGGGCCTGTACTTCCAGGACACGCGCTACCTCTCGCGCCTGCACTTCACCATCGAGGATCAGCGTCCCCTGCTCCTGTCCTCGGTGATGCAGGACGACAACGGGGCGCTGAGCGTCGACATGACGACGCCCGATATCCGCATCGACGCCCATGACGAGACCACGATCCCGCGTGAACTCATCGCCATCGAGCGAACCAAGTTCCTGTTCAAGGGCGCATGCTACGACCGGATCGGCCTGCGCAACTACGATAGGCGCCACTGGAAGCTGAAGATCGGCGTCACCTTCGACGCGGATTTCCGCGATCTGTTCGAAGTGCGCGGCATGGACCGTCCGCTGCGGGGCAAGCGCAGCGTCCAGGTGGCGAACGAGTCCGAGGTGCAGTTCCGCTACGTCGGCCTCGACGAGGTGGTGCGGACCACCAGCCTGCATTTCGGCCCGAAGCCGAAGCACATCGAGCCGGGCAAGGTCACCTTCGAGGTGTCCCTGCCGCCGGGCGGGCGCGCCTCGCTGTTCATCCGCACGGTGTTCGAATCGCACCGGGCCTTCACCAGCGCGCCGGCCGCCGAGAAGGTCGGCGAGGATGCCGCCGCCGGTCTCTCGCACGCCGCCGGATCCTCCGCGACGGCCCGCCACCCCAAGGGACTCGCGGAGGGCGTGATCTTCGCCCGCGCGTACCGCGATTCGCGCCGCGATCTGCGCCAGCTCACGGCCGGCATCACCACGATCATCTCGTCGAACGACCAGTTCAACGAGGCCGCCTGCCGCGCCACCGCCGACCTCTACATGCTGGCGAGCCGCACCCCGGAAGGCATCTACCCCTTCGCCGGCATCCCCTGGTACTCCACGGTGTTCGGCCGCGACGGCATCATCACGGCGATGATGGCCCTGTGGATCGACCCGAACTTCGGCAAGGGCGTCCTGCGCTACCTCGCCTCGACCCAGGCCAAGGCCATCGACCCCGCCGCCGACGCCCAGCCCGGCAAGGTGCTGCACGAGACCCGGCGCGGCGAGATGGCGATGCTCGGCGAGGTGCCGTTCCGGCACTATTACGGCACCATCGACGGCACGCCGCTCTTCGTCATGCTGGCCTCCGAGTACTACGCCGTTACCGGCGACCGGGAGACCATCGAGCGCATCTGGCCGGCCCTCGAACTGGCTCTCGAATGGATGAACAAGTACGGCGACCGGGACGGCGACGGCTTCGTCGAGTACGCCCGCGACACCGACAAGGGCCTGGAGAACCAGGGCTGGAAGGACAGCCACGATTCGATCTTCCACACCGACGGCAATTTGGCGAAGGGTCCCATCGCCCTGTGCGAGGTCCAGGGCTACGTCTATGCCGCGAAGAACGGCATGGCGACGCTCGCGACCCTGCTCGGCCACGACGCCCTGGCCGAACGCCTGACGGCCGAAGCCGCCAAGCTGCGGGCGGACTTCGACAAGGCGTTCTGGTGCGAGGCGATCGGCACCTATGCCCTCGCGCTCGATGGCGAGAAGCGCCAATGTGCCGTGCGGTCCTCGAATGCCGGGCACGCCCTCTTCACCGGCATCGCCCTGCCGGAGCGCGCCGCGAGCGTGGCGGCCAACCTCCTGTCGAAGGACGGGTTCAACGGCTGGGGCGTGCGGACCATCGCGCGCGGCGAGGCGCGCTACAATCCGATGTCGTACCACAACGGCTCGATCTGGCCGCACGACAACGCCCTCGTGGCCATGGGGCTCGCCCGCTACGACCTGAAGCCGGAGGCTTCACGGATCTTCGAGGGCATGTTCGACACGGCCCTCTATCAGGACCAGAAGCGCTTGCCGGAGCTGTTCTGCGGGTTCATGCGCCGGCACCAGCGCGGGCCGGTCTCCTACCCGGTGGCGTGCTCGCCCCAGGCCTGGGCGGCGGCGGCGCCCTTCGCGTTCCTCGCCGCCTGCATCGGCCTCGAACTCCAGCACGACCGCAACCGCATCCGCCTGAAGAACCCGACCCTGCCGGCCTTCCTCGACGGGGTCTCGATCTTCAACCTGAAGCTCGGCACCTCGCGGGTGGACCTGCGCTTCCAGCGCTACGGCGGCGACGTGACGGTCAACGTGTTGCGGCGGACGGGCGACGCGCAGGTGTCGGTGGTGAAGTAGAGGCACCCTCCCTCCTCCCCTTGCGGGGAGGAGGGAGGCCGATCCATTCGCGGGCTTCGACGGCATCGATCACGAAAAACGCCGCCTTCCAGGGAGGAAAGCGGCGTGGATCGACCGGACCTGACAGAGCGCAGCGCTCAGCGCGGGGCCAGGATCATGATCATCTGGCGACCCTCGAGCATCGGCTCGCTCTCCACCTTGGCGATCTCCTGGGTCTCGTTCTTCACCCGCTCGAGCAGGCGCAGGCCGATATCCTGGTGGGCCATCTCGCGGCCGCGGAAGCGCAGGGTCACCTTGACCTTGTCGCCCTCCTCGAAGAACCGCACCACGGCCTTCATCTTGGTGTCGTAATCGTGCTTGTCGATGCCGGGACGCAGCTTGATCTCCTTGACCTCGACCGTCTTCTGCTTCTTGCGGGCCTCGTTCTGCTTCTTCTGCTCGTTGAAGCGGAAGCGGCCGTAATCGAGGAGCTTGCAGACGGGAGGAACGGAGTTGGGCGCGATCTCGACGAGGTCGAGGCCGGCTTCCTCGGCCAACGCGAGGGCGTCGAAGAAGGCGACCACACCCCGGTTCTGACCGGTGTCGTCGATGAGCTGCACTTCGCGAACGCCACGGATGTCCCGGTTGGCGCGCGGCCCGTCCTTCTGCGGGGCCGGCATAGCTCTCATAGGTCTACGAATGGCTTCAATCTCCTGATGAAACGACGAAACGGCAGCCTGCGAACTCAAACCCCAAGGGGTCGATCCTGGCCACCAATCGCTCCGGAATCCGGCTCGACACCTTGGCTGAACTTTCGTTCAAGTCAACTCGCCCACCCGGGTTTGGTTCACGCCCGGCATGATCCGGTGCCGTCACGGGCGCCGGGCCAGGAGGTCGGCGTAGACGTCGAGGGTGTCGCCGACCATGCCCTCCAGGGAGAAATGCGCCTCCACATGCGCCCGACCCCGCCGGGTCATGGCGTCCCGCGCCGAGGCGCCGAGGGACAGGGCCTCCGTCAGGGCATCGGCCAGGGCGGACGCGTTGCCCGGGGCCACGCGCCAGCCCGTGCGCTGGCCGGCCGGAACCTCGGGCGGGGCCAGCACGGTCTCCGGCACGGCGCCGAGGTCCGAGACCACCACGGGGGTGCCCAAAGCCTGCGCCTCCACCGCCGAGCGGCCGAACGCCTCCGGCTCGACGGAGGGCACCGCCACCACGGAGGCGGCGCGGAAGGCGGCCGGCATGTCGGTGCAGTGTCCGACCCGGTGGACGATGCCCTGCAGGCCGCGCGCGGCGATGAGCGCGTCGAGTTCGCGCTCGTAGGCGACCCGCCCCTGCGGATCGCCCGCGAGGACGATGGCGATGCCCGAGACTCCCCGGTCGCGCATGAGGGCGGCCGCCTCGATGAGCACCCGTTGTCCCTTCCAGGCGGTGAGGCGGGCGGCCAGCAGCACCACCCGCTCGTGCGGGGTCACCCCCCAGGCCCGGCGCAGGGCCTCGACCCGGGCCGGTGCCACGGCGCCGGGCGTGAACAGGGCGAGGTCCGTGCCCCGGTGGATCACCCGCACGCGGTCGCCTGCCTGCTCGGGATGGAGGGTGCGGATCAGGTCGGCGGTGTAGTGCGAGTTGGCGATGACCACGTCGCCGCGCGCCATCACCGAATTGTACAGCACCTTCACGCCGGTGCGGCCCGAATAGCTGCCGTGATAGGTGGTGACGAAAGGAAGCTTCAGGCGACGCGCGGCCCCCAGCGCCACCCAGGCCGGGGCCCGCGAGCGGGCATGGATGATCTGCACGCCCTCGCGCCGGCACAGACGCGCCAGGCGCCCGATGTTGAGCGCCATGGAGAGAGGGTTCTTGGAAGCGGCCGGGAACGGCAGCCAGATGCCGCCCTTGGCCTGCAGCTCGCCCACAAGCCGCCCGCCTTCCGTGGCGACGAGGGCGCGCGCGCCCGCCGCCGCCAGGGCCGCAGCCACGTCCACGGTGGTGCGCTCGGCCCCGCCCGCATCGAGGGCCGGGATGATCTGCAGGATGGTCTTGCCTGAGAGCGGCGCGTTCTCTCCCGGGAAGGTGCCGCCCCGCGGCTCGCCGTTCACGACACGGCCCCGCGATCCGGTCCCGTGACGGGGCCTGAAGGTTCGGTGCGGGGGCGGGGGCGTCCGGCGCGCGTCTCGGTCATGGCATCCAGCATGGGCTGGGGCGCTTTACGGCCCGGTAAACGAAAGGCAAATGCGAAGGACGCAATGCGATGGTTCGTAACTCCGGGGATAAGCCGATGCCGCAACCGGTCGACGAGGCCCCGACCTTCCTGGACGTGGGAACCGGGGACGCGATGCGGCGCCTCGCCGTGCTCCGCCGCGCCGGCGAGGGACCGCCCGTGGTCTGGCTCGGCGGCTTCCGCTCCGACATGCGCGCCACCAAGGCCGAGTCCCTGGACGGCTGGGCGCGCGAGACCGGGCGCGCCCTGGTGCGGTTCGACTATACCGGCCACGGCGAATCGGGCGGCGATTTCGCGGAGTCCACCATCTCGACCTGGCTCGAGGACGCGAGCGCGGTCATCGCCAAGTTCGCGCCGGAGCGCCCTCTCCTCGTCGGATCGTCCATGGGCGGATGGATCGCCTGCCTCGCCGCGCGCGCGCGGGCCGCGCGAGGCGAGGACACCCCCTCGGGTCTCGTGCTCATCGCCCCGGCGCTCGATTTCACCGAGGACCTGATGTGGGCGCGCTTCACGCCGGAGATCCGGGCCACCATCGAGCGGGAGGGAGCTTGGGCCCGCCCGAGCGAATACGACCCCGTGCCGGTGCCGATCACCCGCGCCCTCATCGAGGACGGGCGCCGGCACGGCATGTTGGATCGGGCGTTCGATCCCGGCTGCCCGGTGCACATCCTCCAGGGCATGGACGACCCGGACGTACCGTGGTCCCACGCCCTGCGCCTCGTCGAACGGCTGCCGAGGGCCGGCACGGTGCTGACCCTCGTCGCCGACGGCGACCACCGCCTGTCGAGGCCGCAGGATCTCGCGCGGCTGCTGGCGACGGTGGCCGGGATCAGTGCAGGCTGACCGTGTGGAGATCGTTGGCCATGGCGTTGGCCACCACGGCGTCGCGCGAATCGGCGAGCAGGATCGGTGCACCGCTGGCCGAGAGCAGGGCGAACAGGTCGAGGCCGGGGGTCAGTTCCGGCGCCTGCGGGAACAGGCGGGTGACCTCGTCGGAGCTCATGGCGCGGACATAGGCGATGTGGCCTTCGCCCAGGGCGGCGAGGTCGGCGGCATTGAACTCGGCCGGATCGAGATCCGCGCCGGTGATGGGGTTCTGGCTGAATGCGGTCATGGTCGGCTCTCCTTCTGGCAGAGCGTGGCCGGGACTGTCCCGACCGGGGTGAAGCTGTGGCGTCCCGTCAGACGTCGTCGCGGGAGGCGATGGCGATCTTGCGCACGACCCGCTCGGGCTCGGGCCGGATGAGGTCGATGGAGAGCAGGCCGTTGGAAAGGTCGGCGCCCATCACCTCCATGCCGTCGGCCAGGAGAAAGGTCCGCTGGAACTGGCGTGCGGCGATGCCGCGATGGAGGAATTGCCGCGACTTCTCGTCCACCTGCCGGCCGCGCACCACGAGCTGATTCTCCTCCAGCATCACGTCGAGCTGGTCGCGGGTGAAGCCCGCCACCGCCAGGGTGATGCGCAAGCGCTCGGGCTCGTTCCCGCTGCGGGCAACCCGCTCGATATTGTAGGGCGGATACCCATCGCTGGCCGCCTTCGAGACGCGGTCGAGGGCCTGTTCGATCTCGTCGAAACCGAGGAGGAACGGATGTCCGAACGGAGAGGGCCGTGTGGTCACGGGTGGAGGTCCTTAGAATCGAAGCCCCGGGGACGGTGGAGAGGCACTTCGGTGTGGTCGGAAAGCCCGCCTGAGGCAGCGCTCCCGCCGACGGTTGCCCATCGGTGCCGACGGTCGCCCGCCGGTCGAACGGATATGGAGCCCGGGGCGACCCCCATCAAGGGCTTGCCGATCAAGGGGGTTTTGGCCTTGTCCGTCCCCCCGATTCTCAGCGTGCCGAACCCGGTGTTTCCCACATTCATCGGGGAAGAACGCGGCCCCCTGATCCTGATTCATCCAGGAAATTCAGGAAACTCAGATCGGGACAAATCGGCAAAGCCGGAAGCGCGACGATGTAACCTTCCAGAGTAACAGTTTGGAATTACTCTGATATTCAGCTCCGCGCTTGATCTGCGACGGCGAACTCGGATATTGCGACCGCAACTGCTGAGCGGATCACGCGGGCTTACCGGCCGGCGCCGTACCAGTTCGCGTATCCCCCGGGACGGCGTGAACCCACGGGTCGCGATGACCGGGTGCAACGTCCGGCGTGGACCCGGTCGCCCGGACCACACGTCCGCAGGGACTGTCCCGACGCGGCGCTGCCGCCATCGTTGAGGAACCGGAAAATCGTCATGGATGGAGTGCGCGGCGTGGTCAGGGAACGGCTTCAGGGACGGATGCGGGCGGCCATGACGGCGTCCATGGGTGCCGCGGTCGCGCTGGCGGCCATCGCAGGTTCGGCGATGGCGCAGGATGCCAAGGCACCCGACGCCAAGTCCGCTCCCCTCAAGCTCGAACTCAATCGCCTGGAGCCCGCCGGCGAGTCCTGTCGGACCTACCTCCTCGTGGACAACAGTCGTGGCCCGGCCCTGAAATCCCTCAAGGTCGACCTGTTCGCCTTCGACACGGACGGCGTCGCGCAGAAGCGCCTCGCCGTCGAACTCGGCCCCGTGCAGGACCGCAAGACCACGGTCCGCCTCTTCGACTTCCCGGCGCTCGCCTGTGCGAAGATCGGCCGGGTGCTCCTCAACGACGTCCTCGCCTGCGAAGGCGGGGATGCGAGCCGCGAGGCCTGCCTCGAGCGCATCGAGACCGAGAGCAAGGCCTCCGCCCCCTTCGTCCGCTAAGCCGTATCGTCACCGAACCCGAGAGACACCATCATGGATCCGACCGCCGCGCCCGCAGGCGTCTCCCACGACATGTCGTTCCTCGGCCTGTTTCTCCAGGCCGACCCTATCGTGAAGTCGGTGATGATCCTGCTTGTGGTCGCCTCCATCGCCTGCTGGACGGTGGTGTTCGAGAAGATCGTCCGCATCGCCGCCGCCAAGCGTCAGGCGAAGGCGTTCGACACCCTGGTGCGCTCGGGCGGCGCCCTCGAAGCCTCCGGAAAGGGCATCGATGCGCAGATCACGGCGGCCGCCGTCGAGGCGTGGCGCGATCAGGACAGCACCGAGACCCGGGCCGAACGTCGTGACCGCATCGAGCGCGCCATGCGTGCCGCCCTCACCACACGGCTGAAATCCATGCAGACCGGCCTGCCGCTGCTGGCCACCTCGGGCTCCACAGCTCCCTTCATCGGACTGTTCGGCACGGTCTGGGGCATCATGAACTCGTTCTCGTCCATCGCGAAGAGCCAGGACACCTCGCTGGCCGTGGTGGCCCCGGGCATCGCCGAGGCCCTGTTCGCCACGGCCATCGGCCTCGTGGTCGCGATTCCCGCCGTGATGGCCTACAACAAGCTCATCAACGATATCGGCCGGGTGCAGGCGAGCTTCGTCTCCTCCATCGGCACCCTCGGCAATCGTCTGGCCCGCGACCGCGTGGTTCACGGCCGGGCCGCCGCCGCCGAGTAGACCCCCACGCGGCCGGCCCGCCCCCGAGCGGGCGAGTCGGGCCTTGGAACGCCGGAAGACCAACCACGCGCCTGCCTGAGGCGCCGGGCGGTTTCGGATCGATTTTCTCTGTTTCGCGGGATGCAGCGCTGGCAATGCGCCCGCCCGAAGCCCCGGAGGGCGACGCATGGCTATGGGATCGATCCGCACCGGTGGCGGCGACGACGATGACGGCCTCGACGGCGCGCCGATGTCGGAGATGAACGTGACCCCCCTGGTCGACGTGATGCTGGTGTTGCTGATCATCTTCATGGTCGCCGCCCCGCTGATGACCACGGGCGTGCCGGTCCAGCTTCCCAAGACCACGGCCCAGAAGGTCGCCCAGGCCAAGAAGCCCCTGGAAATCTCCATCGACAAGGACGGCAAGCCCTACCTCGCCAAGGAAGAGCTGACGCCCGAGGCCATCATGCCGCGCCTGCGGGCACTGGCCGCCGAGGACCCGAGCCAGGTGATGCTGGTGCGCGGCGACCGCGACGTGCCCTACGGCAAGATCATGGAGGTGATGGGCCTCGTCGGTCAGGCGGGCTTCACCAAGGTCTCCCTCATCGCCCAGTCGCCCGGCGGCGCCCCGGCGATGGCGCCTGCTGCGGCGGCCCCCGCGGCCGGAACGGCCCGATAGCCCCATGAGTGCCAGTCCGTTGAGCGACTTCACCTCGGCCGGTGATCCGGATCGGCGCGGCCCGTCCGGCCTCGCCACCGCCTTCCTCGTCGCCCTCGCCCTGCACGCGGCCGGGCTCATCGCCCTCACCCTGTTCCAGCCGGAGCCCAAGGCGCCCCCGGGCGAGAACATCGTCACCATCGACCTCGCACCGCAGATGACGGAGGCCGACACCCAGGCACCGGCCGAGCAGGCCATGTCGATGTCGGCGCCGCCCGAGGCCAAGCCGGTGGAGACGCCGGAGACGGTGCAGCAGGAAAAGCCCCTGGAGACCACGGAGGTGACGCCGCCCGAGGCGACGGCGCCCCCGCCGCCGGATACGGCGATGATCGCCCCAGAGGCGACGACCACGGCCGAGCCGCCGGAGGCCCCGCCGACGCCCCCCGTCGAGGTGGCGAACGAGCCGCCGCCCGAAGATCAGGTCATCACGTCGACGGCCGAGGCCGCACCGGCCCTGGCGCCGCCCCCGCCCGTCGCGGCGCAGGAGTTGCCCAAGCCCGTCGAGGTGGTCAAGCCGAAGCCCGACCAGGCCAAGATCCTCGAGGCGCGGCGCGAAGCCAAGCGCAAGGCCGACCGCGAGGCGCGGCTGAAGGCCGAGCAGGAGGAGCGTCGCGAGGCCCTTCAGGAAGCCCGGGCCGAGGCCCGTGCCAAGGCCGCCCGGGAGGCAGCGCGTCGGGCCGCCGCCGCCGCAAGCGAAGGACGCGCCCGGCAGAATTCGGCCTCCGCTTCGCGCCAGAGCAGCGCGGGTGCCGCCGCCGGCGGCAACGACCCGAACGCGCTCCGGGCCTGGCAGGGCGCGCTCAGCGCGGCGATCCGCGGCCGCATGAACGCCAACGCGGCGGCGGGCACCAGCGGCGGCGTCGCCGTGGTCCGGTTCACCGTGTCGCGGTCCGGTCAGGTGCTGAGCTCGGGGCTCGCAAGCGGCAGCGGCATCGGCGCCATCGACAGCGCGGCGCTCGCCACCGTGCGTGGCTCCCTGCCGGCGGCACCGGCCGGGGTCACCATCAGCAGCCTCGCCGTCACCGTGCCCCTGCGCTTCAGCCCCGGACGCTGAGGCGGGTGCCCACCCGATGACGGTCTGGTTCACCAGCGACACCCACTTCTCCGATCCGCGCGTGCTGCGGATCGACCGGCGCCCCTATCCCGATCTGCCCGCGCACGACGCGGCGCTCATCGCCAACTGGAACGCCGTCGTCGCCCCCGGCGACACGGTCTGGCATCTCGGCGACGTCGCCCTGCGGCCGACGGCGGCCTGGATCGCCGAGATCCTCGGGACGCTCAACGGCATCAAGCACCTCATCGTCGGCAACAACGATGGACCGGACACGCTTCAGGCCGAGGGCTGGGCCAGTGTGGGGCACTACGCCGAAATCGTCGTTGACGGGCGACCCCTCGTGCTGTGCCACTATGCCTTCCGTACCTGGAACGGGATGGGTCGGGGCGCCCTCGATCTGCATGGCCATTCGCACGCCAAGCTGACGCCGATTCCGAAGCAGTACGATGTCGGCGTCGATGCGCAGGGCTTCACCCCCGTGGATCTGCCGACGATTCTCGCCTCCCGCCGCGCACGGAAAGTGGGCGGCCGAAAAGCGGAACCTTCGCCGTAGGTCGGGGGTTCTTGGGGCATGAACGCAGGATGACTGGCCGAACATCTCCGAAACCTCGGAACGGTCCCATCGTCACCTTGCACACACCCTGTTCCTCGAGACGTCCGCCGCCGAGGTATCCCATGCGCCACGCCCTGCTCCCAACGCTCCTCGCCACCGGATTCACCCTGGCGGTCGCAGCCCCAGCCCTTGCCGCTCCGGCCTGTTTCGAGGGTCAGCGCAAGGTCGAGGAAGCCAACGCCCTGCGCTTTCAGGCCCGCCAGGAAGCCCGGATCGGAAACCACGACCGGGTCTGCGACACGCTCGACGAGATCGGTGACCGCTACGCCGATGCACGCGACGCCTTCGAGGATTGCGGTGCCGGAGCCGTCGCCATCGATCTGCGCAGCGAGTCCCGGAACCTGCGCATCGCCAAGAAGGTCAACGGCTGCGACTGAATGGGTGCGGCCACGCACACCCGTCCGGAGCCATTCGTTTCACAAGTCTGAACAAGCGGCGCGTGATTCGCTGCCCTGAAGGTCCACGATCATGAACGTCACCGCCACGCAGTCCAACGTTGCCCTCGCCGACACCGTCCTGGGTTCCAGCACCCTGGGCGCCACCGGCCCGTCCTTCGCCGCAGCCCTGTGCGGCTTCCTCAGCACCACGGTCGCCACCACCATGGTGATGTTCCTGCTCAGCAGCGTCTGACACCGACATTCCTCACGGGCCAGTCGATCGTCCCCGATCAGCGGGACGGCTCACGGCGTTACGAGCCAGAACCGCTTTCGACTGAACAGCATGTCGAACTTGCCGACCTCGGCCTGGCCGGTCGGACAGGTTGCCTGCGCCTTCGCGCGAGACTCGGCCGCCGGATCGGGGGTTCGGGCTGCCGGCAGGATCGGTGCGGTGGAAATGGGAAACAGCCCGAGTCGTGACTGGACCTCGGGCTGGCGCACGGCCACGATGGTGGTCAGAGCGGCCAGCAATGCCCCCGCGACCGTACCGAGGATGAAGTTCATCATGCGTGCGGAATCCCGCGATCACCGCACGGACAGAGGCCGGCCCGCGATCGCCGGCCCTTCCTGGTCAAGCTTCTCGGCATGATTGCGGCGGACGCCGAATTACAGTCTCTTAAGGATACGCCCGATAGGTTTCCCCCGGCCGCGCGGCATGCGCGTCGCAGCGCCTGGGGAGAACGCGGAATGTCATACGGGGCCAGTGCCTATGCCAGGGTGTCGCAGACGGCCATGTCGCCGCGCGAAGCGGAGGCCGCCGTCCTGATCAAGGCCGCCACGCGCCTCCAGGCCGTGCAGGCCGATTGGGAAAACCAGAAAGGCGTGCTGGCCGAGGCGCTCAACTTCAACCAGAAGGTCTGGACAATCATCGCCGGCGCCGCGACGACCCCCGAGAGCCCCCTGCCGGAACCGATCAAAAACAGCATCGCGCAACTGTCGGTCTTCGTGTTCCGCCGGATGATCGACACGCTGATCGAGCCGAGCTCCGACAAGCTCACGGCCCTGATCAGCATCAATCACAACATCGCAGCCGGCCTGAGGACCTGAACGGCGCACTCCTCCCCGGATGGGGGAGGAGTGTTTCGGGAGCCTCAGGAATCGAGGCCCGCATCCTCGTCGATGTCCACGAGGAAGACGATGTCGGCGTCGTCCTCGCCATCCTCGTCCTCTTCCTCGTCGTCGTTCGAGGCGGTCTCGGCGTGGCGGGCATCCGGCTCGAAGGGCTCGTCCTCCTCCGAATCGTCCTCGGCCAGGGCGTCCTCGAAAATCTCCGTCTCTTCCTCGGTGGCGGCGCGAATCTTGAGCGGGGAGGTGCCGTTCCACAGCACCTTGCCGTCGCTCTTCATGGCCTGGATGTCGTCCTTGAAGCCGTCGCAGGTGAAGAGATCGCGGGCGACCTCCTCGGAGCCGTTGATGACGGCGATGGCCACGCCATCGATCTCGAGTGTGAACATCGCGAATTCCTCTCGAACGTCGTTGCGCTGGACGCGCCGGCTGTACGGCATCGGGGGACACCGTCCTTGATCTGATCGGCCTATGGGGCCGCCGCCCGTGTAGGGGGCAACGGCGTGCGCGCCAAGCCCCACCCCGTTCGCCATCCCGCGCGGGAAAACTTGCAGGCGGGTCAGCTGCCCCCGCCAGCGCCCCGACTGATGGCGCGCTTGACCACACCCTGGACCTCAGGGTTCGACAGGAACAGATCGTGGTTGATCAGGCCGCCGCCGTAGTCCGAGGCGTCGGCGACGCGCACGCCCAGCGCCTCCAGCCGCTCGCGGTCGGCCGCGCCCGCACGCACGACGCCGCCCGCGATGGCGCCCGAGAGTTCCAGCGCCCGGTCGTTGGTGGACGAGATCACCGTGACCTTCTTCACGTCCGGCCCCATCCGCTCGATGGCGGAGGTGAACAGGTCGATGTCGATGTCGGGCGCGGCCAAGACCACGGCGCCGATGCGCGCCATGGCGGCTTCCCCGGCCTCGGCCCGCAGCATGCGCAGGGTCTCGAGGGTCAGAAGCGTGCCCATGGAATGGGCGACGATGTTGATGCGGCCGCCGGACGGCGAGTTCGCCAGGGCCTTGAGCAGGTCCTCGAAAGCGTCGCGCGACCACAGGGCGCTCTCGCGATCGTAGCCGTAATCGAAGGTGGCGGCGGCCGAGGGCCAGGTGAACAGGGCCGAGGCCCCGCGGAAGCGGATGCCGTCGGAGAGCTTGGCCGCGCTCACCGCCGCCGACTGGAAGCTTTCCCGGTAGCCGTGGACGTAGATCAGAACGTCGCGGCCGAAAGCGGCCTGGGCGAAGGCGCCGGCCGCCCCCGGCCCCGTCTCGATCTGCGGCACCGCCGCGACACCCCAGTCGCCGGTGACGACGGAGGAGACCTTGCCGATGAGCGAGCGGTCGGGCGCAGACAGCCGCACCTCGGCGAAGCTCAGGCCCCGGCCGCGCTCGGAATTGAACCACGGGCTCTTGGGCGGGCTGCCGACGACCTTGCGGGTGGTGGCCACGAGGAGCACCGGGCTTACGTCGATGTTCGACTGGCGCTCGGGGCCGGAGGAGCCGGTGGCGAGTTCCTCGGTCACGCAGCCGGCAAGCCCCGTGGCGAGGCCGAGCATCCCCATCAGGGCGGCGAAGCGTACGAGGCTGCGACGGGTCGGCCGGATGGATCGTTTCATGCGGTCTGACAGCCCTGGACGGTGAGGGGCCGGGAAACCCGGCGTCGCGTGGTGCTAACCTGTCGCGGACGATCGTGACCATGGCGGGGCGCGAACGTGGCCGTGGCCCGTGTGGATAGCGGGCAGAGATGGCGCTGTGGCGCCCGCCCCACACCGGAGCACCCATCCGGCGACGGCCGGGCGGAAAGGCCCTGAACATTACGGCGGCGCGCCCCTCGACGAAAGCCGGCCGGCCCGGCAAGAAGTGGGGATGGCCCTCACCTCTCCGCCGCCCGCCCTCGACATCGACGCCCTGCGTGATCGGCTTCTCGCCGGCGACCGGGCGGCGCTCGCCCGCGCCATCACGTTGGCCGAATCCAAGCGCGCCGATCACCGCGCCGTGGCGCGCGACCTCATCGATGCCGTGCTGCCGCAGACCGGCCGGGCCATCCGGGTCGGCATCACCGGGGTGCCGGGGGTCGGAAAATCGACCACCATCGACGCGCTGGGCGCGAACCTGACGGCCGCCGGCCACAAGGTGGCGGTGCTGGCCGTCGATCCGTCTTCGACCCGCACGGGCGGCTCGATCCTCGGCGACAAGACCCGGATGGCGCGCCTGGCGCTCGATCCCAACGCCTTCATTCGCCCCTCCCCCTCGTCGGGGACCCTCGGCGGCGTGGCGGCGAAGACCCGCGAGACCATGCTCCTGTGCGAGGCGGCCGGTTTCGACGTGATCCTCGTGGAGACCGTGGGCGTCGGCCAGTCGGAGACGGCGGTGGCCGACCTCACCGACTTCTTCCTCGTCCTCATGCTGCCCGGCGCCGGCGACGAGCTGCAGGGCATCAAGAAGGGCATCATCGAACTCGCCGACATGATCGCCGTCAACAAGGCCGACGACGGCGAGGGCGAGCGCCGGGCGAGCGCAGCCGCCTCGGAGTACCGCGCCGCCCTCCACATCCTCAGCGCACCGAGCTCCACCTGGACGCCCCCCGTGGTCACGATCTCGGGCCTCAACAACAAGGGGCTCGACGGGATGTGGAGCCGCGTGGTCGATCACCGCAACAAGCTCACAGCCACGGGCGAGATCGCCAAGAAGCGCCGGGCCCAGGACGTGAAGTGGATGTGGGCCCTCGTCCACGAGCGCCTGCACCAGCGCCTCGTCGGCTCGGCCGAGGTCCGCCGCCAGACCGCCGAGGCGGAGGCCGGGGTGTCGCGCGGCGAATCCTCTCCCGCCGCCGGGGCCGAGGCCATCGCCACCCTCATCGGCCTTTGAGCGGCAAGCATCTCCTCGTCACCGGGTTCGGGCCGTTTCCGGGCGTGCCCGTCAACCCGAGTGCCGTGGTGGCGCGCCGCCTCGCGGCGCTCGCCCGCCGCCACGGCCTCGCCGGGGGCGATATCCGCCTCCTCATCCTGCCCACCGCCTATGGCGCGATCGAGACGCACCTGGTGCCCGCCCTCGCCGCGGCGCCCGACGCAGTCTTGATGCTCGGTGTCGCACGGAGCGCCACGCGGGTCCGGGTCGAGTTCCGCGCCCGCAATCGGGCGAGCCGGTTGTTCCCAGACGCGTCGGGCCACGTCGCGCGCCGTCTCACCCTGGCGGCGGACGGTCCGGCCGAGCGGCGCGCGACCGCCGCCGCGCCGGCCCTCGCCACCCTGCGCCGGAACGGCATCCCGGCCATCGCGTCGAATGACGCCGGGCGCTACCTCTGCAACGCCGCCTACTTTCGCGGTTTGGCCGAGGCTGCCCCCGTGCTCTTCGTGCACATCCCGCCCCTGCCCCGGGCCGGACGTCCCGGCCCATTCCGACGGGGCCGGTCACCCGTCGAAGCCCTGGCGGCGGCCCTGGTGGCGGTGGCGCGCGGGCTCCTCGGTCGGCCGGGCGTTCACCGTGCCGCGACAACTCCCGATGAAAATTCGATCGTTGCGGTGCCCAATCCGATCTCGGGCGTTCTGTGAACGTCGGATGCGGGCGTGCCACGCCCCGACGGCACCGAACCCGCATCGAAGCACAACTCAGGAGAATCATCATGGTCGATACGGATCGTATCGTCGGAACCGCCAAGGATCTTGGCGGCCGCGTGCAGGGCGCCGTGGGCGATGCCCTCGGGTCGCACGGCGACTCCGTCGAGGGCCGCTTCCGCGAGGCGCAGGGGCGCGCCCAGGATGCCTACGGTCAGGCCAAGGACACCGTGCGCGATGTCGCCGACAACGTCAGCGATTACGCGGGCGACGCCTACGACCGGATTCAGGACCGGGGCGGCGCCTATTTCCGGGATGGTACCCGGGCCGTCGAGTCCCGCGTGGAGGAGAACCCCTTCATCGCCCTCGTGCTCGCCGGTGCCGTCGGCTACGGCCTCGCCCTGCTGCTCCACCGCCGTTGAGCTCGTCGCCGCGCCGCCCCATCGGGACGGCGCGGCCTCTCGAGACTACTGTGCCGTCCAGCCACCATCCATGGCGATGTTGGAGCCGGTCATCTGGCTCGCCGCATCCGAGCACAGGAACACGGCGAGCGCCGCGACCTGATCGACGGTGACAAACTCCTTGGTCGGCTGGGCCTTCAGGAGCACTTCGTTGATCACCTGTTCCTCGGTGAGCCCGCGCGCCTTCATGGTGTCGGGGATCTGGCTCTCCACCAGGGGCGTCCAGACGTAGCCGGGCGAGATGCAGTTCACCGTGATGCCGTGGGTGGCGAGTTCGAGGCCCGCGCTCTTGGTGAGGCCAGCGATGCCGTGCTTGGCTGCAACATAGGCCGCCTTGTACGGCGAGGCGACGAGGGAATGGGCTGAGGCGGTGTTGATGATCCGCCCCCAGCCCCGCGCCTTCATGCCGGGGATCGCCGCCCGCATGGTGTAGAATGCCGAGGACAGGTTGAGGGCGATGATGAGCTCCCACTTCTCCGGCGGGAAATCCTCGATGGGCGAGACGAACTGAACGCCCGCGTTGTTCACCAGGATATCGACGGCCCCGAAAGTCTCTTCCGCAAGCTTGATCAGCCCGGCGATCTCGTCGGGCTTCGTCATGTCAGCCGGCGAATGGATGGCGCGCACGCCGAACTCCGACTCGATGCCGGCCCGGGCGGCCTCGATGGCCTCGGGCGCTCCGAAGCCATTGAGCACCACGTCGGCGCCTTGCCCGGCGAAGCCCCGCGCGATGGCGAGTCCGATGCCGCTGGTGGAGCCGGTCACGACGGCTTTCTTGGCTTTGAGGCTCATTGGGCGTCTCCCGGGTCGTGCGCCGACACGCGCAGGTCCATCGCCGAAAATCCTGCCCGATGGGGCGCGGCAAGTCGATGCGCTCCGCCCCGGGCGCGGCATGCTATAGCGACGGACCATGCCCCATCGTTACGGGGGACGCACAGGAACGCCATGATCCGGTTCCTCGCCTTGCTGGCGCTCACCCTGTCCGGACTCGCCGGCGCGTCGGCGCAGGGGCTGAAGCCACCCGCCGACCTCGTCACCGCGAGCCTCGTCGCCGAGCCCGCGGCGATCCGGCCCGGCGAGCCCTTCACCATCGGCATCCGCATGGTGATGCGGCCGGACTGGCACGTCTACTGGCGCAACCCCGGTGATTCCGGCCTGCCGCCCGAAGTCACCTGGGCCCTGCCGGCGGGATTCACCGCCGGTCCCCTCGACTGGCCGGCGCCGCAGCGCATCCCCGTCGCCCACCTCATGAACTTCGGCTACGAGGGCGAGACGGTGCTGCTGGCGCAGGTGACGCCGCCCGAGACCCTCGCCCCGGGCAGGCCCGTGTCTCTCAAGGCGCACCTGAGCTACCTCGTCTGCGAGCGCGAATGCGTGCCCGGTACGGCCGACCTGCGCCTCACCCTGCCGGTGGCGCAGGCCGGCACCAGCACCGGCGCCAACCCGCAGACCCGCGCCCTGTTCGGGCAGGCCCGCGCCGCCCTGCCGGTGCCGTCCCCCTGGCCGGCGCGCACCACGACCACCAAGGACCGCCTGACCCTCACCGTCGAGGCCCCGAACCTCACGCCCGAGGCGGTGAAGGCGGTGGCGTTCTTCCCCTATGCCGAGACCGTCATCGAGAACGCCGCCCCGCAGGACGTGCGGATCGATGCCGCCGGCCTGCATCTTGGCCTCGTGCGGGGCAATGCGGACGAGCCCGCCCCCACGACGCTGCCCGGCGTGCTGACCTTCGAGGAGGCGACGCCCGATGGCCCGGTCCGGCGCGCCTACGCGCTCGGCGAGGCCCCCGCCACCGCTCCGGCCGCGGACGCCTTGGCTGCGAATTCCTTGGCCGCGAATTCCTTGGCCGTCGCCCCAGCGCTCCCGACTGAGGAGGACGGCCTGACCCTCTGGAGCGCCATCGGCCTCGCCTTCCTCGGCGGTCTCGTCCTCAACCTGATGCCGTGCGTGTTCCCGGTCCTGTCCATCAAGGTCCTGAGCCTCGTGCGGCATTCCGGCGAGACGCCCGCCCGGGTGCGTCTCCACGGCCTCGCCTATACCGCCGGCGTGCTCGCCGCCTTCCTCGGACTCGCCGGATTGCTCATCGCCCTCAAGGGGGCCGGCGCCGGCATCGGCTGGGGTTTCCAGCTGCAGTCGCCCGTCGTCGTGGCGGCCCTGGCCTATCTCCTGTTCGCCATGGGGCTCAGCCTGTCCGGCGTCGTCCATCTCGGCGGCGGCATCGCTGGCCTCGGCGACGGCCTGACCCGGCGCGCGGGACTCCAAGGCTCGTTCTTCACCGGCGTGCTCGCCACCGTGGTGGCGACGCCCTGCACGGCGCCGTTCATGGGCTCGGCCGTGGGCTTCGCCCTGACCCAGGCGCCAGCCGTGGGTCTGGCGGTCTTCGCCAGCCTCGGCCTCGGCCTCGCCCTCCCCTTCCTCGTCCTGACCGCGTGGCCCGCCGCCCTGCGGGCTCTGCCGCGCCCCGGTGCCTGGATGGACACGCTCAAGGGCGCGCTGGCCTTCCCAATCTACGCCACCACCGCATGGCTCGTCTGGGTGCTGGCGCAGCAGGTCGGCCCGTCGGGGCTGCTCGCCGCCCTGTTCGGCCTCGTCCTCGTCGGTTTCGCCGCCTGGGCGTGGGAGCGCGGCCACGGTGCGCGGCCGGCCTGGACCTGGATCGCCCGGGGCACGGCGGTCGCCACCCTGGCGGGCCTCGCCCTCCTCACCCTGAGCCTGTCCCATGACCGCGCCGCCACCTTGGCCCGTGCGGACGGCACGGAGGCGTTCACGCAAGCGCGGCTCGAGACCCTGCTGTCGGAGGGTCGGCCGGTCTTCGTGAATATGACGGCGGCGTGGTGCATCTCGTGCCAAGTCAACGAGCGCACGACGCTCGGGAGTCAAGCGGTGCGCGACGCGTTCTCCGCGCGCGGCGTGACCACTCTCAAGGGCGACTGGACCAACCAGAACCCGGAGATCACCACCTTCCTCGCCCGCCACGGCCGCAGCGGCGTACCGCTCTATCTCCTCTACGTGGGCAAGGACACGCCCGTGGTGCTGCCGCAGATCCTGACGGCCGGCACGGTGCTCGACGCCCTCGCCGCCCTGCCGGCCTTGCCCCGCAGCGCCGCCCTGGCTGCACCGGAGCGCTGACCGACCCGATGACCGATTCGTCCGCGCCGCGCTGGAGCGTGTTTCGCAACGGCGACTTCCGCCTGTTCGGCACTGCCCGTTTCCTCACCGGCCTCGCCTTCCAGATGCAGGCCGTGGCGGTGGGCTGGTTCGTCTACGATCTCACGCGCTCGGCCCTGGCGCTCGGCCTCGTCGGGCTCGCGAGCTTCCTGCCCGCTATGCTCTCGGCCCTGATCACCGGACACGTGGCCGACACCTACGACCGGCGCGTGGTGGCGGCGCTGGCCTACGCGACCCTCGCGGCGGCCGATCTCGGGCTGCTGGCCTTCGCCCATTACGGCACGGGCGCGATCTGGCCGATCTACGCCCTCGTGGTGGTCATCGGCACCGGCCGCGCCTTCGCCAACCCCGCCCTCCAGGCCCTGCTGCCAACGCTGGTGCCGCGCACCCTGTTCGGCTCGGCCATCGCCTGGAACGCCTCGCTCTGGCAGAGCGCCTCGATCCTCGGACCGGCTTTGGGCGGGTTCCTCTACGCCCTCGGCCCGGCCGTGGTGTTCGGCACGGCGGCCCTCAGCTTCGCCCTGGCGAGCGCCCTCATCACCGCCATCCGCTTCCGGCCCGCTCCCCTCACCGAGCGCCCGCCCGTGACCTGGGCGACCCTGTCGGCCGGCCTCACCTACATCCGCGACCACCCCGTGGTGCTCGGCGCCATCAGCCTCGACCTCGTCGCCGTGCTGCTCGGCGGCGCCACCGCCCTGCTGCCGATCTTCGCCGCCGAGGTTCTGCATGTCGGCCCCCTGGGCCTCGGGGCGCTCCGCAGCATGCCGGCAGCGGGTGCGGTGCTGACAGCCATCGTCCTCGCCTACCGGCCGCTCCAGCGCCATGCCGGGCTCCGCATGCTCCAGGCGGTGGGCGTCTTCGGTCTGGCCACCGTGGGGTTCGGCCTCTCGACCTCGCTGCCGCTGTCCATGGCCTGCCTGTTCGTCACGGGGGCGGCCGACATGATCAGCGTCTACGTCCGCCAGACCTTCGTGCAGGGCGAGACGCCCGACGCCATGCGCGGCCGGGTCTCGGCGGTGAACACCGTCTTCATCGGCGCGTCCAACGAACTTGGCGAGTTTGAATCCGGCACCCTCGCCGCCCTGATCGGCGCCGTCCCGGCGGTGGTCCTCGGCGGTCTCGCGACGCTGCTGGTCGCCGCCGCGTGGGGACGGATCTTCCCGGCGCTCAAGGCACGGGACCGGCTGTTGCCGGTGGGGTGAAGCCAGACGAAGCGCCGCCTATGGACAGCGATTATCCCTCCTTGGATGGATTTCCATCCAAAAATGGATAAATGCTTTTAAATCATGGAGTTATAGGGCAAATTCTTGACTTGCCGATGCGGAGCATCCAGGCCGAGGCATGTCCTACGACGATCTCGATGGCGAGCAGGCACGCCAGATCATCAATGCGGAGCAGGCCTTCGAAGCCTATCGTGTCACGCGTGATGAGCTGAAGCATCGCTTCGCCGGGTCGATGGCGTGGAAGACGATCGCTGGCGGTGCCTACCTCTACCGCGGGCATCTGGAAATCCCTCGGCCCTTGGACACCGGAGACGGAGAAGACCCTGATCGGATTCAGGGCCGGTCGCCTCCGGACCCGCGCGCGTATGACATCCTTGGCCAAGCGTCTCGATCGCATGGCGGCCGTCAATCGCGCCCTCGATCTCGGCCGCGTTCCCATCTTCGCCGCCCGCGTGTTGCGTGCCCTTTCGGACGCGCATCTCACGGATACGGCGATCGTGACGGTGGGAGCGAACGCCCTCTACGCTTACGAGCGCATGGCGGGGGTGCAGATCGCCGACGCGATCCTCGAAACCAACGATATCGACCTCCTGTACGATGCCCGGGCAAGCCTCAAACTTCTGGCGCCGGACGTGGCCGCGACAGGCGTCGCCGGATTGCTGCGGAAGATCGATCAGTCCTTCGAGATCATCGGTAAGGATGGATTCCGGGCAACGAACCGCGATGGCTACATCGTCGATCTGATCACACCCGCGTCCAAGGACCCGATGATGTCGCGCGGGCGTAAACGCATCGGGTCGGAGGCGGACGACCTGAAGGCCGTCGAGATCGAAGGCCTGAACTGGCTCGTCAACGCTCCGAAGATCACGGAGACCGTCATGGACCAGCGTGGTTATCCGGCTCCGATGATCGCTCCCGATCCCCGCGCCTTCGCCCTGCACAAGCTATGGCTGTCGAAGCGGGAGGACCGGAATCCGCTGAAGCGCCGAAGGGATGAGGCACAGGCGAAACTGATCGCGGAACTCGTGACCAGTCGCCTGCCGCACCTGCGCTTCGACGATCCGGCCCTGGCCGCCCTGCCGCGCACCCTGCGCGAGCAGGCCACGCTCCTGACCCCCACGACGCGGCGGGACGCGGCAGGGCAGCCGCCCCGCCTCGAACCGGACTGGTAGTCCTGAACTTGCCCGGCCCTACTTATCCGGTCCTACTTGCCCGACAGCAATGGCGACCAGGTCGGGTCCGACGCGTAAGACGGGGTCGGCACCGGCTGCTCCACCTTGCCGGTGATGTCGACCATGTAGAGCTTGCCGCCGCCCTGGCCGCCGGGATCGCGGAAGAACAGCACGTACTGGCCGTTGGGCGCGAAGGTCGGCCCCTCGTTGTGGAAGCCTTCCGTGAGCACGCGCTCACCCGAGCCGTCCGGCTTCATCACGCAGATGGCGAACCCGCCCTTGCGCTGGCGGGTGAAGGCGATGAGGTCGCCGCGCGGCGACCAGGCCGGCTGCGAGGCCGAGCCCTCGCCGAACGAGATGCGGGTCGGGTTCCCGCCGGTGGCGCTCATGACGTAGACCTGCTGCGAGCCGCCGCGGTCGGATTCGAACACGATCTGGCTGCCGTCCGGCGAGAAGGTCGGCGAGGTGTCGATGGCGTTGCCGTTGGTGATCGGCGTCTGTGCCTTGGAGCCGAGATCCATCACCACGATGTCGGCGTTGCCGCCCTCCTGCACGCTCATGACGAGGCGCCGGCCATCGGGCGAGAAGCGCGGGCTGGTGCTCATGGAGCCGGCCTTGCCGACCGCTTGGCGGCTGCCGGTCTCGAGATTGATGACCTGGATGCGCGGCGGCTGGCCCGTCGCCTGGGTCATGAAGGCGATATCCTGGGTCGCGGGCGAGTAGCGCGGGGCGACCACCGCCGTCTCGCCGTTGGTGAGCGCTCGCACGTTGGCGCCGTCCTGATCCATGACCATCAGTCGCTTGCGGCGGTTCTCCTTGGAGCCCGACTCGTCCACGAAGGCGATGCGGCTGTCGAACCAGGGGCCGAGGCCGGTGATCTTGGTGTAGACCGCGTCCGAGATGAGGTGCCCCGTGCGCCGGGCGTTGGCGGTGTCGGCCCCGTACTGCTGGCCGGTCATCTGCTGGCCCGAGGTCACGTCCCACAGGCGGAACTCGACCTTGAGCTTGCCGGACGGATCGCGCGAGACCCGCCCCGTCACCAGAGCCTGCACCCCGGCCGTGCGCCACTTGTCGAAGCCCGGAACGGCGTCGAAGCCGGGGCTCTCGGGAAACTTCGCCTTCTCGACGGGCACGAAGTACCCAGAGCGGCGCAGGTTGTTCGTCACCACGCTCGACACCAGCAGGCCGAGGCTCGGATCGCCGGAGAAGTCCGTCACCGCGATGGGCATGGGCTGGAACGCGCCGCCGCCGATGCGCAGGTTGAGCTGCGCGCGGGCCGGCCCGGCGAGGCCGAACAGCACGAGCGCCAGGGCGGCGAGGAGAGGCGCGAGACGCGCGGTGGGGGTTGAGAGCATGGTCGGTTCCGACTTTTTGGGACTATCTGTCCGGGCGGTCACGCACGGTGGACACGTCGCGCGGGCAAGCTCACGGCGCGGGCGAACGGCCCGGGTCGATGGATCGGGGCCGGCGCATCAGACCCGCGAAAACTCGAATTCCGCGTTGATCGCCTTCCAGTCGTTGTAATACGGCGCGTACTGGGCGGGGATCTTGTAGGGCGCGCAGCGGCGCACGGCGCGCTGGGCCGCCTCCGCGATGGAGCGATCGACGGCGTTGGCGCCGCCACGCATGATCCGCGGCTCCGTGGTGAGCGTCCCGTCCGGGTTCAGGCGGATGTCGAGCATCGGCAGGATCACGCCCTGTGCCGCCCCGGGAGGCGCCACGTAGCAGCGCTCGATCTGCTGCTGCAGCATGCCGACCAGGGCCTCGCGCAGGGACGGCGACAGGCGCTGCGAATTCCCGGACGCCGCCCCGAGGGAGGCCGTGCGCTGCACGTCGCGGCCAGTGGCGCCGGTGGATTGCGAGGGCGCCTTCGAGGCAAGCAGCTGGCGGATGTCTCCGGCACTGAACTTTTCGGCGAGCTCGGCCTGCTTCTTCGCCTTGGCCTCGGCATCGGCTTTGCCCTTCGCATCAGCCAAAGCCTTGGCTTTCGCCTTGGCGGCGGCCTCCGCCTTGGCCTTTGCGGCCGCGTCCGCCTTGGCCGCAGCCTCGGCTTCCGCCTTCGCCTCAGCGATCTCCTTCTGGTGCTCGGCCTCGGCCTTCTTCGCTTCGGCCTTCGCCTTGGCTTCGGCTTCCGCCTTCTCGGCCTTGGCCTCTGCTTCGGCGCGGGCCTTGGCCTCGGCCTTTTTGGCTTTGGCGGCCTCGGCCTTGGCAGCCTCCGCCTTGGCGGCGGCAGCGGCTTCTGCCTCTTCCTTCTCGATGAGCTGGGCGAGCTGCTCGCGCTTCACGGCGGCCGCCTTGGCTTCCGCCTTGGCGGTCGCGGCGGCTTTCGCTTCGGCAGCGGCCTTCGCCTCCGCCGCAGCCTCGGCCTTGGCGGCGCGGGCGGCTTCGGCCTTGGCCGCTTCCGCCTTCGCGGCTTTCGCCTCGGCCGCCTTGGCCTCCGCAGCCTTGGCTTCTGCCGCCTTGGCGTCCTTGTCCGTGTCGGGCTCGTCGACGCGCAGCGGCATCTCCTCGGCGCTCGCGACCTTCATGTCGGCGGGGCGCTTCGGCGGGGCCGGGGCATCGACCTTGGCGTTCTCGGGCTCGCGCTCCTCGGCCTTGTCCGCCTTGCGGTCGGCCCGCGGCTTGGCGTCGGGCTGGGGCTTGTCGGCATTGGTCTCGCCCTTGGTGAGCTCCGAGTATTGCTGCTCGGTCATCACTTCCACGGGCACACCCTCCTGCGCGTCGGGCAGGGCCGGGGCCGCCACGGTGAGCATCGCCGCCGTCAGCACGGCGACGTGCACGCCGGCCGAGATCCACATGCCCGGTTCGTTGCGCTTGAAGGGAAGCTTCACGGGGACGCGTCCGCTACTTCTGGTCGGGCTCGGTGACGAGGGCCACCTTCTTGAAGCCGCCGCCGGTCACGATGGCCATCACCTGGGCGACGCGGCCGTAATCGACCCGCTTGTCGCCGCGCACGAACACGCGCTCCTCGAAGCCCGACTTCGAGGCCTCGGTGAGCTTCGGGATGATGCTATCGTCGCCGAGTTCATCTTCGCCGAGGAAGATCTGCCCGCTCTGGCGGATGGAGAGGGTTACCGGCTTGGTGTCGGAGTTGAGGGGGCTCGCCTTCGATTGCGGCAGATCGAGGGGCACGCCGACGGTCATCATCGGCGCGGCTACCATGAAGACGATGAGCAGCACGAGGACGACATCGATGAACGGCGTCATGTTGATCTCGTTGATGGCGCCCTGACGCCGGCCGCGCCGCCGCCGTCCGCCCCCGCCCTGTGCCGCTCCGTGGGCCATGCCCATGATCGTCCCTCGGTCTTTGCGTGGAGTCTTAGGCGACGAGCGACAGGCGCTCGTCGATCTGGCGGGAAAGAATGGCCGAGAACTCGTCGGCGAAGCCCTCGAGGCGCGACTGCTGCTTCGAAACCGTCGACTGCAGCTTGTTGTAGGCGAGCACGGCCGGAATGGCCGCGAACAGCCCGATGGCCGTGGCGAACAGGGCCTCGGCGATGCCGGGCGCCACCACGGCGAGCGAGGTGTTCTTGGAGGCCGCGATGGAGGTGAACGCCGTCATGATGCCCCAGACGGTGCCGAACAGGCCGATATAGGGGCCGGCCGAACCGATGGAGGCGAGGAACAGCAGCCGCGATTCCAGGCGCTCGACCTCGCGCTGGATGGTCACGTCGAGCACCTTGTCGATGCGCTGGGACAGGCTCTGGATCTGCCGGCCGGACCCCTCGAACGAGCGCTTCCACTCGCGCATGGCGGCCACGAACAGGGCGCCCTGGCCCACCGCCGGCTTGTCGTTGAACGAGCGGTAGAGCTCCTCCAGGGAGCGGCCCGACCAGAACGCCTCCTCGAAGGCGTCCATCTCGGCCTTGGTGCGGCGGAACAGCAGGGTCTTGTCGACGATGATCGACCAGCACCAGACGGAGGCGCCGAGCAGCCCCACCATCACGACCTTGACGACGAAATGGGCCTGCAGGAACAGGCCCAGCAAGGTCATGTCGGGGGCCGGCATCGCCTGCATGGCATCGGCTGGGTTCATGACACGATCCTTGGATAAAACCCCGCGCGGAGCCGTCACGGAACCGGTGGCCCGACCCTCGCGCTTCAACCGGAACCTTGTGCGATTTCAAGGCTCAATGGCCGGCGAATCTGTCGAAAGTATGGGGCGGTCTTGTGCAACGCACGCCACTGCTCCGGACGCAGTTAAGCACGCGGCAGGGTTAACATTCCCTTGCCGCCAGCCCTCGGTCGGGACCAGCCCTTCCCGTTCGCCTCTCGGCCTGACATTGCCCTTCGAGCCCGCGCGGCGACCTTCGAAACTCGGAAGCGCCCATGTTTAGCAATAAACCCAGGCCATTCAATTTGAATTTAAGTAAATTTTAACCAGTACTTCGCAATAATATTTTTATCGATCAAATATGAAGCCGGAACCTCGGGAGTCGTATCATGAAAATACGCAGATCGATACTTGGCGCATTGCGGCGGACGCACGATGATGTTCAGGCTGAATTCGCGCCGCAAGTCGATCCGGAAGCTGTGCTGAATGCGCTCCCGGTGAATGTCCTGGTCCTGGATCCCGTCAGCGCGAACATTACCTATGCCAACCGGCGCAGCATCGAGACGATGCACGCCCTGCGGGAATACCTGCCGAGGGAAGTCGATCCCGACCGCATGGTCGGGACATCGATGGACGTGTTCCATAAGAACCCCCATCACCAGCGCAGCATCGTCGCCGATCCGTCGCGTCTGCCCTGGCGTACCAAGATCCGCCTCGGCCCCAAGACCCTCGACCTGCACGTCTCGGCGGTGATGTCACGGGGAGACTACATCGCGGCCGTCCTGTCCTGGGCCGACGTGACCCCGTTCGCGGACGCGATCTCGGCTTTCGACACCGCGATCCAGACCGCCCTCGAGACCGCCGGCGGCGCGACACGCACCATGGACGACTCGGCCAGGCAGGTGCTGGAGAAGACCGGCGAGACCTCCGACGCGGCCGCGACCGCCGCGACCGGGGCGGGCGGTACCTCGGCCAATGTCCGCACGGTGGCCCGGGCCGTCGAGGAGCTCAACGCCGCCAACGCCGAGATCACGCAGCAGATGAACCGGTCCCGCTCCGTCACCAGCGAAGCGGTTGAGGAAGCCCGTCAGGCGGTCACCAGCGTACGGGCCCTCAGCGAGAACTCGACGCATATCGGTCAGGTCGTCGGGATGATCGGCCAGATCGCCAGCCAGACGAACCTGCTGGCGCTTAACGCCACCATCGAGGCGGCCCGCGCCGGACCCGCCGGACGCGGGTTCGCCGTCGTCGCCAGCGAGGTCAAGGAACTCGCGGCCCAGACGGCGCGGGCGACGGACGACGTCTCGCGTCAGGTCGCGATGATCCAGACCGCGACGACCTCCACGGCCTCCACCATCGAGCGGATCGCCGGGATCATCGCCCGGATCGACGAGAGCGCGACCTCCGTGGGATCGGCCGTCGAGGAGCAGTCGGCCACCTCCACGGAGATTCGCCGCAGCGTCGAGGAGGCCTCCGGTCGAACCGAGACGGTCAGTTCCAGCGTCGCGGCGGTCGCGAAGAGCGCGACGGATTCGGCCAGCTCGGCGCAGAGCATGCTGCGCGCGACGGCGGACCTCAACCGCGAGATCGACGCCGTGGCGGCGGCGGTCAAGCTCTTCCTCGGCGAGGTCCGCAAGATCTGAGACCGCGGGGCGGATACCGGTTCGCGGCCGATGCGGTGCCCTCCCCCGGTCCCGCACCGGCACTCACGCCGTCGGCGCCGGCCCGGCGGGGTCGCATTCGGGCGAGAGGACACGGCGCAGGGCATCGGGAAGACGGATGGCCCGGCCGTCGCGCACGCAAGCGACGACCACCTCGGCCTTCACCAAGAGCTCGCCTTCGCGCCGCACCTCCTGCGCCAGGTGCATCGAGGCGCCCTTCATCGCGGCGGTCCAGGTCCGTATCTCCAGGAGGTCGTCCATCCGGGCGGGCTTGGCGTAGTCGATCACCATCCGGCGCACGACGAAGTGCAGACCGGCGGCGTCGCGGTGCAAGTCGGACTGGTCGCCGGCCAGGCCGCGCAGCAGTTCCGTGCGCCCGCGCTCCATGAAGCGCAGGTAGCTCGCATGGTAGACGAAGCCGGAGAAGTCGGTGTCCTCGTAGTAGACCCGCAGGGCCAGACGATGGATGCCGGAGGGATCGGTTTCGCTCAAAGACGCAGCCTCCGCATCGCGGCGAGGCAATAGCGAGACAGCCCCGAGGTTTCGGAGACCGGCCTAACAGAAACCCCGTGATCGACAATGCGGGCGATGCGGCTTCACGCCACCGTACCCCCGGACAGCTCTACCACCACGATCTCGGGCACAGCACCGAGGCGAACGGGTAGGACGCTGAGCCCGAGGCCGCCGGACACGATGAGATCGGTGTGCTCTCGGACATGGCCGTAGGCATACCGGGCGCCGAACCGCGACGGGACCACGGGGGCGTAGCCGAACAGGCGGACCTGACCGCCATGGGTGTGTCCGCTGAGGGTGAGAGCGACGCTGGCCGGCACCTTCGGGAAGATGTCCGGTTCGTGGGCCAGCAGAATCGTGGGGGCGCCCTCTGGGATTTCCGCGAGGGTACCGGCCAGATCGTCGATCCCGCCGCGCTTGCGGCCCCAGCGTTTGAGGCCCGGCACGAAAGCCAGCTGGTCGCCGAGTCCGGCGAGCCAGATCACGTGGTTCGATACGTGCAAGGAGACCGCTTCGTTCTCCAGGACGCGGATGCCGGCCCGCTCCAGGGCGGCACCGGCGATGGTCGGGCCGGCTCCGCGCTTCTGCGCCGTGCGGTCCTCCCACCAATCGTGATTGCCGAGAATTGCGTAGGTGCCGAGCGGTGCATGGAGGTCCCCGAGGATTGGCGCCCATTCGGCGGCATCCACGTAGCGCGTGACGAAGTTCTGCCCGGCAACGTAATCACCGAGCAGTACGATCAGGTCGGCTCCGAGGGCGTTGGTGCGCTGTACGATTCCGGCGATGCGCGCGGCGCTCATCCATGGCTCGCAGGCATGGATGTCGGAGAGCACGGCGATCCGCAGGGTGAATCCGGGCGGCCAGTGCGCGCGGGTCGCGATCGCATAACGGGTGACGGTCAGGGACAGGGGCTCGATGCCTCCGGCATAGGCCGCGAGCGATGTGCCCAAGGCCCCCGAAACGGCGAGACCACGGATAAGGGAACGCCGCGTGATCCAGCCCCGGAAACGACTGCCGCCCGTCATCATGCCTCGGGGTCGGCGGGAAACAGGCCGAATTGCGAGCCCGGATCGCGGCGCGGCTCGGGAAAGCCCATGTGGCGGAACGCGTGCGGCGTCAGCATACGACCGCGCGGGGTGCGCTGCACGAAGCCCTTCTGGATGAGGTAGGGTTCGATGATGTCCTCGATGGCGTCGCGGGGCTCGGAGAGGGCCGCCGCGATGGTCTCGATCCCCACGGGACCGCCATTGAAGGATTTAGCGATCATCGTGAGGTACTTACGGTCCATCACGTCGAGGCCGGCCGGATCGACGTCGAGGAGCTGGAGGGCCCGGTCGGCGATGGCGCGGGTCACGGTGGGGGCGTCGGCCACGATGGCGAAATCGCGCACCCGGCGCAGCAGGCGCCCGGCGATGCGCGGCGTGCCCCGCGCGCGCTTGGCGATCTCGTTGGCCCCCTCCTCCGACATGCCCAGACCCAGCACCCGGGCCCCGCGCCGCACGATGAGTTCGAGCTCGTCGACATCATAGAATTCGAGGCGGATCGGGATGCCGAAGCGGTCGCGGAGCGGCGTGGTCAGCAGGCCGGCGCGGGTGGTGGCGCCCACGAGGGTGAATTTCGGCAGCTCGATCTTCACTGAGCGCGCCGCCGGGCCTTCGCCGATGATGAGGTCGAGCTGGTAATCCTCCATGGCCGGATAGAGGATTTCCTCCACCGCCGGGTTGAGGCGGTGGATCTCGTCGATGAAGAGCACGTCGCGCTCCTCGAGATTCGTCAGCTGCGCGGCGAGATCCCCCGCCTTGGCGATGACCGGGCCGGAGGTGGAGCGGAAGTTCACCCCGAGCTCGCGCGCCACGATCTGCGCCAGCGTGGTCTTGCCCAAGCCCGGTGGGCCGACGAACAGCACGTGGTCGAGGGCCGAGCCGGTCTTCTTCGCCGATTCGATGAAGACGCTCATGTTGGCGCGCGCCGCCCGCTGGCCGATGAACTCGGCCAGACTCAAGGGACGGATCGACGATTCGAGGTCGTCCTCCCGGCGCTCCGGAGTCAGGAGCGAATCCGGCAGGGGATGCAGGGTCGGCGACTTCAGGGACTTCGGGGGCTTGGTCACACGAGCTCTCGGTGGGGCCCGGCGGGGCCTTGCGTCCGGCATCTGTTCTCAGGGGCCGATGTCGCACACCGGCGCGGATCGCGCTACATTCGCGTCGGCGGGTAGCCGCCAGGGATGCGCACAAGGGGCAACGCCTCCGCCAACTTCGAGGCGTTGCTGGCCGAGAAGCCGCGCAATGAGCGCTGGGAGCTGATCGGCGGGCGCGTCGTCCGCATGATGGTCGGTACACGTTGAGAACACGGGCGGATCGTCCAGAACAGTGCAAGTCACCTGCATCAGGGCTTCCGTGCGAAAGGGTCGTCCTGCCAGACCTTTGCCGAGACGTTCTACATGAAGAGCCACCCTCTCGATGCGGCGCTGTTGCCTGACGTTCTCGTCGTCTGCGGCGGGATCGAAGTAGGCGCGACCTCGGTGGGCAATCCCACGGTGCTGATCGAAGTGCTCTCGCCCGGCACGGATGCGCGCGACCGCTTGGGAGACGTGGCGGATCTATCAGCAATTGCCGGCCCTGCAGCACTACGTCCTGATGGCTCGCGATCGGCCGCACGTGAAAGTCTACGATCGGGTCGATGGGATCTGGAGTGGCTTTCGCGTCGTCCGGGAAATGAACGCGGCACTCGAACTTTTCGCGATCTAGACGTCCCTGCCCTCAAGCGAAATTTACCGGGGCGTGTTCACGCCTGAAGAAACCGCGGCGCGTGACGCGCCGCGGGATATCAGCTCAGATCACTCGGCTTCCGGCGCGATGGGCTCCAGGCCGCCGATATGCTTCTGTGCGTAGAGGGGCAGGCCGACCTGGGAGATCAGCTCGAGCTGGGTCTCGAGGAAATCGATATGGCCTTCCTCGTCCTCGGCGAGATCCTCGAACAGGCGCTTCGACACGCGGTCGTTGATCGAATCGCAGTACTTGGCGGCTTCGAGGTAGAGTGCACGCGCCTCGGTCTCGGCGGCGAGATCGCACTCGATGATCTCCTGAACGTTCTGGCCGATCCGTAGGGGATCGAGTTCCTGCAGGTTGGGGAAGCCGTCGAGGAACAGGATGCGATCGACGAAGCGATCGGCATGGTTCATCTCTTCGATGGATTCCTTGCGCCAGAACTTGGCCAGCTCGATGTAGCCCCAGTCGTTGAGCATGCGGAAATGGAGCCAGTACTGGCTTACCGCCGTCAGTTCGCTGCGCAGTCCCCGATTGAGGTACTCGACGACCTTCGCATCACCCTTCATCCGCCCATTCTCCCTTGAGGCACCGTGGCCGGAAGGGAACGTGGCGCCTCGCACAGGCGCTCAGGCGGCGATCCCTTCCTCCGCAGTTTGGAGCTTGACCAAACTACAGCCCGTTGCGCAAGTCGTCGAGCACGCATGGCCGGCCTCGTCGAGGGCCGCCTGCAGGGCGTTCTGCATGATCGAGCGGATGGTGCGGGCGCAACGCCCGCATTTCGGACTGCACCCGAGGCAGGCCTGAACCTGCGCGGGCGTGCGGGGGCAATCCGGGCCGCGGTGGAGGCAGGCACGGACCGCGTTGTCGGACAGGACGTTGCAGGAACAGACGATCATGCGGAACCGAAACTCGCGCTGGGCATCGTGCCGTTGGGAAGAATGCCGCGTCCCTGGGACCCGGCCATTGTCTCGAACGCTAGATTAGAATTACTAGAAACTGCTTTATTTACAGGACCTTAGCGGCCTGGGGTGAATCTGGCAATGCTCGCGCCCCCGTCAAGCACACAATTGCATTGGGCGTCAGCTATCTCTTGCGGGCGTTTCAGCGGGCAAGTTCGCGAAGTCCCAATCGGATCAGGGTCTTGGCCTCGGCACCTTCCCCCGCGCCCGCCAGCACCGCCGCGATGGCGGCAGAGGCCTGCACCGGCGCGTAACCGAGATTGACGAGGGCCGAGACGGCGTCGGCCACGGGCTGGGGGGCGGAGCGGTCCTGCACGGCGCCGTTGAGGGCGATGACGGACGGATCGATGGGGGCGTAGGCCGGGGCCTTGTCCTTGAGTTCGGCGACCAGCCGGGCGGCCAGGCGCGGGCCGACGCCGGGGGCGCGGGCCACCGCCGTCTTGTCGCCCAGCGCGATGGCGGAGGCGAGGGCCTCCGGCTCCAGCACGGAGAGCAGGCCCAGCGCCACCTTCGAGCCGACACCCTGCACGGTCTGGAGTAGGCGGAACCACTCGCGCTCGGGGTCCGAGCGGAAACCGTAGAGGCGGATCATGTCCTCGCGGACATGGGTGTCGATGGCCAGACTCGCGGCCTCGCCGAGGGCGGGCATGCGCTGGAGCGTGCGAGCCGAGCAATGCACCACGTAGCCGACCCCCTGCACGTCGAGGATCACGAAGTCCTCTCCGTAGGAATCCACCACGCCCTTCAGCTTGCCGATCATGCGAAGTCTCTTATCAGAGGGGACGGGGCGGTGTCCGAGGATTGGCCGGGCGGCCCGGGAAACCGAGGGGCGACATGAAGCATGGATCCGTCATCAGTCCGAAGGCGCGAACCGGCCTGACAGGCCTGCGCAGTACCACCGTTCTCGCCCTGACGCTGCTGGGCCTCGCCGGCGCCCGCGCGCAGGACACGCCGCCGCCAGCCCCCACCACCGACCCGACGCAGGTCCGCTCCGGGACCTACCGGCTCGATCCGGCCCACGGCAAGATCACCTGGTCGCTCGGTCACCTCGGCTTCTCGACCTATTACGGGCAGATCACCGACGTGGCGGCCGAGGCGAATCTCGATGCGAAGGCTCCGGACAAGAGCCGCATCAGCGTCACCATCGGCACGCCGAGCATCACCGGGCTCAACGACAAGCTCGACGCCCATCTCAGGAGCCCGGACTTCTTCGACACGCAGAAATTCCCGACGGCGACCTTCATCAGCACCGCCGTGGAGCCGACGAGCCCGACGACGGCGCGAATCAACGGCACCCTCACCCTCAAGGGCGTCACCAAGCCGGTCTCGTTCGACGCCACCTTCAACCAGGCCGGGTTCCACCCCGTCGACAAGCTCTACACCGTGGGCTTCGACGGGCGCGCCGTGATCAAGCGCTCGGAGTTCGGGATCACCGCCTACCTGCCGATGGTGGGCGACGAGGTGACCCTGCGCCTGGAGGGCGAGTTCAAGGCGGTGCCCTGACGCCCGGCCAAGCCGGGTGTCCGGCGAGGGCGGGCGCACGGCGGGACCGGCCGATCTCAGAGGGTGATGTGCTGGTCGAACGCCTGGGGGTCGAACGCTGTGTCGAACACCGCGCCGACCCCGTGCTCGAAGTGGCGGGCGACGCGGGCCGCCGTCCGGCCGATGGTGATGGATGCGCCGATGGCGACGTGCGCGTCGAGGGTGAAGGCGACGCCGGACGCCGAGATGTTGAGAAGCTTGGCCGGTACGATCCGGCCATCCGCCAGTTCGATGGTGACGTCGGTCTTCAGGGGCGTGACCCGCGGATGGGCGCGGACGGGGACGGTCGCCTCCTGCTGCTCCGAGAGCAGGCGCAACTCCCGGGCGATGCTGGCCACCGCCTGCCTTCGCGCGAGGAGGCGGACGACGAAGGCGCAGCCCCCGATGCTGACCACGCGGGTTTCCACGGCGCCGATATGGCGGATGTTGCAGGTCAGTTCCTCGTCGACGAGCGGCGTGGTGGCGGAACGGAAGTGAATTCCGTCCGGGGAAACGATGTCCGTCACGGCGTAGAACTCGGAGCGATCCCGTCCCCAGCACAGGGCCGGGACGACCACCGTGTGATGATGGGGTTTCGCGTGCTGATGTCTCATCGATCTCACTGTGCCGCTCGCAGGCATCGTAGGATCGGGAGTCTTTCGATCGCTCTGGCGGGATAGGAAAAATTGTAACGATTCCGCCGAGCGACGTGTCTTTCCTTCCCTGTCGGTCTTTCCCACGCGAAGGGGACTCCCGGCGCTGGGCGGATTTGAATTCCCATCGCGCAAACCCATGTCCCGCAAACCCATGTCCCGCAAACCCGTGCGCCGGGTGGCGCTTCGGCGCGATCACCCCGCCTTGGCCAGGGCCGCGGCGATGCGGGCGGCGGCAAGCGCACTCATCCCCGGCACGGGGGCGTGCCGGCTCTTGAGGGCATGCGAGGCGCGATGGTTGGCGTGGGTGACGGCGATGGCCAGGGCGTCGGCGGCATCGGCCGTCCTGAACTCGGCTTTGGGCATCAGGAACTTCACCATGGCCTGGATCTGCACCTTGTCGGCGTGGCCGGCCCCGCAGACCGTCTTCTTGACGAGGTTGGCGGCGTATTCGGACACGGGCAGGCCGGCGAGCGCCGGCACCAGCAGGGCGACGGCGCGGGCATGGCCGAGCTTCAGCGTCGCCTGGGCGTCCTTGTTGACGAAGGTCTCCTCCACGGCGACCTCGTCGGGCGAGAATCCCCGGACGATCCGGGTGATCCCTTCGTGCAACTCGCGCAGGCGCAGAGCCAGGGGCAGATCGCCGTCCGAGGTGACGACGCCGCAATCGACGTAGGCGAGCTTCGTCCCCGTCACGGTGATCACGCCCCAGCCGGTGCGGCGCAATCCGGGGTCGATTCCGAGGATGCGGACGGGAGCGGTCATGATGGTGGCCCTGGGGCGCGGAGGGCGCCTGCGTCGAGCGTTAGGCACATACCGTGAACGGGAGGTTTCGCCAAACGCATCTCCCCGAAACGCGAACGGCGCAGCCCGTGAAGGGCCGCGCCGCGCATCGCACGAGACAGGTTCCGTCGCGCTTCAGGCGGCGGCGGAGACTCCGGCGGCGGTCGGAACCGACGCCACGGTCTTCAGGATCTGCGAGGCGATCTGGTAGGGGTCCCCCTGGCTGTTGGGACGGCGGTCTTCCAGGTAGCCCTTGTACTCGTTGTTGACGAAGCTGTGCGGCACGCGGATCGAGGCGCCGCGATCGGCGACACCGTAGCTGAACTCGTTGATCGCCGCGGTCTCGTGCTTGCCGGTCAGGCGCATGTGGTTGTCGGGGCCGTAGACGGCGATGTGGTCGTCGAGGTTCTCCTTGAAGGCGGCCATCAGCGCTTCGAAGTAGGCCTTGCCGCCCACCGTGCGCAGGTGCTCCGTCGAGAAGTTGGCGTGCATGCCCGAGCCGTTCCAGTCGGTGGCACCCAGCGGCTTGCAATGGTACTCGACGTCGATCTCGTAGCTCTCGCACAGGCGCTGGAGGATGTAGCGGGCGACCCACATCTCGTCGGCGGCCTTCTTGGAGCCCTTGCCGAAGATCTGGAATTCCCACTGGCCCTTGGCCACCTCGGCGTTGATGCCCTCGTGGTTGATGCCGGCGTCGAGGCAGAGGTCGAGGTGCTCCTCGACGATCTTGCGGGCGATGCTGCCGACTTCCTTGTAGCCGACGCCGCAATAGTACGGGCCCTGCGGAGCGGGGTAGCCCGCGGTCGGGAAGCCGAGCGGACGACCGTCCTTGTAGAAGAAGTATTCCTGCTCGAAGCCGAACCAGGCGCCGTCGTCATCCAGGATGGTGGCGCGCTTGTTGGAGGCGTGGGGGGTGACGCCGTCCGGCATCATCACTTCGCACATGACCAGGACGCCGTTCTTGCGGGTCGAGTCGGGGAAATGGCGCACGGGCTTCAGCATGCAGTCGGAGGAGCCGCCCTCGGCCTGCATGGTCGAGCTGCCGTCGAAGCCCCACATGGGAAGCTGCTCGAGGGTCGGGAAGCCGTCGAATTCCTTGATCTGCGTCTTGCCGCGCAGGTTGGGGACGGGCGTGTAGCCGTCCAGCCAGATATACTCGAGCTTGTACTTCGTCATCGTGAAGTCTCTCTTCCATTCGCGATGCGGACCACCGGCAAGCGCGGACCGTCGACCGCCTCAGGGAACTGCCGCCCTCGCAAAAGCATTTGCTATGCCAATCAATCTCAGGTCCGTCCGCTCGTTCCTATCGACAGGAACCGGGGGCAAATTCGGCCTTCGGGCGGTGTCATCGCCCAATTTAAAGGCAAATTGCATACTTTTTAATCAATATCTGCCTGTGCCATGTTCGTGAGCAGACATGGCAAAGCATAGGCCTGATATAGATGCGCCGAAAACTCATGCGCTCCGGACAAAAATTCCTCCGTCCCACTATTGCATCTCGTTTTAGCAATCGCCGCCATGCGCATATTTCCGGCAAATGCGCGTTTTATTCGCGTCGGGCCGCGCATTCCCGGTGCAGAGAGTCTATGTTGTGCTCAGCGTTCGAGCGGCGCCGTCGGCTCCGCTCCCAGGGAGACCCAGTTCGATGACGCCGTCCGTCACGCGTGAGACCGCCAAGATCTACGCCTTCCCCACCGGGGGCCGCCTCGGCGCGGACCGCCGCGTGACCGGCCGCCCCGCCGGGGAAACGAAGGCGATGCAGCCCGGACCGGCCGCGTTCGCCGCGTGCGGCTATCACGAGGCCGCCCTGATGGACGCCGACCGCTCCCGCAAGTCCTGAGGCCGATCACACGCCGAAGATCGACCAGCCGAGGCGCCGGGTGAGGATTTCGAGGGCGATTCGGCCGAGGTGCGAATTGCCCGAAGCGTCGAGGCCCGGCGACCACACGGCGATGGAGGCGCGCCCCGGCGCCACGGCCAGGATGCCGCCGCCGACGCCGCTCTTGCCCGGCAGGCCGACGCGGTAGGCGAACTCGCCCGAGCCGTCGTAGTGCCCGCAGGTGAGCATCACGGCGTTGATGCGCCGTGCCCGCTCGGCCGAGACCACGGAATGGCCCGTCGAGGGCGTCCGGCCCGAATGGACGAGGAAGCGCCCGGCCCTGGCGAGTTGCCGGCACGTCATGCTGATCGCGCAGTGGTGGAAGTAGACGCCCAGGGTGAAGTCCACCGGGTTGTCGAGGACGCCGAAGGATTTCATGTAGTTGGCCAGCGCCACGTTGCGGAACCCCGTGCGGAGCTCCGAGGCCGCCACCGCCTCGTCGATGGCGATGGTCGGGTCCTCGGCCAGGAACTGCATGAAGCGCAGGATCTCGCCGAGCGCCTCGCGCGGCTGGTGGCCCGACAGGATCACGTCGGTGACCGCGATGGCACCGGCGTTGATGAAGGGATTGCGCGGGATGCCGCGCTCGCGCTCGAGCTGGACGATGGAATTGAACGGGCTGCCCGAGGGCTCGCGGCCGACCCGGCGCCACAGGCGGTCGCCGACCATGCCGAGCGCCAGGGTCAGGGTGAACACCTTCGAGATGCTCTGGATCGAGAACGCCACGTCGGCGTCGCCCCCGGCCGCGATCGTGCCGTCGGCGTCGATGACGACGAGACCGAAGGCGCTCGCATCGACCCGGGCGAGTTCGGGAATGTAGGTCGCGACCTCGCCCCGGTCGGGCCTCGCCCGCATCTCCTCGGCGATTTCCCGAACCACGGCGTGCAGGTCGGGGCTGGGGGTCTGCGGCACGGTAGGGACTCACGCGGGTGGGAGGGATTTCCCGCCGCGACGCAATGAAACTGCCAAGCCCGGACTTCGCGACGTGGTGCCCGGACTTCGCGACCTGGTCAGCCGGCCAACTTCTCCATCAGAGCGTCCGACAGGGTAAAATTCACGAAGACATTCTGGACGTCGTCCTGGTCCTCGATCACCTCGACAAGGCGCAGGAGCTTCTCGCCGGTCTCGTCGTCGACCTCGATGGTGTTCTGTGCCTTCCAGACCAAGGCCGTGCGGCGGGGCTCGCCGAAGCGCGCTTCCAGGGCCTTGGAGACCTCGCCGTAGGCATCCTGGGCGCAGGTGATCTCGTGGCCGTCCTCGGACGAGCGCACGTCGTCGGCCCCGGCCTCGATGGCGGCCTCCAGCATGGTGTCGGCATCCGCCACCTTGGCCTCGAACTCCACCACGCCGACATGGTCGAACATGAACGAGACGGCGCCGGTCTCGGCGAGGCTGCCGCCGGACTTGGTGAAGGCTGAGCGCACGTCGGAGGCCGTGCGGTTGCGGTTGTCCGTCTGCGCCTCGACGATGAGGGCGGCGCCGCCGGGGCCGTAACCCTCGTAGCGGATCTCGTCGTAGCTCTCGGCATCGGCGCCCTGCGCCTTCTTGATGGCGCGCTCGATGTTGTCCTTGGGCACGTTCTCGGCGCGGGCCGCGATGATGGCGGCGCGCAGGCGGGCGTTCATGGCGGGGTCCGGCAGGCCGAGCTTGGCCGCGACCGTGATCTCGCGGGCGAGCTTGCCGAACATCTTCGAGCGGACCGCATCGACGCGGCCCTTGCGATGCATGATGTTCTTGAACTGGGAATGGCCGGCCATGGCGTGACGGACTCTCGCGAAAGGTGGCGGCGCCGGAGGAGGACGATCTCCTCGACGGCACGCGGCGTCGGGAATGGGCGGCGGTTATAGGCCGGGCCCGTGCGGCGTGGCAACGCGGGCACGGCCGCAGCGTTGATGGGACGGGCGGCCTCCGCTCGATGGAGAGCCACTATGGCGCGCGACACCGGGACCCCGCTTCCGACACCCTCCGAACCGCGCCCCATGGGGTGGGGCCGCCTCGGCCTCACCGCCCTGCTCGGATTCCTGGCCGGAACGCTGCTGCTTCCGACCCCGGCACGTGGGCGGAGCAAGCGCACGGCCGAGCAAGGGCGCGGCCTGGACGGATAGCGTCCCGAGACGGTTGATCGAAAGCGGACCGCGATCCCTCAAGCCTCCGGCTGGGCAGCCGACCCTGTCCTGCCGACAGGAAATCCGCCGACAAGAAGTTCCTCGCGACAAGAAATTCCTGGCGGCGCGGCAAGGAGTTTGGCAGAGAGTTGAGATCAATCCGAGACATTCGCCGGTCATTCGAGGTCGCGTTCAATCGGTCCCTCGAAGACAACGACGCCCGCCTTCGGCAGCGGCGACAAGGCTGGCGCGCATGCTCGGACTACACACCCTCCAGTATCCGTTCTTGTTCAGTGTGCCCGTTGTCAGCCAAGTGATTGGGCTGCGCGGCTTGTTCGCGCGAAGCCCGAGAAATTGGACGGACGCCACGCCGGTCATGGGGCTGTTCCTCAGCCTCGATCCGCCCATCTTCTGCTGCCAACCACAACCTTGGCCATTCGGAGCCGCCCATTATCTTGCGGCGTGTTTTCCCAACGAGCCGCTCATCTGCCTGCAGCCGATCACCATGAGCCTCGAGCGCCGGACGTTCGCGCTCGCCTTTGCGGTGCAGCATCGCCGCTTCCGAAAAGCACATCCCAACGCGCGCCTGATCGTCATGGCGAACACGCCGGAGGAAGAGCGGCTGCTGCGAAAGCTCGGGGTCGATGTGCGACTCGTCCCACAGAACATGTTCATCGACGAAACCATGTACCATCCGATCCCAGGGCATGAACGACGGTTCGATGCGATCTACAACGCTCAACTCGCCCCGTTCAAACGGCACGAACTGGCGCGGTTCGTGCCGAGCTGCGCCTATGTGACGAAGATGTTCACGAGCTGGTCCCAGCAGTTGAAGAAAGCCCAGCTCGACAAGTTCGTCCGCTCGATGCCGCAAGGTCACGCGATCCTCAACGATTTCAGCGGGAACGACGTCATGTCGATGGACCATATCCGGGTCAACGAAGCGATGGCGTCCGCCCATGTCGGTCTGTGCCTCTCGAAACTCGAAGGCGCCATGTATGCGAGTATCGAGTATCTGCTGGCCGGACTGCCGGTGGTATCGACCCGCAGTCAGGGGGGACGCGATACCTTTTTCCATCCGGATACGACCCTGATCGTGGACGACAATCCACGCGCCGTCCAGGATGGCGTGGCCGCGATGAAGGCGCGCGCCATCCCGCCGAATTACGTGCGTGCCACGACGTTGCGCCTGATGGCGAGCGAACGGGAGCGCTTCAACACGTTCATCGACGAGATACGCGGAAGACAGATCGAGCGCTTGGACCCCCGTTGGTCATTCAACTACTTCCATAAGCTCTCGCGCTTCGGACTGCTCTCGGAATTCGAGAACCAACTCTCCGGAAGTCTCCAGAAACCCTTGTCCACACCCGCATCGACCAATGGGGATTCCGCCAGCGAAGATCGGTGACGATCCCGACGCCCCTGCCCAACGCCCCCTGCTCGACACCCGCCGAGGGGAGACGTCGAACGGCAAAAGCTTCGGGGGACGTCGGAGATGCAATCCCCGATCCCCCACCCAGCCCCGCGCAAGCCTCCCCCGATACCTCCCGCTGCCTAACGTGACACGCGTTCACTCCGGCGGAGGCCAAAGACCTTGGGCATTGTCATCGGCCTCGTCATCGGAATCGGCTGCATGCTCGGCGGGTTCGTCGCCATGGGTGGACACCTCGTGGTGCTCTGGCAGCCGTGGGAGTTCGTGATCATCGGCGGAATGGGGGCGGGCGCCTTCGTCATGGCAAACCCGATGAAGACCGTGGTCGATTCCGGCAAGGCGAGCTTGGACGCGTTGACCGGCAAGGTGCCGAAACGCAAGGACTACCTCGAGCTCCTCGGACTGCTGCACGCCCTCATGCGCGAACTGAAGGCGAAACCCCGCAACGAGGTCGAGCCGCACCTCGACGACCCGGCGAATTCCGAGCTGTTCAAGGCCTATCCGGCCATCGCCAAGAACGCCGACCTCGTCCTGTTCATCTGCGACTACGCCCGCCTCATCCTCATCGGCAACGCCCGCGCCCACGAGATCGAGGCCCTGATGGACGAGGAGATCTCGGGCTACCGCAAGGATCGGCTCAAGCCGTACGGCGCCGTCACCATGGTGGCCGAGGCGATGCCGGCGCTGGGCATCGTCGCGGCGGTGCTCGGCATCGTGAAGGCCATGGGGGCGCTGGACCAGTCGCCGCAGATCCTCGGCGGCCTCATCGGCGCCGCGCTGGTGGGTACGTTCTTCGGCGTTTTCATGTCCTACGGGGTGCTTGCGCCGTTCGCGACGAAGATCAAGGTGATCCGCGAGAAGCAGGCCCACGTCTACATCATCGTCAAGCAGAGCCTGCTGGCGTATATGAGCGGAGCGGTGCCGCAGATCGCCGTCGAGCACGGCCGCAAGGGCATCTCGCTCGGCGACCGCCCCACCATCGACGAGGTCGAGAACGCCACCGTGAACGGCGGCGCCCAGCGCGAGGCCGCCTGACCATGGACACGCCCGAGGAGTCGTCCGGCCAGAAGGGACCGAGCACCGACATCCGCGCCCGCCTCATCGAGGCCGGCGGCCTGTCCCTCGACCGGCTCCCCATGCTCAGCGTGGTGTTCGACCGCCTGACCACGGGCTGCTCGGACAACCTCAAGCACCTCGTCGCCTCGCCGGTGCACGTCTCGCTGGGCGGCATTCAGAGCGGGCGCATCGGCGAGATGCTCGACGCCTACGACAACAACGCCATCGCGGGTCTCTTCCACGCCCCCGAATGGGACAGCCACATCCTCGTCGGCCTCGACCGCGACTTCGTTTTCACCATGGTGGAGGTACTGCTCGGCTCGGATGGTGGCGAACCGCCGGTGGAGGACGAGCGCCCGTTCTCCGGCATCGAGACGCGCATCGCCCAGATCGTGCTGGAGCAGGTCGGCAAGGCGCTGGAATCCTCGTTCTCCCTCGTGGCCGCCACGCCGTTCCGCCTCGAACGCACGGAGACGCGCATGGAGTTCGCCGTCATCGGCGGGCGCGGCAACAAGGCGGTGGAGGCCAAATTCCTGCTCCAGGCGCTCAACCGCAGCGGCGAGATGTTCCTCATCATCCCGCAATCGGTGATCAACCCCATGCGCCCGAGCCTGTCCAAGGTGCTCACCGGCGACTCGGCGGCCCGCGATCCGATCTGGACCCAGCAGATCGCCGCCGAGGTGCAGAAGGCCGAGGTGACCCTCCGCGCCGTCCTGGAGGAGCGCACCCTGACGCTCGGCGAGATCTCCGAGCTCAAGGTCGGTCAGGTCATCGGGCTCGACGCCACCCCGACCACCCGGGTGAAACTCGAGGGCAACGACAGGCCGCTGTTCTGGTGCCATATGGGGCAGGCGCAAGGCTCCTACGTCCTGCGCGTCGACGAAGCCATCGCCCCCGAGAAGGAAGGCCTCGTGCCATGACGCCGCTGGTTGATACCATCCTGCTCGTCGCCCTCATCGCGACGAGCGCCTGCGTGGTGCCGATGTACCTCAAGCTCAAGCGCCTCGACCGGACCCAGGCCGAGTACGGCCGCATCCTCACTCAGTCGGGACACGCCCTGAACCAGGCGGGCGAGGCCGTGCGCGGCTTCAGCACCGAGGGGCGGGCGATCCTGGAGGCCCTCGACGGGAAGATCGAAGAGGCGCGCGCCACCCTTTCCGCCCTGGAGGCGGGCCGGCGGGCCCTGGCGAGCGACCTCGACCGGCAGACGCGGGTCGGCGGTTGACCGCGACATCCCTTCGGCCGACCCTGATCCCCGACGCGCCTGATCCAGATGCGCGACGCCACCCCCTGACGAGCGGACGATGAGCAACAGCCCCTTCGACGACGCGCAAGGCCCCCCGGCGGGCATCGCCCCCGTCTTCCCGAGCGTGGCGCCGGCATCCGCCCCGGCCGCCGAGGCGCGCATCGGGGACACCCGCAACATCGATTCGATCCTGCGCATCCCGGTCCTCATCCAGGTGGTGCTCGGCTCGGCGACCATGCCGGTGGCCGACCTGATGAAGCTCGGGCGCGGCGCCATCGTCTCCCTCGACCACCGGGTCGGCGAACCCGTGGACGTCACCGTCAACGGGCGCGTGGTCGCCCGTGGCGAGATCGTCGTGGTGGAGGAGGACAATTCCCGCTTCGGCGTCTCCCTGACGGAGATCGTCGGCCCGGCCGAATCCGGACAGAATGGCTGATCCGATGAGCGTGGGCAGCGTGCCGATCCCCCAGAAGACCCCGGGACTCCCGCGCCAGCTCGCCCCCGTGGACGAGGTCGCGGCCCTGCTGCTCGCCATGGGCAAGCCGGCGGCCGGCCGCCTGCTGAAGTATTTCGAGGCCGACGAGATCAAGCGCATCACCCGCTCGGCGATGCAGCTCGGCTCGGTGAGCGCCAATCAGCTCGACACCATCGTGGACGCGTTCTCGGGCGAGTTCTCCAACGGCGGCAGCCTCGTCGGCACCGTGCAGGAAGTCGAGAAGCTCCTCACCGGCCTGATCCCGGCGGCCCAGCTCGCCGAGATCCTCGCCGACGTGCGGGGTGATTCCACCCGTTCCGTCTGGGAGCGGATGTCGGAGGTCTCCGAGACCGTGCTGGCGAGCACCCTCGTCAAGGAGCATCCCCAGACGGCGGCCCTGATTCTGTCGCGGATCAAGCCGGCCACCGCCGCCAAGGTGATGGCCCACCTGCCCCTGCCCCTGCGCAACACGGTGATGCGCCGGATGCTGACGTTCAAGCCCGTGGTCGACGAGATCATGCAGTCGGTCCAGCGCGCCCTGCACGAGGACTTCCTCATCAACGGCTCGCGCAATTCGGGGGCCGACACCCATGCCAAGATGGCCGACATCATTAACAAGATGGAGCGCACGCAGATCGACGACGTCCTGACGAGCCTGGGAGAATCCCGCCCCAAATCCGTCGAGATCCTCAAGGGCCTGCTGTTCACCTTCGACGACATCGTCAAGCTCGCGCCCCGCGCGCGCACCACCCTGTTCGACGCCGTGCCCAACGACCGCCTCGTCATGGCCCTCAAGGGCACCGATGCCGAGTTCCGCACCGTGGTCCTCGGCGCCCTCTCGGCCCGCGTGAAGCGCATGGTCGAGCACGAACTCAACGGTGGCGAGCCGGCGGCGCAGAAGGACGTGCTGGAGGCCCGCCGGTCCATCACCGATCTGGCCATGGAGATGGCCGGACGCGGCGACATCGAGATCAACGCCGGAGGCGAGGTTGAGCCCCTCGTCCGCTGAGTGCGGCGAGCCCGTGACCGGCAAAACCACGGTCGGGTTACGCGGCCGCCCGCATGTCTGACGATCAGGAGAGCAAGACCGAGGACGCCACCGAGAAGCGGGTGCGCGACGCCGTCGAGAAGGGCGACGTCCCGTTCTCCCGCGAGGCGCCCGTCTTCGCCTCGATCCTCGGGCTGCTCATCGCGCTCAGCCTCGTGGTGCGCGACGGGACCGGCCCCCTGGTCCGCGACCTCATGACGTTCATCGACCACCCGCGCGACTTCTCCCTGGAGAACAGCCAGGACGCGGCCATGATCCTCCAGGGCACCGCCCTGGCGGCGGCCCGATTCCTCATCCCGATCCTGGCGATCCTCGGCGGGTGCAGCCTCGTCGCCTCCCTGGTGCAGAACGTGCCGAGCGTGGTGGGCGAGCGCATCCGGCCGCAATGGTCCAGGATCTCGCCGGCGAAGGGCTGGGGACGGATCTTCGGAAAATCGGGTCAGGTCGAATTCCTGAAATCGCTCTTTAAATTCTTGAGCGTCACCGTCGTCGCCCTGCTGCTCCTGCGCTCGGAGGGCAACAAAGCCGTGAATGCCATGTTCTCCGACCCGAGCCAGATCCCCGACCTGATCCTCACCGTGGCGATCCGCCTCGTGTCGGTGGTCAGCATCGCCACCATCGTCATCGTGGCGGCCGACCTCGTCTGGTCGCGCCTGCGCTGGCAGCGCTCGATCCGCATGTCGAAGCAGGACCTCAAGGACGAGCACAAGCAGTCCGAGGGCGATCCCGTGGTCAAGGGCCGCCTGCGCTCCATGGCGCAGGACCGCTCGCGCAAGCGCATGCTCGCCAACGTGAAGAATGCCACCCTGGTGATCGCCAACCCGACCCACTACGCCATCGCGCTGCGCTACGCCCGGGACGAGCAGCCCGCGCCCCTGGTGCTCGCCAAAGGCAAGGATCTTCTCGCCCTGCGCATCCGTGAAATCGCCGAGGCGAACGGCGTTCCGGTGGTGGAAGACAAGCCTCTCGCAAGGTCCCTGTACGACAGTGTCGAAGTCGACCAGATGATTCCGGCGGAGTTCTACAGCGCAGTGGCCCAAGTCCTGTTCTTCCTGTTCTCGAAAGCCCGCTGATGAGCGTTTCTCCCACGCCGAATCAGGGTGGCACCGAAGATGTGCTCGCAGCGGCCGAGCGCGTCTTCGCCACGGCGATCCGCGACTTCATCGCCGAACTCTGCCTCCTCGACGGCGGCATCCTCATCGGATGGGTGCAGGGCGGGCGGCACGGCAACATCGCCGACCTCGTCGCCTCCTCGGCCGAGCCCTTCTTCAAGGAGGCGACCATCGCGTATGCCGATGGGGCCGACGTGCGCTTCGACTGGGGGCGCTCGCTCACGGTCGTCCTCGACATGGAGTTCGTCACTGCGCCCGTGACGGTGTTCTTCAAGCTCGTCCTCGACGGCATCTATGTCGGCGTCGCGATCCAGCGCATCCTGGCCGACGAAGGGGTCGAGAAGGGGCCGGGCTTCTGCCTCGACGGATTTGCTAGCGCCCTCGACGGTGCCCGGATCGCCCCCGCTTCGGTCTGATTCCGCGCGGAGGCGTGCAGCCAACAGCGGCCCGGATCGTCCTCCTTCGATACAACCAAGACTTGATCTGCCACCTGTTCCAATCGACCCAGGACGGGACGATCGATGACCTATGTCAGACAGGCCATTGACCTACCCCTGTGCGCCCGACATGGATGGTCCAGCGGGCGCGAATCACGAGGTGATAAAAAACTTTGACCGAGACCGCACGGAGCGCTGGTTAAACAGCAGAAAATCTACAATAAAAACTCAATATTCTTGAGTTATCCGAAAATTATTCCGAATCAATTGGGCGATATTTCGGGTAAATCAACGAGCCCTTGAAATATTTGAGACGCAAACTTCACGCGAGCGATGATCGGTTGCCGGCCGGAGCTTGATCGTCTGGGGAGGCGGTGGATGTATATCTTGGTCGACACCCGGCAATCGGTGAATGCCGGGTACAAGGCCAGCTTCGACCGGGAGGGCATCTCCTCCCTCGGTCTGGCGCCGGACGAGTTCGCGAACTGGTTCCAGGCTTCCTCGCGCCTCGACCGCGAGGCGATCCAGGGCTTCCTCCTGGGCGATTTCGAGGACCGGGCCAAGTGCGCCGGCACCATCCGCAGGCTCTCGCGCGCGCCGATCATCGCCCTCAGCGACGTGCGCTCCCTCGACCAGACCCTGCTGTTGTTCGAAGCCGGCATCGACGACGTGCTGCCGAAACCCGTCCATGTCCGCGAGATCCTGGCCCGGTCCGAGGCGATCTGGCGCCGGGTCAACGGCGGCGCGCCCCTGGCGCCCCGCGACATGCCGGCCCCCACGGACCGCCTCAAGGTGTTCTTCGACGGGCGCGACCCCGAGGTGGACGGCACGGTGCTGCCGTTGCCGCGCCGGGAGCGCCATATCCTCGAGTGCCTGGTGCGCAACCGGGGCAAGCGGATGACCAAGACCCAGATCTACAACGTGGTCTACGGCGTCTACAGCAACGGCGTCGAGGAGAGTGTCATCGAGGGGCACGTGAGCAAGCTGCGCAAGAAGCTCAGCCAGCGCCTCGGCTTCGACCCCATCGAGGCCAAGCGCTTCATGGGCTACACCTTCGTCGGGTAGGGCCGGCGCGCGATTGTCAGGCGAAAAGCCGCGCGCGCTGGCGTGATCGGGCGTCCGACGCAGGGGTACTCGGCCGAGAGGACGGAATGGCTCGTCCGGCCTCTGCATGAGCCTGTTCGCCGGTCGCGGCGGCCGGCAAGCCGGGCGGAGCGATTCAGCCTCTTGGTAAGTATTCCGACAACTGGCGCCTGCGCGAAACCGTACACAATTGGATTTTTTAAATCTCTAGGCGATATTCATTTTTTCTGCAAAGAATCGGACGGTTGATTTTTATCATCAGTGATGCCGGAACACGCTGATGTTTCTGTTTCGACTGAGGAAATTTACGATGTCCGATGATTTGTCCGGCAGTCGGCACGATGGATCGGATCGCAGGCCGCCACGCTATCGCGCGATCCTTCTGGGCCCCACCGGCCGCATCGCCTCCCTCGTCAACCTCATTGCCGGCGACGACAAGGATGCCCTGCGCCTGGCGGAAGCCATGGTCGATGGGCATGCCGTCGAGCTCTGGGACGGCGTGCGCTTCATCGAGCATTTCCCGGCCCTGGACCCGGAAGGGGAGGCTTCGGCGAAGGATACGGATGTGTCCCTCGCGACGCGGCGGATGCAGGCGCCAGGACCGTAACGGCGACGGCGGCCCACGGGTCTTCGCACCCGGCGCAAGCTCAGGACTGGCAGAAGCTTTTGGCCCCCGGCGTCCAGGTGCCGAAGCCCGACGCGACCATGTTGGCGATGACCCGGCAGACATAGGTCTTTTGGGCGGGGTTGTTGTTGGGTCCGGCGTGGTAGCGGGCCACCGCCAAGGTCCAGCTGCCCTCGCGCGCCTTCAGCTCCTTGAGGAAGCGGGTGGCGTACTCGACGTTCTGGGCCGGGTCGATCATCCCCTCCAGGGACGTGAATTTCGCCCGGTGATAATGGTGGTTGATCTGCATGCAGCCGAGATCGACGAGCTTCACGCCGCTGCGCTGCGCTTCGGCGAGGCGCGCCACCACGTCGGCCGCGTTGGCGCCGAAATACGCCTTGCCGGCGATGTTCATGGCGTAGGGCTGGAGCGAGCCGCGGTTGCCGCTCTCCGTGAGCCCCACGGCGTAGAGTACGCCGAGCGGCACGCCGTGCTTCGTCGCCGCGCTCGCCATCTCGCGCTCGCAGACCTTGCTCGCCACCGGGGGAACGCCGGCGGACGCGAGGCCGCTAAAGGTACAGACCGCTGCGGTCAGGGCCGGAAGAAGTCGTCTCATGAATCCGCTCGCTGGTCGGGTCTGATCGTTCGTCCTTGGCCCCCTCGCCCTCGCGCCGGGACGTCTGGTCGGGGTTGGCGCCGTTCTGGGCCTGACCGCCACCGGCGCCCGGCTGGAACGCCGCGCCCGAACCGGGCCGGCCGCCCTCGCCCTGGGATTGGCCGCTCGCCCCGATGGTGACGCTGTCGGGCTGGTAACCGGAACTGCGCAGCAGGTCGGTGAGGAGGGTGCCGTCCTGGCGCAGGAGGGCGGCCGTCTCCTCGCGGCTGGCATGGAGGGTCATCTCGAGCTGGCCGTCGCGCAGGCGCATGCGGACGAGGACGGTACCGAGGTCCATCGGCCGAAGCTGGATGGTGAGGAGCCGCAGGGGTCCCTCGGTGCCGGGCGTTGCGGCGGCAGCGCTGGCCGTGGACGCCGGACGGGCCAGTTCGGCGGCCACCGCCTCGGCGACCTGACGGGCCGGCTCGCCGAGGGCGGCGGCGGACGGCAGGGTGCCCCCCGGCGCGGTCGCGACGGGGGTGAGGGAGGCGTGGGGGCCGGCCTCGGTGGTGGTCCCCTCACCCGGAGACGGCCGGGCAGCCTCGACGGGCGCCGCCTCGCCGGCGATGCGCTGGGCGGACGGGGAAGCCACCGCCGCGGTCTCTCCCGAAACCGGCGTGGACTCCGCCCGGCGCGGCTTGCCGGACGATTCGGGCGTCGGCGCGGACACGGGGAGCGACCCGGTCGGCGGCACCGGAGCGTCGGCCGGGGGCAGCGCGGCAGCGGCTTGAGCCTGGGTGATGGGCGCTTGGTTTTGCACGGCGGCGGCAGCGCTTGCCGGGCCGAAGGATGCAGCGATGCCAGGCGGGGCGCTCAGGGGCGAAGACACATCGCGCGTGGGCACGGCCTCCGCCACGGCGGTGGCGGGAAGCGCCGGGAGGATCGGTGCGGGCGCGACGGATGGCGGAGCCGCGTCGGCTGGTCCCGCCATGGCCGGGATCGCGGCGGCCTGTCCGGCCACGAGCCGCGGCTTGATCGGCGCGAAGTGGGTCTCCTGCTGAAGGATCGTCACCTGGGGGCGCGTCTCGACGGGGGCGCGCGGCCCGATGTCACCCTGGGCCGGGACGGTTTGAGACGCGATGTCCTGTCCGGGAACGCCCGGGGCCGAGAGACCCTGAAGACCGTCCCGCGCATGCCCGTTCTCCCCGGCCGCGAGGACGATGCCGGCGGCGAGTTCCGCCACCCCCGCCGGGACCGACGCGATCCGCCCCGGCAGGATCTGCTCCGACGCGGCTTGCCCAGCCGGAGAAGCGGTCGGAGCGGGGGCGGCCGGGGCGCCGGGAACCGCCCGGGCGATGAGGGCCAGCAGGGCCGCCGGGTCCATGGCCGCCGGCGGGATGGTACCCGCATCGGCGGATACGACGAGGCTCAGCACGGAATTGGCCGGCTCGGCGGGAGCCGAACCCGCGCTGGCGGCTGCATCGTCGGCGGTCTCTCCGTCGCGGCGGGCCGCATCCCTGACCGGGCGACCCTCCTTGAGGGCGCCGAGCACGGCACCGAACGCCTCGGCGGTGGCCTCGGAGGACACCTCGACGGCGTCCGTGCCGCCCCGGGGCGCCACGGCGTCGGTGGGGCGCGGGGCCGGCATCATCGCAGCGAACGTGTTCATCGACCGCTCTTCCTCATCAGATCGTCGATTTGGCCGATCACCCCCTGGGCGCGGGCGATGGCAGGCGTGGTCGGAAGCTCGCGGGCGGCCAGCCGGGGCGGCTCCGGCGAGGGAGGCGTGCCCGGCGCACCCGGCACGTCGCGGATCTCCCGGGCGGTGGCCAACGCCGCGTCGAGGAGGTCGCGGTCGGCCGGCACCAGGACGGAACGGTCGGTCATCCGCAGGGTCTCGACGCTCTCCTCGAACCGGCCGTCCACCACCACGAGGGCGGCGGCGCGGTAGAGGCGGGCCCGGACCGCCGCGACGGTTCCGGGCTCGGTCAGGGTGACGGTGCGCTCGGCGGCGAAGACGGCGGTGGCGTTCTTGCCCTGGTCGAGGGCGGCGCGGGCCATCAGCAGGTAGAGGTCCCGCCGGCCCTCGGGCTCGATCTCGTCGAGCATGGCCTGTAGCCGGGCGAAGCGGCCCGAATCGGTGCCGAAATCGAGGCGGGTCAGGGCGGCGGCGAAGCGCTGGCGGAAGTTGCCGGCGTAGACCGAATGGCGGAACCGGCGCAGGTACTGGACCGCCAGGGCCTCGAACTTCGCGAGATCGTTGCCCTGGGCCAGGACGAAGATCTCGCGGCGCAGCGCCCCCTCCTCCACCAGGGTGCCGGGCGCCAGCAGGCGCGCGAGGTCGAGGAGGCGGATCGACTGGGCCGGATCGTCGCGCACCACCAGGGCCGACTGGGTCAGGGCGAGCTGCGCCCCGAGGCCGACGGGCAGGGACGCGGCATCGATCTTGGTGAGCAGGGTGCGGGCCTCCTTCTCGCGGCCTTCGAGGAAGGCGAGCGACCCGAGCACCAGGGGGGTGCCGTCCGCCGGCACCTTGGACGAGGCGAGGATGTGGCGCAGAAGCGCCGGTCCGCCACCGCCGAGGGCGAAGGTGACGGCCGCGCGGATGTTCACCGGGTCGGCCCACGCCTCCGGTTCGAGGGCGCGCATGCGCTCCTCGGCATGGGCCAGGAGGGCGCGCTGGCCCGTATGGGCCGGCCCGGAGCCTTGGGCGATGCGGTCCTGCAGCAACTGCAGGGTCCGCACCATCTCGACGGGCAGGGTGTAGGGCTTAACCGGCAGGGGCTCGATGGGCGCGGCCGGCGCGGCGGCGTGCCCGCCGGCCTCGTGGCCGCCGCCGTGGGATTCGGCGGCGCGAGCGGGTGTCTGGGCGACGAGGCTCATGCTGAGGGCGAGAACGGCGAGGCTCGGCCATTGGGCCACGTCCGCACGCCGGACCGGTCCAGGCGGGCGTCCCCGGCAAGTCCCCCAGAACGGTCTCACTCCGGCCGCCCGCGCAGGAGAATCTCGATGCGGCGGTTCTCGGCGGCCTTCGGGTCGGCGGGGTTGCGCGGCTGGCGGTCGGCGTAGCCCTCGATCCGCTCCAGGCGGGCATCGGCGAGGCCGCCGCGCACGAGCATGTAGGAGGCCATCTGGGCGCGGGCCGAGGACAGGCGCCAGTTGTCGTAGGTCTCGGAGCGGAACGGCCGTCCGTCCGTATGGCCGCGCACGACGACCTGGCCGGGCCGGTCCTTGAGGATGCGGGCCACCTGTTCGAGGGCGCGCACCACCTTCGCCTGGGGCTCGGCGGAGCCGACGCCGAACATGCTGAAGGCGACATCGTCCGTCAGGCTGATGAGGATTCCCTCACCCGTACGGCGCACCTCGACCCGCGGCGCCGGGGCGTTGCCCTGGGTCTGCATCGCCTTGGCGATCTCGGCCTTGAGCGCGGCGACGGCCGCCGTCTCGGCGGCTTCCGCCGTGGCCTTGGCCGCGTTCGCCTCCCGGCTCTCCTTGCCGGGCTTCGGCACGGCGGCCTCGGCGGGCTTCGGCGTCATGTTCGAGAGCGCCGGCGCGGGCAGCCGAATCTCGCCGTCCTCGGGCAGGGCTGAGGCGAGCTGGACGGGGACGGGCTTCGGCGCGCCGGTCGATGCGGTGCCCTTCGACGGTACGGTGGCGGCGCGCGCATCGAGGCGGGCCTCCTGCGGCAGGGGGCTGACGGTCGCGGCCGAGCCCGGCTGCTCCGTGCGAGCCTTCATCACGGGGGCGACCTGCCAGTAGAGCGGATCGAACGGGTCGCGCGCGGCCTCCCCGCCCTTGAAACCGGGCTCGCCGGTCTCGGAGGCCACGGTGTCGGCGCTGGCGGATTCGGCCTCGGCCTCGGCCGCGAGCTTGGCCAGCACGGCGTAGGGGTCCTGGAACAGGGCGGCCTCGCGGGCACGGCTGCCGGGGGCCGCGTCGGCACCCTTGCCGTCGCTCTTGCCGTCGCCTTTGCCGCTTCCCTCGCCCCTGCCCTCCTCCGGCTTGCCGTCCTCGGGGGTCGGCTCGCCGGGGGTGTTGGTGGAGTCGCGCACGCCCTTGCGGTCGAAAGTGACGTCGGCGAGCTTCACCGGGTTGAAATACTGGGCGATGGCGGTCTTCGTCTCCTTGGTGGTGGAGCCGATGAGCCACAGCACCAGGAACAGGGCCATCATCGCCGTCATGAAGTCGGCGAGCGCGATCTTCCAGGCGCCGCCGTGGTGACCCTCGTCGTGGTCGCCGTGGCGCTTGATGATGATGATCTCGTGGTGGTCGTCCGCCATCGCTCAGGCTCCTTCCACGGCGGCGGCGAGCAGGCCGGCCCAGGCGCCGAACTGCGTCTCGATGACGGTCTGGTCCGATTGAATCGTGACCTCGACGGTCTCGGATGGGCTGAAGACCACGCTCGACTGTGCAGCGCCGAGCTTGCCCGCGAGCGCGTCGAGGAGGTCGGCCGGTCCGCTGATGCGCACGGGGGCGTGGCGGGGGTCGGCGAGGAGCTGGCCGAGGGTCACGGCGAGCTCGTCCACGGCCTGGCGCCGCAGGCCCGCCGACAGCACCGGGACCAGCAGAGTGCCGACGCGGTCGGTGAGCCGGTCGCCGAGGGCCTGGATCGCGGCGGAGAGGCCGGCGGCGAGCCGGTCGCTCTCGGCAGCGCACCAGTCCTGACGCGCGGCAGCGAGGCGGGCGTCGAAATCGGCCTGGGCGAACGCCAGGGCCGCCGCGGATTCGCCTTGAGCCTGAGCGCGGCCCTCGGCCCGGCCCCGGGCTTGCGCCTCCGCCAGCAGAGCGGCGCGATCCTCTTCCGGCGGGGGGGCGGGAGCGGGCGGCACGGCAGCGCGCATGAGGAGGGCGAGGCCGTCCGGGGCGCGGGGGCTGATGGGAGCGACGGAGAAGTCGGGCAGGAGGCGGGCGAGCGCGGGGGCCATCAGGCGGCCTCACGCAGGAGCCACCGCTTCAGGATCTCGGCCGCCTGGGCCTCGTCGGTCTCGATCATCTGTTCCAGCCGCTTCTGGGGCGAGCGGGCGAGCTTGTCGGCGAGATCCTCGATCATGCCGGCGACGCCGCCGGCGGGGGCGGCGAGGCTCGGCACATCGCTGGCACCCCCGAGGGCCAGGGCCGGCGCGGTGCCGTCGACGAGCGCCGCGTTGCCGTTGGCGGCGGCCGTCGCGGCGGCGAGCGCCAGAACCTCTTCCTGCTGGGCGGCGGGGATCTCCAGGATGGCGCGCATGGCCGGGCGCAGGCCGAACCAGATCAGCAGGCCGGCGACGAGCAGGATCGTGCCGGCGTTGATGAGGGTGGCCGACTGGCGCATCAGCACGTCCATGATCCCGAGCGGCGGCACCGCCTCCAGGGGCTGGCCGTCGTTGACGAAGCCGACGGCCGCGACCTTGACGTTGTCGCCGCGCTCCTTGTTGAAGCCGGCGGCCGAGCCGACGAGCTGCTCGATCTCGGCGACCTGGGCGTCGATCTGGGCCTTGGTGGCGTCCGGGCCGGCGAGCGAGGCGAGGCGCGCGCGGTTGACGAGGACCGCGACCGAGATCTGGCGGATGGCGTAGCCGTCGCTCACCGTCTGGATCGTCTGCGAGGAGATCTCGTAGTTGGTCAGATCCTCGCGCTTCTGGGTCTCGTTGCTGGAGGAATCGTTGCCGTCCGAGCGGGTGCGGGCGTCGGGCAGGTTCTGCGCGGCCGAAGTGGTCTTGTTGGCGTTGCGGTTCTGCGCGTTCTCGGTCTCGCGCACGGCCCGGGTCGAGCGCTCGACGCGCTGGTCGGGGTTGAAGATCGTCTCGTTCTTCACGGTCTTGTCGGTGTTGAGGCGGGCGGCGACGCTGACCTCGAAGTTGCCGACGCCGAGGTAGGGCGTCAGGGTCCGGCGGATGTTGTCCTGGACCTCGTGGCCGATGGTCTTCTCCAGGGTCGCCATCTTGCCCGTCGGCTGGGCGTTGGCGTCGTCGCCCGACAGGAGCAGCGCGCCGTCCGAGCCGATGACGGTGACGCGGTCGGGCTTCATGCCGGGGACGGCCGAGGCGACGAGGTGGCGGATGGACTGGGCGCCGCTGACGTCGTCGGCGGGCTCGGTGCGCACCACCACGGAGGCCGAGGGCGGCTGCTGGTCGCGCCGAAACGAGCCCCGGTCGGGCAGGACGATGTGGACGCGGGCGGCTTTCACGCCCTTCATGCCCTGGATGGTGCGGGCGATCTCGCCCTCCAGCGCCCGGACGCGGGTCACCTCCTGCATGAACGAGGTCATGCCGAGCGAGCCGAGATCGTTGAACAGCTCGTAGCCGGATTTGGCGCTTTGCGGCAGACCCTTCTCGGCGAGCAGCATGCGGGCCGTGGCGGTGTTGCCGTAGGAGACGAGGACGGCGGCGCCGTCGGCGCTGACGTCGAACGGGATGTTGGCGTCCTTCAGGACGGAGCCGATGCGCCCGACATCCTCGCGGCTGAGGCCGGTATAGAGGGTCTCCTGAGCCGGGCGGCTGAGGTAGTACGCTCCGAGCCCCACCGCGAGGAAGACCACCACGCCGATGAGGGAGAGGGCGGCGATCCGCCGGCCTCCGAGCGCGAGGATGTTGTTCCAGAGACGTTCGGCGTGTTGGAGACCGGACATTCGGTGGGCTGCTCCGCTTCAGACCCGCGATCTGATGGAGCCCTTTTCACGATGCTGCCTTGCGCGGAGATTGCGCCGCCTCGTGAAAACGTGATGCCGGGCGGGAACCTTTGGCCGCGTGGCTAGAAGAACGATCGCACCAGCCCGCTCACGAGCATGTTCCAGCCGTCGATGAGGATGAAGAACAGCACCTTGAACGGCAGGGAGATGACGGTCGGGGGCAGCATCATCATGCCCATGGACATCACCACCGTGGACACGATCATGTCGATCACGAGGAACGGCAGGGCGATGAGGAACCCGATCTCGAAGCCGCGCCGCAGCTCGGAGATCATGAAGGCCGGGATCAGGATGCGCAGGTCGACGGTCTCGCCGCCCTCGGCCTTGGGGATGGTGCGGCTGGCCAGATCCGTGAAGGTCTGGAGGTCCTTCGGGCGCACATGCGCCACCATGAATTCGCGGAACGGTTCGACGATCTTGGGGATCGCCTCGAGCTCGGTGATCTTGTTCTCGGTGAGCGGGCGCAGGCCCTCGTTCCAGGCCCGGTCGAAGGTCGGCGACATGACGTAGAACGTCATGAACAGGGACAGGCTCACGAGGAAGATGTTGGCCGGCGTGCTCTGGAGCCCCAGGCCCGAGCGCAGGAACGAGAACGCGATGGCGAAGCGGGTGAAGCTCGTCACCATCACGAGGAGGCCGGGTGCGAGGGACAGCACCGTGAGCAGGGCCACAAGCTGCAGGATGCGCCCGCTCGCGGCCCCGTTGCCGGCGGGCAGCAGGGCATCGAGGGCCGGCAGGCCCGTGGCCGACTGCGCCCCGGCCGCCCCCGTGAGGGCGAGGGTGGCAACGAGGAAAAGCGCGAGGGTTCTGACGATGGGCCCACGAAACATCACTGCACCACCAGCATCTCGACGATGAGTTCGCGCACCTGGCCCTTGGTGCGCAGGGCGACGCGCTCGTTGAGGTCCTCGCGCAGGTGCTGGAGGCCGCTCGCCCCCTCGATCTGCCGCATGGAGACCGTGCGCAGGTAGGCGACGATATCGGCCCGGATCTCGGCGAGCGCCACGTCGGGGTTGGGCACGGCGCCGGTCTTGAACACCACGGAGGATTCGAGGCGCACCCAGGCATCGCCGGAATCGGCGAGGTTGGTCACCACCGAGCCGACGGGGCGCAGCGACAGGTCGCCGGTGTACTTCAGCACCTTGACCGCCTTGCTCTCCGCATCCTTCGTCTTCACGTCCACCGCCTTCTCCACCGTGGAGAGAAGGTACAGGCCGAGGCCCCCGCCGGTGCCGATGGCGACGAGGCTCACCAGGGCCAGGGCGGCGATCCAGCCCTTGCCGCCGCCCGTCTTCGTCTCGTCCTTGGCCGCCATCGTGTGGTTTTCCGGAAAGGGGGCGTCGTCAGCGCGTTAGACCGTCACGGACAATCAGAACGGGGCCAGGGTCTCGAAGATCTGCTGGCCGACGGTCGGGCCCTGCACGTCGGTGATGCGCCCGCGCCCGCCATACGAGATGCGCGCCTCGGCGATCTTGTCGTAGTCGATGGTGTTCTTGCGCGAGATGTCGCGCGGGCGGACGATGCCGGCGACGTTGAGGACGCGGACCTCGTTGTTGACCCGCACCTCCTGCGAGCCGGAGACGACCATGTTGCCGTTGGGCATCTGCTCGGTGACGATGGCGGCCACCGACAGGCGCAGCACTTCGGAGCGGTCGATGTTGCCCGCGCCCTTGGTCTCCGTGCCCGAACGGATGCCGGCATCCGCCGTGGCCGCGTCCTTCACGCCCGAGACACCGTAGCCGAAATCGAAGCCAAGGCTCGATTTCTGGCTGCGCGAGCGGTCGCTCGAATTGCCGAACTGGGCCTTGTCGTCGATGAGGATCGACACCGTGATCACGTCGCCGACGTTGCGCGCGCGCGGGTCCTGGAACAGGTCGACGCTCGCGGGCGACCAGGTCGAGTGGTAGGTGCGGCGTGAGAGCGACCCGAAGGTGGTCGGCAGGGCCTCGCGGGGCGGGGCGAGGCCCGTGCCGATGGGGGTGAGGAGCGGCGGCTGGCCCAGCGGGTCCAGGGGCGCGTGGCAGGCGCCGAGGGCCGGCGCGAGGACCGCCAGGACGAAGCCGACGCGCAGACGGGTGGCGGACATCAGGATTTCTCGCTTTCACGGGCTTTCTTGCCCGCATCGGTCATCATCCGGGCGAGCTGGGCGGCACGGGCCGCCTCCATCTCGCTCAGGATGGCACTCGCCGTGCGGGCGTTGAGCTTGGTCAGGATGGCCGCCGCGCCCTCGTCGGGCATGTTGGCGAGTTGGAGAGCGGCGGCGTCGGGGCGCATCTTCTGGTAGATCGCCACCACGCCGGTATCGGCCTTGGCGAGGAACTCGTTGCGGCGGGCAAGCCAAGTCTCGTACTCGGCGCGCTTCTCCTCCAGGCGGCGGATGCGCTCGTCGACCTGCTTCTCCAGGGTCGCGAGCTGCTCCTTCTGCCAAGCGAAGCGGGCATCGGCCGCCGCATCCGCGATGCTGGCGCAGTACGCCGACGGCTTCGGGGCGGGTTTGACAGGTTCGGGCGGCGCCTCCGCTGCCTTGACCTCGGCCACCTGCACGACCTCGGGGAGCTTGCCGGCTTCGGCGACGGGCTTGGTTTCCGGGGCCGGTTCGACCGGTTTGAAATCGGCCAGTTTAGGCCGGCTCGCCCCGGCTTTGGGAAACGGACCGGGATTCAGGCCGGACACGGCCGGCTTGCCACCCTCGGACCTGCCGTTCTCGGACTTGCCACCCTCGGACTTTCCACCCTGGGCGCGCACCGGACCGAGGCCGAGGGAAACCACGGCCAGGAGCCCCAGGACCGCCAGCATCCGCGCGGCCATCAGAGCGAGCCATCGCGACGAGACGGCCGGCGCACGGCCGGGGACGATCATCCGGGCCGCCTCGCCGGCGATGCGCGGCACTTTCGTCGAACTCATTGAACCACGAGCTCCGCCTGCAGGGCTCCGGAGGTCTTCACCGCCTGGAGGATCGAGATGATGTCGCTGGGCTTGAGGCCGACATTGTTGAGGCCGCGCACCAGGGTCTGGAGGTCGGACCCGCCGATGATCGCCATCCGGCCGGACTGCTCGTTGACGGCGACCTCCGTGCGGGGGACCACGGCCGTGACGCCGTTGGAGAACGGCGCCGGCTGGGACACCTCGGGGGTTTCCGTCACCCGGACCGTGAGGTTGCCGTGGGTCACGGCCACGGTGGAGATCTGGACGTTGCGCCCGATGACCACCGTGCCGGTGCGCTGGTCCACCACGACGCGGGCGGGCGCATCGGGCTGGACGGTGACGTCGCCGATCTCGGCCACGAACCGGGTCTGGGTCACCTGTGGCGGGCGGACGAGGGCGATGGCGCGCTGGTCGCGGGCGGTGGCGACCCGGCGGCGGAAGCGCTGCAGGGCGTAGGCATTGATGGCGTCGGCCACCATGGTGGCGGTCTTGAAGTCGGGGTTCTTCAGCTCGAACACGAGTTCGGGCAGGTCGCGAAAGGTGCCCGGCACCTCGCGCTCGATCATGGCGCCGTTGGGGATGCGGCCGGCGGTGGGCACGCCCTGCGTGATGGTCTCGGCGGCGCCGCCCACGGCGAAGCCCGAGACGGCCAGCGGCCCCTGGGCCGCGGCGTAGGTCAGGCTGTCGCCGCCCATGAGGGGCGTCATCAGCAGGGTGCCGCCCTTCAGCGAGGTGGCGTCGCCGAGCGACGTCACGGTGACGTCGATGCGCGAGCCGGTGCCGGTGTAGGGCGGCAGGTCGGCCGTCACCATCACGGCGGCGACGTTGCGGGTGCGCAGGCGGGCGTCACGGACGTTGATGCCCATGCGGTCGAGCATGGATTGCAGGGATTGCTCGGTGAACTGGGCGTTGCGCAGGGTATCGCCCGTGCCCTGCAGGCCGGTGACGAGGCCGTAGCCCACGAGCTGGTTGTCGCGCACGCCCTTGAGATTGGCGATGTCCTTGATGCGCGTGCCCATGGCCTGCGCCGGAAGGGCGGCGAGGATCAGCGCGAGGACGAGGAACCCGAGACGCATCACTGGCCGGCGCCGGTGCGGATGCGTCCGTCGGCCATCACCGTGCCGAGGATGATGCGCCCGGTATCGGCGTTGCGCACCCGGATGGTCTCACCGAGGCCCCCGTTCTGGAGGGGCGAACCGACGGCGGTGATGAGGAGGCCCTGCTCCTCGAACACGATCTGCGTCGCCACATTGCGGCTGACGAGGCGGGGGTCCTCGACGGCGTTGACCGGAACGGGCTCGCCCGGCAACAGCATCCGCCGCGCCGTGCGCCCGGCGATGGCCATGGGCGCGTCGATGACGGCGGTGCGGGCCTTGAAGCTCTCGGGGTAGGCCTGGAGGCGCAGCATGCCCGGCTTGATCACGTCGCCGGCATAGATCGTCACGGTGGGCACCGGCAGGAGCAGTTCGGTGGCCCGGGACGGGGCGGCGCCGGCCAGGGCCAGGGCCAAGGCCGCGACCAAGGCTGTGAGGCCGCCGGCGAGTCCGCCTCCGAAGGTCGTTTGGCCCATGGTGGTCGTGCCTTGATGTGAAAGCCGGGGCGCCGCGCGCGGCCGGTCCGCCGTCGCCGGCAGGGTGCGGTGTCGTCGGGATCGGAAAAGGTTCGGCAGGGGCGGCGTCCGCCCCGTCAGCGGATGCCCTTCGAGACGGTGCCGGCCATCTCGTCGGCCGCCTGGATCACCTTGGAGTTCATCTCGAAGGCGCGCTGGGCGGTGATCATGTTGGTGATCTCCTTCACCGGATCGACGTTGGAACTCTCCAGATAGCCCTGCTGGATCTTGCCGAAGCTGAGGTCGCCGGCGACGCCGGTCACGGCCGCGCCCGAGGCGGCGGTCTCGCGGTAGAGGCCGTTGCCGAGGGGCTCGAGGCCGGATTCGTTGGCGAAGTTGGCGAGCGAGATCTGGCCGATGTTCTGCGCCTGGACCTGGCCGTCGATCTTGGCGAAGACCTGGCCGGAGCCGTTGATCACCACGTCGACCGCGTTGGTCGGGATCGTGATCGCCGGCTCGACGGTGTAGCCCTCCAGGGTCACGAGTTGCCCGGTGTTGTTGCGGTTGAACGAGCCCGCGCGGGTGTAGTTGATCTCGCCGTTGGGGTTGGTGATCTGGAAGTAGCCGCGCCCGTTGATGGCGACATCGAGCTGGTTCGCCGTGTTGGCGAGCGGCCCCTGCCGGTGCAGGTTGCGGATGGCGGCCGTGCGCACGCCGAGGCCGAGCATGGCACCCTCGGGCACCGGCTCCTGGCCGGCCTGGTTCGGTACGCCCTGCTGGCGCTCGGCCTGGTAGAGCAGATCGGTGAACTCGGCGCGCGCGCCCTTGAACCCGGTGGTGTTCAGGTTAGCGATGTTGTTGGCGATGACCTCGAGGTTCATCTGCTGGGCGTTCATGCCCGTCGCGGCGATGGCGAGTGCTCTCATGGCTTTCAGAGTCCTTCGAGCGTCAGCCCGAACAGTGGGAACCGGTCTTCGAAAAAGGCCGAGGGAGACTCAGATCGGCATGCGGCTGAGTTCGAGGTAGGCGGCGACCACTTTGTCGCGCACGGCGATGGCAGTCTGTAGGCTCTGCTCGGCGGACATCACCGCCTCCACCACCTGCTGCGTCGAGGCCTTGCCCTGGATCCCCGAGATGGCGGTGGCCTCGCCGGTGCGGAGCGAGGTCCGCACCCCGGCGGCGAGCTGGGCCATGACGTCGCCGAAATCGGCGCCCGGCAGCGCGCCGCCCGTGGACGCCGTCGGCAGTGTGGCGAAGCTCGCCGGCCGCAAGGGGGCGGCGGCGCTGGGGCCGGAGAGGCCGGCGGCCCTGTCGAAGGCCGACAGCGAGGCGAGGGCGTCGATCATCGGCGGGGTCTCACGTTCTCAGGAGGTCGATAATGCTGGAGACCATGGCGCGGGCCTGCTTGATCACCTGCACGTTGGCTTCGTAGGAGCGGTTGGCCTCGCGAATGTCGGCCATCTCGATCAGCGTGTTGACGTTGGGCAGCTTGACGTTGCCCTCGGCATCCGCCGCCGGACTGCCGGGGTCGCGCTCGATGCGGAACGGGGCGTTGTCGGTGCCGATGGCACGCAGCTTGACGCTGGCGCCGCCGGCGGCCCGGTCCAGGGCGGCGGAGAAGCTCACGGTCTTGCGCGAATAGGGATCGGCGCCGGGGGAATCGCCCACGGACTGGCTGTTGGCGACGTTCTCGGCGGCGATGCGCAGGCGCAGGGACTGCGCCTCCATGCCGGCGCTGGCGAAACGGGTCGAGGCGGCGAGCGGATCGATCATCAGCTCTTCACCGCCGCCTTGAGCATCCGGTCGAACGCCTTCACGATGCCCATGTTGAGACTGTGGTCGCGGCTGACCTCGCCGGCCTTGAGCATCTCCTGCTCCAGGCTCACGGAACTCGAGGTGGTCAGGGCGTCCCAGGCGTCGGCCGCCGTGACGGGCTTCGTCGGGATGCGGCCTTCTTCGGAGGCGACATGGGCGCTCGCCGTCATCGCGAGGCCGGCGGCGCCGGTGCGGGCCATCACGTCGGCGAAGGGCACCACGTCGCGCGCCTTGTAGTCGGGCGTGTTGGCGTTCGCCACGTTGCTGGCGATGGTCGCCTGCCGCACGCCGAGGTAGCGCGCCTGCTGCGAGGCGAGATCGAAGAGATAGACGCCAGTCACCCTGCGCTCCGGTTTCGGTCCATGCTCGGTTCCTAGGGAACCAATCTTGTCCCAGGCTGACGCAAGCGTGATCGGCCCCGGCACCTTGACAGTCTCGCCCGCCGCGCCTCAGTGCCGGCAAGGCCCTTCCGCACAACCGCGCCCGACCATCGAGCCGCCCAATGCCCGTCCCGCCCCGCGTTCCCGGCCGTTCCGCTTGAGCGATCGCGACGGCCAACGCCCGCAGGCCGCCCGCCATGCCGGGGGCGCCACCATCGGCCCCGGCGAGGACGAGCACTGGATTCCGGAGAAGAACCGCTTCTCGCGGGTGGTGTTCGGCTTTCCGGATCTCGCCGGTGACGCGTGGTGCAGCCTCGCCTTCCGCCTCGGTTGGGAGGCCGGGGAGGCCGCGGTGAGCGCCCTCGATTTCGCCCTCGTGGGCATCGATTGCCTGGCGCCGGACGGATCGAGCCTCGACTTCGATCACGTGCCGGGCCTCGACCGGACCCTGCTCGACCCGCACGGCACCTGGATTCCCGGGCCGGCCTACCTGCCGGCCGACGCGCTGCCCCTGCGCGCCGGCATCATCCGCCTCGCCTTCCTGCTGCCCGCGCCGGCCACCGGGATCACCGTGACGGTTCGGTCCTGGCGCAACACCCGGCCGTTCACGGTGGCGCAGGTTCGCCTCGCGCAGATGCAGCAGTCCCTCGCCCCGGGTCATTCCCCCGCTGCAAGAATGCGCCGCCGCCTCGGGCCGGAGCCGGACTGGATCGGCCACGCCCTGGTTCCGGGCTGCGGCCTCGTCCTGCGCGGGCAGATCTTCACCGCCACCCCCGGCGCCCACGCGGCCCTGGCGCGGGTGGTCTACAGGGACGCCCACGGCGCCGTGCTGGCACCGCCCTATCCGGGCACGATCTCGGTGCCGGCGCTCGGCGCCCTCATCGACCTGTCGGCCCACCAGCAGGCCCGGCGCTTCACCCTGGAACTGGCCCCCGTGCCCGGCGCCGACCGGGTCGAGGTCGGCTTCGCCACCTGGGAGGACGCAAGCCCGGAGGCGGAACTGCTCGCGGCGCCCGAGATCGCCCTGGAGGACCGCCTGCGCCTGGAGAGCCTGTGCGGCGACGACCCCCTGGAGGCGCCGGACTTCCTCGCCCGCCTCGCAGAGCGTCTCGGGCTGCCAGCCGCCGCCATCGCCGGCTGGTGCCCGACCCCGGAGGCGGCCGCCGCGATCCCGCAGGTCCTGGCCACAGCAAGGAGCCTGCAGCGCGGCGAGGGCGCCCCGCGCACCGGCCTCGACCGGGTGCTGCGCTTCGGCTCACACCCGGCCTGGACCGTGCCCGAGGCGCCCGATTGGACGGAGGACCCGTTCCGGTCGGTGGCGTGGCGGATCGCGTACCAGGGGCTCGGCTGGCTCGTGCCCCTGGCGGGCACGCCCGGGGGTGCGGCGACGGCCTTGGCTCTCGCCCTGTCGTGGTCGCGGACCAATCCGTGGGGATCGCCCGCCGACGGCCTCGCCCTGCACCCCTCCGCCCTCACGGTCCGGACCGAGGCCCTGGTCCACCTCCTCGGGCGGGCGGGCAAGGCCGGCGGCGCCGCCTCCCTGGTGCTCACCGGCGAGGTGGTGCGCCACGGCTTCGCCCTGGCCGAGATCGTCGGCCAGAACACGTTCGGGCGCGCGCTCCACCAGATCCAGGCGGCGGCGGTGCTGATGGGCGTCGCCCGCGCCCTGCCGCGCCTGCCGCTCTCCGCCCATTGGCTCAGCCTTGCACGAGCAGGGCTCCGCGCCGGCCTGGAGAGCCAGCTCGACGCCGAGGGGCGCTTCTCGGACCCCTCCCTCCATCAACGCCTCGAATGCGCCACCCTCCTGCGGGTGCTCGCCCAGAGCCTGGATGCGGACGGTCTCGCCCCCCTCCTGGCGGCGCGGGTCGCCAAGGCCCTGCCCGGGCTCGCGCGCCTGCTCGATCCGGGCGGGCGACTGCCGCCCTTCGGCGACACGCCGCCCGGCGGCGATCCGGCGGCCTGGATCGGCCGCCTCATGGCACGGTCCGGCAGTTCCCTCGTGGCCGAGCGCCGCGACCCGCGCGGGCGCCCCGAGGCGCGTACCCCGCCCCTGTGGTCCGAGTCCGGCACCGGCATGATCGCGGCCCGCTCCGACGCACCGGGGCGGGGCTGGTCGCATTTCGCCTGCACCTTCTCGAGTCAGGGCTTCTCGGGTCAGGCCCATCGCGACTGCACCTCCTTCGTCCATGCCAGCGAGGGCGTGCGCTGGATCGTCGAGTCCGGGGGCTCGGGCCAGATCGAGACGGGCGCGGCGCGGCACCACATCCTGTCGGCCCACGGCCACAACGTCGCGTGGCCCGACGGGCGCGAGCCGGGGGCCGGCGAGGCGTGGGCCGCCGGATCGATCCGCCTCGACGGGGCCCAGGTCCGCGCCATCGGCACCAACGTGCACGGTCCGGATTACGGCCACATCCGCGTCTTCGTCCTCCTCGACGACCTATCGGGCTTGGCTGTCCTCGACCGGTTCACGGCCGGGGACAGACCGGTGACCTTCGAGGGGCTCGTGCATGTCGGGCCGGAGATCGTCGTGGCGCTGGCCGGCCCACGCCGGGCGGTGGCGCAGGCGGCACGCGCCCGGCTCTCCCTCGTGCCCGTGGCGCTGACGGGCCGGACCGCCGGCCTGTCGCTGGCCATCGGCTGCAGCGAACACCCGGGCGCCCTGCGCGGCTTCGTCTCGGACGGCTCCGGCCCGCTCCAGCCGACGAGCGTCCTGCGCTACGCCATCGCGGGCCGGGACGGCGCCTGCGGCGGCCTCATCCTCGCCGCCGACGCGTCGGGCGAAGCGCATCTCGGCCGGCTCGTGGCCAGCGAGGCGGTGGCGCGGTTGCTTGCGGGGACCTGAGACCACCCTCGATCGCCCATCGCGTCCCGTTGCGATGACGGCACGCGCGCGTTCCGCCCCCATCAGAGGGCCTGAAGGCCGACTGCCCTCGCCACCGATCAGTTCCGGACAAAACACGCTGCTCCGTCCGCGACGACAGGACCGAAACTCGGGGAAAAACGATCGTCGCCGATGGATACTCGGGTCACATTTTCGAGAGAACACTAAAGCGTTTCCGTCTTTTGCCGACGGAATAAAGTCGGACTACTTAAAGATTTGCTGAGTTTGAGCGCGACAAACCAAGCCTGTGTTATCCACGTTGATTTCAATGCGATCGAAATCATTGCTTGGCGGGGAACCCGAAATGGTTCAGCGTTTTGAGGCTCCGTGCGCCATCGGTGAGGGCCTGCGGGCAACCCATGCCTCCAAGCGATGAATGAGCCCCCATCCCTCCGAAAATCCCGCGCGCGGCAGCCGCGAGACCTCGCTTTCTCTGAGACCCACCCGACGCCAGCACATCACACGGCCGTCAAAGAGAATTGAAGTTGCTGAACATTTCTCCGGACACGCCCTACAAGATCTCGCCAGCGCAGCGGATCTATCTGGACTTTCTCAGGGCCGTTGCGGCGACGATGGTCATGATCGAGCACGGCCTGGAAATATTCAGGATCAAGTCCGTCTCCTTCCTCGGCATATCGGCCGTCACGGTCTTCTTCCTGCTGTCGGGATTCCTGATCACGGTTGCGGCCTGCCGTCGCATCTATCTGCCCGGGCCGCAACTCGTGCCGTTCATGATCGACAGAACTGCGCGGATCTACACGCCCTACGTTCCCGCCATCGCCTTGGCCGTTGCCGTCAACTCCCTGTTCTCCGTCGGGCATTGGGGGCAGCCCGGCACGAACACGGGGCTCGAAACGATCATCGTGAACCTGCTGATGCTGGAAGATTATCCACTATTCCAGATCCTGGCGCGCCTCACGCACAACGATTCCTTCCGCATTCACTCCTACAACACCGCCGAGCCCTTCTGGACCGTCTCGATCGAATACTGGATCTACTTCGCATTCTCTCTGGCTTTCTTTGTCGGAGCACGCAAAGAAAAGATTTCTAATCCGCTGATCATCTTCCCGATCATGATCTTCGTCCCGGTGGTGATCTACAGCTCGTTCGCGAATGCCGGTCAGTGTCTTAGCCTGGTGTGGGTGATCGGGTCCGTCTTTGGATACATTTTCGTCATCACCAACAGAAAACGTGATTATGGCGTGAGACGATACTACATTCTCGCCTTGGTCGGGCTCATCGGCTTTGCCGGACGAATCCTGAAGATCGGGGAATTGACCTACGAACTGCAGACCATCGCCTTCATCGCGATGTGTCTGTTCGGAATCTTCATGATCCTGGGTGCCAACAAGGGAGAATGGAAATTCATTTCCAAACCCGTCGTGTTCGTCGCCAGCTACAGTTACAGTCTATACTTGGTTCACAACACGATCATCATCGTCATCTATACACAAATCGTCAACGCTCCCTCCATCGAGGCACTTGCAGTTGCGTTCATCGTCTCGCACGTTTTCGCATATGCTTTCTATCTGTGCTTCGAGCGGCACCACTATCGGGTCGGTGCCTACATGGCGACATTCGTGAAGAACAGGTCGGCCACATCCTACGTCGCACGGCCCGGTTAGGAGACCCTACACGCCGCCCCATCGCGGTCGGTTCTCCACTCTGCGCAAGACGGCCCAACGGGCGTTCCCTAAGAGGCATCGAGGCTCAGCCGCACGCCCTTCGGGGCAGGGCGGGGCGTCCGCGCGAGCCTCAAATCCGCCGGCGCGAGGGAAACCGCGGCAGCGGGGCGTTGCATATCCCCGCCAGAAGCATCATCACACGACCCAGATTTTCGGGCCGTTCGGATCGCCATCGTGACGATGACGCGAACCGAAGAGTCGGCAGTTCGACGCCGTCCGTGATCGTCCAAAACAAGAGAAACACACGCATGAAGACGCGCGCAGCGGTGGCGTGGGAGGCCAAGAAGCCCCTCACCATCGAGACCATCGACATCGAAGGCCCCAAGGCCGGCGAAGTCCTCGTCGAACTGATGGCCACCGGCATCTGTCACACCGACGCCTACACCCTGTCGGGCCTCGATTCCGAGGGCAAGTTCCCGGCGATCCTGGGCCACGAGGGCGCGGGCATCGTCCGCGAGGTCGGCGCCGGGGTGACCGACCTGAAGGTCGGCGACCACGTCATCCCGCTCTATACCCCGGAATGCCGCAGCTGTAAGTCCTGCCTGTCGCAGCGCACCAACCTCTGCACCGCGATCCGCGCGACGCAGGGCCAGGGCGTGATGCCGGACGGCACCTCGCGCTTCTCCTGCGTCTCCACCGGCGGCAGCCCGGGCGGCTCGAACTCCCTGTTCCACTACATGGGCTGCTCGACCTTCTCGAACTTCACGGTGCTGCCGGCCATCGCGCTGGCGAAGATCCGCGAAGACGCCCCCTTCGACAAGATCTGCTACATCGGCTGCGGCGTCACCACCGGCATCGGCGCGGTGATCTACACCGCCAAGGTCTGGCCCGGCGCCAACGTGGTGGTGTTCGGCCTCGGCGGCATCGGCCTCAACGTTCTCCAGGCCGCCCGGATGGTCGGTGCCGACAAGATCATCGGCGTCGACATCAACCCGGACAAGCAGGAGATGGCCCGCAAGTTCGGCATGACCCACTTCATCAATCCGAAGGAGGTCGGCAACGATCACGTCGTCCAGGCGATCCTCGACGTGACCGGCGGCGGCGCCGACTTCTCGTTCGACTGCACCGGCAACGTCAACGTGATGCGCCAGGCGCTCGAATGCTGCCACCGCGGCTGGGGCGAGTCGATCGTCATCGGCGTGGCCGAGGCCGGCAAGGAGATCGCGACCCGTCCGTTCCAGCTCGTCACCGGCCGCGTCTGGAAGGGCTCGGCCTTCGGCGGCGCCCGCGGCCGCACGGATGTGCCGAAGATCGTCGACTGGTACATGGAGGGCAAGATCAATATCGACGATCTCATCACCCACACCATGCCGCTGGAAGACATCAACCACGGCTTCGATCTCATGCACGAGGGCAAGTCGATCCGCTCGGTAGTGGTCTACTGAGACGGGTCTTGGCCGACGCTGCCTCCCTCCCCCGCGCGGGGAGGGATTGAGGGTGGGGGTGGTGCCGCCGGCCTCCGCAGCGCGAGGGTCATCCACCCCCCACCCCTGACCCCTCCCCAAAACGGGGAGGGGCGATTCTTGCCCCCAGCAGGAGAGCACACATGGAAACCATCTCGAAGGCCCGCGCCCATGGCGGCACGCAGGGCGTCTACAAGCACGAGTCCGAGACCACCGGCTGCCCAATGACTTTCGCGGTGTTCGTGCCGCCCCAGGCCGAGGCCGGCCCGGTGCCGGTCCTATGGTACCTGTCGGGCCTCACCTGCACCCACGCCAACGTCATGGACAAGGGCGAGTACCGTAAGGCCGCGGCCGAGCACGGCGTGATCATCGTCGCGCCCGATACCAGCCCGCGCGGCTCCGGCATCCCCGACGAGGAGGGCAACTGGCAGTTCGGCTCGGGTGCGGGCTTCTACGTCGACGCCACGCAAGCGCCCTACGCCACGAACTACCGGATGTGGAGCTACGTCACCGAGGAGCTGCCCGCCCTCATCGCCAAGGAGTTCCCGGCCGACATGAGCCGCCAGGGCATCTTCGGCCATTCCATGGGCGGCCACGGGGCGCTGACCATCGCGCTGACCTACCCCGACCGCTTCAAGTCCTGCTCGGCCTTCGCGCCGATCGCCCAGCCCTCCACGGCCGGCTGGTCGAAGCCGGCCCTCGAGAAATACCTCGGACCCGACGAATCGAAGTGGCGCGCCCACGACGCCACCCTGCTCATCGCGGACGGCCACCGCTTCTCGGAATTCCTCGTCGATCAGGGCACCGGCGACAGCTTCCTACAGGACGGCCTGCGGCCCTGGCTGCTCGAAGAGGCGTGTCAGAAGGCAGGCATTCCCCTGACCCTCAACATGCGCGAGGGCTACGATCACTCGTACTTCTTCATCTCGACGTTCATGGACGATCACATCGCCTGGGCCGCAGCCCGCCTGAAGTAGTTTTCGGGTCTCTCCAGCATCCAAGGCCGGGGAGACCCTAAAATCACGAGCGGACTTCGCGCTTGGCGACGAAGTTGAACTCCTCGACGAGGACGTCCTTCACCACGTCGGCGCCGAGGCGCTCGTTGACCGCCTTGCGGACCTCCGCGAGGCGCTGGGTGACGTTGTAACGCGACAGGCGTTTGAAATCGATCTGCGGGTCGGCGTAGATCTGGCGGAAAGTCTCGTCGATGACGAAGGCGTTCGGCGGGACCGGCAGGGTGTGCATCAGGCGCGCATCGGCGGTGAAGACCAGCACGGCCACGATGTAGCCCTGCACCTTCCCATCGGCCACCATGGGAACATTGATGGGCGCCAGCTTCTGATACTGCAAACCCTCCAGATACGGCTCTTCCTTCTTTGAGAAGAGCCCGCTGCCCCACGTCACCGCGCCGTAGCAGGACAGGATGGTGACGGCGCAGATCCACAGGCCGGTGACGAGGATTTTCATGCGGTCGGCCCGGTGGGAGCGATGTCAGCGGCGCGGGTGGCCGGAATAGGTGCCGTCGGATTCCGAATCCCGGATCGCCTGGGTGACGATCTCCGAGATCTCCTCGACGGCGCGCAGGTGCTGGGAGACGACGCCCTGGTTGCGGGCGAGCGCCCGGCTCAGGCGGGCGAGTTGGTCGGCGACCTCGGGCGCGACCTCGTCCGGGTCGAGGCCGCGGGTCAGGCGGCTGAGTTCGAGCAGGCTCTGGCTCTTGCGCCGGTTCACCGCCTCCTGGTCGAACGGGCGGTGCGACAGCAAGGCCTCCGTCTCCGCCACGACGGTGGCCTCGAGCCGCTTCAGGGACGCGATCAGCATGGGGGGCCTTCGATGATGTGAACGACGATCACACGCCGGATGATGGGCTGGCCGGGCTCGCGGCGGGGGTCGTCTTATCGAGGGGTCGCGCGGCCTCCAGCATCTTGGCGATGCCGAGCCCGCCGGCCTTGGCGACCTGGGTGCCGATCTGATCGGCGAGCATCGACTTCCAGATGCCGCCGGCATTGCCCTTGCCGAACACCGACGCGGCCTTCGACGGCATCATCGTCTCGACGAACTGGCGCAGGACGAAGGCCTCGAACTGCTTGTAGGGATCGCCGATCTTGCCCGCCCCGGAGACCACGTTGTCGGTCTGGAGTGCCGTGAGCGTGCTGCGCGCGTCCAGAGGCATGTGCACGGAGGCACCGGCCATGCGGTAGGCGTCCCCGAAGGCGGCCGGGTCCGTGGCGCCGGGCGCCCCGAGCTTGGCGGTCGCCTCCTGGTACCGGGCCGGATCGGCGGCCCGGGCCACGTCGAGGACGATATCGGTGGGCGTGGAGATGCTCATGGATGCCGCGGAGAGTCGGAGGAAGATCGTCGGCGCAGAGGGATAGGCCCCGTGGCTTGCGGGAGGCTTGAGCCGGCCGCCCTCACGACAGGCCGCCGCCGCGGGCGGCCATGAGGTCGAGCTGCTCCAGCGCGTCGGCCTGCTCCCGCTCGCGGGTACGGGTCCGGGCGAGGGTCTCGACCTGGCGCGCCACGCGCTTCTCGGCGAGGCCCCGCTCGCGCACGGCCCCGGCCTGCTGCGCGGCGGTGGCGTCGAGCTGCGTCGCCTCCCCCGCGAGGCCCCGGAGCCGGCGCGCGGCGGCGTCGAGGAACAGGCCGTGCATGGTCTCGCCGGCGAGCGTCGTGAGCATCGCCGCGCGGTCGGCCTCGACGCGCGCCAGTTCGCGCCGGGTCGCGGCGAGGTCCCGCTCGGCGATCCCCCGCATCTGCTCCTGCACGGTGAGCAGGCGACGGGCGCGCTCCAGGCGCTGGCGGGTGGTCACGGCCATGTCAGCCCCGCCGCAGGTAATCGACGTAGCCCATGAGGAACTGCGTCATGAATTCGTTCGAGAGGTAGTAGAGCAGCAGCAGGCCGCCGAACATGATGAACGGCGTGGCGATGAAGTACACCGGGATCTGCGGCACGAGCTTGTTGACGAAGCCGGCCGCCAGGTTCACCGCCACCGCGTAGACGATGAACGGCGCGGTGATGCGCAACCCCAGCACGAAGGCGATGCCGACCTGGTCGACGATCCGCACCAGGGCGGCCTGGGTGCCGATGCCCTCGCCCGGCGGGAGGCGGCCGTAGGAATCGACGAGCCCGCGAAACAGCTCCCAGTGCAGGTCGGCGGCGAACAGGAGGGCGGTGGCCGCCATCATGATCAGGGCCTCCACCGCCGGCACCGGATCGGTGCCCTCGGCCACGGCGCCCGGCATGCCGCCGAACCCCACCATGGTGGAGGCGGCGTTCATCACCGTCTCCAGCACCGTGAAGAAGATCCGCCCGAGAAATCCGATGACGAGGCCGGTCATGGTCTCGCTGGCGATCCAGGCCAGGGTGGTGGCCGGGTCCTGCGCCGCGAGGCGGCCCTGGAACAGGGGCAGCACCAGGGGCGTCATGGCGAGCGACGCGGTAAGCGCGATCAGGAGGCGGACCTGGGCCGGCACGCGCGGACTGGAGAACCCCGGCACCACGAGGAGGCAGCCGCCGACCCGGCAGAAGATGAGGAAGGCGGCCAGAATGCTCTCGGGTGCCGCGGCGGTCACGCGCGGCGGCCCTACGAGATGGTCCCGAGGGACCGGATCTCGACGCCCCGGGCGATCTCGAGGTGCGAGAGCACGGCGAGCGTCGGGTAGAGCCGCTCGATGATCATCCGCACGTAGGGGCGGGCATCCGGCGCGGTGACGAGGGCGAAGCTGCGGGTCTCGCGCATGTGCTTGCGGATCGCTTCCCCGGCTTCCGTGCCGAACTGCTCGACGAGGCGCGGGTCGATGTCGAACTCGACGACCTCGCCCTTGGCATCGCGCTTGAGGCTCTGGTGGAACGACAGGTCCCAGGCGCTTCCGAGCCGCAGGACCGCGAGCGTCCCGTTCTCGGCGAGATCGCCGCAGATCTGCTGGGCGATGCGCATGCGGACATGCTCGGCGATCTGCTCGGCGCGGCGGGCGTGCGGCGTGATCTCGGCCACCGCCTCGAGGATGAGGTGCAGGTTGCGGATGGAGACCCGCTCGGACAGGAGCAGCTTCAAGACCGCCTGGAGGCCCGAATACGAGATCTGCGACGGGCAGATCTCGTCGAGCAGGCGCTTGTACTCGGGGTCGAGGCGTTCGAGCAGCCCGCGCATGTCCTTGTAGGACAGGAGCTGAGGCAGGTTGTTGCGGATCACCTCCGAGAGGTGGGTGAGGAGGACCGAGGCGCCGTCGATGGGCTCGAAGCCGCCGCGCCGCACCTCCGCCGCGTAGAAATCGAGCACCCAGCGCGCCTTCATGCCGAAGGCCGGTTCGCGGACCTCGTCGCTCGGCACGTCCGGCACCGGCCCCTCGCCCACCACGACGAGGAGTTCGCCGGGGCGGATGTCCTGGGTCGCCGCAATCGTGCCGTGGATGAGGATCTGGTAGGATTTCGGCGCGAGCGCCACGCTGTCCGTGAGCTTGATGTCGGGAACGACGAAGCCGTACTGGCGCGCGAACTTGCGGCGCATCTTGGCGACCCGGTGCGACAGCTCGGATTGCGAGGTGGCGAACTGGGCCGAGATCTGGCGCCCGAGGCAGAGCTCGATCTCGGGGGTCTTCAGAGATTCCTTGACCGAGAGGGATTCGCGGGCGGCGAGCTGCTTCTGGTCCTCGACGGCGAGCGCCCTTGCGTCGACCACGGCCTTCTGCGCGGCGATCTTGCGCGGGATGGCGTAGGCGGTGAACGCCATCAGGCCCGACAGCACCATGAACGGCACGAAGGGCAGGCCCGGCACCAGGGCGAACATGAACATCAGGGCGGCGGCGACCGCCAGAGCGCGGGGATAGGCGCCGAGCTGGCCGAGCACCGCCTGCTCGGCCGTGCCCCTGGTGCCGCCCTTCGAGACGAGGAGGCCGGCCGCCAGCGACACGATGAGGGCCGGGATCTGCGAGACGAGGCCGTCGCCCACCGAGAGCTTGGTGAACACGTCGGCCGCCTGGCCCATTGGCATGCCGTGGCGGGTGGTGCCGATGATGATGCCGCCGAAGACGTTGACGGCGATGGTGATCAAGCTGGCGATGGCCTCGCCGCGCACGAACTTCGAGGCACCGTCCATGGAGCCGAAGAACGCGCTCTCCTCCTCGAGCTCGCGCCGGCGCGACTGCGCCTCCTTGTCGTCGATGAGGCCGGCGTTGAGATCGGCGTCGATGGCCATCTGCTTGCCGGGAATGGCGTCGAGGGTGAAGCGTGCGCCGACCTCGGCGATGCGGGTGGCGCCCTTGGTGATGACGAGGAAGTTCACCGTGATGAGGATGAGGAACACCACGATGCCGATGACGAAGTCGCCGCTCATCACGAACTGCGAGAAGCCCTGGATGACGTGACCGGCGGCCGAGACCCCGTGCTGGCCGTTGGCGAGGATCAGCCGCGTGGTGGCGATGCCGAGCGCCAGTCGGAGCAGGGTCGCGATGAGCAGGACCGTGGGAAAGGCCGAGAATTCGAGCGGCTTCTTGATCCAGAGGGCCACCATCAGGATCAGCACCGACAGGGCGATGGAGAAGGCCAGCCCGATATCGAGCAGGATCGCCGGTACGGGGAGGAACAGGATCGCCAGGATGGCGACGATGCCGGCCGCGAACCCGATATCCCGCTGGGACCTGCGCTCCAGGACGATCGCGTCGCTTGCCGCCATGGCGGATGCCTACCCCGTGAATGAACGGGGTCTTGTCGCGGTTCAAGCTTGCGTGGGGATGGGGATGCGGCTCGTCATCGCCCCGGCCCGACCGCGCGTGATAGAAGCCCCCCTCGCCCGGCGTTCGGGCACCCGGGAGCCAAGCCCATGAAGGTCGTCGCGGATCTGTGCATCGTCCCCATGGGGGTCGGCCCGTCGGTCTCGCCCTACGTGCGGGAAATCAAGGCGATCCTCGAGGCCAGTCCGCTCACCGCCGAGATGCATGCCAACGGCACCAACATCGAGGGCGAGCTCAGCGAGATCTGCGCGCTCGCCGAGGCCTGCGAGGCCCGGCTCGCCGAACTCGGCGTGAGCCGCGTGTTCTTCACCATGACGTTCTCGTCGCGCCGGGACAAGGAGCAGTCCATGGCGGACAAGCTGGCGGCGGTGTCATAGGGGGCGGAACGCGCGGGCCGACCGACCGCGTGCGGTCCAATGGATCGAGGATGTGGGGCCGCTTCCCCCCCAACGATTACGACCGGGTGGTTCTCGGGTCGATTGAGTCCCGTCGCTTGCACCGGGCGCCCTGCGGCACCACCTCGGCCGGAGCAGGACACCCAGGGATTGGCATGGCGCGCTTCATCGCGATCGAGAAGATCACAGGACGGATCTACGGCGACACGGCCCGGTTCGGTCAGGCCGGAGATGTGGCCTCGCCCGTCGACGCGGTCTGCCTGTTCGATCGCCAGTTCCGACGGGCGCCGCGCGGCTTCGGTCACGTCGGGCCCGCGAGCACGGCGGCGAGCTACGACGTCTACGAGATCGAACCGTCCGATCCCGATCGCGCCACGACGAACGACACCGAGGCCCATGCCCTCGTCCACGAGCACGGATCGTGGGTGGTTGCCCTCGTGACCTACAATTCCTGACCCCGGACAGGAGTTAGGCCCGCGGATCGGAAGGTGGCCCGCCCCTCCCCCGACGCCCCTCAGAACCCCGTGACGATGCGCCCGTAGGTGTTCTCGGCAAAGGTCGAGATCTGCGCGCCGATGAACGACGAGGTGATGAGGAGCACGAGCAGGATCACCACGATCTTGGGCACGAAGGTGAGCGTCACTTCCTGAATCTGGGTGAGCGCCTGCAGCAGGGCGATGGCGATGCCGATGAGCATCGCCGCGCCGATGGCGGGGCCGGCGCCGACGATCACGGTCCAGATCGCGGCGCGCACGAGTTCGAGGGCATCGACCTCGTTCATCCGGTGACCTTCCTCGTAAAGCGGTCGGCGACGCGCCCGCGCGCCGCGTCCGACCCTGCCTACACCGTTTCGGGGTGCGGCGAGAGCCTCACTGCGACAGCGAGATTCCCTGGGCCAGGAGCACGTCCTTGCCGTTGGTGAGGCGGGCGAGCGCTCCCTCGCTGGTGATCTTCACGGACTGGACCTCGCCGGTGGTGTTGCCGTCGGCCGAGGTGATGGTGCGGCCGATGATCTGGTCGGCCTGCGCGAGGAAGCTCGAGGACAACAGGGAATCGAGCTTGGAGTTGGTCTTCGTCGCCTGCTCCACCTGCGAGAAGGTCGCGAGTTCGCCGACATAGGCCGTGGAATCCATCGGCTTCGTCGGGTCCTGGTTCTTGAGCTGCGCCATCAGCAGGGTCAGGAACGTGTCCGAGTTCATCGAAGCGGCGACGCCGCTCGCGGATTTCGCGGCGGTGGCGGCCGTGGCCGTCTGCGTGGTGGGGGTGCTGGTGCTGCTTCCGACGGCCATGATGACTGCGTCTCCGGATGTGAGGGCCTTCAGGCCGTGCGGGGAATGGGTTCTGGGCCGGACAGGCCGGCGGGGCCGACCGGGATCTCCGGCCCGGGGGCGGCGGCGAACAGGGCGGCCTCGGACCTGTAGAGGCCCCGGATCAGCTTGAGCGCCTCGATGAGCCGGTCGGCCTCGACGCAGGCTCCCGCCGCCGCGAGGCCGTCGCGGATGGCGGGTTCGGTCACCGCGTCGAGGATGCCGGCCTGAAGCGCGCGGTAGAGCTCACGGGCGCGAGCCGCGTTGACGGGCTCGATCACCATGGTCTGGGCCGCGAAGTAGAGCTGGCGCAGGGGCGTGGTCGCCTCCTCGGGCTGGAGCACGTGGGTCTCCAGCAGGAAGGTCGCATCGTTGAGGAGCTCGAGGGAGACCTTGCGATCGACGCGCAGGACGGCCCCGTTGATGAAGACCCGCTCGCCGGCGCGCAGGGACAGGCGCATGCCGGACCTCACCGCAATCCGTCGCGGATCGAGGCGTTGACCTCGATCAGGGCGGCGAGGCTGTGGCCGGGGGTGCTGAGGACCGCGTTGGATTCGCGCATGCTCCACAGGCCGAGGGAGACGAGGTCGGCGCGCAGGGATTCCGGCAGGGCGTTCTCGGGGCTCGTGAGGTCGTCGATGAGGACGGCCCAGAGCTTCTGGGTGAACTCGGCCGCCGCCGTCCGGTCAGCCGTCGCCGCGTCGGGGCGGTCGGCGATGCGCATGAGATCCAGCGCCCGGTCGAAGGCAGCGCGCTCGCGCTCCCGGCCGATCTCGGGGGCATCTTCCATGATGTCCGCGTAGGAAAACTGGTACATGTCGGGTCCGCCTCGTCCTGTCTCCGGCCCGCCGCGCCATGGTCGCGAATGGGGCCGTCGTGTCGCCGCGTCGAAAAAAACGTCGTTGGAGAGAAGAAAACGTCGTTAGAGATAGGAGACCAGACTGAGCTGGCGCAGCTGCGAGGTCAGCGAATAGGAAATCTGCACCTGGGTGGTCAGCTGATCGATGCGCGTCTTGGTCTCGGCTTGGTCGATGCCCTCCATCGACAGGACCTGCTTGGCGAGAAGCGCCTTCTGCGCGTCGAGGCGGGTGTTCGCGTCGGTGATCCGCGCCTGCGAACGGCCGAGATTGGCCTGGATCGCGACGAGGCCCTTGCTCGCCTCGCCGAGCAGGCCCGCGACCCGGTCGGTGGCCACCGCCTGGACGTCGGCGGGCAGGCTCGACAGGTCGAGGCCGGAGGCGACGTACGCCATGGCGAGCTTGCGGAAGGCGGCCGCGTTGGCGGTGGCCGAGGTCTCGACGGTCTCGCTGAGGGAGATCCGGCTGTCGAGGGTGGTATCGGAGGCCTTCGACAAGTTTTGCCACCCGGCACCGCTGAACAGCGTGTCGAGGGGACCGCCCTCGGCGAGGAAACTCTTCATCTGCGCGGCCGTCATGGCGGTGCCGCCCGCGCTCGCGAAGGCCGCATCGACGGCGGTCTTGGCCGCCGATCCGGTGACGTAGGCGGTCATCGGCGTCGTTGCCGTGTTGGTCCCCCCGAAGACGAACTGGCCGTCGGCGGTGGTGTTCAGGACGGCGGTCAGCGCCGCGAGTTGACTCGTGGCCGCGTCCTTGACGACGCTGGCCCGGTCGGCGGCGGGCACGCCGACGAGGGTCTTGAGGGTCGAATCCGCCGCCGCCTGGATCTGCTGAAGCGCGGCCTGGGTCGTGCTCAGGCGCAGGAACGCGCCGGCATTGCCGTCCTTCAGGGCCTGGAGCTCTGCGCTCTGCTGGCGCAGGCCGAGCGCCAAGCCCGTCCCGCTGCCGAGCTGGAGCCCGACATCGGCGTAGCGGCCGGTGGCGAGTTCCTTGGTCCCCTGGGCGATCTCCGTCTGCATGCGCTGCGCGCCCGCGCGCGGCGCATTCCAGAGGCTCAGGGTCGAGGTGGCGTTCGTCCGCATGGCGTCTATCGCACCGCATCCATCAGGGTCTTCAGGAGGTCGTTCACCAGGGTCAGCAGCTTGGCCGAGGCGGTGTAGGACCGTTCGAGCTGCAGGGCCTGGGCGGTCTCGTCGTCGGTGTTGACACCCACCGCGTTGGACAGGGCGTCGCCTGTCCGCGCCAGCAGGGTCGATTCGTAGTCGGCCAGCGACGCGGCCGATTTGCGCTGGCCTTCGAGCCACCCCGCCGAATCCGTGGCGAAGGACAGCAGGCTGGCGTTGGCGCGCAGCCCCGTGGCGGCATCGAACGCCCGATCGGTGCCCAGTGCCGAGGCGAGGGTGCGCAGGCGACCGGCATAGGCCGCGTCGCCACCGGCATTGGTGACGTAGCCGGGGCCGTTCATGCCGCCGTCGCGCAGGGTGGCGAGCGAACCGCCCGTCCGGGGATCGACGGCGGCGTTGATCCGGACCCGGCTGGCGAGGCCCGCCTGGGCGAGCGCTCCCGCCGCCGGGACCGTCGCGGTCCCGTCCGTGAACAGGCCGGCCTTGGCCGCCCCCCCCGCGCCGCTCGTGTCGGGCTCGGCGAAGGCGGAGACGAGGCCGCCCGCCATGGCATCGAGCTGGGTCTCGTAGCGCACGGCGACGTCGTCGCGCAGGGTCGACAGGCCCGCGAGCCGGCCGGAGCGCATGGGCATCGGCGAGGCGGCGCCCGTGACGGGCACGCCGTCGACCATGACGGCGTTGCCCGTCGAGCCCGCGGTGAAGGCGGCGGTCGGAGCGAAGCTGACCTTGCGCGCGCCGCGCTCGAACAGGGGCACGCCGCTGTCGGTGTAGATCGCGACATCGTTGCCCGCGCGCACGACGGTGGAGATGCCGATCTCCTCCGAGAGCTGGGTGAGGATGCGGTCGCGGTCGTCCAGGGCGTCGGTGACGTCGTAGCCGAGCGCCGTGCCCCGGGTCACGGTCTGGTTGGCGGTCTCGTAGGACACCAGGAGATCGTTGATCCGCGCCACCGAGGTCGCCATGCCGGCATCGGCCTGCTGGCGGACGGTGTGGACGGCAGCCGCCGCCGTATTGAGGCTGTCCGCGAGGTCGCGGGCGCTCTCCACGGCGTTGCGCGCCAGATCGACGGAATCAGGCTTGTTGGCCGCCGCCTGCAGGGCGGCATTGAGGGCGCCGAGCCGGGCGGCCGGGGACGTCGTCGAATCCGTGTCGCCGACGGTCCGGCTCAGGGTCTGGAGCCCGTCGAGGACGGCCTGGCTGCCGGCCGCCGCCGAGGTGCCGAGGAGCTTGCGGCCGAACAGGGCCGAGTCGGCGGCGCGGAGCACGCTGACGGCGCTGCCGCCGCCGGCCGTCACCACCGAGGCGATGCGGCGCGCGTAGTACGGATCGTTGGCCCCGGCGGTGTTGCGCGCGGTGACGGCGATCTGCGCGGCGGTGGCCGAGAGCGAGGTGCGGGCGCTGTTGAGCGCCAGGGAGAGGCCCATCGTCGGGTTCCTGGGGGAGCGGGCGGTGCGAGCCGTGTGGCCGGCGCGGGGGCGCCGGCCGACGCGTCAGCGCTTGAGGTTCATCAGGGTGTCGAGGAGCTCGTTGCCGGTCATGAACACCTTGGAGTTCGCCGTGTACACGCTCTGCGATTCGATCATGGCCGTCAGCTCGGAGGAGACATCGACGTTGGACTGCTCCAGGGCGCTCGACTTGATGGAGCCGAGGCCGGAGAGGCTGGCGAAGCCGATCTGGAGGTCGCCGGAGGTGCTGGTGGGCACGTAGATGTTGCCGGCGCGCGGCTCGAGGTTGTCGGGGCTCGCGACGTTGGCGAGCGGCACCTTGAAGGCGAGCATGCGGCTGCCGTCCTCGTAGAGAGCGTAGACCGAACCGTCCAAGGCGAAGTCCGAGCCGGTCACCGCCGAGGGCGCCTTGCCGTCCGCCGTACCCGTGAGATCGTAGGTGCCGCCGAGCTGGGTGATGCCGCTCATGTCGAGGGCGATCTTGCGGCCATCCGCGAAGGTGAGGTCGGTCTTGGCCGCCGCCGCCGAAGCAGGCGCGATCTTTCCGTTGGCGTCGAAGGTCAGGGTCGTGGTGCCGATGGCGGTGGTGGAGCCGGGCGGATAGATCTCCGCCTTCCACTCGCCGGCCGTTGCGGTCTTAGCCAACGCGATATCGACCGTGACCTTGTTGCCGAGCTTATCGTAGGTCACCATCGAGGTCTTCTTGGTGTAGTTCGTCGCCGACAGGGCCCCGGTGAGGGAAGCCGCCTCCGACGGCAGGTTGCCACCGATGGACGCCTTCGTCGAAGGGGTCGCCCGCATGCCGAGGGTCGAGACGTTGACCGGCACCATGTTGGCGGTGCTGTTGAGGGCCGGCGTCGCCTCGCCGTTCTCGCCGACCGCGTAGCCCATCAGGGTGAAGCCGCCGGAATTGACGAGGTTGCCCGTCGGGCCGTCCTCGACGAAGTTGCCCGAGCGGGTGAGCGAGGTGGAGCCGCTGGCATCGCGCACCACGAAGAACCCGTTGCCCTGGATGGCGAGATCGGTCTTCGAGGTGGTGAAGGAGATCGGCCCCCCCGCCGAGACGGACCGGCGGATCACCGTCTCGACGGCGCCGGAATTGTAGTCGCCGGTGCTGCTCGAATCGAGGATCAGGGACGAGAACTCGGTGCCCGTGCGCTTGTAGCCCGTGGTGCTGGCGTTCTGGATGTTCTCGGCCACCGTCGAGATGCGGCTCGACTGCGCGTTCATGCCGGAGACGCCGGTGCGCAGGACGCTGATGAGACTCATGGGGTCACCTCGGTGAGACGGTGTGCCGTGCTGGTCGGCACTAAAGGCAGGATGGCTTGCGCGGGGCTGGTCGCGTCCTTGGGCATCAGCTCCGCAGGGATTGGGCGAGTTCGAGGAAGGCGTCCGCGCTCGGCGCCATGCCGGGTTCCTGGCGCAGGGCCTCGTAGATGCGCGGCACCAGGAGGATGGCCTGATCGAGTTCGGCATCCTCGCCGGCGCGGTAGCCGCCCATGAGCCGCAGATCCCGGGTTTCCTCGAAACGGGCCATCATCGCCTTGAGGCGGCGCACGAGTTCGCGCTGCTCGGGGGTCCACACGATGGTGGCGAGGCGCGAGATCGAGCCGAGGAGATCGACGGCCGGATAGCGCCCCTGCTCGGCGATGGCCCGGTCGAGGACCACGTGGCCGTCGAGGGTGCCGCGGATCGAGTCGGCCACGGGGTCGTTGTGGTCGTCGCCGTCCACCAGCACGGAGAAGATGCCCGTGATGGAGCCGGCGCCGTCGCGGCCGGGACCCGCCCGTTCGAGGAGGCGCGGCAGATCCGAGAACACGCTCGGCGGATAGCCCCGCGCCACCGCCGGCTCGCCCGCCGCCAGGGCGACGTCGCGGGCGGCATGGGCGTAGCGGGTCACGGAATCGACGATGAGCAGGACGGATTCGCCATCATCGCGGAATGCCTCGGCGACGGCCATGGCGACCTTGGGCGCCTGGCGCCGCATCATCGGGCTCTCGTCGCCGGTGGAGACCACCACCACGGCCCTGTCGAGATTGGGCGCCATCGGGCCTTCGAGGAACTCGCGCACCTCGCGGCCGCGCTCGCCCACCAGGGCGACGACGACGCTGTCGAAGCCGGCGGCCCCGGCGAGCATGGCGAGCAGCGTCGACTTGCCGACACCGGAGCCCGCGAAGATGCCGATGCGCTGGCCGAGGCAGAGGGGCGTGAACAGGTCCAGCGCCCGGACACCGGTGCGGAGCGGCGCCTCGACCCGGCCGCGCGCCATGGCGGGCGGCGGAGCGGCATCGACGGGCACCGCGCGCGGCCCCGGAACGAGGGCGCCGCGCCCGTCGATGGACCGGCCGAGCGCGTCGATGACCCGCCCCTTCCAGCCCGCATGGGGCCGCAGGGTCGGCTCGCCGAGGCGATGGGCCCGCGTGCCGATCCCGGCCTCGATGCGCGCCTCGAACGGCTTCAGGGTGACGCCGCCGGCATCGATGCGCACCACCTCCCCGACCTGCTCGCGGCCGCCGGCGCAGAATCCCATCCGGTCGCCGAGCTTGAGGAAGGGGGCGACGCCGCCGACGCGGGCGGCGGTGGCGGTGACCTCCTGGATCGGCCCCGAGACCCGGACGAGGGGCAGGGCCTCGCGGCCGGACGCGAGGGCGGCCGTGAGGCGGTCGAGCACGTCGGCCCCGGTCGAATCGCCCCGCATCACTTCAACCCTGCGGGCTCAGGGAGCGGATGGCGCTCTGGAACGACGTCTCGGTCTCGGCCGTGAGATTGGCCGCGCTCTCGAAGGCGCGCTGGATGGTGATGAGCTTGGTCATCTCCAGGATCGGGTTGACGTTGGAGCCCTCGACGAAGCCCTGGACCATGCCGATTCGGGTGAAGTCCTGCACGGGCTTCGCTGGAAGGCTCGACGCGACGGCGTTCGAGTCCGCCCGCCGCAGGGTCCCCTTCGGGTCGAGGGTGAAGAGCCCGATGGAGCCGACCTGGTTGGGGCCCTGCGAGACGCTGCCGTCGCGGCCGATGGTCGGCGGCCCCTGCTGGGGATCGAGGAGGATCGGGCCGCCGCCGGCGTCGAGCACCGGCAGGCCGCTGACGTTGCGCAGGCGCCCCGTGGCGTCCATCGTGAGGCGGCCGTCGCGGGTGTAGACCGGACCGCTCGCGCCGCCGACGCTGAGCCAGGCATCGCCCTGGATCGCCACGTCGAGGGGCGAATCGGTCTTGGTGACCGGTCCGGACCGGGTCTGGATGTAGGTGTCGCCCGAGGACGCGAAGGCGATGGGTCCCTTGCTCGCCTGGGCGAGGAGGGCCGAGAACTTGGTGTCCTCGGCGCGGTAGCCGGAGGTTGCGAGGTTGGCCACGTTGTTGGCCACCGCGTTCATGCGCTTCTCGACGGCGATCTGGCCGGAGAGCGCGACGTAAAGCCCGTTCTGCATGGGTCAGGCGGTCCCGAACAGGGCGAGGATCGGATCGGACGCGGTGTTGTTCTGCGCGTCCCAGATGGCGGTGAAGCGCTTGATGAAGGCGTCGAGCTTCTGCGGGTCCCGGAAGCTCCCGAGATCGACCTTGGCCTCGATGAGGGCGGCCTGCCGCGCCAGGGCCTCGGACGAGCTGCCGCCGTCGGGCAGGCCCAGGACGGTCTTGACCACCTGCGACAGGGCCGAGTCGCCCAGGATCGCGTAGCCGCTCGTGGCCCCCGCCGCCATGCGGGCGAAGTAGAGGGCGAGGCGGACACCGGTGTCCTCGTTGCCCGCGTCGCTCTCCAGGGTCTGGCGCAGGTAGGCCTCGGTGACGCTCTTGGCTTTCGCGTCGATGGGCAGGTCGGTGCCGAACCCGATGTCGAGGATTGTCTGTTTCGCGCTCTCAGGGGCCACGTTCCGGACGGTGAGGGTGCGGTTGGTGCCACCGGCCTCGTAGAGGGTATCGGCGGAAAGGCCGGTGCCGCCGGGCGCCTCATCGTCCCCGAGATCGCTGAAGGCCGTGGTCTCGAAGAAGAGGTTCTTCTGGACGCCGATGCCGGCCTGGACCTTGCCCGCGAGGTTGCCCTTCCCCGAGGCGGCGATCTGACCGTTGATCGCGGCGGCGATCTCGTCGGCCGTCACCTGGGCGAGATCCCCGACGACAGAGGCCAGGGTCGCCTTGGACAGGACGATGGTGGCCGACTTCGTCGTCGCGGCATCCACCCCGGTCGAGAGTTGGAAGGAGACCGCGTTGGTGCCAGAAAAATCGAAGGTCCCCGACAGGTCGAGGGCGCCATTCAGTTGCGCCGTGCCGGCGGCGGTCCGGCCCGCCTCGGTGATCGTGCCCGCGCTGCCCGTGGCGGAGGCGCCCTGCGCGAAGTCGAAGGCCCGGGCGAAGGCGACGTAGCGGTCGTCGGCGAGGCGGTTGGCGAAGCTCGTCCGCGTATCCGTTCCCTCCGTCAGCACCTTGCGCATGAACGCCTTGGCGTAGGTCATCTCCTCGAGACCGAAGGCCTTCATGGCGTAGGTGTAGAGCCGGCGGTCGGCGAGGAAGTCGTCGATGGACTTCACGGCGCCGATGTTGGCCTGGAAATACGCGGTCTCGCGCGCGACCGCAGGGGACGCGGCCTTGCGGGCGAGCGAGGCCGTCAGATCCTTCGTGATCAGCGTGTAGTTGGTGAAGGTGCTCAGCACGCGAGGGTCTCCCGGTCGGCGGCCCGAGGCGCGCGCGCGAGGATAGGGGCGGCGCGGGAGATCATCCGTCGATCCGGCCTTGGTGAGGAGCGATGGTCAGAGCCGTGTCGGCCCGATGATGGTCTCGGAGGTGACGACGACCCAGCCGGCGCCCGTGGGCTGGATCGAGATGACCCGACCGGCGCCGGGCAGCACCGCGCCGGGCACGATCTGCCTCAGGCCGTTCGGGCCCTCGACCCAGGCGCCGTCGCCGGCGACCCGGCGCAGCACGTAGCCGCGCGCCGCGACGCCGGGCTCCATGCGGTCCACCGGGTCGGGACGGGCGGCCTCCGGACCGGAGGGGCGGTCGGGCAGCGCGCCAGTGGTCGTGGGGTCGAGGTCGAGGGCGGCGGTCCGCACGGGCGAGACGGGCTTCTTCCAGGCGAAGGCGCCGATGGAAGCCGGCAGGAAGCGCTGCACGGCGTAGTCGCGGGTGCCGCCCGTGATGGTGTAGGCGGCGAACCCGCTGGAGACGACGGCGAGCCCGAGGCAGATGCCGATGGCGGCGCGCTCGAAAGCGGCGTCCCGGGCGCGCCGCAGGGCCTGCGCCCCGGCCAGCGGACGACGATAGGCGGGAGCGGGGGTGAGGCGGACGGGCATGGCGCCTGGAGAGAAGAGGTTCCTGATCCGCTAGCGTTGTGCGGATATGGTTTACAAAAGGTTAACACCGGCGTTCGGACGGCCTCGCGGGGGATGGACCGTTAACGATGATGAGCCGATATCCGCCGCGACGGGTGCGAGGTTGGGCGGATGGGCGACGAACAGGACGGAACGGCCCGGGGCGCCGATGCCCCGCGCGCGCGCCGACGCCATCGGGTGATGCAGCAGGGCCGGATCGTGCTGGGCCCGGACACGCTCCTCCCTTGCGTAGTGCGCGATCTCTCGCCGGCGGGCGCCAAGATCGTGCTGTCGCGGCCGGTTCGGTTGCCGGACGCCTTCGACCTCGTCATCGCCGCCCACGACCTGCGGACCGTCGCGGTTCGCCTGCGCTGGCAAAGGGGCGAGGTCGCCGGGGTGCGATTCGTGACGGCGAACGACGCAGCGCCCTGACGCGGCGCGTTCCGCGTGCCCGACAGAACTCCCCCTCACGGTCAGTTCCCATTCCGGGCATGCGACGCAACGGAAGTTTCGTTGGGGACACGCGGCGCGACTTTGGCCATTCGTGCGGCGTGGCGGATGGCGTGGCCCCGGGGTGCCGCCCGATCGTGTCGTCGAGCCCGAGCACCACGGGGCCGTGCGCTGTGGACGCCGGGATGAACCCAGCGAAGCAGGCGGGCGGGCACGGCATGGCAGCGTCTTCCGGCGAGGACCTTGCCAGCCGAGCCACCGCGCTCGCTTCGCCACGTCATCCCGATCGACAATTCGTCCCCGTCGATCGGGATGATCGGCCAACGTCGCGCTTACGGCTCCGTGCAGTTGATCAGCGCGGTCGGGCTGATGGACTTGCCGGCCCGATCGACGGCGGGCTTGAAATCGCCGGTCTCGGGGTCGCGCACGAGGAGTTCGCCGCGCTCAATGCCGAAATGCGCACCGTGCAGGGACAACTGTCCGTTCTCGACGCGGCTGCGGATGAACGGGAAGGACATGAGGTTGTCGAGGCTCTGGGCGACCATCGCGTATTCGAGACGGGTGAGGTAATCCGGCCCGGTCTGGTTCTCGACCCGATCGGCAGCCGGCCCGACCAGGGAGACCCACTTGCCGATGAAGTCGCCCTTCGACAGGGGGTTCGACGGGCTGGCGAAGGCCTTGATGCCGCCGCAGGTTGCGTGGCCGAGCACGACGATGTGCTTCACCTCGAGGGCCTGGACAGCGAACTCGATGGCCGCCGAAGTGCCGTGATACTCGCCGCCCTGCTCGCACGGGGGCACGATGTTGGCGACGTTGCGGATGACGAACAGCTCGCCGGGGCTCGCGTCGAAGATCACCTCGGGCGAGACGCGGCTGTCGCAGCAGCCGATGAGCAGCACCTCGGGAGCCTGTCCCTTGGCGAGCTTGGCGTAGCGCTTGGCCTCGTCGGGCAGGCGGCCGTCGAGGAACGAGCGGTATCCGTTCTTGAGCGCCTCGGGGAACGTGCGGGCCTGTTGCGTGGTCATCTGTTGATCAGCCTTTCTCATGAGCCGTGCCACGTCAGGGCGACGGGCGTTGCAGGAATGGTGCCCCCGGCGATGGCGCGGGCGAGTTGCGCCAACCCCGCGGGTTCGATCCGCTCGGACGTCGCCTCGAGTTCCTCGAGGGTCCACCAGCGCGTGCCGAGGACGGGGTTGTCCTCCGTCTCGGCGAGACGGCGCGTATCGATCCGGTCGTCGGCCAGACGCACCACGAAGTAGCGCTCGCGGGCATGGCGCGACGTCCGGAACAGGTGGAAGGGACCCTCGCACGCCGCGACCTGCGGACCGATGAGCGCATCGGCAACGCCGATCTCCTCTTCGAGTTCACGCCGGCACGCCTCGGCATGGGTCTCGCCCGGCTCCAGGCCGCCGCCCGGCATGAACCAGAAGGTGCGCGCGTCCGGTGCTGCCGGATCGATGGGCCGGACGGACTCGTAGGCGATGAGGAGGAGGCGCTCGGCCGGATCGAACACGAGGGCGCGGGCGATGTCGCGAACGGGCGGGTTCGTGAAATCGGGCGCGCGCAGCTCGGAGGCGTGTGATGTCATGGGTCCACTCCGAAGTATTGTCCGTAATCCCGGATCACGAAAAATATTTTATTCCCTCAGACAATTGAATTTTCTTCGTCCGCGTCGGTCTTCACCTCGTCGGACCGTGCTTTAGCAACAAACCGTCGGCGGGCCAGTGTTTTCCAGCACGTCACCGGGTGCCCAGATCACGATGGGGAGATCGAACGCGTCGCGCCCCGGCGGGTCGGGCATCGGCACGGCGCGGCCGAGGGCGATATCGCGCGCGACCACGAGGGCCGCCAGGGCGTCGAAATGGTCGTCGGCGCCGATCCCGGCGGGGCGTGCCGTGATCAGGGTCTCGGGCAGACCGGCGCCGAGAAGCAGCGCGCGGCGTGCGGCGCGTCCGTCCGGCCGCTTCTTCGGGGCGGCGAGGTCCCGGTCGCCGTTGAGCCGCCGGAACGCGATCTCGGGATGGACCTCGTGGAGGCGCTCGCTGAGGCCGGGGCGCGCCCGCAGCAGGGCATCGACCTCGCGCACACCGCGAAAGATGTTCCAGCCCTGGATCGAGGGGGCGAAGGGCGGGTCGCTCGCGGCCCGCGACAGGGCCTTGGCGGTCTCGTAATCCGGTGCGTAGACGGCCGCGCGCGGCGGCATCGGGAACACGCTGGCGCGGCCTTTGCCGAGATAGGCCCGCGCCGCCCGGTCGGCGACGCGCCCACCGCCCTCGACCCGGTCGGGCAGGCCGATGGGAATATCGATGCCGATGCAGGTCGGCGCCTCGGGGGCGTCGACGAGGTCGGCCACGGTGGCGAACCGGTCCGCACGGTGGCGCCCGTCGTCAAGGTGGAGCAGCACCCCGGCCCAGGCGCCCCGGCACCCGTCGAGGCCGGCGATCCAGCGGGACGGCCCCTGCGCCGCGATCAGGGACATCGGTGCGGCGGGTGCGAACGCCGTGCACGCCCTCCTCCGGCGGTCAGTATCCCCCCAGGTGGCATCCATGTCTTAAGTCCGCCTTCCGCCCGGCTCGGTCGCTTCTCTCTCGCGTGGGCCCATGCGAAAGCGGACATCCTTAATGGTGGGATGAACAGCCGGCACCCAACCGTCACGCTGCGCCTGAACGTCGAGGCGCTCGGTGCCGCTATCCGCCGCTTCGCCGGACAGGTTGAGGGCCTGGCCGACCGCTCAGACCGATTGAGCTGCCATCCGCCGCATCACCTCGAGCAAGGCTGTCGCCGGACTATCCGGAACTTCGCCAGCCCGCCAGCACACGATCCCGTCTGGACGGATCAGCGTGCGCCCTCGGACGAAACACCAAACGTCCGGGCGAACGGCTCGGCCTCGGAGAACATCACATTCTGGCCGATAGTCGATCATCCTCGCGGGATCGATGGAGGGACGGCCGCCGGAGCGTAGAAGGGGCGAGTTCCCGGCGCAGTCTTATCGTGCTCGGCGGGCCGATCGATGGTGCGCAGCAGATGGCCGGCGAGACATCGGTGGCGAGCGAGAACGCGTAGGACAGAGCACCCCGATCGTCTTGCCGAGGTCCCATCATCGGCTTCAACCCCCGTCTCCCGACGGGAGTGAATCATTCCATACCCGACGCACAACGCCCAGCGCTTTCAACAGAATCGATCCAACCCTGGCAAACGGCGGTCGCTTCATACACGTGGAGAAAAATCGCAGGCCGCGCACGCATGTCTCACCATGAAAAGAATCGATCTTTGAGATATTTATATTTCACTGGAAGCGATTTATATCGTCGTAATATTTAGATATAAGATCTTAAGAATCGTTTGGCGATCGATTTTTGACCTACATATTTAGGGGATATTCGATTCGACTCAGATGGTTATTCTTCAGCGATTTATCTGATATAGGCGAATGATCCGCACTCCGCTCAACTGTGAGCCTGCGAAAAATTTCTATCTGCGCGACAACCGCCTGAAGAGAAATTCGCATGAGTTTCGAGCTTAATCAGTCTTGCTTTCACTAATAAAAATATTTCGTATGCTGCCGAAATACATTGGCTCTAATCATATTCACAACATTCGACCTGAAAGAGCGCCCTTATGAAAACCGTACTGTCTACTGAGGGTATCAAGCCCGACCAAAGGTTCCGAATGTGGAGAGAAATGCTCTACGACCGCATCGGGCCGGTTGAGCAAAAGCAGATCCATGACGGACCGTTTCATGGGCGAATCGAAACAGCCGATGTTGGAGATATTCGAATCACTCGGATTTCCGAGAGTGCGCTCCAGACTGAGGTGACACCAACGACACTTCGACAGCGGGAAAACACCGAAACGGTGTTTGTCCTGATCCAGCTCGCCGGCCTATCGGGCAGTTCGCAGGACGGTCGCGACGCCGTCCAAAGGCCCGGCGATATCATCGTACTTGGCGGACGCCCAAATATTCACCAGTCAAGCCCCACAGACAGATCGCTCGTACTGGAGTTGCCGCGCGATCATCTGGAAAATTTTCTGGGCCCAACAAAGATTTATACAGCCATTCCAGTCGGACCGGCTTCTCCCGGAGCCGCGCTGACGGTAAGTTTCTTCAAAGAACTTGTTGGAATGACTGACAACCTCGCCCCAGACACGGCCGGCCGCCTTTCAAAGATCGGCGTCGATCTCATTGTGGCAAGCATCGCTGAACGTCTGGCACAGGATTTACCTTTGAGTTTATATGGCACAGTCGTTGTTCAGCGCGCCAAAGCCTACGTAGAGGAAAATTTAGGAGATTCGACCCTCGATCCGCGGCAGGTCGCAGCCGCAATGAGAATATCGCTGCGACGGTTGCAGGAACTATTTCATAGCCAGGGGCAACACATCTCGGACTGGATCTGGGAGCGTCGGCTAAAGGCCGCTGGACTGCGTCTGAGTGATTCCGCCTGCAACCATCTCGCGATTGCGGTGATCGCTTATGACTGCGGCTTCTCCAATCCGACTCACTTCAGCCGACGTTTCAAAGATCGCTTTGGTATGACGCCGCGCGAATTTCGGCACGTGGCCACCTCAAGTGTTTAGAGACCGCTCCACTTGACAATAGTTTCCTCGGACCCGGGATGCGTTGCCTTCGCTTTCGTTCACCAGGATCAAAAGCCGTTCCGGAGTGCGCACCACTCTTCGAGTGGCAGGCCACAACCATCGTCCAAATTCGTCTGCACGACGATTCCAAAGCTATTGATTGCGCGGCTCGCGAGTTCTGCTTGAGCCTCTATTTTCGGCCCGTTGCTGCCAGCGGATTGATTGCAATTCCGGTACTCGGTAAGAAACTTCGATAAACTTGTTGGACGCCCGCAGCCAAGTCCCTTGTCCGTTTCAAGGCATTGCACGACCGAAAGTCGCCACACTGCTCTCCAACCAACACAGACCATCGAGTCAGGCACCAACCGTTGGGTATCGGCTCCCGGATGGCGAGGCAACGGCACAGCGATATCCAAGCTTTGCGTGAGCGGCCAGCCCATCGAACAGAGTAGGCGCGCGCATCCCCCCTCCCCGCAAGCGAAGAGAGGGGGCACACTTCGTCATCGTGTGGGACCGGCCGGGGCCGGGCCCGAGGGGGCTCGTCCGTCCTACTCCGCCGCGTCCACGTAGAGCTTGCCGCCCTCGGCCTGGAACTCGGCGGATTTGGCCGCCATCCCGGCCTCGCGCTCGGCCTGGCTCATGGGCGTCGCCTCGCCCAGTACCTGTCCGGCCGCCTCCATGGCGAGCACCTCGGCGCGCAGGTCCTGCGTGATCTTCATCGAGCAGAATTTCGGGCCGCACATGGAGCAGAAATGCGCGACCTTGTGGGCGTCCTTCGGCATCGTCTCGTCGTGGTAGGCCCGCGCCGTGTCGGGATCGAGCGACAGGTTGAACTGATCCTCCCAGCGGAAGTCGAACCGAGCACGAGACAGCGCGTCGTCGCGCAGCTGCGCCGCCGGATGGCCCTTGGCGAGGTCGGCGGCGTGGGCGGCGATCTTGTAGGTGATCACGCCTTCCTTGACGTCGTCGCGGTTGGGCAGGCCGAGATGCTCCTTCGGCGTGACGTAGCAGAGCATGGCGCAGCCGAACCAGCCGATCATGGCGGCCCCGATGCCCGACGTGATGTGGTCGTAGCCCGGGGCGATGTCCGTGGTCAGGGGCCCGAGGGTGTAGAACGGCGCCTCGCCGCACTCCTCCAGCTGCTTTTCCATGTTCACCTTGATCTTGTGCATCGGCACGTGGCCGGGGCCCTCGATCATGGTCTGGCAGCCCTTGTCCCAGGCGATCTTGGTGAGCTCGCCCAGGGTCTCGAGCTCGGCGAACTGCGCCGCGTCGTTGGCATCCGCGATGGAGCCGGGGCGCAGGCCGTCGCCGAGGGAGAACGAGACGTCGTAGGCACGCATGATGTCGCAGATCTCGTCGAAGCGCTCGTAGAGGAACGATTCGCGGTGCCCGGCGAGGCACCAGCGCGCCATGATCGAGCCGCCGCGACTGACGATGCCGGTGACGCGGCGCGCGGTCAGCGGCACGTGGGCGAGGCGGACCCCGGCGTGGATGGTGAAGTAGTCGATGCCCTGCTCGGCCTGCTCGATGAGGGTGTCCTTGAACACCTCCCAGTCGAGCTTCAGCGGATCGCCGCCGACCTTCTCCAGAGCCTGGTAGATCGGCACGGTGCCGATGGGCACGGGCGAGTTGCGCACGATCCACGAGCGGATGTTGTGGATGTTGCGGCCCGTGGACAGGTCCATGACCGTGTCGGCGCCCCAGCGGGTCGCCCAGACCAGTTTCTCCACTTCCTCGGCCGCCGACGATGTCACGGCTGAGTTGCCGATGTTGGCGTTGATCTTGACGAGGAAGTTGCGGCCGATCGCCATCGGCTCCACCTCGGGGTGGTTGATGTTGGCCGGGATGATAGCCCGGCCGCGGGCCACCTCATCGCGCACGAACTCGGGCGTGATGAAGGCCGGCAGGGCGGCGCCGAAGCTGTTGCCGTCACTGAGTGCGGCCTGCGCCCCCTCCAGCATCGTCTCGCGGGCCAGGTTCTCACGGTGGGCGACGTAGATCATCTCCTCGGTGATGATCCCCGCGCGGGCGAACTCGTACTGCGTCACCATCTGGCCGGGGCCGGCCTTGCGGATGAGGCGGGTCGCCGGACACGGGGCCACGAGCTTGTCCTCCGGCACGAAGCCGTTGTCCTCGGGCTTGACCGCGCGCGGCGTCACCGTGGCGTAGCCGCGCCGGGCGATCCACGGATCGCGGATCAGCGGCAGGCCGGCGTTGAGGTCGATGGGCGCGTCCGTCTGGGTGTAGGGGCCCGACGGATCGTAGACCCGCACGGGCGCCTCCTTGGGGTCGCTCAGGGTCACTTCGCGAAAGGGCACCCGGATGTCGTCGTGCCCGGCCACCGCCGCGTAGACCTTGCGCGAGCCCATGATCGGGCCGGTGGTCACCGCGTGCGGCGATCCTTTGGGAAGGCCTTGCGGCAGATCCTGGGGCAAAACGGGCTTGTTCATCGGGCGTGCTCCTGGCGTTGGAGGCGACCCGGATTCGTCAAGAACAGCATTGGGCTGGGAAAACCGCGTGACTGCGCGGCGAAAACATTCCCGTCCCTCCGCCGGTACGAACCGGATCAGGTTCAAGGGTCAGGGCGGCGCGCCCAATCTCAGCCCCCGTGCTCGGAGCCCCCCTCGGAATCGTTCCAGCCTCGTGCGTGGGCTCGGGTTTGTCAATCTTTGCATCGGGTGCTGCATCGGTCCGGCACGCGGCCCTTGTTGCGTCCGAGGCTTCGGATTCCGGAAGACCGGACGACGCACCATCCGGCCCAGCATGAACCTTCCTGCCTCGCGGTGCGTTCGCTCTCCATGAATGGCCTAAGCCATAGGAAAATCGAAATGAATCGCATCCTTCTCGCATCGGCCGCCATGGTCGGTGCACTCATCCTCATTCCCGCATCCGCCGATGCCCGCGGCGGCGGCGGATTCCGTGGCGGCGGCGGTGGCCATATGGGCGGCTTCGGCGGTGGCGGTCGTGGCTTTGGCGGCGGTGGCGGCGGGTTCCGCGGCGGCATGGCCGGCGGTGGATTCCGCGGCGGCTTCGGCGGCCAGGGCCTGGCCGGGCGCGGCTTCGGAGGAAGCCAGGGATTTGCGGGCCAGGGTCTCGCGGGTCGCGGCTTCGGTGGTGGACGCGGCCTGACGGCGGCCGGATTCGGCAACGGGACGGCCTTCGGCGGCAATCGCGGCGGCTACGGCGGGTTCAACCGCGGCGGCTATCGCGGTGGGTTCGCCGGCAACCGGGGCGGCTACGGCTATCGTCGCGGCTACGGTGGGATCGGCCTCGGCGTCGGCCTGGGACTCGCCGGAGCCGGCATCGGCTACGGCCTCGGCAGCGGATTCTACGGTGACGACTACTACGGTGGCGGCTACGCGCCGGCCTATTACGGCGGTGGTTACGGTGGCGGCGGCTACGGCGGTGGCTACGGTGCCTACGGCGGTGGCTACGCCCCGGCCGGCTACGTCGAGACCCAGGTTGCGCCTCAGGGCGGCGACGTCGCCTACTGCATCCAGCGCTTCCGGTCGTACGACCAGCGCTCGGGCACCTATCTGGGCAATGACGGCCGCCGCCACGCCTGCCCGCAGTAACACCGGCCCGACGTAAGAAAGGCCCCGGCGCTGGAACCGCGCCGGGGCCTTTTTCGTGTCAGGAGCCCTGGAGGCTCTCAGCGAAATCGTCAGGCACTTCGCCGAACTGGGCCAGGATGGTGGCGCCTTCGAGTTCGCCGGTCTCGTCGTCGGCAACCACCCGGATGGCCGCGGTGCCGGGGAAGCGCGCCGCCATGGCCTCCGCCTTCTTGAGCGCGCCGCTCTCCGTGGGTGCCACCTCACGGTCGCCCGGCACGAGGCGCTTGCGCTTGATCACGAAGGTCTGCACCAGGAACGTCGTCTTGAGGGCCATCGCGGTCTCCGCCGGGCGGGATCGCCTCCGGACATGGATCGCCTTATCACGAAACCCGAAGGGCCCTACCAAAGACGGATCAGGCGGTAGCCGGCTACGACGTCGGCAGGATGGATTCCGGCCTCGGCGACGAGGCGCAGGCTGACGCGAAACAGCGTCCGGCTGAAGGCGCCGGAGAACAGGAACAGGGCGGTGAGCACGAGGCCGGCATGGCGGGCGCCCGCATCCCCCAGCGCCTGCCAGGTTCCGGGCAGCCACGGCCGCAGGGCGGCGTAGCCGTCGAGCCCCGGGATCGGCATGAGGTTGAGGACGAGGGCCGTCCCCTGGAACAGGGCCGTGACGGCCAGGACCGCGCGCAGGGTCGTCGAGTCCTCACCCGACAGGTGATAGAGGATCACGAGGCCGAGGAGGCACACGAGGGTCATGGCCGGTCCGGCCAGGGCCACGGCCATGGGCCAGATCCGGCCGCGCAGGGCCTGAGGGTCGAGCCGCACCGCCCCGCCCGGAAAGCCGATGCCGCCGAGAATCGTGAAGACGACGGGCAGCACGAGGGAGGCCACCGGATCTCCGTAGCGGCGTGGATCGAGGCTGAGATAGCCGCTCGCCGGCACCCCGGTGTCGCCGCCCCTCCAGGCGACGTAGGCATGGCCGAACTCGTGCAGGCACAGGCCCAGGACCCACGACGTCATCACGAACGCGAAAGCCGCCCCCGAACCCTCCACGAGGCCGCCGCCGATGGCGAAGCCGAGCGCGCACACGAGGAGCGCGACGAGGAGGAAGTTGACGCTGACGCCCGGGCTCGGGTCCGTCCGGCCGCCGGTCTCCCGTGATGTGGTCTGCTGCATCCCGGTCCCCGCGCCGCCGCGGACCGCCGACGGCCCGCGCCCGGACGGCGCGACGCAACATCGCTGGTGACACGCAGAAGTCCAGCCCCTAGCTCTGCGTCCAATTTCTGCAAAACCAGAACCCCGGCGAGACACGCCCCGCATGCGCCTGCTCCTGCTCGTCGTCCTCGGTCTCCCCGCCGCGATCCTGGGTGCGCTCGTGGCGTTCCAGCGCCACCTGATCTACCCCGGCGCCTACTTTTCGCGGCACGCCGAAGGGGAGGCGCGGCCCACCCCCGACGGGACGGCGGCGGTGACGCTAACGACGCCGGACGGGGAGCGTCTCCTCGGCTTCTGGCGCCCGCCCCGACCCGGCTGCGGCGTGGTGCTGAGCTTCCACGGTAACGCCTCGGCCCCCGAATCCGCAGCCGGGCGCTTCACCGCGGGGCCCTGGGAGCCGGCGGGCTGGGGTGTCCTCGCCATCGCGTATCGCGGCTATCCGGGCTCGACGGGGCGCCCGAGCGAGGACGGCCTTATCCGCGACGGCCTCGCCGCGAGCGACGCCGTCGCCGCATGGGCGCCGGGGGCGCCGGTCCTGCTCCACGGCCACTCCCTCGGGGCAGCCGTGGCGGTGGCGGTGGCGGAACGCCGGCCCCATCTCGGCCTCTACCTCGAAGCGCCGTTCGATTCCCTGCGTCACCTCGTGGGCCTGCGCTACCCGCTCGTGCCCCGGCTGTTCCTGCGGGACACCTATCGCTCGGACCTGCGCATCGCCGGGACGTCCGGTCCGGTCTTCGTGGTGCACGGCCTGCAGGACGGGGTGATCCCCCTGGCGCTCGCGCGGCGCCTCGCCGCCCTCGCCGGCCCGCGCGCTCGCCTGGAGGCGATCGCCGGCGACCACGTATCGATTCTCGGTGAGCGCGACGCGGCGGCGCAGTCCACGTTCCGGGACGCCATCGTCCAGCTGGCCGCCGCCCCCACGGGGGATCACTCGGCGGCCGCCCTCGCGGCCCCCTGAGGGGAGCGATATGGGACGACGCGAACGGCGCTGGCGCGCGGACGATCCGGCCACCCAGGGGCCGCCCGCGCATGCGCCGGTGATCTGCCCCCTGTGCGAGCGCCCGATCCCGCCCCGCGCCAAGTCGAGCTTGCACCACCTCACCCCGAAGCTGAAGGGCGGCGCGAAGGCCGGTACCGTGCGCCTGCACCAGATCTGCCACTCGGCCATCCACGCCCGCTATAGCGAGGCCGAGATCGCCCGGCGCCTCGCCGACACGCAGGCGCTGCGCGAAGACACCGAGATCGCCCGCTTCGTCGCCTGGGTGCGGACGAAGCCCGACGATTTCCACGCGGCCACCCGCATGACCCGCACCCGCAAGGCCGGCCGGCGCGAGCCGTCCTGATCGGTTTTCCGGCGATCCGCTTAACCCGGCCTTCGCCACGATCCGACGCGGCCCGGCGCATCCCCCCGACCGGTATCCGTCCTTTCACGAATCCGCCGCGACAGTCGCGCCCGGACCAGCGGCGGGAGCACGGGGATCATGGAACAGGGGGCAAACGCGGGGCGGCTCGCCTGGGTCGATGTCGCCAAGGGCCTGTGCATCGTCCTCGTGGTGATGATGCATTCCACCCTCGGCACCGGCGAGGCCATGAATGCGGTGGGGCTCGGGAGCGAGGGCTTCCTCCACCACGTGGTGGCGTTCGCCAAGCCGTTCCGCATCCCCGACTTCTTCCTGCTGTCGGGCCTGTTCCTCGGCCGGGTCATCGACCGGGACTGGCGCCTGTTCGCCGACCGCCGGGTGGTCCACTTCGCCTACTTCTATCTCCTGTGGGTGGTGATCCAGTCGCTCGCCAAGTACGGCGCCATCACGGACGGGGCCGGACCGGGCGCCTTCGCGCGGCACCTCGCCATGACCCTCGTCGAGCCGTATTCGAGCCTGTGGTTCATCTACCTGCTGGCGGTGTTCTCAGTGGTGACGAAGCTGCTGCGGCGGGTGCCGTGGCCCCTGCTCCTCACGGGCGCCGCCCTGCTGCAGGTCGTGCCGGTGCGGACGGACATCTACCTCCTCGAGGAGTTCTGCGCCCGCTACGTCTGGTTCGTCATCGGCTACCTGTTCGCCGAACGGATCTTCGGGTTCGCCACCCGCGTGCGGGCCCATCCGCGCCCGGCGCTCATCGGCCTCGCCCTCTGGGCCGTGGTCGAGGGCGTGCTGGCCTTCACGCCGTCCGGCACCGCCGCCTACCCGACGCTCGCCAGCCTGCCGGGCCTCAGCCTCGTCCTCGGCGGCGTCGGCGCGCTCGCCATCGTCGCCGGCGCGTCGCTGCTGACCCGGGCCGGCGGCCCGGTGGCGGCGGCGCTCCGCGCCTGCGGCAGCCGCTCCATCGCGATCTATCTCGGCTTCTTCCTGCCCATGGCGCTGACCCGGACCCTCATCGTCAAGACCGGGGCGATCACCGATGTCGGCTGGGCCAGCCTCGTCGTCACCGCCGTCGCCATCCTGGTGCCCCTCGGCCTCGAGCGGATGGTCCGGCACACGTGGCTGTCGTTCCTGTTCCGCCGCCCGGCCGCGTTCCACATCGCCGATGCGCGCGCCCCGGCCCGGCCGGTGCTCACGCCGGCCTGACGCGCCGGCTCAGGCAGCGGCCCGGCGGGGGATCGCGAGAAAATCGAGGAAATTCCCGATCTCGCGGCGGCGGTTCGCGTCGTCGGTGATCTGGGCGTCGAGGCGGTGGCGGGCGAGGAGGTCCGGGTGCCCGGCGCGGTCGGCGTGGAGGCGGGCGAGGTCGTCGGCGAAGGCCGCCACGGCCGCCTCGTCGGGGCACGTCCCGTCCGCGATCATCTCCGACGCGCTCATCCGCAGCATGATGCCGAGGGCATCGAGGTCGGTCTCGGGGTGATACTGGGTGCCCCAGAACACACCCGGCCCGTGCACGATCTCGATGGCCTGGATCGAGCAGGCGTTGCTAGCGAGCAGCGTGGCATGGGCGGGCAGCCGGAGCACCGCATCGCCATGGATGGCCGGGGCGTCGAAGCGGTCGGGCCGGCCGGCGAGCAGCGGGTGGCCCTGCCCAGCCCGCGTCGGCGCGAGATCGCGGGCGAAGCCGTACTCGCCCCCCTTCGGATTAGGACCGGCCTCCCCGCCCGTCGCCACGGCGGCGACCTGCAGGCCCCAGCACGACCCGAACACCGACAGGCCGGCGGCGAGCGCCGCGCGCATCAGGTCGATCTGTCGGGTCGTCTCGGGCGTGCCGTCGGCGAGCTTCAGGGTCGAGCCCGTGACCACGAGGCCGGCATAGGCGGAGAGGTCCGTGCCCGCGGGCAGGGCCGCATCGGCATCGGCCGGGTTGATCAGGGTAGAGGTGCAGGACGCCCCGCCCCGCGTCCGAGCGACGTCCCCGATGAGCGCCGCGTAGGACTCCGCCGAGGTCGAGCCCGTGGCGTCGGCATGGCGGGCGCGGCCGCCGCGGTCGTTGCCGTCGGCGACGAGGATATTGAGCATCGAGCGGTCCTGGCGGGAAGGACACGGTGAACGGCGCGGAACTCCGCCCGTTCCGGCCCACGGACCGGGCGCGTCGCCGCACGCGCGGCAAGACGGGGACAGGGCTCCGCCATCTCCGCAGCGCTAAGGAACCCTTAAACCCGCCGTATTTACCGTGCGGAACCGAGCTGTCCCACGGGCGGGATGGTTCGGGACTTAGCGGGGCGCATGGCGAAGGGACGCGGACGCGACGGGCGGGGTGAGCCGAACTTCGACGTGCCCGAGGGGCGCGCGTCGAACCCGGCCGACCTCGACCTGCGCCTGTCGCGGACCGATCGCGCAGGGGGCGGCGTGGCACGACGGGCAACCGAGACCAAGGGCCGGCGCGCCGACGCACCGGACCGCACACCGCCCACGGCGAAAGCGCGGCCGCGAAAAGCCCGGCGGCGCTCGCTCATCGGGCGCTTCGTCTATGCGGGCGTGGTGCTCGGCCTGTGGGCCTGCATCGGCATCGCCGGGCTTGTGGCCTACCATGCCTCGCAGCTGCCCCCCATCGATCAGCTGGCGGTGCCCAAGCGCCCGCCCAACATCGCGATCCTGGCGAGCGACGGCTCGCTGCTCGCCAACCGCGGCGAGACCGGCGGCCGGGTGGTCGGCATCAAGGAGTTGCCGCCCTACCTGCCGCGCGCCTTCGTCGCCATCGAGGACCGGCGATTCTACTCGCATTTCGGCGTCGATCCCGTCGGCATCGCCCGCGCCATCGGCCAGAACCTGACCCGGCGCGGCGTCGCCCAGGGCGGCTCGACCCTGACGCAGCAGCTCGCCAAGAACCTGTTCCTGACCCCCGAACGCTCCGCCTCGCGAAAGATCCAGGAGGCGATCCTGGCCCTGTGGCTGGAGCACAAGTACACCAAGGACGAGATCCTCGAACTCTATCTGAACCGGGTCTATTTCGGCGCCGGCGCCTACGGCGTCGAGGCGGCGGCGCAGCGCTACTTCGGCAAGCCGGCGAAAGCCGTGACCCTCGCCGAAGCCGCCATGCTCGGCGGTCTCGTCCAGGCGCCGTCGCGCCTCGCGCCGAACCGCAACCTTCCCGCCGCCCAGGCCCGGGCCGCCCAGGTGCTCGCCGCCATGGAGGATCTCGGCTTCGCCAAACCGGCGGACGTGAAGGTGGCGCTGGCGCAACCCGCCCGGCCGGCGGGCGCGCGCGGCGGCGGCTCGGCCAATTACGTCGCCGACCTCGTCATGGACGTGCTCGACGACTTCCTGCCGAAGTTCGAGTCCGACATCGTCATTTCCACCACCGTCGACACCACCCTGCAGGCGGCGGGCGAGAAGGCCCTGGTCGACGAGCTCAACCAGAAGGGCGCGAAGTACAATGTCGGCCAGGGCGCCCTGGTCTCCATGCGGCCGGACGGGGCGATCCGGGCCCTGGTCGGCGGCCGCGACTACGCCCAGAGCCAGTTCAACCGCGCCACCACGGCGAAACGCCAGCCGGGCTCGGCGTTCAAGCCGTTCGTCTACCTCGCGGCGGTGGAGCACGGCCTGACCCCCGACACCGTGCGGGAGGATTCCCCCGTCAGCATCAAGGGCTGGAACCCGGAGAATTATTCGCGGGATTACCGGGGCCCCGTGACCCTGCGCGATGCGCTGGCCCTCTCCCTCAACACCGTCGCCGTGCGCCTCGGTCAGGAGGTCGGGCCGAAGACTGTAGTGCAGACGGCCCAGCGCCTCGGCATTTCCTCGCCGCTCCAGGCCAACGGCTCCATCGCGCTCGGCACCTCCGAGGTGACGCCCCTGGAGCTGGTGGGCGCCTACGCCACCTTCGCCAATGGCGGCACCGGGGTGATCCCCTACGTCATCGCCAGCGTGAAGGCGGCCGACGGCCGTGTTCTGTACAAGCGCAAGGACGGCGGCCTGGGCCGGGTGATCGAGCCGAACGCCCTGTCGATGATGAACGCGATGATGCACGAGACCTTCGTCACCGGCACGGCCAAGAAGGCCGAGGTGCCGGGCTGGGATCTCGCCGGCAAGACCGGCACGAGCCAGGACTTCCGCGATGCCTGGTTCATCGGGTTCTCCTCGACCCTGGTGACGGGCGTCTGGCTCGGCAACGACGACGGCGAATCGACGAAGAAGGTCTCGGGCGGCAACCTGCCGGGCGAGGTCTGGAAGGCCTACATGACCACCGCCCTGAAGGGTCAGGCCCCGACGATGCTGCCGGGTGCCAAGAGCTGGCGCAACCGCGCCCCGGCCGAGGCCCCCGCGACCACGGGCGCCACCGGCGGCGGCCTCATCGGCGCGTTGCTCGGCGAGCCTCAGCCCCAGCCGGCCCCGCGCGTCGCCACCGCCAGCCCGCGCCGCGCCGGCCCGAGCCAGGACGACCGCAACTTCCTCGAGAAGCTGTTCGGGGTCGGCGAGTAGCCGGCCCGAACCGCACCGGCGACGCACCGCCCGCGAGGTGGCTGGGATGACCGGACGAACGCCCATCGCGCCCGTGGGGCCGACGGCGTTCGCGTCGCGCGACCCGTCGTGTACGCCCGCGCCCCGATAACCATTCCTTAACGGGATGGTGGCGAACTTCTCTTCATGGTAGAGTTATTCAACCATTCCAAGAACGGCATCGCACGCTTCCGGGGCGCCGCTGAGGGTGGGGTCGTCCTCATCTTCGCCATCGCGCTGATCCCGATGCTGCTGCTCGGCGGCGTCGTCATCGATTACGGCACCAATACGAACGCCCGCCAGCAGGCGCAGAACGCCGTCGATGCCACGGTGCTGTCGCTCGCCAAGCTGCCGACAGCGACCACGGATGCCGTCCTGTCCGACAAGGCGACGAAGCAGGTGACGGCCGCGATGGCGAAGAGCCAAGCGGCGGAGATGACCGTCGTCACGGTGCGCTCCGGCGACACCATCCGGGTCACGGTCACGGGAACGACGCCCACCACCCTGACCCGACTCGCCGGCTTCACCAGCATGCCGCTTTCCGTCTCCGGGGTCTCGCGGCGCGGGTCCGGCAACCTCGAGATCGCCCTCGTCCTCGACAACACCGGCTCCATGCGCGGCACCAAGCTGGCGAACCTCAAGGCGGCGGCCACGGATCTCGTCAACAGCCTCTTCGCCGAGGTCGATCCGGCCAAGCCGAACGCCCTCAGGATGGCCGTGGTCCCGTTCTCGATGACCGTCAATGTCGGCGCCGGCAACGCGGCGGCGAGCTGGATCGACAAGGACGGGCTCGCCTCCTACCACTCGCAAATCTTCGCCTCGAAGGCGAACCGGCTCACCCTATTCGGCAAGCTCGGCGTCGCCTGGGGCGGGTGTGTGGAGGGACGTCCGATGCCCTACGACGTTGCCGAGACGGCCGCCACGCAGGCCACCGCGGACTCGCTGTTCGTGCCGTACTTCGCGCCGGACGAGTCGGATTACGACGGTAGTGCCGTCAACGATTACCTCGCCGACTACCCGTTCCCCAGCGGCCTGCTCGTCCTCGACAACCGGGTGCGCCAGGGTCAAGTCGCCAAGTACGGCACCGCCTGGAAGGTGTCGAAGACGGACCGCTACGGCGGCCCCAACGGCTACTTCTACGGCCCCAATGCCGGCTGCGAACTCCAGCCGATCACCCCCCTGACGAACTCCAAGGCGACGCTGACGAGCGCCGTCGGCGCCATGACGGTGAGCGGCGACACCAACATTCCTCTCGGCCTCGTCTGGGGCTGGCACGCCCTGTCGCCGATCGGCCCCCTGGTGAAGGGCGCCGAGTACACGGACGCCACCGTGCGCAAGTTCGTGGTCCTGATGACCGACGGCCAGAACCAGATCTCGAACACGCTCTCCAGCAACGGCTCGTTCTATTCCGGCACGAGCTACATCTGGGCTAACCGCGTCGGCACGGTGTCGTCGGACCCCGGCACGCGGACGGCCGCCCTAGACGGGCGCCTCGCGACGCTTTGCGCCAACATGAAGAGCGCCGGCATCCAGATCTTCACCGTGCGGGTCGAGGTCACCGACGGGACCAGCGATCTCCTCCGCTCCTGCGCCACCAGCCCATCGATGTTCTTCGACATCGCGGATTCGTCGGATCTCACCACGGCCTTCCGGGCCATCGGTGCCCAGATCAGCGAACTCCGGATCTCCCGGTAAGGGGACGCCCATGATGCCGGCAGGCTTCGTTACCACGCTCCGTCGCCACCATGCCGGCTTCGCCCGCGCCCGGAACGGCACGACGGCGGTAGAATTCGCCCTCGTGCTCCTGCCGTTCCTGATGCTGCTGGGCGCGATCTTCGAGGCCAGCCTCCTCACCCTGTCTCAGCAGACCCTCAGCAACAACCTCGACCGGGCCGGCCGCGCGGTCTTCACCGGCGCTTTCCAGGAGGGCTACGACGGCACCGACGCCGCCACGCGGTTCCGAACGGCCCTGTGCAGCGGGCCGGCCCTGTTCAACTGCGCGGACGTGAAGGTCGAGGTCACCACCGCCAAGACCTTCGCGACGATCTCGGTCTCCGATCCCTACGACGCGGGCGCCAAGGCCCTGTCGGCGAGCTTCGGTGCGCGCTTCCAGTGTCCGGCGGGCAACGACGTCGTGACCATCCGCGCCGCCGTGGTGGTGCCCCGGTTCTTCACCATCCTCGATCTCTCCCCGCGCAAGATCGGGGCGAGCGGCCAGCTCATCGTCGCGACCGCGGTGTTCCGCGCCGAGCCCTACGCCACGGGGCGATGCTGATGCGGCGCTTCGCAACCGGCGAGGACGGCATCGCCGCCCTCGAATTCGCCCTCCTCGCGCCGGTCCTGCTCCTGATCCTGATGGGGACCATCGAGCTCCCCCGGGCCTATGGCACCAGCCAGGGGCTGCTTCGCTCGGTCCGCACCATGGCGGACCTGATCTCGCGCGGCAGCGTCTCCACCGTGGACGACGTCTACGCGGCCGGTGCGGCGGTGACCTTCCCGTACAACACGACGGGTGCCGGCATCGTGCTGACGGCGGTCGGGGTCTATCAGCAGGGCAACACCCTGGTGGCCAAGGTCTGCTCCAGCGTGGCGCGCAACGCGACCGCGCGGGTCGTCGGAAGCGTCATCGGCGCGCCGCCCGAATCCGAACAGACCATGGGCGCGCGCTACGTCATGGCCGAGTCGAGCTTCACCTACACGCCGATCTTCAACATCTTCCCCGTGCTCAACAGCCTCATCTTCGCGAGGCAGGTGGCGTGGCCCATGCGCGGGACCGGGAGCGCGGCCGCGGCGGAGACGATCCTGCCCGGCGGCAAATCCTGTCCCACGGCTTGAGTCCCGTCCGGACGGCACGACATCGGACGGCGACTTGGATCGGCCCCATGGGCCACGCCGCCCGCTCACCAGTACAGCTGGAACCGCCCGATGAACGTGTCCGCGTCGACGGTGCGCCCGCCGGCCAAGGCGGATGGGCTCGCATGCGAGCGGACGTAATCGGCCACGAAGCGGATGTTGCGGTCGGGATACCAGTTCAGCCCCACCGTCACATCGCGCTCGATGCCACCCCGTAGGCCGCCGTCGTCGAGGTCGAGGGCGCTGAAGCGGGTGGCGAGTTCGAACACGCCGAGACCGCCGCGCGTCACCCGGGCGGCCTCCGGCACCACCACCCCGGCGAACACCGCGTAGGTGGCACCGTACTCGGGCGCGAGCTTGTAGGCGCGGCCCTGGCCGTTCAGCACGAGGCTCGCCTGGATGTAGCCGCCCTGGAAGCTCAAGGGGCCGGCGCCGGAGCGCTCGACCTGGGTGCGGATGTACTCGGCCTGCACGAGGAACGGCCCGTTCCGGTAGGCCGCCTCCAGGCCGAGGCGGGCGATGCGTGTCGCGTCGCGGATGTCGCCGGTGTCGACGAAGGTCTGCCGGAACAGGAACGCCTCGGAACGGCTCGACAGGGACAGGGGTGCGGCGTCGCGCGGCAGGTCGCGCACGCTGCCGGCCAGACCGAGATGCAGGACCGCCGCGTCCGTGCGGATCGGCGCGTAGGTGGCCCGCGCCGTGGCGGCGACCCCCTCACGGGTGATGCCGGTGTTGGCGTTCCCGCCGAACACGCTCGCCGCCACGGTCCAGTCCATGCCGTGGTGCCCGAGGGCGATGCCAAAGTTGCGGGCCGGCGCGAAGGCGTCGGCGAGCGAGCGCTCGGTGAACAGGGTGGCGTTGTCGCTGATGAGCTGGTCGAGGCTGAACGGCTCCTTCATGTTGCCGACGGTCAGCAGAGTGTTCGCCAGGCCCGTATAGGCGACGGCGGCGTCGTTGATCGGCCGCTGGGGTTCCGCGAAATCGTACTGGAACGCCACCTCCAGCGTCTTGCCGTAGCTGAGATAGCTCTCGATCCACGCGCGCCGCACGGCGATGTTCTCGGGGAACGGCTCGGGCAGGCCGGACTGGCGCAGGGAAGCGGCGCCGTAATCGAGCTGGAGCTTGCCGCCGATGCGCAGCTTCGGCCCGTCCTCCGGGAAGGCCAGGGTGATGCCCTTCTCGTCGATGGTCAGGGTCTCGCCGCCCGGCTGTCGGGGCGGCTCGGTCGCCCAGGCCCGGGCGAGGCCGGCGAGCAGGAACGAGATCGACAGGCCGATCCGGGTGATCATCGCCGCGGAATTCCTTCGGATGCGCGGGAAGCGCTTTAGCGTGCGCGCAGGCGCGGCGCGGCGTCCGGCGAACCACAGGCGCCCGAAAAAACGCCGTCCCGCGCGCCCGCGACGGCGCGTCACAGCATCGGCAGGTGGCGCGGGCGCGGGCCGCGCGGGAACGCGGCGTCGAGGGCCGCGATTTCGGCGGCCTCCAGGACGAGGTCGCCGGCCGCTGCGTTGGCGACGGCGCGCTCCGGCGACCCGGTCTTCGGGATGGCGAAGACGCCGTCGTGCCGCGTCAGGAAGGCGAGGGCCACGGCGTGGGGGCTCGCTGCATGCGCCTCGGCGATGCCGGCCAGCACCCGCCCGCCCCGGCCGTTGGCTTTGGGGAAATCACCGCTGCCGAACGGCGAGTACGCCACCAGGGCGACGCCGTTGCGCCGGCACCACGGCTCGACGGCGTGCTCGATGGCGCGCTCGCCCAGGTGATAGAGCACCTGATTGCACGCGATGGCGCCCGGGCCGGCGATGTTCAGGGTCTCGTCCAGGCCATCCACGTCGAAGTTGCTCAGGCCCCAGGACAGGATCTTGCCCGACGCCTTCAGGGCCTCGAACCCCGCGATGGTCTCCTCCAGGGGATGGGAGCCCGGCCAGTGCAGGAGGTAGCTGTCGAGGCGGTCCGTGCCGAGGCGCTTCAGGGAGCGCTCGCAGGCCGCGATGGTGCCGGCGCGCGAGGCGTTGGAGGGCAGCACCTTCGAGACGAGGAACACGGCCTCGCGCTGTCCCGCGATGGCCTCGGCCACGAGGGGCTCGGCCGCGCCATACATCTCGGCGGTGTCGATATGGGTCAAGCCGGCCTCGATCCCGGCCCGCAGGGCGGCCAGCGCCCGGGTCCGATCGTCGTCGTCGAGGCGCCAGGTCCCCTGCCCCAGCACCGGCACGTCCCGTCCCGTGGCACCGAATGCGCGTTGCCTCATCGTCCCGGCCCTGTCCTTCGTTTGTCCCATCCCAACGCGTCCGGGCGGCATTCGACGCACCCGAGGGGCTGCGGCCATACTGGCGCCATCATGCGACGGTGTGCAGGGAGTCTACGGTTCCGCTTCCACAGCGCCGCCCGCGCGGCGCCGGCACCATCGCGAGGGATGTCCCGTGGGCAGCGCCGCTCCGTTCCCGTCCCGCGCCCGTTCCCAGAACCGGGACCACGCCTGATGCTGCCACAGCACCGCTGGTTCTGGGTCCTCATCCTCGTCGCCTGCGGCGGGGCCGGCCTCCTCTACAACGTCCTGTTCGCCGGGGGCGCGACGCCGCTGGCCGGCCTCGCCTACGGCCTGTCCGTGGGCATCACCACCCTGGCCTTCGACCGGGGGCTGATCCTCGGCGGCCTCCAGGCGCGGATGCGGCGGATGCCGGCGAAATTCTACGTCCCGGCGGCCGAGCTCACCTACGTCCTCATGATCGCCGCCGGCATCGCGCTCGGCGGCCTCGTCGTCTGGGCGCTGGGCCTCACCGACGACAGCCTGTCCAACGCCGTGAAGATCACCCCCCGGGTGCTGGCCTACTCGCTCGCCGTCTCGGCGCTCCTCGTCTTCGTGATCCGCATGCGCGACCTCATCGGCGGCGAGGTGTTCGTGAACTTCCTCGTCGGGCGCTACCACCGCCCGGTGCGGGAGGAGCGCATCTTCCTGTTCCTCGATGTGGTCGGCTCGACGGCCTTCGCCGAGACGCACGGCGACCTCAAGGCCCAGGCCTATCTCGGCGCGGTCTTCGCCGCCATGGCCGAGCCCGTGCGCCGCAACCGGGGCTCCACGGACGACTACATCGGCGACATGGCGATGATCACCTGGCCCATGGCGCGCGGCCTCAAGGACGCGCGCTGCGTCGCCTGCGTGTTCGACGTGATGGACCGGATCGAATCGGAAGCCGACGCGTGGCGGACCCGGTTCGGCACGGTGCCGCGCCTGCGCGCGGCGCTCCACGGCGGCTCGGTGGTCACGGCCGAAGTCGGCGTCGACCGCCACAAGATCGCGTATTTCGGCGATGCCGTGAACGTCACGTCGCGCATCGAATCCCTGTGCCGGCCGCTCGGCACCGAGATCCTCGTCTCGGACGACCTCCTGGCGCGCTTAGCCCACCTGCCGCCCGGCATCGCTGCCCGGTCCCTCGGGGCCCATGCCCTGCGCGGCCGCGGCCAGCCCCTCAGCGTCTCGACCCTGGAGCGCGCCGCGGCTTTGCCCCGCGCAGAGCCCGACGCCCCGCCCCGCCGCACGGTGGCGGCGCGATGAGCGAGACCCCGATCGTCGTCTACGTCGATGCCGATGCCTGCCCGGTCAAGGACGAGACCTACCGGGTGGCCGGACGCTACGGCCTCCACGTGGTCGTGGTGGCCAACAGCTTCCTTCAGGTCCCGCGCGAGCCGTGGATCGAGCGCGTGGTGGTGAGCGACAAGTTCGACGCCGCCGACGACTGGATCGCCGAGCGGGCGCGGCCCGGCACCATCGTGGTCACCGCCGACGTGCCGCTCGCGGCGCGCTGCGTGAAGGCCGGCGCCGAGGTGATCGCGCCCACGGGAAAGCCGTTCAGCGAGAATTCCGTCGGGATGGCGCTCGCCACCCGCAACTTGATGCAGGATCTCCGCGAGGCCGGCGCCATCACGGGCGGCCCGAAACCGTTCTCGGCCCGCGACCGCTCAGCCTATCTCGGAGCCCTCGACCGCACGGTGATGCGGCTGAAGCGAGCCGGATTCGGCTGACGTGCTCTCCGACGAAGTGGATACCGGTTCGTCGCAAGAAAGCACGGCACAAGGGGTCAGAGACCGACGGCGGCCTTCAGGGCGGCGTTGACGCGGTCCTGCCAGCCGGGGCCGTCCTTCTGGAAATGCTCCAGCACGGCACGGTCGAGCCGCAGGGTCACCATCTCGCGCGCGCCGGGCACGGCCGAGCCTGCCGGCGCGGTCGGGGTGGCGGGGCGCGCCGGGGCGGCATGCGCCGCCTCGGGGGCCTTGGTGGTCGCGGCCTTGAAAGCGGCCTCAGCCGCCTGACGGGGGTCGCTCGGGCGGCGGGAACGCTCGAATGCCATGGATCTGTCCTCCGGCCCCGGTCTCAGGAAGACCGCTTGCGCTTCGGCGGCGCGGCCGCGGCGGCGGCGGCCTTGGCCTCCGCGTCGGCGGCTTCCTTGGCGAGGCGCAGGGCGCGCAGCTTCACCGTGCGCTCGTCGACGGCTTTGACGGAGGCGATGTGCTCGGCCATGGCCTCGGCACCTTCCTTGGCCATCCGCTCGGCCCGCTCGGCACGCTCCTCGGATCGGGTCCGGGCGTCGGTCTCGTCGCTCATTGCATTCCTATCCTCGACCCCTCCTTGGGATCGCGCGCGATCTCGTGGGCGGGCCGCGGCGAGGCGAACTCGCGCGGCTCGGCGACCGATGAGGTCACGACGCGCACCGGATGGACCGCGCGTGAGCGGCGGTCGGGCGGCGGGAAGGGCTAGTCCACACACCTTCGCGCGGATCGGCTTCAGGCGGGATTGGTCCGGTCTAGCATGGCGGGGCCGGAAAAGGCCAATCGTCCCGGTGCTTATCCGCACTTATCCGCACGCCCCGCCGCGAAGACGGGACGCGGCCGCCACCGCCGCGATCCGCGCGCGCGTTCAGAACAGCGAGATCAGGACGATTCCCGCGATCATGAGGGCGGCGCCCCCGAGCCGCGACGGGCCGGCCTTCACCTGCTTCATGCCGACCCAGCCGAAATGGTCGAGGGCGACGGAGGTGAGCAGGTTGGCGGTGATGAGCAGGCCGTTGAAGGCGCCGGCCCCGACCGTGTCGACGAAGAGCAGGCCGCCGAACACGGCGACGGCCCCGGTGATGCCGGCGAGCGGCATCCACCAGCGCACGCCTTCCACGTCCTGCTTCGTCGGCAGCGGCGTCGGGCGCAGGAGGAAGACGAGGACGAAGACGAACACGACGGGCAGGAACGAGACGGTGGCGGCGAGCCAGGGGTTCACCAGGGCGCCGCGCAGCCCGGCATTCCAGACCACGCCCACGGCCTGCAGGATGCCGGCGACGACGATGAACGGGTAGAGCAGCTTCGGATTGAGGCCGTGCCCTGACTCCTTTTCATCGCCCTTATCGGCCGTGGTGCGGGCGATGAAGACGACGCCGACCGCCATCAGGAGGCCGCCGAGCCACGGCATCACCTTGAACCCGCTCCCCGGCAGCCCGAACAGGCCGAACGCGTCCATGGCGAGCGAGGCCAGGATGTTGGCGGTGAGCGTCAGGCCGTTGAACGGGCCCGCCCCGACCTTGTCGATGAAGGCGAGCCCGCCGAACACCGCCACCGCGCCGGCGACGCCGCCGAGCGGCGCGTACCAGGGCATCTTGGCGAGGGTCTCCAGGGTCGGCAGCGGCGTCGGCATGACGAGAAACAGGGTCGCGAACACGAACACGATGGGCAGGAACGACACCGAAGCGGCGAGCCACGGGTTCACGAGCCGGCCGCGCAGCTGCGCGTTCATGGAGTTGCCGAGCGCCTGGAGGGCGCCCGCGACGAGGATGAAGGGATAGAGCAGGGCGGGGTTCACGGGCGGCCTTGGCGAGAGAGATCGGACGAAGGGGGATCAGACGAGGAGGAGGCCGGCCAGCGCCAGGACGAGGGCCGGCGGCATGACGATCAGGCCGAGCTTGAGGAAGCGCCAGAAGCCGACATCCTGCCCTTCGCGACGGATCGCCGTGAGCCAGAGGATGGTGGCGAGGGAGCCCGTGACGGATAGGTTGGGGCCGATATCGACGCCGATGAGGACCGCGCCCGCGACCTTGTCCGGGACATGGGCGGTCTGCACCGCCGCGCCGGCGATGAGCCCGGCGGGCAGGTTGTTGACGAGATTGCACAGGACCGCGACCAGCGTGCCGGCGCCCCAGGCCGTCTCGGTCGGCGCGGCCGTCGCGGCCCGCTTGAGGGTGTCGGCGATCATCCGGAGGATGCCGGTCTTCTCCAGGGCCTCGACGAGGACGAACAGGCCGGCGACCAGGGGCAGCACGCTCCAGGACACGTCACGCGCCACCTCGACGAGGCCGCCGCGCTTCATCAGGAGGACCGCCGCGGTGGTGAGGCCGCCCGCCACGAAGGTCGGCAGGCCGAGATCGAGGCCGAGCGCTGAGGCGCCGATGAGGACGCCGCCCGTGGCGACGATGCCGAGACCGGCGACGAGGCCGGTCCGGGACAGGCGCACCGGCTCGACATCGGTGGCCACCTGCTGGGTCCGAAGGACCGAATTCTGCGTCAGGCGCAGGCTCGCGTAGGTGGCGGCGATGGCCAGCACCGAGGGGAGCGCGAACATCGCCAGCCATCGCGTCAGGGGCGGCATGTGCTCGGCGAAGACCACGAGGTTGGCCGGGTTCGAGATCGGCAGCACGAAGCTCGCCGCATTGGCGATGAAGGCGCAGATGAACAGGTAGGGCAGCGGGTTCTCGACCTTGGCGGCCTTGGTGGCGGCGTAGACGGCGGGCGTCAGCACAACCGCGCAGGCATCGTTCGACAGGAACACCGTCACCACCGTGCCGACGACGTAGATCAGGGTGAACAGGCGCGTGGCCGATCCCTTGGCGGCCCGCACCGCGATGCCGGCCAGCCAGTCGAACAATCCCTCCTTCCGGGCGACCTCGGACATCAGCATCATGCCCACGAGGAAGAGATAGACGTCCGTGCCCTTGAGGATGCCCTCCCAGGCAATCCCGGCCGGCATCAGGCCGAAGACGACGAGGGCGGCGGCCCCCAGCACCGCCCAGACGGCCTCGGGCCACGCGAACGGGCGCACGATCACCCCGAGGGTGGCGAGCCCGGCGATGATCCAGGTGGCGAGGTGGGGCGTCATGGGGAGAGCGAGCATCGCAAGGCTGGGTCCGTCGAGGCAGGAAAAGCGGCGTGGTGATCGGGCTGGTGCCTACCAGTGCCGGCCGTTGCGGTTGGGACCGAGCTGCGTGCCGAGAAGCCCCTTCTCGGGCCAGGCGCCGACGCAATCGGCATCGCTGCCGAGGCCCTTCGAGACGGGGATGCCAGCGGCATCCCGGGCCGGCTCGACGGAATCCTCGTCCGTGCCACCGGCGACATCCACGGCGCGGACCACGAGGCGGCGGGCCTGCGGCCCCCAGGCGATGCGGGCGCGGTAGCGCCGGTCGCCCTCGGCCCGGGTCATGGGGTGCGGGGGCCCGCCATCGACACTGACGCTGCAGGCCGTCACGGGTGTCGCGCCCAGCACGAGGGCGCGGACCTCGATGGTGTCGCCGACGATGTGCTCGGCATCGGCCGCGTCGTGGGCGAGGCGCCGGTCGGCCGGGGCGGTGACGAGGACGAAAGGCCAGGGCCGGGCAAGTTCCTTGAAGCGCCAGCTCACCACGCCCCGGTCGATGGCGGCCACGGCGTAACCCACCGGCCCCTCCTCGATCTGCCCGGTGGAGCGGGTGGCGGCGAAGATCGTGCGGCCGTCATTGGCGAGTTCGTTGTAGTGGGTGTGGCCCATCTCCACGAGGCGGACCCGCGAGCCCGAGACGAGGTGCGCCACGCGGGTCGCTTCCCCGTCGCCCTTCAGGTCGGCCGGGTAGGTGTGCATGAACAGGGCGCAGTCGAGCCCGTCCCGCTCGGCGCCCTGCACTTCGCCCTCGAGCCAGGCGAGCTGTTCGGACCCGAGGCGGAAGTCGGGACCGCCGGAGCCGGGGCCGCTCAGGTCGAGGAACAAGCAGCGCAGGCCCGACACGTCCATGGCGTAGGGCAGGCGCCGCGCATCGAGGCCGGCGTAGAAGGCGTCGAGGCTGCCCCCCTCGACATCGTGGTCGCCGGTGATGACGTGGACCGGCAGGCGCAGCCGGTCGAGGCCCGCGCGGACGAGGGCGTACTGGGCCGGAGTGCCGTTGTCGGCGTTGTCGCCCGGCAGGTAGACGAAATCGAGCCCGTCGGCCGCGTTGATCTGGTCCACGATGGCGGAGAAATCGCGGGCGTTGGGCGCCTCCGCCCCGGTGAGGTGCAGGTCGCCGATATGGGCGAAGGCGAGGATGTCGTCGCGGGCTGACATGCGGTGCCGCTCAGACCGCCGCGGCCGGAAGGGGGGCTGCGCCCCCACCGGTGGCGTCGCCGCGGCCGGGCTCGTAGCCGTAGGTCTCCGGCATGGCGAAGAGGTAGAGGGCGAAGCCCGCGCCCGCGATGGCGGCGAGCGCCAGGAAGGCGGTGGAATAGCCCGCCGAGACGATGATCACGCCGGCGAGCGTCGCCGAGAGCGCGGCCCCCAGGCCCTGCGCCGTGGCCACTGCCCCCTGCGAGACGTTGAACCGGCCGGTGCCGCGCGTCAGGTCGGCGACCACGAGGGGGAACAGGGCGCCGTAGATGCCGGCGCCGATGCCGTCGAGGAGCTGGACGCCGACGAGGTAGAACGGGTTGTCCGACAGGGTGTAGAGCACGCCGCGCACCGCGAGCACGCCGAAGGCCGCGAGAAAGATCGGCTTGCGGCCGATGGCGTCGGCCTTGGCGCCGACGAACACGGCGACCGGCACCATGACGAGCTGGGCCGCCACGATGCAGATGGCGATGAGCGAGGTCGCGTTGTCCTTGCCCGAGAGATGGGTCAGCAGCTGGCCGACCGAGGTCAGCATCGCCGCGTTGGAGAGGTGGAACAGGGCGGCGAGCACAGCAAACAGGACGAGGTACTTGTTCTTGAGGAGCGCGGTGAGGCCCGAGGGCTCCTCGTCGGCATTGGATTTCGTCTCGGCCCTGCTGTGGTCGAGGCCACGGGCGAGGTCGTCGTCGATGGCGTCGGCCGGCACCATCAGCATGGCGCCGATGCTGCAGAAGGCCAGGATCGCCATGAGCCAGAACACCACGATGGGCCCGAAGAAGTAGGCAGTGCCGCCGGCGATAGCCGCCGAGGCGGCGTTGCCGGCGTGGTTGAAGCCCTCGTTGCGGCCGATGCGCTTGGCGAACATCTTCGGGCCGACGACGCCCAGCGTGATGGCGGCGAGCGCCGGCGGAAAGATCGCCCCGGCGATGCCGGCCACCGACTGGGTCGCGGCCACGAAGTAGAAGTTCGAGATGAACGGGAGCAGCAGGCAGCTCACCGTCACGGCGATGGCCCCGGCGATGACCACGGCGCGCTTCCGGCTGGTGCGGTCGATGAGAGCGCCGGCCGGCGTCTGGGCGATGAGGCCGGCGATGCCCGCGATGGTCATGATCAGGCCGGTGGTCGCCTCGTTCCAGCCCTGGTCGGGGCCGCGCACGGCGATGAGGTAGATGGCGAGGTACGGCCCGAGGCCGTCGCGCACGTCGGCGAGGAAGAAGTTGAGGGCGTCGAGCCCGCGCAGCGAACGGGCCGAGGGCGTGCGCACGGGAGTGCCGTCTGTCGTTGGCTCTGACACGATGAGCCCTTCCTGACGTCGCGGACGTCGCAAGATCGCATGGAACGCGTGGGGTCGTCCCGGCTCCGGCAAAGGTCCGCCCGGCCAAGTCTCGTCCAGCGACCGGCAATCCCGCGACGAGCGCACGGGTTCCGCAGGGTCGGGATTAAATTATCGTGTGTTTCGTGAAGGATGACACCCCGGTCGGATGTCGCCCAATTGCATTACGAATACGCCCGCTTGGGCCAGTAACGCGGGGACGACCCGGAGCCGTCGATGAACTCGAACGCGTCCGTCCGGTTCAGGGTGTGGAGCCGGTTGCCGGGAAAGCCCGGGCCGGCGCGCAGGGTGGTCTCCACGGTCTGGGCATAGCCGCCTTCGTCGAGGCGGTCGATCCGCGCCAGGGCCAGGGCCTCGCCGTAGCCGCGCCGGCAATCCTGCACCGGGCGGATCAGGGCGCCGTCCCGCACCACGATGCGTCCCGCCGGGCGCGCGGCGGCGAAATCGATGAGGACGGGGTTGCGCGGATGCGGGGTCCAGGGCCCCCGGAAGTCCGGCGCCGACCATAGGTGCAGGGCATCGGAATAGGCGCCGCGCGCCGCGCGCTCCGGCTGCCCGAGCCCCTGCTCGCGCACGGTGGCGAAAAGCCACCACCGGCCACCGTGTTCGAGGAGGGTCGCGTCGCTCGCGGTCACGCCGGAGACCAGGGTCGCCTGCTTGACCCAGCCGCCCGGGAAGGCGGTGGCCCGGTAGAGGTCGACGGTGCCGGCTGCCCCGCTCTCGGGGATCATCCAGTACGCGCCGTCCCGTTCGAACACGAACGGGTAGGACAGGTGATGGGGCTCCTCCAGCACCGGCACCGGTACGCCCTCCGGACCGTCCGGACCGAAGGCGACCGCCGAGATGACGCCCCGGCCGGTGGCGTGGGGATACTCCTCCACGAACAGGATCGTGCGGCCCCCGTGCGCGATGGGGAACGGGTCGGCGTAGAAGCGCAGGCCGTCATCGGGCAGGTCGTGCCAGCCGTGGTCGGGCAGACGGCGCAGGTCGACCAGATCCGGCCCCGCGAGATGACGCCAGCCGACGCGCCAGTGCGGCGTCCGGTAGCCCAGGCGGTGGAGCCGCGCCGCCACCGTGCGGGCGAGCATCGTGACGGCCCGGAGGCCGATGGCGGCGCGGGACAGGCCGGCCGGCGGCGGGGCGCCGGGCCCCATCGGCGATCCATGCGCGCCGGCCGCACCTCCGTCTCCGGCCGCTGCGCCGACGAGGGCCGACCGGATCAGATCGATCGTGCGCACGAGGCCGTCCTCGAACGCGGCCCGCATCACGGACAGGGATTCGGTGCCGAGGCGCCCGGCGGCGGCGACGCGCTCGCCGTCCATCAGAGCGGCGACGGGCGCGTGCCCGGCGAGCAGGGATGCGAGGAGGCCGGCCTCGCCGCAGGCGCCGTCGAAGGTGAGGCGCCAGACCCGCTGGCCCGGCACCGGGACGACGTCGCCGCACAGGTCGAGGACGAGGCCGGCTCGACCGAGATCCGGATAGGCCGCCAGGGCCGAAAGGGGGACGGGCGCGGCCGGGCCGTCGCCGGGCAGGCGCCGCAGGCGGGCCTCGACGGCGAACAGGAGCGCCGCGTTGGCGGGCAGCCCCCCGGGACCGGGTAGGCGCGCGACGGAAAGGTCGAGGCCCGGCAGGGCGTCCAGGGCCTCGAGCAGGCGCAGGTGCCAGCGGCGCGGCGCCCGCCCGTCCAGGCGCACGCCGACCCGGAGGGGCTTCACGCCATCCCGCATGGGGGGCTCAGGCCAGGGTCGCGGGCACGTCGACAAGGGCGGCGCGCCCCTGGACCGCGCGATGCCGGGCGAACAAGCGGTTCATCTGCACGGTCACCGCGTAGGGCGCTGCCTTGGCGTGGATCGCCGCCGGATCGAGGCGGCCGAGGCGGATGGCGTCCCACAGCCCGGCGAAGTGTTCCGCCAGGAGGGCCGCCGAGGCCTCGGTGTCGGCGCCGCGCTCCACCAGGAAGCCGCTGGTGCCGGCCTCGATGAGCCCGTCGAACTGCGGCAGTCGGATCGCGCCGAACGGGCGGCCGCTGGCGAGGCCCTCGAGGAGGAAGCACGGCATGCCCTCGAAGAACGAGGTCAGGATGCCGGCGTGGCACAGGGCCATGATCCGGGCGACGCCCCGCGCATCCTGGAATCCGTGGCGCACGGTGATGTCGCTGACGGCCGCGAATTCGGGGAACCGCGTCGGATCGCTCGCCCCGACGTAGTGGAGTTCGACCTGTCCGCCGAGGCGGGCGCGCAGGGCCGCCAGGGTCGCGAAAATGAGGGCCGGGTCCTTGAACGCGTCGAGGCGCCCGGCGAAGACGATGCGGAACACCCCGTCCGCGCAGGCGAAAGGCTGGGCCGAGAACAACGTCGTATCCACCGAGACGGTGAGCACCTCGGCCTTGGGCAGCGCCCTCGGGAACTCCCTCGCGATGCGCTCGACGATGGCCGGGTTCACGCAGAAGATGCCCGTGGCCCAGCGCAGGGCGAGGCGCTCGCCGAGGGCATGGAGGTACCAGTACGACTTGATGAGGGAATCCATCCGGTCGCCCCGGCTGCCCTCGCCGTGGACCATCTGGAAGGCGGGCAGGCCGAGGAGGCGCGCCAGGGGTGCGAACTCGAAGCGGTGGAGGTCGGCGGTGGCGGGCCCCGGCCCGATGGCGCGCCGGATCGCCCGGACGTGGCGCAGGGCGCCGAGGACGTAGTGCAGGGTGATGGACTGGCTCAGACTCTTGGCCGCGTGGTTGACGTCCTGCGCCCGGATCTGCGCGACGGGCAGGAAGTCGATGGTGCGCCCCTCGATGACGAGGGACCGGACTTCGCCGAGGGTGCAGTCGCCCGCCTCGTCGGTGCCGACGAACAGCACCGAGACATCCGCCGGGTGGTGGGCCAGGATCTGGCGGATATGGGTCTCGATGCCGCCGACCTTCGCGCCGCGCGGGTCCATGGTGTACATGAGGCAGATGCGGGCGCGCGACGGATCGGGCGCGCCCTCGGCAGTCCGCACATCGCGGAAGCCGAGGGCCCGCAGGGCCGGCTCGGCGACGGTCAGGCGGGCGAGCAGGCCGGCGCAGCGCGCATAGCGGCCGCCCAGGGCCTTCGGGGCATGCGCCATGCGCCACAGCCATTCGAGGCGCGCCGCCCGGACGCGGCGCGGCGCCCGCACCTGTATCCCCGACAGGAAATCGAGGGCCGCACCGATGCAGACGAGGCCGAGGCTCGGGTGCCGCTCCGCGGCGCGGGCGGCGAACAACTCCTGCTTGGGCGCGCCGAGCGCCACGAAGACGAGGCGCGCGCCGGAGGCCGCGATCCGGTCGGCATCGGCGTCGGCTTGCGGCGACAGGGGGTCGAACCCGAAGGGCGGCGCGTGCCAGCCGCGGATGTCGAGGTCCGGACTCGCCGCGCGCAGGGCGGCGGCGGCCCCGGCGAGGCTCTTCTCGGTGGCGCCGAACAGGTAGACGGGAACGCCATCGGCGGCGGCGGCCGCGCACAGGGGCGCGACGAGGTCGGCCCCGGTGGTGACCCGGACGGCCTCCCCGCTCCCGCCGCTCCGGCGGGCCAAGCGGGCCACGGGCCAGCCGTCGGCGCTGACGAGGGTCGCGGACCGATAGGCGGCGCGAAAGCCCGGATGGTCGCGCAGCTTGACGAGGTGATCGAGGTTCAGGGTGAAGAAGGTGAACCCGCGTCCCGCGGCGGCACGCTCCCGCACGGCCGCCACGGCCCCGGCGGGATTCGCGACATTGATGAACTGCCCGTCGATGCGCGGGGGAGCGCCCGGTGTGGGCGGGATCGAAGCCCGCGTCAGGCTTCGCTCGTGGAGGGCGGATCCGGAGGAAGGCATGCTCAAGACGTCACCGGGGATCTGGACGGGCGCGGCGCGGCCGCGCCGACGCGCTGGAGGGCCGGACCGGCCTCGGCCGATCCGGAGAAGGACAGGCCGCGCCCGGCGGCGGGGCGCCACACCGCCATCGGTTGGCGATGACGCAGGATCGCCACGACGAGGCTGGCCGCCACGGCACAGGCGAGGGCGATGAGCAGGACCGCCCGGGTGTTGGGGCTCGACGGCCTGTCCGGCGCGATGGCCGGCGCGATGATGCGGGCGACGGGCGTGTCGACGCTGTCCTGGGCGAGATTCCCGTTGGCCTTGAGGAAGCGCAGGTAGATGGCGCGCGCCGCCTCCACCTCCCGCTCCAGCTCGCGCAGACGGACGATGGATTGGTTGGTCTGGACCGCATCGCGGTTCTGGTCGTCGACCTGCCGCTTGAGCAGGGCTTCGTTCGCCACCGCGATGGCGACTTCGCCGCGCTGGGTCTCGGCGATCCGGCGCAGTTCGGCCGCGAGGAGGGAGCGGATGCCGGCGAGTTGCTGGCCGACTTCCTGAAGGGCGGGATGACGCGCGCCGAGGGTGGTGCCGAGGGTGTCCTGCTGGCGCCGGATCTCGGCATATTGCAGCCGCAACTGTTGGATCACGCCGGACTTGGCGGCGTCCCCCGTGGCACCGGGATCGCCGGTCTTGAGCGCGCGCTCGGTTTCGGCGAGGCGGGTTCGGGCGTCGAAGGTCTTGAGCTGGGCCTTGGCGAGTTCGGCGGTGGCGGTCTCGAGCTTCTGCTCGCTCACGAGCCGGCCGTTGGCGCTGACGATGCGGGCCTGGGTCTTGAACGTCTCCACCCGCGCCTCGGCGTCGTGGATCTTGTCGCCGAGTTCGGCGAGCCGGCGGTCGATCCAGACGCTCTCGGCGTTGGAGGCCTTGGACTTCGTATCGATCTGATCGTCGATGAAGGCCTTGGCGACGCCGTTGGCGAGGCGCGCGGCAGTCTTCGGATCGACGGACCACGCCTCGACCTCGAGGATCAGGGTGCGCTCCGAGCGTCGGACCACGAGGCGCTCGGCCAGGGCGGCGGTCGCCGCCTGCTTCGGGTCTCCCAGGACCGGGGGCGCGGGGGCGGGGCGCAGGCCCAGGGCCTCCTTCGCCCGCTGGAGCAGGCCGGGGCGGCCCGAGCCGAATTCCGGATTCTTGACCAGTTGCTCGGCGTCGACGACCCGGCCCAGCACCGCCGGCGAGGCAATGAGCTTGGCCTGGCTCTCCAGCACGCTCGTGTCCATGGAGGGGCGCTGTCCGGCATCGGCACTGAGGCTGGTGCCGCCGCGCGGATCGAGGAGCAGGGTCGCGGCCGTGCGGTAGAGGGGCTGCGCGAGGCTGAGGTAGACGAGGGCCGCCGCGAGGATGAGGGCGCTGACGAGGATCATCGCGGGCGCCTGGCGGCGCAGGATCGTTCCGAGTTCGCTCAACGTGACGAGATCGCCCGGACGCCGTCCGGCGCGGGAATCGTCCGGGGGCTGGGAGGTAGGCATATCGGGGCTCACGTCTCGCGCTCCGTGCAGCGTTCGTCCTGTCCCGCTTTGAAACGGAACCCGCGGACGCCGACCGACTCCGGCAATCACCGTGCCGATCTCTCGAATAGACGCAGCATCCTACGGTCGCGACTGTTTCCGAACTCCTTCCAAGCTCCGCGTGTTTTCGATCTTGCGACCATCCTGTGGATGAAACCGCACGGTAATCACCGCTTTAGGAATTGCGGCCGCTAACTTACGCAGCGCACGCATGCCTGCATGTTTGCCCCGATTTCACCAGCAGAGGACCAATCCTCGGACCGACGACAGGACACGCTCCGAACGTCGGGCGCTGATCCGGGCACTCACCTTGCCTGGACACGGATCAACATCACCCCGGCGCGGGTCCGGCGTCCCGAAACGACACGAAACGTCCCAACGATGGAACGGCCGAAACGGAACGTCCCGGATCGACCGGAGAAGCCGACGGATCTCGCCGCCCCCGGGGCGGCCGGTCCGGGCCCACCCTCTCGGGCGCATACGCCCAACAGTCCCCGGCCCCCGCCGACCCCCTTGTTCCACGCCACCCACCATCGCTACGAGGATACCATGAGCGTGACGCAGACCCCCGTCTTCACCGACTGGACGCACCAGCACGCAGAGCTCTTCAAGCATCAGCCCCTGCGGCTGGCGCACCGGCTGCACGAATCGCCGCTGTTCAGCCGCGAGGCCCTCGCGAGCCTCATCGAGAACTATCCGCGCAAGTCGTACAACCTCGTCCATATGGGTCCGGCCGGCCAGCGCCGCCTGTGGCGCGAGGGCGAGATCGGCGACCTCTCCGGTGCCGAGGTGATCGACGCCATCGAGAAGGGCCGGATCTGGATCAATCTGCGCGACGTGCGCAAGATCGACCGGCGCTACGACGATCTCCTCACCGGGGTGTTCGACGAGTTGAAGCAGCGCATGCCGGACTTCGACACGGAGAACCAGGGGATGGGCATCCTGATCTCGTCGCCGAAAGCGCAGGTCTACTACCATTGCGACCTGCCCGGTCAGGCCCTGTGGCAGATCATGGGCCGCAAGCGCCTGTATCTCTACCCGAACACGCCTCCGTTCCTCCAACCGCACGACCTCGAGGACATCGCCCTGTTCGGGCACGAGATCGACATGCCCTACCAGCCCTGGTTCGAGGAGCATGCGACGGCCTACGACCTCGAGCCGGGGCAGATGATGCACTGGCCCCTCAACGCCCCCCACCGGGTCGAGAACTTCGACTGCCTCAACGTCTCGATGACGATGGAGTACTGGACGAAGGAGATCCGCCGGAAGCACATCGTCAACGTCGGCAACGCGATCCTGCGCAGCCGGCTCGGGGTGACGCCGAAGAGCCGTGCCACCGACGGGCCGGCCTTCCTCGCCAAGGCGGTGGTGCAGAAGGCCCTCAAGAACCGCAAGTGGACCATGCGCGGCGCCGAGAAGAAGGGCCGTCCGCCGGTGGATTTCCGCCTCGACCGCACGCGGCTCGGCCAGATCGTTGATCTGCCCAAGGCCGACGCGGCCCCGGCCACGGCCTGAGGCCCGGAACACCATGGCCATCGCCCTCCCCCTTGAAGCGACTGCGGGCGACGCCCGCGGCCTCGCCTACGATGTCGCCATCGCCGAGGACTGGGCGACGGTCGAGGACCTGTGGCGGCCCCTGATGGCGGCCGGCGTCGCGACGCCGTTCCAGGACACCGCCTGGCTGCGGGCCTGGTACGCGACCCTCGGCGCGCGACCGGGCACGCGGCCCGTCCTCGTCACCGTGCGGGAGGCGGGCACGGGACGGATCGCCCTCGCCCTGCCGTGGGTCCTGGAGCGCGCGGGTGGCCTGCGGGTCGTGGGCTTCGCCGATGGCGGCATCACAGACTACAACGCCGCCCTCCTCGGCCCCGCCGCCCCGGCCGGGCCCGAGGCCTGGACCCGGGTCGCGAAGGCCGTGCGGGCGGCCCTGCCGCCGGCCGACCTCCTGCATCTCACCAAGCTCGCCGGCCCGGTCGCCGGGTGGCCCGGCACCGGCCCGACCGCGCTGAACGGCAACCTCATCCGCATCGACGGCCCGTGGGAGGCGTTCCATCGCGGCCTGGAGCGCACCTTCCGCAAGGAACTGGAGCGCAGCGGCCGGGTGTTCCTCCGCCACGACGGTGCCGCGTTCCGGCAGATCCAATCCGGCGCCGAGGCGGCGTCGATCCTCGACGCCCTGGAGGGCCTCCAGCGTGCGCGCATCGCGGATCTCGGCCTGCCCTACGTCCTCGACGACCCGGCCATCGCCCGGCACTACCGCACCCTGGTGGAGCGGGGCTTGGACGACGGCAGCGTAGTGCTGACGGCGCTCACCGCCGGCCCCGAAGTGGTGGGCGCGCTGCTCGGCCTGCGCTCGGGCGAGCACTACGCCATGGTGCGTCTCGCCGCGGCCGGGGGCGCGTGGCGCAACGTCTCGCCGGGCCGCCTGCTCATCGCCCGCACCATGGAGCACCTCCACGGGCACGGCGCACGCACCTTCGACTTCACCATCGGCGACTACGATTACAAGCGCCGCTTCGGCGTCGTGTCCGTCCCCCTCCGGGCGGTGCTCACCCCCCTGTCCGCCCGGGGGCTCCTGCCATGGGGCCTCGAGCGCGGACGGCGCGTGGCCCGGACCCAGCCGTGGATCGTGGCCCTGCGCCGCCGACTGATCGAGGCCAGGGCGAAGCCCGCCCCCGCCGCGCCGCCCCCGGGCGGCGGGGACGCCTGAGCGTCTCCGCCTCGATCGGGCCGCGGCCGGATCAGACCGGCTGCCGGCGCTGCGGCCAGTCCTCGCGAAACAGAAGGGCGAGGACGGCGAGGTAGAGGGTGCCCGCCCCCGCGATGGCGGCGACCAGCACGAGCCAGCCGGGGTTCGGCGGCATCCAGGCCAGGGGAACGAGCATGATTCCGGTGGCGAGGGCGATCCGGGCGATGGGCCGGGCCGGGATCCGCAGGCCCTCGCGGTAAGCGGCGCCGAAGCAGGCGAGGAAGCCGATGACGCTGCCGGCGAGGCAGCCGAGGCAGGCGCCGAGCAGGCCGCCGGCGAGGAGCCCGAGAGTGCAGCCGGCCAGGGTCGCCACGCTCTCGACGACGGTGACCTTGAGGAGGATGCCGGGCTTTTCGGCCAGGAGGAACACTTGGTCGGCGCAGTGGACGCGGACGTTGCGCACCGCCGCCGCGAGGGCCGCCACCGGCAGGAGAATGCGCGTCATTTCCTGGAACTCGAGCCCGATGAGGCGGTCAACCAGGGCCGGCGTCAGCCAGATCACCCCGGCGGTCGCCGGCACCACCACCGCCAGCAGGAAGATCCCGTTGCGCGCCACCTGGGCGTAGGCCTCGGTCGGGCCGCCCTGCTCCATGCGCCGCACGGCGAGCGGAAACGCGGCGGCGGTGACCAGCATGGCCGCCACCGAGAGCAGGCGTTGGCCGAGCCCCCAGCCGACGGACAGGAGGCCCACGGCCACGGCCCCGTCCAGGCGCTCGACGATGACGCGGATGCCGTTCACCGAGGCCCAGGCGATGCTCCCGCTCACGAGGAGCGGCGTGCTGTAGGCGAGGGCGACGCGCACGATTCCCGTATCGAGGCGGATGGCGCGGGTGTGGGGCAGGCGCAGCCACAGCACCGGCAGCACCGCGGCGTGGGCGAGGGCGAAGCCCGCGAGCACGGCGGTGGCCGAGTTCTCGGCCCGAGCGAGAACGACCGCCAGGGCGAAGCCCGCCACGGGACCGGCCGTCTGCGCGACGGTGTAGATACCGATGGCGCCGCCGGCCCGGGCACGCTCGGCCAGATGCGTCGTCAACGTGCGGCTGATGGTGAAGCCCAACGCCGCCGCGAGGAAGCCGGGCGTCATGGGCGTGGTGCCCGTCGCCAGGACGGCCCAGGTGACGCCGATCTGAAGCCCGGCGCTGATGAGCAGCACGGCGTTCTCGTGGGCCGCCTGTCCGGCGCGGCCGTCGGTGCCGAGGCCGGCGCCGTAGCGCAGGACGTAGGCCGACCACCAGGCGAGGCAGAGCTGGAACACGAGTTCCTGCAGGGCCATGACCAGGGCGACGATGCCGTACTCGGCCGGTGGCAGCCAATGCGTCCAGGCGACGACGGCGGCGAACTGCGCCACGGGCCCGATGAGCTGGGCCGGCAGATACCGGAGGGTGTGGCTCAGGAGCACGGGGCGCCTCGTGTCACGGAGTGGGCGACCGGACCCTGCCCCGGACCGCCCTTCCAAGCCGTGAACGTCCTGTCGGTGAACGCCCTCACGGCCGGGCGGGGCCGTCGAGGAGGGCGTCGAACAGGGTTTCGTAGCCGGCTACCGCCGCCTCCACTGAGAAGAGGGCCGCCCGGGCGACGCGGGACCCCGGGGGACCGGGATCTTCGAGCATGCGGTCGATGGCCGCGGCCAGCGCCCCGGCATCACCCACCGGCACGAGGGCGCCGAAGCGCCCACCCGCCAGGATCTCCACCGGCCCGTCGCAGGCCGTCGAGGCCACGGGCAGGCCGTGGGCGAGAGCCTCGACGAGGACGTTGCCGAACGCCTCCGCCCGCGACGAGGCGGCAAAGCACGCCGCCTCCCGGTAGAGGTGCCACGGGCGCTCGACGTGGCCCGCCAGGATCACGCGATCGGCGAGGCCCAGCTCCCGGATCAGGGCCTCCAGGGCGGGGCGCTCAGGCCCCTCACCGACGATGACGAGTTCGGCATCCGCCCGGACCCTGGCGAAGGCGCGCACGAGCGTGGAAAAATCCTTGGCCGGTGCGAGGCGCCCGACGGCGAGGACCCGGCGGGGACGGCCGAGGAGTTCGGCAGCGTCCCGGGCCGGCACGGCGGCGGCCACCTCGACGGGGTTGTGGAGGCGTACCGACCGCCCGGGCACGGCGCCGACCGCGCGAATGTAATGCGCCATCAGCCCGTCGGAGACGAAGACCGAGCGGGCGGTGAGCCGCGCCAGCACCGGCGTGGCGGCGTTGCCGAGGCGGCTGAGGCGCTGCGGCTCGCTCTGCGGATGGCCGTGGAACGAGAGGACGGCGTTCCGCCGACGCCCGGCGAGGCCCGCGGCCAATCCGTGCTTGAGGTTCGACACGCCGAGCGCCGAGAGCGACACGTCCGGTTTGTCCCGCGCGAGGTGGCGGGCGAGGCGCGCCACCGCGACGGCGTGGTTCGCGCCGAGGCCGAGGAGCCGCACGCGCGGGTCGAGGCCGGCCTCCGGGCCGTTGGCTTCGTGGTCGTAAGCCAGCGTCACCGCATGGCCCCGCGCGGCGAGCGCCGAGGCCAGCAGCGCCCAGACCCGCTCGGCCCCACCGCCTGTCACCGCATGGGTGTAGAACAGCAGCGAACGGCGGCGCGCCGCCGTGATGCCCTCGACCCGTCCTTCCTCTCCGACGCCTGGACTCATCCGCGATCCTTCCGTGGGCCGACCGACATCAGGCGAACACCGCGTCGTCGCATCGCGCTGGCACGCCGTCCACCTGCACCTCGTTCTTCTGCACACCGTCCGGCAGAGCACCTGTGGGGGCAGAGCAGACCCGGTCGCGCCCGCCGGACTTGGCCGCGTACAGCGCGGCATCGGCCCGGTGCACGGCCCGCTCGAAGTCGTCGTCGTTCGGGTCCATCGTGGTGGTGCCGATGCTGACCGTCACGGCGAGGGCACCGGTTCGGAGGGAAAACGGCTCGTCCGCGACGCTCGCCCGCAACCGTTCGGCGACGGCGGCGAGTTCCCGCTGGGTCGCCCCCGGCAGCACGACCAGAAACTCCTCGCCCCCCCAGCGGGCGACGAGATCGGTCCCCCTCAAGACGTTCCGCATCCGTTTCGCAAAGGCCGTCAGAACACGATCGCCGCCCTCGTGGCCGTGCGCGTCGTTGATGGACTTGAAGTGGTCGAGATCGGCGATGAGGAGGCCGGCCGACGGATGTCCGTCCCGGCCCGCGAAGCGTTGGCGCAGCGCCTCCGCCAGCCCCCGCCGATTGTAGAGTTCCGTGAGCGGGTCGGTCTCGGCGATCCGGACGAGGCGGCGGCTGGCCCGCTCCGCGGTCATGGCGATGTAGCCGAAATAGACGAAGACCCCGGCGACCTGATCGAGGATGAGGGAAGCCCGCGCGCTCTCCGCCGAGGCGATCGGCCTGTCGGTGCCAAGCAACATCCCGATGGAGAGCAGGAGGATCAGCGCGTAGGCTCCGAAGGCCACGGCCTCGATATACTGGGACCAGAGCCGCGCGACGCCCGGCATTCTGCGGAGGGTCTCGTAGGAGGTCAGGGCCGCCACGACGGAGCAACAGGCGAAGACCGCAGCGAGCGCGAAGCGGCTCGAGAGACCGGTGGCGAGCACGACCGGATAGAGGATGCCCGGCAGGGCAGCGAGGAATACGCCGAGCCCGACATTCACCGGCTGGCCGAAGAAGCTGCGGAACCCCGTCCAGGACAGGACCAGACTAGCGCTGTAGAGCCAGTAGACCACCATCGTGACCGGCACGGACGGCAGGGTCTCCGGCGGAACGCCCATCATCATGAACGACCCGGCCATCGAGGCCCCCATGGCCCCCATCCAGTGCCACAGGAAGGTCTGGCCGCGTTGGCTCAGGGCCATGACCAGGAAGACGATCACGTAGGCGCAGCGACTGGCGGCGCTGGCGAAATGCAGGGTGGCGAGGTCGAGGAGCATGAGGGTGCGGTTCTTTCGGCCGTCGACCGATATAGCCGCCCGGAACGTCGCGGCTGCCGGACATTGCTGGAGCAGAGACCCTAATGCGCTGCCGCGTCGATCTCGTGAAACCGAGGCGGCCCTCGATATTCCCCGATCATGATTAATCGAACATCAAAGGATCGCGGATTTTCAGACTAGCCACGCTATAGATCGCGCGTCATAGCCTCGGAGATTGCACTTTTCGTAAGATATATCCGATACGCATTGCGAGGGCGCCTAAAGAGAAGCGTCCCGGGCGGCATCCGATCCGCGCGACCGACCGCTGCATGTTCCAGAAGCGCCGACGCCCATGCGCCGGGACCCGTCTTCCGAAAGCCTCACCTCATGTCGAAGTTCGAGATGTCCCTGATCGCGGCCCTCGTCGGCCTCTGCGCGGTCCCGCCGGGGTCCGGATCATCCTACGCGGCGGAGCCGTCCAGTCCGGCGGCGGCGGCCCCGACGACGGAAGGCCTGCGGGCGGGGGACTGGCTCGTGCACGGCCGGCTCGTCGGGATGATCCCGACGGAGCGGACCTCGCGCATCGACCCCATCGGCGGACGCGTCGACACGCCGGCCGCCATCCTGCCCGATTTCGACCTGTCCTACTTCCTCACGGATCATCTCTCCGTGTCGGGTCAGGCCGGTGCGGTCCGCAACCGTCCGGTGATCCGGGGCTCCCTGGCCGGCGACATCGCCGTCGGATCGATCTGGAATGCCGCCGTCTCCAGCGTGGTGCGGTATCATTTCCTGCCGGACGCGGCCTTCAATCCCCACCTGGGCGTCGGCGTCAGCGCAATGATGCCCATCGCGGTCAATCCGGCCCCGGGAATCCCGACCTTCAAGGTGGCGTCGCTGATCTGCCCGGTGCTCCAGGCCGGGTTCGACTACCACCTGACGGGCAACTGGTTCGCCAACGCCATGGTCAAGTATGTCTTCGTGCCGCCGCAGACCTACGAAATCGCGGGGATGAAGGCCAATACCGACATGAACATGCTCATCGTCGGGGCCGGCCTCGGCTACCGCTTCTGAGACCGTCACACGGTGGTCGCGAGCACGGGGGCGATGCGAAAAAGCTTGTTCGCAGGTGCGAACCCGGGTCAACTCCCTCGGACACGAGAGGACCAGCATGCCCGCCACCGCGAACGCCCCCGGACTCGACGCCTACTGGATGCCCTTCACCGCCAACCGGCAGTTCAAGGCGGCGCCGCGCATGTTCGCCTCGGCGCAAGGCATGCACTACACGACCACCGACGGGCGTCACGTCCTCGACGGGACGGCCGGCCTGTGGTGCGTCAATGCCGGGCACGGGCGGCGCGAGATCGCGTCGGCCGTGGAGCGTCAGCTCACCACCCTCGACTTCGCGCCCTCGTTCCAGATGGGCCACCCCATCGCCTTCGACTTCGCCGAGCGCCTCGCCGCCATCGCGCCGGGCGGCGCGGCGGCGAGGCTCGACCGGGTGTTCTTCACCGGGTCGGGCTCGGAATCCGTCGACACCGCCCTCAAGATCGCACTCGCCTACCAGCGCGCCATCGGCCAGGGCACGCGCACCCGGCTGATCGGGCGCGAGCGCGGCTATCATGGCGTCGGCTTCGGCGGCATTTCCGTCGGCGGCCTCGTCAACAACCGCCGGGTCTTCCCGCTCCTGCCCGCCGTCGACCACCTGCGCCACACCCACGACCTCGACCGGAACGCCTTCGTGAAGGGTCAGCCCGAGCACGGGGCGGAGCTCGCCGACGACCTCGAGCGCCTCGTCGCCCTCCACGGCGCCGAAACCATCGCGGCCTGCATCGTCGAGCCCCTGGCCGGCTCCACCGGCGTGCTGGTCCCGCCGCTGGGCTACCTCGAACGCCTGCGCGCCATCTGCAGCCGCCACGGCATCCTGCTCATCTTCGACGAGGTCATCACCGGGTTCGGCCGCCTCGGGACGCCCTTCGCCACGGATTATTTCGGCGTGGTCCCCGACCTCGTCACCACCGCCAAGGGCCTCACCAACGGGGCGCTGCCCATGGGGGCGGTGTTCGCGAGCCGAACCGTCCACGACGCCCTGATGCACGGGCCGGAGGGCGCCATCGAGCTGTTCCACGGCTACACCTATTCGGGCCATCCGGCGGCCTGCGCGGCCGGGATCGCCACCCTCGACATCTACGTCCGCGAAGATCTCCTAACCCGCGCCGCGGCCTTGAGCGAGACTTGGACGACGGCGGTGCACGGGCTGAGACACGCCCCCCACGTCATCGACATCCGCACCCTCGGCCTCGTGGCCGGCATCGAGCTCGCGCCACGGGAGGGCGCGCCGGGGGCCAGGGCCTACGAGGTCTTCGTCGACTGCTTCGAACGCGGCCTGCTGGTCCGCGTGACCGGCGACATCGTCGCCCTGTCGCCGCCCCTCATCGTCGAGGCCGGACAGAACGACACCATGGTGTCGATCCTCGGCTACGCCATCGCCAGAGTCGCCTGAGCGCGTCTCCCACGAAAAGCCCGCTGCGCCGCCGTGTCCGGGGCCGGAACCGAAGACCGGGCGGTTCGTGAGCCATTCCGAGGCAGACCGCGCCCCGGACCATCCCGCGTCGGGGCGGGCGCGTTTACCGTCCGTTTACGCCGTCGGCCGTGAATGGTGGCCGGAGGTCGCGCGCTCGGGCAGGCTCTCCGCCTACCGGAGGCGCCCCATGTTTCCCCTGATGTTCGTGGCCATCGCCGCCGGCCTCGGCACCGCCGCCGCCGTCGCGCCCACCAGCGTGGCGCTGGCCGTGGTCACCGCGCCCTTCGGCGGCAGCTTCGCCGCCCTCGCGGCCGCGCTCTATCTCGCCCACCGGAACGGCGCGGCGGAGAGCGAACGCGCCCATGCGGACCTCCAGGGCCGGGATCTCCAGAGGCAGACCGATTCCATGGTGGCGGCCCTGCGCAGCCGCATCGAGGTACACGACCGCGCCCAGAGGCGGGCGGCGGGCAAGCCCGGCACCGGACGGCACGTCGCCTGATCCCGATGCGCCCGCGTCTCGCTCCGCATGAGAGCGACAGCGCGCGCGGACGAGCTCGGATCAGTCCTCGCTGATCCGAAACTCGAACTGAGATCAATGAGGTTCAGCGGGCGAGCCTCGCCGAGGCGGGCTCATCAAGGTTCGGCATCAGACCAGGGCCAGGAGACTCGCATTGCCGCCGGCGGCGGTGGTGTCGATGCAGGTGGTGCGCTCGAGGACGAGCATTTCGAGCGGATAGTCGCGCGCGCCCGTCGCCGGATCAAGGCGGGGCGTCAGGATCGGGACGATGGCGCCCGCCTGGGTGGCGAGGGCCCGCGCGAGGTCGGGCAGGCCCGGTTCGCCCATGGGCCACAGGGCCACGTCGCATTCCCCGACGTCGCCCAGCCGCACGTGGTCCGTCAGGGCTGCGGGAAGCGCCGGTGCGGCGTGGAGTTCCGCCACGAGGATCCGCGCCGCCTCGGACGGGCGCAGGATCGCGCGGCTGCCCGTCGCCAGGGCGGCGCCGACTTGGCCGACGAGGCCGGCCCGCGTGGTCGCCGCGCACAACACCCGCCCGCGTGGATGCAGAGCGTAACGGTTCGCTTCGCCAACAGGCCCGGGCAGGAGACCGTCGATGCCGACGGGGCCGAGGCGGATCAGGCGCTCCGCCGCCCCGGCGGCCGGCGCATCGCCGTGCTGGCGCAGCCACGCAGCCCAGGCCGCGGCCGCCGACGGGGCCGTGCCGCCCGGCAGGCCGGTTTCGGCCGGGCAAGCGGAAAGGAGCCGGTGCAGGGTCAGCGGGCCGCCCGCCTTCGGTCCCGTCCCCGAGCGGCCGTGACCACCGAAGGGCTGCACCCCGACGACGGCACCGACGAGGCTGCGGTTGACGTAGACGGTCCCGGCCTCGGCCCGCGCGCACGCCTGGTCCATCGTGGCGTCGAGGCGGGTGTGCACGCCGAAGGTAAGGCCGTAGCCCGTGGCGTTGACCGCCGCCAGGGTCGCGCCGAAGGCTTCGCGCGGGAAGCGCACCACGTGCAGCACCGGGCCGAACACCTCGTGGGTCAGGTCCGACACCGCCGGGATTTCGATGAGGGTGGGCGGCACGAAGCTGCCCGCGGCGCATTCCTCCGGCAAGGTCGCCTGATGCACCGGGTACCCGGCCGCGCGCATGGCCGCGATGTGGGCGAGGATGCGGTCGCGGGCCGCGTCCGTGATCACCGGGCCGATATCCGTGGCGAGGCGGTCGGGGTTGCCGATCCGGCGTTCGGCCAGCGCCCCCTTCAGCATGGCGAGGGTCCGGTCGGCGATGCTGTCCTGGAGGCACAGGAGGCGCAGGGCCGAGCAGCGCTGCCCGGCGCAGCCGAAGGCGGAGACGAGCGTGTCGGCCACCACCTGCTCGGTGAGCGCCGAGGAATCGACCAGGAGGGCGTTGAGCCCGCCCGTCTCGGCCACCAGGGGCACGGGGCCGTCATCCTCCGGGCTCAACCGCTCGGCCAGCACCGCCTGGATACTCCGGGCCACCTCCGTCGAACCCGTGAACAACACGCCGCGCACGCGCGGATCGGCCACGAGGCGAGCGCCGGTCTCGCCCGGCCCGGGCAGGAACTGCAGCGCGCCGGGCGGCAGACCGGCTGCGAGCAGCAGGCGCGTCGCGTGCGCCGCGACCAGGGGCGTCTCCCCGGCCGGCTTGGCCAGGACCACGTTGCCGGCGCAGAGCGCCGCCGCGACCTGGCCGGTGAAGATCGACAGGGGGAAGTTCCACGGGCTGATGCAGGCGACGATCCCGAGCGGCCGGTGGGTCGCTGGGCCGAAGCCGCGCGCCTTGCCCCCGTAGTAGCGCAGGAAGTCGATGGCCTCGCGCACCTCCGCCACGGCATCGGCCACGCACTTGCCGGCCTCGCGCACGAGGAGGCCGACGAGATCCGGCATGGCCCCCGCCATGGCGTCGGCCGCCCGGGCGAGGATATCGGCGCGCAGGGCGCCCGTCGTCTCCGCCCAGGTTCCGGCGGCGGCCTCGGCGAGGCTCAGCGCCGCAACGACGGTTTCGGCATCGGCCTCCACCACCGTGCCGACGACGGCGCGCCCGTCGGCGGGGTTGCGCACGGCGCGGGGCGTGCCCGCGCGCAGGCCGTCGGTCAGGACCGGGACCGCCCGCCACGGGGCCGCCGCGCCAGTCCGCAGATCCGCCTCGAAGGCGGCGAGGGTCGCCTCGTCGGTGAGATCGAGGCCGGCGGCGTTCGCCCGGTCGGGGAAGAGATCCAGCGGCGCGCGGATCGCCGGATGGGGCGCGCCCGGATAGGCGTCGGCCCGGACCCGGGCGGCGGGGTCGGCGACGAGGTCCGCCACCGGCACGGCGGGATCGGCGAGGCGGTGGATGAAGGAGGCGTTGGCGCCGTTCTCGAGCAGGCGGCGCACGAGATAGGCCAGCAGGGTCTCGTGGGTGCCCACGGGCGCGTAGATGCGGCAGGGCCGGTTCAGGCCGTCGCGCCCGACCACCGCGTCGTAGAGGGCCTCACCCATGCCGTGCAGGCACTGGAACTCGTAGCGTCCAGGCGCGAAATCCGGCCCCGCCATCGTGTGGATCGCCGCCACGGTCTCGGCGTTGTGGGTGGCAAATTGCGGAAACACCGCGTCGGGCGCGTCCAGCAGCCGGCGGGCGCAGGCGCGGTACGACACGTCCGTGTGGACCTTGCGGGTGAAGACCGGGAAGCCGGCCAGACCCTCGACCTGGGCGCGCTTGATCTCCGCGTCCCAGTACGCGCCCTTGACGAGGCGGATCATGAGCCGGCGCCGGTGGCGGCGGGCGAGGGCGACGAGCCAGTCGATGACGTGGGGCGCGCGCTTCTGGTAGGCCTGAACGACGAAGCCGAGGCCGTCCCATCCCGCGAGCGCAGGGTCGCCGCACAGGGCTTCCAGCAGATCGAGGGAGAGGTCGAGGCGGTCGGCCTCTTCGGCGTCGATGTTGAGGCCGATGCCGTGGCCGCACGCCCGACGCGCCAGGGCGGCGAGGCGGGGCAGGAGTTCGGCCATCACGCGGTCGCGCTGGCTGCGCGCGTAGCGCGGGTGGAGCGCCGAGAGCTTGATGGAGATGCCGGGCCCCGCCAGAACCCTGTCCCGCGCGCGGATTCCCCGCCCCACCGAGGCCGCGCCGATGGCGTCGATGGCCTGCGCGTACTGCGCATCGTAGCGGTCGGCATCGGCCTGGGTCATCGCCGCCTCGCCGAGCATGTCGTACGAGTAGGTGAAGCCCCGCGCCTCGTGGGAGCGGCTGTTGTGCAGGGCTGCCGCGATGGTCTGCCCGGTGACGAACTGCTCGCCCATCCACCGCATGGCGCGGTCCACCGCTTGCCGGATCACGGGCTCGCCACCCCGGGCGACGAGGCGGGCCAGCGCCGCCGCGAGGCCGTCCGACTCGCGCGCGGCGGCGAGTCCCCCGGTGAGCGCCAGCCCCCAGGTCGCGGCGTTCACGAACAGCGACGGACTGTGGCCGAGATGGGCGAGCCAGTCGCCGGGCCCGGTCTTGTCGCGGATCAGGGCATCGCGGGTCGCGGCATCCGGGATGCGCAGGAGCGCCTCGGCGAGGCACATGAGGGCAACCCCCTCCTGGCTCGACAGGCTGTATTCGCGCAGAAGTCCCTGGACGCCGCCCACCGGCCCCCTCGCCCGCAGGCGCTCGACGAGATGGCGCGCGAGGCGCTCCGTCTCCACCGCCTCGGCCGGGGGCATAGCGGCGGAGGCGAGGAGGTCGGCGGCGCAGGCCGCTTCCGGCGCACGGCAGGCCGCCGCGATCCGCGCCCTGAGGGCCGAGGACGGCGGGGCGGCGCCCCGGAAGCGAGCGAAGGGTTCCGACGTGTCCGGTCCCGTCATGGCGCTCCCGTTCCCCCCTGCCTGTGATACGCCCCGCGCATGATCGAAGCGGTGGCTGGATCAGACAAGCCCGCCCGGCGTCCGAGCGAAGCCCGAATCCGCCCCCGAAGGGATCGAACGCCGCCGCGCGGGCCTGCCAAGACAGCCGCGGTCCCGGTCGGGCGGAAGCGAGATCACACCGGTTCGGCCGCGGCGAAGTTCTCGGTGATGATCGGGGTCCTGGCGCGGATATGGGCGCGCATGAGAACCGCGAACGCTTCGCCGTCGCGGGCGCGCAGGAGTTCGATCATCCGCTCGTGCTCGGAGACCGCCCGGGCCCATTGCTCCGCCGTCTGGTGGACGGCGTAGCGCGAGCGCTGGATGCGGCCCGACAGGCTGGCGTAGATCCCCCCCAGGGTCGCGTTGCGGCTCGCCGCCATGATCGCGTCGTGGATCGCGCGGTTGAGGCCGAAATACGCCCCCTCCTCCCCGGCCTTCCAGGCGGCGACCATGGCGAGGTGGTCGCGCTCGATCCCGGCGATCTCCTCGTCGGTGATGTGGCGGCAGGCGAGATCGGCGGCCGTGGCCTCCAGCCCGGCGATGACCTCGATCATCTCCTCGATCTCGGATTGCGACAGGCTCGCCACCCGGGCGCCGCGATTGGGCAGGAGTTCGAGCAGACCTTCCGTCGCCAGGATCTTGATCGCCTCGCGCAGAGGCGTGCGTGAGATGCCGAAGCGCTCGGTCAGCTCGCCCTCGTTGATGCGGGCCCGCGGTTCGAGTTCGCCGGACCGGATGAGATCACGCATCCGATCGACGACTTCGTCGTGAAGGTAGCGCCGGTTGATGCCGATGCCCGGCTCGATCTTGTTCATCGGTCAACAATTCTGAAAATTCGCGGGTCCTATACTTCCTGTGTAGGAGTCGACCGCGCGGGTGTCGAGGGACAGCCTCCAGCAAGCAGTCGGCTGTCCAGTCCCGTCAACGCACTTCTTCGTGCCAGGTGCGTCCGTCCCGCTCGATGAGCGCGATGGCGGCGGTGGGTCCCCAGCTTCCGGCCGGATAGGGCCGGGGCGGCTCGGGGCGGTCGGCCCAGGCCTTGAGCAGGGAATCGGCCCAGGCCCAGGCGACCTCGACCTCATCGCGGCGCATGAACAGGGTGGCGTTGCCGCGCACCACGTCCATGAGCAGGCGCTCGTAGGCGTCGGGATAGCGCTGCTTGAACGTCTCCTCGAAGGAGATGTCGAGGTTGGTCGGCCTGAGGCGCATGCCGCCGGGGCCGGGGTCCTTCGTCATCACCTCGAGCTTGATCCCCTCCTCCGGCTGGAGGCGGATGACGAGGCGGTTCGGCTCGCGTCCGAACGCTTCTGTGGGGAAGATCGAGAACGGCGAGGCGCGGAACTGCACCACGATCTCGGACAGCTTCTGGGGGAGGCGCTTGCCCGTGCGCAGGTAGAACGGCACCCCGGCCCAGCGCCAGGACTGTACCTCGAGCTTCAAGGCCACGAAGGTCTCCGTGCGGCTCTGGGCGTCGGCACCGAGGTCCGTGCGGTAGCTCTCCACCGGCTGGCCCGAGACGGCGCCGGCGGCGTACTGGCCGCGCACGGTCACGGTCTGGACGTCGTGGGGGGTGATGGGCTTCAGGGCGCGCAGCACCTTCAACTTCTCGTCGCGCACGGAATTGGCGTCGAGGGACAGGGGGCTCTCCATCGCCATGAGGCAGAGGAGCTGGAGCATGTGGTTCTGCACCATGTCGCGCAGCGCCCCCGACGTGTCGTAATACCCCGCCCGGCCCTCGACGCCGACGGTCTCGCCCACCGTGATCTGGACGTGGTCGATGACGTCGGCCGTCCACAGGCGCTCGAAGATGGTGTTGGCGAAGCGCAGGGCCAGCAGGTTCTGGACCGTCTCCTTGCCGAGATAGTGGTCGATCCGGAAGATCTGCTCCTCGGGAAAGACACGTCCGACGGCGTCGTTGATGGCGCGGGCCGATTTCAGGTCCTTACCGATGGGCTTTTCCAGCACCACGCGGGATTTTTCGCCGATGAGCCCGTGGGCGGCCAGATTCTGGCATATGGAGCCGTAGAGGTCGGGCGAGGTGGCCAGATAATACGGCCGCACCTGATCCGGGCGCTCGGCGAGCTTGGCGGCGAGATCCTCCCAGCCGTCGTCGCCGGCCCCGTCCACGGCGACGTAGTCGAGGTGGTCGAGGAAGGCGGCGAGCTTGTCCTCCACCACGTCGCTGCCGGGCACGAAGCGCTTGATGGCGTCGCGGGCCCGCTCGCGGAACGCCTCGGCGCTCATCTCCGAGCGCGAGGCGCCGATGATCCGGCTGGTGCCGGGGATCTGCCCATCCTTGAACCGGTAGTAGAGCGCCGGCAGCAGCTTGCGCGTGGTCAGGTCGCCGGTGGCGCCGAACACGACGCAATCGAAGGAGGCGACGGGGATGATGGTGGCCAAGGGCGGCTCCCGGGGTTCGTTACGTTCGCACGCGATCCGAAGGGCCGGGACAGGCGACCCCGGATCGGCGGCGTCAGGCTTAGACCGCAAGCAAGAGCTTCGCCAGCGGGGTCCCGCTGTGAGTGCTGCCCTTCACCGAACACACCCGTGCCGAATGACGCCCCGGCGGGAGCGGCTCGCGATGTGGCCGGCCATGCCTGTCCCGCCACCGATGACGAGGATCACGCAAAGCCTTTGTGTGATTTCAATCAATCCACATCACGAGGCAGTGCCCGCATCGCGACCGCCCGATGTGTGGGAGGCATCGAACAGACGCAGGAGGGCGAGCGTCGCGGTCGGCAGCATGGTGAAGAGCATCACGATGACGGCGGTCTCACGCAGATCAGCGGCAGACCAGAGGCCTCCGCCCGGATCCGTCACACGCCCGCCGCCATCGGTGAGCCAGGGCGCGATCTGGGAGAAGCCGGCCGCGAGGTAGAGCAGGATCGGCAGGAGCCAAAAGACGCGCGGACGCGAAGAGCTCGGCTCGGCCGGGCGGGCGAACATGGCCAGGGCGATCAGTTGGAAGAACGTCCACGCGGTCAGGAACCATCCGAGGAAGTTCGACAAGGGCACACCGAAGAAGCCGCCGCCCCGGTACCAGACCCACGCCCGCCACAGGGTCGCGTTCGGCGGGTCCATCACGAGATCCCATTGCACCGTGGCGAAGGCGGCCACGATAGGAATTGCCAAGAGGCTGAATCGATCGTTCGGTCGCATGCCGCTGCGGCCGAGAATCAAGCAGGCCATCACCCAACTCGGATAGCCGATTCCGAAATAGAGTGGGCCGACGATGATCGGGATCGCACCGACATGTGGCAGATCGGGTGCGACGAGAAACGCGTACTGGCCGAATGGAAAGCCCGTGGCGACACCGAGATTCTCTATTCCGAAGGTGACCGTGACGCATAAGCCGAAGAAAATGCCGGCTTCGACCAGTCCGTAGGCGAGGACGGCATGGACGACGAGGACGGCGATCGACAGAGCGGCAAGGCCCTGTGCGGCCGGGCTCGGACGACCGGAGACGAGAACGACCGCCAGGAGAAGCCCGGCGAAGCCGACGCCCCCGATCCCCCTCAGGACGGTGGCCCTACCCGGAGGCCGGAACCACTCCGCAGACGCCTCCATGTTCCGATGCATTCCCCCTCCCGCGCTGGCTCGCCCTGCCGCGATGGCGCAGCGAGCCCGAAGGATAAGCTTGACTTGAAAGGCGAACAAGGGTGACGGGAACGGACTTTATCAAGTACATCCGATTCATGACCGACTAAGGCCTCATCCCTCCATGTATTGCTTGAACGGCTCCGAAAACGCCGGGTGCCAGCGCGACAGGGCCGGGCGGTTCTCGATGAGGTCGCCGGCGGCCCAGGCGATGCGGCGCTCGTCCTGTGCCCGCGTGGTCTCGTTGTCGGGACACAGGATGTAGAAATCACCCCGCGCCATGCCGTCGAGGAGGAAATCGACGGTCTCCTCCGGCGTCCAAGCGCCGTCCGGCTTCGTCTCCACGCCACGCGCCTTGGTGAGACCGGTGTAGACGAAGCCCGGGATGAGGAGGTGGGCGCTCACTCGTGCCCCTTCGCGGCCGCGAAGGTCGTGGGCGAGCGCCTCCGTCACCGCCTTCACCCCCGCCTTCGAGACGTTGTAGGGCGTGTTGCCCGGCGGCGTGGTGATGCCCTGCTTCGAGCCGGTGACGATGATCGCACCCGGTTCGCACCCGTCGATTATCGCCGGTGCGAAGGCGTGGACGCCGTTGATCACGCCCCAGAGGTTGGTGTCGAGGATGCGGCGCCAGGTGTCGGCGTCGGAGAAGAGTTTTCCGCCGGACTCGATGCCGGCATTGAGCATCAGAACAGCGGGCGGCCCGTCGGCACAGGCCGCGTCGCGCAGGGCCTCCATAGCGTCGCGATTCCCCACATCCGTGGGCAGCGCACGCACCGTCCCGTCCCCGGCGGCGGTCACGGTCGCGCGTGCCCGATCGAGGGCGTCTCCGGGCAGATCGGCGAGCCACACGTTCATGCCCTCGGCGGCGAACCGCGTGGCGGCGGCGAGGCCGATGCCGCTCGCGGCGCCCGTGACGACGGCGGTGCGGCCGGCGCGGAGGGCCGGATGGCGGTCGGTCTTTTGGCTCTCGGACATGTGTTCCTCTCCCTGCGGGGCTTCGTACCCGAGGTAGGGCGGGCGGCCCCGGACGGCAGGGGAATGGTAACCAACGCCCCGCATGGTCGGGGACACTTGTCGCTTCGGGGGTCCGCGATGCTTTCGCGCCACACGCTCTTCGTCACCGCCCTGTGCGCGAGCCTGTCACCCATGGCGCTCGCCGCCCGGGCCGAACCGGCCGCGCCCGTGCCGCCGAAGGCCGTGCCGAAGACCGAGGCCCCGAAGGAAACCTCGAAGACCGAGGCCCCGCGCCTCGACCCCCTGGCCGCCTCCGCCCCGGCGACGCCCGCCGTGCAGGCCATCGTGCCGGTGGCGCCCCCCACGGCCGACGCCCTGACCAAGGATGCAACGCCCAAAAAATCGCGCGAACTGCCGCCCCTCGTCGTCGCCCGGGTCTCGGCCGATCCGATGCCGACGCTCACGCCCGCGACCTTCCTCGACACCCTGAAGATGGCCGACCGCTACCAGGCCATGGCCGATGCCGGCGGGTGGGCGAGCCTGCCGCCGGGCCTCGTGGTCAAGCCCGGCGCCCGCGACCCGGCGATTCCCGCCCTGCGCAAGCATCTTGCCCTGGTGGGGGATCTGCCCGCCGACGCGCCCGCGTCGGACGTTCTCGACGCGCCGCTGATCGTGGCGGTCAAAAGCTTCCAGGCCCGGCACGGCCTGCCCGAGACCGGCCTCATCGGTCGCCAGACCGTGGCGGCGCTCAACGTGCCGGCGGGAACCCGCCAGCGCCAGCTCGCGGCGTCCGCCGCCCGGCAGATCGGCTCGACCTTCGCGTTCGGCGACCGCTACGTGGTGGTCAACATCCCGTCCGCCACCGTCGAGGCGGTGGAGCGCGGGGTCGTGGTGCGCCGCTACGTCGCCGTGGTCGGCAAGCCCGACAAGGCGACGCCGCGCATCGAGGCGCGCATCACCGACGTGAACCTCAACCCGACCTGGACCCTGCCGGTCTCCATCATCAAGAAGGAGATCATCCCGAAGATGCGCAAGGACCCCGGCTACCTCGCCCGCGAGCGCATCCGCATCCTCGGCCCCGGCGGCGTGGTCGTCGACCCGACCACCATCGACTGGGCGAGCGAGAAGGCGGCGAACTACACGCTGCGGCAGGATTCCGGCCTCGACAATTCGCTCGGCCAGGTCCGCATCGACATGCCGAACAAGCAGGCGGTCTACATGCACGACACGCCGTCGAAGTCGCTGTTCGCCCGCGAGGTGCGGTTCCATTCCCACGGCTGCGTGCGGGTGGCGAAGGTGAAGGAACTCGCCGGCTGGCTGCTCGAAGGCACGCCCGGGCCTAATGGCAGCGCCTCGACCTGGGGCCCCATGGAGATCGAGAGCCACATCGCCACCAACGAGCGCCTGGACATCAAGCTGCCGAAGCAGATCCCCGTGACCTTCGTGTACCTGACCGGCTACGCGACGCCCGACGGCCGGGCACATTTTCGCGACGACATCTACGGCATCGACAGCCCGATCGCCCCGATGCCGGAGGTGGCGACCACGGGGTCCATCACGCCGCGCCCCGGTGCCAAGCCTGCACCGGCCAAGGTCGCACCGGCCAAGTTTGCGCCGGCCAAGGCCGCATCGGCGAAGCCCGCCCCCGCCCCGGCGGCTGAGTTCGTCCCGCCGGGCCTGATCCCCAACGTCGCCGCCGCGCGGTAGGGGGTCAGCCCTCCTCGCCAGTCGCGGCCGGCGGGGCGAGGCGGTCGCTCAGGGATTGCTCGTACTGGATCAGGTCCTTGCAGCGCTTGAGCGCGCGGTAGAGCTCGCGCTCGGCGACGAACGCGTGGATGTCGCGGATATACGGCTTCATGGTGGGCACCGCCTCCATCAGGGCGTTGGCCTGCCGGATGAAGATGTCCTCGGCCTCGGGCGTCGGCTCGGCGAGGTACAGCACCGTCAGGGTGACGTAGAGGCGCTTGCAGGCCGTGTCGGCCTCGCTCTCGAGGATGATGTCGCTCTCGCGCAGAAAATTCGTCACCGTCTCGATGACGAAGGAGGAGCGGCGCGACCCGTTGCGGATCGCGGTCCCGCCGATCAGCAGGCGCTCGAACGGCTTGAGCTCGATCTTGAGGGGCATGGCGTCTCACGGGTGGCGCGGCTTCGATCCTTCTTCATCGATCATGGTTAACAGACCTTGAAGACGACCCGGACGTGTTCCGGCTAAGTCTTTGATCGAACTGTATTTTGCTCGGATGGGCCGAATTTCGACCGTTTCAGGTGAGAGGGCGTTCATCACGCCGTTTAACGCGATCGCAAGGGGCGGATGGTCCATTGGCGCTGCCTCCAAAAACGGAGGCGCACCGATCAGAATGGATCGAACCTCATGTCCTCCGGCATCACCCTTACCGCGGCGACGCGCCAGAACCTGCTCTCGCTGCAGGGCACCGCCGATCTTCTCACCACAACGCAGAACCGTCTGTCGACGGGCAAGAAGGTCACGTCGGCCCTCGACAACCCGACCAACTTCTTCACCTCGCAGAGCCTGTCGGCCCGCTCGTCGGACCTCGGCGGCCTCCTCGACGGCCTGTCAAACGGTGTGCAGACCATCCAGGCCGCGAACCAGGGCATCACATCCCTGCAGAAGCTGGTCGACTCCGCCAAGTCCACCGCGCAGCAGGCGCTTGCCGACAAGAGCGGCGGCAAGGGCACCATCCTCGGCGGTGTCCCGGCCCAGGCCGCATCCGTGACCGGCACGTCCGCCGTGACCGGCACCCTCGATCTCTCGAGCCTCGCCAAGGACGCCTCCCTCGATATCTCGCTCGATGGTGGCGCGACGAAGAATACGCTGCGCCTCGACTCCTCGACGCTCAAGAGCGTGACCAGCAACACCGGCGCCGTGACGACGGATCAGCTGCTGACGGCCATCAACGGACAGATCGCGGCCAACTCGAACCTCGCCGGCAAGGTGACCGCTTCCATCGGCACGAACGGACGCATCGGCTTCACCACGACCGATACGGGCGCGCAGGCCAAGCTGAGCGTCAACGGTTCGGCCAACGCCACGCAGGATATCGGCTTCGGCAAGCCGGCGACCGCACCGACAGCCGCCAGGGTCGTGGCCGGCGCCGCCCTCGACGCCTCGACCGATTTCTCGAGCGACAAGAGTTCGGTGTTCACGGTCTCGGACGGCAACAAGTCGGTCACCGTGACCCTGAACAAGGACTCGGCGACGGACAGCCTCGGCGGCGTCCTCACGACGCAGGCTGCCGGCCCCCCCAGCACTGCGACGGCGACGCAGGCCGACGTGATCAAGGCCATCAACAAGCAGCTTTCCGACGCGGGATCGACTGTCGTCGCTAAGCTCGGTACCACTGCAGCCGATGGCGCGAGCGCCAACGACAAGATCGTCTTCACATCCCAGGATACCGGTCCTGACGCTCAGATCTCGGTCGCCCCGGTCAGCAACACCGCCATCAACGGTACGAACGGTGGGACGGGCCTGGGCTTCAGCACCTTCACGGCGGCGACGGGTACCGCCGTCGCCGGTGTCACCGGTGGTGCTGCGGGAACCACGACCGGTACCGTCGATCTCGGTGCGACGAACATCGATTTCTCGGGTGGAAAAAGCGCGAACTTCACGGTTACGTCGAACCTCGGTACCTCGACCGTCAAGATCGACGCGCAATCGCTTGCCGGCGGCCCCGGCACGGCCTTGGGCACCAACCCGTCGCGGGCGAACTTTCTCGCTGCGATCAATTCTCAGCTGACGACGGCAGGTGTCACAGCATCCATCACTTCAAATAAGCTCGTCTTCACGCAGAACACAGCAAACACCAGCAGCATTGCAGTTGCTACCACCAATGACACACTCGGCCTGGGCTTTGGAACTTCGGGCGCGACGAGCGGTGCGCTCACCGCCGGAACGGGCCTCGCCGCCACCGCGATTGCGACTGTCGGCACCGATGCGTCCGACGGTTCGTCGAAGGCCTCCGTGACGGGTGCCACGCTTCAAACCTCTTCCCCCGGCAACTATACCGCCGCGACGAAGAAGTTCGACTTCAGCGGTGCGCAGAACGCGGCCTTCACCCTTCAGCTTGGCAACGGAGTCGCGAAGACCATCGCCCTGGATTCGAGCAAGTTTGCCAGCAGCGCAAGTGTGAGCCAGGCCAGCGTCGCCAAGGCGATCAACGATCAGATCGCGGCGGACACGGGACTCAACGGCAAGGTGAGCGCCAGCTTCGTCAACGACAAGCTGACCATCCAGTCGACGGCGTTCGGGTCGGACCAGACACTGACCATCAAGGCCGCCGGAACCACGGATATCGGACTGGGGGTGACGGGTGCCTCTGCGCTCACGAGCGCCGGCACCGACATCGGTGGGGCCAAGGGCACGAGTTCGACGCGCTCCACCCTCGCCACCCAGTACAACAACCTGCTGACCCAGATCACCCAGCAGGCGCAGGACTCGGGCTACAACGGTGTCAACCTGCTGTTCCGCAACGGAGCATCGGCCAACGAGAACACCCTCAAGCTGACGTTCAACGAAAAGGGCACCTCGACCCTCGACATCTCGGGCGTCAAGTTCGATGCCGACGGCCTCGGCCTCAAGACCTCGACGAACAACTTCCAGACCGATGACGAGATTAACACCGCCCTGAGCCAGCTTACCTCAGCGACCTCGTCGCTCCGTGCGCAGTCCTCGACCTTCGGCTCCAACCTCTCGGTGGTGCAGAACCGTCAGGATTTCTCGAAGAACCTGATCAACATCCTCAACACCGGCTCGGCCAACTTGACGAACGCGGACCTCAACGAGGAAGCCGCCAACTCCCAGGCCCTGTCGACCCGCCAGTCCATCGGCATCTCGGCGCTCTCCCTCGCCAACACGGCGCAGCAGGGCATCCTGCAGCTCCTCCGCTGAACGAAGCTCCGCCGGCCTTCGGGCCGGCGGTTCGAACGAAACGAAAGGCCGGGGCGGCTTGCCCCGGCCTTTTCGCGTTCCGGTGCCTGCGCCGCGCATGCGACCGCCCTCGGCCGGGTCCGCCAAGGGCTGTGGGCCAAGGGCGGTCGGTCGAGGGCGGTCGAGTGGAAGGAGACTTCAGGCGGTTCGGTCGAGGGGGTGCTCGGTGGTCGCGCGGGCGGCCGCCGCCTGCTCGGCATAGGCGCGGGCCTTGAGGATCACCGGGTCGGGCAACTGGATGATCACGTCGCCGGAGGCCGGGTCGACCTCCTGGTAGACCACCGTGCGGGTGTCCCGGTCGATGCGGACGCGGGCCTCATTGGGCGTCGCCGCCTCGTCCGTCACGGGCCGGGGCGCGTCGCGCTCCGCCGCCGGATTGCGGATGTCGAGGCGCACCGCAGGCGCGAGGGGCTCCGGCGCGGAAACGGGGGCCACGGGCTGGACCGGAGCCGGACCGGGGCCCGCCCCCCGGAACGCGAGGGTCGCGGTTATGGTCGAGATCGACATCGTACGCCCCTCGCCTCCTTTGATGACAGGATACCATCCAACGCGCGGGGCCTGAATCGAACCTTAAGAAATCACCCTTGCCCACCGGTCCCGGGTTGTGTCGTCAAGGAAACGTTGCGGCGATCCATCGAATCTTAAGGGTCGCGCTGCGCACTCAGATTTCCACCGCCCCGAGGCCCCGGCCGGTGCCGATGCCCTGCGGATCGAAGGCGGCGCTCTTCACCACGGCGAAGACGGGCCGGCCCGGCGCCAGGGCGAGGTCGCGCACGGAGGCTTGCGTGAGGCGGGCGGCCAGCGCCGCGCCACCGCAATCGAGGGTGACGCGCACCGCCCCCTCCCCCAGGGGCGTGAGGTCGCGCACGGTGCCGGCGAGCACGTTGCGGGCGCTGAGGCCCACGGGCACTCGCGTCGCCAACAGCACGTCGCGGGCCGGCACGAGGAGGCGCACGGGCGTGCCGACGGTCCGGTCGAGGCGCGGCACGCTCAAGTCGCCGGCGACGCCGGACAGGTGGGTCAGGCCCGAGGCGGAATCGTGCCCGGCCACCACCATGTCGAGGAGGCTGCCGGACTGCGCCGCATGGTCGGGGCCGAGTTCGCCCCGGCGCAGCAGGGCCTCGGCCGGGCCGGCGGCGGCGACGCGGCCGGCCTCCAGCACCACGAGGGTGTCGGCGAGGCGCGCCACCTCCGACACGGCGTGACTGACATACACGATGGGGATGCCGGCCCCGTCGCGCAGGCGCTCGATGAGGGGGAGGATCTCGGCCTTGCGCGCGGCGTCGAGGGCGGCCAGCGGCTCGTCCATGAGCAGCAGGCGCGGGCGCGACAGCAGCGCCCGGCCGATGGCGACGCGCTGGCCCTCCCCGCCCGACAGGCCGGCGGGACGCCGGGCCAGGAGGTGGCCGATGCCGAGTAAGCCGATCACGTCGTCGAAGGCGAGGCCGGGTGCCTCCTCGCGGCCCCGAGAGAACCGGCGGCCGTAGACGAGGTTCTGCCGCACGCTGAGATGCGGCATCAGCCGCGATTCCTGGAACACCACGCCGATGCGGCGGCGATGGGTGGGCACAGCGATGCGGCGGTCCGTATCGAGCAGGGTCTCGCCGGCGACGGCGATGCGGCCGCGGTCGGGGCGGACCAGCCCGGCGAGGCAATCGATCACCGTGGTCTTGCCCGAGCCCGAGCGCCCGAACAGGGCGGTGAGGCCGGCCGGCGCCCGGAAGGCGACGTCGAGGCGGAAGGCGCCGCGCGTCAGCGAGACGTCGAGGTCGAGGCTCATCCGGCCCCCAGGCGACGGGCGAGGCGCCGGGCCAGGAGTTCGGAGGCGAGCAACGCCGCCATGGACAGGGCGACGGAGATCAGGGTGAGGCGTAAGGCGCCCCCCTCCCCGCCCGGCACTTGGGTCAGGGTGTAGATGGCCGACGGCAGGGTCTGGGTCTCGCCGGGGATGTTCGACACGAAGGTGATGGTGGCGCCGAACTCGCCCATGGCCTTGGCGAAGGCCAGGACGGCGCCGGCGAGCACGCCCGGGAGCGCGAGCGGCAGGGTCACGGTGAGGAAGACCGACCAGGGCGAGGCCCCCAGCGTCGCCGCCGCCTGCTCGACGCGCCGGTCCACGGCCTCGAGGGAGAGGCGCATGGCCCGCACCATCAGGGGAAACCCCATGACGGCGCAGGCGAGCGCCGCCCCGGTCCAGCGGAACGACAGCACGATGCCGATTTCGGCGAGCGCCGCCCCGAAGGTGCCGCGCCGGCCGAAGGCGAGGAGCAGGAGGTAGCCCGTCACCACGGGCGGCAGGATCAGGGGCAGGTGCACGAGCCCGTCGAGGAGACCGCGCCCGGGGAAGCGCTTGCGCGCGAGCAGCCAGGCGACGGCGAGGCCGGGACCGAGGCTCGCCACCGTCGCCACCGCCGCCACCCGCAGGCTCAGGGCGATGGCCGTCCACTCGTCGGGGGTGAGGCCGAGACGGTCCAGGATCGGGTCCAAGATCAGATCAGGACCGGACCGTCAGGCCCGCATCGCCCGTTCGCGCATCCCGTCATGGTCGAGGTCCCGTCGAAACCCATCATCGTCACGGACCCTATCATGACCGGACCTTGCCATGACCGGACCTGGCCATGAATTCTCCGACACCGGGACCGCGCCTCAGGCCGAACGCTCCTCGTCGTCGCGCACAAGAGTTTCGGAACGGTGCAGACGGCTGAGCAGCACGAGCATGGACCCCGGGAGCGGCGCCGTCAGCGTCTCGGCATCGAGAATCCCCTCGCGCCCGCGGGCGAGGCGCCTGCGGGACTTGGACATTTCCGCCATGACCACCGGCGTTCGACCGCCGGGTCTCTTGATTTTCATACGCACACGGGCACCCGCGATGATCGAAACAGTCGGGGAAGCGAGGACAAACGCGGAACCTCGGCCCGCGTTCCGTAAGATTTTCGCGACAGTGGCGAGGCATCGCCCGGGGTGTTAGAGCCCTCGTCCATGCTCGAAGGCCTGCCCCCCCACCGCCCGACCCACGTGCTCCGGCTCCTCACCGACGAGGGGTCGGCCAAGGCGATGACCGACCTCCTCGGCGAGATGTTCGACCCGACGCAGACGGCGGTGGCCGCCTTCGAGGCCGAGGACGGCCGGACCTGGCGCCTGGAGGCCTATTTCGCCGACGCGCCGGACGAGGCCATGGTGCGCGACCTCATCCGGCCCGTGGTCGGCGATCAGGCCGATGTCGCCACCTTCGAGACCATCGACCAGCAGGACTGGGTCCGCGCCTCCCTCGAGGGGCTCAATCCCGTGCGCGCCGGGCGCTTCCTCGTCCACGGCAGCCACGACCGCGACACCGTGCGGGTCAACGATCTCGCCATCGAGATCGAGGCGGCGCTCGCCTTCGGCACCGGCCATCACGGCACCACGCTCGGCTGCCTGCGGGCGCTCGCCGACCGGCTCAAGCGCGGCCGGCCGGCCCACGTCCTCGATGTCGGCACCGGCACCGGCATCCTCGCCTTCGCGGCGGCCAAAGCCCTGCACGCTCCGGTCATCGCCGGCGACCTCGACCCCGAGGCGGTGACGACGGCCATCGGCAATGCCCGCCTCAACGGACTCGGGCCCAACCTGCGGCTCTACCAGGGACCGGGCGTGCGTCACGCCCTGGCCGCCCGGCCGCGCCGGTTCGACGTGGTGTTCGCCAACATCCTGGCCCGGCCGCTGAAAGGTCTCGCCCCCTCCCTGACGGCGGTGGTGGCGGACCACGGAATCCTCATCCTCTCCGGCCTCATCGAGCGCGACGTGCCGGGCGTGCTCTCGACCTACCGCCATCGCGGCTTCCACCTCGCCCGCCACGGGCTCATTGAGGGTTGGGCCACCCTGGTGCTCAAGCGCGGCGGATCGGCCCCCCGCCCCTCGCGCGGATGGTTGCCGCACTGAAGTGGTCGGCGTAACCCTGGCCGCATGACGCGCGCCCGCTTCCAGACCTTCGACGATCCCGGCCACCGCGCGGGGGCCGCCCGCATCGCGGCCCTGCGAAGCGTCCTGGCGGCGCAGGGGCTCGACGGGTTCGTGGTGCCGCGCGCCGACGAGCACCAGTCGGAATACGTCCCCCCCGGCGCCGAGCGCCTCGCCTGGCTCACGGGATTCACCGGCTCGGCCGGCACGGCGGTGATTCTTTCGAAGATCGCCGCCCTGGTGGTGGACGGGCGCTACACCCTCCAGGCCCCGGCCCAGGTCGACACCGCCGTCATCACCCCGGTCCAGCTCGCCGAGACGAACGTCGAGGCGTGGATCGGCGCGAACCTCGAGGCCGGGCAGGTGCTGGGCTACGATCCGTGGCTGCACACGCCGGACGGCGTCGCCCGCCTGGAGCGCGCGGCGCACAAGGCCGGGGGCATTCTGCGGGCCGTCGCGGCCAATCCCGTCGATGCCGTGTGGCGCGAGCGACCCGGCGCGCCGGCCGGTGCGGTGGTCCCCCATCCCCTCGATCTGGCCGGAGAGCCGACCGCCGAGAAAATCGCCCGCCTCCGCGTGGCCCTGGCCAAGGCCGAGTGCGCCGCCTTGGTGATCTCGGACCCGCACAACCTCGCCTGGGCGTTCAACCTGCGCGGCGCGGACGTGGCGCACACGCCCCTGGCTCTCGGCTACGCGCTCCTGCCCTGCGAAGGGCGCCCGACCCTGTTCCTCGCCTCGCCCGACATCGCCCCGGAGCTTCGCGCGGCCCTCGCGCCGCTGGCCGATCTCCGGCCCAAGGCGGATTTCGATGCCGCCCTCGATGGAATCGCGAAAGGCCGAAAAATCCGCCTCGACGCGGCGACGGCGGCCATCGCCCTGAAGGTCCGGATCGAGGCCGCGGGGGGCACGCCCGAGACCGGCCCGGACCCGATCACCGCCCTGAAGGCGGTCAAGAACGACGCCGAGATCGCCGGCACCCGCGCGGCGCATCTTCGCGATGGCGTCGCGGTGGTGCGCTTCCTCGCTTGGCTCGACGGGGCGGACACCCTCACGGAGATCGCCGCCGTCGAGGCCCTGGAGGATTTTCGCGCCGAGGGCGGCCTCCTCAGGGACGTCTCGTTTCCCACCATCTCGGGGAGCGGCCCCAACGGCGCCATCGTGCATTACCGGGTAAGCCACGAGACCGACCGCCGGGTCGAGGCCGGCGAACTCTTCCTCATCGATTCCGGCGCGCAATACGCCGACGGCACCACGGACATCACCCGCACGGTGGCCGTCGGGGCGCCGACGGACCTCATGCGCGACCGCTTCACCCGGGTGCTGAAAGGCCACATCGCCATCGCGCGTGCGGTGTTCCCGAAAGGAACCACGGGGGCACAGATCGACGGCTTTGCCCGCGCCGCCCTGTGGGAAGCCGGCCTCGACTTCGACCACGGCACCGGCCACGGCGTCGGTGCCTTCCTCTCCGTGCACGAGGGCCCGCAACGCATCGCCAAGACCGGCACCGTGCCGCTGGAAGCGGGCATGATCCTCTCGAACGAGCCGGGCTACTACCGGGCGGGAGAATACGGCATCCGCCTCGAGAACCTCGTGCTCGTCGGGCCGCGCGACATCCCCGGGGCCGAGCGCCCCATCCTCGGCTTCGAGACCCTGACGCTCGCGCCGTTCGACCGGCGCCTCATCGTTCCGGAGCTCCTCGGGCCCGCCGAGCGCGCCTGGATCGACGCCTATCACGCCCGGGTCCGCGACACCCTCGGACCCTACCTCGACGCCCCGACGCGGGCCTGGCTCGCCGACGCGACCGCTCCGCTGGCAAGCCCCCCGATCAGCCCCTCCGCCTGACCCCGCGCGGTTGACACCCGCCCGGCCTTCGCCAACACCCCGCTCCGCACCGGGTCACGAAAACCCTGGCGCCCGCGATTGGGATGGACCTTGAGACCGATGACGGTGATGCGCTCCTACCTGGACTTCGAGAAGCCCGTCGCCGAACTCGAGGCGAAGGTCGAGGAACTGAAGGCGGTGGGCGCCCGGGACGGCGCCGTCTCCATCTCCGAGGAGGTCGGGCGCCTCGAAGCCAAGGCGGCCTCCGCCCTGTCGGACATCTACGCCTCCCTCACCCCGTGGCAGAAGACGCAGGTCGCCCGCCACCCGCAGCGGCCGCACTTCGTCGATTACTGCGCCGACCTCGTCACCGAGTTCACGCCGCTGGCCGGCGACCGCGCCTTCGGCGAGGACGCCGCCATCGTCGCCGGCTTCGGCCGGTTCCGGGGCCGGGCCGTCTGCGTGATCGGCCAGGAGAAGGGCCATTCCACCGAGACGCGCCTGCACCACAATTTCGGGATGGCCAAGCCCGAGGGCTACCGCAAGGCCGTGCGCCTGATGGAGATGGCCGACCGGTTCGGCCTCCCCGTCCTGGCCTTCATCGACACCGCCGGGGCGTTCCCGGGCATCGAGGCGGAGGAGCGCGGCCAGGCCGAGGCCATCGCCCGCTCGACGGAAGCCTGCCTCTCCCTCGGCGTGCCCAACGTGGCGCTGGTCATCGGCGAGGGCGGCTCGGGCGGCGCCATCGCGCTTGCCACCGCCAACCGCGTCCTGATGATGGAACACGCCATCTACGGGGTGATCTCGCCGGAAGGCGCCGCCTCGATCCTGTGGCGCGACCAGGGCCGGGCGGCGGACGCCGCCACCGCCATGAAGATCACCGCGCAGGACCTCCTGCGGCTCGGCATCATCGACACCATCGTGCCCGAGGCCACGGGCGGCGCCCATCGCGGCCGTGCCGCCGCCACCGCCGCCGCCGGACAGGCGCTCGCCACGGCTTTGGCCGAGTTCGACGGCCTGTCGGCGGACGACATCCGCGACCGCCGCGCGGCGAAATTCCTGGAGATCGGCCGCAAGCTCTGACGATCCCTGCCCCGATCGATGAGATCGGACGTTTTGCCGCAGGGATTGGGCAGGAACCTTTTAAGGTTTGTCCAGGCGGCTCGTGCCGGATCGCACATGCGACGGTTCACGCGCTCGACCTCGGCCGAGGCGGAAAACCCTTTCGGATCAGCCATTTCAGGACGGCTCCAGGGGCCCCGGCACTTCGGTTCCGCGTTGCGCCCGAACCATGCCCGCGATTCACAGGCCTCCTCGGCCGCCGCGGACGTCGCCTTGCGGTAAGAAGGGGGTAAGTTTAACGGAGCTATTGGGTTGGGGAGTGGCGTTCGACGGGACAAATCCCGCGGAGGCGTATCTTTTGAGAACGGGGTTCCCCATGGCTGTGCGCCCGTCGGCGTTGCGCCCGTCCGTGATCGCCGGCCTCGCCGCGCTCACCATCTCCCTTGGCGCCTGCCAGGACGGATCGACGGGCGGCGGCGTCCCCCTGCGCGCCCTCGCACCCGTGCCACCCAAGACCCTCGCGCTCATGTCGCAGAAGGGCATGGCCCAGAACGACCCCATCCTCATCCGCGCCTACAAGAAGGAAGCGGAGATGGAGGTGTGGAAGCGCGGCACCAACGGACAGTACGCGCTGCTGAAGACATTCCCGATCTGCCGCTGGTCGGGCCAGCTCGGCCCCAAGACCAAGCAGGGCGACCGTCAGGCCCCGGAGGGCTTCTACACGGTGACGCCCGGGCAGATGAACCCGAATTCTTCGTATTATCTCTCGTTCGATACCGGCTATCCCAACGCCTACGACCGGGCCAACAATCGCTCTGGTAATTACATCATGGTGCACGGCACCTGCTCGTCGGCGGGCTGCTTTGCCATGACCGACGAATCCATGGGCGAGATCTACGCGCTCGCACGCGACTCGTTCGCCGGCGGTCAGCGGGCGTTCCAGTTCCAGTCTTATCCGTTCCGGATGACGGCCTCCAACGTCGCCAAGTTCCGCAACGACCCCAACGCGCCGTTCTGGAAGAACCTCAAGGAGGGCTCGGACTATTTCGAGGCCCTGCGCGAGGAGCCGAAGGTGGGCCTGTGCGGCACGCGCTACGTGTTCGGCGGATCGGATGCGGCGGCCGGCTCCTGCACGCCCCGCGTCGAGCCGCAGGTCGCCGAGAAGCGCGACCGCGACAACCGCGAGATCGCCGAGCTCGTCGCCAAGGGGACGCCGGCGACCCGCGTGGTCTACGAGGACGGCAGCCAGAACCCGGTGTTCCGTCCGCAGCCGCCCGCCAACACCCTGGCCTTCGCCAACCTGGTGAAGCCCGAGGAGCCCGAGCAGCCCTACGATCCGAAGGACTACGCCCGCCACCATCTCGGCGAGGTCAGCCGACCCGAGACCATCGCGGCCGCCCGCGAGATCGAAGTCGATGCCAAGGGTCGCCCGGTGATGCTCGCCGCCGCAGATGCGCCGATCCCGACCAAGGCCGCCGCCGTTCAAGCCAACAAGAAGGGTGCGCCCGCCCGGACCACCCTGATGGCGAAGGTCGAGCCGGTGGTTCAGCCCTCGGCCGAGCCGGCCCCGGCGAAACCCGCCCGCGTGATGGTGGCCGACGCCGACGGCGATCCGGCCGCCTACAAGAAGCTGCTCGGCAACCTGTTCAGCAACGGCCCCGCCCCAGCGACGCCGGCCGCCGACGCGGCGACGATCCCGCCCGCCGTCGCCGCCGACCCCGTGCCGACGAAGCTCACGCCCAAGGCGCCCGCCAAGGTCGCCCATTCCGGGCAGATCCACGCGGCGACGACCCAGCCGGCGAAGGGGAAGCCCGGCACCGTCGCCGCCGTCGACGAGAAGGCGGCCAAGCCCGCCGCAAAGCCGCCGGCCCCGGCGACCAAGGCCTCCGCGGCCAAGGATTGATCCCGGATGGATCGCGATCGCTCCCGAGGGAGCGGTCGCGACGCGGTCCCCGCGCGCTACACGCCCACGCTCGCCTGACTCACGAACTTGGTGGTCAGGTAGGCCTCGATGGCCTCCGAGCCGCCCTCGCTGCCATGGCCGGAATCGCCGACTCCGCCGAAGGGCGTCTCTGGCAGGGCCAGGCCGTGGTGGTTGATGCCGACCATGCCGCTATGGACCCGCGCGGCGACCTCCGTCGCCCGGGTCACGGAGCGGGTGTAGGCGTAGGCCGCGAGCCCGTAGGGCAGGCGGTTGGCCTCCGCGAAGGCTTCCTCCTCGTCGGAGAACCGCTGGATCAGGGCGACGGGCCCGAACGGCTCCTCGTTCATGATGCGCGCGTCGAGGGGCGCGTTGCACAGCACGGTGGGAGCGAAGAAGTTGCCGCGGTTGCCGATGCGGTGGCCGCCCGTACGCAACTCCGCGCCCTTGGCGACAGCATCGGCGCAGAGGGATTCCATCGCCTCCAGGCGGCGGGCGTGGATGAGCGGGCCCATGGTCGTCTGAGGATCGAGGCCGTCCCCGACCACGCGCGCCTCGCTGAAGGCCACGAACCCATCGCGGAACCGCTCGTAGACGGACTCGTGCACGAGGAAGCGCGTCGGCGCGACGCAGACCTGGCCGGCGTTGCGGAACTTGTTGGCGCCGAGCACGGCCACCGCCTGCTCGATGTCGGCATCGGCGAAGACGAGGGCCGGGGCGTGGCCGCCGAGTTCCATGGTCGCCCGCTTCATGTGGCGGCCGGCCAGCGCCGCGAGTTCCTTGCCCACGGGGGTCGAGCCCGTGAACGAGATCTTGGCGATGACCGGGTGTGGGATGAGGTACCCCGAGATCGTCGCCGGGTCGCCGTAAACGAGGGAGAGCACGTCGCCCGGCACGCCGGCATCGAGGAAGGCGCGCACGAGTTCGGCGCAGCTCGCCGGCGTGTCCTCGGGCCCCTTCAGGATCACCGAGCAGCCGGTGCAGAGGGCGGCCGAGACCTTGCGCACGGCCTGGTTGATGGGGAAATTCCAAGGGGTGAAGGCCGCAACGGGTCCCACGGGCTGGCGCAGGACCATCTGGACGACGCCGTCGGTGCGGGCCGGAATGATGCGGCCGTAAGCGCGACGGCCCTCTTCCGCGAACCAGTCGATGACGTCGGCCGCCGCCAGGGTCTCCATCCGCGCCTCGGCCAGGGGCTTGCCCTGTTCGAGGGTCATGATGCGGGCGATGGCGTCGGCGCGCTGGCGCAGGAGGTCGGCGGCCCTGCGCATCGTCTTGCCGCGCTCGAACGCCGAGATCTGGCGCCAGGCGGAAAAGCCCCGCGCTGCGGCGGCGAGGGCCTGGTCGAGGTCGGCCCGGGTGGCGACGGCGCAAGTCCCCAGGGTCTCGCCGGTGGCCGGGTTGAGGACCGGCAGGGTGTCGCCCCCGGCGCCCTCGGTCCAGGCACCCGCGATGTGCAGGTTCACGTTCGGATAGGTCATCGTCGGCTCCCGCGCCGTTGGAACTGCGCGGGTTGTCCGCCCTTCGTGCCCCGCCCGCAACCCGCGTGGCGGCAGTCCTGGGTCGATCAGGCCGCCATGCGCTCCGCCACGGCCTGGTCGGGGCCGCGCAAAACCACGCTCCCGCCGCGCGTCGCCTGGAGGGTCCCGCCCTTCGGCACCACGTTCCAGCCGTCGCGGCAGCCGTCGATGGGCTCGGAGACCACCACGAGGCCGGTCTCGGTCTGGCGGTAGTACAGGCTCGGCGGGCGCCCGTCGCAGGCCCAGCGATAGGCCGTCAGGGTCTCACCGTCGGTGACCACGGCGGTGAAGCGCAGGGGTTCGGCGGCCTCGGCCGCCTGCATGAGGTCGCGCACGGTGGACAAGGTCCGCGCCATGGCGCCGACGGGGTCCTCGGCCAGCCCGTTGGCCAGGGCCAGGAGGAAGATCGCCTCGGAATCCGTGGTGCCGCGGCGGACGTCGTAGAGGTCGTCGGGGATCAACGCTTCGAGGCGGCGCTTAATCTTGTGATAGCCGCCGATCTGGCCGTTGTGCATGAACAGGTGCCGGCCATGGGCGAAGGGGTGGCAGTTCGCCCGCGTCGTCGCCGTGCCCGTCGAGGCGCGGACATGGGCGAAGAACATCCGTGCGCGGACCTGCTGGCACAGGTTGACGAGGTTCTCGTCGGACCAGGCCGGGCAAACGTCGCGATAGAGGCCGGGCTCGGCCCGCTCGCCGTACCAGCCGATGCCGAAACCGTCGCCGTTGGTCTCGGTCTTCGCCTCCGTCGCGTGGAGCGACTGGTGGACCAGGGAATGCGTGGGCGCGCAGACGAGGTCGGTCAAGAAGACGGGATCACCGGAATAGGCGAGAAAACGGCACATGACAGGCAGACACCTCCTGTGAACCTCGGGCGGGGGCCTCCCATCCACCGGCACGCGACCCCGCCACGCGCACCGGCCGTCTCATCCTCGAAGCACCAACATTCGAGCGATCACGGTGAATGGATCGTTAATGCCGCGCCGTCACCCGCGACCTGCCGGCAAAGTGTCATGCAAGAGACGCACCGTACGAAAACGGGCGTTGCCGGCGCGCCAAACTCCCTCTGCACCGGCACCGTGGCGAGATCAGGGTGCGGCGGTTGCAGGAACCGCATAGCCGGATCGGCACTTGCGACTCTGACACGTTCTGACTCTTGCCCAATGCAGCGTGGCAGAGCAGCATCACCCAGCGAGAATCAGCATCGGGGTCGGCCGAGCACGTCTTTCCAGGCCCGCTTCCTTCTTCACGACCCTCTTGCGCCCTTTCGAACGCCCGCACCACCCGCAAAGGAGACTTCATGGCCCAGCCCCTGCCGGACTGCCCGATCGCCCTCGTGGTGGAGGACGACGCCGCAATCCGCGACCTTGCCACGGCGGTCCTCGAGGAAACCGATCTCGACGTGATCGCCTGCGACAGTGCCGAGGCGGCCATCTCCGTGTTGGAACGGTCCGGCGGACACGTCGCCCTGCTGTTCGCCGACGTGCGTCTGGGTGCGGGCATGGACGGGATCGACCTCGCCACGGCGGTGGGCCGGCGCTGGCCGGACGTGCGAGTGGTGCTCACCTCAGGCGGCGACGCCAGGGGTGCCGGCCGCATCCCGAGCCGGGCCGTCTACATGCAGAAGCCCTGGCGCGCCCTCGACGTGCTGGTCCAGGCCGAGCACGCCACCGTGGCCGCCCGCGCGGCCTGAGTGATCGATCCAGCCGAAACGAAAAAGCCCGGCCGCGATGCGGCCGGGCTTTTTCGTGGGATGGTTCGCCCCGGAGGGGCGAACCGCACGCGTGACTTACGCGGCGCCGCCGACGGGGGGCAGCACGGTCGGAGCGGTCGGGGCGAACGGCGAACCGCCCGGACGACGCGGCGCACCGGCGCCGAAACGGGGCTTGGGCTTCGGAGCGGCGATCAGGCCCTCGCGGATGGCGGTCTTGCGCGCCTGCTTGCGGGCGCGGCGGACGGCCTCGGCCTTCTCGCGCGCCTTGCGCACGGAGGGCTTCTCGTAAGCCTTGCGCTGCTTCATCTCGCGGAAGATGCCCTCGCGCTGCATCTTCTTCTTGAGGACGCGGAGCGCCTGATCGACGTTGTTGTCGCGAACGAGTACCTGCAACGGTCTAGATCCTCTGAGACATAGGTTTGTTGAACGGCGCCGATTCCGGGGCCAATCGCGGTCCTGGAAGGAGGAGGGAACCGACAAATGCCCCGGACCCGGAATTCTCTCCCGGGCGGGACGTCGGTCGGACGGCCTCGAATCGGCGCAGAAACTGCACTTGGGTCAGGCTCATACACGAAGGCTCGGCGAGTTCCAACCGCTGGCGCGCGAATCTGAAGCCGATGTGTCAGGCGTGCGACTGAATGAAGTTGCGCACGAGCGGATAGGTCTGGCTCTCCCACTTCCGGCCTGAGAACACGCCATAATGGCCCACGCCCGCCTGGAGGTGATGGCTCTTCATGTGCGGGGCGAGGCCCGTACAGAGATCGTGGGCCGCCATGGTCTGGCCGACGGCGCAGATGTCGTCGCGCTCGCCCTCGACGGTCATCAGCGCCGTGCGCCGGATCGACCGCATGTCGATGGGATTGCCCCGGTAGGTGAGCTCGTTCTTGGCGAGCGTGTAATCCTGGAACACGGTCCGGACCGTCTCGATGTAGAACTCCGCCGCGAGATCGAGGACGGCGAAATACTCGTCGTAGAAGGTCTCGATCTGCTGCGCCTTCTCGGTCTCGCCGTTGGCCAGATGCCAGAACAGGTCGGCGTGCCCCTGCATGTGGCGCTTGGCGTTCATGGAGACGAAGGCCGAGACCTGCATGAAGCCGGGATAGACCCGCCGGCCAGCGCCCTTGTGGCGCTGGGGCACGGTGGCGATGAGATTCTTCTCGAACCACGCGATGGGCTTCGAGGTGGCGAGGTGATTCACGGAGGTCGGGCTGATGCGGCAATCCACCGGGCCGGCCATGAGGGTCATGCTGCGCGGGTGGGCCACGTCCTTCGACTGGGCCATGACGGCGGCGGCGGCCAGCGCCTGCACGGCCGGCTGGCACACGGCGACGAGGTGGGCGCCCTCCCCGATGGCGCCGAGGAACTGCACGAGGTGATCGACGTAGTCGTCGAAGCCGAAGGCGCCGGCCTCGAGGGGCACGTCGCGGGCGTTGTGCCAGTCGGTGATGTAGACGTCGTGGTCGGCCAGAAGCGTCCGCACGGTGCCGCGCAGGAGGGTGGCGAAGTGGCCCGACAGGGGCGCCACCACGAGCACCGGCGGCTGGGGGGTGTCGATGTCCTTGCGGAAGCGCAGGAGCGTGCCGAACGGCGTGGCGAACACCGCTTCCTCCGTCACCGCCACCTCGCGATTGCCCACGGTGATGGAGTCGATGCCGTAGGCGGGGCGCGTGAACGTCAGCCCGGCCCGCATCATCATGCGCGCGCCCGCCGACCACCAGTTCAGGGGCTCCTTGTACCCGGCGGCGGTCCAGGGCGAGACCGCATCGTGGACGAGCCGGCCCCACGCGCGGGTCTGCTCGGCCAGATCCGTCTGGGCATCAAAGGCACGATACAGCATGAAGCCCGAACTCCTACGCGAACGACCAGATCGTGAAACGTCCGCGGGGGACGGGCGAGGCGAAGGGCCCGCCACCGATGGGGCGTCAGGCTGATCCAGGCGGCTCACCAAAGCAACGGGCGCCCGGAGCGATCCACCGAGGCTGTTGTACGTATGCATCACTTGCCGTCCCCGCCCCGATCAAATCCGGCCTGCGCTCGGGATCGGCACGATATCTCATCTTGGGTTGTGCGAAGCTTGGGTTGTGCGAGGATCGCACGCCCAAAGGAGACAATTCCGTCGCCGCGGCTCCGGTTCCGTCGGCTCCCGCCCCCGAGCCTCCGTGCCGTCACGTCGAGGGTCGGTTCGGGCATCGGCCGAATGGGCTTGCGGCGGACGCCATCCGGCACGAGTCTTGGATCGGCGACCACCATCGGTCCGTAAGCTCCGCATACGGCCGGCGAGCACCCCGGGGGAACACCCATGCCAGCGGCGACACTCACCATTTCGAGTCGCAACTATTCGTCGTGGTCCCTGCGCGGCTGGCTCGTCTGCCGGATGGCGGGCCTCGACTTCGAGACGGAACTGCTCTCGGGCAACGACGCCTCGACCCGGGCGGAACTGCTCCACCTCTCGCCGTCCTTCCTCGTACCGCGCCTGTGCCACGGCGACATCATCGTGTGGGATACGCTCGCCATCGCCCAGTATCTCAACGAGATCCGGCCCGAGGCCGGATTCCTGCCGAAGGACGCGGTGGCCCGCGCCCATTGCCGCTCGATCGCGGGCGAGATGCATGGTGGCTTCATCAACTTGCGCTCGGCCCTGCCGATGAACCTCAAGGCGCGCCACACCCAGTTCAAGATCTTCAATGGCGCGCGCGGCGACATCGACCGCATCGTCACCATCGTGGACGAATGCCTGTCGCGCTACGATGGCCCCTACCTGTTCGGGGAGACGCCGAGCCTCGCCGACGCGATGCTGGCCCCCGTGTGCACGCGGTTCGTCACTTACGACGTGCCGGTCTCTGGCAAGACCGCCGCCTACCGCGACACCATCCTGGCCTGGCCGTTGATGCAGGAATGGACCGATTCGGCGCTCGCCGAGCCCGACGAGATCGAGGAACTCGACATGGAGTTCTGATCGGTCCCGGCCTGATCGGCTCGCCCCGCGGTGAGCCGGTCGCCGCGCCCGAAAAACCTACTCCGCCGCGATCCGCTCCGGGACGGGACGGGCCGCCCCCGCCGCCAGGGGCAGTTCGAGGCGGGCGGTGAGGCCGCGCGGGCTCCGGTTGGTCAGGGTCAGGCGCCCGTCATGGGCCTCCGCGATGGCGACGACGATGGACAGGCCGAGGCCGAAGCCGCTCGCCGTGTCGAGGTTGCGCGCCCGGTCGCCGCGTACGAACGGCTGCAGCATCGCCTCGCGCTCGGATTCCGGAATACCGGGGCCGTCGTCACTCACCTCCACCACCACCCTGTGCTCCGTCTGGGCGATCCGCAGACGCGCGCTCCCACCGTACTTCACGGCGTTGTCGACCAGATTCATCACCGCGCGCTGCAACTCGTCGGGCCGGCCGCGCACGAGGACGTGGCGGGTGGCCGCGACCTGGACGTCCGCACCGACGTCTGCGAACCCGTCGCACACGGTCTGGACCAGGGAGGCGACGTCGATGAGCGTCACGGCGCGCTCCTCTCCGCTCTGGCCGTCGCGCACGAAGGACAGGGCCGCCTCGACGAGGCCGTTCATCTGGTCGAGGTCGCGCAGGGTCATGGTCCGGGCGTGGTCGTCCTCGATGAACTCGGCGCGCAGGCGCAGGCGGGTGATGGGCGTGCGCAGGTCGTGGCTGATGGCCGCCAGCATCTGGGTGCGGTCGTCGACGAGGCGGCGCACCCGGGCGCGCATGCGGTCGAGGGCCTGCGCGACGGCGATGACCTCCTGCGGCCCGCGCTCGGGCAGGGCGACGACGTTCATGCGGGTGCCGAACGCCTCCGCCGCCTGGGCGAGGCGGGCGAGCGGCCGGGTGAGGGCACGCGCCGCCCATACGGTGATGAGCGACAGGACCACGGCCAGGAACAGGAAGGTGACGACGATGGCCCCCTGCCGGATCGGCGGGCGGTCGTCGTCGGGCACCAGGGCGGAGAAGCGCGCGCCCTCCGGCGTGACGATTCCGACCCGGATGCCGGGCGGCGTGTCGGCCGCGTCGAGGTCGGTGATGGCGAGCGACCGGGCGAACCCGTCGCGCACGCGCTGCACGACCGTGTGCGACGCCAGCGCCTCGCTCGCCGTGCCGGCCGGCGCGGAGGCGGGCCAGGATGCGATCCGAAGGGTCGGCAGGGTTCGGGCGGCGGCGCGCAGGAGGTCGTCGCGTTCGGGCGCCGGCGTGGCGTCGAGGAGGCGCGCGAGGGTCGCGATCCGGGTGGCGGCGACGCCCGGATGATCGTCGGGCCGCCACGGCTCGCGCAGGGTGAAGAAGGCAAGGGTCGCCACCGCATGGGTCACCACCATGGCGGCGACGATGAGGAGGGCGATCTGCCCGGCGACGCTGCCGGGCCACAGGGCGGCGAGGCGCAGTTTCGGCGAGGCCCTCATGTGCGGGTGACCTCCGGCGTGAACAGGTAGCCGCCCGAGCGGATGGTGCGGATGATCTCGGGGCTGCGCGGATCGCGCTCGATCTTCTGACGGATGCGGCTGATGAGGACGTCGATGCTGCGCTCGTACGGGCCGGCGGCCCGCCCCTGCGTCAGGTCGAGGAGCTGATCGCGGGACAGGACCCGGCCCGGGCGCAGGCACAGGGCGTGGAGGAGGTCGAACTCCGCGCCCGTGACGGCGATGCGCGCGCCCTCCGGGCTGAGGAGCTGGCGCAGGGACACGTCGAGAATCCAGTCGAGGAAGTGCAGGCGGCGCACGCCGCCCTCGTCGTCGCCCTCCCCGGCCGAACCCCGCCGGAGGATGGCGCGGATGCGCGCCAGGAGCTCGCGCGGGTTGAACGGCTTGCCGAGGTAGTCGTCGGCGCCGATCTCGAGGCCGATGATGCGGTCGATCTCCTCGGCCTTGGCGGTGAGCATCAGGATCGGCACGTTCGAAGTCGTCCGCAGGCGGCGACACAGGCTGAGGCCGTCCTCGCCGGGCAGCATCAGGTCGAGGACCACGAGATCGACGCGGGCGTCGTTCAGGGCCTGGTCCATGGCGCGCCCGTCGCCCGCCACGGTGACGCGGCACGCATTGGCCCTGAGATACCGCGCCACGAGGGCGCTGATCTCGCGATCGTCCTCGACCACGAGGATGTGAGGGGTCGCGGGCTGGGTCATGACGCGGGTCGTGGGCTTGGACGGCAGGTGAGGACGCGGGATCCTCCGTCCCCCGGTTATGCAGCCTCGCGCGGGCGGGGCGAAGGGGGGTGCGCCACCCGATTTGTAACCGGCTGTTTCGGACGCGGCGTCCGACACGTCCGGCAATAACCGTCCGCCGGAAGCCGGAACGGATTGCCGGAACCCGCGCCGATTCTTATGTCGCTCGGACTGGACGCCGGTTCCGTGCCCCTCATGGACGCGGAGGGCGGCCGATTTTCCCGGGAGACGACCGATGCAAAGCTCCGACCGGCCAGGCTCAGATCGCCCCGGCAGCAACCGCCTGTTCGACGATTTCGCCCGCCTGATGACCGACGCCGCCGGCGCCGCGCAGGGGGTGCGCCGCGAGGCTGAGACGGTGGTGAAGGCGCAGTTCGAACGCCTGATCCGCGACATGGACATCGCCTCGCGCGAGGAACTCGACGTGCTGCGCGACATGGTCGCCGCCCTGCGCAGCCAGAACGACGCCCTCGCCCACCGCGTCGCCGCCCTGGAAGCCAAGCTCGGGCCCGAGCAGGGTCCGGGCGCCTCGGAAGCGATCTGATCCGACACCCGAGACGAGCGCGGTCCAGGGCCTCTTTCCGGCGACCGCGCTTGTGCACAGGAAGGACACGGTGGACGGTCGCTTTCCTGTTCACCGGGTTTCCGGCGCGCTTTGAAAGCCGAGTCCGGCGCGGTCTATAGTGAGCCATGACCTGATTCGCCCTTGTCCCGAACCACCCTGTCCCGACCTCGATTGAGGCCGAACGTATCGCCCGAGCGGATGAGCTTGGCCGATGCCAGGGAGAGGGAATGCCGGGACACCGGACCGCTTCACAACACGCCGACGATCCGTGCCGGATCGCCAAACTGGACCGCCATGACCCAACTCCACATCGAAGATCACGACCGGCACGAGCACCCCCTCGACATCGTCGAGCGTCTCGCGTCGCTGCGCGACTGGATCTTCGACCGGGCCGAGACCGACGAGATGTCCGTCTCGGTGGCCGGGCGCTGGGCCGATTACCACGTCGCCTTCACCTGGATCGAGGACGTGGAGGCCCTGCACGTGGCCTGCGCCTTCGACCTCAAGGTGCCCGAGCGCCGCCGCACGGAGGTCCTCCGGCTGGTGTCGCTCATCAACGAGCAGCTCTGGGTCGGACATTTCGACCTGTGGTCGACGGACAGCGTGGTGATGTTCCGCCACTCGCTCCTGCTGACGGGCGGGTCCACGCCGACGCAGAACCAGTGCACCATGATGCTGAAATCGGCCGTGGACGCGTGCGAGCGCTACTATCAGGCGTTCCAGTTCGTGATCTGGGCCGGCAAGTCCGCCCGGGACTCCCTCGACGCCGTTCTGTTCGAGACCGAAGGCGAGGCGTGAGCGCACTTCCCGCCTCCCTCACCCTCGTCGGCGCCGGGAAGATGGGGAGCGCGATGCTCGCCGGCTGGCTCGCCGGCGGCCTCGATCCGGCCCGCACCACGATCCTCGACCCCCAGCCCTCGCCCGAGATCGAGGCCCTGTGCGCGGCGCGCGGCCTCGCCCTCAACCCGGCCACCGTGCCCGCATCCGACGCCCTCGTGCTGGCGATGAAGCCGCAGGGGCTCGACGCCGCCGCGCCGATGCTGGCGGAGCTCGCCGGTGCGCGCACCCTCGTGGTGTCGATCCTCGCCGGCAAGACCATCGCGGATCTCCGCGCCCGCCTACCCCGGGCGCGGGCCATCGTCCGCGCCATGCCCAACCTCCCCGCCAGCATCGGCCGGGGCGCCACCGGCGCCGTGGCGAGCGAGGGGGTGGATGCGGTCCGGCGCGCCCAGGCCGATGCGCTGCTCGCCAGCGTCGGCCTCGTGGAGTGGCTCGACGACGAGGGCCTCATCGACGCGCTCACCGCCGTCTCCGGGTCCGGTCCGGCCTACGTGTTCCTCCTGGCCGAAGCGATGGCGCAGGCCGGCATCGCCGCCGGTCTCCCCGCCGCCATGGCCGCGCGGCTCGCCCGCGCCACGGTCTCGGGTTCGGGCGCCCTCCTCGACGCCACGGACCGCGACGCGGGGCTCCTGCGCCAGGACGTGACCTCCCCCGGCGGCACCACCGCCGCGGCTCTCGCGGTGCTCATGCGCGACGGTGGCGTCCCCGACCTCATGCGCGAGGCTGTGGCGGCGGGCCGGCACCGGGCGGGCGAATTGTCCGGTTAGGGTGATCGCCCTAACGACCCCGCCGGATTCGCCCTACATGGGAGGGGACACGGACGAGGATCGCACACCCATGCCCAACCCTTCCGAGACCGACCCCATCGGCACCGACGTCGCCGTGGCGGCGCCCAAGCCGTCGTCCAAGCCGTCGCCCCGCGAGGCCGCCGTCGCGGCGCTGATGCGGCTCGCCGCCGAGCAGCCCTGGAACGACATCGAGGTCGGCGACATCGCCCGGGAAGCCGGCCTGACTCTGGCCGAGTTCCGCGACCTGTTCCCGTCGAAGGGCGCGGTCCTGGGCGGCCTCGCCAAGATCCTCGACCGCAAGGTGCTGGAGGGCGACGCGACGGATCTCGCCGAGGAGCCAACCCGCGAGCGCCTGTTCGACGTGCTCATGCGCCGCCTCGACGCGATGACGCCTTACAAGGACGCCCTGCGGCGGATCTCCTATGCCCTGCGCGGCGATCCGCTCTCCATGCTGGCGCTCAACGGCGTGGCCCTCAACTCCCATCGCTTCATGCTGGCGGCGGCCGGCATCAACACCGAGGGGCCGCTCGGGCGCCTCAAGCTCCAGGGCGTGGTCGTCGCCTTCGCCCGCACCGTCGAGGTGTGGCTCCACGACGACGATCCGGCCCTTGCCCGCACCATGGCGAAGCTCGACAAGGAAATCCGCAACGGCGAGCGCTTCATGGAGCGCGCCGACGACGCCCGCCGCCTCACCGCGCCGTTCCGGGCGCTCGGCCGCTCGCTCATGGATCGCGGCGCGCGCCGCCGGAGCGGGACCCGCAACGAGGACGAGGGCAATCCCTTGGGCGGCGACCCGGCTGCCGCCATCTGAAACGAGAAAGGGCCGCCCCATCGGGGCGGCCCTTTCGTCAGGCGATCGCGTGCGGATCAGCCGCCGATGCGGTCGGCGAGGACGGCCGAATGGCCGTGCTGGTTGGCGATGTAGGGGAGCGCCTGGTTGGCGAACTCGCGACCCTGGGTGCTGTCGCCGTTGCGCGAGTAGGCCTCGTACAGGCCGAGGGTCCGGGCATCCGAGCGGGCCTGCTGGCGGGCGTAGGTGCGGTCGAATTCGCGGGCGCTGCGGGCGTTCTTGAGGCTGTCGATGCGAGCCTGACCCTCGGGGCCGATGGCGACGCGGCGGCCGGGCTCACCGGGGCTGTTGTCGACGAGGCCGACGCCGCCGAGCACGCCGCCGACGATCTTCTGGGCGATGGTGGCCGAGATCGTCACCGGGGCGAGCACGACGCCGACGGGATTATCGAGGCGGGTCTCGAACGGCTGGGTGTCGGAGACGACGGTGCCGCCGGCGGTGAGCGAGGTGCCCTCGGGCAGCAGCGCCTTGGTGGTGGCCTCACGCTCGATCAGCACGTTCTTGGCGTAGTTGCGGACGTTCGGGTTGCGCGAGCGCTCCAGAGCGATGCGGCTCGACTCGATGCTGACCGCGTCCGACTTCAGGGCGGCGGAGCGGAAGGCCGAGGTGTCGCGGGCCTCGACGGAATTGCCGTCATACTGCGGCGCCACGCGGAACGAGAGGGGCTCCTGGGCCAGCGCCGGAGTGGCGAGGGCGGCGACGGAGAAGCCGAGGGCGGCGAGAAGCTTGGTGTTGATCATGGCGGAGAATGGTCCTCACGCGCCTTGATGGCGCTTGTGGTGATGGAACGTGTCGTCCGCCGGCAACGCTTTCTTAACGGGGGTGTTCCGGCCTGGGATGCATGGCTGTGCTGCAGCGCACCAAGCTTTACCTTGCGCGAACACGCTCCATCACGCGCCATTGCAGATGCGCAATGCACGCGGCGCGGTCGGCCATGGGCCCTCTGCCGCCTCCTCCGGTGGCGACCCGTCACGGAACGCGCCTTCTGATCGGCGCGAACCGGATATCCGAGGGCCGGTTGCGCAGTCTCAGTGCGCCTCCTCCCAGTTCAACGCCGCCCGCGCCTCCACCACCAGAGGCACTCGGAGCGTCAAAGCCGGCGCCGGTGCCTCGACCATGATCCGCGAGATCACCGGCAGGGCCTTCTCGACCTCGTCCTCCGGCGCCTCGAACACGAGCTCGTCGTGCACCTGCAGCAGCATGCGCACGTTGAGCTTCTCGGCCTTCAGCGCGTCCTCCATGCGGATCATCGCCCGGCGGATGATGTCGGCCGCCGAGCCCTGGATCGGGGCGTTGATGGCTTGGCGCTCGACGCTCGCCCGCTCGTTGGGATTGTTCGAGCGGATCTGGGGGTAGTGGCACACCCGGCCGAACAGGGTGGTGACGTAGCCGAGATCGCGGCACAGGCGCTTGGTGTCGTCGATATAGGCGCGGATACCGGGGAAGCGCTCGAAATACTGCTTGATGAAGGCGGAGGCCTCCTCGCGGCCGATGCCGAGGCGGTCGGCGAGACCGAAGGCCGAGATGCCGTAGATGATGCCGAAGTTGATGGTCTTGGCGCGGCGCCGCAGGTCCGGCGTCATCTCCGAGAGCGGCACGCCGAACATGGCGCTGGCGGTGGCCGCATGGATGTCGATGCCGTCCGCGAAGGCCTGGCGCAGCTGCGGGATGTCGGCGATGTGGGCGAGGAGCCGCAGCTCGATCTGGCTGTAATCGGCCGAGATCAGGCGGTTGCCCTCGGCCGCCACGAAGGCGCGGCGGATGCGCCGGCCCTCTTCCGTGCGGATCGGAATGTTCTGCAGGTTCGGGTCCGACGACGACAGCCGGCCCGTGGTGGTGGCGGCGAGCGAGAACGAGGTGTGGACCCGGTCGGTCTCCCGGTCGGCGTGCTGCTGCAGCGAATCCGTGTAGGTGGATTTCAGCTTGGCGAGCTGGCGCCATTCCAGGATCTTCTTCGGGAGTTCGTGGCCGGCCTGGGCCAGTTCCTCAAGCAGGGTCGCGGGCGTCGCCCATTGGCCGTTCGGCGTCTTCTTGGCGCCGGGCAGGCCCATCTTGCCGAATAGGATGTCGCCGATCTGCTTTGGCGAGGACACCTGGAATTTTTCGCCGGCGTCCTCCTGGATCTCCTCTTCGAGACGCACGAGGATCTGCGAGAAATCGCCGGACAGGCGGCTCAGCATGTTGCGGTCGACGCGGATGCCCTGCGCTTCCATGCGGGCCACCACCGACACCAGGGGGCGCTCCAGGGTCTCGTAGACGGTGACGCGGCGCTCGGCGACGAGGCGCGGCTTCATCATCCGCCACAGGCGCAGGGTGACGTCGGCATCCTCGGCCGCGTAGGCCGTGGCCCGGTCCAGCGGCACCCGGTCGAAGGTGGTCTTGGCCTTGCCGGTCCCGGCCACGTCCGCGAAGGTGATGGGCTGGTGGCCGAGGTGCCGGCGGGCGAGTTCGTCCATGCCGTGCCCGCCCTTGCCGGCATCGAGCACGTAGGAGATCAGCATGGTGTCGTCGAACGGCGCCACGTCGATGCCGTAGCGGGTGAGCACGGACAGATCGTATTTGAGGTTCTGGCCGACCTTGAGCACGCCCGGATTCTCGAGGAGCGGCTTCAGGCGGGCGATCACCACCTTGAGATCGATCTGGCCGGCGGCCGGCTGGAACACGTCGGTGGCGGCCTTGGCGTCGCCGAACAGGTCGCCCTCGCTGGCCTTCACGGGGTCGAGGTGCCGGAGCGGGATGTAGGCGGCGCGCCCCGGCGCGACGCAGAGCGAGATGCCGACGAGGTTGGAATTGATGGCGTCGAGGGCGTCGGTCTCCGTGTCGACGGCGACCACGCCCGCCTCCTCGGCTTCCGCGATCCAGGCGTCGAGCTGCTCGACGAGCCCGATGGTCTCGTAGGCCGCCGTGTCGAACGGCTTGACGGATTCGGTCGCGCGCGCGCCCACGAGGTCGGCCGGCGTCGCCTCCGACGACCGGCGGGGTTTGGGCGCGACATCGGGCAGGTCGAGATCGTCGAAGGGATCGACCTCAGGCCCGGCCCCGGGAGGCAGCGGCACGGGGTCGCCGAGGGCCTGGGTCGCGAACGGCGCATCCTCGGCCTCGGCGCGCTGGGGCAACAGGGCCGGATCGGGCTGCACCGCCTCGGGGTCGACGTGCAGCATCGCGGCGATGCGCCGCGTCAGGGTGTTGAACTCCATGGCTTTCAGGAAGCCGACGAGCTTCTGGGGATCGGGTTTGGGCAGGCGCAGGTCGTCCAGCGGCACGGGCACCGGCACGTTCTCCTCCAGCGCCACGAGTTTTCGCGAGAGCCGGGCCTGGTCGATGCTGGCGAGCAGGGTCTCGCGGCGCTTGGGCTGCTTGATCTCGCCCGCCCGCTCCAGCAGGGCGTCGAGGCTGCCGTATTCCTTGATGAGGGCGGCCGCCGTCTTCAGGCCGATGCCCGGCACGCCCGGCACGTTGTCGGAGGTGTCGCCGATGAGCGCGAGGGCATCGCCGATCTGCTCCGGCGCCAGACCCTCCCACTTGGCGATGATGGCGTCGCGGTCGAGGTTGCGCTCAGGGCGGTGGCCGGGCTTGCCCTTCACGCCGGACTCGAAGTCGTAGAACCGCACCAGGGGCCCGACGAGCTGCATCAAGTCCTTGTCGGACGAGACGATGATGACGCCCGCCCCCCGCGCCTCGGCCTGGCGCGAATAGGTGGCGATGAGATCGTCGGCCTCGTAGCGGATGAGCTCGATGGGCTGGAGGCCGAAGGCGCGCACGGCATCGCGCATGAGCGGCATCTGCCGCTTGAGGTCGTCGGGCGCGTCCGGGCGATGGCCCTTGTAGTCGGGGTAGAGTTCCTTGCGGAACGACCCTTCCGACTTGTCGAACACGATGGCGAGATGCGTCGGCATCACGCCCGCCGCCCCCTCCTGCACGAACTGGGCGATCTTGGTGCAGAACAGCCGCACGGCCCCCGTGGGCAGGCCGTCGGACGGGCGGGTGTTGTACTTCTGGTCCTGGTTGATCGACTGGAAATACGCGCGAAAAATGAACGACGAGCCATCGACGAGGATGATCTGATCGCCGGGGCCGACGGGCTTTTCGGAAGAGGCAGCGGTCATCGATCAATCAATGGAAGGAGAAAGAAAAAGGCGAGGCCGCCACGGAGATCATTCGTCGGCTTGAAGTTCATTCCGGCATACGGCGAGAAGCACTGGCAATGCCTCGTGTACGGTCCCCCATACGAGCCTTGCCGAGACACTCTCGTATCGATGCCGGTAGACGTTCCCTGAATCCGCAATCTGGCGCCATGGGATATGGGCGTTTCGAATTTGGGTCTCTTCATCGACGCGCCGGCTCGCCTCCGAGATGATCTCCAGGCAGCGCGTCACGCCGTAAAGTCTGAGCCGGTTCTCGGCAAAGTCTTCGAAGCTCAGGTCTGCGGTGAATTCCTGAGCCGCTTCGACATTCTCGATGATGCCGAGGAGGGCGCGACGTCCACGCTCAGAAAGCATGGATCGCGTCGCGCTCGGCTCCGGGCCGCACGTGAGGCCTCAGCATCGAGCGCGTTGCAACATCCACCGCGACGGGGAAAAGATCCGCGATGAACCCGACCACGCCGACGTAACCGTAGATGTCCCGAATGGTGGTCTCATCGATGTCGATCAGCACATCGAGATCGCTCGCAGCATGCTCCTCGCCACGTGCGACGGAGCCGAAGAGGGCGGCGTGCAGGACGCCCCGTTCACGCAACTCGGCCTCGTGCATGCGAAGAATCTCAAGGGCCGTGCTTCGATTCATGCAGCATCCCTACCCGAAATCAGGACTGAGCTGAAGGGCTCCCGTTCACCGCGCCGCCCCCACCGTGTCGGCCATCCGCGCATCCCGGGTGCCCAGCGGCTGTTCCGCCCCGACGGTGGTGTCGACCTCGGTCTGGTGCTCCATCTCGGCGTTGATCTCGGCGCCCACGAGCACGATGGTGGTGGAGATCCAGATCCAGGTCATGAAGCCGATGGCGGCGCCGAGCGACCCGTATGTCTCGTTGTACTTGCCGAAATTGGCCACGTACCACGAGAAGCCGAGCGACGTGGCGAGCCAGGCGACGCCCGCGATGGCGCTGCCCCAGGTCACCCAGCGCCAGCGCGGGGCGTCGCGGCTCGGGCCGTAGCGGTAGAGCAGCGCGAGGCCGCCCAGCACCGCGAGGAGCAGCACCGGCCAGCGCAGGAGGGCGATGTACCAGGCCTCGCTGCTCAAGCCGACGATGCCGATCACCGCCGGGACGACGACGATGCCCACCAGCGCCAGGACCACGAACAGCAGGGCGCCGGCGGTGAAGGCCAGCGAGCGCAGGTTGAGCCAGAAAAAGTTGCGGGTCTCGCGCTCCTCGTAGACGACGTTGAGGGCGGCGAAGACCGCCTTCATGCCGCCATTGGCGCTCCACAGCGACAGGGCGATGCCGGTGAAGAAGGTGAGGCCGAGGGTGGTGTCGCCCTTCTGGGCGATGCGCTTGACCTGATCGCCGATGATGTCGAGGGCGCCCGACGGCACGATACCCTGCAGGTTCTGGAGATGGTCGTTGATGGTGGCGACATCGGCGAACAGGCCGTAGCAGGAGACCAGCGCCGCCACCGCCGGGAAGATCGCCAGCAGCACGTAGAAGGTCACGCCCGCCGCCACCGAGACGATGGCGTTCTCGGAGATGTCGTGGAACACCCGCAGGCCGATATCCTTCCAGCCCTTGGCGGGGATCTCGGAGGGCTTGGCCGCCTGCCGTCCGCGCTCCGGCTCGGCGCGGGCGACCGCCCTGGCGTCGCCGCCCGCGTGGGAGGGCGAGGGCTCGCGGGTCGGGTCTCCCGGCAGGGCCGAACCTTTCCGGCCCGCGCGTTCCGTCGCCGGCCCCTGCGAAGCGTTCCGGCGCGGCAGCACCACGAGGCCGACGAGGGCCGTCGCCAGGGCCAGGGTCCAGACCATCGTCGGGCCGCTCGAGCCCACGCCGGCGGAGCCCTGGACGTTTTCGCGTTCGGCCATGCCTGTGTCCTTCCGGGCACCGGCCCGGGGCCGGCACGTTTCCTCTCGACAACAGCACCGGAGTCACGGAAGTTTCACGCGACCGTGAATTCAAGATGCAGTCTCGCGGACGGGACGCCCGAGGTCCTCCCAAAGCGCCCGCCGGAGTGCCCGACGGCACGGATTTCCGCACGCCGCGCCGGTAGGAGCCTGGAACAGCGCTTGCCCCTGCAGGCGACACGCGCCAAGGGGCAACAGGACCCAAGGGCATCAGCAAGGGCACCAGCATGCCGAGGGTGCGACCGGCAGCCCGATCCCATCGACAGGAGAGCCTTCACCCGTGCCGCACGCGACCGAGCTGATCGCCATCATCGCCCTAGGCCTCGTGCTCGCCTTCGTCTGCGGGATGGCGGCGCAGCGCCTGCGCCTGCCGCCCCTCGTCGGCTACCTCATGGCCGGCGTCCTCGTCGGCCCCTACACACCGGGCTTCGTCGGCAACGGCCAACTCGCCGGCCAGCTCGCCGAGATCGGCGTGATCCTGCTGATGTTCGGCGTCGGCCTGCACTTCTCCATCAAGGACCTGATGGCGGTGCGCACCATCGCCCTGCCGGGCGCCATCGTGCAGATCGCGGCGGCCACCGCCATGGGCGGCGGCCTCGCCTGGGCCTGGGGCTGGGGCGTCGGCGCCGGCCTCGTCTTCGGCCTCGCCCTGTCGGTGGCGAGCACCGTGGTGCTGCTGCGCGCCCTCGAGGAACGGCGCCTGCTCGACAGCGACAAGGGCCGCATCGCGGTCGGCTGGCTCATCGTCGAGGACCTCGCCATGGTGCTCGCCCTGGTGCTGCTGCCCGCCCTCGCCCCGTCGCTCGGCGGCGTCGGGGACGGCGTGGCGCATCACGCGGGCGAGGGCAATATCTGGCTCACCCTCGCGCTGACGCTCGCCAAGGTCGCGGTCTTCGCCGTGGTGATGCTGGTGGGCGGCCGCCGCGTCGTGCCCTGGCTCCTCGACCAGGCGGCGCGCACGGGTTCGCGCGAACTGTTCACCCTCGCGGTCCTGGCGCTGGCGCTCGGCATCGCCTTCGGCTCGGCGGAGCTGTTCGGGGTCTCGTTCGCGCTGGGCGCCTTCTTCGCCGGCATGGTGCTGGCCGAATCCGACCTCAGCCATCAGGCGGCGGCCGATTCCCTGCCCCTGCAGGACGCCTTCGCGGTGCTGTTCTTCGTCTCCGTCGGCATGCTGTTCGACCCCGGCATCCTCATCCGCGAGCCGCTCTCGGTGCTGGCGGTGCTCGGCGTGATCCTGGTGGGCAAATCGCTGGCGGCGGTGGCCATCGTGCTGGCGTTCCGGCACCCGCTCGGCACGGCGCTCACCATCGCGGCGAGCCTGGCCCAGATCGGCGAGTTCTCGTTCATCCTCGTCAGCCTCGGCCTGTCGCTGAAGCTCCTGCCGACGGAGGGGCGCGACCTCATCCTCGGCGGTGCGATCCTGTCCATCACCCTCAACCCGCTGTTCTTCGCCCTGACGGACTGGATCGGGCGGTCGGTGGCCGCCCGCCCGACCCTCGCCGCCCGCTTCGAGCGGCGGGGCGTGGACGCGCTCGCCGCCAAGATGGAGGCCCCCCCGAAGCGCGGCCACGCCATCGTCGTCGGCTACGGCCGGGTCGGCAGTACCATCGGCAAGGCCTTCGCCGCGTGGGACCTGCCCTACATCGTGATCGACCGCGACCGCCGCCGGGTGCTGGACCTGCGCAAGGACGGCATCGAGGCGGTGTTCGGCGACGCGACGGCGCCCGGCATCCTGCACGCCGCCGATATCGAGGCGGCGCGGATCATCGTCATCGCGACGCCCGAGCCGCACACGGCCCGCCGCCTCGTCGAGCTCGCCCGCGAGATGAGCCCGGGGATCGACACCCTGGTGCGCACCCACAGCGATACGGAGCGGCGCCACTTCGAGGAGCAGGGGGTGGGCCTCGTGCTCATGGCCGAACGCGAACTAGCCTTCGGGATGACCCTCTACGCCCTGCGCAGCCTCGGCCTGAAGGAGGGCGACGCCCGCATCTTCGTGGACAGCACCCGTGTCGAGAGCCGCTCGGCCCCCGCCGAGGCCGGGATCGACCACGGCGTGCCGGAGCTGCGCCCGCACAAGGAGGATGCGGCGGAGGGGTGATGCCGTCTGGTACCAAATCCGAGGGCCGAATCCAGTCGATCCCTTCGGGATGGCGGGTTTGGACTTCGCGCAGACGCCGCGCGGGCTTGCTGGATCACACGATGGAATCGCGGATCATTGCCTGGATACGGGTCATCAGGGTGTCCACCGAGAACGGCTTGGTGATCATCGCCATGCCGGGTTCGAGGAAGCCCGCCGTCGCGGCGGCGCTCTCGGCGTATCCGGTGATGAACAGGACCTTGAGGTCGGGCCGGGTCAGGCGCGCCTGATCGGCGAGCTGGCGCCCGTTGAGACCCGGCAGGCCGACATCGGTGACGAGGAGATCGATGCGGTCCGCCGCCGCCAGGGCGCGCAGGCCCGAGGGGCCGTCCACGGCCTGGATCGCCCGGTAGCCGAGATCGTGCAGCACCTCCATGATGACGTCGCGCACCACGGGCTCGTCCTCGACCACCATCACGGTCTGCCCGTCGCCGCGCGGCCGCGCCGCCATCGACGCGTCCGGGACGGTCTCGTCGAGCTCACCCCGATGGCGCGGCAGGTAGAGGGTGATGGCCGTGCCCTGCCCGACCACGCTCTCGATGCGGGTATGGCCGTCGGACTGGCGGGCGAACCCGTAGATCATCGACAGCCCCAGCCCCGTGCCCTGGCCCAGGGGTTTCGTCGTGAAGAACGGGTCGAAGGCCCGGGCGATCACCTCCGGCGTCATGCCGGTCCCGGTATCGACCACACGGATGCGGACGTACTCGGACAGATCGCCGGGCTTGCCGGATTCGGCCTCGTCCCAATGCGCGTTGCCCGTGCGAATGGACAGGGTGCCGCCGTCCGGCATGGCGTCGCGGGCGTTGATGGCGAGGTTGAGGATCGCGTTCTCGAGCTGGTTCGGATCGCACAGGGTCGGCCACAAGCCGGGCTCGGTCTCGATGCGCAGGTCGATGGATTCGCTGATGGTCCGGCGCAGGAGGTCGGACATGCCGACGATGAGGGCGTTGGCGTCCGTGGCGCGCGGATCGAGGGGCTGGCGCCGGGCGAAGGCGAGGAGGCGATGGGTCAGGGCCGCCGCCCGGTTGGCCGAACTCATGGCGGCCTCGATGTAGCGCTGAAGGTTCTCGTGGCGTCCCTGCGCCATCCGGCTCTGCATCAGGTCGAGGGAGCCGACGATGCCGGTGAGCAGGTTGTTGAAGTCGTGGGCGATGCCGCCGGTGAGCTGGCCCACCGCCTCCATCTTCTGCGACTGGCGCAGGTCCTCCTCCATCCGCTCGCGCTCGACGGCCTCGGCGCGCAGGCGGGCATTGGCTTGCGCCAGTTCCGCCGTGCGGGCGGCGACCTGCGCCTCCAGGGTGGCGCCGGCCTCGCGCAGCTGGCCGGCCTGGGCCTCGAGTTCGGCGTAGAGGGCGACCACGCCCCGGTTGGTCTCGGCGAGTTCGGCGTTGAGGCGCTGGGCCTCCTCCTCGCGCTCGGCGATCTCGGCGAGGCTGCGCAGGAGGGCCTGATTCTGCTCGCGCAGGGCGGCGTGGGGATCGTCGGGTTGGGCGCGGACGACGGCCTCGACCATGGCCGCCGCCTGCGGCGCGGTGAGGTTCGGCGCGTCCGGGGGCAGGCGCTTGCCGAGGGTGACGCGGGTGCCGCGGCCCGGCTCGGTTTCGAGGTCGAACCGGTCCATGAGCCGGCGCGCGCCGATGAGGCCGAGGCCGAGGCCCGTGCGCGAGCGGTAGCGGCCCTCCAGGATGGCGTCCGGGTCGGCGATGCCCGGCCCCTGGTCGGCGACGCGCACCACGAGGGATTGGCCCCCCTCGGGGCCGTCGAGGCCGAACTCGACCCGGCCGCCCTTGGCGTAGCCGTAGGCGTTGCGGGCGATCTCCGACACGGCCGTGGCGATGCGGGTCTGGTCCTGCACGCCGAAGCCGAGATGCTCGGACAGGTGGCGCGCCCGCTGGCGCACGGCGGTGACGTCGTCCTCCCTCTCGATGCGCATCGAGACGAGGGCGAGCCTCATGGCGCGGCGCCCCGCGCCACCACGACGGTGGCATCGTCCCGCCCCCGCGCGAAGTCGCGGTAGAGGATGCCGGCGATGAGGCTCGGATGCGCGCCGACGAGCCCCGGATAGGCGTCGAGGGACCAGCCCGTGACGAGGCCGTCCGAGCACAGCACGAACAGGTCGTCGGCCAGGAACGGATACTCGAACTCCTGGATGCGGCGGGCGACGTGCCCGGCGGTACCGGCCAGCGACACCGTGCGCCGGATCGTGCCGCCCCCCACCACCGCGCCCGCCACGTTGCCGATGCCGGCCACCGTCACCACGCCCCGGTCGGGCTCGTAGCGGGCGACCGTCACCGCCCCGCCCCGTGTATGGCGCAGGCCCGCATGGACGGTGGAGAGGATCTCGCCCGGCGCGGCCAGGGGACTGTTCCGGAACAGGCGCACGGCCTCCGTGGAGGCCTGGGCCGCCTGCGGGCCGTGCCCGAGGCCGTCGGCGACGAGGAGGGTCCAGCCGAACCCGTGCTGCAGGAAGCAATGGGCATCGCCGTTCACCTCCTCGCCGCGCAGGGGCACGCCGACGGCGCCGTGGGACGGCGGGACGGGCGCGGCGGCGGCCTCCGCGTGGAGGCGCGCGACGATGGCCGCGCCCCGCCCGGGCCAGGCGGCGATGTCGAAGGCCTGCGACTGGCGCCGCACGGCGCCGAGGCCGGTGCCGGCGCTGCCGCCGGTGGAATGCCCGTCGCGCAGGGCCTCGTCGAGGTTGGCGAATCCCGGTCCCTTGTCGAGGGCGATCACCTCGACGCCGGTGCCGATCTCGTCCTGGAAGGTCCCGAGCAGGATCTCACCGGGGCTCCCGTACTTGACGAGGTTGGTGGCGAGTTCGGTCACCACGATGGCGAGGCGCCCGCTCGCGGTCTCGCCGAAATCGAGGGCTTGGCCCAGGGCGACGGCGCGCCGGCGCGCGTCGGCGACCTGGCTCGCCTCGGTGACGACAACGGAAATCATGCTCACTTCCAGCGCGCGATGACCACGCGGGTGCCGACGCCGGGCGTCGATTCGATGTGGAACTCGTTGGACAGGCGTTTGGCTCCGCCGAGGCCGAGGCCGAGGCCCCCGCCGGTGGTGTAGTGGTCGGTGAGCGCCTTCGCGATGTCGGGGATGCCCGGTCCCTTGTCCTGGAAGGCCAGGCGCACGCCGCGGCGGGCGCCCGCCTGCACCACCTCGATGGCGACCTCGCCGCCGCCGCCGTAATCGAGGGTGTTGCGGGCGAGTTCGCTCGCGGCGGTGATGATCTTGGTCTGGTCGACGAGGCTCAGGCCGATCTCGATGGCGCGGGCGCGCGTCGCCTGACGGACACGGACCACGTCGTCGCCGGAGCGGATCGGGAGGACATCACTCTTCGGAGGTGGCACGCGCGTTCCCGAGGTCGCCGTCCTCGTCGAGGCGGGCCTGGATCAGGGCCATGCCGCGCTCGACGTTCAGGGCCGTCTTGATCCCCGTGAGAGTCAGGCCGAGTTCGACCAGGGTGATCGCCACCGCCGGGCGCATGCCCACCACCACGGTCTCGGCGTCGAGCACCCGGGAGATGGCCGCGATGTTGTCGAGCATGCGTCCGATGAACGAGTCGACGATCTCCAGGGCCGAAATCTCGATGAGCACGCCGCGCGCGCCCGTCGAGACGATCCGGTTCGTCAGGTCCTCCTCGAGGGCCATGGCGAGGCGGTCGTGCATGTCGACCTGGATGGTGACGATGAGCGCGCCACCGAGCTTGAGGATCGGAATGCGGTCCATGGGCTCTAGCGACGCTCGTCGAGCGTGATGGGCGCGGGCGCGGCGCGGCGCACGACGGTGCGGCCGGTGCGGCGGAGCGCCAGGGCGAAGGCGTCGGCCAGCGTCGCCTTCGAGACGACGTTCAGCTCGACGCCGAGATGCACCATGGTCTGGGCGATCTGCGGGCGGATGCCGGAGATGATGCAGTCGGCCCCCATGAGGCGGGCGGCGGCGATGGCCTTGAGGAGGTGCTGGGCCACCAGGGTGTCGACGGTGGGCACGCCGGTGATGTCGATGATGGCGATCTCCGCCTCCTCGTCGACGATGGCCTGGAGCAGGTTCTCCATGACGACGCCCGTGCGGGCGCTGTCGAGGGTGCCGATGAGCGGCAGGGCGAGGATGCCGTCCCAGAGCTGGACCACGGGGGTCGAGAGCTCGGCGATCTCCTGGCTCTGGCGGCCGATGACCTCCTCGCGGCTGGTCTGGAACACCTCCATGGTGTGCAGGCCGAGGCCGTCGAGGAGGCGGCTGGCCGTCTGGGTGCCGGCGGTCAGCGCCGCCAAATCGGTCCCGCTGGCCTTGTTGAGGGCGGTGAAGATCGGCTCCTTCAGGGAGAACACGAAGTTCGCCGTGTCGGTGGGCGTGAAGCCCTGGATCGCCCGCGAGCGGGAAATCTCGGCGAGGGTCTCGCGCAGGGCCTCGTAGGAGGCGGCGTGCCCGTCGCTCTCGCCCGAGGCGAGGGCGTCGCGCAACTGGCCGAACACCGTGCGGGCCTGGGCCTGGAGTTCGACCTCGCGGATGCGCCCCGTCTGGAGTGAACCGCCCGATTTCAGGAGGGTGAGCCAGGATTCGAGGATCGCGGCCTCGTCGTCGGTCACGGTCCGGACCAGAACCTGGGTCCCGTCGATCGCCATTCAGCCCGTCTCCATGCAGGAGGATGCGCATCCTCGATCCGCGCACATGGTCATAGAATGGTTGAGCCGCCAAGCCTCCGACGCCGGTACGCCTTCAACCCTGTGTCATCTTTCTCGATGGCGTCGTGGATCCTGGCCCTGTTCTACTGTCCCGGGCCGCGCGCGAGGCCCGCCAGGGTGAAGAGATCGACGGAGAGCTTGGCGCCGACTACGACGGCATCGGGAATGTTCCGGGGCCGGAGGGGGAACCGGGTCTGGTCGGGGTTGAGGATGACCTGGAGGTTCGGCGTCAGGCGGATCGCGGGCGTGAGCTGGATGCCGTAGTTCAGCTCCATCATCACCTGATGGGTCGGCACGTCGCCGCTGCCGAGCCCCTGGGCCGCGCGGGCGAGGCGGATGTTGGCGAGGCCGAGCGACGAGAACTTCTGGGTGTTGATGACGAAACCGACGGTGTCGTAGGGCCGGCCGGCGAAGGTCCCGGTCTGCACGGCGCCGAGTTCCAGGAAGTAATCCTCGATCTGGCGGCCCGACGTGCCCTTCATGGCGACGCCGAACACGCTCAGGCCCTGCGGCGCCGTGGGATCGGGCCGCCATACCATCTGGTCGAACCGGGCGTAGATCCCGGAGCGCCCGAAGCGCGTGGCTGCGCCGGCCCCCGAGAACAGCGACGCGCGGCCCGTGGCGTCGAGAACCGGGTCGGCATAGTCCGAACGGTCGACGTAGCCGCCGAGGCCGTAGTTTCGCGGCAGCCCATCGTTGGCGAAGGTGGTGGAGTAGCCGAGCTCGAACGGCACGATCGCGCCGGTGGCGCCCTTCGTCGCGAAGTCGAGGCCGTTGTCGCCCGGCTGCTGGTGGCGGGGATTCACCTCGTAGATGCCCGCGTGGAAGAAGATCTTGTCGGTGAGCCACGCCTTGGCATGCGCGCCCCAGCTCGACACCGGCCAGAAGGTGAAGTTCGAGGTCTTGAACACGAAGGTCGGGTTGCCGCAGGCGGAGTTCGACTGGAAATTGCAGTAGAGCGGCGAGTTGAGGAAGGCGATGTTGGCCACCAGCCGTCCGACCTCGAGGTCGACCCGGTCATCGAAGAGCTTCTGCTGATAGGAGAGCAGCGTCAGGCGCGTGGTCTGGCCGCCGCCGAAGATCTCCTGCACCGAGGTGTTGTTGCCGATGCGGTCGTCGGCGAGGTTGCGGCCGTGGCGGTTGGTCACCGCCACGTGGAACGCGCCGCCCTGGATGCCGGCGATACGGTCGAGGTCGCCGTCGAGGCCGAAGAACAGCTGGCCCGCATAGGCCGAGCCCTGGCGGATGCCGCCGATGGGGTTGGCCGCCGCCTGTCCGGTGTAGTTCATCAGGACACTCAGCCCGTTGCCGAGGTCGAACACGCCCGGCGCGATGGCGGGCGGCGTCGCGCTTTGGCCGAGGGTGTCGGCGGCCTCCGCCGCGCTGTCGGCGCCGCCGAAGCCCTGGCCGTTCGGCGGACGGGCAGGGCGCCGGAGATTGGCCCGCCGCAGGGCCGGGCGCTGGACGGTGGCCGGCACCGCGACGCCGGCGGCCATGGCCGGATCGGGCGGCGCACCTTGCGCCTGCGCGGTTCCGAGCCCGAGTGCCAGCCCGGCGAGGCCGATCCATCCCGCTTTCATGTCCTTCCCCCCTGAATCGTTCGTCGCTGGTAGTCCTGCCTCCGGTCTTGATGCCGGATCGGCCGGTGCGTCAGGCCGCGCGGATCTTCTTCAAAAGCCCGACGGCGAGGGCGGTGACGAGGGTACCGGCCACCAGCGCGATCACCGCGCCGGTGACGTTGGTCACGGCATTCGGAATCGGCAGGACGAACAGGCCGCCATGGGGCACCTTGAGGGCGACGCCCTGGGTCAGGGCGATGGCGCCCGCGACGCCCGAGCCGGCGACCATGGCGGGGATCACCCGCAGGGGATCGGCGGCGGCGAAGGGGATGGCGCCCTCGGTGATGAAGGCGGCGCCCAGCACCGCCGCCGCGCCGCCGGCCTCGCGCTCGGGCGCCGTGAAGCGCCCGGGGAACAGGTGGGTGGCGAGCGCGATGCCGAGCGGCGGCGTCATCCCGCCGAGCATCACCGCCGCCATGGGGGCATCGACGCCCGAGGACAGGAGGGCGGCGGCCGAGGCGTAGGCGGCCTTGTTGATGGGCCCGCCCATGTCGACGGCCATCATGCCGCCGAGCACGAGGCCGAGCACCAGGGCGCTCGCCCCCTGCATACCCTTGAGCCAGCCCGTGAGCCCGGCGAGAACCGCCGCCACGGGCACGCCGACGACGTAGATCATCGCGAGACCGGTCACGAGGGTGGCGAGCAGGGGCAGGATCAGGACGGGCTTCAGCCCTTCCAGGTTGCGCTGCAGGCGGATGTGCCGGTTCAGGAACCGCGCCGTGTAGCCGGCGATGAAGCCAGCGGCGATCCCACCCAAAAACCCGGCCTGGAGGTTGGTGGCGAGCATGCCGCCGATCATGCCGGGCGCGATGCCGGGCCGGTCCGCGATCGAGTAGGCGATGTAGCCGGCGAGCGCCGGGACGATGAGCAGGAACGCCGCCTTGGCGCCGATCTCGCCCAGCGCATAGGCCAGGGTTCCGGAATTGCCCGGTGCCATGGCGTCGATGCCGCCGAGCGCGAAGGACAGGGCGATGAGCAAGCCGCCCGCCACCACGAAGGGCAGCATGAACGAGACGCCGGTCATGAGGTGCTTGTAGGCGCCGGCCTGCTTCTCCGCCGCCGCCGGCCGGGCGGGCTCGTCGGACTCAGCCGGGGCGGCGCCTTCGGTGGCGGGCTGGAGCTGCGCCTCGGCGAGCGCCGTGGCCAGAAGACCCTTGCCGTCGCGGATCGCCGCCTTGGTGGTGGTGGCGTAGAGGCGTTTTCCGGCGAAGCGCGCCCGGTCGACGCCGGTATCGGCGGCGATGAGGACGATGTCGGCCGCCGCGATCTCGGCAACCGTGAGGGCGTCGCGCGCGCCCACCGAGCCTTGGGTCTCGACCCGGACATCGTAGCCCAGCGCCTTGCCCGCCGCCTGGATGCCCTCGGCCGCCATGAAGGTGTGGGCGATGCCGGTCGGGCAGGAGGTGATGGCGACGATGCGGGTCCGCACGCCGGACGGCGCGGCCGCCGGCGCCGGGGCGCCGCCGGCCAGCGCCCGGTCGAGCACGGCGTGGACGTCGGTGAGCACGTCCGCGATGGCGACCCTGGCCCGCTTCAACGCAGAGAACCGCCCCTCGGCGAGGTCGCCCGAGCCCACCAGCAGCACGGTGTCGGCCTCGGCGATCGCGGCCTCCGACAACGGGTTGCCGCCGGGCCGCAATTCGAGGTCGAGGCGCTGGTTTCGCCCGAGCGCCGCCTTGCGCAGGGCTTCCATGGCCAGGACCGCATGGGTGGAAAGGTCGCCCCCGCCCACCACCGCCAACAGATGCGCCATCGTCTTAGCCTCGCTGTCTCGTGGGGGTGGGGTGCAGTCAGAGGTGCGTGATGCGGACGGCGGCGGCGAGCCGCTCGACCTCCGCGCGCGCGGGGAGATTCGCTCCGGCGAGCGTCAGCTTGCCGGCCGCAAAAGCCAGGGCCAGGCGGGCGGTGTCCGCGAGGTCCGCCCCGGCGTGGAGCCCGGCGACGAGGCCGGCCACCAGGGCGTCTCCCGCGCCGACGGTGCTGGCGACGTCGATGGCCGGCGGATGGGCGTGGAGCGCGGCCTCGGCCGTGAGAAACAGCGCGCCCTCCGATCCGAGGGAAACCACCACCAGGGGAATGCCGCGCGCGTGAAGATCCAGGGCCGCCGCGTGAACCTCGGCCAAGGTCGGGAGCGACCGGCCGGCCCATTCCTCCAGCTCGTGGCGGTTGGGTTTCACCACCTCCGGCAGGGCGTCCGGCCCGGCCGCGAGGGCGGCGCTGAGCGCGGGACCCGACGCATCGAGGACCAAGCGGGCGCCGCGTGATTTCAGGCGACGGGTGAGATCCGCATAGGTGTCGGGGGAAAGCCCCCCCGGCAGGCTGCCGGCGAGCACCACGAGCCGGCCCGGCCCGGCCCCGTCGAGGAGACGGGCGCGGGCGGCCTCGAACACGCCCTGCGTCACGGTGAGACCGGCCAAGTTCACGTCGGTGGTGTCGCCCGAATGCCGGTCGAGGAGCTTGAGGTTGGTGCGGGTCAGGCCGGCGACGCGGATGAAGCGGTCCGCGATGCCCTTGGCCTGGAACAGGGCGGCGAAGGGCGCGGCGTTGTCGGCGCCGAGCACGCCGGTGACCGCCACGGGCAGGCCCCAGTCGGCGAGGCAGCCGGCGACGTTGACGCCCTTTCCGCCGGCATCCGAGCGCGAGGCGAGGGCCCGGTGGACCGCGCCGGGGGCGAGGTGCTCCAGGGTGACGGTCTGGTCGATGGCCGGATTGAGGGTCAGGGTGAGGAGGGGCGCGCTCATGCCCAGGCTCCATCGAGGGCGCGCACGCCGGCTGCGTCCTCCTGGGCGCAGGCGCGCTCGGCGAGTTCCCGGAGTTCGGCGATGTCGGACGCGCGCAGGCGCGCCTTGACGGCGGGCAGGTCGCGCGGCGTCATCGACAGTTCGTGGACGCCGAGGCCCGCGAGCAGGCTCGCCCCGAACGGATCGCCGGCGATGCCGCCGCAGACGCCGACGAAGCGGCCGTGCCGGGCGGCCCCCTCGCAGGTCATGCGGATGAGCCGCAGGACCGCCGGGTGCAGGCTGTCGGCCTCGGGCGCCATCTCGGTGTTCTGCCGGTCGATGGCCAGCGCGTACTGCGTCAGGTCGTTGGTGCCGATGGAGAAAAAATCGCAGTGGCGGGCCAGGGCATCGGCCTGGATCGCGGCGGCCGGCACCTCGATCATGATGCCGAGCGGCACCGGCGGCGCACCGATCTTTTCCCGAATCTGCTCGCACACGGTGCGCAAAGCCAGGACCTCCGGCACCGAAGTGATCATCGGCATCATGATGGAGAGCGGCGCGTCCTTGCCGGTCGGGGCGCCGGCCGGCACGTGGTCCTTCGCCGCCCGGTAGAGGGCGCGCAGCTGCGGCTCCATCAGGTCGGGCCGGCGCAGGAGCAGGCGGGCGCCGCGCACGCCGAGGAAGGGGTTCTCCTCCTTGGGCAGGTGGAGGTGCGCCACCTGCTTGTCGCCGCCGATGTCGAGGGTGCGGACGATGAGGGGGCGCCCGGCGAGGGCCGCCAGCATGGCCGAATAGGTGGCGTACTGATCGTCCTCGCTGGGCGTGTCGCCGCGCTCGAGGAACAGGAATTCCGTGCGCATGAGGCCGACGCCCTCGGCGCCCTGGTCGAGGGCGAGCGAGACCTGCTCGGGGTTGTTGACGTTGGCGCCGATGGCGACCCGGTGGCCGTCGCGGGTCTCGGCCGGGAGCGCGCGCTCGCGGGCCTCGGCGGCCTGGATCTCGGCCTGCGCCGCCCGCCAGGCCCGGGCCGAGGCGAGGTCGGCCTCGGACGGGTCGAGGTAGAGCCGGCCGGTGGTGCCGTCGAGGATCGCGGTGGCGTGGTTGGCGAGCGCCAGCAGGCCGGCGCCGCCCGCGACGATGGCGGGAATGCCGAGGGTTCGGGCCAGGATCGCCGTGTGCGAGGTCGGGCCGCCCTGGGCGGTAGCGAGCCCGATGACGCGGGCGGGGTCGAGGCCGGCGGTGTCGGAGGGGGCGAGGTCGGGCGCGACGAGGATGCAGGGCACGTCCGGCAGATCGTGGCCGCTCTTCAGGGACGGGTCGATCTGCGCCAGCACCCGGCGGCCGACATCGCGGAGATCCGCCGCGCGGGCGGCGAGGACCGGGTTACCCAGCGCCGAGAGCCGGCCCGCCATCCGCTCCACGGCCCGGTTCCAGGCGAAGGCGACGCCGTGGCCCTCCACCATGAGCTGGCAGGCGAGCGTGATGAGGTCGGTGTCGGCGATGAGATCGCCCTGCGCCTTGAAGATCCCGGCATCGGCCTTGCCGAGGCGGCGCTCGGTGCTGTCGGCCAGCGCCTTCAGCTGGCCGGCGGTAGCGCGGAGCGCCGCGTGCAGGCGGTCGCCGCCGCTGGTGAGGGGCTCAGGGCTATCGGGCACGGCGATCTCGGCCGAGGCGAGGACGTGGATCGGCCCGATGGCGATACCGGGGCTGGCGCCGATGGCCGGGATCACCCGGGGGCCGTCGGCGGGGTTCCAGCCGGCCACGGGGGCGGACGCCTTGGCGGCGGCCTCGGAGGCCGCCTTCGCCGCAGCCTTCTCGCCGGCGCTGAGCGCGGTCACGGCCGCACAGATCCGGGCCAGCGCCCCGGCCTCGTCGTCGCCCTCCGCCGAGATCGTCACCGCGTCGCCGCAGCGCAGGCCGAGCTGGAGCAGGGCGATGAGGTTCTTGGCGTCGGCCACCTCGGCGCCGTGGCGCACCTGGATGCGGGCCGGGCAGGCGCGGGCGACGTCGACCCAGTGCGAGGCCGGCCGGGCGTGGAGGCCTGTGGGGTAATCCACAATCCAGTCGAAGCGCTGGCGCAGGTCCGTGGCCGGCCCAGAAGCGCCGGGGGCGGCCGTGTCCTCCGTCAAGGCGGCAGCGATGTCCTCGGGCCGGTCGGTGGTGCGCAGGATCGCGAGGCGGGCCTCGTCCTGGATCAGGCGGGTGAGCCGGCGCAGCACCGTGATGTGAGTGTCGGACTGGGCCGCGATGGCGACGACGAGATGCGCTGTCTGGCCGTCGTGCCACGCGATGCCGGCGGGCACCTGCAGCACGGCGATGCCGCTCTCGCGCACCATGTGGCGGTCGTCGACCATGCCGTGGGGGATGACGACGCCGTGGCCGAGATAGGTGTTCGCCACCCCCTCGCGGCGCAGCATGCTGCCCTCGTAGGCGGCCTCGATGCAGCCGGCGGCGATCAGGAGCTGCGCCGCCTCGCGGATGGCGGCGGCCTTGTCGACCGGCGTGGCGGCGGTGCGCACGAGCAGGCGCGGTGTCGGCTGGGGGCTCGGTGCGAGCATGGCGTGCTCCTCCCGTTATGAATTTGTTACAGACAATGAAAACGTTTTCATAAATCGTGTCAACGTGTCCCCGGGCAAATTTCTGAAATTTGTTGCCGGATAGGGCTGAGGATGCCAGAACGGTGGCATGACAATGCAAACGTTTCCCGCATCATGACCGTGGGGATTCGCGACGTCGCCCGGGCGGCGGGGGTCTCGACGGCGACCGTCTCGCGGGCGCTCGGCAAGGGTCCGGTGAGCGACGCCCTGCGGGCGCAGGTGGCGGCGGCGGTGCGGGCCACGGGCTACCGGCCGAACCTCTCGGCCCGGCGCCTACGGTCGCAGACGACCCAGACCGTGGGCCTCATCGTCGCCGATATCCGCAACCCGTTCTTCACCGCCGTGAGCCGGGCGGTGGAGGACGCGGCCTACGGCGCGGGGATGCGGGTCATCCTGTGCAACACCGACGAGGACGCGGAGCGGGAGGCGATGTACCTGCGCCTCATGGAGGAGGAGCGCGTCTCGGGGGTGATCTTCGCCCCGACCCGGACCACGGCCGAGGCCCTGGGGCCGGGCGACCTGCCCTTCCCCACGGTGTTCATCGACCGGGCCGGGCCGCCGGGGCTGCACGACAGCGTCGTCCTCGACAATGCCGGGGCGAGCGCGGCCCTGGTCGACCACCTCGTGGCGCAGGGGTTTTCACGGATCGGCGGCCTGTTCGGCTCCACGAGTTCGACCGCCCGCGAGCGGCGGGACGGCTACGCGGCTTCCATGGCCCGCCACGGCCTCGATGCGCGCGCGCGCGCGGTCCTCCCCAACGCGGAGGCGGCCGAGGCGGCGTGCCTGTCCTGGCTCGACGAACCGGAGCGGCCGGACGCCCTGGTGCTCTCCAACGGCCAGATCCTCATGGGGGCGTTCCGGGCCGCGCGCGGGCGGGGCCTGCGCGTGCCCGCGGATCTCGCGCTCGCCGGGTTCGACAACGAGCCGTGGACCGACCTCGTCGATCCCGGTCTCACGGTGATCGCTCAGCCCGTGGCCGAGATCGGCGCCCAGGCCATGCGCCTCCTGTTCGAGCGGATCGCCGCGCCCGACCAGCCCGTGCGCAAGGTGACCTTGAGCGGGCGCGCGATCTTCCGGGGTTCGACGGGGGCTTGAGGCACTCCACGGACCTGCCGCCTCGTCCGCCTGCGCCCACGAACTTTCCCGCGCGGGTGCGACCGGGCGACGATCGCACCCCGGGGGCGGCGATCTTTGGAAGCACATCCTCGCCCCGAACGACTAGGATCGCCCTCATCGAAAGGCCGGTGCCGTTTCGGTCGTGAGGGTCTCTTATCGTGACGATGTTCATCCCCGCTTCCACGCGATCACCCGTCCCATGCCCGTGCCCGGCAGGTGCGGACCCGGATTCGGAGACCTCGACAGGAAGGCTCATCGGCCATGGGAAGCGACTATCCTGACCGCGATGCGCGCGCGCGGCGCCTCGATTTCGGACGCCTCGAGCCGACGGCCGCATCCCACCGGCCCGAGGGCGCCGGGCCGCGCCGCCGCCGGGCCTTTGCGCGGGCCGGATACTTCGCGGCCATCGAGGACGGGCTGATGCCCGACGAGATCCGGCAGATCCTGGGCGGACGCACCCTGGTGGACGCCTTTCCGGTCTGGAGCGGCGAGAGCCTCGCCTCCTATGCCGAACGGGCGGTGGCCGAAATGATGGTTGCCTACCTCAGCGAGGGCGGCGCACAGTCGGTCCTTCATCGGGATGGACCGGCCTGATGGCCGCGCCTCGACTTCCCAACGACAATACGGCTGACCGCCCCGAATGATGCCCCACGACGATATCCTGTCCGCCATCGGCGGCACGCCGCTGATCCGGCTGGCGCGCGCCTCGGACGAGACCGGCTGCACCATCCTGGGCAAGGCCGAGTTCCTGAATCCCGGCCTGTCGGTGAAGGACCGCGCCGCCCTGTCCATCGTGCGGGACGCGGAGGCGCGCGGCCTGATCCGGCCCGGCGGCACCATCGTCGAGGGCACCGCCGGCAACACCGGCATCGGCCTCGCCCTCGTCGCCGCCGTACGCGGCTACCGCACGGTCATCGTCATCCCCGAGACCCAGTCGGCCGAGAAGAAGCAGACCCTGCGGCTCGCCGGCGCCCGCCTCGTCGAGGTGCCGGCGGTGCCGTTCGCCAATCCGAACAACTACGTCCACGCCGCGCGCCGCCTCGCCGAGGCCCTCGCCGCGACGGAACCGGCGGGCGCTTTCTTCGCCGACCAGTTCGACAACGTCGCCAACCGGCGGGCCCACGTGGAGACCACCGGCCCGGAGATCTTCGCGGGCACGGGGGGCGCAGTCGACGGCTTCGTCTGCGCGGCGGGCACCGGGGGGACGCTGGCCGGAACGGCGGAAGCCCTGCGCGCCCTGAAGCCCGGCGTGCGGATCGCGCTGGCCGATCCCGACGGCTCGGCGCTCCACGCCTATTACACGGACGGGGTCCTCAAGGCCGAGGGTTCGTCGATCACGGAAGGCATCGGCCAGGGCCGGGTGACGCGCAACCTCGAAGGCTTCCGGCCGGACCATTCCTTCCGCATCCCCGACGCCGAGGCCCTCGACCACGTCTTCGGCCTCATGCGCGACGAAGGCCTCAGTCTCGGCGGCTCGTCGGGGATCAACGTCGCGGGGGCGGTGCGGCTCGCGCGGGAACTCGGGCCGGGCCACACCATCGTGACGATCCTGTGCGACGGCGCCGCACGCTATGCCTCCAAGCTGTTCAACCCGGGGGTCCTGCGCGAACGCGGCCTGCCGGTCCCGTGCTGGCTCGAAGCGACGCCGGAGGCCCTGCCCGAGTGGCGGGCCTGATCGCCGGATCAGTCGCGCAGGGACGACAGGAACTGCCTGAGCTCCGGGGTCTGCGGATGGCCGAAGATCTCGGCGGGCGGCCCGATCTCGTGCACGAGGCCCTGGTGCATGAAGATCACCCGGTCGGCGACCTTGCGGGCGAAGCTCATCTCGTGGGTGACCATGAGGAGCGTCATGCCCTCGTCCGCCAGGGATTCCACCACGCGCAGGACCTCGCCGACGAGTTCCGGATCGAGGGCGCTGGTGATCTCGTCGCACAGCATGATCGCCGGATCCATGGCCAGCGCCCGGGCGATGGCCACCCGCTGCTGCTGGCCGCCGGACAGCTTGTCGGGCATGGCGTCGAATTTTTCCGCCAGGCCGACGCGAGCGAGGAGCTGGCGCGCTCGCTCCTCGTTGAGGCCCGCCTGCCGCTTCTTCACGAGCTGGGGCGCCAGCATGACGTTGCGCCCCACCGAGAGGTGCGGGAACAGGTTGAAGCCCTGGAAGATCATGCCCACGCCCTGGCGCAGGTCGCGCATGGCCTTGGCGTTGTCGTAGAGCAGGTGCTTGCCGTCGACGATGAGCGAGCCTTCCTGGAACACTTCGAGGCCGTTGATGCAGCGCAGGAGGGTGCTCTTGCCCGAGCCGCTCTTGCCGATGATGGCGACGACCTCGCCGCGCAGGACCGTCAGGTCGATGCCGCGCAGGACCTCGTGGGTGCCGTAGGACTTGCGCAGGGCGGTGATGCGCAGGATCGGGGCGCCGGCCTGGGTGTGGGGGCCGTCCGAGTCGGACGTCTGCTGCGGGTTCGAAAGGACGGAATTCACTGGAGTTTCCTTTCGAGCACGCGGGCGTAGAGGCTGATGGGAAAGCACAGGGCGAAGTACATCAGCGCCACGCAGGAATAGACCAGCATCGGTTCGTAGGTGACGTTGGCGATCATCCCGCCGGCCTTGGTCAGTTCGACGAAGCCGATCACGGAGGCGAGCGCCGTGCCCTTCACCACCTGCACGAGGAAACCGACGGTGGGGGCCACGGCGAGGCGCAGGGCCTGGGGCAGGATGATGTGGCGGAACTGCTGGCCGAAGCTGAGGGCGAGGCTCGCCGAGGCCTCCCACTGCCCGCGCGGGATCGCCGCGACGCAGCCGCGCCAGATCTCCGTGAGATAGGCCGAGGCGTAGAGGGTGAGGGCGACGCAGGCCGCGATCCAGGCGGAGGTGTTCACGCCGAGCATCGCCATGCCGAAATACAGCAGGAAGAGCTGCATCAGCAGCGGCGTGCCCTGGAAGAGCTGCACGTAGGCGCCGACGAGTCGTCCGACGAGGGGCCCGCCCGACAGGCGCAGGACGAGGAGCGCCAGGCCCACCACCGAGCCGCCGATGAAGGCCACCAGCGAGAGGGCCACCGTCCAGCGCGCGGCCATCAGGAGGTTGCGGAAGATGTCCCAGAGGGTGAAGTCCGGCATCTGAGCCCCCTACCGGCCGAAGACGAAGCGTGGTCCGGCCCAGGCGAGCAGGCTGCGGACCAGGATGGCGAGGCCGAGATACAGCAGGGTGCCGACGATGTAGGATTCGAAGGCCCGGAAGTTCCGGCTCTGGATCAGGTTGGTGGCGTAGCTCAGCTCCTCCGTGGAGATCTGGCCGCAGACGGCCGAGCCCAGCATCACGATGACGATCTGGCTGACGAGGGCGGGCCAGACCTTCTTCAGGGCAGGCGGCAGGACCACGTGGGTGAACACCTGCGCCTTCGACAAAGCGAGACTCTCGGCGGCCTCGATCTGGCCGCGCGGCGTCGCCTCGATGCCGGCGCGGAGGATCTCGGTGGCGTAGGCGCCGAGATTGATCGTCATGGCGAGGATCGAGGCCACGGCCGGCGACAGGCGGATGCCGAGTTCGGGCAGGCCGAAGAAGATGAAGAACAGCTGCACGATGAAGGGCGTGTTGCGGATCAGCTCCACGTAGGCGCCGACGAGCCAGCGCAGGGGCCGGGGACCGTGGACCCGCGACCAGGCGCACAGGATGCCGAGGGTTCCCCCCAGCAGGGTCGCGATGGTGGTGAGCCCCACCGTCCAGACCGCCCCGCGAAGGAGCAGAGGCCATTGGACGACGATGCTCCAGAAATCGAGCTGCAGGGGCATGGGGGCCGGCAAGTCCTTGGCGCGCGGACGTGGAGGGGCGCCGGCGGGAAGGGCTTAACGCCTCCCGCCGGGCAAGCGGATCAGAGCGGCAGGTCGCCGGTGCCGCGCTTCAGCCACTTCTGCGACAGCGCCTCCAGGGTGCCGTCGGCCTTGGCCGCGAGGATGATCGCGTTGACCTTTTCGCGCAGCGCCTCCTCGCCCTTGGCGATGCCGACGAAGCACGGGCTGTCGCGCAGGAGGAGCTTGTAGTCGACGCCGAGGTTGGGGCTCTTGCGGGACAGGGCACCGATGTTCGAGACGCTGGTGGCGATCACCTGGGTCTGCCCGGCGGCGAAGGCGGCGGTGGTGGCCGACTGGTCCTCGAAGCGCTGGATCATCGCCGTGGGTGGCGCCACTTTGGCCAGCATCTCGTCCTCCATTGCCCCGCGCGTCACCGCGACGGACTTTCCGGCGAGATCGTCGAAGCTCTTGATGGAAGTCGCCTTCAGGGCGAACACGCCCTGGTAGAACGGCGCGTAGGCGTGGCTGAAATCGATGATCTTCGTGCGCTCCTCGTTCTTGCCCAGGGTCGAGACGATGAGGTCGATCTTCTGGGTCTGGAGGTAGGGAATGCGGTTGGCGCTCACCACCGGCACCAGTTCGACCTTGGTGCCGAGCTTGGCGCCGATGAGATTGGCCACGTCGACGTCGAGGCCCATGGGCTGCAGGTCGATGCCGACGAAACCGTAGGGCGGGTAGTCGGTCGGGATGCCGATCCGGACCGTCTTGGCCTTCAGGATGCCCGAGAGGGCGTCCTGCGCCTGGGCGCCCCCGAAGGCGAGGAGGGCCGGGGCAAGGCCGAGGGCGAAGAGGAGACCGCGTTTGGACAGGCGCATCGCTGGGAAACTCTCGTAGAAATCCGGAGAACGGGAAAGCAAGGCCCATGCTGCGATCGTGGCGGCCGGGGCACAAGTCGGCACGATCCGATGTCCCGTGTTGCGTGGGCGGGGTCGGGACGGTGTCACACGGCCTCGGCCAGCAGGGCCCCGAGGAGCAGTTCGACGCCGTCCATGAGGTCGGCGGTGTCCATGGCCTCGTGCGGGTTGTGCGACCCGTTGGCGTTGCGCACGAACACCATGGCGGAGGGGATTCCCGCGCCGGCGAAGACGGCGGCATCGTGCCCCGCGCCGCTGGGCAGGCGCTCGACGGGGACTCCGCGCGCGGCGCCGGACGCTTCGAGGCGGGCGATCCAGCCCTCGTCCATGGCCGCCGGCGGCGAGGTGATCGCCTCGTCGAAGGTAAAGCGCACGCCCCGCGCCGCGGCGATGGTCTGGCACGCCTCCTGGAACAGCCCGTAGAACCGCGTCAGGGTCGAGGAATCCTGGCTGCGGATCTCGAAGCTGAACTCGACCTCGCCGGGAATGACCGAAACCGCGTGGGACTCCGCCGCGGTCGTGCAGATGCCGGCGGTCATGACGAGATCCACGCCCATCTGCAGCAGGACGCGCCAATGCTCGTCCATGCTCGACAGCAACTCGGCGACGGCGAGCACCGCGTCCTTGCGCAGCCAGCGCGGGACGGCGCCGGAATGGCCCGCCTCGCCGACACAGCGGATGCGATGGTGGCGGATGTTGCCGCGAATGCCCGTCACCACCGTCGAGGCCCAGCCCCGCGCGATCATCACGGGGCCCTGCTCGATGTGAAGTTCGAGGTAGGCCGCGATCTCGCCGGGACGCACCAGGGCCTCGCCCCGGGAGACGGCCGCCACATCGACGCCGGTGCGGGCCATGGCCTCGCCGAGGGTGCCGTGGCCACGGCGATGCCGAAGCGCGAGGGCGCTCGGGGGCAGGCGGCCCAGGAGCGCCAGCGACCCGGTATAGGCCTTGCCGTACCAGGCGCTCTCCTCCCCGCGCAGGGCCAACACCCGCACGGGCGCCGCCGCATCGGCCCGACCGCGCAGGCGGTCGAGGACGAGCAGGCCGGCGAGCACGCCGGCGAGACCGTCGAAATTCCCGCCCTGGGGGACGGAATCGAGGTGCGAACCGATCACCACGGGCGGGGCCGTCCGGGTGTCCTCGGGAAGGCGCAGCCACAGGTTCTGGAAACGGTCGCGCTCGGCCAGGAACCCGAGGGCGGCGGCGTGGCGCTCGATGGCCCGCATCGCCCGCTCCTCGCCGTCCCCGTAGGCTTCGCGGGTGATGCCAATTCCGTCGCGCGACAGGCCCGCCACCTCGTCGAGGATGCGGATCGCCAACTGCTCCTGATCCCTCACGCGCCGACCCCGCCATTCGCCACGGACCACGCCACCGGATCGGCGGTGAAGCGGGTCAGGGTCTGGTCCTCGGCGGAATCCAGGAGCCCCGCCGCCCGCAGCGCGGCGAGCAGGTCGTGCCAGTTCGTCAGGGCGTGGAGATCGAGCCCGTGCTCGACGAGGTGGCGGTGGGTGTCCGGGTAGAGGGCGTAATCGACGATCACCAGCACGTCCGCGACGTGGGTCGTGTCCTGCCGCAGGGCTGCGGCGGCGGCGATCTTGGACCGGGCATCGGTGGTCACGTCGTCGATGAAGAGGAGGCGCGCCCCCTCCGGCAGGCGGCCTTCGAGGCGGGCGGCGCTGCCCCAGCCCATGGGCTTCTTGCGCAGGTACAGCAGGGGCAGACCGAGGCGCTCGGCGAGCCAGGCCCCGAAGGCGATGCCCGAGCTCTCGGCCCCCACGATGGCGTTGATGCCCTTGCGCGCCACGAGGCCGGCCACGGCCTCGGCCGCCAGATCCATGACCCGGGTGCGCAGGGCGACGTCGGACATGAGCAGGCGGGTGTCGATATAGACCGGGCTCGCCCAGCCGGAGGTGTAGACGAAGGGCTGCCCCGTGGTCGTGCGCACGGCGCCGATCCGGGTCAGCGCCCGCGCCACCTCGGCGGAGACCGGTGTCGAGAGGAGCGTCGAGTGCATGGTGTCCGGTCCGCGGTGAGACAGGCCCCGAAGGCGGGCGGGATCGTCGGACGGCTCTCCCACCACGAAAAGGTCGAGACGCCCGGTGCGCCGCCGCCTCACGCGACGGCTCCACCGGGTCCGGCCAAGCAATTTCCGGTCCTGCCCGCGATCGGCGTGGAACCCCGGGCCGAAGCGGCCTATCTCGGCCGGGCGCGACATCCCGTCGAATCCGAGAGCATCAGGTATGGACACACCGACAGGCCACGGCCGCTACGGCTACAGCGCCCTACCCGACCGGCCGATCTACGATTGGCCCGGGGGCAAGCGCCTGGCCGTCTACATCGCCCTCAACCTCGAGACCTTCGATTTCGGATCGGGACTCGGGGCCGAGCTCGCCCCCGGCGGCCCGCAGCCGGACGTGCTGAACTACGCCTGGCGCGACTGGGGCAACCGCGTCGGCGCGTGGCGGATGAAAGCCCTGTTCGACGAACTCGCCCTGCCGGCGAGCGTGCTGGTCAACAGCCGCCTCTACGCCGATTGCCCCGGACTCATCGAGGCGTTCCGGGCGCGCGGCGACGAGATCGTCGGCCACGGCCGCACCAATGCCGAGCGCCAGGGCACCCTGGACGAGGCGGCCGAGCGGGCCCTCATCGCGGAGGCCACGCAGACGCTCACCCGGCACGAGGGCCGACCGCCCGCCGGCTGGCTCGGCCCCTGGATCTCGCAGTCACGGGTCACGCCCGATCTCCTGGCGGAGGCCGGCTACCGCTACCTCCTCGACTGGGCGCATGACGACCAGCCTGTGTGGTTCGCGACGCGCGGGGGCGGGCGCATCCTCTCGGTGCCGTACCCCCAGGAGCTGAACGACATCCCGGCCATCGTCGCCCGCAAGGAGACCGGGCGCCAGTTCGCCGACGCCCTCGTCGACGGCTTCGACGAGATGCTGGAGCAATCCCGGAGCGCGCCCCTGGTCATGGGCATCGCGCTCCATCCCTACCTCGTCGGCCAGCCCCATCGCCTGAAGCCCCTGCGCGCGGCGCTGGAGCACATCGCCCGGCATCGGGACGACATCTGGCTCACCACCGCCGGGGCCGTCGCCGATCACGTGGCTGCCCTGCCGCCCACCTGAGGCAGCCTGTTCGCCCATCGGCGCCGTCGGATTTTTCACGTGAAATGATTAACGCCGTCGAGACGCGCGGGCGTGCCATCGCCGGCGCCTGCGTGGGCGACGCCGTGCGTCCGGTTATCCGAGCGAAGCCGGTGCCGATGGGGCAAACGCCATTCACCATGTCGGAAACGGGATACGCGACCTAGATGTGAGGAAACGCCTCTTCCCGCAGGAGCCCCTGCCGATGAATCCATCCCGACGCGCGATCCTCGCCGGCACCGGCCTTCTTCCCCTGGCCCCGCTCCTCGGACACGCCGTCCGGCCCGCGCACGCGGAGCCCGCCGGCCCGATCCGCCGCGCCATCCCGTCCTCCGGCGAGACGCTGCCCGTCCTCGGCATCGGCACCTCGCGCCGCTACGAGGTCGAGCCGACCCCGGACAAGATCGCCCCCTTGCGCGAGGCGGTCCGCCGCTTCGTGGCGCTCGGCGGCTCCGTCATCGACACGGCTCCGAGCTACGGCACGGCCGAGGACGTGCTCGGCCTCATCCTCCCGCAGGACGGCCTTCGCGAAAAGGTGTTCCTGTGCAGCAAGGTCGGCACGCCCGGCCGCGAAGCCGGGCTCGCCGAGATCGAACGCTCGTTCAAGCGCCTCAACACGTCGATGATCGACCTCGTCGCCGTTCACAACCTCATCGACACGGCGACGAACCTCGCGACCCTGCGGGACCTGAAGGCGGCCAAGCGCATCCGCTACGTGGGCGTCACCGTGTGGCGCGACGGCCAGTTCGCGGACCTCGAAGCCGTGATGAAGCGCGAGACCCTGGATTTCATCCAGGTGAACTACACCCTCGACGATCGCCTCGCCGCCCAGCGCATCCTGCCGCTCGCCGCCGAGCGCGGCATGGCCGTGATGGTCAACGTGCCGTTCGGGCGCGACCGCCTGTTCAAGGCCGTGCAGGGCCGCGAGCTGCCGCCCTGGACCGCCGAGTTCGACTGCGCGAGCTGGCCGCAATTCTTCCTGAAATACGTCCTCGCGCACGATGCCGTGACCTGCCCGATCCCCGGCATGGCCAAGGCATCCTATGTCGAGGACAATCTCGGGGCGGCGCGCGGCCGGATGCCCGATGCCGCCCAGCGTGCCCGGATGGAGGCCTATGTCGATGCGCTCTAACCCTGTTTCCCGCCGCGCGGCCCTCGCGCTGGCCGCGGCCTCCCTCCTCGCGAGCGGGCCCGCCTGGGCCCAGACCGCCGCGCCGCCGGCCCGCATCGGCGTGATCGGCGCCGGCAACATCGGCGGCACCATCGGCGGCCTGTGGGCGAAGGCCGGGCACGAGGTGATGTTCGCCTCGCGCCATCCCGAGGAGCTGAAGGGCCTCGTCGAAGGGCTTGGCCCCAAGGCCCGCGCCGGCACGCCGGGCGAGGCCATCGCCTTCGGCGACGTCGTGCTGATCGCGGTGCCCTACAAGGCCTATCCGCAGCTGAGCGCGGATTACGGCGCCGCCCTCCAGGGCAAGACCGTGATCGATGCCGGCAACGCCACCCAGGCCCGCGACGGCGAGGTCTACGGCGAGGTCAAGGAGAGCGGCATCGCGGCGGTCTCGGCCAAGTATCTGCGCGGTGCCCGGGTTGTCCGGGCCTTCAACGCGACGAACTACAAGATCTTCGCCAAGAACGCGCATCGCGATGGCGCCCGCATGGCGATTCCCATCGCCGGGGACGACGCGCAGGCGCTGGCCACGGTGTCCAAACTCGTGACCGATGCCGGCTTCGACCCGGTCGTCGTCGGACCGCTCGCGAAGGCCGACAGCTTCGCCATGGGCTCGCCGGGCTTCGGCCTCGAACTCACGGCGCCGGACTTGAGCACGCGCCTCGGGGTGGCCCGTTGAGCAGCCCGGGCGGGGCGGTCGATCCGATCCCCGCCGACCGGGCGACCCACTGGCTCGGGCGCCTCGTCGATGTCCGGCCCGGCGAGGTCCCGGCGCTCGCCTGGTCCTGGGCCTACATCTTCTCGATCCTGGCCGCCTACTACGTCCTGCGCCCGATCCGCGACCAGATGGGCGTCGCCGGGGGGATCGAGAACCTGCCGTGGTTGTTCACCGGCACCCTCGTCGGCATGCTGGCCCTGAACGTGCCCTTCGCCTGGCTGGTGAAGACCCTGCCGCGCGCGCGGTTCGTACCCCTGACCTACCGGTTCTTTTCCGCCAACATCCTGATCTTCGCCGTGTCGCTCTACCTCGCCGGTCCCGAGGGCGACGTCTGGATCGGCCGGGCGTTCTTCATCTGGCTCTCGATCTTCAACCTGTTCGTGGTCTCGGTGTTCTGGGCCACCATCGTCGACGTGTTCTCCACCGAGCAGGGCAAGCGCCTGTTTGGATTCATCGCCGCCGGGGCGACGCTGGGCGCCATCGCGGGCTCGGCCACCACGGCGATCCTCGCCCGCGACGTGCCGACCTGGGCCCTCCTCGTCGGGGCGGCGGTGCTCCTGGAGGCGGCGGTGTTCAGCATGCGCGGCCTCGCGCGCCTGTCGGAGCGCCTGCACCGGCGCCCCGTGGCCGGTGACGCGGCGCCGGCCGACGCCATCGGCGGCAGCGCGTTCGCGGGCATCACCCGGACTTTCCGCTCGCCCTACCTCCTCAACATCGGCCTGTTCCTGCTGCTGTTCTCGGTGACCTCGACATTCCTGTATTTCGAGCAGGCCGGCATCGCCAAGAAAAGCTTCCCCGATCGCGGCGCGCAGACGGCGTTCTTCGCCAGCGTCGATCTCCTGGTGAACGGACTGACGCTGGGCGTGCAGTTCTTCCTCACCGGGCGGATCGTGAAGCGCATCGGCGTCGGGCCGAGCCTCGCCCTCCTGCCGGCGGCCAGCATCCTCGGATTCGCGGCGCTCGCCGTGTCACCGACCATCACCGCCATCGTGGTGTTCCAGGTCCTGCGCCGGGCCGGCAACTTCGCCATCGCCCGGCCGATCCGCGAGGTGCTGTTCACCGTCGTGCCGCGCGAGGATCGCTACAAGGCCAAGAACTTCATCGACACCGTGGTCTACCGCACCGGCGACCAGCTCGGTGCGTGGTCCTTCGCCGGGATCGCGGCCCTCGGGCTCGGCTCGACGGCGGTCGCCGTGACGGCGGTGCCGCTCTCCATCGCATGGCTGGTCAACAGCCTCTGGCTCGGCCGCCGGCAGGAGGCGCGGCAACGGACCGGCGAGGCACGCGGGGACGGCGAGCGTGCCCTCCCCTCCGGCTGACACGGCCTCCGCTCGATCAGAGCGGGGGCTGGATCAGACCTTCTCGTCGACCGCCGGGATCGCGAGCGGCGGCGTCTGCTGGTGCTGGATGACCCGCCATTCCTCGTGTGACAGGCGGCGATAGGTCGAGGTACAGCGCGCTTCGTAGCTTTCGTCGTCCCGTGACGCTTTCGCGTGGTAGGCGATGACGATGAGGCCTTCCTGCGGTCGGGCGATCCGACCGTCGGAGATGTCGATGCTCGACCATCGTGGCGTGCCGGCAACGGCTTCGATGGCTTGCTTTCCACCCATCACGAAGGGTGGATTCGGGAGTACCATCAGGCACTCGTCATCGACGAGTTCGCGATAGTGATCGGCATCGCCGACCCACAGACTCTTCTCGAACGACCAAACACGCGCATCGTCCATGGTGCTCTCCTCGACCCTCGAAACCGAGGAATGATCCGGCCTCCGCTCGATCGAAGCGATGACGGTAAGCCCGCGCGGCGTCTGAGCGGAGCCCGGATCCGCGATCCCGAACGGATCGACCGGACTTGGTATGAAGCGCCGACACCGGCCCTGGTTCCGGCCGATGTCAGCGGCATCGCGCCCAGCCGATCATCGACACGGATACTTCTCACGCAGTTTCTGGAGGACGATGGCGACGGCGGCCGTGCGCTCCATGGCCTGCTCGGACTTCTGCCCGATCCTGTCCAGGAACGTGATCTGCTCGCGCAGCATCCTCCGAAGCTCGGGGACGTCCGTCGGGACGTTCGCGCAGAACAGACGCGCCTTGCCGCTTCCCTCCAAGGCGGCGTTCGCGAAGGCCAGCCCGTCCGAGATGCCGCGGAGGTAGAAGTCGGCCTCGCTCGACTGGTCCATGGCCGAGAGCCGATCGAGAAGCTCGAACCGTCGCAGCGAAAGCACGGCCGAGCGCTCGGCCGAGAGGCCCGGCGACGCCATGATTCCGACAAAGGCCACGAATCCTAGAGAGGCCATGAGCCCCACGGACGCCATCAGCGTGCTGGCCATCGACACGGGGCTTCGTAGGTTGCGCCTCACGCGGGGTCGAACCTCATGATCATCGCCTGCGCCGTCACCCGTCCGCCGCCGCTCCGGCCCGGGTCCCGGGCGCACGAGCGGACCCGAATCGGCCAGAAGTCGGACGAGGGCATGGTCTGCCCGAAGGCCGAGGGGACGGGCGGCCCGGCTGAAACCCGTGGACGGCCGTGGGAGCCGGGTGCGGGTGCGCGTCCATTCGGCATCCCCTGAGCCCGGTATCCGCGACCTTATCCGATCCGGCGACTACCGCCCACCGCCACCGCCCCTCATGCTGCGCTGCCGGCAGGTTCGGCCCATATCCTCGTAGCCTGCGGGACAGCGGCGAACGCATGCCCCGGCGGCATATTTCAGCGGCGGTCGGCACGCTCGGCTGAAGCGCTGCTCTTGGAACAGGAAGTCTTTGGCCGGGCTCTGGGCCATGGCCGGACCGGGCAAGGCCAACGGCGATGCGACGGCAACGAGGAGAAGGGCTGCGCAGGACAGACGGTTCATCGGTTTTCCCAGGCACATCATCGGTTTTCTCAGGTGTCGAAGGCATCCCGTTCCATCTCCCCGGTGCCCCTGACGAAGCACCCGTTGCCCCGTCGTCCACGGAGCGAGATCTGGCCGTGACCGATTGCCATGTCGGGGCGGGCGCGGGCCGCCGGTGGCCCGCGCGACGCGACGAAGGGCACGAACGACAGGCCTGCATGAAGGGCTTGGAAGTAGGACCCGATCCCGCTGGATCGGGCGCGGTTCCTGAGCGTCGCCCCGGATATCACGTCCAGGACGACGCCCTGAGTCCCTGCTGAGGCCTGGATTTTGACCGAAATCCCGGAACCGCCGTTCGGTCCGATGCTCTAGCGGGTCGGAGAACTGGCACCCTTGCCGGAGGCTCCCGGAGAGGTGCCGGATCCCGCATCGTTCGCCCCGGTGCCGTTTGCCGTCCCGGAGCGGCTTTTGTCACCCGTCGAGGGACCGCTTCCGGCAGCGCCCGGAGAGGAGCCCGCGCCCGCATCGTTGGGACCCGTGCTGTTCATGGTCCCCGATTTGGTGGTTCCCGATCCGCCTTCGGCGGCGAGGGCAGCCGAGCTCAAGACCAGTGTGGAGGCGAGGGCAAGGACGACGGTCTTCATGGTGTTTCTCCCCGGTGTTGGCGTGAGGAACGCCCAGGGTAACGCGACGCCGAGTCGCGACGTTCCGGCGCGGTCGGGTGGGAGGGACATGCCGGGTGGGGGGACATGCCGGGCGGGCGTGCGACCGGCTCACCGAGGCCGAACCTTCCGTGAGTTTGAGCGTCGAGACTGGGATTTGCTTGCCCGGCTCATGATTCAGCAAGAACTTGGTCAAGCAGACGACGTGGCTTTTTCACGCAAATGTCATAGCCCGAAGCTATTGGCAGACACTATCGGCACCGGACGCTTCGGTGTTCTCGGAGCAGCCCATCGTGCGGCGTCCGGCCGGGGGATGGCGCTCGGACAGGCCCGCCATCGGGATGGTTCTTCGACTGGATGGTTCTTCGACTGGATGGATCGGGGGCCGCGCGAGTTTGCAGGACGTTTGCCGGTTTCCGGCACGGCGGGGTCTGGCGTGCCCACGTGATCACGACGCAGCGAGCCGGTGCGGCCGGTCGAGAACTCCAGGCCTGCGCCGGCGTCCCGGCAAGGCCCCACATGAATCCGGCGGCAACGCCCCCCGTTAACGCGCCTTCACGACGGAGCCCCTGCCGGCCATGACCTACTCGCTTCAGATCCTGCACGCCTCCGACTGGGAAGCGGGCCTGCTCGCCACGCAGCGGGCGGGGAACTTCGCCGCCATCGTCGACAAGCTCGAGGATGCGACTCCGAACTCCATCACCCTTTCCACCGGCGACGGCTGGATCCCGAGCCCGTTCTTCATCGCGGGCGCCGATCCGCAGCTCGCCGCGACCTATAACGGCGTCTACAATCAGCTCTACGGGCTCACCGGGGCCGCCGCCTACACGAAGCTCGCCGCGTCCGTGGGCCGGGCCGACGTCACCATCCAGAATATCGTCGGCGTCCAGGCGGCGGTGTTCGGCAACCACGAGTTCGATTCCGGCCCGACGGAGGTCGCCAACATCATCGGCGCCAGTCTCGGCACCGCGCCGGGCAATGCCGACGACACCTGGCTGGGCGCCCAGTTTCCCTACCTGTCGGCCAACCTGAACTTTTCGCGGGAAGCCGCCCTGTCGGGGCTCGTCAACCCGACCATCGCCAACGCCACCTTCGCGCAGACCGGCCCGACCTCGACGCAGACCGGCACCGGCGCCGACAAGATCGCCAGATCGACCATCCTGGTGGAGAACGGCGAGAAGATCGCCTTCGTGGGAGCCACCACCCAGATCGAGCCCCTGCTGACGACCCTCGGCAACGTCACGGTGGACGGCTTCAGCGGCCGGGACGACATTCCGCTGCTGGCCCAGCAGATCAATGCCGAGATCGACCGGGTGCTCGCCGCCAACCCCGACGTGAACAAGGTCATCGTCGGCACACACCTGCAGCAATTGTCGAACGAGCAGGCCCTGGCGCCGCTCCTGCGCAACGCCGACGTGCTCATCGGCGGCGGCTCGCACACCCTGCTGGCCGACGGCGACGACCGGCTGCTGCCGGGCGACACGGCCAGCGGCGCCTACCCGCAATTCTACACCAATGCCAGCGGCCAGACCCTGGTCCTCGTCAACACCGCCTCCGAGTATTCCTATGTCGGGCGCCTCAACGTCACCTTCGACGACCGGGGCAACGTCCTCCGCGACTCGGTGAACCCGGCCACCAGCGGTGCCGTGGCGGTGGACGACGCCAGCGTGGCCGCGCTCTACGGCTCGACCGCCGCCGCCTTCACCCCCGGCAGCAAGGGCTTCCTCGTCCGCGAGGTCATCGAGGGGCTGGATGCCAACAACGACGGCGTGCAGGAGACCGCCGGCATCGCCGACATCATCCGCGCCCAGGACGGCAACATCCTCGGCCGCTCCAGCGTCTACCTGGAAGGCCGCCGCGGCGAGGTCCGCACGGAGGAGACCAACCTCGGCGACCTCACGTCGGACGCGAACCTCTGGTACGCTAAGCAGTTCGATGCCGGCGTCACGGTCTCGATCAAGAATGGCGGCGGCATCCGCGACTCGATCGGCTCGTTCTCCACGGCCGGCGGCGGCACCAGTGAGCTTCCCCCCGCGGCCAACCCCTCGGCGGGCAAGCAGGCCGGCGACATCTCGCAGCTCGACGTCACCAATTCGCTGCGCTTCAACAACAACCTCGCGGTCGTCACCGTCACGGCCTCGGAGCTCGAACGCGTCCTCGAGCACGGTGTCGCAGCCGTGGCGCCCGGAGCGACGCCCGGCCAGTTCACGCAGGTCGGCGGCATCTCCTACAGCTTCGACGCGACGAAGCAGGCCCAGACCCTCGACGTGAACGGCAACGTCACCCGCGAGGGCCAGCGCATCGTCAATGCGGCGATCCTCGACGCGGACGGCCGCATCCTCGACACCCTGGTGGAGAACGGCCAGATCGTCGGCGACGCCAACCGCGCCATCAAGGTGGTGACCCTCGACTTCCTCGCCACCGGCACCGCCACGGCGCCGGGCTTGGGCGGCGACAACTACCCCTTCCCGGCCTACGGCGAGAACAAGATCGCGCTCCGCGACGCCGCCCCGGTCTCCCTGCCCGACACCGCGACCTTCGCGGTGAAAGGCTCGGAGCAGGACGCATTGGCCGAGTACCTCAAGGCCTTCCACGCCACGACGCCCTACGGGACCCTGGACACCACCCCCGTCGGCGACCTGCGCATCCAGAACCTCGCCGCCCGTGCCGACGGCGTCCTCCAGCGCGGCGTCGCGAAGACCGGCACGGCCGAGGCCGACATCCTGCGGGGCACGCCCTTCGGCGATCGCCTCGACGGGGGGGCCGGCGACGACACGATCTACAACAGCGCCGGGGACGACATCCTCATCGGCGGGGCCGGCCCCGGGGGCGCCATCCAGAACGACACCCTGATCTTCGCGACCGCGCTTGCCAGCGCGCAGGTGACCCGGAGCGGCGGCTTCACCATCGTCACGGGCCCCGAGGGACGCGACGCCATCAGCGGCTTCGAGCGCATCCAGTTCTCCGACACCACCGTCGTGCTCAACGACGGCAACCGCCTCGTCGACGACCTGTTCTACCTCGCCCGGAACAAGGACGTGCTCGCCGCCGGCCAGGATGCCGACGCGCATTTCGCGGCCTACGGTGCCGGTGAAGGCCGCGACCCGAACGCCTTCTTCTCGAACAGGGGCTACCTCGCCGCGAATTCCGATGTCGCCAAGGCCGGCCAGAACCCGCTGACCCACTACGACACCTACGGCTGGAAGGAGGGCCGCGATCCGGGCGCCGGCTTCGACACGCAGTTCTACCTTGCCCGCAATCCGGACGTGAAGGCGGCCGGCCTCGATCCGCTGACGCACTACCTCGAATACGGTCAGGCCGAGGGGCGCGCGATCTTCGACGCCGTCGGCCGTCCGGCGGACATCAAGGGCGGCTTCGACGCCGAGTTCTACCTGCTGGCGAACGGCGACGTGGCCCGGGCCGCCGGGCTCGTCGGCGGCGACACCTTCGCCTTCGCCCGCCAGCACTTCGACACCTACGGCTGGAAGGAAGGCCGCGACCCGAACGCGGTGTTCGACACCAAGGGGTATCTCGCGGCCTACGGCGATGTCGCGGCGGCCGGGGTGAACCCGCTGGCGCACTACGACACCTATGGCTGGAAGGAAGGCCGTGATCCGTCCACGGACTTCGACACCTCGGCCTATCTCCAGGCTCATGGCGACGTGGCGCAGGCCAAGCTCGATCCGATGCAGCACTACCTCCAGTACGGCCTGATCGAGAACCGCAGCGTGCTCGACGACGGCACCTTCGGCGCCGGCCTGATCGGCTGAGAGGCGAGGATCGGGGACGATCCGGCCGGGACCGCCGCCCGGCCATGCGTGGGGAGGATCGGGCGAAGCGTGGTGATCGTCGGAGGGGCGATCACCACGCTTCGCCCGATCCATCGTGGGGCGCCCCGCGCGGCGTCTGCAGACGTCTGGCGGGCTGGAGCGATGACGCGCCCTGCTTCCATGCGCCGCCGCCCTTCGCTTCGACTCCGCCTCGCAGTCCGCGTCCGGCCATAAGACTTCCGGCCATGAGGCTACGGCGCTGCAACGATCACGCCTTCGGACGCCCGGCCCCGAGCTGAGATGGCCGGATCGTCTCGGGACTCGTCCGGGGGACCCGCCCGAATTCGGCGTGATCCGCCCCCAAGGAATGGCCCGGGGTCGGAGCCGGAGCGAGGGACAGCCCGCCGGGTCGCATGCGGCTTGTCACGCCCTCGAAGCAGCCGCCTCCATCGTCTGCCCCGCACGGCCGGGAGGTCCGGAGAGTGGTTCCATCACGGGCAATCCGGGATCGAACTCCGGCCATACTGTCCCGATGAAAACAGGACCGCCGGAACCGATCGGGTTCGACAGTCAAAAACGATATTTTTTCGAGGATAAATCTGTAACTTCTGTCCATATAATGGATTTATCGCCTGTTTGTTCGAGACACACAAACAGAGTTGGCGCAATGATTTGAGAAACCTCTACATCGATCAGATAAAATAATCTGCAGTGCATTTTTATCGAACAAAAACTCCCGCCCGGACGTCGAGGACCGAAGATATGGAGGATGCGCAGTGAAGACCCGGGATTCGGCCGAGCTCGTCTCGGCACTGGCGCGGTGCCGCGCGGCGTTCATCGGGGTGGGCATCATGAGCGGGCTCGTGAACGTGCTCTACCTCACGGGCTCGTTCTTCATGCTCGAAGTCTACGACCGCGTGATCCCGAGCCGCTCCGTGCCGACCCTCGTCGGCCTGATGATGCTGGCCCTCGTGCTCTACGGCTTCCAGGGCGCGCTCGAGACCCTGCGCTCCCGCATCCTGACCCGCATCGGCGCCGCCCTCGACGAGGCCCTCAGCGGGCGCGTCTTCGACATCGTGGTGCGCGCGCCCCTCAAGGGTGCCGCACCCGGCGACGGGCTCCTGCCCCTGCGCGACCTCGACCAGCTGCGCGGGTTCCTCGGCGGCACCGGCCCCTCCGCCTTCTTCGACCTGCCCTGGATGCCGATCTACCTCGTGATCTGTTTCCTGTTCCATCCCCTCCTCGGCGTCGCCGCCCTCGGGGGCGCCATCGTGCTCGCCATCCTCGGCCTGCTGACCGACCGCGCCACCCGCAATCCGGCCCAGGCCGCCACCGGCCACGGCCTGCATCGCAACGGCCTTGCCGAGACCGGGCGCCGCAACGCCGAGGTGCTCGCCGCCATGGGCATGCAGGGGCGCTTCGCCACCCGCTGGGCCGGGGCCAACCGCGACTACATGAACGCCCAGCAGCGCGCCTCGGACATTGCCGGGGGCTTCGGGGCCGTGTCGAAGGTGTTCCGCATGGCCCTGCAATCGGGGGTGCTGGCGCTCGGCGCCTGGCTCGTCATCAACGGCCAGGCCTCGGCCGGCATCATCATCGCGAGCTCGATCCTCGTCGCCCGCGCCCTCGCCCCGGCCGAGCTCGCCATCGTCAACTGGAAGGGCTTCGTCCAGGCTCGCCAGTCCTGGGCCCGGCTGTCGGACCTCTTCGTCCGCCTGCCGGCCAGCCCCCGGCCCCACGCGCTGCCGGCTCCCACCGAATCCCTGCGGGTCGAGGGCGTCAGCGTCGCGCCGCCCGGGACCCAGCGCCTCGTCGTGCAGGATGTCGGCTTCGCGCTTCGGGCCGGCCAGGGACTCGGCATCATCGGCCCCTCGGCCTCCGGCAAGTCGAGCCTGGTCCGCGCCCTGGTGGGCGTCTGGCCGGCTTTCCGCGGCAAGGTCCGCCTCGACGGGGCCGCCCT
>NZ_JAKSXV010000071.1 GCF_022829345.1 Methylobacterium sp. J-090 | reverse complement strand
GGCTACCAGCCGCCTGCGCCAGAGGTCCTCATCTGGCCAACCGAACCGAGCGGATCAGTGCCGTCCGCTCGCCCTGCCATCGTCACGCGACCGACGATGCACTAACTTCGAACATGGGCCACCGAACGGGGGCAGGCCACTGCGGCGGCAGCGCGTGAGCCTCGATCAATCGCTGGCCGTGATCCCGCTCGCCCTCGATGCGCGCCCGGGCCGCGCATGAGGCTGTCGACATCACGGTAAATCGCTGGGGCTTTCGATGGCGATGACGCATAGTCAGCCATCATGGGAGCCGATCTTCTCGACCGCCTTCTCGTCACGCTCGCGGTGCGCCTGCGGTCGTTCTCCGTCTGCACTATACAGCGCGGATGGCGCCTTGGTTTCAGCCCGTTCGAGGCGATCACCGTCCACTACGTTCTGCGCGGAACCGGGAGCCTCCGGGTCGGGCAAGGACCGTGGCGGTCCTTCGCGCCGCACACCATCATCGTCGTGCCGGCTGGGCATTCGCACAGCCTCGGCGCTGCCGAGGACTGCGTCGGTGAGGTCCGCGCCGAGGATCACTGCGTCCTCCACGGTGACGGATTGATCTCGTTCACGGCCGGTGACGGGAGCCCCGATGCGCTCTTCGTGTGCGGCCAGATCGCCGACACCCATACCGGGGCGATGGGTCTGTTCGAGTTGTTTCAGGCCCCCATAGTGGAGACCTTTCCCTCGGATCCGGCGCTGCGTTACGCCTTCGATCTCATGCTCGCCGAGGTCGTGAGCCCCAACCTCGCGACACAGGCGATGACGGAGGTGCTGATGAAGCAGTGCCTCATCATCCTCCTGCGCCGGCATCTGGCGGCGGGCGACTTCACGTCTCCGATCCTGACGGCCCTACAGGACCCGAAGCTCGCCCGCGCCGTCCTGACGGTCCTCGAACAGCCGGGTGCGCGGTACTCCGTCGACAGCTTGGCGGCCCTCGCGGGCATGAGCCGAACCAGCTTCGCGGAAGGGTTCGCCGCGGCCTTCGGACAAGGCCCGATGGAGTTCGTCCAGAGAGTCCGCCTCCGGATCGCCGCCCGTCTCCTCAGCGGCACCGACCTACCGGTGAAAGTCATCGCCGCTACCGTCGGCTACGCGAGCCGGAGCGCGTTCAGCAAGGCGTTCGAGGTCGAGTTCGGGACCGCGCCGAGCCAATTCCGTCTCGTGGGCGGAATGGACGAAGGCGAGCCGGAGCGCATCGAGAGCGAGCCCCCCATAGAACCGACCTGATCCCGTCACGACGCCGAGTAGCCCCGCCTCGGTGCTCCATCGTTCGGATCGCGTCCGCGAGCGTTCGATCCGAACTAGCGTCCGGGAACCGTCGAAGTCGGGTGGTCTTGGCAATGTTCAGTGGGGGTAAACAAACGGTGACCGGTCCTCGGTCGTGCCATTGCTCCCGCCCCGAGGAATGATCATGGTCGATGCGAGCGCCTTCTACCTTCGCTACAGCCCCGACGTCGAAACCATCGCCGACGACGAGGCCGAGACGGCGCAGGGCCTGATGGAGACGATGCGCTCGGTCAGCGAGAAGACCCTGGCGGATGGAGGCCATGCGATCCGCAGCGTCCACGCCAAGAGCCACGGGTTCCTTGAGGGCGAGCTTGAGGTGGCCTCGGGGCTTCCGTCCATCCTGGCACAGGGCCTGTTTTCCAAGCCGGCGACCTATCCCGTGATCATGCGCCTCTCGACCCTCCCCGGCGATATCCTCGACGACAGCGTCTCGACGCCCCGCGGCCTCGCAGTGAAGATCATCGGCGTCGAAGGTGAGCGGCTGGAAGGGTCAGAAGGGGACGTCACCCAAGACCTCGTGCTGGTCAACGGACCTGCCTTCGGCGCGCCGACGCCGAAGGCCTTCCTCGCCACCCTGAAGCTGCTCGCGGCCACGACCGACAAGGCGCAGGGCTTCAAGAAGGTCGTCTCGGGCGCGATGAGGGGCGTGCAGGAGCTCATCGTCTCGACCACCGGTGCGCCCAACGCCACCGTCGCGACGATGGGCGGCCAGCCCGAGACCCACATCCTCGGCGAGACCTTCTACAGTCAGGTGCCCGTGCGCTTCGGCGATTACGTCGCCAAATTGTGCGTGGCGCCGGTCGCGCCCGAACTGACGGCCTTGACCGACAAGCCCTTGGCGGAGGACGGAGGCCCGAAAGCCATACGGGAGGCGGTCGTCGAGTTCTTCCGTGCCAATGGGGGGCTTTGGGAGGTCAGGGCGCAGCTCTGCACCGGCCTCGACGATATGCCGGTCGAGAACGCCGCCACGGTCTGGCCCGAGAGCGAGAGCCTGTACCAGACTGTGGCGCGGATTAGGGTGAAGCCGCAAACAGCCTGGAACGAGGCCCGGTCGAGCGCAGTCGACGACGGCCTGTCGTTCAGCCCCTGGCACGGGCTCGCCGCGCACCGGCCCCTCGGCGGCATCATGCGTTCGCGCAAGCAAGCCTACGAGATGGGCAAGCGCTTCCGCGCCGAGCGGAACGGCACAACCATCTCGGAGCCGCGTGAGGCGATCAACCTCCCGTAGAGCGCAACAGGGCGCAACGGCCTTGGTGCTTTATACGCAAGCGGCAAGCTAAACGGCCGCTTGCGGGTATTGCGTCGGGAAGCCCGAACGACTGGGTGGGGTCGAAAGGAGCCCTGCATTACGGGTACCAAACGTCGGATTTCGCCCGGCAGGTAGGCGGATGCGGCCCATCCAGGCCACCGTTGACCCTCAAGCTGCCTTGACGATAGGAAGCTCGTCGACCCTGGTCGTATAGCGCGGCGACCGCATCTCGAACTTGGTCGACCATTCGCGCTTCGGGGCGAAACCGGCGGCGCCCGAGACAACCGCCCCGCGCCCGAAGCGGCGGTTGCAGGCGTCGAGCGCCTCCATCAGGGCGGCCCCCATCTCGCGGTCGAGTTGGCCGAGGCCGGGAAAAGTCCGCTGGGAGGCAGCCAGCGGCATCAGGTCGGTGGTGACGACCCCGGCCTTGGAATAGCGGAACCCGTCCCGCCAGGTTTTCCGGATGCCGTGCAGTGCGGCCTTCACGAGGGCCATGGTGTCGTTCGTGGCCTCTGTCAGCGTGACGACCGTCGAGACCGATCGCTGCGGCCGGTCGCGGTCATGCTCCGAGGTGTGGAAGAAGACCGTGACGTGGTTGGTGGCCAACCCCTCGCGCCGGAGCTTCTCCCCGAGCCGCGACGCGTGGGTCGCGACGGCCTGCTCCATGGTGGCGATGTCCTCGACGCGCCCGGAGAACGACCGGGTCACCGCGCATCCCTTCCGGGTCGCGGCTATCGTCTCCAGGTCGAGGCAGGCCATGCCGCGCAGTTCGTGGACCAGGCGCTCGCCCACCACGGTCATCGTCTTGCGGGCGACCCTCGGATCGAGGTCGCGGACATCGGCGGCGCTGTCGCAACCGATGGCCTCCAGCCGACGCGCACTGGCCGGTCCGACGCCCCAGATGTCGGCGACCGGAACCCGGATGATCCAATGGTCGTACTGCTCCGGGTCGGTCAGGTCGCAGACGCCGCCGAGCCCGGGGTTTTTCTTGGCTATGTGGTTGGCGAGCTTGGCCAGCGTCTTGGTCGAGCCGATGCCGACGCAAGTCGGGATGCCCGTCCACGCCCGCACGGTCGCCCGCATGTCCCGGCACAGGGACGCTCGGTCCCGCTCGCGCACATCCGAGATGTCCAAAAAACTCTCGTCGATGGAGTAGATCTCGATGCGAGGCGAGAAGTCCCGGTAGACCGCGTTCACACGGGTCGACATGTCCCCGTACAGGGCGTAATTCGAGGAGTAGACCCGCACCCCCTGCTGCCGGCACATGTCGCGGATCTTGAACCAAGGCTCGCCCATCCTGATGCCAAGGGCCTTGGCCTCGGGGGTCCGGGCAATCGCACACCCATCGTTATTGGACAGCACGATCACGGGCAGGCGCGCGAGGCGGGCGTCGAACACCCGCTCGCACGAGCAGTAGAAGCTGTTGCCATCGGAGAGGGCGTAGGCCCGGGCACTCATTCGCAGCGGCGCCGGGCGCACACGGAACCAGAAACGACACCCCAGACCTCAACGAGGGCGTCGGGCGCCAGGCTGAACTCGGGGAAGCGGGGGTTGGCGAAATGGAGGGTGACCCGGGGACCATGACGCTTCCAGACCTTGAAGGAGCGCTCCCCGTCGATGTCGACCACCACGACGTCGCCGGTGCGCGGGGTCAGGGACCGGTCGACCACCGCCAGGTCGCCGTCGTGCAGGTGGGCGAGCACCATGCTGTCGCCGGCGACCCGGACGAGGAAGGTGGCCGGTCGGTTGACGATGAGCAGGCGCTGGAGGTCGATCTCCTCCTCGACGAAATCGTCCGCCGGGCTCGGGAAGCCGGCCCGGACGGGGGTCGCCAGGAGGGGTACCGGCATGGGGTAGCCGATGACGATGTCGATGGCCTGCATGATGCTCCTCCGAATCCACGTTACGAACAAACCATGAACGGATTTGACGCGTTCCGTCCAGCGGTCACGCTTGATCGGAGGCCACGATTTGGTGGGGCGCCTCGTTTCCTTAACATCGGCGGCAGGCGGTGGTCCGCCTTCGTTTGATCCCCGTTGCCTGTCGGATGAACCTCAAGGCTGCCATCACCGGGCCGCCCAGGCCGATAGATTCCCGGTGAGCCGAGTAGCCGGACGACCCTCAACGACGATGGGCCAGTTCCATCGGAAAGCTCAGGTCGGCCGTCCCGTCCCGCGCGAGGAGCTCTTTTGGGGGAGGACCGAACGGAGCCGCCGCCATGACCGCCGCCAGGGCGCTCTCGTCGGTGCGGCGCGAGCCGGATCCACGTTCGACTGAGACGTCCCGCAACGTCCCATCGGCAGCGACGACGACGCGAACCTCGACGACGACAGGGCGACGCTTGCCCGGGGTCGGACGGGTGACTTCCACGGCAGTGGCCACCTTGGCCACGAGGGCCGAGAGCCATTCCCGAACCTCGGGCGTGACGCGGGTTTGGGCCGATGCACCCGCCGGAGTGAGGAACATGAGGCAGAGCCAGAGACCGAACGCCGTTCGACGGACGGGCATGGCTGTCCTTGGCTGCATGCCCGATGCGCTCCCAAGTCCGACGGCCGCCATTGCGCCGCCCCAATTTCCAGGCGGTTCACCCGATGTCAGATTTCGCATGTTCGCCATCGTCGACCCTGCCGGAACAAGCGCCCGCGGCGCAACCTGCCGCGTGGTCCGCCGTCTTCTCGCTGTCCTTCGGGGTCTTCGGGTTGGTCACGGCCGAGTTCCTGCCCGTAAGCCTCCTGACGCCCATGGCGGCCGATCTCGGCGTGTCCAACGGCGCGGTGGGACAGGCGATGACCGCGACTGCAGTGGTCGCCGCCTGCGCCGGACCGCTCCTGGTCCTCGGCTCGGGCCGTCTCGACCGCCGCTCCATCGTATGGACGCTGATGGCCCTCCTCGCGGTCTCCAGCGTACTCACGGCCTTCGCGACCGGCATCACGATGCTCCTGCTGGCCAGAGCTCTTCTTGGCTTCGCCCTGGGAGGCTTCTGGGCGATGATAGCCTCGCTCGCCCTACGTCTCGTAACTCCTTCCGACGTGCCCCGCGCCATGTCGATCATCGTGATGGGCGTGTCGCTCGCCACCGTCGCGGCGGCTCCCCTCGGAGCTGCGCTCGGGGCGTTCTGGGGCTGGCGGGCGACGTTCCTCCTCGCCTCCGGGCTCGGCGTTGCTTCGCTTCTCGTTCAACTCGCAGTCCTTCCTCGGATGCCTTCGGCGGGTGCGCCGGGCATCGCCTCGTTCCGTGCGGCACTGACGCTGCGGCCCGTGCTGATCGGGCTGACGACGGTCATCATCGTCGTCTCCGGCCATTTCGCTGGTTTCACTTACATCAGGCCGTTCCTTGAGGCCGTGCCCCGGTTCGAGGTGTCGACGGTCTCGCTGACGCTCCTGGCCTTCGGAATCGGCGGCTTCTTCGGCAACGTTGTCGCAGGCACGATCGCGGCGCGAAGCCCGGCCTGGGCCGTCGGTAGTTCGGCGCTTCTCATCGGAGCCGCCACGCTCGCGCTCGCGCTTCTAGGGTCGTCCCCGTTCGTCTCCTTCCTCGCCACGACCATCTGGGGCGTTGCGTTCGGTGGGTTCCCGGTCTCGACCTCGATCTGGAATGCCCGCGCCGCGCCCGACCTTGCGGAAAGCGCGGGCGCACTCTTCTCGTCCTCGTTCCAGGTGGCGATTGCGAGCGGTGCCGTTCTCGGGGGCCTCCTCGTCGACGGAACCGGGCCAAGGGGCGTCATCATCTACGCCTGCATTGCCGTCGTCCTAGGTGCCACGGTGATGCTCACGATTGGCAGGGCAACCGAACGGGCACGGATTTAATACCGGGCCGGACGTATGCCCCCCCACCCCGTAACCCCGGGTCAGGCGTCGACCACCACGACTGCCGGGCATCGGACCATTTGTGAGGCTTGGGCGTTGACCATCCCATAAACGTCGACGATCACAGACTGAAGGATCCGCGACGGTAGGCGGTGCAGCGGTCCCAGGCGCGATATGGTCCTTATAGAGCCTTCGATGAGCGGGCCGCGACCGCGGTCTAGGTTTTGTCCGCCTGGCCGTCGTTCTTGCCGCGCGGTTTTCCATCTTCGTCCAGGGCCACGTAGGTGAAGACTCCCTCGGTGACCTTTTCCGGTTCACCCCCCGTGCGGTCCCTGGCCCAGACCTCGATCCTCACGCCCAATGATTTCTCGCCGTCCTCCTGCAGTCTGCAGTAGCAACTGACCTCGTCGCCCACCGCAATCGGGCGCAGAAAGCGCATGGCGTCGATGCTGACGGTCGCGACGCGGCCCTTCGTCCGCTGGGCGGCGAACGTGCCGCCTGCCAAGTCCATTTGCGACACCGTCCATCCGCCGAAGATGGCACCGGCGGCATTCGTGTCACGTGGCATGGCGATGGTGCGTAGGTGCGGTCCATCGGAGAGGCGTGGGATCGTGTCGCCCATGTGAGATGCTCCGAGGCAGCGAACGTTCAGGCCTGCGGTCCGACAAGCGGTGAGGTCGTGTAGTGGGCCAGTAGGTCCGCAGGATCCCGGCAGGTGGCGATGCAGCCGGACTGCTTCAGCTCCTCAGCCGTCCAACCGCCGCTGAGCAGGCCAATCGTTCGTATGCCGGCCTTGCCGGCGGCCTCGGCATCGTAGGGTGTGTCGCCGACTACGATTGCATCGCCTGGCTCGATCCCATCGAGACGCTTCAAGGCGGCCAGGAAGATGTCCGGGTTCGGCTTGCTCTCCTCGGCATCGTCGGAAGACGTCTCGATGTCGATGAGATCCTCGATGTCGGCGATCTTCTTGTAGACCTTGAGTTCGTCCGCCTTGGCGGAGGAGGCCAACGCGAGCCGCTTGCCGTCGGCCAACAGGCGTTCGACGAGTGCCCGGACCTGGGGCAGCCCCTTGATCGTCGGTAGGTAGCGTTCCTTCAGGACGTTCGAGCGGTGCTTCTCCAGCGCATCGCCCTTCTCCGCGATCTCGTCCTCGGACAGAAAAACCGGGAGCAGGAGGTCGCCGCCCTTGCCGATTTGCCGCCGAAGGTCCTCGAAGGGGATGTCGTGGCCGAAATCGCGAAAGGCGTCCTGCCAGGCCTGGGCGTGCTGGGGAACGGAGTCGATGAGCGTGCCATCGACGTCGAAAATCACTGCTGCGGGCATGAAACGTTTCTTCCTCTACCCTTACGGAAGCAGCGGTTCGGGTCGCAAGTTCCAGCCTGAGGGCGCGGCATGACCAGCGTGGCATGCCACTACCGACCCGAGGGGTGCCGGTCGACATCTTGGGGGGTATGAGAGTGCATGCGCCGCTTCCCGCCCGAACGTATCGTCTGCCTGACCGAGGAGACGGTCGAGACCCTGTACCTCCTCGGTGAGCAGGACCGCATCATCGGCGTGTCCGGCTATGCCGTGCGCCCGCCCCAGGTCCGTCGTGAAAAGCCAAGGGTCTCGGCCTTCACCAGCGCGGACCTACCGAAGATCCTTGCCCTCGCACCCGATCTGGTGCTTACCTTCTCCGATCTTCAAGCCGGTATCGTCGCGGATCTCGTCCGTGCGGGGATCGCCGTGCATGCCTTTAACCAGCGCGACGTCGCTGGCATCATCGCGATGATCCGCACCCTCGGGGCCCTCGTTGACGCCCGCGAGCGGGCCGAGGCGCTCGCCACCAGCTACCAGGACCGGCTGGCGCGGGTGGCTGACCTCGTCCGCGGGCGACCCCGCCCCCGGGTGTACTTCGAGGAGTGGGACGAACCCCTCATCTCGGGGATCGGCTGGGTGTCAGAGCTCGTGCGCATCGCTGGCGGCGATGACGTCTTTCCAGAGCTTGCCCGGCAGGCGGCCGCCAAGGACCGCATCGTAACGCCCGAAGCGGTGGTGGCGGCTGCGCCCGAGGTCATCCTGGCGTCGTGGTGTGGGAAGAAGGTCGTGACGTCCCGCATCGCCTCCCGAGCAGGATGGGCCGATATGCCGGCCGTAGCCCAGGGGCGCATCCACGAGATCAAGTCGCCCCTCATCCTCCAGCCCGGGCCCGCGGCCCTAACCGACGGCCTGGACGCGATCCTGTCTGCCCTTGGGCACCCACCGGTGCCGGGCAGCCCAACGCTCCCTATCCTCGGCTAGAGCCGTTCCCCTTCGGATTGGGTCTGGGGTACCCGCCACGAACATCCGCAATGGGTGGTCAGCGGTCTGTCCGGTTCTTGACGATAGTTTGGCAGGAGCGGACATTCAGTTCGGGGAGACGCTCGCGGGTGCTTGGCGCCGCGTGCGCATGCAGCCGCGTACAAAGCGGGGAGCCGTGTCCTGGCTGCTGATCGAGGCGCGGGATGGGGCCGCCGGCTCCACGGCAGCACCGGGCATCCGGGAGGTGCGACCCTTGTCGGTCATCGCAGGCCGCGGCATTGAGGCTGTGGCTGAGCCGTCGTAAGCAGCGACTGGATTGAGGGGTGTGGCTCGGCCCGTCGCTCCACCTCTTGATCGACGAACCTTACTGGCGAGCTGACATACATGCTGTTCATCTGGTCGGGTTGGGGCATCCTGGTTGTCCCCATTGTCGTCGGCACCGCGATCATCGTCGGTGCACTGGTCCAGCTATCGCTTCAGGCGCTCGGCCATCCTGAACTTGCGTTCCTCGCCTTCAGCCTTGGGCTGTTTGCGGCAGCGGCCGCGAACTGGTTGATCGGTCGACGCCTCAACAGCACGCCTCCGCGTGAGCTCATCGACCCCGCCACGAATGCGCGTGTGCTGCTCATACGGCGGCATGCGCTGTTCTGGATCCGTATGGAGTACTGGTTGGCACCCGTCGCACTGGCCGCCATTGTCCCGCTGTTCGCCCTTCGCAATCTCTAGCGTTCGTCGTTCCAGGGCCCGGCGCGTCAACCTTTAGGATCAGAATGCGCAGCAGCCTCCACGAGAAAGGCCGGCATGTCTCACCGTTCGGCCTATGCGCTGGCCCTCCTATGGGGGATCTCGGCTACACCCGTGGTGGCGGTCACGCCAGTGACACCGGTGGGTATCGAGAGCTGTGACGCCTTCCTGGAGGCTTATGCCCAATGCGCGTCCAGCCCCGGCGTACCGGAAGTGGCTCGCCCCGGCATCCGCCAGGGCATCAATACGATGCGCGAAAGCTTCCGCGACTCGGTCCTGCGCAACGAGGCGGCTCGACCGACCGTCGCCTATCAATGCGCCCAGGCTCATGAGGCGGTGCGCAAAAGCCTGATCGACGCCTTCAAATGTGATTTTCCAGCTGCACCTCCGGCCTCTCAGTCTCTGCTGCAGAGCCCGCCACCACCGCCCGGAGCAGCCCGGGTAGCAGCCCGCCCGGCGTCAGCGCAGACTCCCGAAGTTCAGGTCCTGGCGAAGGCCAATGCCTACACCGAGGTTCAGAACCACCTCGTCCGATCTCATCCCCTGGAGCAGCAGTTGGCCGATTACCGGCGCGACAACGAGCGGGTGCTCAAGCTCGGAACGAAGCTCGGCGCCAACGCCTGGTACCATTTCGGCATCGTGGACTTCGATGGGGTCATCGACGAGTTGGAAAAGGCCGTTGCCTCGCCGGGCGTCGTGCCAGAGGTGGATGCTCAGGCCGCCCAGCTGCTGGCAGTCCTACGCGAGGTCAATCCCACCCTGAAGGCGCTGACGCGGTATCAGACCACGCGGGAGTTCAAGGAGGACGGCTTCAAGTTCGCACGTGAGCAGCACGCGATCCTCGTTCCCCGTGTCGAGGCCGCCGCCAAAGCGATGGACGCGTATGGCACAGCCCTGTTCGAGCGCGAGATCGCCCGGGATGAGCGGCGCCTGGCAACTCTGCCGGACGATGCGCCTGCGCGCCGTCTCCTCGCCACCACTCTCATGCTGCGCCGCGCGGTCCGGCGGTTCGAGGCATTGGGACCGAAGGCGGATGTCGCGCCCTTCGTGGCCGCACTCGGCGAGGTCTCGAATGCCAACCGTCAGCTTGGTACGACTTTTGATAGCATGAGCCCGAAGGCGAACTCATCCTGCACCGGCTACACCGATACGGTTGCGCGCGTGATCGGCCATGGCCGCGATGTGGCCCGGGACATCCGCCAGAAGGGCGATCCGAGCCAGCCGGCGCAACAGTTCAACGAGACATACAATCGGTCGGTCCGCGATCTCGAATCCTGTCAGAAAAACGAGAGCCGGGTGCGTCCAGGCTGAGGTCAGCTGAAAATCGCTGAAGACAAGACTGATGTCTCCTTCAAGGTAAATGCCCGTCCTTACGCCTTCATAAGTCTCCGGGGAGACGAGCAGGCCTATGCCGAGGAGAGTGCGTTCCACGGGTAGCATCGGCGTCTCTCAATGGGGATGGACGGAGAGCAGCCGCTGAACCTTTGCGCGGGATCGCGATCGCGTTGTCCGCCCCTTATCGGGGCCAGTCGAAGTAGCGCCGGGCGGCGCCTTGGCCTTCCGCCAACGGCCTCGTCAGCAGGCCGCGCCGGTCGATCAGCCCCCATCGGCCACCGACCATGGCGGCCGGCTGGCACCCATCCGAGCGGCAGCCCCGGCAGACCAGGGCCTCGCCGCGGGCGTTGAACGGGAACGACCAGTCGAAATCCGTGGCCAGCACCCGGCGCAGGCGCCGGTCGTGGAACGCGACCTTGCTGGCGTGACGAGCGCGCACCAACCCCTGCGCGAAGGGGTCCGGCCCGTTGTCGAGGGAGAACACCGGCAGCGCCAGCCCGTCGCGGCGCGACCAGAGCACGCCGATTCCGTCGACGACGATCTCAGTCACCCCGCCCCGGAACGGCATGCGCGCAAGGCGGGTGGGATCGATGCGGACGAAGTCCCCCGCGCGGCGGGCACACCCCTCATGGCGGGCGAAATCCGCGTGGACGTCGCGGCAGGCGAGCGGGTAGGCACCCCCGTCGCGCGCCCGCACGGCCTGCGGCGCGAGGCCGGTCGCGAGCCCCAGGAGGGCGAGCGCACCGAGCGCTCGTTTCCGCACCGGTCGGTTCACCGGACGCCCCAGCGCCCGACCGGACCGGGCGCGCCCGTGGCGTCGTCGACGCGCACGCGCCAGCCGCTGCCGTAGGCGACCTCGCAGACGTCCCAGACGATGCCGGTGTCCGCCCGGTTCGGCACGGCCGTGCCGGTGGTCGGGGCGCCTGTTCCCGCCGCGGCGCGCGCCGCGATCGCCGCCGCCTGCTCGGGCGTGAGGTGGCCCGTCGCGGGGGCGGGCGCAGCGGATCGGGTGAATAGGCGGTCCAGGAACGCCAGCACGGTTCGGGCTCCTCGCATCGACGGACGAGCATGGGCGTCCGGTCCCGGGATGTCACCCGCCCCGGTGCCGGTTGCGGGGCGGCCGCCCGTCAGCCACACCTCCCGGACCGTATCAGGCGGAAGAACCGCACGGGAGGAACCGGATGTCCCTGAGTCTCGACCATTCCTCCGTCGAGGAACTAAACCTGGCCCTGCGCCTGTATCGGCGCCTGCTGGTCCGCCTGCTCCTGATCCTTGTCCTGGGCTTTGCCGGGGTGATCGGCCTGGCCAAGCTCAGCACGATCCTGTCGCCGCCCTACGGTGTCTACTTCCTCGGGCAGGGCCTGGTGACCTGGGGGCTGCTCGGCCTCCTCGCTCTGCTGTTCGCGGAATTCTGGTGGGAGGGCCGCCAGATCGGCAAGGCCCTCAACCATCCCGGCCTGCTGGATGCCCCCATCGCGGGGCTGCTGGGCGGCCTCGCCGTGATCGGTGAGCGTGCCGCCGCCATCGGGATGGAGCCCAGCTTCTTCCACGGCCCCCTGCGGCCGATCCGCCGCCGCTGACGGGTCCGTTGCGCTCAGCGCGCCGGCCCCTCGCGGGCGACAAGACTGTCACAGTGGACCGCAAGGCTCGCTCCCGCGCTCGCGAGGGTGACGGCGCAGCCGAGGGCGGGCAGCGTCCAGTCCTCCGCCCGCCACATGGCCGCCGTGAGACCCGCGCCGGCGCCAAGGCAGGCCAGGGCCAGGGCGGAGCGCCATCTCCGCACCGCGCGCGGCTCGAACCGCACTAGGCCGTTCACCCACCAGACCAGGGGGAGCATCGACAGCCAGTCGAGGGGCTGGGCCCGGGTGGCGCCGTGCGGTCCGGGCACGAGGCAGGTGGTGACCGAGACGGTGGCAGCGAGGCCCGCCACGAGGGCGAGCCCGGCCGCCACGTTCGAGCGACTGTCCTTGCGCAGGCGCTGCCAGTAGGCCGGGTCGCGGCGGATCAGGGGGCTCCCTCCTGGGCCGGCGCCAACCGCTTCCAGGCCGCGAGGCGGGCCAAGACGTAGGCCGGCACGCGGTCGGTCACGGCCAGGTTCTCCGGGCGCAAGGAGAAATCGTAGGTGAGGCCATCGCGGTGGACGAGGTAGGTGCAGGTGGAGACCTCGCGCCCGTCCGAGGTGTACGAGGCGAGGCAGCTGAGCGGCGTCTGGTCGGCCGGCCGTGCCGTGTGCCGGGACGGGAGGCGGTAGAAGCGTCGGTGGTCGACGCCCTCGGAATGGATGAGGCGCTCGCCGCCGGACGGGTCTGACCGCCACGGCGCGCCCTCGGCCAGCCGCGCATCGAAGTTGCCCCATTGCCGGGCGTGGAGGGGTGCGAAGTGGCGACCGTCCGGGTCGCCGACGACGTGGACCACGAGGTCGGTGGCGAACGGGCCAGCATGGCCGTAGCTGAGGGGGCTGTAGCCGGCGAGGCCCGCCGCGACCTCGGCGGCGGGCAGCATCAGCCAGAGCGAATCCGCCGGCTCCCGGCCGAGCCCCGGGAGCGCGTCGAGCCAGGGCAGGCGGACATTTCGGGAAAACTCGTAGGCGTGGGGCACGACGTACGCGGTCCCGGCGAGGCGGTACCGCGTGGTGCCGAACCGGCCCTCCGCCGCGAAGGCCGCGAGCACGAGGGGCAGGCCGAGGAGCGCGACGCGACGCGAGGGACGCATGCGGGACGTCCCTATTCCGGGGGGGCGGCGCGGAGCCCGGCCGCTTCCGCAACGAGGTTGGCGCGGGCGGCCGCCTCCAAGCGGTCGTGGAAGAGGTCGGTCTGGTAGAGGCGCGGCCGGGCGAGGAAGCGGTCGAGGATCTGGGCGCGCCCGAGCCGCCACGCCGCCTCCGGAATGGCAGCATATTCCCGGCGAATCGCCGCCGCGTAGGCCGCGTAGGCGGCGCGCGGCGCACCGAGCACGGCGAGATCGAGGTCGAGGAGGAGCCGGGTCGCCGGGTCCGCGCTCGGCCCGTGCGCCGCCGTCGCGTTGATCATCGCGATCGCGGCCCGGACGCGCGTATCCTTGGACGCCGGCCCCGCCTCGGCACGCAGCAGGTCGGCGCTGCGGGCCTCGTTGTCGGCGCGGGCGGTGTCGTAGACGGCGTCGTGGAAGACGATGGCGAGGTCGATGGCATCGCCGTCGAGGCCGGCGAAATCGGGATGCGCCCGCACGGAATCGAGCCCCGCTAGCAGCGCCGCGACGTGGGGCCAGCCGTGATAGTGCCGGTCCGCCGCGCCGTAGCCCGCGTCGAGGGCCCGCCACCCCGCCGCGCCGGGCGTGCCGATGGTCCGTGTCCATAGGGCGTCGAACCGCGCACGAAGGGACGCGTCCCAGGCTTCCATCGCGCCGGCCTCAGTTCACCCGGTGGCAGGTCGAGGTGGTCTCGGCCGTGCCGCGCATCCCGCCCGCCGGCCGCACCTCGCAGACCACGTACTTGCCGCCCCGCTCCAGGGTGAAGCTCGGACCGGAGGCGGAGACGATGCGGTGGCCGCCGTTGAGGAGCGCGCTCATGGGCTCCTCGATAGGGGTCCATGTCGTGGCGGGGCGCGGCGGCCCGGCGGGCGCTTGGGCGAAGGCGGGCCCGGCCGAGAAGACCATCAGGGAGAGGGTGAGGGGCAGCGATCGACGCATCGGGTATCCTGTATCGGGGGCCGGCCTCCGGCCCATTCGGGCGATGAGGGGATTAGGGCATCACCACAGCGAGGTTGGCCGCCGGCAGCCAGCCAATGACCGGGGCCTTCTCGCCCCGGTAGCGTACGCGCACCCAGGCGTCCCTCCGTTCCAGCACCGCGACGGGATCGAGCCGGACGAGGTAGGGCGCACGGGCCGGAGCCGGGCCGGGCTCCGGCCGGAAGGCCGTGCGCTCGGCCGTCACGAGGCCGACGCCGATCCATCCGTCCTGGGCCGCCGCACGCTGCGAAAGCGCGTAGGGGGTGCCCACCATGGTGCCAGTGGTCATCGAACAACCGTCGTGATCCTCCGCGACGGTCAGGGCGGCGCCGTCCGGGGTGAAGGCGAGGTCTCCCGGAATGCGCTCCGGTTCGTTGGGGAACCACGTCTCGACCTTGGCCCGGTCGCCCGCGATAGTACCGCGCAGGAGGAAGACGCAGGCGAACTGCGGCCCGCCGGCATCGGCCGCCCCCCGCTGCTCGGAGAAGACCCCCGCCACCGCGTCGCCGGAGACCGCCAGGGTCAGGCTGTCGTAGGTGCCGGACCGGGCGGCCGGTTCGGCCGCCGCCACGCCGCAGGCGGCCAACAGGGCGGCGAGGCCCAGGGCGGTGCTCCGCACCGTCAGAGGCCCTTCTCCAGCACTTTCACCACGGCCTCGACCCGGTCCTTGCTGTCGGCGACGTTGGAGAACGGCCGCCAGTTCACATCGAGGACCCCGCCGGTGAACGTGAGGCCATTGGGGTAGTTCGAGGCGGGGGCGGTCTTCTCGTCGAAGCGGACGCGGATGGTCTTGAGCTTCTGGGCCAGGGCCTCGCGGCCCATGGTGTCCTTGGCCACCTCCTTTAGCCCGGCGGCGAGAGGCTCGAAGATCGTTTTCTCGAAGTAGCCCGGGTCGGAATAGTACTTGGCGTCGCCCGAAATCGTGAGCTGATCCCACGCCACCTCCACCGGCACGGCAAAGCCCGCCGCCTCCTGGATCGCCTTCTCCTGCGCGGGATAGCGGTCCTGACGGTAGGCCGCGATCGCCCGGCGCTCGGCAAGGCCGATGGTCGGCTCAGCTTGTGCAGCGGTCGCGGACAGCACCGCCAGGGCGGCGGCGAGGGCGTGGCGGCGTGAGATCATGCAGTGGTTCCTCGGTAGGACGGACCCGGATGCGGGCTCGGTGTGACGGTTCGATGACGGGGTGAGATCTGGCTTCCGGGCGAAACCCGCCCTTACGGTGAGATCACCCTCACGGTGTCGGGACGCAGCGCACCGGGCCGTCGGCCGCGACGGTGGGCGGGGCGGTCCCCGTGAGGCGTACGGGAAACGAGACGATGCTGGGCGTGTCCTTCGGGGCCTTTCCGGCCCGATAGCTCTCGGCGCAGGCCTTCATGGGCGCCGGCAGGGCCGCGACGGCGGAGGGAAGCGGCCCGTCGCGGGCGATCCGCGCCCAGCACGCAGCCCAGTGCTTCGGGATCGAGCAGACCCCCTGCACGCCGCGCTGGAACCCGAGCTGCAGGGTCCCGTCCGCAACCGCGAAGGAGTCGATGCCAGCCTCGGCGATCGTGTCCTGGATCAGGGTGCGGCCCGTGCCCGCGTCGAGCACCGCGAACGGGACGGTGCCGTTGGTGCTCGCCAGCTCGAAGACGAGGAACCCGCCCGTGCGGCCGAGGAAGCGTTGGCCGGCGGTCGCCAGGATGTGCGCACCCGGCCCCGGCGCGGCGGTGCAGGCGGGGGCGGCGCCGTGCGCGAGCGGCACGAGGGTCGCGTCCTCGGGGTCCGGCGCGTTGGTGTCGCTCTCGCGCACCATGAGATTGCCGTAGATCGTGTAGGTGATCTGCTTGCCCTCTCCAGACGTCGCGGTCGCGGTCTTCGCGGGCGGCTCGAACCGCGCCGCCTCCCATCCCGCGGCCACTGACGGGGCGGGGAGGCACGCTGCGAGGAGCACGAAGCGGGCGGCGGGGAGGAGGCTACGTTTCATGCGGGTTCCCTGTATACGGCGTGGGACGCAAGAGGAAAGGCAGGATGGAGAGCCATGCGGACCGTTCCCGCCAAGGTGACCAAGGGTTTTGCCCGGCCGCTCGCAACGCTTCTCGCCGCGCCGCTCCTCTGGCCGCAGGCCGTCCGGACCGAGCCCGCTCTGCCGGGCGACGTAACGGCGTACGTGACGCGGCTGCGGGACTGCAACCAATGGGGCGGGGAGGATGCCACGGACGCGGCGCGCGGCCGGGCCATCGCGGCGGCCGTGAAGTGCCTGCGCTGCGGCGACGCCGAGGCGGACGAGCGGACCCTGCGACGGCACCACAGGGGCAACCCCGCTGTCCTGAAAGCCCTCGACCGGGCGCGCGATGCGGACGGCTGAGCGGGGCTCTGGCGCCGACGATCCGGTCCGCCGCCGCGTCCTGCGGCTGCTGCACGTTCCGCTCCTCGGGCTGCTGCTGGCGCGCGGCCTCGCCCCGGTCTTCCTGCTGTTTCCCTTCCTGCCCGCGGAGCCCGGAACCGATCCGACCCTGCGGCCTGTCGAACTCTGGCTTGGCACGGCCCTCGTCGGCGGCCTCGTCCCCACCGTGGAGGGCGCGGCGCGGCCCCTCTACCAGGCAGCCGGCCTCGTCCTCGCCGTCGGCCTGATCTCGATCCCGGTCCTGCGCGCCTTCCTGTGGGCCGACCTTCCGGTCCTGCACGGGCTCGCGCGCTGGCTCGGCCTCGACGGAGAAGCCGCCTGGACGCCCACCTGTACGAGATCTGGCTCTCGGCCTAGGTTTTGGCTTGGCTCGGCCTCGCGTTCTTAAGCCGGCACCTCCCGGCGCGACGCGCCCGCATCGGCTGGGCGGCCGTTCGACGACGGCGCCGTTGGGGATTCTGGTCGGGGTTGTTGCGCGATGATCGTCTCGCCATGATTGCCCCTCCGTCCGACGGGACGCGAAAGGCGTGCCTCGTCGTCGGCGGCTGTGGTGTCGTCGTGTTGAGCTGGGCCCTCGTCGCCTATGCGCCCGCGATTGGGATCGCGGCGGTCGTCGTCGCGGTCCCGGTGTTTGCTCGCGCGGCGAAGCACCGGGTCGCGGTCTTCCTCGCCATGGCGGCCATCGGCGGCGGCATGACCTGGGTGGCGTTCGGAACGACGACGGGCTACTTCCTCCTGAACCGATCGCGGCTCGACGCCGTGGTGGCCGAGATCGCGGCCATGCCCACCCTAGTGTCCTTTGAACGCGGGCGGGACGATCCCCCGCCGGCGGCGGAGCGAACGGCGTGGTGGGAAAGCACCCGCCTTATCAACGGCCAGCGCGTCACCCCGTACCGCCCGCAAGGCGCGCGCGACACGGACAGTTTGCGGGAGATCGACGTCCTGCGGGAACTCGGGGTTCCCTATGCCCGCTACCTTGCCCTCTGCGGCGCCCTCGAACGCCTCGGGCTCGCGGGGTTCACCCGAGGTCCCGGCGGCGAGATCGGCCTGAACGAACCGATTCCAGGTGGCACGCCCTGGGGCACGTCGTTCGTGTACCGGCCGGACGATGCGTTTCCGGCCGGCTCCGGGGCCGAGAGCGACCGCCGCCTCGCGCCGAATTGGTTTTTCGTGACGCGGGGCTGAAATTCACCGGACAATGCTGCTGGATTCCTAAAGGGAAGGGCTGGCGCGCGGAGCCTCCGCCGTGGTGATGGTGCCAGTCCCGAGCAGGGCCGCGAGCACGAGCATCGGCACGGCCCAGACCTGCATCGGCAGACCCCAGAAGGCGTGGTCGCGCCCGGCCGGCCCGAACGTCGTGCCGTGGTTCCAGCGCAGGCCGAGACCGAGGACAGCGAGCGCCGCGAGACCCATGGTGAGGCCGACCGCCCGATCCACCTCCGGCCCGTCGACCTGCCGAAGGACGATCAGGGGCAGGAACATCGCCGCCGCCACGAGGAGGATGACCCAGTAGCCGCGCCCGTTCCAGAACACGATCATGCGGCGCTCCCCTCGCGCGGTGTGTGGACCGATCCGTCCCGCCGAAACCGCGATCGCATCAGCTCATGACCCCCGCGCCGGCCCGCCGGTTCCGCACCATCGCGGCGAGGGCCGCGACGATGATGGCCGCCAGCGCCCCGGCGATGACCAGGAGGGTGATCGTTCGGTTCCACAGGCGGTCGAGGGCGAGATCGGTGGTCACGAGGTCGGGCCGGGCCGGATCGGCCAGCACCCGGATGGTGTAATCGCCCACATGCACCCCCGTGAACACGGTGTTCACCCGCCGGACCACCGTGCCCGTGGGGGTGCGCAGGTTGAGGGTCATGTCGCAGAGGTGGAGCACGATCTTGGTGCTGCACTTGCCGTCCGTCACCCGCGCGTCGGCGACGGGGCGCGCCGTGTCGCGGATCTGCCAATCCGTGACCACCGGCGGAGCGGTGTAGACGGCGCAGGCGACGAGGAGGGCACCCAGCGCCACGAGGCCGAACAGCGTCCAGAAGATGTTGCCCCAGCCCTGGCGGGGCGGCGGCAGGCGCAGGGGCTCGGTGCGGTTGGGCGCGGTGGTCATGGTCGAGATCTCAGGGAGGTTCAGGGGCTTGGGGCCGATGGAGGAGCCGCCGCGGTCTCGGCCAGGACCCGGCGCGCCTCCGCCGCATGGCGGTACCGGCCGATGAGGTCGGCAAAATCCCGCACCGGCATCCTGTAGGGAAGGCCGGCCGTGATGGTGACGATGCCGCGGCCTGCGTCGAGCTTCACCCCGCGGCCGCCCGGCACCTTCTGCGGGAACGGCACCTCCGGCGGCAGCAGCAGGCGGGTGACGACGCCGTTCTGCCGCGTCGTCATGTCGAGGTCGGCGATGCTGTCCCAGGGGATCGGCCGGTCGAGTCCGGGCACCGCCAGGGCCTCGGGGCTCAGGATCATCGTCGTGCGCTCGCCCCGCCACAGCCGGAATCCGCCGAAGCCCGCCAGAACCGCCCCGCAGGCAAAAGCCACGCCGACCACGAGTCGTGCCTGGTCGGCGGAGAGTCCGGGCAGGCCGGCGGCGAGCCACAGGAGCGCCACCCCGATGAAAATGCCGCCGGCCACCAGGAGGGCGATGGCCCCCGGGCGGGTGCTTTCGCGCAACACGCGCGCCTCGGTGCCGATCTCCGCCGCGGTCGCCTCCAGATGGGCGCGGAACGCCGCATCGTGGGCCCGCACCGCGTCGAGGAAATCGTGCGTCGCCCCGCGGCACAGGCCGGTCGGGTCGGCGAAGTAGGCGGCGAGCTGTCCGAGCGCGTGCGGGGGCGGGACTGCGGCGGCGGCGGCGAGCAAGTCGGCGTCGAGGGTCCGGCCGAGGGCCGCGACGCGCTCGCGGGTCGGCGGATGGGTGTCGGTGGGGTGGGCCTGCTCCGCCTCGAGATGCGCCGCCGGATCGTCGAGGCCGCGCGCGATGGCGTGGTCGAGGCTCGCCGCCACGAGGTCGGTCGGGGCCGAACCGGGCGCGGCGGCGGCGGCATCGAGGGTCTCGGCGATGCGGGGGGCCACGGCCCCGGTGCGCAGGAGCGCCCGCGCGGCGGCATCGACGGAGGCCGGGCCGGCGCCGGCGGCATCGGCGGCGAACTCGCGGGTCCGGCTCCAGTGGCGCACGGCGAGGTGGAAGTTCTCCATGACGAAGACGCCGAGGCGCAAGGACGGGCCGAGCAGTCCGAAGGACCCGGCATGCCCCTCCGCCACCGCGTCGAGGGAGCGGCCGACGCCCGCATAGATCGGCAGGAAGCGCTGGCTGTAGACGGTGTCGCCCCCGGCGTAGTGGGCGAGTTCGTGACCGATGATCGCCGCCACCTCGTCGCCCCGCAACAGGGCGAGGTAGGGCAGCGGCAGGTAGAGGATCCGGCCGGTCAGGCGTTCGCCGCCGGGTTCGAGCACGGCCGGGCCGGCGCTGACGAAGAAGCCGCCCGTGAGGCCGACCACGACGGCCTCGGGCTTCAGCGCTCCCAGCCGGTGAGCCAGCCCCTCGGTGAGCCGCCACAGGCCCGGCGCCTCGGCGGGCGAGACGACCCGGCCGAAGATCGACAGGGGGTCGGGCTCGAAGGCGGAGAGCGCCCGGCGCAGGCCCAGCACCGTGGCGCCCGCCGCGATCAGGACCGCCCCGATGGCGACGACGGCCAGGAACAGCATCTTGATCTCGCCGCCGCCGAGGCCGGGCCGTGCGAGCATCCCGGCCTCGAAGACCACGGCGGCGACGAAGCCCGCCGTGGTCAGAAGAACCTGGAGGGCGAGCACTGGCGGCAGCAGGCGGCGCATCCACGAGAAGCCGGCCACCAGCGCGTCGCGCGAGGCCCGCCCCATCCGCCCCAGCGCGGCGCCGGCGAGGAGCACGAGGATCGACAGGCCGGCGGCGAAGCCCCCGGCCGCGACGACCAGGGGCGGGAGCAGGCGGCGCCAGTCCATGATCGCGGTCAGAGTCGCGGCCTCGTCCCGGGCCGCCCGGGCCTGAACGAGAGCGAGGGGCCCGCCGTAACTCTGGCCGTTGCGGCGGAACTGCATCCGGAAATCGGGGCGTCCGTCCGACGGCGCCTGCGCTTCCAGATCCGCGACGATCTGGGTCAGGTGCTCTCGCTCGGCGGCGAGGTCGGCCCAGTCGGCGCCGGCCCGCTCCTGCTCCCACAAGCCAAGGAGCAGGATGCCGAGGGGCATGAGGACGGTGGCGGCGATCAAGCGCGTGACGGAACGCAAGCGCGTGGGCGTGCGCGAGTTAGCTGCGTCGGGGATACTCGCCTCCTCGGATGCGTCGGGACCAAGAACGGGTCGCTCAGAATTTATTCGCCGGACGCTCGTCCACTGAAAGCGGGATGAGGCTGTCGTGCTTACGGCATGAGATCCTATCGACCTTGCGGCTCTCCCCCTTGATCAGGTCCATGGTGCCGGTCTTGCGATTGACCAGGAAATAGCCGCCCGGGTTTCTCAGCTTGATCACATCGTCGGACTGAAGCGCGACTTCCTGTATCTTCGATTCACGCTCGCCATTCGGCTTCATCAAGGCCCATTTCTTGGACGCGAGGTCGATGCTGAAGTAGATTGATTTGCCGCCATTGTTGATGCACGCCAGGGTGAAAGGCTGCGTTGATTCTTCAGCGTGTGCGTTGTGCGCAGCGATGAACACGCAAAGTACGCCGTACACAAGAAAAGATGTCGCTTTTTTAGTCATCCGGTTCATTCCTGTAGGTACGTCCTGCCGCATCGCGGTTGGCGGTCTAGACGTGCGCGCAGCCGGGGGCAAATCGATCCCGGGCCCGAGCATGCTGTCTTGCCGGCCAGGGTGATCGCGGCACCATTGACACCCGACCAAGCGTCGCGTCAGTGGCATCAGGTTAGGGCATGGACTGGGCCGGGAAGTGTTCATCCGTCGCGGATGCCGTCTATGTTCGAAAGGGCCTGTCAGTTGGTCGAGCATATAGAGGCCGGTCGCCATTTGCCGCTCCTCTGCGACTTCACATTGGTGATGGTAACGATCCACCTGGTCTTTCACCTGATCCCGCGGCGGAACGCGGCGCTGCATGCGTTCGTCGATCACGCGACACCGAAGCTGAGGGCGGTCGTTGCGGACATCATAGATGGCGCCGCACGTTCTGCAGATGCTCTATCGAACGTCCGCTCCGGGTAAGTGGCGAAGGGCTGGCGAGCGACCGAGTTGGGTCGGGTCCCGCCAGTCCGCTCAACGACCGGGTCGGGTGGTTTTCAGCCCGTCCCCTTCCGGTGGACGGATGCCTTGAACCAGACATAGACTTGGGGACCGTTCGTGACCTGACACAGTCCGCCCACCTCACTCCGATACTTAATGAAACGGGCGAAGATTTGTGATTTAGAATCCCGCATCATCCTGCGTGGTCAGGGTTGCCAATTGCGCTGAGCACTTCGCCCTTCCGAAATCCGTGACGAATTTCTTCGTTACCAGCGATAGCGCAGCGTCGCGAGGATCGTCTGTCTGTTTCCGTAGAAGCAGCCGGTCGCGGCGATGCATGTCGTGACGTAGGTTCTGTCGAAAAGGTTCGTTGCGTTGAGAGCGAGGTCGACGCCCTTCAGGCTCGGATAGCGATACCCGAAATCATAACGCAGAGCCGCGTCGACGAGCGTGACCGCGGGTGTCCGATAAAGGTTGGCGTTGTCGCCGACCGAGACGCCGATGTAGCGCACGCCCCCGCCGAGGCCGAGGCCAGCCCAATCCCCCGTTCGGATCGTGTAGTCGAGCCAGGCTGACGCCTGATGGCGTGGGACGAAGGGTAGCTCGTTGCCGACGATGCTGACACCCGCCGCGTTGGGGTTGGCCTTAGTGAACCTGCTGTTCATGGCAGCGTAGGAGGCGATGAGGTCGAGGCTGTCGGTAAGGCTGGCCTTGACCTCCAGTTCCAGCCCGTGGACACGTGCCTCGCCGGCCTGGGTGTTGAACCGGAAGTCGAGGGCGTCCGGCGTCAGCACGTTCTGCTGCTTCAGGTCGAACACCGCACCGGTCAGTAGGAGGTTCGTACCGGCCGGCTGGACCTTGATGCCGCCCTCGATCTGGTCGCCGGTGGTCGGGGCGAAGGGCGTGCCGAGGCGGTTGGTGCCGGATGTCGGCTGGAATGACGTTGCGTAGCTCACGTAAGGGGCGAGGCCACCTTCGAAGAGGTAGCTCATGCCGACACGGCCGGTAAAGGCGGCATCGTCCTGCTTCACCTGCGCCAGCGCGCCGGTCGAAGCTGTCCGGGTCCGGGTGATGGCATTGGCCCAGTCCTGGCGTCCGCTCAGCGTGAGACTGAAGCCGCCGAAGCGGATCTCGTCCTGCGCGTAGACGCCGGTCTGGTTGCGCCCTTGCGTGATCTGCGTCCCTAGGGGCGGACGCGTGACGGTGCCGGCATAGACCGGGGCGAAGATGTCGACCGAGGGGACGATCCGCAGGTTGGACTCGTCGTAGCGCGCATCCTCGCGCAGGTAATCGGCACCGAACAGGAGCGTATGTGCGAAAGGCCCCGTGAGGAAGCGCGCCTCCGCCTGGTTGTCGACGTTGAAGAGGTTCGACCGTTCCGGGAAGGCCCAGGCATAGCGCGACAATGTCCGTCCATCGGCGGCGAGACCGATCGCCTGGACGCGTTGGGTGTCGGCTTCGACATGCGCGAAGCGAAGGTTCTGGCGTACGGTCCAGATGTCGTTGAAGCGGTGCTCGAACGCGTAGCCGATGAAGCTCTGGTCGAGCTTGAACCTGTCGTAGTTCGGTTCGCCGATGAACCGGTTCGTCGGGATGCGCCCGCGCGGGTTCGTGTACAGGGTCCCGAGGGTCGGCAGGCCTTGTGGCGCGCCGCCGCCGGGCGAGTTGATGTGCAGGTACTGCGACAGGATCGTGAAGGACGTGTCGGCGTCCGGCCGGAACGTGACGCTCGGCGCGATGAAGACCCGGTCTTCCTCCAGGTAGTCCAGCTGGGTTCCAGTGGTACGGGCGAGCCCGGTGAGCCGGTAGAGGATGCGACCATCCGGATCGATGGGGCCGGACAGGTCGAAGGCGGCCTGGGCACGTCCGTAACTGCCGGTTTGGAGCTGGATCTCGTGCAGGGGCACCGCGCTCGGACGCTTGCTGACGAGATTGAGCAGGCCACCCGGCGAGTTCTGCCCGTAGAGCCCGGAGGAAGGGCCCTTCAGCAGTTCGACGCGCTCCAGGCCGTACGTCTCGACGAGCGGCTGCGAGTAGCCCCGTGCGCCGAACGGCAGGCGCAGGCCGTCCAGGTAGCGCCCTGGCACGAAGCCGCGAACATAGAGCCAATCGTAGCGCAGGTCCGTGCCGTACTGCGTGAGTACGCCCGGCGTGTAAAGCAGCGCCTGGCGTACGTTCTGCGCCTGTCGATCCTCGATCTCTTTACGGCCGACTACGTTGATGGCCTGCGGTGTTTCCAGGATCGACGTACCGGTCTTCGTCGCCGTCGCACTGCGTCTAGCGACGTAGCCGTTGACCGGCCCAAGGGCCGTGTCGCCGGTCACCTCCAGGGCGTCGAGGGTGACGCTGCCGTCTTGCAGGCCTGAGATCTCTGCCTGAGCGACCACTTCGACGATGGTGGCGGAGCGCCTGGCGGTAAAATGCGGCACCAGCCCGGTGCCTGCAAGCAGTTGCTGCAAGGCTTCCATCCGGTCGTAGCGTCCGGCGAGCGGCGTCGAACGCAGGCGGCGGCTGGCGTTGCTATCATAAATCAGCTGCACGCCGCTGACGGCCCCATAGGATGCCAGAGCTTCATCGAGGGGCTGCTCGGCAATCGCGAAGTCGAGGGCCTCGTCCACATCCGGATTGGGCGATGTCACGCGGACGATCCGCGCCTCGACCCTCGCCGAGGTCAGGTCGGTGGGGGCGATGGCCGCCGAAGTCTGCGTCGGCAGGGCCAGCACGAGCGCCGCGACCCCACTCAATCCCGTCACCATCCGATAGCCGTCTCCCGTCCGGTGCCGCCCGCGTCCTTGCGCCATCGTCGTGCCCCACGTCATCCTGCGGCTTGTCACCGCTGCCCGACGGGTCGTGATCGCCCGCCTGATTCCTCAGACGCGCGCCGGGTGGCGAGCCCGCAAAAAAACTTTCTGCCCTTTCGCGGCCAGACGCGACCGCGCGGCGCTCAGCGCAGGACGACGAGGCGGTCGCCGAACCGGACCTCCGATAGAGCGAGGGCGGTACGAATGCTGCCGAGAGCCTCCTCCGGCCGCGCGAGATGGAAAACGCCCGTCACCCGCCGGGCGGCCGCAGCCGAACTGGCGACGACGATCCGGCCCGGCCGGTATCGGTTGAGATCGTCCACCACCTGCGACAGCGGCGTGTCGCGGAAGACGAGCAGGCCCCGCCTCCAGGCCGCCGTGGCGCCGACGTCGATGGCGTGGAGGCCACGCGCATCCGGTCCGATCCCGACCTCCTGTCCGGCCATGAGGCGCGTCGGAGGAACGCCCGGTGCGGGAACGACGGTGACGCGACCGGACAGGCACGCCAAATCGGCATCCAGGGCGCCGACCCAGCCAGACAGGCCTCCGCGCGGCCTGCAGCGGACGACGACCTCCGCCGGCTCCCTCGTCTCGGTCACGAGCCGCGCCTCGCCCACGACCACGGTAAGGGCAACACGGTTGGCCGGAACGGTGACGGCCACCGAGCCAGCATGCAGAATGACGTCCTGCCGACCGTCGTTGAGATGGGCGTCCAGGGCGGTCTCGGCATCCAGCTCGATGCGGATGCCGCCCGGCAGGGCCACCGTCCGAATCTCGCCGGTTCCCGTAAGGTAGGCGGCGGACAAAGCCGGCCATCGTAACGAAAGGGTGGCGACCCCGGCCGCGATGGAGGCCGACGCGACCCCACCAGCGGCCACTCTGCCAAGCATGCGCCGTCGGGTCATCCCGCGAGGTGCCTCCGGGGCGACTGCCAACCCGCACGTACCGGCTAGTGCCTCGCCCGTCCGCTTCCACAGTCCGGCGGCAGCCCGGAACGCGGCGTCGTGCTCGGGCGTCGAGCGCCATAGGGCGAGGGCCCGGGCGTCATCCTGCGTCGCCGTTCCGGAGGTCAGGCGGACGACCCAGGCGTGCGCCTGTTGCCGGACGCCGCCATCGTCGCTGTTCGTAGGCCCGTCCTGATGGTTCGGCGCGTTCATTCTTCTCCCGCCGGTCGGCGGACGCGTTTCGCGTCATCGCATGGAAAGCGCACTCGGTAGTAAAACGTTTCGATGCATCGCATCCCGCAATCAATCCGGAAACCGGCTTGATCGGAGACGGTCCGCACAATGGTCGAGCGCCATCCTGACCTCGGCCTCTACGGTTCTGAGCGATACGCCAAGGCGTGATGCGATGGATGCGTGGCTCACGCCCTCGATCCGGCTCAGGCGAAAGGCCTCAGCGCGCCGAGGCGGAAGTTCGCGTAGTGCGGCAGCGAGGTTCTGAAGGTCGAGGCGACCCTGGGCCTGACGATCCGGCCCCGGCGCATCGTCCGTGACCGCCAGCAAATCTTCGATCTCGACGGGCGAGAGCAGCCGGGACTGGCGCACCTGCGCCCGGTTGTGATCCACGGCCAGGTTCGCCGCGACCTGAAACAGGAAGGCGCGCTCGCAATGCAGTACGGTCCGTCCCTGCTCGACCCGCGCCACTCGGATGAACGTCTCATGCATCAGGTCGGACGCTTCGTGTCGGCCGACCTTTCGGCTTAGAAACCGCAGCAAAGCCTCGCAATGGCTGCGATAGAGACTCGCCAATCGGCTCGCAGGCCTATCATGGGCGGGATCGACGGCAGGCATTGACCTCTGCCTGTGAGAGACGGCTGGGGTGGCTTGTTTATGCCGTGGCGTATAGCGACGGTGGGCAATGGAGCAAGAACATAAAAGTCACGCCCCAAAAAACAATCCCCTAGTTTTTAATTGTTCTACTTAGAACAAATATTATCTTTTTACATTATTCGGACGAAGGACGACGGGCGATGCTGCTCGATGCGGTAATGCGATCTAGTGCGCAAATGCGTCGATGGTCTTCATTACGGCTAGGTTTGAGAGAGAACCGCAGGAGAACTGGGCACAGGGGTGGATGTCTGGTTGCCGCCGTGGCGATAAAGGTCGCATCCCACCCCTGGTCGCAGTTGCCAGACATCCGGACGAATGTCCGCTATCGAGAAACGCCGATGTTGATCTGAGCGACTGGCTTGGGTCGAGACCTGTCCGTCCGCTCTACGACCCTGTTGGGTGGTTTGCCGCCAGTCCGCTTCCGGGCGTTCGATAGCTTGTAGCGGACGTCCCTCGGTATTCAGTTTGCCTACGGCCACAAACCCATCCAGTGGGGCATT
>NZ_JAKSXV010000066.1 GCF_022829345.1 Methylobacterium sp. J-090 | reverse complement strand
CGCGCGATGTGGGCCGCCGAGGGCGAAGCTGCCATCCGCACCGTCGTCGATACCGCGCGCCTCACAGGCAGCAGCTCCTTCGGCACCATCCTCAAAACCGTCGGCGCCTGAACCCCGAGATTACGGGGGTGGGTAATTACGATCGTCCTGCCTGCCGAAGACGAGGACGAAAGCACGGCTGCGGCGGCCGTTGACGTGATCCTAGCGGAGACGATCACGCCTCGTTCGTGGGCGGATGAGGGGCATTGAGCGTCAGGGGTTTGCTTTGTGGCGCAGCATACCCCGCCACAGCACAGAGGACCGTCCGCAGTGGGCTTTAGGGAGTTTTGGCTATCTGTATAGGGTTTTCGCTATCGGCCGCTGTTGGTGTCCCTGAGGCCAACTTTTTGTCTCTACCCCGCAACTCCTCAAGGAGAATTGCAAGGAAGGATGCCCCGGCACCGAACACGACTCACAAAGGAACGCCGATTGCGGACCCAAGAGCAGCAATCCCGGCACCTTGGCCGCCGAACAGAGCCGCACCGACTGCAAAACCGCCGAACAGCACCCGAGTCCCTGGTTTGCGTTCATCCCACGCGATCCGGCGCGTCTGTCGGGCAATGACCTTCACAGCGGGCCATATCGTTTTGGCGTTCAGTGTGGCCGCAACCGCCTGTCTCGCCTTCGAAGCCGGTGTGCCATCGCCCGCCTTGATCGAAAGGAGACGTTCCGCCCCCGCCTTCAAGGCAGTCCCCTCCGTGGGCGAGACAGACTCAGCGATACGGACGGCGATCTGCCGGCTCTTAGGGGCATCGTCGTTCACGGCGGTTCCGATCCAGGCAGCCGAGACGACTGAGAAGAACCCGTACCGACTGCCTTCAATCACGTCCAATCATTCCGTGGCAGGCATAAAAAGCTAGCAACAGAGAGACGCCCTTAAATGATGAATAATGAACCAGCTCCCGGGAGGCGCTCCGTAGCGATCAGCATTGAGGAAGAACTTATTCAACCGCTGGACCAAATTAGCAACGCCTTGGCTGTCAAGGTGGCCGTACCGAACCGCCCTGAGACAGCCCGGCATCTTCTACGGTTCGGCGCTTGTTTCATTCAGCACCGCTCCCCTTATGTTACCGCGCTCATGGAGGCTTATGAAGACGAGGCGGCGTCTAACTTAGAGCGCAGCCCAGCAGCATTCTGAACTTATTAGACTACATGGTACGTGCTTACCGGAAAGCATCCACACAATCTACTACCGACGTACCCTGATAGTTTTTGGCTTCAGCGCACCCTCGAATTTAGATGGAAGTTTGGAGACAACCTATCGCCCTCAATTTAACCGCCGATCTGCGTGGTCTCAACCGATTCTACGTGTTGGGGTGGGGCGGGCCAAAGCATGATCGCCAAAGAACCCAGTTCATCAGCCCGCTGAACAATTGCCGCCTCATCCCACTCGTCTCGCGCAATTATCGACAAGTTGAGCGCTAACAAACTCTGCTTTAACCAAATCTTTTTCTCAGCAAAAGCTTTGTTTGAGGCACTTGTATTACCAGGGACTGTGATTAGCGTGAGGTTTCCTAGTGTCTGAAGGGCGTAATCCCTAGCCCTGATTTCTGCTAAGGTATCCTCGTCGAGACCACTAACTTTGTCAGCAGGAATCATTTTATTACCGTTCAATGGCCAGTGGGTGGACCAAGTTTGCGGCAACACGTGCTCAACCGACATATTTTCCGGCTTAGATGAATAAACCGAATACTTGGTTCGCGACGCACATTCCAGCTCCCAAAGTATATCAGCCAACCGCTCTTTTCTTTTTATCATTTCATATACTGGCTTGGAACGAATTGCGTCACGGAATTCACGGTCTGCCGGGAAACGTACGGTATCGCTTCGCTGTGTGGAAAAGGCTCTTGCTATGGTTTCCACCGAAACACCATCGCTCATGACGCTTTGTATGAGCCGCGCGAAAGTCTTATTCAGCCCTTTTGGGGTCAGCCCACAAATTGCTCGCCGGACGAGATATGAATATATCAGATTGTAAATCTTCAGCTTTTCATCGGGATCAACATTCGCCACTGCAATTCGAAATACTAATGGGTAAGCTGTCGAAACCTCCCATAGATTGAGTTTCGATCCAAGCCGGTTCAATACCTCGTCACCGCCACCAGTTTCAAGAGTCCGATAAATCGGCGAGTAGATAACAAGGGCATCCAGCTCCTCTTCAACGGTTGCGAAACGAGGCTTACCCTTCGGCCGAGTAAACGCGCGATACTCAGCGTAGAGTTCCCGAAGTGATGTCTCTTCACCGGTTTGAGCTGTGAGAGCATGACTGAGGAAATGATCGATCCTGGGACGCTTCGGCTTGGCGCGAGGTGAATCCGCTTTCCAGAACAGGCGGTCTTCATCGAACGGCCGCCACTTGGCTTCGAACAACGCCTCTACAGACTCGCCCTGCGAAGTGGCCCGATGAAAAATGTTATTCCGTACAAGATCCATAGCGAGCAGCGGCTCGGCTTGGCTGTTCAGCGTCTCAAAAATTACTTGGGCGTCGTCGTTCTCCGATAGCGTGATCACGACAAGCTTCAGATGATTGAGGAGCGCCTGGAGAAGAGCTTGAAGCCTGTGATGAGGAGCTTCCTCGCCTTCATCCTCAGCGGACGCCGGTTGCTCATCATCGTCGAGAAGGCCAAAACGCACGTACGTTTCGATTCGACCGATAAAGAAATCGAGTGCGCGAACAGCGTTTGGCGCGGAACCTTTAATCAGATTGCCATTTTGATAGAACCAAGTTGGGTGCTTCGCACGGACCCCCTCAAGCCCACCCTCCACGATGAGATGGAAGACGGGCTTATCCTCGGGAGTGGGGACGAGCCGGAACTTTGAATCTGCCTCCTTGTCCCCGTACATGGTCGGGACGTAGAGGTAGTTATGGACCATAGCGCTCAGCTCTGGCTTTCCTAGCCGCTCACCGACCTCCCGTAGCGCGGCAAGGAATAGCTGAAAGGTCGTGAGCCTCTGTTGTCCGTCGACGACCTGGACGCGAGGGGTAGAGCCAATTGTGAAGCCATCCCCGCCGGGAGCAAGGATCAAAGCCCCCATGTAGTGACTGAACTTCGGCTTTCCTCCCACTACCTCCTCTGCCTTCGCAACCACATCGTCCCAAAAGGGGGCGAGCCGTGGCTCTCGCCAGCTATACTGACGCTGATAAATTGGCACCATGAAACGCCGCTGATCACCTAAAACCGATATGACCGGATGATCTTTTGCGTCCATAAGAAGAAACTCTCCAAAAAAACCACATTACGATGATTGCGCGATTTGAATCCGTATCAAAACGGCCTCAGTGCAACCCTGTCGCCAAAGTCTCAGCTTGTCGAACGACCAAGTCAACGGCGGCGCGTTGAAGGTCCGGGGGATATCCATATTTCGAGAGTAATTTTCTTATTTCAATACGCATTTTAGCGCGAACGCCTTCTTTCTGAGTCCAATCTATAGTAGCAGATCTCCGGATTGTTTGGACAAGCAACTGCGCTAGAACTCGTAGTTGCTCATGCTCCATCATTTCACGAGCAGAGCCGTTTTCCGCCAGCGCATCATAGAATGCCACCTCGTCTGGTTTGAGCCCTAGTTCGACGCCACGAGTGCGAGCTGCACTCATAAATTTTGCAAGCTCTATCAGCTCTTCAAGCACTTGAACACTATCGACTGCTCGGTTGTGGTATCCTCGTAACGTATTGTCCAGTCGATCGCTAAGTTTTAACGCCTCTACAATGTTAGAGCGGGTGCGTGCCTTGATTTCCCCTGCGATAAGACGGCGCAATGTCTCTATTGCAAGATTTTTTTCCTTTGTTTGACGCACATCAGCCAAGAATTCATCTGAAAGAATTGATAGATCTGGCTGCTCAAGTCCTGCCGATTTAAACACGTCCAATACGCCGTCGGCCATCACTGCGCGCGAGAGAAGCTGACGAATATCGCGCTCCACAGCGTCGCGACTCCGACCAGTACCGGCTGTGTACTTCATCAAATTGGCACGGAGGGCGGCAATCAATCCAATCTCACCGCTCCTCGCCGTCAGTCGCTCGTCGCCAGCGCTGAGAGCATAAGCTACCTCTAGCTTCATTGCTGCATCCAAAAAATCCTCTCGCTTCTCTGTTTCGAGAATATGCTCGAGGCATTGCTTTAGGATTGTTAGACGCATGCCTGGGTCGGCAGAGAAGAATTTTTGCCACGGGGTGTCCCTCAGAAAGGCCTGAGAGCTTTCGAGCCAGAGGAGTGTCTGGCGCACCGGTTCGTCAGGATCGACCTCCACCTGCTTACGGTCATGTGGTTTGTAGTGGGCAAGCGCGGCCTTCAGCTCCGCGCCAATTCCGATATAGTCGACAATCAGGCCGCCTGGCTTGTCACCCCAGACGCGGTTCACGCGCGCGATTGCTTGCATCAGGCCGTGACCACGCATCGACTTGTCGACGTAAAGGGTATGCAGGGATGGTGCATCGAAGCCTGTCAGCCACATATCCCGTACGATAACCAGATCGAAGCCGGAATCTGGCTTCTTAAAGCGTTCAGCTAAGTCAGTTAGCCGCTTCTTTGTGCGGAGATGGACCTGCAACTCCTCAGGCTCATCGTTTCCCCGGCCAGTGATTACTACCTTCAATTTGCCCGATTTATCATCTGTCGGATCCTTAGACACCCAGTCAGGTCTAAGCTGCGAGATGCGTGCATAAAGGCGAGCCGCTACTTTCCGACTAATTGCTACGATCATACCCTTGCCGCCAGCCAACGCCTCGCGGCGGCGGTCAAAGTGCTCCACGATGTCTGTAGCAATTTCCTCAATGCGATGTGGAGCTCCAACAATCTCGTCAAACCGTGCGAGCTTGCCCTTGGCACGTTCGGAAGCCTCGAAGTCTCCGTCGGATATTTCCTCACCGAGGGCATCCAAATCGTCTCGCTCTTCTTCCGTGAGACGCAGATGAAGTTTAACTAAACGTGCAGTATAGTGGATCGGAACCGTCGCCTTGTCGATCACGGCCTGGGTCATATCGTATGTATCTACGACAGATCCAAAAACACCTTCCGTGTTGCGGTTACCTAAAGCAATAGGGGTCCCTGTAAATCCAACAAAGGTTGCATTTGGCAGAGCTTGCCTTAGATATTCTGCAAAGCCAACCTGCTCTCTGATACCGTCTTCCTTAGTCACAAAGCGCCGTTTGAAGCCATATTGGGTACGGTGAGCTTCATCGACGATCACGACCACGTTGCTTCGTTGTGTCAGGAGCGGGTGCTCACCGCCTTCACCTCGAAACAGTTGGATCGTTGAAAACACGAGTCCGCCAATGTCGACCCGCAGAAGCCGGCGCATGTGTTCCGCATTTTCCGCCTGTACAGGGGTGCCTCGAAGCGCGGAGCTATGAGCATGGAATGTGCCCGATAGTTGTTCGTCGAGGTCATTACGGTCTGTGACAAGCAGAATAGTCGGGTTCTTGAGAGACTTGGATATCTGCAATTGTCTGACGAAGAACAGCATTGTAAGAGATTTGCCAGACCCTTGTGTATGCCAGATCACGCCGCCTTTGCCTCTTCCGTCTTCCAGAGCGGCTTCTTTTGTAGATTTTAAAGCCTTCCGAACGGCGTGGAACTGATGGTATCCAGCTAGCTTCTTTGACTTAATAACACCGTCGATAACCTCAAATGCGATGTAGTCTACGATGAAGTCCAAGAACCGCTCAGGTTCAAATACACCGCGAATCATCACCTCAAGTTCTGAACGTCCCGTGTCATCAATTCCTGACCCGTCAATAGTGCGCCACGGTGCAAAGCGATCTTGTCCAGACGTGATCGAGCCAATTCGTGCCCCAATTCCATCTGTGATTACAAGAATTTCATTAAAACGCAGCAATTCCGGGACTTTGTTCCGGTAATTTTGCAGCTGAATGAAAGCTTTCGATAGTGTCGCCTGCACGTCAATAGGACTTTTAAGTTCCAATAAACCAAGAGGTAGGCCGTTCACAAATACGACGATATCTGCACGAATGTTCTCGTGCTCGCCTTCGACAATGAACTGATTTGCAACAAGTAGGCGATTAGCTTTAGGATCTTCTCGGTCCAGCAGACGTAGACCAATCGTACGAGACTCACCCGCTTGATTTGTCTCGACAGGTACACCGGAAGCAAGCATCGAATGGAAGGAACGGTTATTTTCGGTAATGTCCTGGCTGGACACCGCGACTATGCTACGGATCGCTGCGTTGATTGAGGCAGGAGTCGCAGTGGGATTAAGGGTTGCTAATGCACTACGTAGCTCTGGTTCAAGAATCGTTTGCTTATAACTGGTACGTGCACCCATTAGACCGCCGGGGGCGAGATGTATCCCTGGCACAGTTTTCCAGCCTAATAGTTCGAACCAGGACAGAGCCGCCAACTCGACAGCTTCTTCTTGAAGGCCAAATGGCCTTGCTGTTAAACCGGACGGATTCTCGGTCATGCAACAGCTTCCTGATCATTAGAAAATGGTGATTGCTGCTCCGCCAACCACTCTGCGCGAGCGGTATCGTACAAAGTAGCGTCAAGCTCGAAGAGAATTTTACTTGGCATGAACGTGGAGCCTGCGATTAATGGAGGCGCATATTCATCATCGAGATAATCATTGAAAGTTTGGAAGTCTCCATATGTCTTGGCAGTAGAACTTTTTATCAAGATTGCTTCGCGGCTCCACGCTACATCAAATAAAAATGCCACTAGCGTATCGCAAAGACCACCGAGCATTATGGCGTGCTGTCGTTCCAACGTTCCCCAGTCCAGAGACCCACCATGACGTAGATTTGGTATATTGCTCAACTCGGCTAGAGCAGCTGCAGTGCCGTCGATCGAGCCGAGCAGCTTAGAGATAGCAGAATTGATCTTACCTGACTCCGGGTGATTCGGGACAGAAAAGTCTAGAGCCTTGATGATGCGGCTGTTACGAGTCGGAAACTCTATTGCGTCACTAAGATCTATACCTAGTTGAGGCGCTATTGTCTCGTGAACTGCTTCAAAGAGTGTCCGTACCCTATGAAGACAAAGCTGTGGTTCAAGGCTGATGGTTGCCTCCAAAGCCTCTACGTGACGCCGCAGTGAGGCTGCCCTGTCAGGATGAGTTTCCATGAGGGTACGGAGCATTTGAAGCGCAAAAGGCATCAGGCAGCCGACACAATTTTTTCGGCCTCGGCAATCCGCAACTTACCGGAAACTAGAGAGGGGAGAAGGGTGTTTCTTAAGGCAGAGAGAGTTTCAATCTGCTGGAAAGCAAGACGTATCCGCTGCTCCAGCGGGCGAGCGAATTTGTCGAATGCTGAAATGCAGGCCTCTCCGGGGTCAACAAGAAGCAGCGCCTCAAATTGTTTTCTGTTGATAGCCCCAAATACAGTCCCATCGTTGTCGAATGATGCGATCTGTGGTCGCAAGGCCGTTACACTGTAAAACGTGTAACTGCTCGATCCGCTGTTATGGCGCACGGCCGCAACTCCGCGGCCTAAGCAGCACTCGTCTTCGGCCATGTTGATGTCGCCGACAGGTGCACGTACGCTGACGAGTGTGTCACCAGGGTACGCCGTTCGCAGAGGTGCTGTGCAGTAAACACGGCGAGTCGGATATCGAGCGCCAAAATCTGTTCGACCTTGGTAGAACGGCATACCTTTTCCGGTCTCATTGTAAGTCGATCCAGGGGGAGATTGCCCCATCGTAAGTCGAAATGTGTCCGCGAGGGGCTTTTTAATCCAGCCTGTCGGGAGGCCTTCGTCACCGAAGCTCTTCGGGAACAAGGAGGCGAGGCTGTCGGATAACCCCGATGAGCTGCCCGTCGCCCTTGCATGCACTGGATTAAACTGGACAAACCAATTCTGATAGGTCTCGCGTGCGACAGACTCCAGATTAGATGCTATGCGCTGATTAAGCTCTATCTTGTCATCAAGTACATTCAATATTACTGCGATCCGAGCTTGTTCCTGAATGGGAGGCAAGCAGACATAAAATGCTTTCACCTCTGGAAAATAGATCGTTTGGTGAGTTGTCCCGCTGGCATACGACAGTAGAGCCTCTCTCTCAGCAATCAGAACGTACTTTAAAAATCTATAATCAAGGGATTTTGTGCATACCCAGTTTACGAAGTCCTGGCTTGTGGCCATCGATCTCCCCATGACGATGACGTACCCAACTGACGCCGTTCGTGACAGGCATACGGTCTGAGCAGGTAAGACTCTCGCTGAGGAATTTGCTATACCTTGCGCGTTGGTATTTTCCGCTGTCTCAAAAATCGTTCGGCCGTGATTGCCAGTGGCGTCGCGGATCCCAATCCATGGGATGTCACCTCCCCACCACTCAGGCCGCCTTCTGCTTGGGGTGTGCCCTGTCTCTAACCTCGCGACATCTGTGAGAAGGGTCCACGACCAACCAGACGGAGACGGTGTCCCAGGATGCCCAACAGATAGGGCATAGCGTCCCTTGATAACGCCCGTGGTTGCAGCTCGGCCTCCGGTTCGCGTAGCCTTATTTTCTTGATCAAACACTGTATCCAACCTCGCTGAGCGCTCCGCGAATCTTTTCGTCGATCCGAACACTCTCAACCATCTGCTCACGCAGGGTCATCGTGAGCTTTGCCATTCGATCCGCAAAAGACTCAGTTTCACCTTCAGCTTCAGCCGTACCAACGTATCTACTGGGTGTAAGCAAGTAACCCTGAGCTGCAATCTCTTCCGTAGTTGCAGACTTTGAGAAACCCGGCTTGTCCGTGTACCTGCCGTCGGCTTCCCGCCAAGTATGATAAGCACCAGCAATCTCGCTGATGTCTATCTCCGTAAGAACTTTCAATGTTCGAGTCTGCATAGTGCCAATTTTGCGTGCGTCGATGAAAAGGGTTTCTTGCCGGCGATTGCGAAGCTTTTTATTTCGTACAAGTCCATTTGACTTGTCTCTGGTCAGAAACCATAAACACACGGGTATTTGAGTTGTAAAAAATAGCTGTCCTGGAAGGCTTACTACGCAGTCGACTAGATCTGCATTTATGATATTTTGTCTGATGTCACCTTCGCCAGATTGCTGACTCGATAATGAGCCGTTAGCTAGGACAAATCCGGCAGTACCGTGCGGTGCTAAGTGATGAACAAAATGTTGAACCCACGCGAAGTTTGCGTTTCCCGCAGGCGGTTCTCCGTACTCCCACCGTTCTCCCGACCGCAGCTTATCTCCTCCCCAGTCGCTGTCATTAAAAGGCGGATTCGCAAGTATGAAATCTGCCTTGAGGCCAGGATGAAGGTCGTCATGAAAGCTGTCTGCCCATTTGGAACCCAAATTTGCTTCGATACCGCGGATCGCGAGGTTCATCTTGGCAAGGCGCCATGTGGTTGGGTTCGATTCTTGGCCGAAAATTGATACGTCGTTGCGCTCTCCGTTGTGGGCCTCAACAAAGCGCTCAGACTGCACAAACATTCCACCAGATCCACAGCATGGATCATACACACGACCTTTAAATGGCTGCAGCATCTCTACGAGCAGCTCTACAACGGATCCGGCTGTGTAAAATTGCCCGCCCCGTTTTCCCTCGGCAATTGCAAACTGTCCTAAAAAATACTCATAAACTCGCCCTAGTACATCTAAACCATTATGTTCATCTTGAAATGTTAGGTCTGAAAAAAGCTTGATTACTTCACCTAACTTGGTTTGATTTAGCTCAGGTCGAGCGTAGTTTTTGGTAAGTACGCCCTTGAGAGTCGCGTTCTCTGCCTCAAGATCCAGCATGGCTTGATCTATGAGGGCGCCAATCGTTGGCTCAACACTGGTGGCGTTTGACTTTAGGAATCCCCATCGAGCCTTCAAGGGAACCCAAAATACGCTCTCTGCAGTGTACCAATCCTTGTCTTCTGCTAGTTCCTCGGCAAGATCGTGTGGCGTCTCGGGGTCGTCAAAGACCTCAGCGCGGCGCTCGTCGAATCGATCTGAAATGTACTTGAGAAAGATTAGTCCTAACGCAACATGCTTATACTCCGCTGCGTCCATATTGCCCCGGAGCTTGTCAGCCGCAGCCCACAAGGTTGCGCGGTAATCGGCTTTTGTAGCTTCCTTCGTCGGGCTACGGGAAGGCTTCGGTGTTGATATCAGCCCCAGGTCATCAGAGCTCGGTTCGATAGGGTCGGCGTCCGCATCAACTGCTGCCTCTTTCACGGACATGCTTTCATCAGCGAAGCGCACTGAACCGCCTCGACCGCGACCCTTTAGGATTGTCCCGTCCGCAACCAGGGATTCATGCACGCTCCAGTAGGTTTCATCCTGCCAGCCCAATTCGGCAAGCATGCGACCGTTTCCGGCGCTCCCGCCGAGCTCAGCGAGCAGAGACGTAAACCGCTGCCTTAGAGCTTCACGGACCATGATTGCGACCCCAAAAATTTTCTGAGACGGAATCGCTAAAGAGTCTCGGTGCGGCTAGCGCCCAGACGTAGCGTTTCCCCCAGTTCCTTTGGTCACAGTGCTATGCGGGTTGCGCATCCGCAATCGCAGCTTTGCTACGAAAAGTAGTTTGATCTCGCGAATCGGTCTGTCGACGCAAAGGGGCAACATGGGGTTGCGTTTTATGGGCGACGGAAATGGTGTGGCTTTTATACAACCACGACATCCCCCTGAAGGCAGCCTGTCGCATCCCCAAAAGCGCTTAAGGCAAAGGCCTGCTTTCTATGTGCTTACAATTCCGCAATTTCGATAAGCAGCCCCAAACGAAAAAAGGAGCAGGCACAACGCCAACTCCTTGTAATCGTTCGAAGATAATTGGCGCGCCCGAAAGGATTCGAACCTCTGACCCCCAGATTCGTAGTCTGGTGCTCTATCCAGCTGAGCTACGGGCGCGTGCCGGGCCGGTGGGTCTCTGGAGAGAGACGTGCCGGCCGCGAGCCGGTGTTTAGAAGCTCCGTTTCCGGCTGGCAACCCCTTCCGGACAAGTTTTGCGGGCAAAGGGATCGGCGGGCGCAAGCGGGGGGAATCCGGGTCGGACGGGACGGGCCGGCGGCCCTGGGAGGGCCTCACGAAACGCCCGACCGCCGCCGGGTCTCGCCTGGAGCGCCCACGGCCCGGCGGCGCTTCGGGAGAGACCCTAAGGGGCCGCCAGGGCGGCGGCGGCCGGGTGCGGGCGGGCGTGGCCGAGCGCCGGGCGGGCCGGGAGGACGATTTCCTGGCGCTCGCGGGCGATGAAGCTCGTGGGCATCGCCGCCTGCATCTCGGCCTCCATCCGGCGCAGGGTCTCGTCGGTGTGGCAGGGATGGAGGTGGATGATCGCCATCGCCTCGACGCCGGCGGCGCGGGCGAGCTCCATGCCCTTCTGCCAGGTCGAGTGGCCCCAGCCCCGGCACACCGGATACTCGCCCTCGGTGAACATGCCGTCGTAGACCATGAGGTCGGCGCCGCGCACGAAGTCCCGCAGGGCCGGGTCGGGCCAGGGATCGGAATGCTCGATGTCGCTGATCACGCACAGGCGCCGGCCGGCATGGTCGAAGCGGTAGCCCACCGACCCTTGCGGATGGTTGAGCAGGATGGTGTCGACCCGCGCGCCGTCGGCGAAGGTCAGGGTCTCGCCGGCCCGGAAGCCGTGATGGGCGAGGCGGCACGGCAGGATGTCGAGGCTGACGGGAAACAGGGGCGGCGCGAACAGCCGGTCGAGGGCGGGGCCGGCGCTCTGCCCGTCGAGGTTGCCGCACCAGGTGTTGATGGTGCGCTCCGGATCGAGCACCACCGGCTTGAAGAACGGCAGCCCGGCGGTGTGGTCGATGTGCAGGTGGCTGAACAGGAGGTCGATGTCGCGGGGCAGGCCGTCCCGGTGGTGCCGGCCGCAGGCGTTGAGGCCCGAGCCCGCATCGAGGAGGAACAGCCGCGTCCCGCAGCGGATCTCCAGGCACGGCGTGCTGCCGCCGAACTCGACGTAGTCCGGCCCGCTGACCGGGGTGGACCCGCGCACGCCCCAGAAGCGCAGGGTGAGGCTGTCGTCCGGTCGGGCCCGGCCGTCGTCGGATTGGGCGAACCCGTCCTGCGCGTGTGACCCGTTCGAGAGTGTCATCGTCTTAACCAATTGCCCTGATCTGCCTGGGCCTCAGGGCCCCTCGCCGGCCTGCGCGACCGTGTCGTCGCGCGGGGTGGCGGCCGATAGTGTGCCAGGATTGCGTTGAAACGAGTCTGAGGTAAGCAGCCCCTCGGGGGACCGATGTGCGGGTTCGCACATGGTCACGACGGCCGTCAGCGCCGGGCGAGGCGCTCGGGACCGGTGGAACCCGGGGCGTTGTCGCCCGGCCCCCCCCGGCGCGAGAGCGCCTGGTCCGGGATCGCCTGACCCGCGATCTTTTGGCCCGGGATGTTTTGGCTTGCGAGCCCCTCGGGCATCGGCAGGGTGCCGGCGAGGCTCGCCCGCACCATGCGCGGCAGGGTGTCGGCGTAGGCGGTGAGCAGCGGCCCGAACCGCGCCGTGTCGGCCGGCCGCGACAGGTTGGCCGAGCGCGCGAAGGCGGTGCGCAGGGCCGGGCCGAGCCAGCGCGACCAGACGGCCTCGGCCACCTGCACGCGGGGGCGCGCCGGGATCACCACCACCTCCTGGCCGGCATAGGCCAGAGCCTCGGGCCGGCTGACCTCGCCGAGCGACCCGCCCCGCGCGGCGTGCGCCGCCCAGAACGCGTGCTGCCCGCCATCGGAATAGGTGGTGCGCACGGCCGCACTCCCGTCCTCCACGGCCTGGGCGATGCGCGCCTCCTCCTCGCTCCGGTGGGCGGCGACGCGGGCCTCGCGGACGGGGTCCCGGTCCGGGGCGAAACTGTAGCGGCCCGCGACCACGCTCACCGCGGGCTCCTCGCCCAGGGCCTCGAACCGGTCGGACCCGATCTTGAGCTGGCGCCAGAAATCGATGTTCGGGTCGGTGCGGTGGCGGGCCATGTTCTGGGCCGTCATCCGGAACGGGTAGGACTGGAACTGGAACGCCGCCTGGCCCCCGGCGAAGGCCTCGCGGGCGATGGCGTAGATCTCGCCCACCACGGCGTCCGTCATGGCGAAGCACCCCATGGACGAGCACACGCCGTGGACCATCACGGCCGAGCCGGTGGAGCCGTGGGCGCGGTCGTAGGCGTTGGGATAGCCGACGTCGAAGGAGAGGTAGTAGCTCGAATTCGGGTTCATCTGGCGCTGGGGCACCGTGTAGAACCCCTCCGGGGTCTGGCGGTCGCCGGTCTTGCGCTTGGGCCCGAGCTGGCCCGACCAGCGGCAGATCGGGAAGGTCTTCACGTGGACGAAGCGGCCCGACGCGGCGCGCTTCCACACCTCGATCTCGCTCTCCTTCTTGTAGGCGCGAAACAGCACCGGGGCCTGGGCCGTGGTGCCACGCGCCTGCATCAGCGCCAGGGTCGCGGCCGGGATCGGCGCGAACGCCTTGCCGGTGGCGGCGTCGGCCGGCGCGGCGAGGCCGCCGGCCAGGAGCGCGGCGAGGAGGAGCGGGCGGAGGGGTAAGACCATGAGCGGCCCGAGGATGGAGCGACCCGTCCGGCGCGGCCGCCGTGCGATGCAATCGTCCACGCCTATCGCATCCCATTGGGGCGGCAATAGGGGGATTGTTTCGGGATGTCCCTATCCCGCCACCACCGTGTTGCGCTCCACCCGCAGCACGGCGTCGAACGGCGCGGCGGCGTCGAGGGCGCCGGCGTCCGGCAGGCAGACGATGAGGCCGCGGCCGGCGCGGGCGGCGCGCAGGGCCGCGAGGCGGGGGCGGATCTCTTCGGGTTTGCGATCCTCCAGCGCGATGGCGACCACGGCGATGTCGGGCCGGCGCACGAGGCAGCGGGCGAGGTCGATGGCGATGCGCTCGCGCGGGCCGATGGCGTTCTCGCCGAGGCTGGCGCCGCCGCCGCCCAGGCCGGGCTCGACCCGGCTCTCCAGGCCGAGGCGGTAGACCGTCGGCTCCAGGCCCTCGTCGGCCAGCACCCGGCGGACCAGCGCGCGCACCCGCGCCTCGGCCCCGGCCTCCTCGCCGTTGATGCGGCCGAACAGGATGTTCTCCTCCAGGCTCGCGGCGGCCGTGAGGGTGGCGGGATCGTAGAACTCGATGCCGCCCCGGAGCGAGGGCGGCATCAGCCGGGCGAAGGAGTGGCGGGCGGCGACGATCCGGTCCTCGAAGGCGGCGTCGACGAGGCCGAAGCGGTGGCGGGTCTCGCTGTAGCGGAGCGCCAGGCCGATGAGGCGCTTGCGGTCGCGCTGGCCCGCCGGCCCGCGCCGCCAGCCCTTGGCCTCGGGCATGCGGGCGACGAGGTCCTCGAAGAAGCCGCGCTCCGAGGCCGGGAACAGCGAGAACGCGTCGAACAGGGAATGGTCGTCGGGGAGATCGGAGAAGATCTCGACAAGGCTGCGGGCGACCTGCAGGCCCACCTGCGCCAGGGGCCGGGCGAGGTCCTCGGCCTCCAGCACGGCGCGGAGATACGGATGGGCGGCGATGCGCTCGGGGGCGAAGGCCGGCCCCACGGCCTCGCCGAACAGGATGTTCTCGCCGACCGTGGCCTGGTGGTTGTAGCGGGCCGGATCGAACGGCTCGACGAGGCGGCCGGCCTTGCCGGCGGCGAGGGCCGCGCGCACGGCGTCGCGGGCGGCGACCACGGCGCGGGCGACGGCGGGCTCGGCGTGCGGATCGACGGTGCCCTCGAGGCCGCGGGCGTACACGATGGCGTCGAGGCCGGTGATCGCCAGGATCGGCAGGAGGTCGTCGGGCTCGCCGTCCCCGTCATGGAGATGGGCCGCCCCGTACAGGATGTTCTGGCGCAGCGACCCCTCGACGAGGATCGCCTCGGCGCCGGCCAGCGCGATGCGCCGCGCCCGCTCCTCGGGCGCGAAGGCGCGCAGGTCGGTGTCGGCGTAGGTGACGGACCCGGCCGTGGGTTCGAGCTGGCCCGCGAGCAGGGCGGCCAGCGCCCGGCCGCCGCCGCCGCGCTCGCCCAGGATCGCGACGTGGCCCGGCATCGCCAGGGTGACGTCGACCTGCGCGAGGCGCTCGCCCGTGACCGGGTCGTAGGCGCCGACCCCGTGGGCGCTCAAGGCACCGCCCTCGGGGAAGGCCGCGATCCGCGCCGGGCGTGGCGGGGTGCGGGCCTCCAGGGCCGGCAGGGCGTGGGCGATGGCGTGGAAGGTCGCCAGCAGGTCGCGGTGGACGGTGCGCAGGTGCAGGGCGACGGCCAGCGCCACCACCGCGAGGGCGAAGCCGCCGCCCGCCGCCACCAGGGCGCCGGGGGCGACGGGCGCCCCGTCGCCCCCGCGCCACAGGGCGACGGCGACGACGATGGCGGGCAGGAGGATGCCCAGGGCCATGGAGGGGGCGCGGGCGTAGGCGAGGGCCGATTCCGAGCGCTCCAGGCTGGTCCGGGCGGCCTGGCCCTTGGCGGCGAGCCGCGCGCGCTCGAACGGGCCGGCCCCGTGGGCGCGCACGGCCGGCATCCGGCGGATGAGGTCGGCGAGGGCCCGCTCGAAGGTGGCGCCCGAGCGCAGGCGCAGGGCCGTGCGGGCCCGCATCCTGTGTTGGATCAGGGCGCGGGCGAGGCCGGCGGCGAGCAGCCCCACGGCCACGGCGGGCACGAGGCGGGGGGCGGCGAGCCAGGCGAGGCCGAGGGCCAGGAGGGCGGAGCCGATGGCCATGGCCGGCACGAGCAGGCCGAGGCCGAACAGGGTGTCGATGCGGGCGAGCAGGTCGCCGAGGGCCTGGGCGAGGGCGCGGGCGTCGTCGCGGGCGGCGGGGGGCGCGCGCAGGATGGCGTCGGTGACGCGGGCGTTGAGGCGCACCACCGTGCGGCTCTGGGCGAGGAAGCACAGGCGGGCGACGCCCCAGCCGAGGGCCGCCGAGGCGAGGGCCGCCCCCGAGAGCAGGGCGAGGGCGAGGCGCACCCGCTCGGCCGGCCCGAGGACCCAGCCGTCGAGCAGCACGAACGGGCCCGATCCGGCCGGGCGCCACGGCAGGCTCGCCGCCACGTGCAGGAAGGCGGCCGCGCCGTGATCGGGGGCCACCAGCACGCCGACGAGGTCGCGCAGGCACAGAAGGGCGAGGAGCGCGAGGGGGCCGCCGAGCCCCAGGGTCAGGGCGATGGCGAGGGCGTGCTCGGCCGGCGCGGATCGCCAGGTGAAGACGATCGGCTCGCGGTCCATCGGCATCCTTCGCGTCCCGCCCCGCGCGGCGGGGCCTTCCGGCGGGCTTAGAGGATCGCGGCGGACGGCGAAAGCGCGGGAGCGCACGCGGGCCGGGCGCGCGAGGCCCTCCTCCCCCTTGCGGGGAGGGGAGGGCCATCGCAGAGGAACCGCGACGGGCCCCCTCTCCTGTTTGGGAGAGGGTTGGGGTGAGGGTCGTGGACGCTCCGGAGAGTTCGCACACCTCACCCCCGCCCTCTCCTTCCAGGAGAGGGGGCCTGTCGCGACCGTTCGAAGCGCTTTGCCTCGCCGTTCGAACGCCGGGAAAACCCATCTGCGATCGCCCTCCCGCGAGGGGGAGGGACAACGCGTGCTTGATCGAGGAGATCGGCGATCTCACCGATGCGGGAATCCCGGACCCGCGCGTCCGGAAAACCACCGCCTCAGGCGTCCGCGATGAGGTCCCGGATGCGCGAGGCCAGGGTCTCCAGGACGAACGGCTTGGTGAGGACCTGCATCCCCGGCCGGAGATGGCCGTTCCCCAGCACCGCGTTCTCGGCATAGCCGGTGATGAACAGCACCTTCAGGTCGGGCCGCCGCTCGCGGCCGGCATCCGCCATCTGCCGCCCGTTCATGCCGCCCGGAAGCCCCACATCCGTCACCAGCAGATCGATGCGCACGTCGGATTGCAGCACCTTGAGGCCGGCGATGCTGTCGGCGGCCTCGATGGCGGTGTAGCCGAGATCCTCCAGCACCTCGGTGACCAGCATCCGCACCGAGGGTTCGTCGTCCACGATCAGCACCGTCTCGCCCTGCCCGGCGCGGCGGATTTCGGCGAGCTTTCGGGTGACGTCGTCCGCATCGGCCTCGCCATAATGGCGCGGCAGGTAGAGGCACACCGTCGTCCCCTGCCCGACCTCGGAGTAGATCCGCACCTGCCCGCCGGACTGGCGCGCGAAGCCGTAGACCATCGACAGGCCGAGCCCGGTGCCCTCCCCCGTGGGCTTGGTGGTGAAGAACGGCTCGAACACCTTGGCCACGAGGTCCGGCGCCATGCCGGTGCCGGTGTCGGTGACGCAGACGCCGAGATACTGCCCCGCCGGCATGTCGTGCCGGCGGCCGCCGGATTCGTCGATCCAGGTGTTGGCGGTCTCGATGGTGATGCGGCCGCCATCCGGCATGGCGTCGCGGGCGTTGATGCACAGGTTCAGCAGGGCGTTCTCGAGCTGGCCCGGGTCGATCAGGGCCGGCCACAGGCCCGCGAGGCCGACGACCTCCAGGTGGATGGCCGGGCCGACGGTGCGCCGGACGAGTTCCTCCATGCCCCGGATCAGGCGGTCCACGTCCGTGGGCTTGGGGTCGAGGGTCTGGCGGCGGGAGAAGGCGAGCAGGCGGTGGGTCAGGGCGGCGGCGCGCTTGGCCGCCCCCTGCGCGACGGTCATGTACCGGTCGAGATCGCCGATGCGCCCCTGACTCATCCGGGTCTGCATCAGCTCCAGGGAGCCGGAGATGCCGGCGAGCAGGTTGTTGAAGTCGTGCGCGAGGCCCCCGGTGAGCTGGCCCACCGCCTCCATCTTCTGCGATTGCCGCAGGGCCTCCTCGGTCAGGCGGAGCGCCTCGGTCTGGTCCTTGACCGCGGTGACGTCGCGGACCGAGGCGTAGATCAAGCCGTCGCGCGGCACCGCGTTCCAGGACAGCCACACGGCGTGGCCGTCCTTGTGGCGGTAGCGGTTCTCGAAGGTGAGCTGGGCCTCGCCGCGCGCCAGGCCGCGCGCCGCCTCCACGGTGACGGCGACGTCGTCGGGATGGACGAAGTCGAGGAACGGGCGCGCCTTCATCTCGGCCTCGCTCCAGCCCAGGGTCCGGGGCCAGGCCGGGTTGAGGCTGAGGAAGTAGCCGTCGAAATTGGCCACGCAGAGCAGGTCCGAGGAGGCCTGCCAGACCTGATCGCGCTCCGCCGTGCGGGCGGCGACCTGGCGCTCGAGGTCGGCCTCGGTCTGCTTGCGCGCGGTCACGTCCTGCACGAACACGTGGATGCCGTCGACGCGGCCCTCCGTGGTCCGGCGGGGCAGGTAGCGGATCTCCGCGACCCGGGAGCGCCCGTCGCGGTGCGGCCAATCGAGGTCGAAGGTCACCGCCTCCCCCGCCAGCGCCCGGTCCATGAACGGCCGGCGCGCCGCGTAGGCCTCCGGCCCGAGGAGGTCGCGGACGTCCCGGCCGATGATCCGCTCGGCGGGCACGGAGAACCATTCGTCGTAGGCCCGGTTGGCGAAGCGGTAGACGTGGTCGGCGCCGATGAAGGAGATGAGGACCGGCAGCGCGTCGGTGATGAGGCGCAATTCGCGCTCGCCGGCCTCCGCGCGCGCCTCCATCGTTCGCCGGTCGGTGATGTCGGAGAAGAAGATGGCGACGCGGTGGGAAGCGGGGTCGCCCGTGCGCAGGGCCCGCACGTCGAACCAGCGCCCGAACACGTCGGCGTAATGCTCGAAATGCGCGGGCTCGCCGGTCAGCGCCACGCGCCCGTAGGTGTCGAACCAGTGCCGCTCGAGGTTGGGCGCGAAGGCGCTCACCCACTGGCCGGCGACGTCGGCGCCCGTCTGCCGGACGAAGGCGGGGTTGGCCTCGACGATGCGGTAATCGACGGCGCGGGGACCCTCGAACTTCATCTCGACGATGCAGAACCCAACCTCGATGCTCTCGAACAGGGTCCGGTAGCGCGCCTCGTTCTCCCGCAGCGCCGCCTCGGCGAGGGTGCGCTCGGTGACGTCGTGGCCCTCCACGAAGATGCCGCTGACCGCCCCGTTCGCATCGGTGATGGGCTGGTAGACAAAATCGAGATAGCGCTCGTGGACCGGCCCGCCCGGCGCGGCCTGGACGTCGAACCGGGCGGCCGTGGCCCGGTGCGGCCGGCCGGAGCGAAACACCGCGTCGAGCAGATCGACGTAGCCCTGGGCGGCGGCATCCGGCAGGGCCTGCGCCACGGTGCGCCCGAGGACGGCGCGGTGGTCGATGGCGCGCTGGTAGGCGGCGTTCGTCAGGACGAAGCGATGCTCGGGACCGGTCAGGAGGGCGATGAAGCTCGGGGCCTGCTCGAACATCTGGGCGAGGGAGGCCGACTGCGCGCGCAGGAGGCGGACCTCCGCTTCGAGCTGCTCGCGCGAGAGGGTTTCGGGGTCATGGCTGACGTCTTGGCTGGTCCCGGCGCTCATGCGGGGCGAATTACCCTGCGATTGTGGTGCACGCGAGGAAAAACAGAGGGCGCCGACCGCCCCCAGGCCCGGAGCGAAACTTCCGCGGTTCCGCTTTTGCCCATCATGCTCTAGCTCTCGATCGCGCAACCCTTCGATTCCCCACCCGTTGCCGTTCGTCCCCCTCGCCCAAGATTCGTCCCTCACCCAAGATTTCGTCCCTCGCCCAAGATTCGTCCCCTCGCCCGATTCGCCCCTCGCTCAAGAAACGCCCAAGAAACTCTCCCATGTGCGAATTGCTCGGCATGAGCGCGAACGTGCCCACCGACATCCGGTTCTCCTTCGCCGCCCTGGCGCGGCGCGGCGGCGAGACCGGTCCGCATGCGGACGGCTGGGGCATCGCGTTCTACGAGGGACGGGGGGCGCGCGCCTTCCACGAGCCGGAACCCAGCGCCCAATCCGAGCTCGCCAAACTCCTGCGCCGGACGCCGATCAAGAGCCGCATCGTCATCGCCCATGTGCGCAAGGCCAATCGCGGCCGGGTGAACCTCGAGAACACCCACCCGTTCAGCCGGGAATTGTGGGGCCGGCGCTGGACCTTCGCCCACAACGGCCAGCTCAAGGGCGTGAAGAAGTGGCCGCTCACCTGGTTCAAGCCCGTGGGCTCCACGGACAGCGAGCACGCCTTCTGCTGGATGCTCGACCAGCTGCAGCAGCGCTGGCCCGACCTGCCGAGCCCGGCGCGCCTCGACCGCGCCGTGGCGGACCTCTGCGCCGAACTCCACGGCCTCGGCGTGTTCAACATGCTGCTGTCGGACAGCCGCACCCTCTACGCCCATTGCGGCAAGCGCCTGTGCTACCTCACCCGGTGCGCGCCCTTCGGCACCGCCACCCTGGTGGACGAGGATTGGCGCGTCGATTTCGCACAGGAGACCGGCACCGACGACGTGGTGACGGTGATCGCCACCAAGGCGCTCACCCGCGACGAGTGCTGGACCGACGTCGAGCGCGGCCACGTGCTCTCGCTCCGCGACGGGGCCGTGCGCATCCTCAAGCCGGACGGCCGGCCGTCCGCGCGGGTGACCTCCCCCTGCGGCTGTTGACCGAAGACAATCAACGAAGTGCGATGAGGACGTCCTTGTACAAGGACGGGGGACCGAACGGTATTCGGATGCCGACATAGGGCACATCGGTACTCCCTCTCCTGGAAGGAGAGGGGACCAGAGCATCCCGCGGGATGTGCGAAGACGCTTTGCAGGGAGAGATACCCCGCGCTGCCCGCGCGATGGGTCGAACCGCGGGGCTGTTGATGCCGGGGACGACGCAACCCTGACGGTTGCGGGCCGGGATGCGTGGCCGGGCGGGATGCGCTACAACGCGTTCAAACGACGGGCCTCGCGCGCTTGCCAACCGCGCGCCGGAGGCTCCTCCCCCGCGATCGACCAGAACACGACGAGCCATGACCCGCGACGCGATCGACACAGTCTCCGACATCGAAGCCCCGGCGGATGCCCGTCCGAACCTGTCGTCCAACATCCGGACGCATCTCGGCGATCACCTGCGCACGGTCTACGACCGCCTGCCCACGGACGAGCAGCCGAGCCGCTTCGCCGAACTCATCGAGAAGCTCGAAGCGGCCCTGAAGGCCCGCGGCGAGGCCATCGAGCCCGAGTTCCGCAACGGCCTGCTGGCCGCCGTGCCGAGCTTGCGCGCCTTCGCCCTGTCGCTCACGAGCAACCCGGCCCGCTCCGACGACCTCGTGCAGGACACCCTGCTCAAGGGCTGGCAGCACCGCGCGCGGTTCCAGCCCGGGACCAACCTGAACGCGTGGCTGTTCACGATCCTGCGCAACATCTTCTACTCGGACCACCGCAAGCGGGTGCGCGAGGTCGAGGACCAGGACGGCTCCTACGCCGCGCGCCTCGCCACCGCCCCGCACCAGGGCGACCGCCTCGACGTCGAGGACCTGCAGACGGCGCTCGCCAAGCTGCCGCCCGACCAGCGCGAGGCCCTGGTGCTCGTCGGCGCCGAGGGCGTCTCCTACGAAGAGGCCGCCGCCATCATGGGCTGTAAGGTCGGCACGGTGAAGAGCCGCGTCAGCCGCGCCCGCGGGCGCCTCGCCGAACTTTTGGGCTACGACGAGGAAGACCTGTCGTCGGACCGGCTGATCCAGTCGGCGATGCCGAAGGATTGAGGGGAGGCGTTGTCCGGTGCTGCGTCCGGGTGGTCGCGGAGGGCGGGTTGACCGCGCGCCGGCCGTTCGCCTGTTGCGTCGGCCGCAGGCGCGCATTCCCCTCTCCCCGCAAACCTTCCGGCTTCACACATTGTCAGCGCGACGCGGCACTCCTCCCCCTTGCGGGGAGGAGTTGGAGGTGGGGGTGGCTCCGCTGGCCTCAGCCGGCTCAGGGTCACCCAACCACCCCCACTCCTAACCTCTCCCCGCAGGGGGGAGAGGAACGCGCTCTGCCAGTAAAAACGTAGATGTGTGAATTCTGTAGCCCCGCAGGCGGGGCGAGGGGACGCGCGCCAAACGGTTGGTTTTCCTCGAATGTCGCGATTCGAGCCTAAAACTGCCGCGCCCCCCCCCAACCCCCTAGTTCCGCGCGCCCTGCGACGCGCCGATGCCGCCGAGACCGATGCCGGTGTTCGCGCTGCGGCCGGAGCCGCCGCCCATGTTGCCCATGCCGCCGTACAGGCTGCTGACGCCCTGGCCGCGCAGGATGCCGGTGGGATCGCGGGGCGTGGTCTGGCGCGGGATCTCGATGGTCTGCTGCGGCGCGCGGTAGGTCGGCGCCTGCTTCAGGGCGTTCCACGTCCGCGACTGGGAAATGGCGGCGCCGGTGCCGAGGGCGAGGATCTGAGCGGCGGCGAGGATGACGGCGAAAGACTTCATGATGCTCTTCTGTGCGAGTGGACTATAATTTAATCAACGTCCCGCGCAGGCTGCATCATCCGCAGGCTTATATGCCCGCCATAAAGGCATTGTGCCCTTTCTCACATCATCGACAGGTCGCGGGATGAGGCCCGGACCCATTCCGGTCGGCCCGTCCCGGCATCCTTGGACAGCCGGATCGGGCTCGATCCCCGACCGTGCGGATCCGGAGCCAGGTTTTTTCGGCATCCCTTTGCGGGGGTCGCACGTTGAGATCCCGAACCCGGCAGCGCTTCACAGCGACGCGGGACACATTATTGGGAGACGCGAACCATGAACCTCAAGATCCTTCTGGCCGCCTCGGCCCTCGCCCTCAGCCTGCCGGTGGCCGCACAGGCCCAGGGCCTCGTGCGCGGGGCCGAGCGCGGCGCCCAGGACGGGGCCGATGTGGGCGGCCCCATCGGGGCCATCGTCGGCGGCGCCGTCGGTGCGGCCACCGGCACCGTGGGCGGCATCCTCGGCATCGACGACCGTCCGCGCTTCCGCCAGTACGTCACCCGCGAGCGCCGCTCGTCCTACGCCTATGACGGCGATGTCCGCGTCGGCACCGTGCTGCCGAGCGCCGGCGTGACCTATTACGACGTGCCGGACGAGTACAACGCCCGCGACTCGCGCTACACCATCGTCAACGACCGTCCGGTCCTCGTCGATCGCAGCCGCCGGATCGTCGAAGTCATCGACTGATCCCACTTAGCCTCGGACTTCGAGAAAGCCCCCGGCGACGGGGGCTTTTTCTTATGGCGCGAGCGATCATTTGTCGGCACCGGCGCAACACTTGCCCCGGCCGGATCGTTGCCTCGTCTGCAAGATGATCGGGAGATGTCACCGTGAGCGACCACCCCCTGCCCGACGCGGCCCTGCCGGAGCCGGTGCGCGACCACCTCGGCCAGCAGCTGCGCTCGGTCTTCACCACGGACGAGGCCGCGCCGGAATATCTCGGCGACCCGGTGACGCCGGCGGCGTTCGGGCCCCAGCTCAAGCGCCTCGAAGTGCGGCTGAAGACCCACGAGGAGGGCACGGGCGCCGTCGAGCAGGCGCTGGACGGCCTCGTCGAGGATCTTACCGGGAAGGCGCGCTGACCGGAGCGGACGGCTTCGTCGCCAGGAGGTCGCGGATCTCGATGAGCACCTTCACGTCGGCCGGCACCTCGGGGGCGGGCTTGGCCTCCTCGCGGCTGACGAGGCGGTTCATGGCCCGGATCACGAGGAACAGCACGAAGGCGACGATCATGAAGTTGATCGCCACCGTGAGGAACTGGCCGTAGCCGATCACCGCGCCCTGCTTCTTCGCGTCGGCATAGGCGGCGCCCTTCTGCACGCTCGACGACAGGGCGATGTAGTAGTTCGAAAAATCGAGGCCGCCCGTGATGGCGCCGATCATCGGCATGAAGACGTCCTGCACCGCCGAGGTGACGATGGCGCCGAAGGCCGCGCCGATGATCACACCGACGGCGAGATCGACCACGTTGCCGCGCAGGGCGAACTTTTTAAATTCTTCGAGCATCGTGGTCTCCGCGCCTGATTCGTCGCGCGAAGACTAGGCGATACTGTTGCGATGCAACAGGCGATGCGGTCAGCTGTCCACGGCGCGATCGCGCTCGGAGCCGCCGGGGTCGCGGTCGTCGGGCATTACGGGCGCGGGGAGTGAGGCGGCCGCCCGCGCCTCGGCCTTGGCCCGGCGGCGGTACTGCGCCGCGCCGATGGGCAGGGTGACGAGGTAGCCGAGGGCGAGCGCCACCATGGCCTCGAACGGGAACGAGATCAGCAGCCCGAAGGCGGCCACCCCCACGAGGAAGATCGGCAGCACGGCCTCCCGCGGCACCCGCTTGCCCACGGTCTTGCCGGAAAACGTCGGCACCGTGGAGACGACGAGGAGGGCGATGCACAGCATGTAGCCGAGCACCACCGGAGCGGCCCAGCGCTCCAGGGGCAGGCCGAGGAAGTGCAGGTAGAGGGGCAGCAGCACCGTCAGCGCCCCGGCGGGTGCGGGCATGCCGACGAAGAAGTCCTTCTTCCAGGCCGGGCGGTTGGGATCGTCCAGCATGGCGTTGAAGCGGGCGAGGCGCAGGGCCATGGCGATGGCGAAGATGAGGGCGACGATCCAGCCCACCGATTTCAGCTCCTTGAGGGCGAAGCCGTAGAGGATCAGCGCCGGGGCGCAGCCGAAATTGACGAAGTCGGCGAGGGAATCGAGTTCGGCCCCGAAGCGCGAGGTCCCTTTGAGCATCCGCGCCACGCGCCCGTCGATGCCGTCGAGGAAGGCGGCGGCCACGATGGCGATGACGGCGGGCTCGAACTTGCCCTCGAAGGCGAGGCGGATGGCGGTCAACCCGAGGCACAGGGCCATCAGGGTGATCATGTTGGGCGCGATCATCCGGAACGGCACCGGCTTGAACCGGCGCGGCCGCGGCTCGTTGGCGTCGGGGGCGAAGGGCGGGAACAGATCGTCCATGCTCATCCCTCAGATGCGGCGGAACGTGCGCTCGGGCCCGCCGGCGAGGTCGGCGAGCACGGTCTCGCCCGCCACCGCCTTCTGGCCGAGGCCGACGAGGACGCGGGTGCCGACCGGCAGGTAGACGTCGACCCGCGAGCCGAAGCGGATGAGGCCGAAGCGCTCGCCGACGCTCAACGTGTCGTTGGCGTGGACCCAGCCAACGATGCGGCGGGCCACCAGCCCGGCGATCTGCACGACGCCGATGCGGAGCGGCGCGCCCGCGTGGGTCGTCTCCATCACGAGGCCGTTGCGCTCGTTGTCGTCGCTGGCCTTGTCGAGCTCGGCGTTGAGGAACAGGCCGGGGGTGTAGTGGATCTGCCCGATCCGGCCCGTCACCGGCACGCGGTTCACGTGGCAGTCGAACACGTTCATGAACACCGAGATGCGCAGCATCGGCTCCTGGGGCAGGTCGAGCTCCGGCGGCGGCAGCACGGTGGAGATGAGGTTCACCCGCCCATCGGCCGGCGACACCACGAGGCCGTCGCCCACCGGCGTGACGCGCTCCGGATCGCGAAAGAAGTAGCAGACCCACAGGGTGAGGATCAGAAAAATCCAGCCGAGGAACTGGGCGAAGTACCCGCCGATCACCGTCAGCACGATGCCGATGAGGATGAACGGATAGCCCTCCTTGTGGATCGGCACGAGGGTTCGGCGAATCGTCTCGAGGAGGTCGGACATGCGGTCTTTCAGATCGTGGCCCTGCACGGGCGCGAACGGGAATCCGGACTCCGCGCGATGGCAGGGCGAGAGGGGCGCGTCAACCTTTGGGGGGTTTTGCAGTTAGGTCGGGGCGGCAGCGAGACGACGCCACCAGACAGGATGCGGTCGAGCGCGGGTCCCCTCTCCTGGAAGGAGAGGGACAGGGTGAGGTGTGCGAACTCTCCGAATAGGTCCCACACCTCACCCCAACCCTCTCCTTTCAGGAGAGGGAGCCGGTTGCGACCGCTCGGCACGATGCGAACACTGGCTTCGGCAGGAGGACTGCGCTCAGCGAAGGAGGGAGACACAGTGACCGATCACGGAATCCGGATGAAGAACCCGGCCCATCCGGGCGGATTCGTCCGCGAACTCACGGAGAACCTCAACCTGTCGCTGAGGGATGCCGCCGTTGCCCTCGGGGTGCCCCACCCGGCCCTGCTCGATCTGGTCAACGAACGAGCCGCCTTGTCGCCGGACATGGCCCTGCGCCTCGAAAAGGCGTTCGGCGTATCGAGGGACACGCTGATGCGGATGCAGGACAATTTCGATATCGCGCAAGCCGACAAGCAGTCTTGAGGCCGCACGAGCGTTCGGACCTTGCCACTCCCGCTGTCAGTCGCCCCGCGCGTGCAGCCGTTCCGCGTCAGGACGCATCCGGCATGGAGGCGGGGTCACGGGCGGCATGGCGGACACCGATGACGATCAGCTCCGCGTCGGTGACGCGGTTAAAGATCAGGTAGGGATAGGGCCGCACCACGATGCGCCGCAGCGTCGGATGGCTCGTACGCTGGCCGCTGTGGGGATGCTCGGTGAGAAGATCGATCGTCTTCAGGATGCGCGACCGGACGCGACGCGCGCCCTGTGGCGACTGGTCCGCGATCCCGTCGAGGACGCCGGCGAGTTCGGCCACCGCCTCCGGGGTGTAGCGCAGCCTCAAAGGCCGTGCTTCGCCCAGACGGCCCGCACCTCCTCGTCGCTCGCGAACTCGCTGCGTTCGGCCTGTTCGAGGGACTTGGCGAGGGACGCCGCTTCCGCCGGCGTGAGTTGATAGACGGCCTGGTCGTCCTCGTCGCCCGCGAGCCTCAGCAGGACGCGGGCGAACGCGTCCTGTGTTTCGGGCGGGAGGGCGCGGACGCGCGCGACGGCTTGATCCAGAAGCTCGGTCATGTGGGTATTATGCACGAGATCTGTCTTTGACAGGAAGGGAGCAGGGCGGCATTCGGAAGATGAGCACCACCGCGCAACTTACCGAGAATGTCCACCGCACTCCGAGCGCCGAGATTACCAGCCTCTGGACGCGCACGACGCGTCGCTGGCCATCAGCGGCCGCGTCGAGACTTTCCTCAACGTCTACCGCGAGAAGCACCCAGGGGCCGACTAACCCGGGCTCCTTTCGGTTGATGGCTCCACTCTCAACTGTCTGCCCATCCACAGCAACTTCAGGCGCAAGCTTCGCCGCCACTCCATCCAAGCGTGTTTCTTTGCTACCCTTCGCGTCGTAGGAGTGACAATGCCGACCAAGCTCAAAATTAAGATGGGTCACATCGAGTTCGAGTATGAAGGCGACGCCGTCTACGACAACGAGGCCGTGAAGGACCTCTTTAGCCATATCGAGTCGTTGACCGGTGCCGCGCCTCCCGGCACCTTCGACGCCCTAGCACCGATTAACGAGCTAGAGAACGGAGACGGTGACGGGGACGTTCTCGCCGAAATTGCCAACCTCTCGGCGCAGACAGTCTCAGCTCGGCTCGAATGCAAGTCCGCGAGGGATCTCGCGGTGGCTGCCGCCGCTCACCTCCAATTATGCCAAGGTCGAAAGAGCTTCACCCGCAAGGAGCTACTTACCGACATGCAGCAAGATAATGGATACTATAATCAGAGCATGAGTTGGAATCTTAGCTCGACCCTGAATCGGCTCGTCTCTGGGAAGATTCTCATGACGATGACGGGCGATCAGATGTCCCTGTCTGCGAACGAACTAGCGCGCTTGAAGGTCAAACTTGCTCATTCCTGACGATCTCAAGCTTGCCCTTCAGCGCGACGGCCTATCCCGGGCCGACAAGGTTCTTCTGGTTATCGCAAGCCTCGACCAGCCGGTGAAGAATCCCGCCATCATGGCGCGGGCGGAGGAAGCCGGCTGCAGTATTAAGACATGGAACATCGCTGATATCCTGACGAAGGCGAAGGGCACAACTCTCAGGATGCCCTGCGGCTATGAGGTGTCAGAAAAGGGCCATGCGCGGCTCGAAGAACTTGGTGTTAGCAAGCTCTCGCCCGCCGCCGCGAAGGTCGCCCAGGACTTACGCAAGCATTTGGCCTTAATCAAGGACGACACAACGCGCGCCTTTGTGGCCGAGGCCATCCAATGCCATGAAGCGGCCCTCTATCGCTCGGCCATCGTCATGTCGTGGCTAGCCGCCGTCGGCGTACTGCACAACGAGGTAGTGGCTAATCATTTGTCAGCCTTCAACACCGAGGCGAAGAAGGTGGATGGGAAGTGGAAGGTCGCGGCGACTACGGACGACCTAGGGCGCATGAAGGAAGTCGACTTCCTTGACCGGATCGCGGCCATCGGGATGGTTGGCAAGAACGTGAAGACGCAACTCGTGGCTGGCTTAAACCTGCGAAACGGCTGTGGCCACCCAAACAGTCTGAAAGTTGGTGCTAACTCGGTCGCGGCACACATCGAGATGCTACTCCTCAATGTGTTCGATAAGTTCGCCTCATGACGCGCGCTATCTTTGCTGGCTTGGTCTCAGCGGCTCGCGCGCTCTCGTGAGCGACAAGCCTCTACATCGAGACGCGGTGATCAGAGCCATACTGACTCAGACAGTGCGCCCAAAGCAATAACGAACGTCCGCAATGAGACGTGAGTAGGCACGAAGGCGACGTCTGCTTTGCTGGGTTTCCGCCTGGAAGCGAAGCATCGCAGATTAAGATTTTCAATCAACGACAGAAATCTTAGTCGCTGCAGCCTGATGCGGCTCCAAGATCCACGTGACGCGTCAAAGCTTCACTTTTCAGCCGCCGAAGTGACAGAGGACTGTACGAGCCAGCGAGGGAGAAACGCTTTCACTCCACCGGCTCCACAGCCCGCACCACCCCCACACGCCCCCGCTCCCCCTCCACCCCCTGCAAAACCGCCAATGCCGCATCGGCCTCCCGCTGCCGGCTCCACAGCGACGCATAGACCCCGCCGGCATCCAGCAAGCTCTGGTGCGTCCCACGCTCGACGATCACCCCCTTGTCCAACACCAGAATCTCGTCGGCGTTGACCACCGTCGAGAGGCGGTGGGCGATGACGAGGGTGGTGCGGCCGCGAGACACCTTGTCGAGGGCATCCTGGATTTCGCGTTCGGTGAAGCTGTCGAGGGCCGAGGTCGCCTCGTCGAGGACGAGGATCGGGGGCCCCTTGAGGATGGTGCGCGCGATGGCGACGCGCTGCTTCTCGCCGCCGGAGAGTTTCAGGCCGCGCTCGCCCACGGGGGTGTCGTAGCCCTCGGGCAGGGCGGAGACGAAGCGGTCGATCTGGGCCAGGGACGCGGCCTCGCGCACCTGGGCGTCCGTGGCGTCCCAGCAGCCGTACCGGATGTTGTACCCGATGGTGTCGTTGAACAGCACCGTGTCCTGCGGGACCATGCCGATGGCCGTCCGCAGGGACCCTTGGGTGACCCCGGCGATGTCCTGGCCGTCGATGAGGATGCGCCCGCCCTGCGGCTCGTAGAACCGGAACAGGAGCCGCGACAGGGTCGACTTGCCGGCGCCCGAGGGGCCGACGATGGCCACCGTCTGGCCCGCCGGCACCGTGAAGGAGACGCCGCGCAGGATCGGCCGGGCGGGGTCGTAGGCGAAGCGCACGTCCCGGAACTCCACCGTGCCGCCCCGGGCCTGGAGCACTTTCGCGTCCGGCCGGTCGGCGATCTCGGGGTTGCGGTGGAGGATGAGGAACATGTCGTCGATGTCGATCAACGCCTGTTTGATCTCGCGGTAGATCATGCCCATGAAGTTGAGGGGCATCGACAGCTGGATCAGCATGGTGTTGACCAGCACGAACCCGCCGATGGTGGTGCGCCCGGCCAGGATGTCTCTAGCTGCGAGCCACATCACCACCGTCATGCCGATGGTGAAGATCACGGCCTGGCCGGCGTTGAGGACGGCCAGCGAGACGTAGGTCTGGGTCGAGGCCTTTTCGTACTTGGCCATGGAGGCGTCGTAGCGCTCGGCCTCGCGGCGCTCGGCGCCAAAATACTTCACCGTCTCGAAGTTCAGGAGCGAATCCACCGCCTTGGTGTTGGCGTCGGTGTCGGAGTTGTTCATCCGGCGCCGGATCTCGATGCGCCACTGCGTCGCCTTCCAGGTGAAGCCGAGATAGGCCGCCACCATCAGGAACACGACGGCCGAGTAGATCCAGTCGAACTCGTAGGCCAGCACGCCGATGACGAGGACGAACTCGACGATGGTGGGCACCAGGGTCAGCACCATCAGGCGCGACAGCTCCTCGATGCCGCCGCGGCCGCGCTCCAGCACCCGGGTCAGGCCGCCGGTCTTGCGCTCGAGGTGGAAGCGCAGGGACAGGCGGTGCATGTGCTCGAAGGTCTGCAGGGCCAGGCGCCGCACGGCGTGCATCGCCACCTTGGCGAACAGCCCGTCGCGCACCTGCGTCAGCCCGGCCATGGCGATCCGCGACAGGCCGTAGAGCCCGATGAGGAGCATGGGTGCGGCGAGCAATCCCGTGGGGATCGCGGCGCCGGGCTTGGCGTCGGTCATCGCCACCAGGGCGTCCGTCGCCCACTTGAACGTGAACGGGGTGACCATGGTGACGAACTTCGCCACGATCAGCAGGCCGAACGCGAGGAACACCCGCCGCTGCAGGTCGGGCCGGCCGTAGGGCCAGAGGTAGGGCCACAGGCGGCGATAGGTGGCGACGAGGCCGGGGCGCGCGGGCGGCGTGCCGCTCGCCGCTTGCGCGGGGTCGGGGGTCATGGGTGGGTCTCGGTGTCGGCTGAATTGTGAACGGATATAAGCCGGCCCGCGTCCAATGACAGCCGCGCGCCGGCGCGGGGCGGCCCCGCGTCGGCGCGCCGGGCGGATGCGCCGGTCCGGAACGGCGGGGTTTTCCGGCGCGCGCCGGTCCGCGCCGCCGCGGGCGGGACGGGGTCAGCCGCGCCGTTGCGCGCCCGTCACCGCCGCCGTGCCGTCGGTGGGCAGGACGAAGATCTGGCCCGGATAGATCCGGTCCGGGTTGCGGATCTGGGGCTGGTTGGCGTCGTAGATCACCGTGTAGCGGGTGCCGCTGCCGTAGGTGCGCCGGCTGATCTGCCACAGGCTGTCGCCCCGCACGATCCGCGCCGTGCCGATCTCGGGCACGAACACCGTGCGGGGTGCCTCCGGTGCCGGCTTCGGTTCGGGCATGACTTTGGATTCGTTGGCGAATTTCGGCTCGGGCACCTGGGATTCGGGCGCCTGGGATTCGGTGCCGGGCCGGGGGCCCGGACCTGTCATCGCCGGGGTGGGAAGGGTGGCCCCGGTCCGGGGCGGATCGGCCTTAAGCGGCTGGGGCAACAGGGCAATCTTCGCCGGAGGCGTCGACGGTCCGGGCCCGGCCGGCGCCGGTGCGGCGGAGGCGACGGGGGCGGGTTTCGCCGCGGCGGGCTTGATCCCGGCCGGCTTCGACGCCGGGACCGGGACCGTGAAGGCGACCTCCGAGCGGGTCTTCACCTTGCCGGACACGGGATCGACCTGGTCGACGCGGATGGCGTAGGCGCCCGGCTGGACCCCGCGCCCGATGGTGAAGGCGACGCGCCCGTCGGCCCCGGCGCTGCCCGGCGCCACCAGGGTGTCGTTGAGGTAGAGCCGCACCGTCGCCCCGGGCTGGGCCTGGCTGGTGACGTAGAGCCGCCCGCCCTCCTCCGCCTCGACGCTGACGATCTTGACCGGCGTCCCCTCCGGCTTCGCGGATGGTCGGGCATCAGCCTGCGCCGGCGACTTCGGGTCCGCCTTGCTCGAGTCCCCCTTGCTCGAGTCCCCCTTGGCAGCGGTCTTGGTGTCGCCCTTGGCGGTGGTGTCGCCATCCCGGGGGTCGGCGGCGGCCTGCGCCGGGGCCGCCGGATCGGGCTGCGACAGCACCACCGTGGGCTTGTCGGGCGAGGTCAGGGCGATGAGGGGCTTGGCGTCGCGCTTCGCGGCCACCACCACCGCCACGCTCTCCCGGGAGACGAGGGACCGGCCGTCGGCCCCCGTGGAGCGCAGGGTGATCTCACTGCTGCCGGGGGACAGGGCAGGCGGCACGATGGCGAACTGGCCGGACGGGTCGACGAGCACACGGGCAATCGGCTCGTTGTCGCGCAGCATCTCGACGGTGGTGTTGGGCGCAGCCCGGCCCGCGATGACGGTCTCGCCCGAGGGCTCGACGCGGATGATGTCGAAGGTCGGCGCGGACGCCTCCCCGCCGGCCGGCGGCGACACGCCCCCCGGCGCGGCCGGATTGTCCCCCGACGACAGGGCGGACATCTGGCCCGGCCCCGGCGACCGGTCCGACCGGGGCTTTCCCGGCGCGACGGGACTCCCCTCCCCCCGGCTCGGGGCCGGCTCGGTGGCGAGGGGCGCAGCCCGGCCCTCCGGTGCGCCGAATCCCTGCTTGAACAACTCGCTCGCGCCGTAGAGGGTGACGACGAGGGTGAAGCCGCCCAGAAGCCCCACGCAGGCGAGGAAGATGCTCCGTCGCAACTCCGCCTTCATGACGCACCACTCCCTCTTCCATCGTCCGGGCGGCGAGAACGCAGTCGAACCTCGACCTGCCCCGGCGACAAATCGGCACTTGACGGCGACATATTAACGAACATGACCGGAACACCAAACACCGATGGCTGCCCGACGGCCGGATCTCCCATAAAATCAGCACTTTGGCCCGTGGACGCGGCGCGCCGTCCGGGCGGCCGGACCCGGATGGGAGGCGACGCATGGCCCCGGTAAGAACCGTCTGCGTCTATTGCGGCTCGGGCTTCGGCGGCGACCCCGCCTTCACGGCGGCGGCCGAGACCCTGGGCAAGGCTTTGGCGCAAGCCGGCCTCGGCCTCGTCTACGGCGGCGGCAATGTCGGACTGATGGGCACGGTGGCCCGCGCCGTCCTCGAGAACGGGGGCCACGTCACCGGCATCATCCCGAGCTTCCTGAAGTCGCGCGAGCGCATGCTCGACGAGATCCAGGAGACCATCGTCGTCGAGGACATGCACACCCGCAAGCGGCTGATGTTCGAGCGCTCCGACGCGTTCGTGGCCCTGCCGGGGGGCATCGGCACCCTGGAGGAACTGGTGGAGCAGCTCACCTGGGCGCAGCTCGGCCAGCACAGGAAGCCGATCCTGTTGCTCTCCGTGGCCGATTTCTGGACGCCCCTGCTGACGCTCCTCGACCACATGCGGGCCCAGGGCTTCATCCGCGAGGGCCTCGACCTCAGCTACCTCGTGGCCCACGAGGCCGAGGCCGTGGTCGGGCTCCTGCGCGACGCCGCCGCCGAGGCCCCCACCTCCCCCGAGGCCGAGGCGTTCGTGACCGAGCGGCTGTGATGTCACTCTAGCCGATCGGGGGGTCGGACGACGTTCGGATAAGACCGGAGGGGGCGATCACGGCGCCACGCTCCAGGTGGTGCCGTCCTTGCCGTCCTTCACCGCGACGCCCATCGCCAGGAGCTCGTCGCGGACGCGGTCTGAGGCGGCCCAGTCCTTGGCGGCGCGGGCCGCGCGGCGGGCCTCGATCAGGGCCTCGACCCGGGACACGTCCACCCCGGCGGCCCGGATGCTGCCCTGCTCGCGGGCCGATTGAGTCTGGGTGAGCAGGCCCATGAGGTTGGCGCCGGCCTTGAGGCTGGCGGGATCGTCGAGGCGGTGGAGTTCGGCCAGCGCCGAGGCGGTGTTGAGATCGTCGCTCAGCGGTTCGAGCACCCCGGCCGGGATCATCCCGGCGGCCGCATCGCCGACGATCCCGTACCAGCGCTCCAGGGTTCGGCTCGCCTCCTCCAGGCCCCGGAGCGTCCAGTCGATGGGCTGACGATAATGCGTCTTGAGCATGGCGAGGCGAGCCACCTCACCGGGCCAGTCCTTGAGCACGTCGCGGATGGTGATGAAGTTGCCGAGCGATTTCGACATCTTCTCCCCCTCCACCTGCAGGAAGCCGTTGTGGAGCCAGACATGGGCCATCACGTCGGTGCCGAAGCAGCAGCGCGACTGGGCGACCTCGTTCTCGTGATGCGGGAAGATGAGGTCGATGCCGCCGGCATGGATGTCGAAGGTCTGCCCCAGGTGCTTCCACGACATGGCGGAGCACTCGATGTGCCAGCCGGGACGGCCCGGTTCGGCGAGGCCGCAGGGCGAGGGCCAGGACGGCTCGCCGGGCTTCGAGGGCTTCCACAGGACGAAATCCAGGGGCGAACGCTTGTAGGGGGCGACCTCGACGCGGGCGCCGGCCTCCATCTCGTCGAGGGGCCGCTTCGACAGGCCGCCGTAATCGGGCATGGAGGGCACGTCGAACAGCACGTGGCCCGCCGCGACGTAGGCGTGGCCCGCCGCCACCAGCCCCTCGATGATGGCGATCATCTCGGCGATATGGTCCGTGGCGCGCGGCTCGACGAAACTGGGACGCGCCCCCGCCACGTTGACGTCCTCCGGCATCAGCACGCCGAGGCGCCGGATGTCGTCGTGGAAGGCGGCGAGGGTCCCGTCGGTGAGTTCGCGGATGGTGATGCCGCGCGCCGCCGCGCGGGCGTTGATCTTGTCGTCCACGTCGGTGACGTTGCGGGCGTAGGTGACGTGCGCCGGGCCGTAGAGATGGCGCAGGAGCCGAAACAGCAGATCGAAGACGATGATCGGGCGCGCATTGCCGATATGGGCCGCGTCGTAGACCGTCGGCCCGCAGGCATACATCCGGACATGGCTCGGATCGATCGGCGTGAACGCGGCCTTCTGCCGGGTCAGCGTGTTGTAGAGCCGCAACATCGGGGCCATGAAACCGTCCCTCGTCCCTCGGGCGGGCCGCGTGTGCCGCGTGCTTCGACCGCCCCTAGCGCCTTGGTTTCTCGCCGCTTCCCGGCGTCGGTACTCCGCCGCGACCGGCCCGTCCAATGGGTGGGCGGCCGCGCTGCACGGGCCGCCTGTTGCGCGAAGGCGACGGTTCCGCGAGCCGTCCTGGGCTACCCCGAATCCATGAGCAATTCGAGAACAGCGCCGCCCCGCCGCCTATCGAAAGCGATCCGTGGCGGAAAGGGTTTGTTTACCTGGACCCGTGAGATTTCGACCCTTGAGATTTCCCCGAACCCGAATCCCTCCATCGAGGTTTTGCCCATGCGCCGCCCGGCCGCCGAAATCGGCGCTCTCCTCGCCCTCGCCCTGATCTCGTCGGCCGCGCTCGCGGGGGGCGACGGCGAGAGCCCCGCCAAGACCGCGCCACAGGCCAAGACCGCGCCGCAGGTGGAGAAGACCTTCCTGATTCCGGCCGGCGAAGGCTACGGCGTCGGCGATTGCCTTACCAATGGCGAGAGCAGCTGCGGCCAGGTGGTGGCCAATGCCTGGTGCGAGGCCCAGGGCTTCGCCGCCGCCGGCTCCTTCGGCGTCGCCGCCCAGGACGAATACACCGGTGCGATCCCCGCGGTCCCGGTGATCAAGCAGGCCGAGCGCCCGATCCGCATCACCTGCCAGGATTGACCGCCAAGACCGATCCCAGGACCGATCGCCCCGATCGATCCTGGCCGGATGTGCGTCCGCGGCCGCCTACTTCTTCATGGCGTCGGCGCATTTCGGCGGGAGTTCGGTCCCCCACGGCATCAGGGGCACGGCCGAGGTGGAGTTCTTGGGCGAACCCTGAATCACCTTGTCCGAATAGACCATGTAGATCAGCGTGTTGCGCTTGGCGTCGCAGCCGCGCACGATCTGCATGGATTTGAAGATCAAGGATCGGCGCTCGCTGAACACCACCTCGCCCTGGCCGAGCTTGTCCTTGAACTGCACGGGACCGACCTGGCGGCAGGCCAGGGAGATGTCCGAGACGTCCTCGGCCAGCCCGAGGGTGCCCTTGATGCCGCCCTTCTCGGGCTGGGTGTACCAGCACGCGACACCGGCCACGGCGGGATCGTCGATCCCGTAGACCACCAGCTTGTCGTTGGGGGTGAGCGGGCGCCAGACCGTCGATTTGTCGAAGATCCGGTCGGCCTCCTCGGCCCTGGCCGGCGCGGCGCCCGCGAGCGCCCCCGCGACGATGACCGCCGTCATTCCCCCTGTGAGACCCCGAAGCCACATCGTCATGCATTCCCCCCCAACTCGGCTGGGGCGCATGTGGGAAGGCTGTCGCCTCCGCGCGAGGGCGGGTACAAAACTTCCGCTTCGCCGCCGCGCCGATTCCCGGAGTCGGCAAGGTTCCACTCCCGATCCTGTCAGGCCATGCCGCTGATCCTCCCGCAGATCCGCACGCTCGTCCGGGCGCTCGCCGTGACCCTCGCGACCTTCGGGACGATCGGGGACGTGCAGGCGCAATCCACGGACGCCTGCCTGCGCTACCGCTCGGAGCTCGCCAACCTGAGCGACGGCGCGAACACCGCCCGGGCGCTCCAGAACGAGATCGGCCGCCTCAACGCCTACTACCGCACCCTGAACTGCGAGGGCGGCCGGTTCCTGTTCTTCGATTCGCGGCCACCGCAATGCGGAGCCGTGGAGCAGCGCATCCGTGCCCTCAACGCCGGATACGGCGCCGAGAACGGGGAGGTCACCGCCGCGCGCCGCCGGCAGCTCACGGCGGCCGTGGCCTCCGCCTGCACGGACACGGCGAGCCGCGTGGCGCTCAACGCCCTGGACGGAACGCCGCGCGAGCCGCGGGCCCGGGGCGGTGCCCAGGTGGTCTGCGTGCGCACCTGCGACGGCGCCTACTTCCCCATGGCCAATCTGCCCGACGGCCGCGAGGGCGCCGACGACCTGTGCCAGGCCCTGTGCCCGGGCGCAGAGGCCGCCGCCTACTCGATGCCCTATGGCGACGACGCCCTGAAGCACGCCGCGACGCTCCGGGGCTCGAAGGCCTACGTGTCGCTCGCCAACGCCTTCAAGTTCCGCACGACGTTCACCCCGAACTGCTCGTGCAAGCGGGAGGGTCAGAGCTGGGCTCAGTCCCTGGTCAAGGCCGAGAGCATGCTGGTGCGCCACAAGGGCGATATCTTCGTCACGCCGATGCAGGCCGAGGCCCTGTCGCGACCGAAGGTGCGCCTCACCCTCGTCGGGCGGGCCGACAAGACCGCGGCGGTCCTGGCCGCCGACGCGGCGAACCGCACGGGCCTCGTGACCACCGAGACCGGCGCCGTGGCGGAGCATACCGCCATCGAGGCCGCGCCCGCCGCGGCCGCGGGCGAGGAACGCCAGCCCGTCCGGATCATCGCGCCGAACCTGTTCTCGGTTCAGGGCCAGACCCGCACCGGAACCCCCTGACGGATCAGAGAGCCGGAGACCGGAAGCGGTCGAAACGGGAACCATCCGGCCCCAATCCTGTTCCGAAGGCCTCATCCACGACCGTGAGTGCCTTCCATGCGGCCCATCCGCCTGCTCCTCCTCACCGGCACGATCCTGCCGGCCCTGGCCCTGTCGGGGGCCTTCCAGGCCGGCCCCAGCTGGGCGGCGGGCGGCACGATTCAGCTGGCGCAGGCCGGGCCCGGCGGCGAGGGACCACGCGGCCCCGGTGGCGAAGGACCGCGCGGCGGTCCGCCTACCCGTGAGCGGCCCGAACGCCAAGAGAGGCCGGAACGCCAAGAGAGGCCGGAGCGTCAGGAGCGGCCGGAGCCGAGGCAGGACCGGCCAGCCCCCAGACAGGAAAGGCCCGAACCCCGGCCAGAGCGACCGGAACCCCGGCAGGAGCGCCCCGAGCCGCGACAGGAGCGCGAGCGGGCTGCCCCACGCCAGGAGCGCAGCGATCCCCGGGAGGACCGTGGGACAGGGGAACGTCCGGCGCCTCGGCAGGAGCGCCCCGATCGGCAAGAACGCCCTGAGAGACAGGAGCGTCCTGAGAGACAGGAGCGTCCCGGCCGGCAGGAGCAGCAGAGTCCACCAGCCACCCGGGAGCGCGTGCCCGAGCCGGCGCCGGCCCGTCCGGCCGAGCCGAGCCGGCGCGCGCCGGGTACGGAGCCCGAGCGTCCGAATGCGCCCGAGCCGGGACGGCGCGGTCCCGATGCCGCCCCGGCTGAGCGGCAGGTTCCCCCGTCACCGAACCGGCCGACCCCACCCGCGGCCGCCGACCCGCGCGCTCCCAACGCGGCTCAACCCGCAAGGCCGGCTCAGCCGGCCGATCCCCGAGCCACTCAATCGCCGACGGAACCGGCGGCGCCGAAGGTTGCGCCGCAGCCCACTCCTGAAAGCACGCCCCCGGTCGCGCCGAACGCTCGACCCGGCGTGCCGGGGCGCCCGTTCACTCCACCCGGCGCGCCGGGCGCGGACGGACGGGGACCGGGTGTGCCGCCGGACCGGACCGACCCGCGCGGCAATCGCGACGACGGCCTGCGCGACCGTGGCCCGCGTGACCAGGACCCGCGCGATCAAGGGGTGCGCGACCGTGGCCCGCGTGACGAGACCTTGCGCGGTGACGATCGGCGCAGCGACGACCGGCGCGAGGACCGCGAGCGCCGCGACGCGTTCGAGCGCGCCGGTCCGCGCTCAGGCTTCAACGCCCCGGGCCGGCCCGGCTACATCCCTGGCGGGTTTCGAGACGACGACGAGACCCGTGACTTCGACCGGGTCCGCCGCGACCGGCGCGAGTTCCAGGAGGATGGCCGGACCTACATCCGCGAGCCCGGCCGCATCATCGTGCGCGACCGTGACAGTTATTTCATCCGGCACGACGAGAACGAACGCTTCCGCGATCTCGGTCGCGGCGGCTATCGCAGCGAGCGGCGCGGCGGCGACACGATCACGTATCTCGATCGGCCGGGCGGCGAGCAGATCGTCACCATCGTCGACGACGACGGCCGGCTCGTGCGTCGGTCGCGCCGGTTCCGCGATGGCCGCGAGGTCGTGATTATCGACAACGCCTTCGGCGGCGGCGCGCGGCGGCCGATCTACGACGACGTGGTCGATCTGCCCCCGCCGGACATCCGCATCCCGCGCAACCGCTACGTGGTGGATTACGACGGCGCCGACGAGGGTACCGTCTACGAGGCCCTCTCAGCCCCGCCGGTGGTGGCAGTGGACCGGCGCTACACCCTGGATCAGGTGCGTTACAGCCCGCAGCTGCGCGCCCGGATGCGAAGCATCGACATCGACACGATCACCTTCGACACGGGCTCGTTCACGGTGACGCCGGATCAGGCTGCACGCCTCTCCACCATCGCGGCGGCGATCAACCGGGCGATCAAGGCCAATCCGCAGGAGGTGTTCCTTATCGAGGGCTACACCGATGCGGTGGGGTCGGACGTCGACAACCTGTCCCTGTCGGACCGCAGGGCCCAGTCCGTGGCCACCGTGCTGAGTCAGAACTTCAGCGTGCCACCGGAGAACCTGACCACGCAGGGCTACGGAGAGCAGTCCCTCAAGGTGAACACCCAGAACGCCTCGCGCGAGAACCGCAGGGTCACGGTCCGCCGCATCACCCCGCTGATCCAGCAACAGGGGGACGCCGCTCCGGCGCCACGGTAGACCTCCCGCTGGCTGGACCGAAGGGATTTGGCCGGGGCGGTTCGCGTGCCTCTCGGCCACGGCCGGCTCTCGCTCCGGGCATGCCGGTGCAACGGGAGTCCGGTGAAAGCCGTCCGGATGTCCGGCGCCTCGCGCCGAGCCGGTCCCGATCGGAATCGCTCCGCGGCGATGCGGGACCAGTTTCCGGTCCCCGGCCCCGACCTATATACCGGTCGCGCACGGGTCATCCGGAAGGGCGTCCGGACACGGCTCGTCGCTGAACCGGCGCGTCGATCCGAGACGGGAGCCGGCATGGACGAGACGCAACCCCGGTTGATCGAGGCCGGAACGCCGGCCTTCCGCCGTACCACCCTGGCGCTCGCGGCGGCCGGATTCTCCACCTTCGCCGTGCTCTACGGGGTGCAGCCCCTGATGCCGGTCTTCGCCGAGGAATTCCACGTCTCGCCGGCCGAGAGCAGCCTCGCCCTCTCCCTGCCCTGCGCGATGCTGGCCATCGCGTTGCTGGTGGTGAGCCCCCTCTCCGAAGTCTGGGGGCGCAAGCCGATCATGGTCGCATCCCTGTTCGCCTCGGCGGTACTCACCATCGTGGCGGTCCTGGTGCCGAGCTGGCACGGGTTCCTCGCCCTGCGCGCCCTGACGGGACTCGCGGCCAGCGGCCTGCCGGCGGTGGCGATGGCCTATCTCAGCGAGGAGATGCACGGGCGCGCCATCGGCCTGTCCATGGGGCTCCTCATCGGCGGCAACGCGCTTGGCGGCATGATCGGCCGCCTCGTCGCGGGCATCATCGCCGACCACGCCTCCTGGCGTTGGGGTCTCGGCACCATCGGCGTCCTGGCCCTGCTCGCGGCCATCGCCTTCCTCTTCAGCCTGCCGGATTCACAGCGCTTCACCGCCAACCGGATGCGCTGGCGCGAGGTGCCCGGCACCTTCGGCCAGCACTTTCGCGATCCGGGCCTGCCGTGGCTGTTCGCCGAGGCGTTCCTGCTCATGGGTGGGTTCGTCAGTGTGTACAACTACATCGGCTTTCGCCTGCTCGATCCGCCATTCGACCTGAGCCAGACCGCCATCGGGGCGATCTTCGTGGTCTACCTGTTCGGAACGTTCTCCTCGGCGCTCACGGGCGAGATCGCGAGCCGGCTCGGGCGCCGCAAGGTGCTGTGGCTCGCCATCCTGCTCGGGCTGGGCGGCATCACCATGACCCTGTCGAGCCAACTCTGGCTCATCATCCTCGGCATCGTCGTGGTCACGGTGAGCTTCTTCGGGGCCCATTCCGTGGCGAGCAGCTGGATCGGGCGCCGGGCCCTGCGCGACCGGGCCCAGGCCTCGTCGGTGTACCTGTGCCTGTACTATCTCGGCTCGTCGGTGCTCGGCACGGCGGGCGGCTGGTTCTTCGCCCATTCGGGCTGGACCGGCGTGGTGATGTTCTTCGCGAGCCTCTACGGGCTGGCCCTCGCCATCGCGCTGCGCCTCTCCCGCCTGCCGCCCCTGGTGCCGACGGAATCCTGAGACGGGCTCGCATCTGCGGGCCCGCCGGGTGCCATCAGATGTGAATCGCGCGCTTGGCCACGGCGAGGGCCGCTTCCTTGACCGCCTCGGTGAGGGTCGGATGGGCGTGGCAGGTGCGCGCGACATCCTCCGCGCTCGCCCCGAACTCCATCGCCACCGCGACCTCGGCGATGAGGTTGCCCGCATCCGCTCCGACGATGTGGACGCCGAGCACCCGATCGGTGGTGGCATCGGCCAGGATCTTCACGAAGCCGTCCGTGGTGTGGTTGACCTTGGCGCGGCCGTTGGCGGTGAAGGGGAATTTTCCGCTGTTGTAGGCGATGCCGTCCTTCTTCAGCTCTTCCTCGGTCTTTCCGACCGAGGCGACCTCGGGATAGGTGTAGACCACGTTCGGGATCACCCCGTAATTGACGTGGCCCGACTGGCCGGCGAGCAATTCGGCCACGGCCACGCCCTCGTCCTCGGCCTTGTGGGCCAGCATCGGCCCGCTGATCACGTCGCCGATGGCGTAGATGCCGGTGACGTTGGTGGCGTAGTGGCTGTCGGTCTGGATGCGGCCCTTGTTGTCGAGGCCGACCCCCACCGTCTCCAGGCCGAGGCCCTCGGTGTAGGGCACCCGGCCGATGGCCACGAGCACCACGTCGGCGGCCAGCTTCTCGGCCTCGCCCCCGGCGGCGGGCTCCACCGTGACGGTGGCGGCGCCATCGCTGACCTCGACGCCCGTGACCTTGGACGAGAGCTTGAACTGCACCCCCTGCTTGCCGAGGATGCGCTGGAACTGCTTGCCGACCTCGCCGTCCATGCCCGGCAGGATCCGGTCGAGATACTCGACCACGGTGACCTCGGAGCCGAGGCGGCGCCAGACCGAGCCGAGTTCGAGGCCGATGACGCCGGCGCCGATGATCAGGAGCTTTTTGGGCACCGTTTGCAGTTCGAGAGCGCCGGTGGACGAGACCACGATGGTCTCGTCGATGGTGACGCCGGGGAGCTTCGTGACGTCCGAGCCCGTGGCGATGACGACGTTCTTCGTCTCGAGAAGCTGGTTGCCGCCATCCTCCGACAGCACCTCGACGCGGCCGGCCCCCGCGAGGCGTGCGGTTCCCCGATAGCTGTCGATGCCGTTCTTCTTCAGAAGGAACTCGACGCCCTTGGTGTTGCCGTCGACGCCGTCCTGCTTGAACGCCATCATCTTGGCGAGATCGAGCTCGGGCGTGTTCACGATCACGCCCATGTCGGCGAAGTGCTTGCCCGCCTCCTCGAACGCCTCGGAGGCGTGGAGCAGGGCCTTGGACGGGATGCAGCCGACATTGAGGCAGGTGCCGCCGTGCGTCGCCCGCTTCTCCACCACGGCGGTCTTCAGACCGAGCTGGGCCGCCCGGATGGCGCAGACATAGCCGCCGGGGCCGGTACCGATGACGACGAGATCGTAGGACATGGGATTCTGACTCGCTGAATTGGGCGGCGGGTCATGCCCCACCATCGGATACGAAGCGCGCGGAAGCGTCCGGCCGCGATCGACGCGGCCGGCGGACGGCAGCTGCCGGGCCTTAGAGGTCGAGCACGAGGCGTGCCGGGTCCTCCAGGGCTTCCTTGACGCGCACGAGGAAGGTCACGGCCTCCTTCCCGTCGACGATGCGGTGATCGTAGGACAGGGCGAGGTACATCATCGGCCGCGCCTCGATCTTTCCGCCCCGCACGACGGGACGCTCCTCGATGCGGTGCATGCCGAGGATGCCCGATTGCGGCGCGTTGAGGATCGGGGTCGACATCAGCGACCCGTAGATGCCGCCGTTGGTGATGGTGAAGGTGCCGCCCTGCATCTCGTCGATGGAGAGCTTGCCGTCGCGGGCCTTCTTGCCGAAGCCCGCGATCGTCTTCTCGATGCCCGCGATGGAGAGGTCGTCGGCGTTGCGCACCACCGGCACGACGAGGCCCTTGTCGGTGCCGACGGCGATGCCGATGTGGTAATAGTTCTTGTAGACGAGGTCCTGCCCGTCAATCTCGGCATTGACGGCCGGCACGTCCTTGAGGGCGCCGATCACCGCCTTGGTGAAGAAGCCCATGAAGCCGAGCTTGGTGCCGTGCTTCTTCTCGAAGATGTCCTTGTACTGGCTCCGCATGGCCATCACGGCGGACATGTCGACGTCGTTGAACGTCGTCAGCATCGCGGCGGTGTCCTGCGCGTCCTTGAGACGGCGGGCGATGGTCTGACGCAGCTTCGTCATGCGCACGCGCTCTTCGCGGGCCGCATCGTCCGGCTTCGACGGCGCACGCGGGGCGGCGGGCTTGGCCTCCTTGGCGGGGGCCGCCGCCGGCGCCGACGGTCCCTTCGCCTTGGCCTCCAGCATATCGCCCTTGGTGACGCGACCGTCCTTGCCCGAGCCGTTCAGAGTTGCGGGATCGATGCCGGATTCCCGGGCCATCTTGGAGACGGCCGGGCCGTTGTCGCCGGATTCGCGGGCCTGAGCCGGGGCGCCATCGCCGTGATTGCCGTAGCCGGCCGACGAACTCTCGGCCGGTGCCTCGGCGGACTTCCGCTCACCCTTGTCCTCGGCCGGCGCCTCGGAACGGGTCTCGGCCTTCTGCTCGGTCTTCTTCGGAGCCGCCGCCTTGGCACCGCCGGTGGCCTCGACGATGGAGCCTAGCAGCGCGCCCGGCTCGACGGTTTCACCGTCCTTGACCAGGATCTCGCCGAGCTCACCCGCGGCCGGTGCGTTGACCTCGAGGGTGACCTTGTCGGTCTCCAGTTCCACCAGGGGCTCGTCGGCCGCCACCGTGTCGCCCGGCTTCTTGAACCACCGGCCGATGGTGGCCTCGCTCACGGATTCGCCGAGCGTCGGGACGAGGATGTCGGTTGCCATGGTGTGTGTCCGCCTGGATTATCGGGCGCGCCGGTGCGCGGTCAGATCGGGAACGCGGTGCGGCGTCAGACCGCCAGCGCCTCGTTGAGGAAGGCCTGGAGCTGGGCCTGGTGCTTGGAAAGCAGGCCCACCGCCGTGGAGGCGGAGGCCGGGCGGCCGACGTAGCGGGCGCGCTTGACCGAGGACTGGGCCTGACCGAGCACCCATTCGAGGTAGGGCTCGACGAAGGCCCAGGGACCCATGTTCTTCGGCTCCTCCTGGCACCACACCACCTCGGCGTTGCGGAAGCGGGACATCTCGCCGGCCAGCGCCTTGAGGGGGAACGGATAGAGCTGCTCGACGCGCAGGATGTAGACGTCGTTGAGCCCGCGCTTCTCGCGCTCGTCGTAGAGGTCGTAGTAGACCTTGCCCGAGCACAGCACGACGCGCCGGATCTTGTCGTCCTTGACGAGCTTGGTGGTGTCGTCCTCGCGCTCGGCGTCGTCCCACAGCACGCGGTGGAAGCTCGATCCCTCCGCCATCATGTCGATGGTCGAGACCGCCCGCTTGTGACGCAGGAGCGACTTCGGCGTCATCAGGATCAGCGGCTTGCGGAACTCGCGGTTGAGCTGGCGCCGCAGGATGTGGAAGTAGTTCGACGGCGTGGTGCAGTTGGCCACCTGCATGTTGTCCTCGGCGCACATCTGCAGGAAGCGTTCCAGGCGGGCCGAGGAATGCTCCGGCCCCTGGCCCTCGTAGCCGTGGGGCAGCAGCAGGGTCAGGCCGGACATGCGCAGCCACTTGCGCTCGCCGCTCGAGATGAACTGGTCGATGACCACCTGGGCGCCGTTGGCGAAGTCGCCGAACTGCGCCTCCCACAGCACCAGGGCGTTGGGCTCGGCCGCCGAGTAGCCGTACTCGAAGCCGAGCACCGCCTCTTCCGAGAGCATCGAGTTGATGACCTCAAGGCTCGCCTGGCCCTCGCGGATGGAGTTGAGCGAGGTGTAGCGCTGCTCGTTCTCCTGATCGATCACCACGGCGTGGCGCTGGGAGAAGGTGCCGCGCTCGACATCCTGGCCCGAGAGGCGGACGCGGTGGCCCTCCAGCAGCAGGGAGCCGAAGGCGAGGGCCTCGGCCGTCGCCCAGTCGATGCCCTGGCCGCTCTCCACCGCCTTGGCGCGGTTGTCGAAGAAGCGCTGGATCGTGCGGTGCAGGTGGAAGCCGGGCGGCGGCGTGGTGATGCGCTGGGCGATCTCGCGCAGGATCTCCGCCGGCACGCCGGTCTTGCCGCGGCGCGGATCGTCGACATCCTCGCGCACGGCCTTGAAGCCGGACCAGCGGCCGTCGAGCCAATCGGCCTTGTTGGCCTTGTAGTTGTTGGCGACTTCGAGTTCGCCATCGAGGATCGCGCGGAACTCGGCCTTTCGGGTATCGAGCTGCTCCTGGGACAGGACGCCCTCGGCGACGAGCTTCTTGCCGTAGGTCTCGAGCGCCGTCGGGTGCTTGCGGATGCGCTGGTACATCTTCGGCTGGGTGAAGGCCGGCTCGTCGCCCTCGTTGTGGCCGAAGCGGCGGTAGCACAGCATGTCGATGACGACGGGCTTGCCGAACTTCTGCCGGTACTCGATGGCGATCTTGGCCGCGAACGTCACGGCCTCGGGGTCGTCGCCGTTGCAGTGGAAGATCGGGGCTTCCACCATCTTGGCCACGTCCGACGGGTACGGCGAGGACCGCGAGAAGCGCGGATCGGTGGTGAAGCCGATCTGGTTGTTGATGATGAAGTGGATCGACCCGCCCGTGCGGTGCCCCTTCAGGCCGGACAGGCCGAGGCACTCGGCGACCACGCCCTGTCCGGCGAAGGCGGCGTCACCGTGGATGAGCAGCGGCACGACGCTGGTGCGGTGGACATGCGGGTTGGCGCGCTGGTCCTGCTTGGCGCGCACCTTTCCGAGCACCACCGGATCGACGATCTCGAGGTGGGACGGGTTGGCGGTGAGCGACAGGTGGACGTTGTTGCCGTCGAAGGCGCGGTCCGAGGACGCGCCGAGGTGGTACTTCACGTCGCCCGAGCCCTCGACTTCCGCCGGGTTGGCCGAGCCGCCCTTGAACTCGTTGAAGATCGCCCGGAAGGGCTTGGCCATCACGTTGGAGAGCACGTTGAGACGGCCGCGATGGGCCATGCCGAGCACGATCTCGTGGGCGCCGAGCGCGCCGCCGCGCTTGATGATCTGCTCGAGCGCCGGGATCATCGCCTCCGAGCCGTCGAGGCCGAAGCGCTTGGTGCCGGTGTACTTGAGGTCGAGGAACTTCTCGAACCCTTCCGCCTCGATGAGCTTGTTCAGGATCGCGCGCTTGCCCTCGGGGGTGAAGGTGATCTCCTTGCCCTTGCCCTCGATGCGCTCCTGAATCCACGCCTTCTCCTCCGGGTTGGAGATGTGCATGAACTCGACGCCCAGTGTCTGGCAGTAGGTGCGCTCCAGGATCTCGACGATCTCGCGGATCGTCGAGAATTCGAGGCCGAGCACGTTGTCGAGGAAGATCGGGCGGTCCCAGTCCTTCTCCTCGAAGCCGTAATGCTGCGGGTGCAGCTCCTCGTGGTCGCCGCGCGGGGCGAGGCCGAGGGGATCGAGCTTGGCATGCAGATGGCCGCGCATGCGGTAGGCGCGGATCAGCATGATCGCGCGCACGGAATCCTTGGTCGCCTGCTCGACGGAGATGCCGGGGGCCGAGGCCACGACGGTGCCCTTGGCCGGCGCCGTCGCGGTGTCCGACTTGGCGCGGATCTTCTCGCCCATCGCCTTCTCGACGGTGGCCCAGTTGCCGTCGAGCGCCGACACGATCTCGCCGTTGGCGTGGACCGGCCAGTTCGGCTTTTGCCACGAGGCGCCGGCGGCGTTCTTCTCGGCCGCGCCCTTGTCCTCGTTCAGGGAGCGGAAGAAGTCCTGCCACTCCGGGTCGACGGAGTTCGGATCGCGGGCATGGGCCGCCTGCAGCTCCTCGATGTAGGCGGCGTTTCCGCCGTAGAGGAACGAGGTTTCGAGCGCGTCCTGGCGTGCCATCGTTCAGTCATCCTACCGCTTGGCTCAAGGTCCCCCCGTCCGGAGCGACCGCCGCCCGATCCGGCGCCGGGCGCCAGGGATCGGATTTCGAAGACCGGACGCGGTCGAACCGCGTCCGTTGGTGCCTCATATGGGTGCGCGCGCCTGAATGCGGCGCAACACAGGCTTGCGCATCCCGTCGGCGTCAGCCCTTGAGAACTTCGACCAGGGTGCTGCCGAGGCGCGCCGGCGAGGGCGAGACCCGGATGCCGGCCGCTTCCATCGCGGCGATCTTGTCCTCGGCGCCGCCCTTGCCGCCGGAGATGATGGCGCCGGCGTGTCCCATGCGGCGGCCCGGAGGCGCCGTGCGGCCGGCGATGAAGCCGACCATGGGCTTCTTGCGGCCGCGCCTGGCCTCGTCGGCGATGAACTGCGCCGCCTCTTCCTCGGCCGAGCCGCCGATCTCGCCGATCATCACGATGGACTCGGTCCGGTCGTCGGCGAGGAACAGTTCGAGCATGGAGATGAACTCGGTCCCCTTCACGGGGTCGCCGCCGATACCCACCGCCGTGGTCTGGCCGAGGCCGGCATTGGTGGTCTGGAACACCGCCTCGTAGGTGAGCGTGCCCGAGCGCGAGACGATGCCGACGGAGCCCGGCTTGAAGATGTTGGCCGGCATGATGCCGATCTTGCACTCGCCGGCGGTGACGATGCCGGGGCAGTTCGGGCCGACGAGGCGGGACTTCGAACCCTCCAGGGAGCGCTTCACCCGCACCATGTCGAGGACCGGAATGCCCTCGGTGATGCAGACGATCAGCGGTATCTCCGCCGCGATCGCCTCGCAGATGGCGTCGGCGGCACCGGGCGGCGGCACGTAGACCACGGAGGCGTCGGCGCCCGTGGCCTCACGGGCCTCCGCCACCGTGTCGAAGACCGGCAGGCCGAGATGCGTGGCGCCGCCTTTGCCCGGCGAGGTGCCGCCGACCATCCTGGTGCCGTAGGCGATGGCCTGCTCGGAGTGGAAGGTCCCGTTCTTGCCGGTGAAACCCTGGCAGATGACCTTGGTGTTCGCGTCGATCAGGATGGACATGGGTACTCTCAGCCCTTCTTCACGGCGGCGACGATCTTCTGCGCGGCATCATCCAGGTCGTCGGCCGGGATCACGTTGAGGCCGGAATTCCGGATGATCTCCTTGCCCTTCTCGACGTTGGTGCCTTCGAGCCGCACCACTAGGGGCACTTCGAGGCCGACCGCCTTCACCGCCGCGATCACGCCGTTGGCGATCACGTCGCACTTCATGATGCCGCCGAAGATGTTGACCAGGATGCCCTTCACCTGCGGGTCGGCGGTGATGATCTTGAAGGCCGCCGTGACCTTTTCCTCACTCGCGCCGCCGCCGACATCGAGGAAGTTCGCCGGCTCCTCGCCATAGAGCTTGATGATGTCCAGGGTCGCCATGGCGAGGCCGGCGCCGTTGACCATGCAGCCGATGGTGCCGTCCAGCGCGATGTAGGCGAGATCGTACTTGGAGGCCTCGATCTCCTTGGCGTCCTCTTCGGTCTCGTCGCGCAGGGCCACGATGTCGGGGTGGCGGTAGAGGGCGTTCGAATCGAACGAGATCTTGGCGTCGAGGCACTTGAGATGGCCGTCGCCCGTGAGCACCAGGGGGTTGATCTCCAGCATGCTCATGTCCTTGGCGGTGAACGCCGTGTAGAGCTTGGTGGTGAGTTCACCCGCCTCCTTGGCTTGCGGGCCGGTGAGCCCGAGCGCCTTGGCGACGGCGCGGCCGTGATGGGGCATCACGCCGGTGGCGGGGTCCACCGAGAAGGTGACGATCTTTTCCGGCGTGTCGTGGGCCACCGTCTCGATGTCCATGCCGCCCTCCGTCGAGACGACGAAGGCGACCTGTCCGGTCTCGCGGTCCACCAGCATGGAGAGGTAGAACTCGGCCTCGATCTGGGCGCCGTCCTCGATGTAGAGGCGGTTCACCTGCTTGCCGGCCTCGCCGGTCTGGATCGTGACCAGGGTCTGGCCCAGCATCTCGCCGGCGAATTGCTTGACCTCGTCGAGGGACTTGGTAACGCGCACGCCGCCCTTGGCACCCTCGGGGGCGCCCTTGAAGGTGCCCTTGCCGCGCCCGCCCGCATGGATCTGGGATTTCACCACCCAGACCGGGCCGCCGAGCTCCCTCGCCGCGGCTTCGGCCTCCTCGGCCTTGAAGATCGGCACGCCGCGCGAGACGGGCAGGCCGAACTCCTTGAGAACCGCCTTGGCCTGGTATTCGTGGATGTTCATGCCAAACTCCTCCCTCGTCCCGGCCGGGCCGGGCCTCCCAGTTTCGGTGGGGCTTCGCTCGGGCGGACCGCCTGCGCGGTCCGCCGTCGAGCCTCCGTCTTTTTAGGCGAGCGCCGGGTTGATGGTCTTGCAGGCCTCGATGAGGCCCTTCACGGCGTTCACGGACTTGTCGAACATCACCTTCTCGTCGTCGTTGAAGGTGACTTCGAGGATGCGCTCGACGCCGTTCGCGCCGATGACGATGGGCACGCCGACATACATGCCGTCGATGCCGTACTCGCCGTCGAGATAGGCGGCGCAGGGCAGGACCCGGCGCTTGTCGCGCAGGTAGCTCTCGGCCATGGCGATGGCGGAGGCGGCGGGCGCGTAGAAGGCCGAGCCGGTCTTCAGCAGGTTGACGATCTCGCCGCCCCCTTTACGGGTGCGCTCGACCATGGCGTCGAGCTTCTCCTGGGTGGTCCAGCCGAGCTTGACCAGATCGGTCAGCGGCACGCCGGCCACGGTGGAGTAGCGCACCAGCGGCACCATGTCGTCGCCGTGGCCGCCGAGCACGAAGGCGGTCACGTCCTCCACCGAGACCTTGAACTCGTCGGCGAGGAAGTGGCGGAACCGAGCCGAGTCCAGCACACCGGCCATGCCGACGACCTTGTTGGTCGGCAATCCCGAAAACTTCTGCAGGGCCCACACCATCGCGTCGAGGGGATTGGTGATGCAGATCACGAAGGCGTCGGGGGCGTGCTCCTTGATGCCGGTGCCCACCGCCTCCATCACCTTGAGGTTGATGCCGATGAGGTCGTCGCGGCTCATGCCGGGCTTGCGCGGCACGCCGGCCGTGACGATCACAACATCGGCACCGGCGATGCCGGCATAGTCGCTCGCGCCCGAATAGGCGGCGTCGAAACCGTCGACGGGGGCGGATTCGGCGATGTCGAGGGCCTTACCCTGGGGCACGCCATCGACGATGTCGAACAGGACGACGTCGCCGAGTTCCTTCAACCCGGCCAGATGCGCGAGGGTGCCACCGATCTGTCCGGCGCCGATGAGCGCGATCTTGCTGCGTGCCATGGGTAAAACGAGCCTCCGGTGATCGGGTATGGATGGGCGGTGTTCCGCTTGTGTGACGGGGCGCTCCCAGCGTCGGCGGTTTGCGCCGCCGAGCCTTCGTGGGCCAAGCCTTCTTCGGCGGTGTGTGCGTTGCGGCGGTGTGTGGCGGAAAAGGCCCACGTCTTCAACCGATGATGGATCGGCCCTGCAGGGTCCGGGCCAGACCGTGCCTCGGACGCCTCGGCGAGGCAGAGGCGAAAACATAAAGTTGCGAAGGCTTTAGGCAAATTCGCAGTCGCGCCGAAGGCTGAAATCTTGCCGGTGACAGAGGAATCGTTCTGTCACGGAGGTCAGAGCGCCCCCGTCCGGAGCACCCGTTGGATGGCGAGAATCACGGCACCGAGGCGGGCCTCGATGAGGTCTCCCGGCAGGTCGGCATCGTGCTGGATCGCCAGCGGATGGGTGAAGCGGTAGCTCGCGTCGAAGATGTAGGCGATGGCCCGTTCGCGATCGCGCGCCACGAACGCGCCCGTCGCCATGCCTTCCTCCACCACCCGCTCGACGAGGCCGCGCAGGCGGACCCGGTGGCGCCGGGCGATGGGCCGCGCGCCCACGGCCGCGTCGAGGTGGACGGAGAACAGGTTCGGCTCGTTGGCGAGGGTCGATCGCTGCGCCGAGGCGAGGGCCGAGAGCAGGCGCTCGATCTTGTCGTCGGCGGGGTCGGGCGCATCGGCGATGCGGGCGAGTTCCGCCTCCACGTCGCGCAGCCAGCGTCCGGCCACGGCGTCGAGGAGCGCGTCCTTCGACGGGAAATAGCGGTAGACGTTGGCGTGGGTCATGCCGGCTTCCGCCGCCACGGCCACCACCGTCACCCGCTTCGGGCCGAGGCGGCGCAGGTGCTCGGTGGCCACGGCCAGGAGCCGTGCATCCACGGCGATGGGCGCGGTGCGCGGCGCGGAGCGGCCGGCACGGTTGGCCGAGGAGCGATCGGAGGATGGCTTCCGGGGTCCGTCGTCGAGGCTATGGCCCTCGGAATCGTTGACCGCGGCAAGGCCTTTCCCAAAGACGAAGGGCGGGCCGGGAGGCTGCATCGTTCGGGAACACCGGCCATGGCTGGAGGAGGGGCGGACCTCCTTGTCAAATCGCCAGCGTCGATCACCACGACGTGTACGTCTGCGAGGCCCAGCGTCTCGCAAATGCGAGACGCTGTCCCGCCCTTTAGCGGGTCAGAACTTATTCTTCCAGGCCCTCAATGCAGTAAACACGTGCACCGCCTCGGTTCCGGCGCTGAGATTCACTGCGTGTGCCAGGGCCGGCTCGCCGGCGCGCAGGAACGGATTGGTCGCCCGCTCGTCACCCAGGGTTGTCGGAACGAGGAAGCGACCTTCCGCTTTGGCCCGCTCGGCCTCGTCCATCCGGGCCGCCAGCCTCGTGTTGCCGGGCTCGGCGGCCCGCGCGAAGCGGGCATTCGACAGGACGTAATCGTGCCCGCTATAGACCCGGGTGTCGTCGGGCAGGCCGTCGAAGCGCTGGAGCGAACGCCACAGCACCTCCGGCTCGGCCTCCATCACCCGGCCGCAGCCCAGGGTGAACAGGGTGTCGCCGGCAAACACCAGGCCGGCCGCCTCGAACCAGTAGGTGACGTGGTCGGCGCAATGCCCCGGCGTCTCCCAGACCTCGGCCGACAGCGACCCGACCCGCACCACGTCGCCCTCGGACACGGCGACATCGACCTCCGGAACGGCCAAACCCGCCCGGGCCGGCGCCGTGACCCTGGCGCCCGTGCGCCGCTTCACCTCGGCGATGCCCTCGATGTGATCCGTGTGCCGGTGGGTCACGAGGATGTCGGTGAGGGTCCAGCCGGCCGCGTCGAGGGCCGCGAGGACGGGGGCGGCTTCCGGCACGTCGATGGCGGCGCAGGCGCCCGTCTCGGGGTCGTGCAGGAGCACGCCGATGTTGTCGCTGCGGCACAGGAAGGTCCGGATGTCCGGTCGGGAAGCGGGCATGGCGTTGTCCTCGGCGTTCTTGGCGTTGCGGTCCGATGTCGGCGGGGAACCGGGCCGGGCGAGATCCGGTTCCGGCGGGTTTTCGCGGCTCGGAGTTTCGTGGTTCGGGGTTGGCGGGGTTGCCGGAGGCGGCTCGCCCCCCCATTGATGCGGGAGCGCCCTCGCCGATCCTCCGGACAGATACGCCGGCCGCGCCGGACCCCCGCCATGCGCCTCGACGTCACCGACCTGCGCGCCTTCTACGCCAGCCCACTCGGCGGGGTGACGCACCGCATCGTCGCCCGCGCGATCCACGGCTTCCTCGGCTCGGTCTCGGGCCTGCGCGTCCTGGGGCTCGGCTACGCCACGCCCTATCTCGGGCCCGTCCACGTCATCGCCGAGCGGACGCTGGCCTTCATGCCGGCGACGCAGGGGGTGGTGAACTGGCCCGGCAGCGGACGCTCGTGCTCGGCGCTCGCCGACCCGACGATGATGCCTCTGCCCGAGGCTGCCGTGGACCGGGTGATCCTGGTCCATGCGCTGGAATCCGTCGAGAGCCCCACGGAACTCCTGCAGGATGTCTGGCGGGTTCTGACCCCGGGGGGACGGATGATCCTGGTGGTGCCGAACCGCCGGGGCGTCTGGGCCCGGCGCGATGCGACCCCCTTCGGCCACGGCCAGCCCTACAGCCGCTCGCAGCTCGCCCGGCTCATGCGCACGACCCAGTTCTCGCCCGAGGGCTGGGCCGAGGCCCTGTACATGCCGCCCGTGCAGAGCCGCGTCTGGCTGCAGACGGCGGGGGCCTGGGAGCGCCTCGGCACCGGCCTGTCCCTGCCCTTCGCCGGGCTGCACGTGGTGGATGCGACCAAGCAGCTCTACCGGCCCGTCGCCGTCCGGCGGGTCCGGCGCGCGACCCGCCTCGCCCCGGCCCGCGCCCTGGTGCCGGCCCCCTCCCCCGGCTGATCCATGCTGTCCTTCTTCGCCCCAGAGGCCGCGTTGCAGAGCTTCGTGCTCGCCCTGTCGAGCCTGTTCTCCATCGTGAACCCCATCGGCTCGGCGCTGATCTTCGCCCAGGTCACGGCGCAGAACTCCCATGCCGAGCGGGTGGAGCTGTCCAAGCGCATCGGGTTCTACGCGGCGCTGATCATGCTCTCGGCCCTGTGGGCGGGGGCGCCGATCCTCAACTTCTTCGGTGTGTCCCTCGCCGCACTCCGCATCGCCGGAGGCCTCGTCGTGGCGGCCTCGGCCTGGACCCTGCTGACGGCGCCGGAAGCGCGCGAGGCCCGCAAGCACGCCGAGGCCAAGGGGAGCACGCCCGACAATCTCGCCGAACTCGCGTTCTTCCCCCTCACCCTGCCGTTCACCACCGGCCCCGGCACCATCGCGGTGGCCATCGCGCTCGGCTCGAACCGGCCGGCGCCGGGACCGGACCGGATCGGCTTCTACATCGGCATGTCGCTCGCGGCCCTGGCCATCGCGGTGATCGTGCGCTTCGTCTACGGCTCGGCCGACCGGGTGGTGATGTTCATCGGCCCCGTGGGCGCACGGGTGCTCGGACGCCTCTTCGCCTTCCTGCTCCTGTGCGTCGGCACACAGATCACCGTGAACGGCGTCACCGACGTGCTCGGGCCCCTGCTGCCCCCACGCTGAGCGATGGCGTCGCTGTCCTTGGCGGCCTTCCTTCGCAGCCTTCGCCTTGGCAGCATTCACCCGAGGCTGTACCGCACAAGGCTGACGTCATTCGGAAAGGGCACGGGATGCGGCTCGTGGTGGTCGGCGCCGGCGGGCGCATGGGGCGGATGCTGATCCGCGCGGTGGCGGAAGCCGAGGGCTGCACCCTGTCGGGCGCCATCGCGCGCGCGGGCGCGCCCGTGCTCGGCCAGGATGCCGGCGTGCTCGCCGGCCTCGCGCCCCTCGGCGTGCCCGTCACCGACGACCCCCTGCCGGCCTTCGCCGCCGCCGAGGGCGTCCTCGACTTCACGACGCCGGCCGCCACCACGTTCTTCGCCGAACTCGCGGCGCAGGCCCGCATCGTCCACGTGGTCGGCACGACGGGCATGGAAGAGGCGGATCTGCAGAAGCTCGCGGCGGCGGCCCACCACGCCCGCATCGTGCGCTCGGGCAACATGTCGTTGGGCGTCAATCTCCTCGCCGGCCTCGTGCGCAAGGTCGCCGCGGCCCTGGGCGAGGACTTCGACATCGAGATCGTCGAGATGCATCACCGCATGAAGGTCGACGCCCCGTCCGGCACCGCCCTGCTGCTGGGCGAGGCGGCGGCGGAGGGGCGCGGCGTCGCGCTGGCCGACACCCGGGTCTCGACCCGCGACGGCCATACGGGTGCGCGCCGGCCCGGCGACATCGGCTTCGCCACCCTGCGCGGCGGCACGGTGGTGGGCGACCACAGCGTCGTCTTCGCCGGCGCGGGCGAGCGCCTGACGCTGAGCCACCACGCCGAGGACAGGGGCATCTTCGCCCGCGGCGCCGTGCGTGCAGCGCAATGGGCGTTCGACCGCCCGCCGGGTCTGTACGGCATGGCCGACGTCCTCGGGCTCTGATAAGGGCCTGTCGTCATTGCCCGTTCAGCTTCGGGCGCCCACATACCCGACCGGCTCAGCCTCATGCTGCGTCGCACCATAATCAGATTCAGGGGATCGATCCGCGATGGAGCGCCTGCTTGTCCTCGCTCGCCACGGCCAGAGCGAGTGGAACCTCAAGAAGCTGTTCACGGGCTGGCGCGATCCGGAGCTGACGGAACTCGGAATCGCCGAGGCCCGGACCGCCGGCCGCTGGCTCGGCGAGCAGGGCCATCGGTTCGACGTGGCCTTCACCTCCAACCTGCGCCGCGCCCAGCGCACCTGCGCGCTGATGCTGGAGGAGATGGGCCAGCCCGACGTGGAGACCATCCGTTCGGAAGCCCTCAACGAGCGCGATTACGGCGACCTGTCGGGCCTCAACAAGGACGATGCCCGCGAGCGCTGGGGCGACGCCCAGGTGCACCAGTGGCGCCGCTCCTACGACATCCCGCCGCCCGGCGGCGAGAGCCTCAAGGACACCGCCGCCCGGGTGCTGCCCTACTACATCCAGACCATCCTGCCCCGCGTCATGGCCGGTGAGCGCGTGCTCGTGGCCGCCCACGGCAATTCCCTGCGCGCCCTCGTGATGGTGCTCGACGGCATGACCACCAAGACCATCGCCAGCCTCGAGATCGCCACGGGCATCCCCCTGGTCTACCACCTCAAGGCCGACACCACGGTGGAGAGCAAGTCGGTCCTGGAGCGCGACATCGATCACGACGTGTGATGGCGCCGCCCGTCGCACGCGTTCCGGTCGAACGCGTTTCGATCGAACCCGTTTCGGTCGAACTCTTGCCGGGGCTGATCCTCCACCCCGGCTACCTCGACGGGCCCGCCCGCACGCGCCTGGCGGCGGAGCTCGCCGCCCGCCTCGCGGTGGCGCCGCCCTACCGGCCCCGGATGCCGCGCACGGGGCGGCCGTTCTCCGTGACCATGACCAATTGCGGTCCCCTCGGCTGGGTCTCGGACGCCGCCGGCTACCGCTACCAGGCCCATCACCCCGAAACGGGCGCGCCGTGGCCGGCGATTCCCGACGTCGCCCTGCGCGCCTGGGACGACCTCGCCGGCTATCCGGACCCGCCCGAGGCAGCCCTCGTCAACCTCTACGCCGCCGACGCGCGCATGGGCCTGCACCAGGACCGCGACGAGGCGGCCCTCGACGCCCCCGTCCTGTCCCTGTCGCTCGGGGCCTCCGCCCTGTTCCGCTACGGCGGCGTGAACCGGGGCGATCCGACGCGCTCGGTCCGCCTGAACGCGGGCGACGCCCTCGTCATGGGCGGGGCCGCGCGCCTCGTCCATCACGGCATCGACCGCATCCTGCCGCGCCCACCCGATCTCCTCGGCGGCGAGGGCATGCCTGCGTTCCTGCCTCCGGACGGGCGATGCAACCTCACCCTGCGCCGCGTGACGCGGCCCGAGCGGGCGCCGACGGCTTGACACGGGCGGGGCTGGGGCCGACCCATCGCCATGGGCCCCGTCCGGCGTCGGATGGGACCGAGGCCCGGCGCGAGACCGGGCTCTTGCGGAGAAACGACTCGATGCGTCTGCGTAGCCTCGCCCGTCCCGTCACGATCCTGGCCCTCCTCCTCGGCCTGACGCAGGCGGGCCGCGCGGCCGACCCGGTGTTTCCGCCGAGCTCCCGCTTCGGCTTCCAGCCACCGCCGGACATGGTTTCGTCGAAGCGGTTCTCCGGGTTCGAGCGGGTGGAGGGCGGCGCCACGGTCTCGGTGGTCGAACTGCCGCCCAACGCCTTCGCCGAGCTGGAGCAGAGCTTCACCGACGCGAACCTGAAGCAGCAGGGCTTCGTCGTCTCGAACCGTCAGGCGATCAAGGTCGCGGGCGACGTCGATGCGGTGCTGTTCACCGGCGAGCAGCCGGCGGCCGATCCGAGCGCGGGCCCGTCGATCAAGAAGTGGATGCTGCTGGTCGGCGATCCCACGGTGACGGGCATCATCATCGCCCAGACCACCCCCGACGCCGAGACCGACGAGAGCATGGTGGCCATGCTCACGGGCGTCCACATCCGTCCCGAACTCACCCTGGAGCAGCAGGTCGCCGCGCTGCCGTTCCGGATCGGCGATCCGGCCGGCTTCCGGCCGGTGCGGGTGCTGGCCGGCAATTCCGTCCTGATGACGCAGGGTCCCAAGGACCAGATGCTCGGCCTCGAACAGCCGATCCTGGTGCTGGCCCAGGCGGTCCAGCCCCCGCCCCAGCCCGAGCAGCGCGAGGCCTTCGCCCGCACGGCTCTGGCCTCGAACCAGACCATGAAGGACTTCATCGTCGAGCGCTCGCAGAGCTACCGCCAGAAGGGCGTCGACTGGCACGAGATCGTGGCGCGGGCGACGGATATCGCCTCGAGCACGCCGGTCGTGATCTCGCAGACCATCCGTTTCGCCCCCGACGGGTACCTGCGCGCCGTCGGCGTCGTGCGGGCCGACCACCGCGAGGGCGTCCTCGCGCACTTTCGCGAGGTCGTGGACAGCGTGCAGCTGAAGTAGCGCTCGAAACGCCGAAGGGCGACGGGGGCCTGTCGCCCCGTCGCCCTTCCGTTTCCGAGCGGGATCGCCTGGAAGAAGCGGGGTGCCCTCAGGCCGCGTCGGCCGGATTGGCGGCGGCCGCCTTCGGACCGCCCTTGGCGACGCCGACGAGGGCCGGGCGCAGGGTCCGGTCGCCGATGACGTAGCCGGACTGCATCACCTGCACGACGGTGCCGCTCGGAACCTCGGCATCGGGCACCTCGAACATCGCCTGATGGCGGTTCGGGTCGAAGCGCTGGCCCTTCGGATCGATGACCTTCACGCCGTGGCGCTCCAGGGTCTTGCCGAGGTCGCGCTCGGTCAGCTCGATTCCGTCGAGGAGCGCCTTGAACGCGCCGGTGGCCCCGGCGCGCTCGGCCTCGGGCACGCTCTCGAGGGCGCGCCGGATGTTGTCGGCGGCGTTGAGCATGTCGCGGGCGAAGTTGGTGACGGCGTAGGTGCGGGCATCCGCGACCTCGCGCTCGGTCCGCCGGCGCAGATTCTCCATCTCGGCCAGGGTCCGTAGGACGCGGTCCTTGAACTCGTCGCGCTCGGCCACGAGGGCGGCGAGCGCCGGGGCCTCCGGGGCGCCCTCGGGCGTCGATTCGGCCTGCGCGGCCGCGTCGGTCTCGACCGTGGGGTCGTGCTCCATGCTGTTCGCCATCGTCACTTTTCGTCGGATCGGGGTTGCCGGGGATTGGCGCTGATATCAGGCGGGGCGCCCGTGAAATCAAGCGCAGGCCCCGGTTAGGCTTCGCGCGGCACGCTCACGCCTCGCGGGGCGGGGGGGATTCGAGCAGGGCGTCGAGCCCCTCCGCCCGCATGGCGGCGACATCGCTGGCGAACACCTCCATGACGGCGGTGCGGATCGCCACCTGCCGGTCGGGCTGGGTCACCCGCGTGCCGGTGAGGTCGGTGACGTAGAACACGTCCACGGCCCGTTCGCCGAAGGTCGCCACGTGGGCCGAGGTGATGTTGAGGCTCAGCCGCCCGAGGGCCGCCGTCAGTTCGTAGAGCAGGCCCGGTCGGTCGAGACCGGTGATCTCGATCACCGTCTCGCGGCTCGACAGGGCGTTGTCGATGGACATGTCCGGCGGCACGAGGAAGGTCGGCGTGCGCTTGTCCGGCGGATGCCGGTCGGCCACGAGATCGGCGATGCGGATCTCGCCGCGCAGGGCCCGCTCGATGGCCGTGGTGATGCGCTTGGCCCGGCGCAATTCGTCCTCGTCCCGCTCGAACGCCCGCGACAGCAGGATCGAATCGAGGGCGAAACCGTCCGTGGTGGTGAAGATCTGCGCGTCGACGATGTTGCCGCCGAGTGCCGCGCAGGCCCCGGTGACGATGGCGAGCAGGCGCGGATGGTCGGGCGAGTAGATCGTCAGCTCGGTGATGCCCCGCACGGGGTCGGTCTCGTCGGCGGTGGCGACGGTGCGCCCCTCCGCCGTGAGGGTCTTCAGGAAGCCCGCATGCTTGAACTGGCGGGTGGCGTCCACCTTCAGCCAGTAGGCCTGGTTGTGGCGCCCGGCATAGGCGTCGAACGCGTCGGACTCCCAGTCGGCGAGCTGCTCGCGCAGGCCCATCTGGATCATCCGGACCCGGTCCGTGCGGGCGATCTCGGAATGGCCGCCGGAGAGCACCACCTCGGTCTCGTCGTAGAGGGTGCGCAGCAGCGTGCCCTTCCACGCGGTCCACACGCCCGGCCCCACGGCGCGGATATCGGCCACGGTGAGGATCATCAGGAGCTTCAGCCGCTCCAGGGTCTGCACGATGCCGGCGAACTTCTCGATGGTCTTCGGGTCGGACAGATCGCGGCTCTGGGCCGTCATCGACATGAGCAGGTGGTGCTCCACCAGCCAGGCCACCGTCTCGGTCTCGGCGGGCTTGAGGCCGAAGCGCGGCCCGAGCTTCTCGGAGATGGCCGCCCCCGCGATGGAATGGTCCTCCGGCCGGCCCTTGGCGATGTCGTGCAGCAGCACGGCCACGAACAGGGCCCGCCGGTTGGAGATCGAGTCGATGAGCCGGCTCGCCAGGGGATGGTCCTCCTCCGTCCGCCCGGACTCGATGGCGGTGAGGACACCGAGCGCGCGCAGGAGGTGCTCGTCCACGGTGAAGTGATGATACATGTTGAACTGCATCATCGCGACGATGCGGCCGAAATCCGGGATGAACCGGCCGAGCACACCGGCCTCGTTCATCAGGCGCAGGATGGTCTCGGGCGAGTTCTTGGACGTGAGGATGTCGAGGAACAGCCGGTTGGCCTCCTCGTCGGACCGGAGCGAATGGCCAATGAGGCGCAAGGACCGGTTGGCCACGCGCGTCGCGTCCGGGTGGATCGGCAGGTTGTGGCGGTCGGCGAGCCAGAACAGCCGGATCAGGTTCACCGGGTCCTTCACGAAGACGTCGCCGTCGCGCAGGTTGATCCGGCCGTGATCGTCGACGAAATCCTCCGCCTCGATGGCGGTGGCGCGGAAGCGATCGCGAAAGCGGCCGATCCAGCGGTCGAGGACCGGGGTGCGCTTGGCGTGGCGGGCCTCGAGCGCCGCGCACACGATGGCGGTGAGGTCGCCGACCTCCTTGGCGATGAGGAAATACGCCTTCATGAAGCGCTCGACGCCGGACAGGCCGCCGCGCGCCTCGTAGCCGAAGCGCTCGGCGACCTTCGGCTGCAGCCCGAACGACAGGCGCTCCTCGGAGCGGCCGGTGATGAAGTGCATGTGGCAGCGCACCCGCCACAGCAATTCCTCGCAGCGCTCGAACACCCGGTACTCCTCCGGGGTGAACAGGCCGGCGGGCACGAGTTCGCTCTGGTCGCGGACCCGGTAGGTGTATTTCGCGATCCAGAACAGGGTGTTGAGGTCGCGCAGGCCGCCCTTGCCGTCCTTGACGTTGGGCTCGACGAGGTAGCGCGAGGCGCCGGCCTTGGTGACGCGGGTGTCGCGCTCGCGCAGTTTCGCCTCGACGAATTCGGGCGCCGTCCACATCACGAGTTCGGTATCGAAGCGGGTGACGAGCTCCTCGTAGAGCGCCCGGGTGCCGAACAGGAACCGCGCTTCCAGCAGCGAGGTGCGGATGGTCATGTCGGCGCGGCCCTCGCGCAGGCACTCCTCCACGGAGCGCGTGGCGTGGCCGACCTTCAGTTTCAGGTCCCACAGCACGTAGAGCATCGCCTCGACGACGCTCTCGGACCAGGCCGTCTGCTTGTAGGGCAGCAGGAACAGGAGATCGATGTCGGAGCCCGGCGCCATGGTGCCCCGGCCGTAGCCCCCGGTGGCGACTACGGCGAGTTGCTCGCCCGTGGACGGGTTGTCGTTGGGATAGAGCCGCCAGACCACGGCATCGTGAATGGTGCGGATCACCGCATCCGTGAGGTCGCTCAGGCGCCGGGCGCAGGCGAGGCCGTCGCGCTCCTCCATGAGCCGGGCCTCGGCATCGGCCCGGCCGAGCTCCATCACCCGCCGCAGCTCCGGCACGAGGACGGCCCGCAGGCGCGTCGCCTCCCGGGCGTCGCGGTCGAGATTCTCGAGGACATCGGCGAGGGCGGCAACGGCGTCGAACATAGTCAACCCCGTTAGCATGTTGGCGGATCGGCGCCAGGGGCCCCCTCACCCCCCCGAGGTCGACGGGAATCGTGCCCGGCACCCGAACGGCGGCCCTTCCGGGCCAGGAATGTCGTGGCATCGGGCCCGCGCGGGGCGAAACCCCGTCCGCAGGCCCGTTCCGGACCGGCCGGCGGCGCATTCGACCGATCTGGCAGCCGCCGCCCGAAGGCGCTAGGTTCGCGACCAACCCCCATAAAACACACGAGGAAACGCCCATGGACTCGTCGGCCCTGCGCTCGCTCCAGGCTCCGCTGAAGGATCAGTACCGCACCGACGCCGACTCCGCTCTGGTGACCCTGCGCGCCAGGGGCAGCCTCGACGACACGTCCATCGCCTGCAAGGTCGAGACCGGCCGGGCCCTGGCGGTGGCCGGCCTGCACCCGGCGACGGGAGGGTCCGGCGCCGAACTCTGTTCGGGCGACATGCTGCTGGAGGCCCTCGTCGCCTGCGCCGGCGTCACCCTGAAGGCGGTGGCGACCGCCCTCGAAATCGAGCTCCGCGCCGGCACCGTGAGCGCCGAGGGCGACCTCGACTTCCGGGGCACGCTCGGCGTCGACAAGGCAGCCCCCGTGGGCTTCCGGGCGATCCGTCTCGCCTTCGCCCTCGACACCGACGCCCCCCAGGACAAGCTCGACCAGCTCCTCAAGCTGACGGAGCGCTACTGCGTGGTGTTCCAGACCCTGAACCACAAGCCGGACCTGTCGGTCTCGACGACGCGGGACTGACCGGCGGGACTGATCGGCGAAGGGGAGATCTGCGTTTCGGGCGCGCCGGCCCTATCTCCCCTTCCACATGATGATTTTCGAGTGGATCGTCGGCGTCCTGTTCGGCGCCGTCCTGTTGGCCGCCGTCGCGCGGCGGGTGGGCGCACCCTACCCGGTATTCCTGGCACTGGGCGGCATCGCCCTGGCCTTCGTCCCGGCGGTGCCGAACCTCGTCCTCGACCCGGAACTGGCGCTCGCCCTGTTCCTCGCCCCCGTCCTGCTGGACGCCGGCTACGCCACCTCGCTCCGGGACCTGCGGACCCATTGGCGCCCCATCGCCGGCCTGGCGCTCGGCGCCGTGGTCGCCTCGACCCTGGCGGTAGCCCTGGTGGCCAAGCTCCTCGTGCCCGACATGCCCATCGCGGCCGCCATCGTGCTCGGCGCCATCGTCGCCCCACCCGATGCCGTGGCGGCGCTCTCGGTGCTGCGCCACGTCGAGCTGCCGCACCGCCTCACCACCATCCTCCGCGGGGAGAGCCTGCTCAACGACGCGGGCTCTCTCCTGATCTATCGCCTCGGCGTCACGGCCGCCGTGACCGGGACCTTCTCGCTGGCCGAGATCGGCCCGGCCTTCCTCGTCGGCATCCTCGGGAGCCTCGTCGTCGGCCCCGTCCTGGCCTTCGCCTACACGCGGGCCATGCGGCCGGTCACGGACGCGCCGAGCGTCATCGTCCTGCAGTTCGTCGCGGCCTTCGGCATCTGGATCGGGGCCGAGCACGTCCACCTGTCGGGCGTGCTGACCGTGGTCACCTTCGCCATCACGGCCGCGCGGCTCACGGCCGGGCGCACGCCGCCGCGCACCCGCATCGTCTCCTACGCCGTGTGGGACACGGCGGTGTTCGTCCTCAACGTGCTCGCCTTCGTGCTCATCGGCCTGCAGATCGGCCCGATCCTCGAACGGCTGACCCGGGAGCAGCAGATCTCCTACGCCCTGGTGGGCGGGGCGGTGTTCCTCACCGTGGTGGTGGTCCGCATCGTCTGGGTGCTGTCGGCCAACCACTTTTCACGCTTGGGCGCACGGGGCGAGACCAGCGACGACAGCGGCCCGGGCGCGGCGACGGCGGTGGCGTGGGCCGGCATGCGCGGCATCGTCACCATCGCGACGGCGCTGGCCCTGCCCGAGGGCGATCCCGGGTTTCCCTACCGCGACCTCATCGTGCTCACGGCCTTCTGCGTCATCATCGGCACCCTCACGGTCCAGGGCCTGACCCTGCGTCCGCTGCTGGGGCGCCTCGGCCTCAAGGACGACGATCCCGTGGGCCGCGAGATCGGGTACGGTCGCACGCAGGCCTACGGCGCGGCGCTCCACAGCCTCGAGGGCGAGACCGGCGCCCACGTGGACGCCCTGCGGGACGAATTCCGCGCGGCCCTCGACCAGGCCGGCAAGGAAGAGGACGGGTTCGCCTCCGAGACCCTGCCGGCCGACGCCGCGCGGCGCGGCACCATCGAGGCCGCCCGCGACCGGGTGCTGGCCCTGCGCCGCTCCGGCGAGATCGGCGACGACGCCTACTACGTCCTGGAGGAGGAGTTCGACTGGGCCGAGCTCAACGCGACGCCGCGCGCCGAGCGGTGAACGGGAGCGTCGTCCCGAAAGCCGGTCTCCACCGTTCGGGCCGACGCCCTAGGCGGAGAGCACCGTGCTCACCCGGGCCTCGATGGCGTCCCACACGGACACCGCCAGATCGGGACCCCCGAGGCGCTTGATCGCCCGGATGCCCGTGGGCGACGTGACGTTGATCTCGGTGAGGTTGCCGTCGATCACGTCGATGCCGACGAGGATCAAGCCGCGCCGGCGCAGCTCCGGGCCGATGGTGGCGCAGATCTCGCGCTCGCGCGGCGTGAGATCGGACGCCGCGGCCGCCCCGCCCCGCACCATGTTCGAGCGGATGTCGTTCAGGGCCGGCACCCGGTTGATGGCGCCCAGGGGCTCGCCGTCGACGAGGATGATGCGCTTGTCGCCCTCGGTGATCCGGGGGAGGAAGCGCTGCACCACCCACTGTTCCCGGAACGTCACCGAGAACAGGTCGAACATCGAGCCGAAATTGGCGTCCTCCGGCAGCACCCGGAACACCGCCGCGCCGCCGTGGCCGTGGAGCGGCTTCATGACGACGGCGCCGTGCTCGGCCCGGAACGCCTCGATCTCCGCCTTGTCGCGGGTGATGAGGGTCGGGGGCATCAGGGCGGGGAAGTCGAGGACGAACAGTTTTTCGGGCGCGTTGCGGACCTCGGCCGGGTTGTTCACGACCAGGGTCGAGGCCGGCAGCCGCTCCAGCATGTGGGTGGCGGTGATGTAGGCCATGTCGAAGGGCGGGTCCTGGCGCATGAGCACCACGTCCGCCTCCGACAGGTCGATGCGGTCGGGCGCGCCGAGGACGGCATGCGCGCCCTCGACATCCTGTACGGTCAGGGTCTCCACCCGTGCGGTGACCCGGCCGTTCTGCAGGGACAGCCGGTCGGGGGTGTAGTGCAGGAGCCGGTGCCCCCGCGCCTGCGCTTCGAGCAGCAGGGCGAAGGTGGTGTCACCGGCGATGCGGATCGCCCGGATGGAATCCATCTGGACTGCGACGGTTAGGGCCATGGCTCTCAAGCCTCTTGCAAGTTCAGGAAATGCCCGAGAGCCGCCCAGGAGGCCTACTTCTGCGACTTGCCGCCGGTGCGCTTGTCGTAGTCACCGATGGCGGCCTTGCACTCGGGCGACAGGCGGGCACGGTTGCGCTCCATGCAGCGGTCGGCGTCCTGGCTGTTGGGATCGACACCGGCACAGAGGCGGAAATAGTCGTTGGCGCAGCCGAGCTGCAAGCCCTGGTCCTCGCGCTGGGCCTGAGCCGGACCGGTCGCCAGCAGCATCAGGGCGAGCGGCGCGATCTTCAGGGCCGTCGAGAGGCTCAAGGGTCGTGACGTAACCACGCGCATCCTGCGGTGTCCTTGCGTTCGGAGAAAGATTGACTGGGGCATATCGGGCCGCCCCGGCGCTTAGCAAGCGCGCGAAAGCCCACGCTTGTTCCCGCGACAGTCGGGCGGCACTCCGGCCTCCTCCGGTCGGCCGGAAAAAAACCCCGCTCGCGCGAGCGAGCGGGGCCGAGTTCAAGGGAGGGATTGCCCGCCATGGGCGACGAGACCCTAGCAATCCATGCGCCAGAGATTTCTCGTCCGGCGTGACACCTTTGTCACACCGGACGGTCCCGCTCGGCGGGGCGTCGCCCGGATGGTCCCGGGTGCGCCTCGCGGCACCCGTCCGCAACAATCCGTTAACCACCCCGTGATGATCTCGCCGTCAGCACCGCGAACGGACGGCCCTTGTCAGGCCCGTCCCCGCGGCCGAGACGGCGCCGGGCGAGCCCATGGGCAAGTCCGTGACGCACGAGAACAATGGGACGGGATCGCAGCCGATGAACCTCGACAGGTCACCAGATACGGGAGGTCCCGAGCGTCCGACGGCCACCGTCGTGACCTTCCCGGCGGAGGGCCGCCGCCGCTTCCGTCGCACCGACGACACGGTGCGGGACCCGCGCGGGGCGATCCTGCTGTTCACCGGCATCCGCTACGAGCGCATGGCTGAACCGGAGAAGCCGGCCGAGCCGGACAAGCGCGCGCCCCGCCTGCGGCGGCGCTCCTGATCCCGTCTCCGCCGCGTCCGTCACGCGGGCTCCGCCGAGGCCTTTCCGACGACCGGATACGATGATGCCGCGACCGGCCGCCACCGCCCTCCCGACGACCACGATCCTGGCCGCGATCCTGGCGCTCACCGCCGGTTGCGCGCAGCAGGGCGATTTCGGCCGCCCGAAGCCGGGGGCCTGGAACGGCCTGATCGAGACCACCGGGACCCTGGCGGCGCGGGAGCGGGGGGAGCCGGCCTCGGCCTATCCCCTCACGGACGACGAGGGCACCCTGCGCGACCGCGCCTGGCGCTTCCTGATGCCGTCGGGCGGACGCGAGGCCTTCACGGACATCCTGGCCAACCTCACCCGCAGCCGGGTGCTGCCGGCCTCCTGGCGGCCCGACGCGCCGGAGGCCTATTACGCCGCCCTCATGGACGGCCCGTTCCGCTCGCCCGTATCCCGCTATCATCGGCTGTCCGAGGATATCGGTGCGGATGCACGCCTGCTGCCGGTCTTCGCCGCCACCGCCGCCCGGGTGATCCAGGCGGATGCCCTGCGCCTGCGCAGCCTGCCCTTTTCCAAGACCCTCGACGACCGCGACGTGCGCCACGCCGCCATGCGGGTGGCCGAGAACCGCTGCCTCGTCGCCTGGGTCCGGATCGAGACCGATCTGCGCCTCACGCGCTACCGCTACGCCCTCGACCACCTCCTCGTCGCCGTCCCCTCGCCGGAGGCGGCCCTCGTCGATCGCGTGCTCCGAGCCCTGGCGGAGCGCACGCCGATCCTCGCGTCCCTGGTCCCCCTCGAAGCGGAGGGCCGGTGCGGCTTCGCGGCGGGGGAAGCGATGGACGCGGCCGGGGCCATCCCGGCCCGGCCCATCGTCGCCAAGAATTGAAGATCTGAAGACTCGCGCCGCCCGGAACCGGTCGATCCCGGTCAGCCGCCCGCCTTGTCCTCGGCCGGCAGGTCCACGGTGCAGGACACGGCCTGGACCGCCGTGTTGGCGGCGGGCCGCTGACTCGGCAGGGCGGCGATCACCCGGACCACCACGTAGCCCCTGAGGTCGGGCGCGACGATGCGGACGTCGCGGCTCACGTCGTTCTCGTCGGCGTTGGCGAGGGCCTCGTCGTACTGGGCGCGGGTCAGCACCACGAGGTCGAGGGCGCCGCGCACGGCCGCCTGGTCGGTGACGGCGTAGAAGGCGCCGCGCCGCCCATGCACCGCGAGGGACAGCATCAGGGGACCGGTGCGGGCCGAGACCCGCATGGGACCGTCGGCGAGGTCGTAGGCGCAGATGCCGACCGCCACCGCCGGATCCGGGATGGGCAGCCAGGCTTCGGGCGGCGCCGGGCCGTCGCCGGTGACCAGGGTGTAGACCGGCATGGCGTGATCGAGGCTCTCGCCGGTGCGGGCGCGCGACAGGGCGTCGGTCTCCGACAGGCGCGGGATGAGGAGGACCACGCCGATATGGACGAGGCCCGCCAGGACGAGGCCCGCCAGGGTGGCGAGGAGGAAGCGGCCCCGGGGCGTCACGCGGCGCATCCCGTACGGGTGATGGCCGGCACGGCCGTGCGGTCGAGGGTACCGGCGCTCGCGGCCACAGGCGTATCGTAGAGGCGCAGCGCCAGGCGCACGGGGCCGCTCGCCCGCGGCATCGGCAGCCAGTTGCCGGCCTGGACCTCGGGCGAGAGGGTGATGACGAAGCGCCCGTCGCGCTCGCGCAGGGTCTCCGTCGAGGTGTAGCCCTCGCGCACGATGGTGCGGTCCGGGTCGCGCGGGCCGCGTCCGGCGACCGTCACCGTCCAGGCCCGCGCCGGCGGGGTGATGCCCGCGATGGCGTAGGTGCAGGTGGCGTCGAGCATCCGGCCCTCGTCGTCCTGGGCGGCGGTGAGCAGCATGCCCTCGCCGATGGCGAGCGGAATCTCGCCGCGGCGGGCGTTCACCGCCCGCGCATAGGGGTCCGCCCCCACGGAGCCGGTGCGCGGCCACGCCGTCCAGGCTCCGACGGCGACGCCGCCGAACGGGTACCCGCCCCGCGTGGCGTAGTCGGCGGTGGCGAGCCCGAGCCCCGCCCCGAGCGCCAGGGCGTAGAGGACGAGGCTGACGGTGGAGGCCCGGCGCACGGCCTCGCGCACGGCGCCGGCCACGCGCGCCGCGGCGGTCGGCACACCGGCGCCGGCGCCCGCGTGGGATTCCGCGCGCACGGGCGCGGCCATGTCGGCGGCTCTCATACGACCAACGCCTTCACGCTCACGGGGTGGCGATGCGGCCGGCGGCGGGGCTGGTCCCGTCGGCGACATCACCGGCCGGGCGCGGCGCCACGCCGCTGGCCTCGACGGTGCGGAACAGGCCGTTGACGCCGCCGATCACCTCGAAGGAGCGCCGCGACAGCTTTCCGGCCGCACTCGCCGCCGGGTTGACCGGGGCGGCGGCCGGGGTCTGGGCCACGGCGCGGCCGACCTCCTTGAGGCCCGGCATGGCCTTGAGCTCGATGCCCTGGTGGGCGGTCTCCATCACGTCGTGCCAGGCCATGGCGGGGAGCGAGCCGCCGGTCATCTTGTTGGTCGAGGTGTGGTCGTCGTTGCCGAACCAGACGGAGCCGACGTAGTTGCCCGTATAGGCCACGAACCACGCATCGCGGTAGGCGTTCGTGGTGCCGGACTTGCCCGCGACCTTGATGCCCTCGAGCTGGGCGCGCCTGCCGGTGCCCTCCTCCACCACCTTGGTGAGCATGTAGTTCATGTCGGCGACCACCTGGGTCGACAGCACCTGCTCGACCCGCTCGTCGGCGTGGCGGTAGATCACCTCGCCGGACGAGTTCTTCACCTCCATGGCGGCGTAGGGCTTGGCCTTGCGCCCGCCATTGGCGAACACCGCGTAGGCGGCGGCCTGGTCGATGACGTTGACCTCGGCCGAGCCGATGGGCAGCGAGGGCGTGTCGGCGAGCGGGGTGGTGATGCCCATGCGATGGGCCGTGTCGACGATCTTGTCGCGCCCGGCCTTGGCCGCGCGGGCCTCGTGGGAGATGCCCATGGCCTTGCCGAGCGCGATGGAGATCTGGATCGGGATCGTGTTGATGGATTTGGCCACCGCCACCGTGAGGGTCGTCGCCCCCGAGAACGAGCGGCCGTAATTCTGCGGGCACCAGTTGCCGATGCAGACCGGGCGATCGACCACGCGGGTGTCGGGACGGTACAGACCCGAGGTGAGGCCGGCGGCGTAGACGTAGGGCTTGAACGAGGAGCCGGGCTGGCGCAGGGCGTCGGTGGCGCGGTTGAACTGGCTCTCGCCGTAATCGGCCCCGCCCACCATGGCGCGGAGCGCCCCGTCGGGATCGAGGATCACCATGGCGGCCTCGTCGACCTCGTACTGGTCGCCGTAGCGGCGCAGGGTGTTCTGAATCACCTCGTCGGCGCGCTTCTGGATGGTCAGGTCGAGGGGCGTCTTGACCGTCAGCACGCGGTCGCTGCGGAAGCGGCCCGCATCGGCCATGCCCTTGATCTCGCCGAACGCCCAGTCGAGGTAGTAATCCGCCGTGATGTCGCGGGTGCGGGTCACCGGCGTCGCGGGATTGCGCAGGGCGGTCTGGATCTGCCCTTCCGTGACGAAGCCGGCCTCGACCATGTTGTGCAGCACGTCGACGGCGCGGGAGCGGGCCGCCGGCAGGTTGACGTGGGGCGCGTATTTCGTCGGCGCCTTGAACAGGCCGGCGAGCATGGCGGCCTCGGCGAGCGAGATGTCCTTGAGCGGCTTGCCGAAATAATAGTCGGCCGCCGCGACGGCCCCGAAGGTGCCCCCGCCCATATAGGCCCGGTCGAGGTAGAGCTTCAGGATCTCGTTCTTGGTGAGATGGCTCTCCAGCCACAGGGCCAGGAACGCCTCGTTGACCTTGCGCTCGAGGGAGCGCTCGTTGGTCAGGAACAGGTTCTTGGCGAGCTGCTGCGTGATCGAGGAACCGCCCTGGGTGTTGCCGCCGCCGCGCGAATTCGACACGAGGGCGCGCAGGGTGCCGATGGGGTCGATGCCCCAATGCTCGTAGAAGCGCCGGTCCTCCGTCGAGACCAGGGCCTTGATCATGATGTCGGGAAAGTCGTCGAGCTTGAGCGAGTCGTCGTGCTTGATCCCGCGCCGGCCGACCTCGTTGCCGTAGCGGTCCAGGAAGGTGACGGCGAGATCCTGGGCCTTCAGCCAATTGTCGCTGGTCTGGTTGAAGGCGGGCTGGGCGAGCATCAGCATCACGATCGCGCCGCCGGTGCCCAGCGTCACCGCCTCGCTGGTCAGATCGAGGGCGCCGCGCTTCCAGCCCCGCACGGAGAACACGTTCATGCGCTCCTGGAAGCGCTCGTAGGTCTCGCCGGCGGAACGCCCGCTGTCGTAGAGGCCCGCATTCACCCAGGCGTCGAAGGCCAGGGCCGCGCGCTTGATCCGGGTCGTCAGGGAGGTGGCGTTGGGCAGGCGCACGATCTGTTCTTCATGTTCCTGGAGGGCGATCCGACCCGGCCCGCGCCGCGGCGTTCAGTGTATCAAGCTCCGCGCCGGTTCGCGAGACTCCCGATACCACGGGCAACGCGCCCGGCGCCCCGCGCGGCGGATTAAGATCGGATTAACCTTGACGCCGGATTGGGGCGCGTCGGTGGCGCTTGCCCATCGGGGCGCCTTGCGGCAAGGGAAAGGTTCGCCCGTCCCATCGCTCCATACCTTGAACCGGGGTTCCCGAATGCGGGATCGCACGGCCGCACGCCCGTCCGGGCCGCCGGCCTCCACCGAACCGTTCTGGCGCACCAAGAGCCTGGACACGATGTCGCCGTCCGAGTGGGAGAGCCTGTGCGACGGCTGCGGCCGCTGCTGCCTCCTCAAGCTCGAGGACGAGGACACCGGCGAGGTCTACCACACCGATGTGGGCTGTACCCTGCTGGACGGGCACGGCTGCCATTGCCGGGACTACCCGCGCCGCCAGAAGCGGGTGCCCGATTGCGTGCGCCTGACGCCGGAGGCCGTGCGCACGATCCCGTGGCTGCCGCCGACCTGCGGCTACCGCCTCGTGCGCGACGGCCAGGACCTGCCCGACTGGCATCCCCTCGTGAGCGGCCGGGCGGCGAGCGTCCACGAAGCCGGCATCTCCATCCGGGGCCGCGTCTCGGGCAACGAGGAGGAGTTCACCGCCGACGAACTCCTGGACCGCATCGTGACCTGGCCGGCCCGCATCCCCGCCACCGAGGACCCCGAGGACTGAGGCCTCGACGGCGTCAGGGCGACAGGGAAAAACGATCGACGTCGCGCAGGAGTTCGAGGAAGGCGCGGGCGCCGTGGTCGAGGGCGGCGTGCCCCGCCTCGGCCGTCCCGAGGCGGGCGTCGCCGATGGCGCCGGCCGGGTTGAGGTCGCCGGCCTTCCAGGCGAAGGCCGCCGGGCGCCCGGCGCGCAGGTGGGTGAAGTCGCGCTCCATCGCCAGGGTCCGCGGGGTGAAGTCGGCGATCCGGTCGATCCGCACGCGCTCGGGGCGGAGCGCCAGCATCAGGGCGGTCTCGATGCCGCCGCCGTGGATGCCGTGCCGGATCTCGGCTTCGGGGAACAGGCCCTCGGGATAGCCGAAGCGGCTCCACGCGGTGGTGACGGCGACCATGCCGAAGCGCGCGCGCAGATCCGCCGCCACGAGGTCGATGAGGCCGCTGTTGCCGCCATGGGACGTGACGAGGACGAGCTTGTGGCAGCCGGCCCGGTGAACGCCGGCGCCGATCTCGCCCCAGGCGGCCAGCGCCGTCGCGGTGGTGAGGCTCAAGGTCCCGGGGAAGGCATCGTGCTCGTCGGACTTGCCGACCCCCTGCACCGGCAGCACCAGGGCGTCGAGGCCGTCGGCCGGCAGGGCCATGAGGCGGGCGAGGTAGCCTTCGGCGATGTCCACGTCGGTGGAGAGGGGCAGGTGCGGGCCGTGCTGCTCGATGGCCGCCACCGGCAGCACCGCGATGGCCCGGCGCATGTCCCGGCCCCGGAGGTCGGTGGTGGTGAGGTCGGACCATCGACGGATGGGCATCTGGCCTGTCTCCAACGGTCCCGTCGCGGCGCGCGAGGCGGGTCGATCCGGCAAAACCATCCGTACCGTAACGAACCCTTATGGTCGCGTGCCCTAGTCTTCGCCAACGCGACGTCACGACCGGTCCTGCATGAGCCCGCCTCCCCGCCCACGCAATCCCGGGTCCGCCCCGGGTCGGAGCGATCGACGCCCGAGGCTCAGCGCCCTCGCGGAGACGCCCGCCGGCACCGAACGGATGCTGCAGGAGATCGCGCGCCTGCGCGCGATGCTCGACACCAATTCCGACTGGATCTGGGAAGTCGATGCCCAGGGACGCTACACCTACGCCTCGCGTCATTCCCTGGTCATCCTCGGCTACGAGCCGAGCGAGATCCTGGGACGGACGCCGTTCGATTTCATGCCGCCGGACGAGGCCGTCCGGGTGGCGGCCGCCTTCTCGGACATCGTCCGCGAGAAGCGGGCTTTCGCCGGCCTCATCAATCACAATATCCACCGGGATGGACGCATCGTCGTCCTCGAGACGAGCGGCGTGCCGCTCCTCGATGACGGGGAACTGGTGGGGTATCGCGGCATTGACCGGGACGTCACCACCCAGGAGGCGGAACGGGCCTGGCTGCATCGCCTGGCCCGCCGGGACGACCTCACGGGACTGGGAAACCGGCTCGCCCTGCGCGAGCGGCTTCTCGCGGCGCTGGCCGATTCCGCCGGTCCGGATTTCGGCGTGATCCTGCTCGATCTCGACGACTTCAAACCGATCAACGACACGCTCGGGCACGGCGCGGGCGATCTGCTGCTGACCCTTCTGGCCGCCCGCTTCGCCTGCCTCGCAGCGGCGGCGCGGGCGCAGGCATTCCGCCTCGGCGGCGACGAGTTCGTGCTGGTGACCGGGGATGGTGCGGGCTCGACCCTCCCATCCGTCGCCGACGCCGTGCGCTCCAGCCTCACGGAGCCCTTCGAATTGTGCGGCACCGCCGTGATGGTCTCCGCCAGCCTGGGGATGACCCGCTGCTCCCCGGGCCTCTCGACCCCGGAGGATATCCTCGCACGGGCCGATGCGGCGCTCTACGCGGCCAAGGCCGGCCGACCGGCTTCGAGAGCGCGCCAGGGGCCCGTCGCCGGCGCTACCGCGCCCCAAACGCGGTTCATCGCGTCCGGCGCATGAGCCAGCCGGTGGCGAAGGCCGCCGCCGCCACCATCAGGAGCGTCGTGCCCCGGTTGTCGTCGGCACGCGCGACCACGTCCCGACCCCGCCGGACGGCTTCGTCGCGATAGTCCAGCCCGCGCCGGTGCAGGTCCTCCGCCCGGTCCTGGACATCGCCCGCGATGGCCCGGCCCCTGGTGCGGGCCTCGTCGATGAACTGGGTCCCGTCGCGATGCAGGCCATCCGCCGTCTCGCGGGCGCGGCCATAGCCGTGCTGGAGTGCTCCGGCGACCTGATCCACCGCACCGTCGATCTGCTGGCGCGGGCGGCCGGTCACGGCGCCCAGGGCGGTGCGTCCCCGGCCGCGCAGGTTGCGCAGACCGCCCTCGATCTGATCCCTGTTCATCCTGAAACCTCGCTCGTTCTCGATCCGGCGGCGGACCCGATATCCGCCGCCCCGAACCTCATGCGGCTCGAACCTCGTGTGACCCGTGCCGGTCGCGTCGGCGGTCGATGTCAGATCTTCTTCACGGCATCGGCCGCGCTCTGGGCCGCGTTCTTGATGCCGTCCTTGGCGTCGCCGACGGTCTTCTGGGCCTCGCCCTTCAGTTCCTGGGCCTTGCCCTCGGCCTGAAGCTTCTCGTTGCCCGTGACGGAGCCGACGCCCTGCTTGATGTTGCCGACGGCCTCGTTGGCCAGACCCTTGATCTTGTCCGTCGTGCTGCTCATCGAACTCTCCTCGATAGGCTCGCGGTCGCCGGAAGCGACCGACCGCCATGGGTCAAGCGCAACGGTGCGGGGCGCAGGAATGTTCCGCTTCCGGGAGGTTCGGCAGTCCGGCCGCGCCGACCTTGTTGCATCGCAAGATCGACGTGCTGCACCGCAAGATCAGCCGGGGGCAACCCAGGAACAAAGACCCTCGTCTAAAAATTTTTCTGCCTATGCCGCAAAATTTTCGCAGATGAAGGCCGGTCAAAGTCACGGCAAAGCTGCTTGAATTCAAAATAATTGCGGCTAGAACCAGCGGGCATTACCAAAAGTTGATTCAAGGACAACGCCATGACCGCGCGCACCGCTGCGCCCGTCCCCGGTGGGACCATCGACGCCGCATCGGCCACGGTCGCCACGCCCCCGTTCGGTCGCTGGGGCCAGCTGGTCATCGGTGTGATCTGCATGGTGATGATCGCCAACCTCCAGTACGGGTGGACGTTCTTCGTGCCCGACATCCAGAAGAAGTTCGGCTTCGACCGCGCCGCGATCCAGTGGGCCTTCACCCTGTTCGTCCTGTTCGAGACCTGGCTCGTGCCCGTCGAGGGCTGGTTCGTCGACAAGTACGGCCCGCGC
>NZ_JAKSXV010000102.1 GCF_022829345.1 Methylobacterium sp. J-090 | reverse complement strand
ACCTCGATGAGTTCGTTGTTGAAGCCGTAGCGCTTCTGCCTGAATAGGATCGGGCCGGGCGAGGTGACGGCGACGGCCGCCGCCACGGCGAGCATTACGGGGCTGAGCGCCACCAGCATGGTGAGGCCGACGAGGCGGTCGAAGACGCTTTTGGCGATGATGTCCCAATCGGCCATCGGCTTGTCGAACACGTCGAGCACCGGCACCGCGCCGAGGTAGGAATAGGCGCGCGGGCGCAGGCGCAGCTTC
>NZ_JAKSXV010000057.1 GCF_022829345.1 Methylobacterium sp. J-090 | reverse complement strand
ACTGATGCGCAGTGGGAGCAGATCGCCCCGTTGCTGCCTCCGCAGAAGCCGCGCACGGGCCGGCCAGCGGAGGATCACCGCCAGGTCCTGAACGGTATGCTTTGGATCCTGCGCACGGGTGCGCCCTGGGCCGATCTGCCGGCCCGCTATGGTGCTGTCGGGACCGTGTCGAGCCGGTTCTATCGCTGGCAGCAGACCGGCGTGTTCGACCGGGTGCTGCGGTGCCTGCAGGCGCAAGCCGATGCCCGAGGCGACCTCGACTGGGACCTGCACTTCGTGGACGCCACGGTGGTGCGCGCCCACCAGCATGCCGCCGGTGCTCGCCGGTCCGGCGCCATTGGGGGGTGAGGGCACGGTCGAAGGGGTGGGTGAAGCGCTCGGGCGCAGCCAGGGCGGGTTCTCGACCAAGCTGCATCTGCGCGCCGAAGGCGGTGGCAAACCGATCACGGCGGTGCTGACGGCCGGCGAGCGCCACGAACAGTTCGCCCTGGATGCGCTGATGGACAAGGGCGCCGTGCCGCGCTCTGGCCGAGGCCGACCGCGCCTGCGTCCCCGCCGAACGGCCGGGGACCGGGGCTACTCCAGTCCGCCGGCTCGTCGTCGCCTCAGACGCCGTCGGATCGAGCCGGTCATTCCGACCCGCAAAGATCAGCCGCGGCAGCCCGACTTCGACGAGGCCGCGTACCGGGAGCGCAACAGGGTCGAGCGGCTGATCGGACGCCTCAAGTGTTTGATCCCGCGGTGTGGTGATACGGTTGAGCACCATGCTGCGAGGGAAGCGCTATGGGCCAAGTTCTCCATGGAAGCGCCACCACGACGGAGTGAGTCCGTCGCGCGATCCAGCTACGTGCAGAGCGCGTAAGGGCGCTGGCCGGGCGATACAGCGTCAGTCCGACGACGGTGCAGAAGTGGCGCACACGGGCGACGACGGCGGATGCCCGGATGGGACCCAAAGCGCCGCGCTCCACCGTGCTCACGGTCGAGGAGGAGGCGATCATCGTCGCTTTCCCACGGAACAAGCTGCTCCCGCTCGACGATTGCCTCTATGGCCTGCAACCGACGATCCCGCACCTGACCCGGTCCTCGCTGCAGCGCTGTCTGGAACGGCACGGCATCAGCCGACTGCCCGAGATCGACG
>NZ_JAKSXV010000055.1 GCF_022829345.1 Methylobacterium sp. J-090 | reverse complement strand
CGCCAAGGCAAATTCCTGAGGCGTTCGCCACCCCAGGGCTGTGTGAGGACGGCTCTCGTTGTACTGCCGCCGCCACGTCTCGATCTTGCTCCTCGCGTCGGCCAACGACAAGAACCAGTTCGCGTTCAGGCACTCGTCGCGCAGGCGGCCGTTGAACGACTCGACCAGGGCATTGTCGGTCGGCTTGCCAGGGCGCGAGAATTTCAACGTGACACCGTTCTCGTAGGCCCAGCGGTCGAGTGCTTTCGAGACGAACTCAGGCCCGTTATCGACCTGAATCGCGCTCGGTGCTCCGCGCAGCAGTGCCAAGCGTCCGACGACAGCCACGACCTGCTCGCCTTTGATGCCTTGGTCGACCTCGATCGCCAGAGCCTCGCGCGTGAACGCATCGACGACCGTCAGGGCCCGCAGCCGGCGGCCGTCGAACAGCGCGTCGGAGACGAAGTCCATTGACCACCGCTCGTTCGGCCGGAGCGCGGCAGGCTGACGCTCCCGGTGTGCCCCGCTGACGTGCCGGCGCGGCCGCTTGAGCCGCAGGCTCAGCCCCTCGTCCCGGTAGAGACGGTGAACCCTCTTATGGTTCACTCGCCAACCTTCCCGGCGCAGCAGGATGTAGATCCGGTAGTAGCCGTAGCGCACCCGGCTCTTGGCCAGATCGCAGATGCGCATCCGCAGCGGTGCCTGATCGGGTTTGGTCGAGCGGTAGCGGATGCTCGACCGGCCGACGCCGAGCGCGACGCAGCTGCGCCGCTCACTCACCCCGTGCGCCTCTTGAACCTGGTGCACGAGGTCGCGTCGCCGAGCAGGCGTCAGAGCTTTTTTGCGAGCACGTCCTGCAGGATGTGCTTGTCGAGGCTCAGATCGGCCACGAGCTGCTTGAGCTTGCGGTTCTCCTCCTCGAGCTGCTTCAGCCGCCGCAGTTCGCCCGTGCCCAAACCGCC
>NZ_JAKSXV010000049.1 GCF_022829345.1 Methylobacterium sp. J-090 | reverse complement strand
GGCACCAGCTACCCGATGGCGCTGGAAGGCGCCCTGAAGCTGAAGGAAATCAGCTACATCCACGCCGAAGGGTATGCGGCGGGTGAACTCAAGCACGGCCCCATCGCCCTCATCGACGAGAGCGTCCCCGTCATCGTCATCGCCCCCCACGACGCGATCTTCGAGAAGACCGTGTCGAACATGCAGGAGGTGGCGGCGCGGGGCGGGCGCATCATCCTCATCGGCGACGCCAAGGGTGCCGCGGCGGCGGGCCTCGAGACCATGGCGACGGTGACCATGCCCGACTGCGACGCGGTGGTGGCCCCCATCGTCTACGCCGTGCCGATCCAGCTCATCGCCTACCACACGGCGGTGTTCATGGGGAAAGACGTGGACCAGCCGCGCAACCTCGCGAAATCCGTCACGGTGGAATAGCCGTCGTCCGGGTGCGGGGTGAACCCGCACCGAAGCCTTGCCTCGAAGCCTTGCCTCGAAGCCTTGCGGCGCCTCCTCTCCCGGACCAAAAATCCTCGGACCTGTCGCACGAGGCCATCCCATGCTGTCGCCCCACCGCGCGAATCGCGAGACCTGGCGGAGGCTCATGCGCTCCGCCTTGACGATCGTGGACAGCCTCAAAGACAACGGCTACGGCGAACTCGACTTCCGCTTCGGCGGCGGTACGGTGCTGATGCTTCGGTTCGACCACCGCATCAGCAAAGACATCGACCTCTTTTTCAACGATGCGCAGGCCCTGAACTATCTTTCTCCGAGGTTGAACGATACGGCAGCGCGGATTTCACAAGATTACAACGAATCCGCCAATACGATCAAAATCGTTTCGACGATTGGGGATATCGATTTCATCGTCGCCGGTCCCGTGATCCGTGGAGCGGAAACAACCGTCCTGTGTTTCGAGGATCGCACCCTCGTACTTGATCCCGTCTCGGAAATTCTCGCCAAGAAGATTCTCTATCGCGCGACCTTGTTCAAGCCGCGTGATGTTTTCGATATGGCAACCGCGCTCATCTGTGATCCCCCCTCTGCAATGGCAGCCCTGCAAGCCACGCGGCACGTTCACGGCAACCTTCTCCAACGACTGAAAGATCTTTCTAAGCTCCCGGCCGACACCTTGTTCGGCGATCTCGTTACGTGTGACGGTGGAGAACGCTTTGGCGACGGGATGATCGAACGCCTGGTGCAAGCCGTCAGCGAGTCCGGGCTTGAACCCGATCGACCTTGAACCCAACGTCAGAGCACGAAGAGCGGCCCCCATCGTCGCCGGACATTGGGCAGTGTCGATGGCGAAACGCAGCGATCCCAAGAACAGCGATCCCAAGACATGACGCGACAAGTCATCGACACGCGGAGTTTGCGGACGATCCGCAACGCCATCGAGAACGCGAGCCGCGAACCGATCACGGACGGGGACATTTTGGCCCTTCTGCACGGTGCGGGGGGTCACGCGTCCCATCGTCGTGCGCTGTTCTCCGATGTTGCCCTCGCGACGCTGGAGACCTTCGCGAGGGCCGCCGAAATCCCGCGACAGACCATGCTGCACGCCTATGAGGCCGCCAGAGCCCATGTGGGTGCGGCCAACGCGGATCTCGACGAAGCCGTGTTCGACGCAAAGCGGTTCGGCCTCTGGAGGCCGTTGTCGCGGGCCGACGAAACATCGCCGGCAGGCCCTTTCATCCTCCGCGACAAGACCGGGTTTCCCAAGGTCTGAAGCCCTCCGGCGGGTTTTCAGGGCGGAGCCCTGAAGCGCGCGGGACGCAAGGGCGCCCGTCGGACCCTGGACGAGCCCCCCATCGCCACGCGCCCCGACGGGCGTCGAAACACGGCCTCCGGGACGGAGGACGCCGGCCGGCCCTTGCGCTTTTCCATCCCGTCGCCATCTCTAGACCATCCAACCGGATGGTCTGAAGGGGTCTGGCAGATGGAAGACAACGTTCACGCCCTGCGGCCGAAGCTGCCGGACAGCGAGAAGGTCACGGTCAATCTCGGCTTCGTCGATCTCGGGCACATCGACCTGATGGTCCGCGACGGCTTCTTCGCCAACCGGGCCGACTTCATCCGCACGGCCGTGCGCAATCAGCTCGAACGCCAGGGCGAGGCCGTGCGCCAGTCCGTGGCGCGCAAAGGCCTCGAACTCGGCCTCTCGCATTACAGCCGCGCCGCCCTGGAAGCGGCGCGCGACGCCGGGACGCCGCTCCACATCCAGGTGCTCGGTCTCGCCAGCATCGCCCCCGACGTCAGTCCCGAACTCGCCCGCGCCGCCATCGCCTCCGTGCAGGTGCTCGGCGCCTTCCAGGCGAGCCCCGCCGTCAAGGCGGCGCTCGCCGACCGCATCGCCTGAACTCCCTCACCGACAAGGATTCTCGATCCATGGCCCCGTTCAACGCAGCGACCTTCTCCGCCATCGACATGGCCGCCGTCACGCGCCTCACCCAGGCCGGGCGCCTGTCCGAGGCGATGGCCCTGCTCCAGGGCAAGCCGATACCCGAGGCGGACGCGCCGAAGGACGCGACGCGTCCGCGCCCCATCCTCGACATGGTGGCCCCGACGGACGCCGCCGGGGCCTGGACGGCGCCGGACGCGCGGGCGGAAGCGCCCACGCAGCCCGACCTCGCGCAGCCCGACCTCACGCAAGCCCTGCGTTCCCTGTCCGAGCGCTTCGCCAAGGCCGGCGGCCTGACCGGCGGTCTGGCGGCGGCGATGCCGAACCTCGAAGGCCTCGGTCAGGGACTCGGTCAAGGATTTGGCCGGACACCGGCGACGAAGCCGGTTCCGGTGCCCGAGGGCGCCCGCTTCGAGACGCGCCGCTTCACCGGTGCCCACGGTGCCCGCGACTACAAGGTCTACGTGCCGAGCGGCCGGGCGGGCGAGACCCTCCCGGTGATCGTGATGCTGCACGGCTGTACCCAGTCGCCCGACGACTTCGCCGCCGGCACCCGCATGAACGCGCTGGCCGAGGCGCAGGGCTTCCTCGTGGCCTATCCGGCGCAGCCGCCCTCGGCCAACGCGCAGAAATGCTGGAACTGGTTCAACGCCGGCGACCAGCAGCGCGAGGGCGGCGAGCCGGCCCTCATCGCCGGCATCGCCCGGGCGGTCCTGGCCGAGTTCGGCGGCGACGGCACCCGCGTCTACGTCGCCGGCCTGTCGGCGGGCGGGGCGGCGGCCGCCATCATGGCGGCGACCTATCCCGACCTGTTCGCGGCGGTGGGGGTGCATTCGGGCCTCGCCTGCGGGGCGGCGCGCGACATGCCCTCCGCCTTCGCGGCCATGAACGGCGGCGGGGCGGTCCAGGCGCGCGGGAACGGCCCGGCCGTGCCCACCATCGTCTTCCACGGCGACGGCGACCGCACGGTCCACCCCGTCAACGGCGAGCGGGTGATCGCCCAGGCGACGCCCGCCGAGGGTCTGGGCACGACGGTGACGAAGGGGACGTCGCCGGGCGGCACCCGCTACACCCGCACGGTGCGGACCGACGCGGATGGGCGCGCCCAGCTGGAGCACTGGCTGCTGCACGGCACCGGCCACGCCTGGTCCGGCGGCAGCCCGGACGGCTCCTACACCGACCCGCGCGGGCCCGACGCCAGTGCCGAGATGGTGCGCTTCTTCCTCGCGCAGGCCCTCGCGAAAAGCCCGACCCGGCATTGATGCGGCGCGGGGCTCGGGGGCCGGCCTTGAGCCCGGCCGGGGGACCGGCCTTGAGCCCGGCCGGGGGGCCGGCCTTGAGCCCGGCCCCCACAGGGGCTACCTCTACGAGAAGGGGGGGCCGGGGCCGGCCGACGATCCTCGGGCGCCGTTCCCCACGGCCGAAAGTGCATCCGTGGCGACACTCATCCCACCGGTCCCCGAACCAGAGCCCGCCGGCGCCCGCCCCCGGGTGAGCGCGCGCGGGCGCCTGCGGACCTACTTCCTCACCGGCATCATCGTCTCCGGGCCGCTCGCCATCACCATCTACATCACGTGGTGGTTCATCAGCCTCATCGACGGCTGGGTGAAGCCCCTGGTGCCGGCGAGCTACCTGCCCGACCATTACCTGCCGTTCTCGATCCCCGGCCTCGGCCTCGTCATCGCCTTCCTGGCCGTGACCCTGCTGGGCTTCCTCACGGCCAACCTCGTCGGCCGCAGCGTCGTCGAGTTCGGCGAGGTGCTGCTCGCCCGGACCCCGGTGATCTCGGGCCTCTACAAGGGCCTGCGCCAGATCTTCGAGACGCTGTTTTCCGCCAACGGCACCTCGTTCCGCACGGTGGGCCTCGTCGAGTTCCCGGTGAAGGGCACGTGGTCGGTGGTGTTCCTGTCGGCGCCGGCAGCACCGGACGTGCAGACCGCGCTCGCGCCGGGCGGCGACCATGTCGGCGTGTTTCTCCCCTGCGCGCCGAACCCGACCACGGGGTTCTTCTTCTACCTGCCGCGCGCCGACATCGTGGAGATCGCCATGAGCGTGGACGACGCGGCCAAGCTCGTCATGTCGGCGGGCGTGATCCAGCCCGACGACCCGCACGCGCGGATTCAGGCCATGGCCGCGACCCTGCGCGCGGCGCGCGGCGCGGAGGCGGCTCCCCTGGCGCCTTCGCCCGTCCCCCAGGGGACGGAGGCCTGAGGCGGCCCCCCATCCGCCCTCGCGAAGCGATGGACCGGACCTGGACTGAGCCCCTCAGCCCGCACGCCGCAAGGGCATGCCGTGCGCTTCGTCCGGCATCATGCCGCGGATCTCGCCGGCCGGCATCGGCCGACCGAACAGGAATCCCTGGACCTCGTCGCATCCGGCCGCCCGCAGGCGCTGGAACTGCCCGTCCGTCTCGATGCCCTCCGCGGTCGTGAGAATCCCGAGGCTGGCGCCGAGGTCGACGATGGCGCGGACGATGGCGGCCGCCTCGGGATGGGTCTCCATCTCGCTCACGAACGACCGGTCGATCTTGATGCGATCGAACGGGAACGACCGCAGATAGCCCAGCGACGAGTACCCCGTGCCGAAATCGTCCATGGCGATGCGCGCGCCCAGCGCCCTGAGCTGGTGCAGGACCGCGAGGTTGGACGCGTTCTCGGCGAGCAGCACGGTCTCGGTGATCTCGAGTTCGAGGCGGTCCGGCGCGAGTCCGGCCTCCGCCAAGGCCCGCCTCACCACGCCGGGAAGACCGCGATCCCGGAACTGGATCGGCGAGAGGTTCACGGCGACCCGGAGGGACGTGGGCCAGGACGCCGCCTCGGCGCAGGCCGTGCGCAGGACCCATTCCCCGATGGGGCCGATGAGACCCGTCTCCTCGGCCATGGGCACGAACTCCGCCGGGGAAATGAAGCCGCGCTCGGGGTGGCGCCAGCGCAGGAGGGCCTCGAACCCCATCAGCCGCCCGGAGGCGGCCAGCAGCACCGGCTGATAGTAGAGTTCGAGGCCGCCGCCGGCGAAGGCCGCGCGCAGATCCTGCTCCAGGTCCCGGCGGGCCCGGATCGCGGCCTCCATCGCGACGGTGAAGCAATGGTGCGTGTTCCGGCCGGCGCCCTTGGCCCCGTAAAGGGCGAGGTCGGCGTTGCGCAGCAGGCGATCGGGGTCGGTGCCGTCGCGGGGCAGGCGCGCCACGCCGATGCTGACGCCGACCCGAACCTCCTGCCCCTGGATCGCGAAGGGCCGGCTCACGGCCTCGATGAGGCACGCGGACAGGAGTTTCACCGACACGTCGCGCTCGACGAGGATCGCGAACTCGTCGCCACCCATGCGGGCGACCAGGTCGCCGCCCTCCAGGCAACCGGTCAACCGCCCGGCCACACCGCGCAGCAGTTCGTCGCCCGCGGAATGGCCCAGGGTATCGTTGACGGTCTTGAAGTGATCGAGGTCGAGGAAGAGAACCAGAGCCCCGGTGCCGGATGGCCGGTGACGGGCGATGGCCTCGCTCAACCGCGTCCGGAACAGGACACGGTTGGGCAGATCGGTCAGAGCGTCGTAATGCGCCATGTGGGCGATGCGGGCCTCGGCCCGGCGGCGCTCGGTGACGTCGATCACCGCCGTCAGGACGGCGGAGCGGCCGTGAAAATCGAGGATGCGTTCGAACAGGGTCACCTCGATGCAGGACCCGTCCGCCCGCAGGTGCGTCCGGGGTGCGGCCGGTCCGTAAAGCTCGGTTGCGGCCGGCAGGGCCCCCGTGACCACGGGCTCGAGATCGGCCAGGGTCATGGCGTAGAAACGCTCGAGGCTGTGGCCGTAATGGGTCAGGGCCGCGTCGTTCACCGCCAGGAAGCGGTGCGTGCCCTGATCGATCAGCCACATGGGCAGGGGGTTGTTCTCGAACAGGAGGCGGGCGGACGCCTCGCGGGCCTTCAGGTCCCCGACATCCACGAAGGTCAGGGCCAGGAGATCGCCGATGCAGCCCGCCTCGATCTTGAGGTGCAGATCGCGCCCGTCCGCGCCGCTCAGGCTGACCTCGAACACGTCGCGGCGCTCCGACGTGATCACGCCGATCAGGCGGCCCAGGACGTCGCCCTGGGTCAAGCACGCCGAAACCCGGGTCAGGCGCTGCCATTGCAGATCCGAGATGGTGCCGCCGAGGAGGCGGGCCGCCCCCTCGTTGGCCGCGACGATCTTGAAATCGCTCACCCGTCCGTTGCTGCTTCGGATCGTGCTGAGGGCCAGCATGCCCTGGTCCGTGGCGCCGAACATCGCCTTGACGAGATCGTAGCGGGATTGGACACCGATGAGGCTGACGAGCACCAGGGGCGCGTCGTCCCGGCGCGCCAGGGGGATGCCGAGGAACTCGATGCTGGTGACGATCCCGTCATGGACGCGGTCGCAGCGCGTGCGGGCCGGACCGCGAAGGGTCAGGGCCCGCTCCACCACCTCGTGCAGGGGCTGCCGCACGTCCTCGCTGAGGTCGGTCACGTCGAGGCGCTCCGCCGCGGGTGTCCCGCCTTCGCGGGCCGAACCGGAATCCCGATGGAGCCAGGCCAGGAACCGCGCTCCGCTCCAGAGGATGGCATGCGGCTGACCCGCCCGCGTGGCGACGAGGGCGGCGTGATCGGCGTGACGCCCGAGATTGCCGAGGACGACGGCCTCGTAGGACGGAATGTCCGCGTCCGAGCGCCGCGCCGCCTGCCAGCGCTCGATCAGGGGGGTGGCACTCAGGCCCGCACTCTCACTCGGCATGGTCCCGCAATCCCCGCTTCGGGCGGGGCTTACACGCCGAGACGTTGACGCCAAGTTCATGAGCCAACTCATGAACTTGGCGGCGGAGGACCTATCCGGCGCCGAGCAGCCGGATCGCCGCATCCCGCTCGAACAGGTAGAGCAGCACCCTGAGGGCCTGACCGCGCGCGCTCTTCAGGCCGGGATCGCGCTGGACCACGAGCTGCGCGTCGTCGCGGGCGACCTGCAGCAGTTCGGCGTCGCTCTCCAGGCTGGCGAGGCGGAAGGCGGCCATGCCGGACTGGCGGGTGCCGAGCACCTCGCCCTCGCCGCGCAGGCGCAGGTCTTCCTCGGCGATGCGAAACCCGTCCTCGGTCTCGCGCATCATCTCCAGGCGCGCGCGGGAGACCTGCCCCAGCGGCCCGCGATAGAGCAGCAGGCAGGTGGAGGCGCGTGAGCCCCGCCCGACCCGGCCGCGCAGCTGGTGGAGCTGGGCCAATCCGAAGCGCTCGGCATGCTCGATGACCATGATGGTGGCCTCCGGCACGTCGACGCCGACCTCGACCACGGTGGTGGAGACGAGGATCCGCGTCTCGCCCGCCGCGAACCGCTCCATGGCGGCGTCCTTGTCCGGCCCCGGCATCTTGCCGTGGATGAGCCCCACCGCGTCGCCGAAGCTGTGGCGCAGGTCCCCGTACCGCTCTTCCGCCGCCGCGAGATCGACGAACTCGGATTCCGCCACCAGGGGACAGATCCAGTAGACCCGGTCGCCGGCGGCCAGCGCCCTGCCTAACCCCGCCACCACCTCGTCGAGGCGGTCGGTGGAGACGAGGCGGGTGACGATGGGTTGGCGCCCGGCCGGCTTCTCGTCCAGCACCGAGACGTCCATGTCGCCAAAGCAGGTGAGCGCCAGGGTGCGGGGGATCGGGGTCGCCGTCATCACCAGGATGTCCACGGCCTGGCCCTTGGCGCCGAGCGCCAGGCGCTGGTGGACGCCGAAGCGGTGCTGCTCGTCCACCACCGCCACGCCGAGGTCGCGGAACACGACGCTGTCCTGGAACAGGGCGTGGGTGCCGACCACGATGTCGATGTCGCCCGCCGCGAGGTCGGCCAGGGTCGCCCGACGTTCGGCCGCCCGGTCGCGCCCGGTGAGCAGACGCAGGCGAAGCCCACCGGCCATGGGACCGAGGCGCTCGAAATGCTGGCGGGCGAGGATCTCGGTGGGGGCCATGAGCGCCGCCTGCCGGCCGACCTCGATGGCGGACGCCATGGCGAGCAGCGCCACCGCCGTCTTGCCCGAGCCGACGTCGCCCTGGAGCAGGCGCAGCATCCGCCGGTCGGAGGCGAGGTCGGCGCGGATTTCGGCGACGGCCCGTGTCTGCGCGCCCGTGAGCCCGAAGGGCAGGGCGGCCTCGATCCGGTCCTTGAGGCGGCCGTCGCCCGCATTGGCCCGGCCCGGCGCCCGGCGGTTGCGGGCGCGCAGAAGCGCGAGCGCCAATTGCGAGGCGAGGAGTTCGTCGTAGGCGAGCCGCCGCCGGGCGGGGGTCCGGGGCGCGCTCGTCGCCCCCTCCGGCACGGGGGGCGGGGCGTTCTCGGGGCGGTGCTCGGCCCGCAGGGCGTCGGCGAAGGCCGGCAGGCTTTCGCGCGCGAGCCAGGCCGGATCCTGCCACTCGGGCAGCACGGGCAGGCGTTCGAGGGCGGAATGCGCGAGCTTCGAGATCGCCCGCGAGGTCAGCCCTTCCGTGGCGCCGTAGACCGGCTCGACGGCGGGGAGGGCGGCCAGCCCCGCCTCGTCGATGATGCGGGCCGGATGCACCATCTGGCGGTGGCCGTCGTAGAGGTCGATGCGGCCGGTGATGTAGCGGTGGGATCCCAGCGGCAGCATCTTCTCCACCCGGGGACCCGGCATGCCGAAGAACACCAGGGTGATGTCGCCCGTCGCATCCTCCACCAGCACCCGGTAGGGACGCTTGCCCGCGCCGGCCTGGGGCGGGCGGTACTCGGTCACGGTGACGCCGAGCGTCACCGGCTCGCCCGGCGGCGCCTCGGCGATGGAGCCCAGAAGTTTCCGCACCACGCCGCCCTGGGGCAGGTGGAACAGGAGATCGACGATCCGCGCCGGCTGCTCGGGCGTGCCCAGCAGCCGCTCGATCATCGGCGCCATCTTCGGGCCGATCCCCGGCAGGCCCCGGGCCGGCGCGAACAGCGGATCGAGGATGGTCGGGCGCAGCGGGGCGGGGCGGGCGTCGTCGGTCATGCGGCTCGGGCGAGGGCGGTTTTCGCGGAGGCTACGGCGCCCGCCTTAAGAGGTTGGCGCATGCGCCGGGCGGGATGGTGACGCGGCGCGGGGCCTCTATATACATCTCAGCAGACCCGGTCCCGGCGCGGATGCCGCATCGGCACGGGCAAGAGCCACTGATCCCGTTGTCACAGGATCACAGCATCACAGGCGAGCCCATGTCCGGAACCACCCGCACCAGCGCGGACCTCGATCCGCGCCGCCGCCGCACCCTCTTCCGGGCCTGGCATCGCGGCATCCGCGAGATGGATCTCATCATGGGCCGCTTCGCCGATGCCGAGATCGGCACCCTGACGGACGCGGAGCTGACCCTGTTCGAGGCCCTCATCGAGGTGCCCGACCGCGACCTGTTCCGCTGGCTCACGGGCGAGGACGAGACGCCGCAGAACTACGATACCCCCGTGTACCGCCGCCTCAAGGCGTTCCATAAGCACGACGCGCCGATTCACTAGACGGCGCGCCACCGCACGGGACCGTCCGACGCCCTGGATCCCGCCCCATACTGGGGAGGGACTCCGCGTTGCGCCTCGCCCACCGAACGAGTTCAAACACCCGACCCGATGGCAAAACCCCAGCCCAAAGCCCCCGCGCCCGCCTCGAAGCCGCAGACGGCGCGCTTCGCCCTGCCGAAATCCGGGGCCCTCGCCCGGGCGCTGGAGGCGCTCAAGCGCGGCGACAGCCCGACGCTCGCCAACGTGCCGGAAGGATTCGACGCCGTGGTGGTGGCCGATCTCGCCCGGGCGCTCAGCCGGACTTTCGAGGGGCCGGCGGTCCTCGTCCACGTGGCGCGCGATTCCGGGCGCTCGGCCGCCTTCGTCAACGCCCTGAAGTTCGTCGCCCCCGAGATCGAGGCCATGAGCGTCCCGGCCTGGGACTGCCAGCCCTACGACCGGGTCTCGCCGAACGCCGCCATCGCGGCCCAGCGCATGACCGCCCTGTCGCGCCTGTCCCGCTCGCGCTCGTCGGAGGAGCAGCCGCGCATCCTCTGCACCACCGTGAACGCTTTGATTCAGAGGGTGCCGCCCCGAGAGAAGATCGCCGTCGAGACGTTCTCGGCCGCCATCGGCAACGTGGTGCCGATGGAGCGGGTCACCGCCTGGGTCGAGGCTAACGGCTTTCTGCGCACGGGGACGGTGCGGGACACCGGCGAATATGCCGTGCGCGGCGGCATCCTCGACCTGTCGCCGCCGGGGCTGCCGAACCCGATCCGCCTCGACTTCTTCGGCGATACCCTCGAATCGATCCGCGCCTTCGATCCCGAGACCCAGCGCACCATCGGGCAATTGCGCTCCCTCGACCTCGTGCCCATGAGCGAGGTGCAGCTCACCACCGAGACCATCCGGCGCTTCCGCCAGGGCTATATCGGGAGCTTCGGCGCGGCGACCCGCGACGACCGCCTCTACGAGACCATCAGCGAGGGCCGGCGCTATGCCGGCCTCGAGCACTGGATGCCCCTGTTCTACGACCACCTCGACACCCTGTTCGACTACGTCGCCGGCGTGCCGATGGTGTTCGACGCGCAGGTCGAGGAGGCGGCCGCCGAGCGCCTCACCCTGATCCGCGACTATTTCGACGCCCGCGCCGAGGCGGTGAAGACGCCGTCCCCCGGTGTCGCCCCCTACAAGCCCCTGAAGCCCTCCGCCCTCTACCTCACACCCAACGAGTGGCGCGACCGTGTGGCGGCGGCGTCGGTGGCCCGGCTCTCGCCGTTCTCCGTGCCCGAGAGCCCGGAGCGCCTGACCATCGATTGCGAGGGCCGGGCGGGACGCACCTTCGCGGCCGAGCGCGCGGATGAGGCCGCGAGCGTGTTCGACGCCGCCGTGGCCCATGTGAAGGACCTCCAGGGATCCGGGCATCACGTGATCCTGGGATCCTGGTCCGACGGCTCGCGCGACCGCCTGTGCAGCGTGCTCGGCGACCACGGCCTCAGGAAGCCCATCGCCATCAACACCCTGACGGCGGTGAACGCGCTCAAGCGCGGCAGCGACGTGGGAATCGCGGTGTGGGGTCTCGAATCCGGCTTCATCGTCGACAAGCTCGCGGTGATCTCGGAAGGCGACATCCTCGGCGACCGCCTCGTGCGCCAGAAGCGCAAGGCCAAGCGCCCGCAGGACATCATCCTCGAGGTCCAGGCGCTCCAGCCGGGCGACCTCGTGGTCCATGCCGATCACGGCATCGGCCGGTTCATCGGTTTGAAGACGGTGACGGCCGCGGGCGCCCCGCACGATTGCCTGGAGATCCAGTATGCCGGCGGCCTGCTGCTCCTGCCCGTGGAGAACATCGAGCTCCTGACGCGCTACGGCTCGGAGGACGCGGAGGTCGCCCTCGACCGCCTCGGCGGCGGTGCCTGGCAGGCCCGCAAGGCCAAGATGAAGAAGCGCATCCTCGAGATGGCCGGCCAGCTCATCAAGGTCGCCGCCGAACGCTTCGTCCGTCAGGCGCCCCGGCTCCACGCGCCGGAGGGGCTCACCGACGAGTTCGCCGCGCGCTTCGCCTTCAACGAGACCGAGGATCAGGCCGCGGCCATCGATGCCGTGCTCACCGACCTCAATGCCGGCCGGCCCATGGACCGCCTCGTCTGCGGCGATGTCGGCTTCGGCAAGACCGAGGTGGCCCTGCGCGCGGCGTTCGCCGGCGCCATGGGGGGCAAGCAGGTGGCGGTGGTGGTGCCCACCACCCTCCTGGCGCGCCAGCATTTCCGGACCTTCGCCGAGCGCTTCAAGGGGTTGCCGGTTCAGGTGGCGCAGCTCTCGCGCTTCGTCTCCGCCGCCGAGATGAAGCAGAACCGGGCCGGCATCGCCGCCGGCACCGTCGACATTGTCGTCGGCACCCACGCGCTGCTGGCCAAGGCCATCACGTTCAAGGATCTCGGCCTCATCATCGTCGACGAGGAGCAGCATTTCGGCGTGGCCCACAAGGAGCGCCTCAAGGCGCTCCAGGCGGATGTCCACGTGCTGACCCTGTCGGCGACGCCGATCCCCCGCACCCTGCAGCTCGCCATGACGGGGGTGCGCGAGCTCTCGATCATCGCGACGCCGCCGGTGGACCGCCTGGCCGTGCGCACCTCCGTGACGCCGTTCGATCCGCTCCTCGTCCGCGAGGCGCTCCTGCGCGAGCGCTATCGCGGCGGCCAGTCGTTCTACGTGGTGCCGCGCATCGAGGACCTGGCCGAGGTCAAGCGCTTCCTCGACACCGAGATGCCCGAGACCACCGTGGCGGTCGCCCACGGCCAGATGGCGGCCGGGCAGCTCGAGGACGTGATGACGGCCTTCTACGAGGGCAAGTACGACGTGCTGCTCTCGACCACCATCGTCGAATCCGGCCTCGACATCCCGACCGCCAACACGCTCATCGTCCACCGGGCCGACATGTTCGGTCTGGCCCAGCTCTACCAGCTGCGCGGCCGCGTCGGGCGCGCCAAGGCGCGGGCCTACGCCCTGTTCACCACGCCGGCCAACCGCACCCTGACGGTGCAGGCGGAAAAGCGCCTCACGGTGCTCCAGACCCTCGACACCCTCGGCGCCGGCTTCCAGCTGGCCTCCCACGACCTCGACATCCGGGGCGCGGGCAACCTGCTCGGCGACGCCCAGTCGGGCCACATCAAGGAGGTCGGCTACGAGCTCTACCAGCAGATGCTGGAGGACGCCGTCACGGCCCTGAAGGCCGGCATCGACGAGCCGGTGGAGGAGGCCTGGTCGCCCACCATCGCGCTGGGCGCCCCCGTCACGATCCCGGAGGATTACGTCGAGGATCTCACCGTCCGCCTCGGACTCTACCGCCGGCTCTCCACTCTGGAGAACGACGCCGAGATGGAGAGCTTCGGAGCCGAGCTCATCGACCGGTTCGGGCCGCTGCCGCCGGAGGTGGAGCAGCTCCTCAGAATCGTCACCATCAAGATCCTGTGCCGCGACTGCAACGTCGAGAAGGTCGAGGCCGGTCCCAAGGGTGCCGTGGTGCATTTCCGCGACAAGTCGTTCGCCAACCCGCAGGGGCTGGTGGCCTACGTCGCGGGGCAGGCGTCCTTCGCCAAGGTGCGCCCGGACATGAGCATCGTGTTCATCCGCGACCTCGACTCGATCCCGGAACGCCTCAAGATCACCACCACGATCCTGCGCGAGCTGTCGAAGATCGCCCATGCCAGGAAGGCCAAGGCCGCCTGACGATGAAGGCCGCCTGACGACAGAGGCCGCCTGACGACGCAGCGCGCCCGAACGCGAAACGGGCGCGCTTTCCAGCGCGCCCGTCGAGGCAGAATTCCGTTGTACGATCGCCGGTTACGACCGGATGCTCAAGCTTTTCCGCATCGCGCTGAGCGCGGGCGGACGAAGCGAACGATGATCAGAGATCGGGCTCGTTCAGGACGTAGGGGCCGATCTCGCTCTGGAGATCGATGCGCGTGCCGGCCTGGCCGGCCATGACCTCGTCCACGACGATGACCGGAATGCCGGCCTGGCGCATCTGCTCCCGCAGGCGCTCGGACAGCAGCGCGTAGGCGGGATCGCGCGAGGACGTCTGGAGGAGAATGGCGGCCGGGCGCGCGATGACCGCGAGCACGTCGTGCGCCGCCTCCAGGGAAGCGGTGACGCTGGCATAGCCGAGCTCCGCGAGCTCTGCGGCCAGCGAGCGGTCGATGGCCCGATGGCCATCATCGACAACGAGAACCTGTTGCAGCGCACCCATGAGCGTCAGCGGTAATCCATCCATCGTCCCTTGGGAAGGGACCTGTGTGACAACACACACGGCGACGATTGGTTCGCTGGCGCAAAATCGGGGTTCTCATGACCGTTGCGGGCCGGATGGACGTGCGGCCCGGCGCTCCGATCTCATCCATCACATCGGATTCATCTCTCAAGCCGCTGAGAAAGATCATTTTCCCAGAAACGGAGTCGATTCGTTACCAGGGTGAAGATCGGGTTTCGAAATTATGACGCCTGGCGTGCGTTTTCGGGGTCTTGGGCGTGCGATGCATCAATCGCGGATGATCCCCGTGGCCTGACCGTCGTCGACGGGGGCCCGGAACGGCGAGGACAGCCAGGCATCGACGAAGTCCGGCTGGGGGATGCCGCGTTGCAACGGTCCCGCATGGCAGGCGCGGCCACGGAAGGCGAGGGTGCCGTCGACCTCGCGGCGCAGGCTCATCAGGGTCGAGGCGGGGTTGGCCCGCTCGGGCGCCGCCAGGGTGAGGGCAACGTCGCTGCCGGCCCGCGCGCCGGTGAGGAGGACGATCTCCTCGAAGGCGACCACGTCGATCACCCGCGGCGCGTCCGGCCGGGAGGGCAGACGGCGCGGCGGGAAGCGGGACGGAACGCGGTGGACCAGGAGGATGCCGGCGAGCGTCGCGGGCAGGCGGCTGGCGGCGAGGTTGGCCTCGAGGGCCGCCGGCACCACGAGGTGGGTCGGCACCGGCCGCTCCAGGGCCTCGGTGAAGGCGGCCGCCTCGAACACCGGCATCGGCTCGAAGGTGGCGCCCGCCACCAGGGCGGCCCCGAGGCCGGTGACGAGGCCGCGCAGGTCGCTGCCCGGCAGGAGGGTGAGGAGGCGCGCGCCGGGCGCCATCCGGGCGGCGACGCGGTGCGCGGCGATGGCCGCCAGGAGGGCGTCGCCGCTGCGATGGATCGGCCGGGTGGGGTCGCCGCCGGCGAAGCTGACGAACCCGCCCGGACCCGGGGCGAACGGGCCGCCGGACTGATCCAGCACCATGGCGTCGAGGTTGATCACCCCGTCCGGCACGTCCGGCCCGAAGGCGGCGAGGTAGCGCAGGCCGAAGTAGCGCGCCGCCACCCGGCACAGGCGCTCGGCCGGACGGCTCGCGCCGAAGCGGGCCTGGGTCAGGACGGCGCTGATGCCGGCGGCCTGGACGGCGGCGACGAGGCCGTCCTCGTCGAGCGCCGCGGGCAGGAGGCAGGGAACGTGGCCGGCCGCCTCCACCGCCAGGAGGGCGAGCGCCCCCTCGACCCCGCCCGGCAGGGCGATTCCGATCCGGCTCTCGGCCGGCAGCCGCCAGCCGCGCAGGCCGTTGGCGAGGCGCGCCACGATCTCGGCGGCGGCGCCGTAGGTCCAGGTGATGGCCGGTCGCCCGCTCCAGAGGGGCTTGCCCGGCGGATCGACGAGGGCGATGCGTTGCGGATGGGCGTAGGCCGTGGCGGCCAGCAGGGTGCACAGCCGCTGGGTGCGTGAAGGGGCGTCGCGCCTCTCCCGTGGGCCGGCCGGGGGCACATGCGGCCCGGACGGAGGCGGAGGGATGGCCGCCTCCAGGGCCGCCAGGTCCACGAGGGTGGGGCGGCGGGGCGCAGCGGCGGAACCGGTGGCGAGGCCTGGGGGGAGGGATGAGAGGAGAGATGAGATGACTGGTTGCGCCGACACGTGCGCTTGAACTCCCGCTGCCCTGCGTTCATGAACCCTTAGGGTTAAGCCAACCTTAACCCGGCCTTCGCGCCCGGCCCGAACGGGGCCGGTGTCATGTCTTCGCCGCATTCCGAGGGAAAGCAGGCCGCGCAATCGTTCAGGCGGGGTCGGGACACTTTCCGATCTCCCGGCGGGGGGCCTCGGACCGGCGCAGGAATCGGGTCCGTCGTCGCCATGTCGTGTCAGTTCAAGCGCCCGCCGAGACCCGGCGTCCCGTTCGCGCGCCATCCAAAAGTCCGCGGAATTGCCAAATCCGCTGAAATCCCGAATCCATTCCCAAGTCCGTCGAATTCCAAGGGGTCAGACCTGATGTCCTTCGCCAACCGTCCCGCGCGCCCGCTGCGCATCGCCGCGTTCCTCGCCCTGGCGGGTCTTGCCGGATCGGGTCTTGCCGGGTCCGCCCTGGCGCAGGCCGCCAAGCCCAAGCCGGCCGCCCCGGCGCCGGCGGCCCCCGCCCCGGCGGCTCCGGCCGCGCCCGCGGGCGGCGGCATGGCGCAGCAGCAGACCGGTCCCCAGACCGTCAACGTGAAGTCCGAGCCGTCCCAGACCGAGTGGACCAAGGTCTGCGGCAAGGATCAGGCGAGCGCCACGGACGTCTGCTACACCACCCGCGACTTCGTTTCGGACCAGGGCCAGCCGGTGCTCGCCGTCGCCGTCTACGACATGAAGAACGCCCAGCAGAACGTGCGCGTGGTGCGCTACCTGCTGCCGCTCGGCCTGCTGCTGCAGCCCGGCATCCGCTTCACCATCGACGGCCAGCAGGGCACGCCGGGCAAGTTCGCCGTCTGCTTCCCCAACGGCTGCTTCGCCGAAGCCGGCGGCGTGAGCAACGACGTCGTCAACGCGATGAAGAAGGGCACCACCCTCAACGTCAGCGTCCAGAACCAGACCCAGCGCGAGGTCACCTTCGCGGTGCCGCTCGCCGGCTTCGGCAAGGCCTTCGACGGCCCGGCCATCGACCCGAAGGTCCTGGAAGACCAGCAGAAGAAGCTCCAGGCCGAGATGGAGAAGCGCGCCGAGGAGACGCGCAAGAAGCTCGAGCAGCAGAACGCGGCCGGTGCCGGCGCCCCGGCCGCTCCGCCCAAGCCCTGATATCCAAGCCCTGATGTCCAAATCCTGATCGCGCAGATCGGATCGCGGCCCGGCCGCGATCCGACGGCATCGGACACGAGAAAGGCCGGGCGATTCCTCGCCCGGCCTTTCTCGTCTTCGGAACCGGCTCGGTCGGCCCGGGATCAGTTGGCCAGGGATCAGTTGGCTTGGGAGCTGCGCATCCGGTAGGTGCCTTCCGCGTCGCGCTCGAACACCTCGGCGATGCCGGTGTGGCGCAGGGCCTCGCCGGAGGTGTCGGGGACGAGATTCTGCTCGGAGACGTAGGCGACGTACTCGCTCTCGGCGTTCTCGGCGAGCAGGTGATAGAACGGCTGGTCCTTGCGCGGCCGGACCTCCTCGGGGATCGCCAGCCACCATTCCTCGGTGTTGTCGAACACCGGATCGACGTCGAACACGATGCCGCGGAACGGGTAGATCCGGTGGCGGACCACGGCGCCCAGGCCGAACTTGGCGGTTCTCATCTTGGGCGTGGCGGAGATCGTATCGGTCATCCCCGTCAGATAAGCCGGCCCGGCGCGGTTGTCATCGGCGGCGAGGCCACCGATGACGACCGGAGCCCCGCGTCAGGCCGTCGGTCTCACGTCAGGCCGTAGGTCTTGGCCAGCTCCGGGTCCTTGTCGGCCACGAGGCGGGCGAGATCGACGATGACCTTGGCCTGCTTCCAGGTGGCGTCGTCCTGCATCTTGCCGTCGAGCATCACCGCACCGGTGCCGTCGGGCATCGCCTCGACGATCCGCACCGCGAAGGCGACCTCCGCCGGATCGGGCGCGAAGACGCGCTTGGCGATGGCGACCTGATTCGGGTGGAGCGTCCAGGCCCCGGCGCAGCCCATGAGGAAGGCGTTGCGGAACTGGGCCTCGCAGGCCTCGCCGTCGGAGAAGTCGCCGAACGGGCCGTAGAAGGCCTTGAGGCCGTTGGCCATGCAGGCATCGACCATTTTCGCGATGGTGTAGTGCCACAGGTCCTGCTGGGCGGAGGCGCGGGCGGCACCGTCCGTGGTCGGGTCGGCGATGACGCGGTAATCCGGGTGACCGCCGCCGACGCGGGTGGTCTTCATGCCGCGCGAGGCCGCGAGATCGGCGGGTCCGAGGCTCATGCCGTGCATGCGCGGGGAGGCGGAGGCGATGGCATCGACGTTGGCGACCCCCTCGGCCGTCTCCAGGATGGCGTGGACGAGGATGGGCTTGCCGACCCCGTGCTTCGCCTCGAGCTGGGCGAGCAGCTGGTCGACGTAGTGGATGTCCCACGGCCCCTCGACCTTGGGCACCATCACCACGTCGAGCTTGTCCCCCACCTGGGACACGATCTCGAACAGGTCGTCGAGAATCCAGGGCGAGTTCAGGGCGTTGATGCGGGTCCACAGGCCGGTGCCGGAGGCGGCGAAGTCGGTGGCCTGCGCCATGGCGACGAAGCCCTTGCGCGCGGCCTCCTTCTGATCGACGGGCACGGCGTCCTCGAGGTTGCCCAGCACCACGTCGACGGATGCCGCGAGCTCGGGCACGCGGGCGCGGACCTTGTCGTTGTGCGGCGGCACGAAGTGGATCATCCGCTCGAGCTTCACCGGAAGCTCACGGAACGGGGCCGGCGCGCCGGTGGCAAGGGGCTGGAAGAAGCGGCGGGGCAGTTTCATCGGCGTCTCAGGCTCCGTGTTCTTGTGTGTCGGGGTCCCGCCCCAGCGGTTAGTTCAAGCCTGCCCCCGCCGTAAAGGTGCGCGGGCACACCAAACCATTTGCCATGCGCCCAGGATGGGAGGACCATCCGGAACGGGAGCCGGCGCCTCACGTTCTGATGACGAGGCGGGCACCTCGACCACGAACGAAGGACGGACCCATGTCCGGATCATCGATCAGGCGCACCAGCCTCCGGTCCACGGCGCTCGTGTGCGTCGCCGCGATCGGCCTCGGCCTCCCGCAGCCGGCTTCTGCGGCCGAGCGAACCAGGTCCTCGGAGCGCGGCGCCTTCACCGCCGCCGAGGCCGCCTCGGCCAGACCCGACGGACTTCCCGCGGGACTGCGCATCCCCGGCGACGATCCCGCCGCCTTCGCCCGGTTTCTGGAGGATGCGCGCGCCGCCCACGACCCCTGGCTCGTGCTCTCGGGCGGCGGCGAGAACGGGGCCTTCGCGGCGGGCCTCCTGAAGGGATGGAGCGAGGCCGGGACCCGGCCCACATTCGGCGTGATCACCGGCGTCAGCACGGGCGCGATGATCGCCCCCTTCGCCTTCATCGGGTCGGCCGGAGACGAAGCCCTGCGCCAGGGCTACACCGAGATCTCGGCGGCCGACGTGTTCGAGTTCGGCGGCACCAACGAGTCCCTGACCGATACCTGGCCGCTGAAACGGCGCATCGACCGCTCGGTGACCCCGAAGCTTCTCCAGGCCGTCGCGGCCGAGCACGCCAAGGGCCGGCGCCTCCTCGTCGCCACCACGGCGGTGGATTCCGAGCGGCCGGTCCTGTGGGACATGGGCGCCATCGCCGGCACCGGCGGCCCGAAGGCCCTCGCCCTGTTCCGCGACATCATCCTGGCGTCCTCGGCGGTGCCGGGGGTGTTTCCACCGGTGATGGTCGAGGCCGTGGCCGGTTCCAAACACATCCAGGAGATGCACGACGACGGCGGCACCACGGCGCCGTACTACCTCGCCCCCGAGGCTTGGCTGCTGGCCACCCATCCGGTGCCCCTGCCGACGCACCGGGTCTACCTCGTGGTCAACAATTCCCTCGCGCCCCAATTCCAGATGGCCTCGCGCACCACCCTGAGCGTGCTCGGCCGCTCCCTGTCGGCGGCGATCAAGGCGCAGACCCGCGCGGCCCTGGCGCTCAGCCGGAGCTTCGCTCAGCGCACGGGCCTCGACCTCCAGGTGGCCGAGATCGACGGACGGTTCACCCGGACGACGACCGCGCCCTTCGACCAGACCTACATGAAGGCCCTGTTCGCCCACGGCGAGGTTTTGGGCCGTAACGGCACCGCCTTCACCGGCGAGGCCCAGGGCCGCGAGGCCGAAACCGGGACGAAGGCCAGCGATCTGCCCGCCATCTCCCTCGCGGGCACGGGCGAGGCGCAGGATTCCGCCGTGAGGGATCTGGCCCGGCGCTGAGCCTCAGCGCATCAGGCTGGGCGCACCGAGGCGCGGCACCACGCCCTCGCGCATGACGAAGCGGCGCAAGGGGGTGATCGTCGTCATGGCCAGCAAACCGAGGCCGCGCAGGGCGTCCACGGGCAGGAAGCCGGTGAGCAGGCTGCGGTTGAGGGTGTCCACCGCCAGGGTGCGCAGGCGCGCATCGCGGCCGCGCGCCCGGGCGAACCCAGCGAGCGCCGCCCGAGACCCCGGATCGCGCCCGTCCGCCACCGCCTCCGCGACGGCGTCCCGCAGGGCCGCCGCATCGCGCAGGCCGAGGTTGAGGCCCTGTGCGCCGATGGGCGGGAACAGGTGGGCGGCCTCGCCGACGAGGGCGAGGCGCGCCGCCACCGGGCTCGCCAGGGCGAGACCGCGCATGGGTACGAGGCCGCGCGGCCCGTCGATCCGCATGGGCCCCAGCATCGCCTGCGCCTGGGTCTCGACAGCCCGGGCCAAGGCCGCATCGTCGAGGGCGGCCATGCATTGCGCCCGCGCCGCGTCCATCACCCAGACGAGGCTGGAGCGATGGCCGCCGGGGAGCGGCACCAGGGTGAACGGCCCCTGCCGGGTGTGGAATTCCGTCGAGACGTCCCGGTGCGGGCGGGTATGCGCCAGGATCGTGGTGATGGCGGATTGCGGATAGGACCATTCCCGGGGCACGAGGCCGGCGGCGGTCCGGAGTTTCGAGCGGGCGCCGTCGGCCCCGACCGCGAGGCGGGCCGACAGGCGCGTTCCGTCCGCGAGGGTCAGATCGGCCGCCTCCGCGCCGACGCGAAAATCGGCCGCGTCGCTCTCGAACAGGGTGAGGTTGGCCGACGCGCGGGCCTGCGCCCGCAGGCTCTCGACGAGGCGGGCACTCTCGACGTTCCAGCCGAAGGCGTCGAGGCCGATCTCCGTGGCGACGAAGCGGGCCGGGGGCGGCCGGAACAGGCTGCCGGTGTCGTCGACGATGTGGAGCTCGGCGAGCGGACTGGCATGGGGGGCGATGCCGTCCCAGGCGCCGAGTGCCCTGAGGAAGCGCACGGACCCGTCGAGGAGGGCCACCGTGCGCCCGTCGGCCACGGGGGCGTGCCGGCCGACGAGGGCGGTGGGAATGCCGTCGCGGGCGAGCGCCAGGGCGGCCCCGAGACCGGCGGCACCGGCCCCCACCACCGCCACCGCGAAGGGGGGCGCGCCACGCGAAACACTCTCAGGCGATGGGGCCACGAAGCTGTTCTCCTGCGCACGGCCCGTCCGACGAAGGCGTCGAAGTGGGACAGACCGGCCGATCCGTCACCCCTTACAGAGGGAGCAGGCCGGATCGGTCAAGGGACGCGATGGTGCGGGAAAACAGCGCCGGGTAGCATCGCCGGGAGACCCTCGGTCCCGCTCGTGCAGGAGATGCCCGTGAACCTCGCCATCGCGCTCCTCGCGCTCGGCTTCCTCATGCTGGTGGCCTATCGCGGCTTCAGCGTCATCCTGTTCGCCCCCATCGCGGCGCTGGCCGCCGTGCTGCTCACGGACCCCTCCGCCGTGCTGCCAGTGTTCTCCGGCCTGTTCATGGAGAAGATGGTCGGCTTCGTGAAGCTGTACTTCCCGGTGTTCCTGCTCGGGGCCGTGTTCGGCAAGGTCATCGAGCTGTCGGGGTTTTCGCGAACCATCGTCACGGCCGTCATCGATCTGGTGGGCGCGCGGCGGGCCGTGCTCTCCATCGTGCTCGTGTGCAACCTGCTCACCTATGGCGGCGTGTCGCTCTTCGTCGTGGTGTTCGCCGTCTATCCGTTCGCGGCCGAAGCGTTCCGCCTCTCCGACATCCCCAAGCGCCTGATACCCGGCACCATCGCGCTCGGCGCGTTCTCCTACACCATGGACGCCCTGCCGGGCACGCCGCAGATCCAGAACATCATCCCCACCACCTTCTTCAACACCAACACCTGGGCCGCCCCCTGGCTCGGCCTCATCGGCGCGGCCTTCATCCTCGTCGCCGGGGTCGCCTATCTCGATGCCCGCATCGCGGCGGCCAAGCGCCGGGGCGAAGGCTACGGCAGCGGCCACAGCAACGAGCCGGCGGTGATGGACGCGGCCGCCCGCGCGCACCCGGCCGTCGCCCTCCTGCCCCTCGTGGTGGTCGGCCTGTCCAACCTCGCCTTCACGGCGGCGATCCCGCGCCTCTACGGACCCAAGGTCGAGACGGCGCTCGCCGGCCTCGACAAGCCCATCGTGACGACGATCTCGTCCGTCACCGCCATCTGGGCGGTGGAGCTGGCGCTCCTCGCCGGCATCCTCACGGTGCTGGCCTTCGCCTGGAAGCCGGTCGCCCAAGGCTTCGCCGAGGGCAGCCGGGCGGCGGTGGCGGGCGCCCTGCTGGCGGCCATGAACACCGCCTCCGAGTACGGCTTCGGCGCGGTCATCGCCGCGCTGCCGGGCTTCCTCGTGATCCGCGACGCCCTCTCGGCGATCCCGAACCCCCTGGTGAACGAGGCGGTGACGGTGACGGCGCTCGCCGGCATCACCGGCTCGGCCTCCGGGGGCTTGAGCATCGCGCTGGCCGCCATGTCGGGCACCTTCATCGCGGCGGCGCAGGGGGCCGGCATCCCCATGGAGGTGCTGCACCGGGTGGCCGCCATGGCGAGCGGCGGCATGGATACGCTCCCTCACAACGGCGCCGTGATCACGCTCCTCTCCGTGACGGGGCTTACCCACCGGCAGGCCTATGCCGACATCTTCGCCATCACCGTCCTGAAGACGAGCGCCGTGTTCCTCGTGATCGGGGTCTACTACCTCACGGGGATCGTGTGACGGGCGCTCCCGATTCGACGATCCGCAGGGTGAGCTGGGTGAAGGGCTTGATCTCCCAGGCGTGCCCCGGATTGAACATCATCACCACGAGGCGACGCTCCAGCACCTGGAAGGCCGGCAAGGCCGCCTCCGGCCGCAGGATCGTGCCGGGCTGAACGGCCGGATCATAGCCTGCCGGGCGTATCCATACGATCTCGTCCATCCAGTCGTCCGGCTGGTCTTCCCGTGATCAATGCAGGCAAGATCAACCGACCGTCGTGGTTCGCACCATGCCCGATGATGCCTTCTAAACCAGGGATCTCCGCGCCGCGCAATCGCTCCGGCCGCGGCGGGCGGCGGGTGCTCGCGTGGGTGCGGCGGCGCACGTCGAGGGCTCCGGGACCGACCCCGCCATTGCCCGCGCGCGTGGACCGTCTATCTCGCTGACACTGAGATTCATCGAGGAGCGACCCCCATGCCGAAGGCGATCCGAGTCCACGAATACGGCGGCCCCGAGGTGATGCGCTACGAGGACGTCACGGTGGCCGAGCCCGGCCCCGGACAGATCCGCGTCCGCCAGAGCGCCATCGGCGTCAACTTCATCGACATCTACTTCCGCTCGGGCGCCTACAAGGTGCCGCAGCTGCCCTTCACCCCCGGCAACGAGGGCGCCGGCACCGTGGTCTCGGTGGGCGAGGGCGTCACCGATTTCCAGCCCGGCGAGCGCGTGGCCTACGGCTCGGCCGCCGGCACCTATGCCGAGGAGGTGGTGATCGCCGCCAGCGCCGCCGTGCACCTCGCAGACGGGGTGGAGGACACCACCGCCGCCGCGATGATGCTCAAAGGCCTCACCGCCGAGTACCTCCTGCACCGGACGTACCGGGTGAAGGCCGGCGACACGATCCTGTTCCACGCCGCCGCCGGCGGCGTCGGCCTCATCGCCTGCCAGTGGGCGAAGCACCTCGGCGCTACGGTCATCGGCACCGTCGGCTCCGAGGAGAAAGCGGAGCTGGCGCGGGCCAACGGCTGCGACCACGTCATCCTCTACCGCGACGAGGACTTTGCCGCCCGGGTGAAGGAGATCACGGGGGGCAAGGGCGTGCCGGTGGTCTATGACGGGGTGGGCCGCGACACCTTCCCGGCCTCCCTCGACTGCATCAGTCCCCTCGGCCTCTTCGTCAGCTTCGGCTCGGCCTCCGGGCCCGTGGACGATTTCAGCCTGGCGCTGCTCGGCCAGAAGGGGTCGCTCTACGCCACCCGCCCGTCGCTGTTCGCGCATGCGGGCCAACGCGAGACCCTGGACGCCATGGCGAAGAACCTGTTCTCCGTGGTGGCGAGCGGCGCGGTGAAAATCCCCGTCCATGCCAAGGCCAAGCTGTCGGAGGCCCCGCAGGTCCACACGGATCTGGCCAGCCGCAAGACCACGGGCGCCACGGTGATGATCCCGTGATCCTGTTCTCCCGGATCCTGTTCTCCCGGGATCGGAGGACGCCGTGATCCCCGGATCATCGGACGTCCTCCTCGTCGTCGATGTGCAGGTCGATTTTCTGCCCGGCGGCGCCCTGGCCGTGCCGGACGGCGACGCGGTGATCGCCCCGATCAACCGCCTCATCGACCGGTTCGCCCACGTGGTGGTGACCCAGGACTGGCACCCGCCGGGCCACGTCTCCTTCGCCGCCAGCCATCCCGGCCGGGCGCCGTTCGAGAGCGTGGCGCTGCCCCACGGCGATCAGGTGCTGTGGCCGGAGCATTGCGTGCGGGGCACGGCGGGCGCCGCGCTCGCGCCCGAACTCCGGGCCGAGCGCGCCGAACTGGTGATCCGCAAGGGGCACCAATCCGGCGTCGACAGCTACTCGGCGTTCCTGGAGGCCGACCGGACGACCCCCACCGGGCTCGCCGGCTACCTGCGCGAGCGCGGGTTCACCCGCGTGGTCGTGTGCGGCCTCGCGACCAATTACTGCGTCGGCTGGAGCGCCCTCGATGCCCGCGCGGCGGGGTTTGACGTCGTTGTTGTGGAGGACGCCGTGCGTGGCATCGACCATAAAGGCTCGGTTGCACGGGCCTGGGCCGAGATGGCGGCGGCCGGAGTGAAGCGGGTCACGAGTCGTATGCTTCTTACCGATCAGTCACAGAAGGAGGCGCCGCCCCCTTGAAACGACACCTCAGGTTGCCAAATTACTAGAATTCCAACCTGAGAGTAATTTCATGACCGATGATCTGACGAAGCGTGGCCCACCCGATCAACGCCGAATCAATGTGAACGAGCCATGGGAGGTCAAGGCTTGGTGCGATAAGTTCGGCGTTACGGAAGCTGAGCTGCGCGCTGCTGTTAAGGTGGCCGGTGTGATGGCGAAGGATGTCGCAAAGCAGCTCGGCAAGCCATACCCCTAAGTGTCTCTCACAAAACTCCCGCTGCGTCGTGGCACTCAAGGCGAGAACCGGCAGCGACCGGGAGTTTTGTGAGGCACTCCAAGTTCTACACCGCACTTCCATACAGATCGTAGGCGTCCGCCCGCTCGATCTTCACGGTGACGATGTCGCCGACGCGAAGCGGGCGGCGGGCGGTGACGTGGACGTTGCCGTCGATCTCCGGCGCATCGTATTTCGAGCGGCCCTTGGCGACGCCGCCCGCGACGGAATCGATGATCACGGGCAGGCGCTTGCCGACCCGCGCCTTCTGCAGGCGGACGGAGACGATCTGCTGCGCCTCCATGAACCGGCGCTTGCGGTCGGCCTGGACCTCCGGGGGCACCGCGTCGCCGAGTTCGTTGGCGGTCGCCCCCTTCACCGGCTCGTAGGTGAAGCAGCCGACCCGCTCGAGCCTGGCTTCCTTGATCCAGGCGAGCAGCTCCTCGAACTCGGCCTCGGTCTCGCCGGGGAACCCGACGATGAAGGTCGAGCGGATGGCGAGATCCGGGCAGATCTCGCGCCAGCGCCGGATGCGCTCCAACTGCTTCTCCTGGTTGCCCGGCCGGCGCATGCGCTTGAGCACGGAGGGCGAAGCGTGCTGCAGCGGCATGTCGAGGTAGGGCAGGATCTTGCCCTCGGCCATCAGGGGAATCACGTCGTCCACGTGCGGGTAGGGATAGACGTAGTGCATCCGCACCCAGGCCCCGAGCTCGCCGAGCTCGGCGGCGAGATCGTAGAACTTCGCCCGCACCTCCCGGCCCTGCCACGGGCTGGTGGCGTAGCGGATGTCGACGCCGTAGGCGGAGGTGTCCTGCGACACCACCAGCAATTCCTTGACGCCGGCTTTGACCAGCTTCTCGGCTTCCCGCAGGACGTCGCCGGCCGGGCGGCTGACGAGATCGCCGCGCAGGGACGGGATGATGCAGAAGGTGCAGCGATTGTTGCAACCCTCTGAAATCTTGAGATACGCGTAGTGGCGCGGGGTGAGCTTCACCCCCTGCGGCGGCACGAGGTCGAGGAACGGATCGTGGGCCGGGGGCACCGCCTCGTGCACCGCCGCCACCACGGATTCGTAGGCCTGGGGGCCGGTGACGGCGAGCAGGTTCGGGTACTTTTCGCGGATCTCCTCGGGCTGCGCGCCCATGCAGCCGGTGACGATGACCCGGCCGTTCTCCGCCATGGCCTCGCCGATGGCCGAGAGCGACTCGGCCTTCGCCGAATCGAGGAAGCCGCAGGTGTTGACGATGACGACGTCCGCCCCGTCGTGGCGCCGGGCGAGTTCGTAGCCCTCGGCGCGCAGGTGCGTGAGGATGCGCTCGGAATCCACCAGCGCCTTGGGACAGCCCAGCGACACGAACGAGATTTTTGGCGCGGCCTTCGCGGACGTCGGCGGCAGCAGGGGTGAAGCGGTCATGGGTGAGGCGCTCATGGGCACTCGTCGGGCGCGGTCGAACGAGGGCCGACCGGCCGTGGATTCGAGGAAATCGGTTGAGTTGACAACTCTATAGCCGCATCCGGGCCGGCTTGCGAGCCTCACGGGCCCGAGGGGCGTCATGCGCGGAGAACCGCTTCTCCGGCAGCCGCGGGCGTGCCAACTCAGGAAACCGGAATCCTTGCCGCAGGGCAGGGCGGGTATCCGTTTCCCGCGCGAGTCTCTAAGCCCCGATCATCATGTGGACCGCAGACATCCCGTTCGTCGATCCCGTCGCGGCGGCGCAGGCCCTGGCGCACCTGCCGGGGCTCGCCTTCCTCGACAGCGCCATGCACCACCCGACGCTCGGCCGGACCTCGACCCTGGCGGCGGACCCGTTCGCCCGGTTCCGCTTTCGCGACGGGGTGGCCACCCTGGACGGGCACCCCGTGCCCGGCACCGGTCTGGAGGCCCTGCGCGCCTGCCTCGCGCCCTACCGGATCGACCCGGAGCCGGACGCCCCCGGCTTCACCGGCGGGGCCATCGGCTACTTTGCCTACGATCTCGGCGCGCGCCTGGAGCGGGTGGCGGCCCCGGCCCGGCGCGCGGGCCTCTGCGACGACATCGCCTTCAACCTCTACGACACGATCCTGAGCATCGACCACGAAGCCGGCACCTGCCGGCTCATGGCCACGGGCTTTCCCGAGCGGGAGCCCGAAGCGCGCCGAGTCCGGGCGCAGGCGCGCCTGGCTCTCTTCGCGCAATGCCTGTCCGCCGCGTGCCCGACGCCCGAGCCGGCGGCGCAGGGGCCGCTCGCCTGGCACTCCAACTTCACGAAAAGCGCCTACGAGGCGGCGGTGGAGCGGGTGCGCGACTACATCCGCGCCGGGGACATCTATCAGGCCAACATCGCCCAGCGCTTTTCAGCCGACCTGCCGGCGGGCTTCGACGCGCTCAGCCTCTACCGGCGCCTGCGCGCCACCAACCCGGCGACCTTCGGCGCCTACCTCGCCTTCGAGACCCTGCGCGTCGCCTCGAGCAGCCCGGAGCGCTTCCTCAAGCTGTCGGGCCGGGACATCGAGACCCGCCCGATCAAGGGCACCGTGCGCCGCGTCGCCGACCCGGCCGAGGATGCGCGCCTGGGGGCAGCGCTCCAGGCCGACCCCAAGGAGCGCGCCGAGAACATCATGATCGTCGATCTCCTGCGCAACGACCTCTCGCGCCTCAGCGAGCCGCACAGCGTGCGGGTGCCGGTCCTGTGCGGGCTCGAATCCTACGCCTCCGTCCACCATCTCGTGTCCGTGGTCACCGGAACCCTGAAGGACGGGATGGACGCCATCGACCTCATCGCGGCGACCTTCCCCGGCGGCTCCATCACGGGGGCGCCGAAGCTGCGCGCCATGGACATCATCACGGAGATCGAGGGCGACGCCCGCGAGCTCTATTGCGGCGCCATCGGGGCCATCGGCTTCGACGGCAGCCTCGACACCGCCATCGCCATCCGCACGGTGGTGATGGACGGCCACACGGCGGTGCTCCAGGCCGGCGGCGGCGTCACCCTGCTCTCCGATCCGACACGGGAATACGAGGAGACCCTGACCAAGGCCGCGCGGGTGTTCCAGGCGTTCGCGCCGGACGGGGAGGGCGCCCCGTGATCCTCGTCATCGACAATTACGATTCCTTCGTCTTCAACGTGGTGCGGTACTTCGAGGAACTCGGGCAGACCGTGCGGGTGGTGCGCAACGACGCCGTCGACGTGCCGGGCATCCGGGCGCTCGCGCCCGAGGCCGTGGTGATCTCGCCCGGCCCCTGTACGCCCGCCGAGGCCGGCATCTCGCTCCCCGCCATCCGCGACCTGTCGGGCGAGATCCCCCTGCTCGGCGTCTGCCTCGGCCACCAGGCCATCGGCGCGGCCTTCGGCGGCCGGGTCGCGCGCGCCGGCCGGCCCCTCCACGGCCAGGCGACCCCCATCACCCATGGGGGGCAGGGCCTGTTCGCCGGCCTGCCGAGCCCGATGCAGGTGGGGCGCTACCATTCCCTCATCGTCACGCCGGAGCCCGGCATGGGCGAGACCCTCACCGTGGACGCCGTCTCGGCCGAGGGCGAGGTGATGGCCCTGTCCCACACCCGCCACCCGACCTGGGGCATCCAGTTCCACCCGGAATCGGTCCTGACCGAGCACGGCCACGCCCTGTTCGGCAACTTCTTGGACTTGGCCCGCGCCTGGCGCGCGGAGCGGGAGCCGGTGCGGTCGCATGCTCTGGTTTGACGGCGCCCTCATCGCGGGGCCGACGGCCCCGTTCGACCTCGCCGACCGGGGCCTGACCCTCGGCGACGGGGTGTTCGACACGGCGCTCGCCATCGACGGCCGCCTCGTGTTCGAGGCCGCCCATGTCGCCCGCCTCGCCGCCGCCACGCGGGCCCTCGGGTTCGCGGTGGCGCCGGAGCGGATCGCGCAAGCCATGCGGGCCGTGGCCGGCGGGGCAGGGGCCATTGGGACAGGAGCCTTCGCGGCGATCCGCACCACCGTGACCCGGGGCTCGGGACCCCGCGGCCTCGCGCCCCCGGCCGAGCCGCGCCCGGTCCTGTGGGCGAGCGCAGCAGCGCTCCCGCCCGCCCTGCCCTTCGCGTCCCTGACGCTGCATCCCACGAACATCCGCCGCAACGACACCTCGCCGGCCGCGCGCTGGAAGACGCTGGGCTACCTCGACGCCGTGCTGGCGGCGACCGAGGCGCGGGCGGCCGGGTTCGACGAGGCCCTGTTCCGCAACACCCACGGGCGCGTCGCCTGCGCCGGCACCGGCAACCTGTTCGCCCTGTTCGGCACCCGCCTCGTCACCCCGCCCCTGTCGGAGGGCGTGCTCGCCGGCATCGTCCGCGCCGAACTTTTGCGCTTGGCCCCAAGCCTCGGATTCACGGCGGCGGAACAACCCCTCGCGTTCGAAGAATTCCTCGGCGCCGACGCGGTGTTCCTGACCAATTCCCTGCGCGGGCTCGCACCCGTGCGGGCCGTCGGCGCGACGCCGTTCGCCGCGCATCCGGCCGTCGCGGCCCTCGGCGAGGCCCTGCGCGCGGCCATGCGCCCGTGACCGGGACGCGCGATTCCCGGCTGTGGCTGCGCCTCGCCCTGATGGCGGCCTACGGCTTCATCGGGATCGTGCACCTCGCCGCCCCCGACGCGTTCCTGCCGATCATGCCGGACTGGGTGCCGGCGCCCCGCTTGGTGGTGATCCTCACCGGGTGTTGCGAACTCGCCGGCGTCGCGGGTCTGATCTGGCCGCCGACCCGGCGCTGGGCCGGCATCGGGCTCGCCCTCTACGCCATCTGCGTGTTCCCGGCCAACATCAAGCACGCGGTGGAGGGCATCCCCGTCGCGGGCCTGCCGGATTCGTGGTGGTACCACGGGCCGCGCCTCGCGTTTCAGCCGGTCTTCGTCTGGTGGGCCCTCTACGCCACCCACATCATCGACTGGCCCCGCCGCCGGACCGGGTGAGGGCGGGACCCCGATCCCGGGATTCCGAAGGGCCAGCCCTTCGGCGGGTGTCGGGCAGAGCCCGACGAAGACCTCCAGGGCTCCGCCCTGGACCCGCGAAGGGCTGGCCCTTCGAACCCCGACTTCACCCCTTCTCGGCCCGCTTCACCTCCGTCCAGGCGGACTCCATCGTCTCGAGGGAGGCGTCGTCCAGCGTCGTCCCCTCGGCCGTGAGGCGGGCCGTCATGGCGGTGAAGCGGCGTTCGAACTTCATATTCCCTGAATGTAAGGAATATTCCGGATCGATTCCGAGGTGGCGGGCGAGGTTGGCCACCGAGAACAGCAGGTCGCCGACCTCCTCGGCCACGTCCGCCCGGGTGCCGTTGGCCATGGCATCGGCGACCTCGTCGGTCTCCTCGCGGACCTTGGCGACGACGTCGGCCGGGTCCGACCAGTCGAAGCCGTAGGTCGCCGCCCGGGCCGAGAGCTTTTCGGCCCGGCTGAGGGCGGGGAGGGCGCGGGCGATGCCGGCGAGGGGGCTCGCCGGGTCCTGGGGCCCCGGGTCGCGCGTCGGCCGCCCGGCCCGCTCCGCCGCCTTGATCACCGCCCATTGCCGCTCCACCGCCGCCGGGTCGCGCAGGCTCGAGCCCGCCGGAACCGGGCCGCCGTCAGGGGCGAACACGTGCGGGTGGCGCCGGACCATCTTGGCGACGATCGCCCCGACCACGTCGGCGAAGGTGAAGCGCCCGGCCTCCTCGGCGATCCGCGCGTGGAACACGACCTGGAGCAGCAGGTCGCCGAGCTCGTCGCGCAGGTCCGCCGCATCGTCCCGCGCGATGGCGTCCACCACCTCGTACGCCTCCTCGACGGCGTAGGGCGCGATGGAGGCATGGGTCTGGGCGATGTCCCACGGGCACCCCGTCGCCGGGTCGCGCAGGGCCGCCATCAGGGTCAGGAGCGCGTCGATGGTCAAGGGGAACTCCGGGACGTTTGCGGCAGGGGCGAAAGCACCCATAGCGGATCCGGCGGGGGAGGGGCGAGGCTGGGGACAGATCCGGGACAGCCGGTGCGCATCCCTTCAAAAAACCCCCAAAAATCTCTTCTGCCCGGTGTGTTCGTTAAACCGAACGGCCCTCGATCCCCTTAGGAAAGGTATCAGTAAGGGATTCTCAGAGAGTCAGTTATGAAGGTTATAAGGGGCGGCCGAAACGCCTTCCCCGACAAGGGGTTGAGCCCCGTTCGCGTATCGAGCTCTGCGCATCCGCGTATCGAACTCTGCGCGGCTCCGTATCGAACTCTGCGCGGGATTCGGGGGTCGGCGTATGGGATTCGGCGCATCCGCGTATCGGGATCGGCGTGGAAACCGGGTCCGGCCGGTGAACTCCGGGGATAGCCCGGAATCCGGGCCCGTATCGAACTCTGCGCAGGCCCCTCGCCCGGCCCCGGCCGAGCCTCGTCGGCGTGGAATTCCCGAGTCCCGGCCGGTGGATAGCCGGGATGACGCCGCCTTGCCCTGAGACTCCCGCGCCCCGAATCGGGCATGGTCCCGCCTTCGCGGCGCCACATCGGTCCGCGGCGGCGGCGAGGCACTGCACCGGGCTCATGGGGATCGAGGACACACTGGCGGGCATCCGCGACGCCGACCTCCTGGCCGAGGTCGAGGCGGCGCGCGGCGGCTTCCTGTTCGCCACCATCGCGGAGACCATCCTGCACCGGCAGCGGGCCCGGGACGCCGAGGCCGCCGCCCGCGGGGCCGTGGCCGGGCGCCGCCAGGCCATGGGCCGCGACCAGCGCCGGCGCGACGCCGTGCGCGAGGTCATCGAGAACGAGCCGACGGGGCCCGAAAACCTCCAGCACATCCATTCCGTGCTGGCGCTCTGCGGCCTGCCCTACCGCGACCCCGGCGACGCCCGCGAGTTTTTTCGCGAGTACGGCAGGAATTCCCTGAGCCTCCTCGCCGGACGCCTGAAGAATCCGGCCACGGGCGAGATGGAGTTCCAGGGCCTGCCCTACGGACCCAAGGCCCGCCTCGTGCTCCTGCACCTCTGCACCGAGGCCGTGCGCCAGCGCAGCCCGACGGTGGCGGTGGCCGACAGCCTGTCGGGCTTCATGAAGGAGATGGGGTTCGCCGTCACCGGGGGCGAGCGCGGCACCATCCGGCAGTTCAAGGAGCAGCTGGCCAGGCTCGCCGCCTGCACCCTGCAGATCGGCCTGTGGGACGGGGCGGGCAGCGCCAGCACCCTCAACGTCCCGCCGTTCCGCCAGCTCGACCTGTGGCTGCCCCAGGGCGCCGACGGGGTGGTCTGGCAGAAGAGCGTCCAGTTCCACCAGGATTTCTACGACAACCTGATCCAGCACGCCCTGCCCGTCGACATCCGGGCCGCCCGGGCGTTCTCGGGCTCGGCGCGCAAGCTCGACCTGCTGTTCTGGGTCGGCTACCGCCTGCGCGCCCTGCAGCGGCCCCTACGCCTCACCTGGGACAACCTGCACCGGCAGTTCGGGGCCGACAACGCCAGCCTCCGCAGCTTCCGCCAGGCGTTCAAGGCGGATCTCGCCCACCTCCAGGAGGTGTTTCCGAAGCTGCCGATCCGGCTCGACGACAACGGCATGCTGCTCCAGCCCGCCGATGCCGGCGCCCTGCTGATCCCGCCCCGCGCCGGCAAGCCGGCCCGGAAGGCGGCGGCGGCCTGACGCGTCGCCCCGGAAACTGCGGAATCACGCAAATTCCGTTGTCTCAATGGAATATTCTGGTAAGCCGTCAATGGCGATCATTCAGAATATTCCGTGGAGAGATCGATGTTTCCGAACGAGGCCGCGATCGAGGCCGCCCTGGCCGCCCTGCGCCGGCAGCGCGACGCCCTCGACCGGCAGATCGCCGACCATGCCCTCTACCTCGAACTCGGCCGCCGCCTCGGTGCCGGCGCCGCGCCGTCTCCCGTCGCGGCAGAGCCCCGGCCGCCCGTCGACTCCGAGGCGCGCCCGGGCGAGGACATCGCCGCCGCCCGCCGCCACGGCCGGGCGCTCGTCGCCGCCGCCCTCGACCTCCTGCACGAGGCCGGCCGGCCCCTGCATGCCGGCGAGATCCTGCCCGGCCTCACGGCCCGGGGCTTCGACCTGCCCGGCCACGATCCGGTGGCCGCCCTCAACACCCGCCTGTGGAAGCGCTCCGGCCCCGGCGGTCCCCTGCGGCGCCTCGGCGACGCGGTCTACGCCCCGTCGGAGGAGGATCCCGCGTAACGGGATTCCGAAGGGCAAGCCCTTCGGCGGGTGTCGGGCAGAGCCCGACATTGTCCCAGGGCTCTGCCCTGGACCCGCGAAGGGATGATCCCTTCGAACCCAGACTTCACTCCGGCAGGGCGAACACCGTGAGCTGGCCGCCGAGCGCCGTGTAGTTCGACAGGGCCGCGTAGCCGCCCACCGCCCCGGCGCCGTCGTTGGGGTCGGTGAGGCCGGCGGCGAGGCCGATGCCGGCCCAGCCGCCGACGCCGGAGAGCACCGCCACGTATTGCCGGCCGCGATGGGTGTAGGTGGTGACGTTGCCGACGATGCCGGACGGGGTCTTGAAGCGGTAGAGCTCTCGGCCGGTCCGGGCGTCGACGGCCTTGAGGGTGCCCTCGAGGGTTCCGTAGAACACCACGTCCCCGGCCGTGGCGAGCACGCCCGACCAGACGGAGAACGGCTCGGAGATCGACCACGCGATCCGCCCGCGCACCCCGTCCCAGGCCGTGAGGCTGCCGGTGTGGCTGTCGCCCGGCGGCGGCTGCAGGCTCAGGGTGGCGCCGACGAAGGGCAGGCCGGGGGTGTAGGTCACCCGGAACGGCTCGTAGGTCATGCAGATGTGGTTCGTCGGCACGTAGAACAGGTGCGTCCGGGGCGAGTAGGCGGCCGGCTGCTGGTTCTTGGCGCCGATGGCGCCGGGGCAGATGCCCGGCGTGGTCTCGTCCTCGCCGGTCCGCTCGGGGGCGTAGCGCGGATCGAGGACGGGCCGGCCGTAGGTTGTCGAGGCGGGATCGAGGTCGATCCGGGTCGCCCAGTTCACCGCCGGATCGAATTTGTCGGCGCCCAGGAGTTCGCCGGTCGCGCGGTCCAGGGTGTAGGCGAAGCCGTTGCGGTCGAAATGCGTCAGGAGCGGGCGCGTGCGGCCGTCGATCGCCTGGTCCGTGAGGATCATCTCGTTGACGCCGTCGTAGTCCCACTGGTCGTGGGGCGTCATCTGGTAGAGCCAGCGCGCCCGGCCCGTGTCGGGATCGCGGGCGACGATGGACTGGGCCCAGCGGTTGTCGCCGGGGCGCTGGGCGGGATTCCAGGTCGAGGGATTGCCGGTGCCGTAATACATCAGGTTCAGGGCGGCATCGTAGGCGTACCAGCCCCAGGTGCAGCC
>NZ_JAKSXV010000038.1 GCF_022829345.1 Methylobacterium sp. J-090 | reverse complement strand
GGTGGAACTACCGGACCACGCGGGCGAGGGAGGCGACCGGGTTATTGAGTAGAGTGGGAGTGCAGGCTTGGTTGACGCCGTACGCGGCGGAGTTCCGGTTGTGATGGTTGGGCTTAACGTACAGGCCTGCGACCTGGAACGTCACGGCCGAGGAGTGGCAGAAGTTGAAGAACGCGTCCGTGGGGAGCGCGTACTTGATCCCGTGGCCGTGGCCCCAGGCGGTCTGGAAGCTGCCGCGGCTGCCGCTGTTCAGGTCGAACTCGCGACCACCGCCCGAACCGTAGGCGAAGCCGCCGGTGCCGTACACGAGGGTGCGGTCGAAGGCGTAGCCGAGGCGGCCGCGCACGGTGCCGAAGTAGTCGAGGCTCGACACGCCGGCCGTCGGGATCGCGGGCGACGATGGACTGGGCCCAGCGGTTGTCGCCGGGGCGCTGGGCGGGATTCCAGGTCGAGGGATTGCCGGTGCCGTAATACATCAGGTTCAGGGCGGCATCGTAGGCGTACCAGCCCCAGGTGCAGCC
>NZ_JAKSXV010000037.1 GCF_022829345.1 Methylobacterium sp. J-090 | reverse complement strand
CGCGTGCCCCTGTCCGGCAAGGGCGACCGCCTCCTCGACGTCGTCGCCACCGCCGGCGGCGTGAAGGCGCCCGTCAACGAGACCTTCGTCCGGCTCTCGCGCGGCAACCTCACCGCCACGGTGCCGCTCACCACCATCGTCTCCAACCCGCGCGAAAACATCTTCCTTCGGCCGAGCGACGTGCTGACGCTGGTGCGCGATCCCCAGACCTTCCTGGCGGTGGGCGCGCTCGGCAATTCCACCGAGATCCCGTTCCAGGCCGAGGGCATCACGCTTGCCCAGGCGCTGGCCAAGGCGCGCGGCCTCTCCGACTTCCAGGCCGACCCCGCCGGCACCTTCATCTTCCGGTTCGAGCCGGCGGCCGTGGTGCGCCGCCTCAAGCCCGGCAGCCCGCTGCTCGGCACGCCGCTGGTGCCCGTGGTCTACCGGATCAACATGCGCGACCCCAACAGCCTGTTCCTCACCCAGGCCTTCCGCATGCGCAACCGCGACCTCGTCTACGTCTCCAACGCCCCCTTCACCGAGGTCCAGAAGGTGCTGTCGGTCTTCTCCACCGTCACCGCGCCCGTCTCGGCGGGGGCCTCCCTCTACGCCACGGCGCGCTGAGCGACGGCGCCCCCGCCGATCGCCGTCCGGCGATCGGCTCTTGCGTTCTCGTGCGGCATCCCGCACGGGTCGGTCGGTCCGGGGACCAAGTGCCCCGCGTTGTCTTCGAAAGATCCGCTGAAACCTTCCTGAGGTCGAACGAGGCGTGAGACGGGGCGAGACGAGGTTCAGACGCGCGACCCGGCGCCTCGGGCTCAACGGGCGGTCGACGGCCCGCCTTCTCCTGCCGGGCCTTCTGAGCCTCGTGCCGGTCGGGTTCGGTGCCGCGCGCGCGGACGTCGTCATCGGCGTCGCCGTGCCGCGCTCGGGCGCCTACGTCGGCGTGGGCGAGCAGGTCCTGCGCGGCGTCCAGGCGGCGGCCCGCGACGCCAACGCCAAGGGGGGGCTCGACGGCCAGTCCATCGTCCTCGACGTGCAGGACGACGCCTGCGATTCCAACAAGGCCGTGGCGGTGGCCAACCACTACGCCGCGCAGGGCGTGCGCCTCGTGGTCGGGCATGTCTGCTCCAACGCCTCGCTGGCGGCCTCGGAAGTCTACGCTGCCAACGGCACCCTGATGATCACGGCGGCGTCCGTGGCCGCCAAGCTCACCGATCGCGGCCTGCCGACGATCTTTCGCGTGTGCGGACGCGACGACGACCAGGCCAAGCTCTCGGCGACGGTGCTGGCCGAGCGCTTCCGCGAGAAGCGGATCGCCATCCTCAACGACCTGACGCCGGGCTCGCGCAACCTCGCCGCCGCGACGAAGGAGAACCTCAACCGCATCGGCATCAACGAGGCGGTGGCCACCGCCTTCGCGGCGGGCGACGCCGACGACGCGGCGCTCGCCGACCGACTCAAGGAGGCCGGCATCGCGGTGGCGTATTACGGTGGCGACGCCCGCGAGATGGGGCGCCTCGTGCGGATCTCCGCCGAGCGGGGCTTCAAGCCGCAATGGTTCGGCACCTCGGCCATCGCCACCCAGGAATTCGCCACCATCGCGGGGCCGGCGAGCAACGGCGTGCTGATGACCTTCTACCTCGATCCGCGCCGCAAGCCCGAGGCGGCGGCCGTGGTCGCGGCCTTCAAGGCCGAGGGCGTCGAGCCCGAGGGCTCCACGGTCTACGGCTACGCCGCCCTCCAGGCCCTGGTGGCGGCGGGCAACTTCGCCCACAGCCAGGATTCCAAGCGCCTCGCCGCGACGCTGCACGCCGAGCGCTTCGACCTCGTGCTCGGCTCCGTCGGCTTCGACGCCAAGGGCGACGTCACGGCCCAGGGCTATGTCCTGTACGTCTGGAACGACGGCACCTTCAGCTACGCTAAATAGGGCCGCAGCGACGCCGAATAGGGCCGCCCGGGATCGTTTCGGGCGCGTCCTCGTTCGTGAACCGACGGCCGGACGGGCCGCCCGCGCCGATCCCATGGCGCGTGGATCGACATCGAAGCGAGGCGTCATGGCCCAATCTCTCCCGCGACGTGCCCTCCCGCGACGTGCCCTCCTGGCCGCCGGCCTCGGCGGTGCGGCGGCCGTCGCCGCCCCTGCCCTCGCCCAGAATGCGCCGGAGCTGCGCTGGCGCCTCGCCTGCGCCTACCCCAAGACCCTCGACATCCTGTTCGGCGGCGCCGAGACCCTGGCCCGCCTCGTGGCCGAGGCCACGGACGGGCGCTTCCAGATCGGCGTGCAGGCGCCGGGCGAGCCGGTGCCGGGGAGCGGCGTCCTCGACGCGGTGGCCGCCCGCACCGTCGAGATGGGCTACGCCTCGGCGACCCAGGGCATGGCCAGGGACCCCAGCTTCGCGCTCGCCGCCGCCGTGCCGTTCGGCCTCAACGCCCGGGGCCAGAGCGCGTGGTGGCTCGACGGCGGGGCCGCCGACCTGTTCGGCGAGATCTTTTCCCGCAACGGCCTCGTGGCGCTGCCCGCCGGCAACACCGGCGCGCAGATGGGCGGCTGGTTCCGCAAGGAGGTGAAGACGGTCGCCGATCTCCAGGGGCTCAAGCTGCGCATCGCCGGCCTCGGCGGTCAGGTCCTGGCCAAGCTCGGCGCCGTGCCGCAGGCGACCCCCGGCCCCGAGATCTACGCGGGCTTCGAGGCCCGGACCCTGGACGCCGCCGAATGGATCGGCCCCTATGACGACGAGAAGCTCGGCCTCCAGAAGGTCGCGCCGATCTATCACTATCCGGGCTTCTGGGAGGGCGGGGCGCTCCAGCACGTCTGGTTCAACGCCGAGGCGTGGAAGGCCCTGCCCAAGACCTACCAGGCGATCCTGCGGGCCTCCGCCGCCCAGGTCCACGCTGAGGTCCAGGCCCGCTACGACGCGCGCAACCCGAAGGCGCTCCGCCGTCTTGTCGCCGCCGGGGCGCAGTTGCGCCCGTTCCCCCAGGACGTGATGGAGGCGGCCCTGAAGGCCGCGACGGACGTCTACAACGAGATCGCGGCCAAGAATCCCGACTTCAAGCGGATCTACGAGGCGATGCGGACCTTCCGGAACGAGGAATACCTCTGGTTCCAGGTCGCCGAGTACACCTACGACAACTTCATGATCCGCGCCCGCGCCCGGGGCTGACGGGTTCGAAACAGAAAAAAGGCCGCTCCGAAGAGCGGCCCGAAGTCTAGGGAGGAAACGCCCAAGAAGGGCAGCGGGAGCGCGACGCCATCGCGTTCCCGCAATGCACAATCTGATCCTCCCACACGGAATTGCAAGGTCATTGGGGCAGCACCCCTGTCGCTTTTCGTGCCGGTGCGCACATTCGGACGATTCTGTATCCAAAATGACGCAGGCGCTTTCGGCTGCTCGAAGCCGGTCCCGATGCGTTCGCGGACCCGGGTGAGATGCGCGCAAAGCCTTGCGGGAGAACGATTTTCGGACGCCTGCCCGGAGACATCCCCGGATGTCCGCCGGAACGGATCTGCGGCCATCCATCACCGCCCGCGCGCGGAGCGACGCCCTACTTTTTCAGCACCACAGGAAAGCGACGGCCACCGATGGCGATACAGGCGGGACGAATCAGGGTCCTCAACGACGTGGCGCCGAACGAAGGGGGGACCTACGTCCTCTACCTGCTCCAGCAGGCGAATCGCGCGCATTTCAACCCGGCCCTGGAATACGCCGTCACGGAGGCCAACCGCCTCGGCGTGCCGGTCCTCGCCTGCTTCGGCCTCCTCGACGGGGCCAACGGCTTTCCCGAGGCCAATGCCCGGCACTACGCCTTCCTGCTCCAGGGCCTGGCCGACGTGAAGCGCGGCCTCGACAAGCGCGGGATCGGCTTCTGCCTGCGCAAGGCATCCCCGGCCGACATCGCCATCGATCTCGCCCGCGACGCCGCCCTCCTCGTCCTCGACCGGGGCTACCTCGCCATCCAGAAGCGCTGGTACGGGGAGATCGGGAAAACGGTGGAGACCCGCATCGTCCAGGTGGAAGGCGATGTCGTCGTCCCCGTCGAGGTGGCCTCGGGGAAGCACGAATACGCCGCCCGCACCCTGCGCCCGAAGCTCAACCGCCTGTTCGACAGCTACATCGTGGGCCTGTCCGAGCGCACGGTGAAGCACAGGGCCGGGCGCGGCCTGCCGGAACCTGAGATCGACATCTCCGATCCGGACGCGGTGCTCGCCGGCATGACCCTCGACCGGGACGTGCCCCCGGTGAGGCGCTTCACGGGGGGCGAGACGGAAGCGCGGCGGCGTCTCGCGGCCTACCTCGCCGGTCCGTTCGCCACCTACGGGACCGAGCGCAACAGGCCCGAGGCGGGGGCGGCCTCGCACATGAGCCCCTACCTGCATTTCGGACAGATCTCGCCCGTGGAGATCGCGCTCGCGGTGCGCGCCGCCGGGACCGGCGGGGACGAGGACAAGACCGCCTATCTCGAGGAACTCATCGTCCGGCGCGAGCTCGCCATGAACCACGTCCACTACACGAAAGGCTACGATTCCTACGCGGACGCCGTGCCCGAATGGGCGCGCAAGACCCTCGCCGAGCACGCCGACGATCCCCGGCCCCACACCTACACCGAGCGCCAGCTCGCCGAGGGCAAGACCCACGACACCTATTGGAATGCCGCCCAGGCCGAGATGCGCGAGACCGGCTACATGCACAACCACCTGCGCATGTACTGGGGCAAGAAGATCCTCGACTGGTCGCCCTCGCCCGAGGAGGGCTTCGCGCGCACCCTGCGCCTCAACAACCGCTATTTCCTCGACGGGCGCGACGCCAACTCGTTCACCAACGTCGCCTGGGTCTACGGCCTGCACGACCGCCCCTGGGCCCGGCGCAAGGTGTTCGGCACCGTGCGCTACCAGAGCGAGAACTCCTTGAGGAAATTCGACGCCAAGGCCTACCTGAAGACCGTCGCGAACCTGTGCGCGGCCGAAACGAAGGAAGGGTGACGACGCGCGGCCCGGCACCGGGTATGCGCCTTGCGTGAGACGCCGTCAGCGCCGTCGCCGGAACCCGATCATGCAGCCCCGCCTCCGCGACCGCCCCGCCATCCAGCGCCTGCGTGGCGGGGCGGCCGACGCCTTCGCCCTCTGGCGGCGGCGGCTCATGTTTCTTCTGGGCGGCATCGGGGTCGGCCTCGCCGCGGTGGGGATGGCCAAGCTCGCCGATGCGGCGCAGGAGGGGTTTCGCGCGGCCCTGTCCCTGTCGCCCTGGGTGGCCCTCGCGGTGACGCCCCTGGGCTTCGGCCTGTGCACCCACCTCGCCCGCACGGTGTTCCCGAATTCGCAAGGGTCGGGCATTCCCCAGGTGATCGCGGCGCGCCACACCGCGAACGTGTCCCTGCGCCGGGCCCTGGTCTCCCTGCGCACGGCCGCCGGCAAGATCGTGGTGATGGCGCTCGGTCTCCTGTTCGGTGCTTCCACGGGGCGCGAGGGGCCGACCGTCCAGGTCGGCGCGGCGATCATGGCCGCCGTCGGCCACCTGACCCCGCACCGCCAGCCCGGCCTCATCCTCGCCGGAGGGGCCGCCGGTGTCGCCGCCGCCTTCAACACGCCGATCGCCGGGATCGTCTTCGGCATCGAGGAGCTCGGGCGCGCCTACGAGGCCCGGACCGGCGGCCTCATCGTGGCGGCCATCGTGGCGGCGGGCCTGACCGCCCTGGCGATCACCGGAAACTACACCTACTTCGGCACGTCGGGCACGACCCTGCCGTTCGGCCCCGGCTGGCTCGCCGTGCCGGTGCTGGGCGCCCTCGGCGGACTGGCGGGCGGCCTGTTCGCCCGCATCGTCATCCTGTTCGCGCGCGGGCTGCCCGGACGCCCCGGCGCGATCATCGCGCGCCGGCCCGTCGCCTTCGCGGTGGCCTGCGGCCTCGGCGTCGCCCTGTGCGGCCTCGCCTCGGGCGGCGCCGTCTACGGCACCGGCTACGAGGAGGCCCGCGCCCTCCTGCACGGGACGGGTGGAGGGACCCCCGACTTCGCGCCCCTGAAGTTCCTCGCGACCCTGTTCTCGGCCGTCAGCGGCATTCCGGGCGGCCTGTTCGCCCCCTCCCTCAGCGTCGGCGCCGGGCTCGGGGCCGCAATCCAGGGCCTGTTTCCGGGGGTGCCCGTGGCCGCCCTCGTCCTCGTCGGCATGGTCGCCTATCTCACCGGCGCCCTCCAGGCGCCCATCACCGCCTTCGTCATCGTCACCGAGATGACCCAGGACCACGCCCTGATGATTCCCCTGATGGTCGCTGCCCTCATCAGTGACGCCGTCTCGAAATCCGTGTGCCGGGAAGGGCTTTATCACGCCCTGGCGGAGATCCTGCTGGCGCGGGCAGAACGCCGCCCGACGCCCTGACCCTCCGGAAAATCGGCGCGCGGGACACGATCCGCGAGCTTGGCGGGAACGGAAGCGTGGCCGCGGGGTTATCGCTCGATTCCGCGTGCTGGAGTGCTGCGCATGACCCTGTTGAAATGGGCCCTCATCTGTTTCGTGATCTCCCTCATCGCGGGTGGTCTCGGCTTCACCGGCATCGCCTCGGGCGCCGGTTCCCTCGCCCGCATCCTGTTCGGCCTGTTCCTCGTGGTGGCGATCGTCATCGTGGTGGTGGCCTTCGCCGTCGGGCAGGCGGTGTTCTGACGCCATGACGTCCGAAGCCATGACCGAAGGGGTGCCGCGACGGGTCAGGATTGGCCTCGTCACCGGCGCCACCTCCGGCATCGGCTTCGAGACCGCCCTGGGGCTCGCCCGGAAGGGCGCCCGGGTCGGCCTCGTCGGGCGCGACGCCACGCGGACGCGGGCCGCCGCCGAACGCATCCGGGCCGCCGTCCCGGGGGCGCGGATCGATCCCTTCGTCGGGGATCTCGCCGTGCAGGCGGAGGTCCGGCGCCTCGCCGGCGAGGTCCGGGCGCTCTATCCCCGCCTCGACGTGCTGGTGAACAATGCCGGCGCCATCTTCGACACGCATCGGCTAACCGCGGACGGGATCGAGCGCACCTGGGCCCTCGATCACCTCGCCTACGTGCTCCTGAGCCTCGAACTCCTCGACCTGCTGAAGGCGAGCGCGCCCTCGCGCATCGTCAACGTCGCCTCTGCGGCGCACACCCGCGGGCGCATCGCGCTCGACGATATCGGCCACGCCCGCCGTTTCTCCGCCATGACGGTCTATTCTCAGGCCAAGCTCGGCAACGTGCTGTTCACGGGAGCCCTCGCCCGCCGGCTGGCCGGCACAGGCGTGACGGTGAACGCCCTGCATCCCGGGGTCATCGCGAGTGGATTCGCCGCCGGCACCGGGGGCTGGTTCGGCCTCGGCTGGCGCCTGATCAGGCCGTTCATGACATCGCCGGTCGAGGGCGCGGCCACCTCGATCCACGTGGCCAGCGCGCCGGAACTGGACGGGGTGACGGGGCTCTACTTCACCCGCTCGCGGCCGGTGGCGACCTCACGCCGGGCCGCCGACCGCGCGCTGCAGGAGCGGGTCTGGGACCTGAGCCTCGACCAGCTCGGCCTGCCACCGACGGCAGGGTGATCCCGCACCGGCGTGACCCTGGAACCGTTTCAATGCGTTTCACGCATGCCCCCTCCCCCATTCGGGGCATTGTCGGGTGCAGTGCAAAATGGCATTTCATTCTCATGCACCGCAGCGATGGCGTCGCCGCGGTGTGCCCTTCTTGGGCGTTTCCTCCCTAGACTTCGGGCCGCTCCCTCACCGGGGCGGCCTTTTTTCGTCTTCGGTGAGGCAGGCTTCTAGCTCTCCGCCCCGGCAACGACAAGCACAATGATGCGCCGATCGGCCGGGGTGTGGGTTTTTGTTGCCGTCTCAGGCCGCCGGGGAGACGAAAGCGCCCGAAAGAGCCTCTGCGATGAGCGCCCGGGTCTCGGCCACGCCGTAGAGGGCGACGAACGAGCCGAAGCGGGGGCCGCGCGCCTCGCCGAACAGCACGTTGTAGATCGTGGTGAACCACGCCTGCGACACGCCGGGGCGCCCGTCCGGGCTCTTGGCCTTGCCCGAGAGGTCGGGGAAGTGCCGGCGCCCGACCTCGTAGACGACGGCCTGAAGCCCCTCCGGATCGGTCGAGCCCTCGTGCGCCGCCAGGGTCTCGGACAGGTCGGCCAGCGCCGCCGCTTCCGCCTCCGTCGCCACCCGGTAGGTCTTCTGCGGCCGCACCACTTCGCGATAATAGGCCAGCGCATGGCCGACGAGCCGGGCCAGCACCGGATGGGTCTGCGGCCCCACGGCCGGATCGTAGCGGCGGATGAAGCCCCACAGCACGGCGGGGTCCTCGGTGTTGGCCACCGCCGCGAGGTTGAGGAGCATGGCGAAGTTCAGGGCGCCGCCCTTGCCCACGGCCTCGGCCGCCGGCGGCTGGCCTGCGTGCAGGTGCCAGACCGGGTTGCCGAGCTGCTGGGCCGGCGCCTGGCCGGGATACTTTTCGAGGAAGCCCAAGTAATCGTCGACCTGGCGCGGGATCATCTCCACGAACAGGCGCTTGGCCTCGCGGGGCTTGTTGTACATGAATAGCGCGAGGCTGTCGGTGGTGCCGTAGACGAGCCAGTCGTCGATGGACAGGCCGTTGCCCTTCGACTTCGAGATCTTGCGGCCTTCCTTGTCGAGGAAGAGCTCGTAGTTGAACCCCTCCGGTGGCTCGGCCCCGAGCGCGCGGGCGATCTCGCCCGAGAGCTTCACGGAATCGATGAGGTCCTTGCCCGCCATCTCGTAATCGATGCCGAGCGCCACCCAGCGCATGGCCCAGTCGGGCTTCCATTGCAGCTTGGCGTGGCCGCCCGTGACCGGGGTCTCGTAGGCCTCCCCCGTCTTCGGGTCGCGCCACACCAGGGTGCCGGCCGAGACCCGCACCTCGTCGATGGCGACCTGCATCACTTCGCCGGTGACCGGGTGGATCGGCAGGAACGGCGAGTAGCTCGCCGAGCGCTCGGCGCGCAGGGACGGCAGCATGATCGCCATGACGGCGTCGTAGCGCTCCAGCACCGTCAGCAGGGCCGTGTCGAACAGGCCGGCCTTGTAGCATTCGGTGGCCGAGCGGAACTCGTAGTCGAAGCCGAAGGCGTCGAGGAAGCGGCGCAGCTCCGCGTTGTTGTGCGCGCCGAAGCTCTCATGTGTGCCGAACGGGTCCGGCACCCGGGTCAGGGGCTGGTTCAGCGCGCGGATCAGCATCTCCTTGTTCGGCACGTTGTCCGGCACCTTGCGCAGGCCGTCCATGTCGTCCGAGAACGCGATGAGCCGCGTCGGTACGCTGTCCTTCGTCAGCACCCGGAAGGCGTGGCGGACCATGGAGGTGCGCGCCACCTCGCCAAAGGTCCCGATATGCGGCAGCCCCGAGGGGCCGTAGCCGGTCTCGAACAGCACCTCGCTCTTGGGGCTCCGCTCCAGCCGCGCCACCAGCTTGCGCGCCTCCTCGAACGGCCACGCCGTGGCGGAGGCGGCGGCCTCGATGAGGGCGGGGTCGAGGACGAGCGGGGCGGACGACATCGGGGCGGGCGACAGGGAGGCGGACGACATGGGCACAGGGTCAGTTCTGGCAAGGTTTTGGGGAAGGCCGGCACCCTAGGCAGCGCGTTCCGGAGGGTCAACGCATGGAACGACCGGACCCGGCTTCACACGTTCGCCGCGTCGCCCTGCGAGGATCATGCGACGGCATCGTCCGATCCTGTCCGAAAAGGCCCCATGACCACGATCGTCGCCCTCGACACCCAAGCCGGCGTCAACGCCGAAATCCGCTCCACACGCCTGCTGTTCCTCATCGTCGGCTTCGGTGTCGCCGCCTGGGCGCCCCTGGTGCCGTTCGTGGCGGCGCGGGCCGGCCTCGACGCCGCGGCGCTGGGCGGGCTGCTGCTCTGCCTCGGCATCGGGTCCCTCGTGGCGATGCCCGTGGCCGGCGTCCTGGCGGGGCGCTGGGGTGCCCGCACCGTCCTCGCCGCTTGCGTCGCCACCGTCTGCGCGGCCCTCGCTATCCTGTCCACGTCCGGGACCGTCCCGGTCCTGGCGCTGGCGCTGCTCGGGCTCGGGGCGGGGCTCGGCGGCCTCGATTGCCTCATGAACCTCCAGGCCGTGGCCGTGGAACGCCGGTCGGGACGGCCGATGATGTCGGGCTTCCACGGCCTGTACAGCCTCGGCTGCATCGGGGGCGCCGCCGGTGTCGCCGCGCTGCTCGGTCTCGGCCTGACGCCCGCCCTGGCGACCCTGGCGGTCGTGGCCGGCATCCTGGCGGCGTTCGTGGGCGCCCTGCCCGGTCTCCTGTCCGTCGAACCGGGGGGCGGCCCGGCCTTCGCGGTTCCGAGGGGGCCGGTCCTCGGGATCGGCCTGCTGTGCTTCGTGGTGTTTCTCACCGAGGGCGCGGCCCTCGATTGGAGCGCGGTGTTCCTCGTGCGGGAGCGCGGGTTCGATCTCGCCCAGGCCGGGCTCGGCTACGCGGCGTTCTCCCTCACCATGACCGTGGGGCGGCTCACGGGCGACGCCCTCGTGCGCCGGATCGGCCGGGCCCGCATCGTCGTGTTCGGCGGCCTGACGGCGGCGGCGGGCCTCTGCGTCGTCACCCTCGTGCCGGGGTGGCCCGCCGCCCTCCTCGGTTACGCCCTGGTGGGCGCGGGCTGCGCCAACATCGTGCCGGTGCTGTTCACGATGGCCGCCCGCCAGGGCGCGATGCCCGAGCGCCTCGCGATCCCCGCCGTCACGACCCTGGGCTATGCGGGCGTGCTCACGGGGCCGGCGGCCATCGGCTTTCTCGCCCATGCCACGGGCTTGACCACGGCCTTCCTGGTGATCGCGCTCCTGCTGGTGGGCGTCGCCCTCGGCGGGCGCCGGATCGACTTCAGAACGGGCTGACGGGGAAGAACCGCAGGTAGAGTTCGGCGTACTTGCCGTCGTCCCACACCCGCTGGAGCGCGTCGTCGAGGGCGCGGGACAGGGCCACGTCGTCGGGCCGGGTGACGAGGCCGATCCCCTCGCCGAAATAGCGGTTCTCGAGATAGTCGCCGCCGATGAGCGCGCAGCACCGGGCCGATTCGATGCCGCCGACCCAGAGGGCGAGGTTGAGGCCGTCGGCGAAGACGTAGTCGACCTCGCCGCGCCGCAGGGCGCCCTCGGCGGCGGCGAGATCGGTGAAGTCCCGCGCCACCGCCTTGGGGAAGAACGCCGCGCGGTAGGCCGCGTGCGCGCTGCCCGCTACGACGCCGACGCTGCGCCCGGCGAGCGCCGCGGCCGATGGCGCGGGCAGGCCCCTGTCCGTGCGGGCCACGAACCGCCCCGGCCAGCGGAAATACGGCCGCGTCGCCAGGAACCGCGCCCGCAGGGCCGGCGTCAGGGGAATCGCGGCGGCGACCACGTCGCCCTGCTTGTCGGCGAGGGCGTCGAGGAGAGTGTCGAAGCGCCGCGCCTGGACCGTGCAGGTCAGGCCGAGCTTCTCGCAGACGGCGCGAGCGAGCTCGACGGAGAAGCCCGTGGGCGTGCCGTCCGCCCCGGGGAAGTGCAGGGGCGGGAACTCGTCGTCCGTGAGGAAGCGGACCGTGCGGCCCGTCTGGGGCGTGTCCATGCGTTCCTGTCGCGCGCGTGGGTTCCAGAAATTGGGGATCGCGACCCCCTGCCCCGCCGCCGCAGGTGTCTGCGCCAGCGCGGCGCCGCTCCACAGGCCTACCGCCAAGCTCATGGCCAAGCCCAGAGCCGCCGGGAGAATCCGGCGCGGCCTTGACCCGAGGGTTGTATTCGTGGTGCGCTGGTTGTGCATGGAGGTGGTCTGGCTCACGCCGCCTCCCTAGCACGTTCTCGAGCCGCCGGGAGGCGCTCCCGTTGTCGATCCTCGGTTTCCCGTGGGCCTTGCGGGCCGGCGCCCTGCCGCTGCCGCCCGACCTCGCCTTCCTTCTGGGGCACGGCGTCGCTCCGGCCACCCTGGCGCAAGCCGCCGACCGGGCGGGGGCCTGGGGCACCGACGGGGCGAGCGCCCTGCTTGCCACGGGCGGGATCACCGAGGAGGCCTATTACCGGGCGCTGGCGGCGGAACTCGGCACGTCCTTCCTCGCCGGTCCGATTCCCCTGGGGCCGGGTGCGCGCTACCCCGAGAGCGTGATCGCCGGCGTGGCGCCCCTCCGTCCGGGCGCGCCGGCCGCCTATGTGCTGGCGCCGCGCGGAGCCGCCATCGCCGAGCTCCTGCGCGGACGCAGCCCCACGGGGCGGATGCCGGCGCTCACGACCCCGCGCCTCCTGCGCGAGGCGGTCTTCTCCGCCAACCCCGCCGGCATCGCCGCCTGCGCGGCGGATGCCCTTCAGATCCACCGGCCCGACTGGGCCCTGAAAGCCCGGCCCATGGGACCGACGCTGGCCATCGGCGGCCTGATCGCCGGACTTGTCGTGGTCGCCATGGTCGAACTCCCACCCGCCCTGGTCCTCGGCCTGTGGACCCTCGCGCAAGCCGTGCTCCTCGCCATGGTGACCCTGCGGGTCGCCGCGATCAGCGTCGAGGGCGACGGCGCGGCGGCATCCGAGCCCATGAGCGATGCCGATCTGCCGATCTACACGGTGTTCGTCGCCCTGCACCGGGAGGCCGCCGTGGTGCCGCGCCTCGTCGCCGCCCTGTCGGCCCTCGACTACCCGGCGGCCAAGCTCGACATCAAGTTCGTCATCGAGGCCCACGACACCGGGACCCTGGCCGCCCTGGAGGCCGCCACCCTGCCGCCGGGGGCGGAGATCGTGGTGGTGCCGCCCGGCCTGCCGCGCACGAAGCCGCGCGCCCTCAACTGCGCCCTGCCGCTCGCCCGCGGCAGCTGCCTCGTGGTCTACGACGCCGAGGACGTGCCCGATCCAAGTCAATTGCGCAGCGCCGCCGCCTTGTTCGCCCGCAGCGACCCGAACACGGCCTGCCTCCAGGGCCGCCTCGTCATCGACAACCAGCGCGACGGCCCGCTGCCGAAATGCTTCGCCCTCGAGTATGCCGCCCTGTTCGACGTGCTGATTCCGGCGCTCGCCGCCTGGAACGTCCCGATCCCGCTGGGCGGCACCTCGACGCATTTCCGCACCCACATCCTGCGCGCCGTGCACGGATGGGATGCCTGGAACGTCACCGAGGATGCCGATCTCGGCCTGCGCCTCGCGCGGGCGGGCTACCGGGTGGGGGACCTGCCGAGCAACACCTTCGAGGAGGCCCCGGCGCGGGTCGGCGCGTGGCTGCACCAGCGCGCCCGCTGGATGAAGGGCTTCATCCAGACGAGTTTCACCCATGGCCGTCAGCCGGCACGGACCGCGCGTGAACTCGGGGCCCTCGGGACCCTGGCCGCCGTCGCCCTGGTGCCCGGCACCGTCGTCTGCGCCCTCGCCTACCCGTTCCTGATGGGGCACGCGGCCTACCGGTTCCTGTTCGCCGGGGTCGAGCCCCTCGACGGCTTCTGGATCAACCTGCCGAACGGTACGGCGATGACGGTGTTCGTGTCCGGCCTCCTCGCCATGCTGCTGCCGGCGGCTTTGGGCTGCGTGCGCCGGGGCTGGTGGGACCTCCTGCCCTACGTGCCCCTGATGCCCGCCTACTTCCTTCTCGTCAGCCTCGGCGCGTGGCTCGGCCTCATCGAACTCGTCCTCGCCCCCGACCGCTGGAACAAGACCGAGCACGGCCTGTCGCGCAGCTCCCGCAGCGGGGCGCTGAACCGCGCTTGACGATCACAGCATCTTGGCGAGGTCGGCGGCGGCCGCCTCCGGCGGGCGTGTCAGGTTGAGGGCGTTGAGGAAGCGGTTCTGGCCGTCCATCACGTAGACCAGGGCCGTGTGCTCCATGGTGTAGTCGCCGTCCTTCGTCGGGACCTTGCGGATATAGGCGCGGTAGCCCTTCACGACGGCGGCGATCTCCTCTTGCGTGCCGGTCAGGCCGACGATGCGCGGGTCGAAGCTCGCCAGGTAGGTCTTCAGGGCGGCGGGCGTGTCGCGCTCGGGGTCGACGGCGATGAACAGGGCCTTGGTGTCCCGGGCCTTGGGTCCGAGGGCTTGGAGCACGTCGCCGATCTGCTGGAGGGTGGTCGGGCACACGTCGGGGCAATGAGTGAAGCCGAAGAACACCAGATGGGTCCGGCCCGCGAAATCGCGCTCGGAGACGCGCCGCCCGTCCTGGTCCGTCAGGGTGAACGGCCCGCCGACGGCGCTGATCGTGGCCACGTTGGCTTTCGGCACCAGCACGGTCACGGCGGCGATGCCAAGGGCGACGAGGCCGATGGCGAAGAAGATGAGCGGCAGGGCACGACGCATGAAAAGCCTCGAGGCTGAGAACCTGCGCGTGCAAGACCATGCGGGGCGGGGCGGGGCAACCCCGCACGCCGTCGCCCCGGGATCAGATCGCGAGCTTGTCCGGCTCGATCGCCGTGAGGGCGGCCCCAGCACCCGTCCGGCGCAGGGCTTCGCCGACCATGAGCAGCGCCGGCCCCTCGAAGCCTGAGGCCTCGACCCGGTCGGCGAGGTCCACGGCGCTCGCCTCCACCACCCGCTGGTTCGGCCGGGTGGCGTTGAAGACGAGGAGCGCCGGGGTGCCGGGTGCCAGCCCCTCGCTCATCGCCCGCTCCAGCAGCACGCGAAGGGTCTTCTTCGGCATGTAGACCACGGTGGTGACGCTCGGATCGGCGAGCGCGCCCCAATTCAGGTCCTCGGGGAGCGCGCCGCGCCGGTCGTGGCCGGTGACGTATTGCAGGCGCCGCGCGGCGTCGCGGTTGGTGAGCGACACGCAGAGGGAGGCCGCCGCGCCCTGTGCCGCCGAGACGCCGGGCACGATGGAGACGGGAATGCCGGCAGCCCGGCAGGCGTCGATCTCCTCGCCGGCCCGGCCGAACACCAGGGGGTCGCCGGATTTGAGGCGCACCACCTGCTTGCCGGATCTGGCGAGCTGCACCATCAGGGCGTTGATATCGTCCTGGCGGCAGGACGGGCCGTGCCCGGTCTTGCCCACCAGCATGGTCCGGGCCTCGCGGCGCGCATAGTCGAGGATCTCGGGGGCGACGAGATCGTCGTACAGGATCACGTCGGCGTTGCGCAAAGCGCGCAGGGCCTTGAGGGTGAGGAGCTCGGCGTCGCCCGGCCCGGCGCCCACCAGGGTGACGGCCCCGCCCTTCGGCGCCGCCTCGGTCTCGCCGAGCAGTTCGGCGAGGTCGGTCGCGGTCGGGACCCGGTCCGGCTCGGCGAAGGCCCGGTCGGTGAAGCGCTCCCAGAAGGCGCGCCGGTCCGAAAAACCGTGGAAGCGCGCGGTGACCTCCTCGCGCCAGTCGCGGGCGGCGCCAATCCAGGCCTTGAAACCGCGCGGTAGCATGCCCTCGATGCGGGCACGCACGGTCTGGCCGAAGACCGGGGCGGCGCCCTCCGTCGAGATGCCCACCACCATGGGCGAGCGGTTGACGATGGCGCCGAATTTCACGTCGCAGAGATGCGGGCGATCGACGGCGTTGACGATGGCGCCGGCCCGGCGCCCGGCGGCGACGAAGGCGATGCAGTCGGCCTCGTCCTCCATGGCACCGATGACGAAGGCCGCGCCCCGGAGGTCGGCCTCCTCCCACTGGCGCTCGTGCAGGGTGACGGAGCCGGCGACGATCTCGCCCGGCACGGCGCGGAGTTCCTCGCTGGGTTCGGGCGCGTAGACGTCCACGTCCGCCCCTGCGGCGGCCAGCAGCTTCACCTTCCACGGTGCGCCGCCGTTGGAGCCGGCCAGCACCGCGCGCTTGCCCTGGAGCGGCACGAAGACCGGCAGGACGGCCAGGGGTTCGAGGCCGGCCGGATGATCCGGCCCTGCGGGAGCTCCGCCGCGGGCGGTGTCGGGGCTGGCGGGGCGGGTTTCGCGGGGCTGGCGAGGTGTGCTCATGGAACTCGAAAATGGGCTCTTCCTGCCCACAAGGTGAGCCTATGCTGCGTTGCGCGCAAGCACCTGCGGCAGCAGCTTGCGGATCTCGGGGATGCACGAGCCGCAATTCGTGCCGGCCTTGCAGGCGGCACCCACGGCCTCGACGGAGCCGGCGCCTGCGGCGATGACGCCCGTGATCACGTCGAGCCCGACGCCGTGGCAGGCGCAGACCGTGGGGCCGGCCGACGCCGATTCCGCCCGGCCCGAGAGCAGGGCGCGGCGGGCGGCAGGTTCCAGCTCCTCGGCCGCGAAGTACGACTTGGCGGCCTCCCAGCCCGGACGGGCCTCGCTCGGGGCGAAGGCGAGGCAGGCGACGAGGCGCACCCCGTCATAGACGGCGCAGCGATAGTACCCCCTGGCGTGGTCGGCGAATTCGGCGAGTTCCAGGCCCTGGAACAGGCCGCGCATGGTCAGAGCGACGGCGCGCGAGCTCTTCTGGGTGGCGAATTGCAGGCCCGATCCGCCCTCCACCGTGGCGCGCGCCCACCACCAGCCAGCCGGCGGCGTGTGGTCGGTGCGGGTCAGGAGGAAGCCGCGATTGCGGTAGGGTGCGGGCGCGAGGGCGGCCGGCGTCGCCTTGAGCTCGGGCTGGCCCGAGACCGGGTCCGGCACGCCGCGCACGAGGGCGCCGACGCGGGCATCCGACGCCGTGGCGTCGCTCCAGTGGAAGGCGGCGAACAGGTCGCCCCGGCGCACGCCGTCGGTGACCATCGCTTCCAGAATCGTGGTGCCGTGCGGAGTCGAGACCCGGGCCAGATCCCCTTCCGCGACACCGAGGCGGGCGGCGTCGTCGGGGTGGATCTCGACGAAGGGCACGGCGCGGTGGGCCGAGAGGCGCTGGCTCTTTCCCGTGCGCGTCATGGTGTGCCAGTGGTCGCGGACCCGGCCGGTGTTGAGGACGAAGGGGTGCGCCTCCGTGACGGGCTGCGCGAGCGCCGGGGCCTGCACGGCGACGAAGCGCGCGCGCTTGTCGAAGGTGTAGAACTGGCCGTCGGCGAACAGGCGCGCCCGGCCCTTGCCGCGCTTCGGCAGGGGCCATTGCAGGGGCGGCGTGCTGGCGTAGGCCGCGTCCGGCATGTCGCTGAGCGCGCCGATGTCGAAGTCGCGGGTGCCGTTGTTCTCGTAGGCCGACAGGGCCGCGTGTTCGCGGAAGATGGCGGCGGCATTGGGATAGGCGAAGGCGTCGCCGTGGCCGAGGCGGCGGGCGACGTCGCAGACGACCGCCCAGTCGGCCCGCGCCTCGCCGGGGGCTTTCAGGAAGGCGCGCTGGCGCGAGACCCGGCGCTCGGAATTCGTCACCGTACCGTCCTTCTCGCCCCAGGCGAGGGCCGGGAGCAGCACGGTCCTCTTGCCCGTCGCCCGCGCCGTGTCGCTGTCGGCGACGGCCTCGGAGACCACGTAGAGGTCGAGGCCCTTCAGGCTCTCGCGGATGGCATCGGCCCGGGGCATGGAGACGACGGGATTGGTCCCCATCACCCACAGGGCCTTGATCTTGCCGCGCGCCACCGCCTCGAACAGGGCGACCGCCTTCATGCCCTCGCCGGTGATGATGTTGGGCGCCTTCCAGAACCGGCGGACGCGGTCCACCTCCTCGGGGGCGAAGTGCATGTGGGCGGCCAGCATGTTGGCGAGCCCCCCGACCTCGCGCCCGCCCATGGCGTTGGGCTGGCCGGTGAGGGAGAACGGCCCCGCGCCGGGCAGGCCGATGCGGCCGGTGGCGAGGTGGCAGTTGATGATGGCGTTGCCCTTGTCGGTGCCCTGGGCCGACTGGTTGGCCCCCTGCGAGAAGGCGGTGACCACACGGCTGGTGCCGGCGAACAGGGCGAAGAAGGCGGCGACGTCGGCCTCGGCGAGCCCCGTGGCGGCGGCGGTGGCGGCGACGCTCGGGGCGATGGCGGCGGCGCGCTCCAGGGCGCCGTCGAAGCCGCTGGTGTGGTCGGTGACGTAAGCCGCGTCGACGGCGCCCGTGGCGGCGAGATGGACGAGCAGGCCCGAGAACAGGGCGGTGTCGGAGCCGGGCTTGAGGCCGAGGAACAGGTCGGCCTCCTCCCCCGTCTGGGTGCGGCGGGGATCGACCACCACGAGTTTCGTGCCGCGCTTCGTGCGCGCGTCGACCATGCGGCGGAACAGGATCGGGTGGCACCAGGCGGTGTTGGAGCCGACGAGCACGATCACGTCGGCCTCGTCGAGGTCCTCGTAGCAGCCCGGCACCGTGTCGGAGCCGAAGGCGCGCCGGTGCGCTGCCACCGCGCTCGACATGCACAGGCGCGAGTTGGTGTCGACGTGGGGCGTGCCCAAAAAGCCCTTCGCGAGCTTGTTGGCGACGTAGTAATCCTCCGTGAGCAACTGGCCCGACAGGTAGAAGGCGATGGAATCCGGCCCGTGCTGCTCGGCGATCTTTCGCAATGACCCCGCGACGGTGCCCAAAGCCGATTCCCAGCTCGTGCGCGCACCGTCGACCTGCGGGTGCAGCAGGCGGCCGTCCAGGGAGACGGTCTCGCTCAAAGCCGACCCCTTGGAGCAGAGGCGGCCGAAATTGGCCGGGTGCGCGGTGTCCCCGGCGATGCCGACCCCGCCCTGTCCGTCCGGCGTGGCGAGCACGCCGCAGCCGACCCCGCAATACGGGCAGGTGGTTTTTACGGGGGCGGGCATCGGTGCCTGGACGTGCGCGTTCATGGCGTGAGCCTCGGCGGATTCTTTTGTTGTGGCATCGGGCAGCAAGAGTTGGGCCGACAGTTCCCCTCCCCCTTGCGGGGAGGGGTTAGGGGTGGGTGTGGCTCAGAAGGCACCGCCGAGGTCCGTTCGGAACCACCCCCACTTCCGGCTCCTCCCCGCAAGGGAGAGGAGAGCAGCGTCAGTTCAATACACGTCGGCCTGATACCGGCCGGTCTTCTTGAGATGGGCGAGATAGGCCACGGCCTCGTCGGGGTTCTTGCCCCCATGCTGGCCGGCGACATCGATGATCGCCCGCTCCACGTCCTTGGCCATGCGCTTGGCATCGCCGCAGACGTAGAAGTGGGCGCCGCCCTCGAACCACTTCCACAGTTCCGCGCCGCTCTCGCGCATGCGGTCCTGCACGTAGGTCTTCTCGGTGCCGTCGCGGGACCAGGCGAGCGACAGGCGGGTGAGCACCTTCCTGTCCTTCAGGCCGTTGAGCTCGTCCCTGTAGAAGAAGTCGGAAGCCTGCTTCTGGTGGCCGTAGAACAGCCAGTTGCGGCCCGGCGCCCCTGTCGCGTCGCGCTCGCGCAGGAAGGCGCGGAACGGCGCGATGCCGGTGCCGGGGCCGACCATGATGACGTCCTTGGACAGATCGTCGGGCAGGGCGAACCCGTGCGCCTTCTGGAGGTAGACCTTGACCGTCATGCCCTCGGGGATGCGCTCGCCGAGATGGGTCGAGGCGACGCCGAGGCGCAGGCGCGAGCGGTGGTTGTAGCGCACCGCGTCCACCGTGAGCGAGACCCGGCCCGGATCGGCCTTCGGCGAGGACGAGATCGAGTAGAGCCGGGGCTGCAGCTCGTCGAGGGCTTCGAGGAACACCTCGGCGTCGGGCCGCGCGCCGGGGAACTTGTGGAGCGCGCCGAGCACGTCGAGATGGGCGGCATCCCCGTCCGGGTCCTCGCCGGCGGCGAGCGCCTGCGCCTTCTTGCGGGCCTCGCCCGAGGTGAGCAGCGAGAGGAGCTGGTAGAGCCCGTCCGGCGCGCCGCCCAGCGCATAGTCGGTCATCAGGCGGTCGCGCAGGGTCTTCCCCCCGATCCTGCGCTCGGGGCGGGCGCCGAGTTCGGCGATGACGGCATCGACGAGCGCCGGGGCGTTGGCGGGAAACAGCCCGAGGGAATCACCGACCACGTAGTCGATGGGCGTGCCGGTCAGGTCGATCTCGACGTGCCAGGTCTCCTTCTCGCCCCCGGGCGCGTTCAAGCGGAGCCGAGACAGGAACGTCGCCTCCACGGGGTTTTCGCGACAGAATCCGAGGGGGCCGAGGGTCGGCTCGGCCTTCGGCGCGGCCTCGCCGGCGGCCTTCGGGGCGACGCCACCGCCGGCACCGAACTCCTCGTCGAGCTTCTTCAGCATCCGGAGCGTGTCCTTGCCGCCGGGCTGGCACAGGTTCAGGCGCTCCTCGCTCTTGAGGAAGATGGCATTGGCGTAGTCGGCGCAGTTGTAGCCGCACTGGCCGCAATCCTGCTGGGCCATGGCGGCCATGAGCTTCTGCGCCTCGGGCCGGTCCTTCGCCATCTCCATCCGGTCGGGCAGCGGCATCGACGGGTCGTGCCACGGCGCGTCGTCGTTGTCGGCGAGTTTTTGGCCGCCGCCGGGCATGTCGCCGGGGGCCAGCGCCGTGGCGCCTTCGACCGCGGGGCCCAGGAGGGCGGCGAAGTAGCCCGACAGCCACGAGCGCTGATCGGGGCTGAAGGGGGCGTTCTCGGGGATGAGAACCAGCGGGGGCGTGACGTGCTCGCTCATGCTGCGGCCTTCAGGACGGGTTGCTCTTCGGCGCTGCTGCGCAGGGATTCGGGGCCGGTGCGGGCGGTGAAGGCCTGGAAGCTCTCGTCCGGGCCCTGGCGGCTGCCGAGATAGCTGCGCAGGAGCGCCTCGATCCGGGCCGGGCAATCTTCGGCCTTCACGGCCTTCCAGATCTCGGTGCCGATCTTCGGGGAATCGCCGAAGCCGCCGCCGACGACGATGTCGTAGCCCTCCACCGTATCGCCCTCCTCCGAGACGACGACCTTGGCGCCGATGAGGCCGATATCGCCGATGTAGTGCTGGGCGCAGGAGTGGTGGCAGCCGGTGAGGTGCACGTTCACCGGCACGTCGAGTTCCTTGAGGTTGGCCTCGATATAGTCGGCGATGACGAGGGCGTGGCCCTTGGTGTCGGAGGCGGCGAACTTGCAGCCCTGGTTGCCCGTGCAGGCGACGAGGCCGGCGCGGATGCTGGAGGCCTCGGTGGTGAGACCCAAGGCGGCGACCCGCGCCTGGACCTCGGCGACCTTGGCGTCCGGCACGCCCGAAAACAGGAAGTTCTGCCAGACGGTCATGCGGATGGCCCCGTCGCCGCATTCCGAGGCGATTTTCGCCAGATCCCGCATCTGGGCGGTGGTGAGCTTGCCGACAGGCAGGATCACGCCGATCCAGTTGAGGCCGGGCTGCACCTGGGGGTGGACGCCCACATGGGCGAAGCGGTCCATGGGGCCGCGCGGGGCGACGTGGGCGGGATCGACCCGGTCGAGTTTGCGGCCGAGTTCGTCCTCGACGGCGGCGAGGTACTTGTCGAAGCCCCAGGCGTCGAGGACGTACTTCATCCGGCTCTTGTTGCGATTGGTCCGGTCGCCGTTCTTGATGAACACCCGCAGGATGGCGTCCGCCACCCGGTTGCAATCCTCGGGCTTGAGGACGATTCCGGTGTCGCGGGCGAGGTCGCGGTGGCCGGAGATGCCGCCGAGCACGAGGCGCATCCACACGCCGGGCTCCACGGCGGCGCCGTCGAGGACCCGGATCGCCTGGAAGCCGATATCGTTGGTTTCCTCCAGCACCGGCATGACGCCACCGCCGTCGAAGGCGACGTTGAACTTGCGCGGCAGGCCGAACAGCGAGCGGTCGTTGAGGATGTGGTTGTGCCAGGATTTGGCGAGCGGCCGGGTGTCGAGCAGTTCCTGCGCGTCGATGCCGGCCACGGGCGAGCCCGTGACGTTGCGGATGTTGTCCGCGCCCGCGCCCCGCGCCGTGAGACCGAGATCGATCAGCCCGTCGAGGAAGGGCTGGCCGTGCTCGGGTGTGATCTCGCGGACCTGGAGGTTGGCGCGCGTCGTCACGTGGCTGTAGCCGCCGCCATGGGCGTCGGCCAGATCCGCGATCCCGGCGAACTGCCAGTGGTGCAGGATGCCGTTGGGGATGCGCAGGCGGCACATGTAGGAGTTCTGCGCCGGGGCCACCCAGAACAGGCCGTGGTAGCGCCAGCGGAAATTGTCCTCGGGTTTCGGCGCCTTGCCGGTGGCGGCCTCCGCGATGAGGCGGTTGTGGCCGTCGAAGGCGCTCTCGGCCCGCTTCCACTTCTCCTGGTCGCAGAGCTTGCCACCGGCCTTGATGGTGGCGTCCTGGGCCTTGATGTGGATGGCGTCGGGCCCCGTCGGTTCGGCCGGGGGGGCGGCACCCTGACCGAGGGCGAGGCCGCCCGTCAGGCGGGCCGCGGAGATGCCGGAGGCGAAACCTTCGAGGTAGCGCTTCTGCTCGGCGTTGAAATCGTCAGCCATGAAAGCCTCCGTCACGCTGCGAGGGGTTGAGGGGCGAGGGGAGAGGAGGCTTGACGCCCGAACATGAGGTCGTCGCGATGGCCGCCGATCGAGGCGCCGGTGCGGATCAGCTCCTTGCACCAGCCCTGCTCGGCGATGTCGCCGACGAAGACGGCGCCGAGCAGCCGGTCGTCGGCGACGATGAGCTTGCGGTAGAGGCCGAGGCCGGGATCGCTCATGAGAATCGTCTCCGAGCCCTCCGGCGCCTCGATCGCCCCGGCCGAGAAGACGGGAAGCCCCGAGACCTTGAGGCTGGTGGAGAGGGTGGTGCCGAGATAGGCCGCGTCCTCGCCGACGAGGTGGCGGCTCAGGGTTTCGGCCTGCTCGTAGGCGGGCTCGACGAGGCCGTAGACCTGGCCCCGATGCTCGGCGCATTCGCCGAGGGCGAAGATGCGGGCATCCGAGGACTGCATCCGGTCGTCGACCTTGATGCCGCGTCCCGTCTCGATCCCGGCGCCCTGCGCCAGGGCGACGTTGGGACGGACCCCCACCGACATCACCACGAGGTCGGCGGGCAGCACGGTGCCGTCGGAGAGGATCAGCCGCTCGACCCGGCCGTCGCCCTCGATGGTGGCGGTGTCGGCCTTGAGCAGCACCCGGACGCCGCGCGCCTCCATGGCGCGCTTCACGAGGCCGGCGGCGGTATGGTCGAGCTGGCGCTCCATCAGCCGGTCCATGACGTGCAGGAGGGTGGTGTCGACCCCGAGGCGCGCGAGGCCGACGGCGGCCTCCAGCCCGAGCAGGCCGCCACCGATGACGATGGCGCGCGCGTGCTCCACCGCCGCCTGGCGGATGGCGGCGACATCCGCGAGATCGCGGAACGTGAGGACGCCGGGCAGATCCATGCCGGGTTTGGGCAGCCGGATCGGCACCGAGCCCACGGCGAGGACGAGCCGGTCGAACGGCAGGACGTGGGTCTCGCCCACCATCACGAGGGCGTTCTCGCGGTCGATCTGGGTCACCGGCGCCCCGGTGATGAGGCGGATGCCGTGGCTCTCGTACCAGTCGAGCCCACGGAACGCGCAGCCGGCCTCGTCGACCTCGCCGCCGAGCAGCGAGGAGAGCAGGACGCGGTTGTAGGCCGCCTGCGGCTCGGCGCCGACGACGGTGACGTCGTAGGCGCCGGGCGCCCGCTCGGTGAGGCGTTCGAGAAACCGCAACGACGCCATGCCGTTGCCGATGACGACCAACCGTTCCTTCATCGCGAGCCGCCCTGCTCAGGCCGCCATGGCCGGCTTGGCGTGCCGGGCATAGAGGAACTCGAGGACCGCGGCGCGGGCGTGGGTGTAGGTCGCGTCCTCGACGAGATCGAGGCGCCGGCGCGGGCGTTCGAGATCGACGGTGAGGATCTCGCCCACGGTGGCGGAGGGGCCGTTGGTCATCATCACGATGCGGTCGGAGAGCAGCACCGCCTCGTCGACATCGTGGGTAATCATGATGACGGCGTTCTTGAGCCGCGCATGGATGTCCATGAGCGAATCCTGGAGGTGCGCGCGGGTCAGCGCGTCGAGGGCCCCGAACGGCTCGTCCAGCAGCAGGACCTTCGGCTCCATGGCGAGCGCCCGTGCGATGCCGACGCGCTGCTTCATGCCGCCGGAGATCTCGCTCGGGCGCCGGTCGGCGGCGTGGGTCATGTTCACGAGCGACAGGTTGTGGTCGATCCAGGCCCCACGCTCGGCGCGGGACTTCTTGCCCTTGAAGACCTTGTCGACGGCGAGCGCCACGTTCTCGCGCACGGTCAGCCAGGGCAGGAGCGAGTGGTTCTGGAACACCACGGCCCGGTCGGGGCCGGGGCTGTTGACCTCTTTTTCCTCCAGGAGGACACCGCCGGTCGAGGCCTTGAGCAGGCCGGCGACGATGTTGAGCACCGTCGACTTGCCGCAGCCGGAATGCCCGATGAGCGAGACGAACTCGCCCTTGTCGATCTTCACGCTGACGTCGCGCAGGACCTCGTTGGTACGGCCGCCGCGGGTGAAGGAGATGCCGACGTTCTCGATGCTGAGATAGGTCATGGGATGATCCTCAGGCCGTCGCGGTGCCGCGGGTGACGAGATTGCCGACGAAGGCGACGAAGCGGTCGAGGATGAAGCCGATGACGCCGACATAGACGAGGGCGACGATGATCTCGGAGATGTGGGAGGAGTTCCACGCGTCCCAGATGAAGAACCCGATGCCGACGCCGCCGATGAGCATCTCCGCCGCCACGATAGCGAGCCAGGACAGGCCAACGCCGATGCGAAGCCCCGTGAAGATGTACGGCGCCGCCGAGGGCAGCATGATCTTGGAGAAGAACTCCAGCGGATTGAGGCGCAGGACCGCCGAGACGTTGCGGTAATCCTGCGGGATGTTGCGGATGCCCACCGCCGTATTGATGATGATCGGCCAGATCGAGGTGATGAAGATCACGAAGATCGCGCTCGGCTGGCCGTCCCGGAAGGCGGCGAGGGAGAGGGGCAGCCAGGCGAGCGGCGGGATGGTGCGCAGGACCTGGAAGATCGGATCAAGTCCGCGCATGGCCCACTCGGACTGGCCGATCAGGGTGCCAGTGAGGATGCCCGCCACGGTGGCCAGCGCGAAGCCCAGGGCGACGCGCTGGATGCTGGCGGAGATGTGCCAGAACAGGCCCTTGTCGGTGCCGCCGTTGTCGTAGAACGGATGGGCGATGATATCCCAGGCCTCGGTGACGACGCGCGAGGGCGGCGGCAGGCCGGCGCCCGGGCGCGAGCAGAGCAGTTCCCAGATCACCAGGAACGCGATGAGCACCACCACCGGCGGGATCAGGTTTTTCGCGATGGTGTTCAGGGTCGCCAGGGTGACCAGCGGAGCCCGCTTCGGCTTGGCCGGCACGGCGACGGTGCGGCTTGCGGCGATGGTGGAGGTGTTGGCCATCACGCGGTCCTCTTGATGCCGAGGCTGGACAGGTAGGCGGCGGGATCGGCCGGATCGAAGACCTTGCCGTCGAAGAAGGTCTCCTTGCCGCGCGAGGTCGAGGCCGGGATGGCGGTGACGCCGAGGGCTTTCGCCGCCTCGCGCCAGAGGTCTTCGCGGTTCACCTTGGCGATGAGCGCCTTGGTGTCGGTCTGTGCGTCGAACTTGCCCCAGCGGATGTCCTCGGTGAGGAACCAGAGGTCGTGGGACTGGTAGGGGTACGACGCGTTGTCGTCCCAGAACTTCATGACGTGCGGGCTCTTCTCGACCACGCGGCCGTCGCCGTAATCGATGGTGCCCTTGATGCGGCCTGCGACGTCCGAGACCGGGACGTTCATCCACTGGCGCTTGGCCGCGATGGCGGCGACCTCTTCCTTGTTCTCGGGCTTGTCGCACCACGCCTGCGCTTCCAGCACCGCCATCAGCAGGGCCTTGGTGGCGTTCGGATACTTCTCGGTGAAGGAGGCTCGCATGGCGAAGGCCTTCTCGGGGTGGTCCTTCCAGAGTTCGCCGGTGGTCAGTGCGGTGTAGCCGAGGCCCTGCTGCACGAGCTGCGCGTTCCACGGCTCGCCGACGCAGAAGCAGTCCATGGTGCCGACCTTCATGTTCGCCACCATCTGGGGCGGCGGCACGACGATGGTCTCGATGTCCTTGTCGGGGTCGATGCCGCCGGCGGCCATCCAGTAGCGAATCCAGAGGTCGTGGGTGCCGCCCGGGAAGGTCATGGCCGCCTTCACGGACTTGCCGGCGGCCTTCTTCTTCTCGATGGCCGTCTTGAACACCTTCGCGTCGAGGGCGACCTTCTGGTCGAGGTATTCCTTGGCGACCGAGATGCACTGGCCGTTGACGTTGAGGCGCGCCAGGATGTGCATCGGCACGGGGACGTTGTTCTGCGTCACCCGTCCGGCCGAGATCAGGTAGGGCATCGGCGTGAGGATATGGGCACCGTCGATGCCGTTGCCCTCCGAGCCGAGCACGAGGTTGTCGCGGGTGGTGCCCCAGGACGCCTGCTTCAGCACCTCGACGTCGGGCATGCCGTGTTTCGCGAAGAAGCCCTTCTCCTTGGCGACAAAGAGCGGGCTCGCGTCGGTGAGGGCGATGAAGCCGAGCTTGGCCCCCTTTACTTCGGGGCCGGTCCCCTGCGCGAAGGCGCCGCCGGGCAGGGCCGTGCGGGCGAGCGCCGCCAGGGAGAGGGTCGCGGCGGCCCCCTTCAGGACGTTGCGCCGGCTGTTGGCAAAACCATCACTCATCGAAACCGGAATCCTCGCGAGGGCTACAGCCCGCCGAAACAAAAAAACCGCCGACCAAGCACTTCCGTCGGACGCAGGACGATGCGTGCCTTGGGGGAGACTCGGGTCAGCGGCTCTGCCGACGGATGGGGCTCGTCTTCGTTGACGAGCCCTCACCTGATAGCAGGAGGCATGCCAAGGCTCGGATCACGGCTCGGACGCCCCTGCGGCCCGTGGGGGGCGGGAGGCGAGGCGCCGGCCTAAGTGAATGAACTGTCTGGAATTTGTCCAAAACGCCTCAGGGCATTCCAACGGGGAAGCGCGGCCGGGCCTGCGGTCCGCACGGCGTCCCGCGCGCGCCCTTCGCCGCCGCCTGACGCGGAAAGCGCCATTCGACGGCTCCGCTCCCGCGCTGCACAATCCGCATGCAGAATGCCGGTGGCACGGGCACGTCTCCCGTCAATCCACCTGAATCCCGTCAATCCACCAGGGCGGTCTCGTACAGATCCGGGCGGTAGAGGGCGCGGGCGCGCTCGGTCACGGCGGGCGTCGGGACGACTTGGCCGGCCGCCGCCATCTGGCCGAGGAGCCAGTCGACCTGGGACGGCCTCGGCCGCTCGACCGTCGCGCCGAACATCACGAAATCCGGTGCGTTCCGCCGCGTCCCGTCCGGATCGACCACGACCGTGCCGGCGAGGGCGCGGCGGATGAGGGCCGGCGCGATGCCCAGGTGGTCGGGGCTGGCCAGCAGGCGGGCGAGCTCGCCGTGGTTCTCGGCCCGCGCGCACCAGTGGCCGGCCCGGCGCACCGCCCGCACCAGCGCTCCGCTGGCCCGCGCGGCGTCGGCGGGCAGGGCCAGCACCTTTTCCGGGCAGTCGGGCGCGAGTTCACAGCCGAAGGCCGCGATCCGGCCGTAGCCTTCCTCGACCGCGAGGCTGTTCCACGGGCTGCCGGCGCAGAAGCCGTCGATATGCCCGGCCCGCAGGGCCTCGGCGATCCGCGGCGGCGGAATCACCACCATCCGGGTCGTCCCGTCGAGGTCGAGGCCGCCGCGCGCGGCGAACAGCCGGAGCTGGTAGGTGTGGCTCGAGAACGGATGCACGGTGCCGAGGGTGAGCGGACGCCCCTGCCCCGCCCGCTCCTGTGCCACCCGCGCGAAGGCGCGGGCCACCGTATCGGCATCCTCGCCCTCCGGCATCATGGCGGCCCAGAGCGGGCGCGAGACGGTGACGGCGTTGCCGTTGAGGTTGAGGGCGAGGGGCACGGCGAGCCGGGTCTCGGGTCCGCTGATCCCGAGGGTGCTGGCCAGCGCCAGCGGCGCCAGCATGTGGGCGCCGTCGAGGTGGCCGAGCGCGAGCTTGTCGCGCAGGGTCGCCCAGGAGGGTTCGCGCACGAGATCCACCGCCAGCCCCTCGGCCGCGGTAAACCCGCCCTCCACGGCGACGATGACGGCCGCCGCATCGACGAGGGGCACGTATCCGAGCGCAAGTCTCATCTCAACACAGCTCTCATCCGAGCAGATCCGCCGCCGTGACGATGGCCCGGGCGATGTCGGCGATCTTGCGCTTCTCGTTCATGGCTTTGCGCCGCATCAGCCGGTAGGCCTCCTCCTCGGGCAGGCCCTTGGCCGTCATCAGGATACCCTTGGCGCGCTCGATGAGCTTGCGGTCGGCGAGTTCCCCGCGCGCCTCCAGCAATTCGCGCTGCAGCCGCGCGAAGGCGTTGAAGCGCAGGATCGCCACGTCGAGGATCGAGCGGATGCGCTGGGGGTGCAGGCCGTCGACGACGTAGGCCGAGATGCCCGCATCTACCGCCGCCTGCATCATCGGCACGTCGGAGCGATCGACGAACATCGCCACGGGCCGCTCGACGTGGCGCGACAGGCCGGACATCTGTTCGAGGATGTCCCGGCTCGGGCTCTCGAGGTGGATCACCACCACGTCCGGGTTGAGGGCGGCGACCCGGGCCGGCAGGTCGGCGGTGTCGGGCAGGATCACCACGCGGGCGATGCCGGCCGCCGCCAGCCCCTCTTCGAGGATCGCGGCGCGTGCCGGGCTGGGGTCGATCACGGCGACGGTGAGGGACGGCTCGGTCATCGGGATCCGAAAGGCAGGGCCGGGGGTCCGACAGGCGGGAAGGGCCGCCGCCCGCTGATCGCACGGCCCCGCGATTCTCGACAAGGCGAGGTTTTGGGCAAGGCCAGGTTTTAGGCAAAGCGGGGTTTTGGGCAAAGTGATTCGGCGCGTCGTCGGGCGGACGTGCCGTCGAGGGGAACGGGATGCGTCGAGCGCGGCGCGGTTTACCTTCGCGAAAGGAAATAGCCCAGCTTCCGCCGCAAACGACCGTGCTTATGGGCGTGGGGAAGCGATGGATTGCGAGGATGCCGGCATGACGGAGCGAAACCAGTGCGGATGCGCCGACGAGGGCCTCGGCATGGATGCGACCTCCGGCGTGACGCCGCCCCTGCTGCCCACGCTCCTCATGGCCCTGGTGCTCGGCGCGGGCTCGCTGCTCTGCCGCGAGCCGGACGCGCCCGCCCCGGCCCCCACGGCCCTCGCGGCGCAGATCGCTTCGGCGCCCGCGACCCTGGTGGCCGAGGCCGTACCCACAACGCCGTTCGTGCCCGCCGCCCTCGCCTTCCCGCGTCAGTTCCCCCTTGCGGTGGCGGCGCAAGCCGGCGCTCCGATGCCGGTGATCGCGCAGCACCGGCCGGCCGGCCCCCGTGTCGCCTCCCTGCGTCGGGTCGCGCCCCCCAAGGCCGCCGTCGCCCCCGAAATTCCGCGCGTGGACCCGGTCGCGAGCGTGGCGCGGGCCGAGGTGCCCGTCGAGGCGGACGATTTCCTGCCCGATCTCGCCCTGCCCTTCGCCCCGGCGATCCAGGCCGTCGGCCGGGCCCGCGATTTCGTCGGCGTCCAGGGCGCGGCGGCGCGGACGCAGGCCTCGGCGCTGGGCGGCGCGGTGGTGGATTTCGTCGGTACCCTGCGCTGAACGCAGCCCTGGTTTTCGAGACGGCTCGGTTTCTCGCCCCGCGCGCCCTGGACCCTGCCCCCTCGGGGGACTAGGTGGACGCCATCGACGATGCGTTGCCGCGAGGCGGAGCGGATCGCGGGCTTTCCGGGACGAGGGCGTGAATGGCGGGACGGATCGAGGATTACGCGCTCGTCGGCGACGGCCGCACCGCCGCCCTGATCGGGCGCGACGGCAGCGTCGACTGGCTGTGCTGGCCCCGCTTCGATTCCGCCGCGTGCTTCGCCGCCCTCCTCGGCACCGAGGATCACGGCTTCTGGAAGCTCGGCCCCGCCGACCCGGCGGCGAAGACCTCCCGGCAGTACCGGACCGGCAGCCTCGTCCTCGAGACCCATCACGAAACCGGGACCGGATGCGTCCGGGTGACCGACTACATGCCGGCCAACGATGGCTCGCACCTCGTGCGCATCGTCGACGGCCTGAGCGGCGAGGTCGCCATGCGGATGCATCTCGCCGTGCGCTTCGATTACGGTCTGGCCGTGCCGTGGGTGTCGCACAACGAACTCGGGGATCTGCGCGCCATCTCGGGCCCGCACAAGGTGGTCCTGCGCACCCCGGTGCCGCTGCACGGCGAGGGCCAGACCACGGCGGCCGATTTCTCCGTCGCGGCGGGCGAGAGCGTCGCCTTCACCCTGAGCTACGGCCCCTCGCACGAGGACGATCCGCCGCCGGTGCAGCCGCGCAAGGTCCTGTTCGAGACCGACCGCCACTGGCGCGACTGGTCGAACCGCTGTGCCCGGGGCACGCCCTGGGACGCCATCCTCCAGCGCTCGCTCCTCACCCTCAAGGCGCTGATCTACCAGCCCACCGGCGGGATCGTGGCCGCGCCCACCACCTCCCTGCCGGAGGATCTCGGCGGCGTGCGCAACTGGGACTACCGGTTCTGCTGGCTGCGCGATTCCACCTTCACCCTCATCGCGATGATGGATGGCGGCTACCTCGACGAGGCCCGCGCGTGGCGCGACTGGCTCGTGCGGGCGGTGGCCGGCAACCCCGAGCAGGCCCACATCCTCTACGGCATCGCCGGTGAGCGCATGCTGCCCGAGATCGAGCTCGACTGGCTGCCCGGCTACGAGAACTCGAAGCCCGTGCGCATCGGCAACGCGGCCGTCGAGCAGTTCCAGCTCGACGTCTACGGCGAGATCTTCGACGCCCTCTACCAGGCGCGCCAGCGCGGTCTGCTCGGCGATGCCGATGGCTGGCGCGTCGGCCAGGCGCTTCTCCGCCACCTCGAGAAGGTGTGGAGCACCCCCGACGAGGGCATCTGGGAGGTGCGCGGCGGGCGGCGCCACTTCGTCCATTCCAAGGTGATGGCCTGGGTCGCCTTCGACCGGGCGATCCGCTCCTACGAGGAGGGCGAGCCCTTCGGCGCCCCGGTGGACCGGTGGCGCACGATCCGCGACGAGATCCATGCCGAGGTCTGCGAGAAGGGCTTCGACACGGAACTCAACAGCTTCGTGCAGTCCTACGGCTCGAAGCGCCTCGACGCGAGCCTGCTGCTCATCGCCCATATGGGGTTCCTGCCCCAGACCGATCCGCGCGTGGTCGGCACCGTCGAGGCCATCGGCCGGACCCTCATGCGCGACGGCTTCGTCCTGCGCTACGACACCGAGGACCAGACCACGGACGGTCTGCCGGGGGATGAGGGCGCCTTCCTGCCGTGCAGCTTCTGGTATGCCGACAACCTCATCGGGCTCGGCCGCTGCGAGGAAGCCCGCGCCCTGATCGAGAAGCTCATCGGCGTGTGCAACGATGTCGGCCTCGTCTCGGAGGAATACGACGTCAAGGCCAAGCGCCTCGTCGGCAACTTCCCGCAGGCGTTCAGCCACGTCACATTGGTTAACACCATCCTGAACTACAGCCGGGCCAACGGGCCGGCCCGGGAACGGGGCGCGGGCGCCGAGGACGGAACCGGAGCGGGCGGAACCGAGTACGAGGGCGCATGCCTCCGGGCGGACCGGACGGCCGAGGCCGAGACCACGCCGGCCTGACGGTCGACACGACAGGAATCGAGGTGGGCGGGGCCGGCATCGCGTCGGCGACCCCCCACGGGACGAGGGCCGGACCCGCGGCGCGGGCGGCCCAGGCGACACGAAGGAAGACGAGACCATGAGCGGAGCCGACACCAAGCCGAGCGAGGCCCTGAGCGCCATCGACAAGCTCAGCATCGACACCCTGCGGACGCTGGCGATCGACGCCGTGCAGAAGGCCAATTCCGGCCATGCCGGCGCGCCGATGGCGCTCGCCCCCGTGGCCTACACCCTGTGGAACCGGTATCTCCGCTACGACCCGGCCCACCCGCACTGGCCCAACCGCGACCGCTTCGTGCTCTCGGCCGGCCACGCCTCCATGCTGCTCTACGGCCTGCTGCATCTGGCCGGCGTCGCCCAGACCGACGGCGGCAACGAGCCGGCGGTCTCCCTCGACGACATCAAGAACTTTCGCCAGCTCGACAGCCGGACGCCGGGCCACCCGGAATACCACTTCACCACTGGCGTCGAGACCACCACCGGGCCGCTCGGCCAGGGGGTCGCGAACTCCGTCGGCATGGCCATGGGCGGGCGCTTCCTCGGCGAGACCCTGAACCGGCCCGAGCTGCCGCTGTTCGACTTCAACGTCTACGCGATCTGCTCGGACGGCGACCTGATGGAGGGCGTCGCCTCCGAGGCCGCCTCCATCGCCGGGCACCTGCGCCTGTCGAACCTGTGCTGGATCTACGACAACAACACCATCACGATCGAAGGGCATACGGAACTGGCCTTCTCCGAAGAAGTCGCGACGCGCTTCCTCGGCTACGGCTGGCAGGTGCTGCGGGTCGCCGACGCCAACGACGTCCACGCGATCTCGAGCGCCCTGGAGACCTTCCTCCAGTCCAGCGACCGGCCGACGCTCATCGTCGTCAACTCGATCATCGGCTTCGGCGCGCCGAAGAAGCAGAACACCTCCAAGGCCCATTCGGACGCGCTCGGCGAGGAAGAGGCCAGGGGCGCCAAGCGCGCCTATGGCTGGCCCGAGGATGCGCAGTTCCTCGTGCCCGAGGGGGTCCGCGAAAACTTCCAGGCTGGCATCGGCGAGCGCGGTGCGGCGCTCTTCGCCGATTGGGAGCGGTTCATGGGCGAGGCCAAGGCCGCCGAGCCGGCGCTGGCCGAGGAGATCGACGCCCTGCACGCGGGTCGCCTGCCCGAGGGCTGGGACCGCGACATCCCGGTCTTCCCGGCCGACGCCAAGGGCATGGCCACCCGCGAATCCTCGGGCAAGGTTCTAAACGCCATCGCGAAGAACGTGCCCCACCTGCTCGGCGGCTCGGCCGATCTCGCGCCGTCGAACAAGACCAAGCTCGAATTCGAGGGCGCCGGCACCCTGTCGCCGTTCGATCCGGGTGGGCGCAACATCCATTTCGGTGTGCGCGAACACGCGATGGGGTCGATCGTCAACGGCCTCGGCCTCGTCGGCCTGCGCGCCTACGGCGCCACCTTCCTGGTCTTCGCCGACTACATGCGCCCGCCCATCCGCCTCGCGGCCCTGATGGAGCTGCCGGTCTTCCACGTCTTCACCCACGATTCCATTGGCGTCGGCGAGGACGGGCCGACCCATCAGCCGGTGGAGCAGCTCCTGACCCTGCGGGCGATTCCCGGCCTCGTCACCCTGCGCCCGGCCGACGCCAACGAGGTCGCGGAAGCCTACCGCGTCATCATGGGCCTCAAGGACCAGCCGGCGGTGCTGGCCCTCTCCCGCCAGCCCCTGCCGACCCTCGACCGCGAAAAATTCGCCAGTGCGGCCGGCGTCGCAAAGGGCGCCTACGTGCTCGCCGACAGCGACGGCACGCCCGACGTGATCCTCATCGGCACCGGCTCCGAGGTGCAGCTCTGCGTGGCCGCCTACGAGGCGCTGACGGCGGAGGGCATCAAGGCCCGCGTGGTCTCGATGCCGTCCTGGGACCTGTTCGAGCGCCAGGACGAGGCCTATCGGAACTCGGTCCTGATCCCGGACGTGCTGGCACGCGTCGCCGTCGAGCAGGGCTCGGTCATCGGCTGGGACCGCTACGCCGGTTCGGCCGGCGCGATCATCGGCATGCACACCTTCGGCTCCTCGGCACCGATCAAGGACCTGCAGACGAAGTTCGGCTTCACCCCCGAGAAGGTGCTCCAGGCGGCGCGCGACCAGATCGCACGGCACAAGAAGTAGGGTTCGGGGGTTCTTGAAGAGCGGAACGCGCGTCCCCCTCCCCCTTGTGGGGAGGGGCTAGGGGTGGGGGTGGCTCCGCTGGCCGCCGCAGGCCGAGGGTCACCCAACCACCCCCCCCTCCAACGCCTCCCCACAAGGGGGAGGAGAGGCGCGTTTCCGAAGGACGATGGTTGAACGGCGCCGCCCTCGTGCGCGCTACTCACGACGACGGACGACTGGGAGATATTCGCATGAACCCGCTCAAGGCTCTCTTCCCCGAACAGGGCCAGGCCGTGTGGCTCGATTTCGTCGCCCGCGGCTTCGTCCTCGACGGCAAGCTGAAGGCGCTCGTGGACGAGGACGGCCTGCGCGGCGTGACCTCGAACCCGTCGATCTTCGAGAAGGCCATCGGCGGGTCGGCTGAATACGATGCCGCCCTGAAATCCGTGATGGACGCGGGCGACGCCCGGGTCATCGACCTCTACGAGGGCTGCGCCATCGCCGACATTCAGGCGGCGGCCGACGTGCTGCGCCCGGTCTACGAGGCGAGCGACGGCGCCGACGGCTACGTCAGCCTCGAAGTCTCGCCCTACCTCGCCCTGAACACCGAGGAGACGCTCGATGAGGCCCGGCGCCTCCACAAGACCGTGGCCCGCGACAACCTGATGGTGAAGGTGCCGGCGACCGCCGAGGGCATTCCGGCGATCCGGGCGCTCACCGCGGACGGCATCAGCATCAACGTCACCCTGCTGTTCTCCGTCGAGACCTATGAGGCCGTGGCCCGCGCCTTCATCGACGGCCTCGAGGCGTTCGGCGCCAAGGGCGGCGACGTCTCGAAGGTGGCGAGCGTCGCGAGCTTCTTCATCAGCCGCATCGACGTCGCCGTCGACAAGGCGCTGGACGACCGGATCGCCGTCACGGAGGGCGCCGACGAGAAGGCGGCCCTGGAGGCCCTCAAGGGCAAGGTGGCCATCGCCAACGCCAAGCTCGCCTATCAGCGTTTCAAGGCCGTCTTTGCCGAGCCGAAATGGCAGGCGCTCGCCGCCCGGGGTGCCAAGGCGCAACGCCTGCTCTGGGCCTCCACGGGCGTCAAGAACAAGGCCTATTCCGACGTGCTCTACGTCGAGGAGCTCATCGGCCGCGACACCGTCAACACCATGCCGCCGGCCACCATGGACGCGTTTCGCGACCACGGCACGGTGAAGGCCGCCATCGAGACCGACCTCGACGGAGCCAAGGCCGTGATGGACGGGCTGGCCCGTGCCGGGATCGACATCGAGAAGGTTGGGGACCAGCTCGTCGACGAGGGCGTGCAGCTCTTCATCGACGCCGCCGATAAGCTCCTCGGCGCGGTTGCGGCCAAGCGCATCGACTTCCTCGGGCCCAAGCTCGACGGCCAGACCCTGGTGCTGCCCGAGCCCATCGCGGCGGAAGCGAAGAAGGCCGTCGAGGCCTGGCGCGCCTCGGGTGCCATCCGCCGCCTGTGGGCCCACGACAAGACCGTGTGGTCGAACGCCGATGAGGACACGTGGCTCGGCTGGCTGCGCATCGTCGAGGACGAGCTCGCCCACGTCTCGGACTACGCCACCTTCGCCGACGACGTGCGCCAGACCGGCTTCACCGACGTGGTGGTGCTCGGCATGGGCGGATCGAGCCTCGGCCCCGAGGTGCTGGCCGAGACCTACGGCCCGCGCGAGGGCTTCCCGAAGCTGCGCATCCTCGATTCCACCGATCCGGATCAGGTCCGCGAGACCGAGGCCGCCATCACCCTGGAGACGACGCTGTTCATCGTCGCCTCGAAGTCGGGTTCGACCCTCGAGCCCAACGTCTTTCGCGATTACTTCCTCGGCCGGATGAAGGCCGCCGTCGGCGAGCGCGCCGGGGCGCATTTCGTCGCCGTCACCGATCCTGGCTCGGCCATGGAGGCGGCGGCCAAGGCCGACAACTTCCGCAAGATCTTCTACGGCGTGAAGCAGATCGGCGGCCGCTACTCCGTGCTCTCGGCCTTCGGCCTGGTGCCGGCGGCGGCCTCCGGCATCGACGTGGAGGCGTTCCTCGACACCGCCCGCACCATGGTCCGCTCCTGCGGCCCGGCCGTGCCGCCGGCGCAGAACCCCGGCGTGCTCCTCGGCACGGCCCTCGGGGCCGCCGCCCTCCATGCGGGCCGCGACAAGGTCACGTTCATCGCGTCTCCAGGCATCGACACGTTCGGTGCCTGGGCCGAGCAGCTCATCGCCGAATCGACCGGCAAGGACGGCAAGGGCCTGATCCCCATCGACGGCGAGCCCGTCGACGTGCCGGCCGTCTACGGCCTCGACCGGTTCTTCGTGTACCTGCGCCTCGACGGCCGCGCGGATGCCCGCCAGGACGAGGCCGTGCGTAACCTTGAGCGCGAGGGCCATCCCGTCGTCCACATCACCCTCGCCAACGAGGAGCAGCTGCCGCAGGAATTCTTCCGCTTCGAGATCGCCACGGCGGTGGCCGGCGCCATGCTGGGCATCAACCCGTTCGACCAGCCCGACGTGGAAGCGAGCAAGATCGAGACGAAGAAGCTGTTCGACGCGGCCGAGGCGAGCGGGTCCCTGCCCGCCGAGACGCCGCTGTTCTCCGACGAGACCATCGCGCTCTACGCCGACCCGAAGAACGCCGAGGCCCTGCCCCAGGCTCACGAAGGGCTCGACGCGGCCCTCACGGCGCACCTCGCCCGCGCCAAGGCCGGCGACTACGTCGCCCTGCTGGCCTATGTCTCGCGCAACGCGGGCCATCACGCCATCCTGCAGGACGCCCGCGTGGCCCTGCGCGACAGGACCCGGCTCGCCACCTGTCTCGAATTCGGCCCGCGCTTCCTCCACTCCACGGGGCAGGCCTACAAGGGTGGTCCCGACACCGGCGTGTTCCTCCAGATCACCGCCGACCCGTCGGAAGACCTGTCGATCCCCGGGCGCACGCTCGGCTTCGGCACCGTGGTGGCGGCCCAGGCGCGCGGCGACTTTTCGGTCTTGGCCGAGCGCGGACGACGGGCCCTGCGGGTCCACATCAAGGGCGGCGACGTCGAAGCCGGCCTGAAGCGCATCGCCGCCGCGCTCAAAGCGGCTTTGGCCGAATAAGGCCGGCGTGAACGACGGCGCCGGGCTCCCGGCGACTTCTGGAATTCCAGCACGGAGATCACCCATGCAACTCGGCATGATCGGCCTCGGCCGGATGGGCGGCAACATCGTCCGCCGGCTTCTGCGGGACGGGCACACGGCCGTGGTGTTCGACCAGAGCCCGGAGGCCGTGGCGTCCCTCGTCGCCGAGGGCGCCATCGGGGCGGCGAGCCTTGAAGAGTTCGTGGAGACGCTCGACGCGCCGCGCACCGCCTGGGTGATGCTGCCGGCCGGCACCATCACGGAGGGCACCGTGGCGAAGCTCGGCGGGCTGATGGCCGCCGACGACGTGATCATCGACGGCGGCAACTCGTTCTACAAGGACGACATCCGCCGCGCCGCCGAACTGAAGCCGAAGGGCATCCATTACGTCGATGTCGGCACGTCCGGCGGCGTCTGGGGCCTGGAGCGCGGCTACTGCATGATGATCGGCGGCGACGACGCGGCCCTCGCGCGCCTCGACCCGATCTTCAAGACCCTGGCGCCGGGCATCGGAACGATCCCCAGGACTTCCGGCCGCGAGGGTCGCGATGCCCGCGCCGAGGAGGGCTACATCCATGCCGGACCGAGCGGGGCCGGCCACTTCGTCAAGATGATCCACAACGGCATCGAGTACGGCCTGATGCAGGCCTATGCCGAGGGCTTCGACATCCTCAAGCATGCCAACTCGCCGGATCTCCCCGAGGGCCAGCGCTTCGATCTCAACATCGGCGACATCGCCGAGGTCTGGCGGCGCGGCAGCGTGGTCTCGTCCTGGCTCCTCGACCTCACGGCCGGGGCACTCGCCGGCGACGAGAGCCTTGCCGATTTCTCCGGCTTCGTCGCCGATTCCGGCGAGGGCCGCTGGACGCTCAATGCGGCCATCGAGGAATCCGTGCCCGCCAACGTGCTCTCAGCCGCCCTCTACGCCCGCTTCCGCTCGCGCGAGGACGCGAGCTACGCCGACAAGCTGCTCTCGGCCATGCGCAAGGGGTTCGGGGGCCATCAAGAGCCGAAGTAGCGCTTCGCCCATCCCGTCAGACCACTGCGACACCGAGGGTTACGCGATGATCCCGCTGCCGGGAAATTCAGAAATCCTGCCCGATGCCGAGTCCGTGGCGCGGGCGGCGGCCGACCGGCTCGTCGCCCTGTGCGCGGCTGCCCCGGACCGGCCCATCGCCATCTGCCTCTCGGGCGGGTCGACCCCGAAGCGCCTCTATGCCCTGCTGGCCGGCCCGGACTACCGCGACGCCCTCCCCTGGGCGCGCCTGCACTGGTTCTTCGGCGATGACCGCCACGTGCCCTGGGACGATGCGGCGAGCAATGTCCGGATGGCGCGCGAGGCTTTTGCGGCGGCGCCGATCCCCGTGGAGAACCTCCACGGCATTCCCACGGACGGGACCCTGGAGGCGGATGCGGCGGCGTATGCGAAGGCCTTGAAGGACTTCTACGGCGCCGACCGCCTTGATCCAGACCGGCCCTTGTTCGACCTTGTCCTCCTCGGCCTCGGCGAGGACGGCCACACCGCTTCGCTGTTCCCGGGAAAGCCTGCCCTGGACGAGACCACGGCCTGGGTCGCTCCGGCGCCGGAGGCGGGGCTCGCCCCGTTCGTCCCGCGCATCACCCTGACGTTCCCGGCCCTCGCCTCGGCCCGCAGCATCCTCTTCCTCGCGACGGGGGAGGCCAAGCGCGTTCCACTGGAACGCCGGGCCGGAGGCGAGGCCCTTCCCGCGTTCCACGTCACAGGTCCCGTCACATGGCTCGTGGATCGTGCCGCCGCCGGACTCTGACCGTTGCGAACAGGATCAGTTCGAGGCGGCGACGGTCCAGGGCATGATGACCCGCATGGACGCGGTCTCGGCCTGAACCGGCGCGACGCTGGCCGGCAGGACCTTGCGCGCCCTGGCCGCCATCCGCCGTGCCTCGTCGGCTGGGATCGCCCCGACGGGCATCACCATCGCCGACAGCAGGGCGCGGGTGTGCCGATCGACGAAGGCCGAACGGCCGACGCTCTCGAAATCGCGAACCGCGTGCCGCTTGTCCGGGTTGCCGGTGAACACCTTCACCCCCTCTTTGAGCACGACGATGTCGCCGGGCCGCAGGGTCTCGTCTTTCATGAAGGCGGCGGCCGGTCCGGCGCTCATGTCGAGGGGGGCCTGACGATCCGTGACCCGGATCTTGAGCGGCTCGGCCTTCGGCAGGGCGACGTAGCGCATGTTCGGCCGGGGGCGGGCGTTCAGGGCTCGCGCCGCGCGGCGAACATTCATCTGCCGTTGGGAGGACCAGGCGCGGTCGTCCGGAGCCGGGGCCGGTTGCATCGCCACGGGCTGGCTCGGCTGGAACAGCCGCTGGAACAGGCCGCCGAGCCCGTCATCGGCCGCGAAGGCTTGGCTCGGGACGGTGAAGCTCAGGGCGGTGAGAAGCGAGACGGCGACACCGCCGCGCACGAAAGACCGGGCTCGGGTCATGGGAAATCGGCTCTCGTTGTCAATCCCCGCCGCGCGCTGGGATGTCCCTTTAACAAAGGCTCAACCTGAACAGTTCCCACAGGGTCATAGGGTTTGTTGGGAGGGCCCCCGCTTCTTCTGTAAAGAGCCGCGCGAATTGATTGCACATGATCGAATGCGGCTGCCCGCCCCGTGGCGGCCGGATGCGAAATCCGTTCGGCACGTCGCGTCCTCGCCCGGTCTGGCGAACCGAAACGGTGGTTCTTTCGCCACGCGGGATGCAATTTCATGAACAAGAGGGAAACGATTCGCCTCTGGCGACTTAACCGTCCCTGCGATTCATCCCGGAAGCGAACGGGCCGCCGACGTCGGGGTGATCGCCTGGAGCCTTTGAGCCGTGACCGAAACCAGCCATCTCATGCCCTCCGGCGACCTCCCCCTCGATCCGGTGGTGTACGGTGTCGCCCAGGGCCTCTCGCAGCTGTTCCCGCCCGTGGAGCACCCGGATGGCATTTTCACCGACGAGGTGTCGGAGCAGGATACGAATCACACGGGCGCGAGGGCCTGAGCCCTCGGCTCGATCCCGGAAAGTCGAAAAGGGGCCGTCCCGGCTTGAGCCTTGAAGATCTGGGCCTCAAAGATCGGGACCTTGAAGATCGAAGTCGGCGTCGCATCCATCGAACCTTCGCGAGAGACCCGGGTTCGCGCGGCATCCGTTCCCTCCTCGCGTGTCGGAAGCCCCGTCATTATCAGTCTCGGCGCGCACCTGCCTCGCATGCTTGCCGCATTCATTGATTTGCCGTCTGAGCAATATATTTTCCGTGTGCGAAGCGCATGATGGAAGAAGTAGATCAGTCAAGGTTCTCAAGCGCCAAGCTTTCGCGATTATGGGAGTTTGTTGGATAGGGTGATCCGGCAAATCAGGTTGGGCGCGGTCCCCTGTCCGTCATGGCAGAGACTGATCCACCGTCACGGAAAGCGGAACGATCCGACGATCTCAGAGATTGAATGGGTCCTCAGTCGAAGGAGAATACCGTGAACCGGACCCTGCAAACCCTCGCCATCCTGACGGTCCTCGGCGCTGGCCCGGCCCTCGCCCAGACCACCGTGACCGGAACGCCCGCCCCCGACGCCAAATCGAGCGCCACGTCCGGTGGTCAGGAAGCCGTCACCCGGCCCAACACCGATCGGCCGGATGCGGCGAAACCCGGCACCGCGCATGCCGCCACGGGCGCCAAGCTCGAAGAGGGCGCCAACAGCTTCACCGAAGCCCAGACGCATCACCGCCTCACCGAGGCCGGCTACAAGGACGTCAAGGGACTGACCAAGGACGACAAGGGCATCTGGCGCGCCGATGCGATGCTCAACGGTAAGCCGGTGAAAGTCGGCATCGATTTCAAGGGCAACGTCGCCGCGCAGTGAGCGTGTCCGGCGAAGAGTCCCCCGCCGCCGGGGTGCCCTTCGCCAGGACCGAGCGGCCCACGGGGTTCCGTGAGCGCTTCGCCGATCCCGAGTACGCGTTTCAGACCTGAACAGGAGTCCACCATGGCCCAACAGACCATTACGGCCCTCTACGACAATTACGACGATGCCAGCGCCGCCGTCGCGAAGATCGAGGCCCTCGGCGTCCCGCACCGCGACATCAGCATCGTCGGCAGCAACGAAGGCGACCGCCACGCCGGGCGCGTCGCCACACCGGCGACCACCCACGACCACACCGACACCGCCGAGAGCACCGCGACGGGAGCCGGCACCGGCGCCACCGTCGGCACGGTTCTCGGTGGTGCCGCCGGCTTGCTCACGGGCCTCGGCCTGATGGCGATCCCCGGCGTCGGTCCCGTCGTGGCGGCCGGTTGGCTCGTCGCGACCCTCACGGGTGCCGGCATCGGCGCGGCGGCGGGCGGTCTCGCCGGCGGTCTCACCGGTGCGGGCCTGAGCGAGACGGACGCCCATGCCTATTCCGAGGGTGTGCGCCGTGGCGGCACCCTTGTGACCGTCCGTGCGGACGAAGCCCGCGCCACCGCGGTGATGGACATCCTCGAGGAGCACGGCTCCATCGATCTCGACGAGCGGGCCCAGGGCTGGCGCGCCGAGGGCTGGACCGCCCCGCAGGCCGCCGCCGCGCCCGACCCGGCCGTCCTGTCCGGCACGCCGGATGGCCGCGCCCGCGTTCGGTCCTACCCGTCGAACCCGGTCTGACGCCCGGCATCCTCGGCGAGCGTCACCCGCCCGAAATTCTGCGCCCCGCGACCAATCGCGGGGCGTTTGCGCGAGTCCGGTCCGCCCGTCACGAGCACGCAGAAATACCGGCCTCGCGCGCCGCGCGATCCGGTTCACTCGATCATGATGGGGAAAGTGGGTCCCGGGGCCGAAGCCCCGGGTTCTGTTTCGACGGTTACCCTACCGCAAGATGCTTACGCCGCGAGGCGGGCATCCATGACAACGTTATCGTTGGCATTTAGAGTTTTGGTCAGATGCCTGGAATAGGGGTTGCCTACGCCAAACCGGTCGAAACCTTACCGACAGTCGCATCGTATCCCACCGAAGTGAGACTGAACTCGCGATCCCTTTACCGCCCAGTCGATCCTATTTCGCCCCCATCAGAAACCCACCTTCGAAGGAGGATGGGTTTTTGGTGGAGGCGCCGGAGTACTGCCCTCCGGGTCCTGAAACGTTATTATGAACCGGTCATCAACCGCACCTGGAATATAGGGGATGCCCCGCCCGGGGTCCAGTGCGGCGAATCGCGGAAACGACACCGTCAGGCGTCCTCGGACTGCTCCGCGTACCAGTCCGCATAGGGGGTGTTGCGCGCCATGCGGCGGTTGAGGTCCGGCGCGCCGTCCGTCCACCACACTGGCCCGCGTTCACCCAGGCCCTGTTTGGCCCGCTCGACGACGGCCCGCGCCCGCGCCACGGCGTCCCCATCGTTGGCCTTCCGGCCGGCCTTCACCGCACGTCGGGCATCCATGAGGTCGTGGACGAGGCCGTCGCGGACGTCCGATGCCAGATCCGGCCGGGCGCGCCGCCAGAGCCGGCCCCGCACGACGATGTAGCGCCCGTCCGGGGTTTCGAGCATGGCGCGGTCAGGCTCGGGCGTGACGTTGCTCGTCGATGAGGGCTTCGACGGCCGCGATGCTGTTCTCGAGGTCGGCGATCCGCCGCAGCATGCTGTCGGGCGGCACCATGGCGACCTTCGCCGCGTCGAGGATGAGATCGCGCTGAGCGTTCTTCAGGCGATCGAGGAGCGTTTCCAGGTCTGACATGGCCCTCGCCTTACGGCATCGGCCATGAAAGTGGAATCCGGTTTCCGAGAAAGCCGTTGGGGAAACAAGAACCTACGCCCGTCTCCCGTTCCGTCCTGATCGATGCCGGACAAGGACGGAACGGGAGATGGACAGCGCGATGGGGGGATCGCGCAACGCCCGCCCGAATGTCGGCACACCGGTGTCAGGGATCGGGAAGCGTGGGCGTTCCTTCGATGAGGGCCGCGATGGCGTCGAGGAGGGCGGTGTCCTCCCCGGCCATGGCCTCCATGGCGGTCATACGGCGCAGGACTGTGGCGGTGATGGCCTCTTCCACCGTCCCTTCCGCGAAGGCGTAGTAGATCGTCGCCTGCTCGCCGTCGCGATGGCAACGGCCCTCGATCTGTGCCAGCTGGATCGCGCTGTGGCGCATGTCGTGGATGACGAGGGCCCGCACCGCCTCGCCGCCCGGCATCTCGTTGCGGTGGAGCGAGATCGACTCGGTCACGGTGAAGATCACCACGTCGCGCGCGCCCGTCTGGAACGCCACCCGTTCGGCCTCGTTTGCGGTGTCGGCCCGTGTCCCGTCGATGGCGCCCGTGCGCCAGCCGCGTCGGGTCAGGGTCTCGGCCAGCGCCGCACCCGTCTCGAGAAAGGCGACGGAGATTGCCACGGCCTCGCCGGATTCCAGCAGCGTCTCGACGAAATCCGCCGTGCCGGCGACCCGGAGCAGGCTCGCCTTCTGGCGAAAGCGCAGGTCGGCGGCCCAGCCGGCCGGGCGTCGGGCGCTGCCGCCGAGCAGTCCCCAGCTCCGGCGGAACTCCCGCCAGTTGGCGTCGTAGAGCCGACGCGCCGCGGGATCGAGGGCGGTGGCGGCGAGTTCGCGCTGGACCTCCGGCCAGCCGGCGATGTCACCCGGCCTGCGGCGCAGGCCGATGGCGTCCGGTCCGGCATAGAGCAGGTCCGCCATCACGGCACAGTCGCGAGCGTTGGCCGTCCAGCGCCAGTTGGCCCAGCGGCCCTTCGCTCCGCCGATGCCGAGGCGCCGCAGGAGATCGCGAAACTCCGCGAGGGTCTCGCACGGCGCGCCGGCCGCCGCCCCGAGCAGACGTCCGAGGTAGGACAGCTCGTGCGGGGCCTGGCCGGCGGTGGCGCTGAGATAGACCGTGAACCGCGCGGCCTGGGCGATCTGCCGGCAGACAAGGGTCTGCTGGGCCGTCGGATTGCGCAGGCGATGGCTCTCGTCGAAGGCGACCAGCGACCAGATCCGCTTCAGCTGGCCGTGCTTGGCGAGTTCGTTGTTCTTCGCCCGGGTCGAGCGGCGGGTGCTCACTTTTGGCGGCGCCATGAGCGATTTGGTGCGCTCGTAGTTGAGCAGAGTTACGGATTTAGCCGGCAGGCCGGCCTGCGCGATGGTGCGCCGCCATTGCGGCATCGCTCCCTTGGGGCAGACGATGAGGATGTCGGGCTCCGGCATCCGCGCCAGGGCGGTCCAGACCGACAGGGTCTTTCCCAGGCCCGTCATGTCGCCCAGCAGGAATCCAGCCTTTCCGTCCGTCCGCGCCGTGAGGATGGCCCGGGCGGCCTCGTCCTGATGCGGCCTTGGGATGAGGACGGTCGGGGGCTCGGCGATCGGAAGGGCTCCGCTGGACAGCAGAAAGCCCCCGACCGTTTCGGATCGGGGGCTTTTTGGTGTTGGTTTTTTTGGTTGCGGGGACAGGATTTGAACCTGTGACCTTCAGGTTATGAGCCTGACGAGCTACCGGGCTGCTCCACCCCGCGCCAGGGTGTTTTGCCGTTTCGGGCAAGTTCGGATCGTTGTGAGGGAATGTTGCTTGTGATGTGCTGTGCAGGTCTGGCGGCGACCGACTCTCCCGTGTCTTGAGACACAGTACCATGGGCGCTGGTGCGTTTAACGGCCGAGTTCGAGATGGGATCGGGTTCTGGGCACACCGCTCAAACCACCAGACCGGCGCAGCACATCAATCACAAACACTCCCTCCAGACGATCACCCCCGAAACAGGCCGCCCCTCAACAGGGCGGCCTGTTC
>NZ_JAKSXV010000101.1 GCF_022829345.1 Methylobacterium sp. J-090 | reverse complement strand
ACCTCGATTCTGGACGGACTGTCCGAGACGTCCGCGCTTCGCCTTCTTCCGGAGAGCGATCTTCCGGCGGTGGCGGAGGCCGTGCGGGCGGAGATGATCGAGGCCGTGTCGGTGACGGGCGGGCATCTCGGCTCCGGGCTCGGGGTGGTCGAGCTGACGGTGGCGCTGCATCACGTGTTCGACACGCCCGACGACCGCATCGTCTGGGACGTCGGCCACCAGGCCTACCCGCACAAGATCCTCACGGGACGCCGCGACCGCATCCGGACCCTGCGCCAGCCCGGCGGCCTGTCGGGCTTCACCAAGCGCTCGGAGAGCGTCTACGATCCGTTCGGCGCGGCCCATTCCTCGACCTCGATCTCCGCGGCTTTGGGCATGGCGGTGGCCCGCGACCTCGACGTGGCGGAGGCGAAGGCCAAGGGCCAGCCGCCCCTGAAGCGCCGCAACATGATCGCGGTGATCGGCGACGGCTCGATGTCGGCCGGCATGGCCTACGAGGCCATGAACAACGCCGGCGCCCTGCACTCGCGCCTCATCGTCATCCTCAACGACAACGACATGTCGATCGCCCCCCCGGTGGGAGCGATGTCGGCCTACTTCGCGCGCCTGGCCTCGGGCGGCACCTACCGCTCTTTACGCGAGACGGCCAAGCAGCTCGGCAAGCTGCTGCCCAAGGCGCTCTACCAGCGCGCGGCGGCGGCGGAGGAATACGCCCGCTCGCTGGTGGTCGGCGGCGGCACCATGTTCGAGGAGATGGGCTTCCACTACGTCGGGCCCATCGACGGGCACAACCTCGACCACCTGCTGCCGATCCTGAAGAACGTCCGCGACACCGAGCAGGGCCCGATCCTGCTCCACGTCGTCACCCGCAAGGGCAAGGGCTACGCCCCGGCGGAAGCCTCCGCCGACCGCTACCACGGGGTCGTCAAGTTCGACGTGCTCTCGGGCGTGCAGGCCAAGGCCAAGCCCAACGCCCCGGCCTACACGCGGGTGTTCGGCGAGAGCCTGATCAGGTGCGCCGACGCCGACCCCAAGGTGGTGGCCATCACCGCGGCGATGCCGGGCGGCACCGGCATCGATCTCTTCGGGAAAGCCCACCCCGACAAGACCTTCGACGTCGGCATCGCCGAGCAGCACGCCGTGACCTTCGCGGGCGGCCTCGCGACGGAGGGCTACAAGCCGTTCGTGGCGATCTACTCGACCTTCCTGCAGCGGGCCTACGACCAGGTCGTGCACGACATCGCCCTGCAGAACCTGCCCGTGCGGTTCTGCATGGACCGGGCGGGGCTCGTCGGCGCCGACGGCGCGACGCATGCCGGCGCGTTCGATCTTGCTTATCTCTGCTGCCTGCCGAACATGACCGTGATGGCGGCCTCCGACGAGGCCGAACTGGTCCACATGGTGGCGACCTGCCACGCCCACGATTCCGGCCCGATCGCCCTGCGCTACCCGCGCGGCGAGGGTGTGGGCGTCGACCTGCCCGAGCGCGGCGACGTGCTGCCCATCGGCAAGGGCCGCATGGTGCGCCGGCCCGAGGGCGCGCGGGTGGCGCTGCTGTCGCTCGGCACGCGTCTCTCCGAGGCGCTCAAGGCGGCCGACGCCCTGGAGGCCGAGGGCATCGCCGTGACCGTGGCGGATGCGCGCTTCGCCAAGCCCCTCGACGCGGGCATGATCCTCGATCTGGCCGCGACCCACGAGGTGCTGATCACCCTGGAGGAGGGCTCGGTCGGCGGCTTCGGCGCCATGGTGCTGCATCTCTTGGCCGAGACGGGCGCCCTCGATGCCGGCCGCGTCCGGGTGCGGACCCTGACGCTCCCCGACACCTACCAGGACCACAATTCCCCCGACGCCATGTACAAGGAAGCCGGCCTCGACGCGGACTCCATCGCACAGACCGTCCGCGCAACCCTCCCCGAGCGGAAGGTGCGGGGCCCGGCCAAGCTCGTCAGCGTCGGCCAGACCCAGCGCTGACCCGCGCCGCCCCCGGTCCGTCGGGGGCTCAGGCGCCGTAGTACGACCGGTACCAGTCCACGAAGGCCGGAATTCCCGTCGACAGGGGCGTCTCCGGCACGGTGCCGATGAGGGCGCGCAGGAGCTCCGTGCTCGCGTGGGTGCGGGCCACGTCCCCCGGCGGCAGGGGTTTCAGCACCCGCTCGGCCCGCTGCCCCAGGGCCGCCTCCAGGGCATCGATCATCGCATCGAGGCGCACGGGCCGGCCGCCGCCGATATTGACGAGGCGGTAGGGCGCCACCGGGCTCAGGGTATCGAAATCCCCCGCGGGACCGGTGCCGGGCGGGATGTCCATCAGGCGGGCGATGGCCGCCACGAGGTCGTCCACGTAGGTGAAATCGCGCTCGGCCGCCCCGCCGGCGAACACCTCGATGGGCTCGCCGCCCAGGATCTTACGGGTGAACAGGAACAGGGCCATGTCCGGCCGCCCCCACGGGCCGTAGACGGTGAAGAACCGGAACGCCGTGGTGGGGATGGCGAAGAGGTGGCTGTAGGCATGCAGCATCGCCTCCCCGGCGAGCTTGCTCGCGGCGTAGAGGGTCAGGGGCGACACCGCCCGGTCGGTCTCGCGGAACGGCATCTGGGCGTTGCCGCCATAGGCCGAACTCGTCGAGGCAAACAGGAGATGGCGCACGGGATGGGCCCGCACGGCCTCGATGAGGTTGGCGGTGCCGACCATGTTGGCCTGGACGTAGGCACCCGGATTCTCGAGGCTGTGGCGCACGCCGGCCTGCGCGGCGAGATGTACCACCATGTCGGGCCGCACCCGCGTCATGGTGTCGAGGAGCAGGCCGGGCTCCTCCAGGCGCCCTTCCACGGCCTCGAAGGATGGAGCCTGCGCCAGGAGGGCGTGGCGGGCGCGCTTGAGACCGACATCGTAATAGTCGCTGAACCCGTCCAGCCCCGTGACGGCATGGCCCGCCGCCAGGAGACGGCGGCCAAGGTGATAGCCGATGAAGCCGGCGCTGCCGGTCACGAGGACGCGCATCGGATCTCCCAAGGTAGGGCCGGGCCGCAGGGTGGTGCGGATCTGACGGGTGGAGGAATGCCCTATCCCGCGTGCCGCCGCACCTCAAGAAACCGCGCCGCCCGCCCGCCATTCAGCCATCCCGGGGCAGGCATACGCAGAAGGACTTGTTTGCAGGGTGAAGAACGCCATATATAACAGCAGCATGACGTGAGCGCGTCTCGCCTGCCCCACTCCCGCCGGTCCGCCCCCCCAACGCCCCTGCGTCGTCCGCAAGGCCGCGACGGGACGGGACGAACCATCGGAACGCGGCGCGCGCCTCCGATCTTCCCGACGGGCCCAGGCCCGCGACACTCTCTATTCCGCGAGTCGAACCCAACCATGAACCAGCTTGTCCGCATGTCCCAGGTCGGCGAGGCCGATGCGATCGCCGAGCCGTCCGCCTCGCTGCGGGTTCCCTTCGCGCAGTCGGGTGCGTTCGTGTGCAAGTTCATCATCGGCGAGCCCAACGACCGCGCCGTGTGCTGCGGCGCCCCGGTGTCGGACGGCAAGAGCTGGTGCGCCTTCCACCGCCGCATCGTGTTCGAGCCCGCCCGCCCCGGCCGCCTGCGCTGAGCCCGGCCGACATCGCCGACCGTCCTCACCCCCGCCGGGTCACCCGTCGGGGGTTTTTCATGCGCGGTCAACAGGCAAGAGGATCAATAGGCAAGAGGATCAATCGTCGAAATCATCGGACTCGTAGGGACGATAGCCGTAGAGGAGGCGGCCATCGGGAGCGGCGACGGTGCTGCGGCGCACGACGAGGTAGCCGGCCGCCTCGGCCTGCCGGATGCGCCTGGCGCGCGGGTCCTCCCTGAACGCATCGGGCGGCGGGGGCGGCGCGATGAAGCCGTAGGCGACCGGCCGGGCGCGCGCGGCGGCGTGCGCGGGGGAAGCCTGGGCATGGACGATGCGGACGGGCGCGCTCCGCACGCCCGGATCGGTCGGGGTAAGGGTCCGAACCGTGACGACGGACCGGCGGTGGGCTGCCGTCACCCGCGTCTTCGGGACGCGCGCGGCGGCCCGGGACTCCCTATGGGGCTTGGTGGAGGACTTGACGGCAGAGGACCTGGCGGCAGAGGACTTGGCATGAGGTTTCGGGGTCTCGGCCACCTTCGGCGCCTCGGGCGCGGGCCGGGCGGCGGGCGGCGCCACGGCGCCCCGCGCCGGGGGATCGGTCCAGGCCCGATCGGCGGGGGCTGTCTGCGCCGTGGCGGCGCCGGCCCAGCACAGGGCCATCAGGGCGACGAAGCGGGTCTGGGCGGACATGAGGCTCTCCCGATCGGTCCCGGCCCTCGCGGAGCGGGGTCACGCGAATCGAAGACGTTTCCCGGCCCGGATCGGATGAAACCTTAAGGAAGTCTCAACGCGACGTCCACAGGCCGGTGCGCGCGTGGCGGGGTGCGAACCGCTTGCGCGACGGCGGCCGGAGCGGCATGCCCCGCAAGGGACTTCATGCCCCGCGAGGGGACGTCGTGCCCCGCGAGGGACTTATCGTACGGTCCCGGATCGACCCGGCCCCTGCCTCGTTGAGGCTCAGCAGCGCCCCCCGGCGTGGAGAGGAAAGCCATTCCATGAGACGCGTCCTGTCGATCATCCCCGTTCTGGCCCTGACCGCGGGCGCCGCCCACGCGCAGGGGACGCCGCCGCAACCGGCGACACCGCCGGCGCCCGCCGCCGCGCCGGCCGCACCCCAGGCCTTCGAGGCCGACATCCAGAACGGCAAGGGCGAGGCCATCGGCCGGATCGCCCTGCGCGACGGGGCCAACACCCTGGTGATGCGGGTGACGATCCAGGCCGGCGGCCTGCCGCCCGGCTGGCACGGCATCCACTTCCACGCGGTGGGCGACTGTTCGGACACGGAGAAGTTCGAGAAGTCGAAGGCCCACGTGAACCACGACCAGAGCAAGCACGGCCTGCTCAACCCCGAGGGCCCGGACGAGGGCGACCTGCCCAACGTCTTCGCCAACGCCGACGGCTCGGTGAACGCCGAGGTGTCGAGCGAGACGCCGCTCACGGGCGAGGGCGGGTTGAAGGACGGCGACGGCTCGGCGCTCATCATCCACGCCAACCCCGACGACCACGCCACCCAACCCATCGGCGGCGCCGGCCCGCGCATCGCCTGCGCGGTGATCAAGTAGGACGACGGAGTCGCGGCCGGGATCACTCGGCCGCGAACAAGCCCGGCATATCGAGCATCGGCGGGGCCGCGGCGGGGGCGGGCTTGGCCTCGGGCGCAGCCCGCGCCTCTGCCCCCTTCACCTCCCCCGCCGGGGTCTTACTCTCGCCTGACGGAGTCTTGCCCTCGCCCGCCGGGGCCTTGGGGTCGCCCGGCGCCGTCTCGCAATTGAGGGACGGCAGGGCGACGACGCGGTTGCCGCGATAATCCATGCGGCACACGATGGTGCCCCGGGTCTCGACATAGGCGAGCAGCCGTTTGGCCCGGCCGGGCGAGCGGCTGCCGATGGCCCGCGCCAGGGCCTCGTCGCCGGGGCACGGCTCGCCGGCCAAAGCCGCGCGGGCGAGCATGAGGAACAGCCCCTGGACCTCGTCGGGAAGGGCTGCGGCGGCGGCCTGCGCCTCGTCCCAGCGCCCGTCGGCCTCCGCCGGCTCGGACGCGTCGAGTCCGGCGCGGGCGACGCCGAGGCGGCGGCGGAAAGTGGCGAGACTCATCGCTTCGCCGTCGAGGCCGCGCATCCGGCAGCGCACGAGGAAGTCCTGATACACCACCGCCACGGGCTGGCCGCCCGCATCCGGGTCGGCGGCGATGCCGCGCAGGACCGCGTCGCAGCCGGCGCGGATCTCCTCCTCGCTCAAGGGCTCGGGGGCCTCGACGGGTTCGGGCCGGTAGGCGCTGAGTTCGCGCATGAGGTCGGCCGGGGTCGCGCGCGGCACCGGCGGGGTGCGGGGCGCCGGCGCCCAGGCCGGGCCGCTGTCCTCGGCCGAGCGGGTGAGGATGAGGGCGCGCAGGTCCGCGTCGGCCGGGGCCGGCAGGGGCACGAGCTTCGGCGACCCCGAGCGCGCCGAGGTGGTGACGGGGCCGATGCGCAGGGCCAGGGGCCGGCGGCTGAGGGCGGGCCCCAGCGCCACGAACTCGCCGCGCGCCAGATCGCGGAACCGCTCGGCGCCGCGGCGGTCGAGGCCGAGGAGGTCGGCGGCCCGCGCCATGTCGATGTCGAGGAAGGTGCGGCCCATGAGGAAGTTCGTGGCTTCCGCCGCGACGTTCTTGGCGAGCTTGGCGAGGCGCTGCGTGGCGATGATGCCGGCCAGCCCCCGCTTGCGCCCCCGGCACATGAGGTTGGTCATGGCGCCGAGCGAGGCTTTCCGCGCCTCGTCCGAGACGTCGCCGGCGGCGGCGGGGGCGAAGATCTGCGCCTCGTCGACGACGACGAGGACGGGGTGCCAGTGGCTGCGCTCGGCCTCGAACAGGCCGCCGAGGAAGGCGGCCGCCGCGCGCATCTGCGCCTCCATGTCGAGGCTCTCCAGGGTGAGCACCACGGAGACCCGGTGGGCGCGCACCCGCGCGGCGATGGCCTGGAGGTCGGCCTCGCCGTGGGCGCCGTCCACCACCACGTGGCCGTAGGCCTCCGCCAGGGTGACGAAGTCGCCCTCGGGGTCGACGATGACCTGCTGGACCGATCCGGCGCTCTGCTCAAGGAGGCGGCGCAGGAGGTGCGACTTGCCCGAGCCCGAATTGCCCTGGACGAGGAGACGGGTCGCCAGCAATTCCTCGAGGTCGAGGCGGGCGGGCTCCGCGCCCGGCCCCATGCTCAGTCCCATCTCGATGCCGACGCTCATGCCCGCTCCGGTTGCCCTACGCACAGGACCCGTCCCGCGCCTGCTGGCTTTCGCAGATAAATCTTAACACGCGGGGGGCGGGTCCGGATCGGGCCGCGCGCCAGGCGTCCACAGACGCGTTCCCCTTCGTTCCTTGTTTGTCCCACATGCCCTCGCGCGAACCCTGCCACACCATGACTTTAATCTTAGGCCAAAAAACCTAGGATAATGATCTTTGCTGGATAGTGCGCTCATTCGACCGAACAAACCAGGAATGAAGCATGATCGAGACGTCGGATTCCCGTATGGACACGACGCGTCGGGCGGGTGCGGCGAAAGATCCGGCATTTCCCTGCAGGGTCGGGGGCGTCCGGGCCTTGCCGCACCGGGCACGCGATCTAGGTCACTCGCCATGAACCCAGTCCTCGTCGTCGCCCTCGTCTGCGCCTCCACCGTCCAGGCCCCCGATTGCTCGCGGGAGACGGCGCTCGACATCATCACCGGTCCGGCCCACACCCTTCAGGAATGCCTGATGCAGGGGCCGGTGCTCGCCGCCAATGCGGGTCACGGCAACGACCGGGACACCTACGTGAAGACGCGCTGCGAACCGCGGCGCTGAGCGTTCGACAGGAAGCCGTTATGGACGATGTCGCCCCCGACCGCGCGGTGATGATCCGCCTGCGCGCCCGCCTCGCCGTGGTGGAGCGCGCCGCCTGGTTCGGCCTCGTCCACGCCATGCGGACGCAGCCGGCCGAGACGGAGGCCTACCTCACGGCCGAGCGGGCCAAATGCGTGGAGGGGTTCGGGCAGCGCGGCTGGGCCGCCGACCTCACCGACGCCGAGCGGGCGATGCTCGGCGCCGAGGTCGATGCGGGGCTGGCCTCCCTCATCGCGGACGCCAAGGCGGACGTCTGAGCGGGCGGCCAGATCACCCCACCACCGGGTCCTTCTTCTGCGGCAGGCGATCGATGAGCGCCCGGTCGATCCCCGTATGCGCCGCCACCAGGGCGTGGGGGGTGAGGGCGAGCCATTGGCGCAGGGAGATGTCGGCGTAGGTCGGCGTCCGGAACATCTCCAGGAAGGTCAGGGTGCCCGGGCCGGTGTTCTCGATGTAGTGGCCCATGGCGAAGGGCACGTAGCCCACGTCCCCGGCCCGGTAGTCGAAGGTGCGCGCCTTCGATTCGGAGCCGAACACGGTCATGCGCCCCTCCCCCGCGATGTAGAACTGCCACTCGTCGCCGTTGGGGTGCCAGTGCAGCTCGCGCATGGCGCCGGGTTCGAGTTCGACCAGGGCCGCCGCGATGGTCTTGGAGGCGGGAAAGACCGTCGAATCCGTGATCCGCACGGTGCCGCCCCGGGTGCGGATCGGCTCCTGGGCCAGCATGCGGTGGCTGAAGGTCTCGGGGATCGGGCCGGCCCCGCCCATCTTGTCCCCCGCCAGCGGCCCCGGCATCGGGGCGGGGAAGATGTAGAGTTCCTTCTCCGGGAGATGGGCGAAGGCGCTCTCGGGCAGCCCGAAATTCTTGGCGAGCACGTCCTTCGGGGTATGGGCGAGCCAGTCGGTGAGGAGGAAGGTCGAATCCTCCGAGAAGGCGCCGTCGTCGAAGACGAGGAGGAATTCGCAGCCGTCGGTGCCGTCGCTCTCCAGGGCCTGGATCGAGTGCGGGATGCCGGAGGGGAAGTACCAGAGGTCGCCGGGGCCGACATCGTCCGCGAAGGTGCGCCCTCGCGCGTCGATGGCGGTGATGCGGGCACGGCCCTGAAGCATGTAGGACCACTCCGCCTCCTTGTGCCAGTGCATCTCGCGCACGATTCCGGCCTTGAGGCGCATGTTCACCCCCGCCATGGCCTTCGAGACCGGCAGTTCGCGAACGGTGGTCTGCCGGGCCCAGCCCCCCTCCTCCAGGCGCATGTGGCTGTCGGCGAACGACCATTTGAGATTGGGCATGGTGCCGTGGTCGGTCTTCGGCGGCCGCACCGTGAACGGGTCCTGCGCCTCGCGCGCCGGGTTGCGCGGGCCGAGGATCGGGGCCCCCTCCGTCCCGCGCTCCGGGGTGACGCCGCCCGGGGGGACACCTTGGTTGGCGGCGCGGGCGGTCGAACCCATCAGGGCGCCGCCGGCTGTGGCGGCGGCGATCAGGCTGCGGCGGGAGAGATCGGTCATGGGGTCTCGCGTGAGGCGTTCGGGCCGATCCCCGGATGGGGCCGGATCGGCCATGGGGAGCCCGCCACGATCGGATGGGTGATGTGGGACTCCGGCCGGGCAATGGCCCGGACCCGGACCGCGTTCCGAACGGCCGATCACGGTTTCGCGCGTCAGCCGCCCTCAGCCGCCGCGCCCGAAGCACTCGGTCCAGGCCGGCGGCATCCGGTCGAAGCCCGGCAGGGACGTCGCGGAAAAGACCCCGATGGCGACGGCCCGCGCCAGGGTCCGGGCGGCGGCGTCGCCGAGGCGCGCGAGGTCGCCGACGGGGTCGGCCAGCGGCACCCGGCCCGTCGCCACGGCGAAGACCACGTCGCCGTCGAGGGGCGTGTGGACGGGGTGGATCGCCCGGGCGAGGCCGTCCTGGGCCATCACGGCGAGGCGCCTTGCCTGGGCCTTGGTGAGGATCGCGTCGGTCGCAACGACGGCGAGCGTCGTGCTGGCGCCGGCCAGATCCGCGTGCTTGCGCGGCCAGTCGAAGGCCTCGGGCGGCATGTGGCGCGGAAAGCCCAAGGCTCCGAACTCGTCGCCGGCCTCGTAGGGCGCGGCCCAGAACTGTGCCCCGTCCCCCACGGTGACCCGGCCGAAGGCGTTGACGGCGGCGAGGGCGCCGACCCGCGCGGTCAAGCCGGAAACCTCCGCCGAGGCCGAGCCGAGCCCGCCCTTGAGGTTGGCCGTGGTCGCCCCCGTGCCGGCCCCGACGGAGCCGAGGGCGAAATCGACGGCGGCCGCCCGCGCCGCCGCGTAGCCGAGGTCGCGGTAGGGCGGGAACCGCCCCCAATCCTTGTCGCCCCCGTTGAGGAGATCGAACAGGACGGCGCCGGGCACGATGGGGACCCGGGCCGGGCCCACGGCAAAGCCGCGCCCGGCCTCGGCGAGCGCCGCCATGATTCCGGCCGCCGCGTCGAGGCCGAAGGCCGAGCCGCCCGACAGCACGATCGCGTCGATGCGCTCCACGGTCCGCTCCGGGTCGAGGAGGTCGGTCTCGCGGGTGCCGGGCCCGCCGCCGCGCACGTCGATGCCGGCCACCACGGGCGCGTCGAAGACGATCGCCGTGACGCCGCTGCCGAGGCGCAGATCCTCGGCGTGGCCGACGCGCAGGCCTTGGATGTCGGTGATGCGGTTGAGGCTCATGCGTGTTTTCCGATGGCGGATCGGAGACACGTCGCACGGCGGGCGGTCCCCGGCGAGGGGCCGCCCCGCGCAAGTGCAACCGGGGGCCGGCCGATTCTTGACCGGCGCACGGGTAGGCATCATCCGCTCCACTAGCTAGAGCGGAGGCGCCGAGGTGGGATCGCACGATCGCGCCGCCCCTTCGCGCCGGGCCGACACAGTTCAGGCATCGCCTTTCGGAGTTCGACATGACCACGTGGACGGCAGGCTACGTCGCCGATATCGGCTACACCCACGGCTTCTATCGCGAACTGACCCCGGCCCTGCTGAACTTCGTCCTGCTGACCCGGGGCCAGCGCGGGCCGGACCTCGACGGGCGCGTGACCTACTGCGAGCTCGGCTGCGGCCAGGGCGTCTCCACCAACCTCCTGGCGGCGGCAAACCCTGCGATCGAGTTCCACGCCACCGACTTCAACCCGGCCCAGATCGCCGGCGCCCGGGCGCTGGCGGCCGAGGCCGGCACGCCCAACGTCCACTTCTACGACCACAGCTTTGCGGAGTTCCTCCACGAGCCCGCCCTGCCGGCGTCCTTCGACGTCATCGCGCTCCACGGCATCTACAGCTGGATCAGCCCGGAGAACCGGGCCCACATCGTCGAATTCCTCCGCCGCCGCCTGAAGCCCGGCGGGATCGTCTACATCAGCTACAACACCCTGCCGGGCTGGGCGGCGGCCATGCCGCTGCGCCGCCTGCTCACGGACCACGCCGGCACCCGCACGGGCCCGATCATCCCGCGCATCGACGAGGCCGTGGCCTTCGCCGAATCCATGCGCGAGGCCAAGGCCTCGTACTTCACCCAGAACCCGGCGCTCGCCCCGCGCTTCGACAAGCTGAAGGCCCTGCCGCGCAGCTACCTCGCGCACGAGTATTTCAACCGCGACTGGACGCCGTTCTACGTCGCCGACGTGGCGGCCGAACTGGCCGAGGCCAAGCTGACCTATGTGGGCTCGGCGGCCCTGCTCGAGGGGGTCGACGCCATCAACCTCAACGCCGAGCAGCAGGCGATCCTGAAGGCTTGCGCCGATCCCGTGCGGCGCGAGACCCTGCGCGACTACATGGTCAACCAGCAGTTCCGCCGGGACGTCTACGTGAAGGGCGCCCTGCCCCACACGGTGCCGTCCTCCCGCGCCATCTGGACCCATCTGCGCTTCGCCCTGTCGACGCCGCGCGCCGAGGTCGCCCTGAAGGTTCAGGGGAGTCTGGGCGAGGCGCAGCTGCAGGAGGAGGTCTACCGCCCGATCCTCGACGTGCTGGCCCGCGGCCCGGCCACCGTGCAGGCGATCTTCGCCGACCCGTCGGTGAAGGCCCTCGACTGGGGCAAGCTCATGGAGGCGTTCGGCATCCTCGTCGGCTCGGGCCACGTCCAGCCGTGCCCGTCGGGCAAGGAACCCGCCAAGGAACCCGCCAAGGAACCTGCCAAGGACGAGGCCGCGCGCCTGAAGCGCACCCGGGCCTTCAACGCCGCCGTGATGAAGCGGGCCGAGGCCTCGGAGGAGCTCCAGTTCCTCGCCTCGCCGGTCACCGGCAGCGGCGTCCCGGCCGACCGCATGGCGCAGCTGTTCCTCTCGGCCCAGGCGGCGGGCGTCGATCCGGTGCAGCGGGCCTGGGCGGTGCTGCAGGCTCAAGGGCAGCGCCTCGTCAAGGACGGCAAGCCGCTCGATGGCGCCGAGGCCAACCTCGCCGACCTGCGCGAGCGCTACGACACGTTCGTCGCCACCCGCCTGCCGGTGTTCCGCCAGCTCGGGATCGCCTGATACCTCTTCCGGTTGATCACGTCGGATCGAACGGTCGCATCGGTGCTCCCTCTCCTGGAAGGAGAGGGTTGGGGTGAGGTGTGCGAACTCTCCGAAAAGGTCCCACACCTCACCCTGTCCCTCTCCTGGAAGGTGTGGGGACCCGCGTTTCACCGCCTCACCGACCTGATCAAGCGGAAACCGTATGACGCCCCGGCGCGGGGCGGCATCCGGGCGCCTGCCAGGACAGGGAACCCGTCGCGCACGGTTGCGGCCCCGCCGCCGGGTCCGGCGCGGGGGATGGCCAGGAAACGGGAGACGCGGGACGCCGCGAAACCACGTTTTGGTAAGTTTAGCCGGTCTCCCGGCGTCCCCCGGCCCGGCCCCGCGTCGAGGCCGATCCGTTTCGTCACGATGTCTTCACGGCCTCGGCGACTCGGCTAGGGCGTCTCTGCAAAGGGTTCACGGGCGTGGTGATCGCCCCCATGTTGTCGGGATGCGACGTTACGAACTGACTGATGCGCAGTGGGAGCAGATCGCCCCGTTGCTGCCTCCGCAGAAGCCGCGCACGGGCCGGCC
>NZ_JAKSXV010000024.1 GCF_022829345.1 Methylobacterium sp. J-090 | reverse complement strand
TGCGCGAGGTCTTCGTCGGGCGCTGCATCCGCAGCACCAACTCGATCAGTTCCTTGCGGCTCAGCCGCTCAAGATCGCTTCGGCCCATCCTACAAAGGAATCAGCGAAACCCAACCCGCACAAGGGGGTGGGTAATTACGTCTGGGCGGCCAGTTCCTTCACCTCCGTGGCGACCACCGCGAAGCCCCGGCCCGCCTCGCCGGCCCGCGCCGCCTCGATGGTCGCGTTCAGGGCGAGGAGGTTGGTCTGGCTCGCGATGTTGGAGATCAGCCCGACCATGTCGCCGATGCGGGAGGAGGCCTGGCTCAGGGCCTGGACCAGGTGCATGGTCTGATCCGCTTCGCCGACCGCCAGCTGGGCCAGGTCGGAGGAGCCGGAGACTTGGCGACCGATTTCCTGCACGGAGCTCCCGAGCTCTTCGGCGGCGGCGGCCACGGTCTGGACGTTGGCGGCGGCCTCGCCGGCCGCACCCGCGACCGTCGTCGACTGGTTCGCGGTCTCGGACGCCGTGACCGTCATGGTCTGGGCCGTCGCCTGCAGCTCCGTCGCCGAGGACGAGACCATCCCGACGATGCCGCCGACGGCCTGCTCGAACGCGTCGGCCATCTGGCGCATGCCGGCCTTGCGCTGGGCCTCTGCGTCCAGGCGTGCCTGGACGGTCTCGGCCTCCAGATGCCGGGCCTGGATCATGTTCTCCTTGAAGATCTGGACGGCACCCGCCATCGCCCCGATCTCGTCGCGCCGCCCCATGGCGGGAATCTCCGTCGCGATGTCCCCGGCGGCGAGGTGGCGCATGGCGGCCGTCATGCGGCTGAGGGGCCGGCTGATGGCGAGGATCAGCATGACGACGGCGCCCACGGCCAGGATCGCCGCACCGGCGAGGAAGACCAGCATCTGGGTCCGCGCGCTGTCATAGGCGTGCTGAGCCTCGGCGCCGGAGGTCGCGGCGGACGCGACCTCGAGATCGACCAGCTTGTTCAGGGCGGCGACGATGCCCCGGATCGAATCGGACATCGTCGAATTGTAGTGGTCCTGCGCCGCCGCGACGTCGCCGCGCTCCGCGACCGCGAAACCCTCGGTCTGGTGGGCGAGGTAGGCCGCCCATTGACGCTCGAAATTCGCGTAGAGATCGCGGGCCGCCGCGGTCTGGATCAGGCCGGCGTAGCGCGACTGGAATGCGCCGAGTTCGCCGAGACGCTGCTGGATGGCCGCCACGGCATCGGTCTTCTGCTGCTGCGTCTTCGCCGAGAGGACGCGGCTTCCGTTCACGCGGATGCGAAGAGTTGAGGTCTGGATGCCGCCCAGGGCCTGAGCGGCGGGCAGCCGCGTCAGGCGGAGTTCCGTCGCGGCCCGATTGATGGTCTCGATCTGGTAGTAGGCCAACCCAGCGAGGCCACAGATGAGGGCGAGCATGATCGAGAAGCAGGCGATGAGCTTGCCTCGCAACGACATGACGATCGGCATTATATCTACCCAAATGAGTTCGTTGAGAATTATATCTGCACTCTCTTGTCTCATGCAAAAGAAAAAGCATGGTAAAGATTTGGATGATGCGCTCGATGAAATCATCAAGCGCGCAAAAATTTATCAAACTCGACCGAAATCATAAGTAATGAACTTCAAAAAAGCTCTGAAGCGGACCTTACGTCTATGCTCGCCTGCGACCCAACTCAGACTCCAGCAATGTCCGCTTCGTGGTCGCTGGGTGGACCGGGTTCAACGACTGGGTTGGGTGGGGAACGGACTTAGGGCATGCCTCGCCGGTATGCCTGCTTCGCATCGACCGCGAACATGCGACTTAATACGAACTAAGAGGTAGTGCCCGGCAGGCCTAGCGAATTCCAATTTAATTCAAGCAAGCATGACAATCGAGAATTTGGCGCTTTGCAACCAAGACTAGCTCAACGACGTAGTCAGTCAACTCTTTGAGTAAATTAGGCTCGTTTTGGAGCAAGTCCCTAACTAGCGACACAGAGTGAGTGGTCTTGCGGTACTCCAACGTCGACTCGGTGACGCGTAAAAAAAGGTCCGCAATCAGTTTCGCGCCATCGACTCGAACAAGCCACGCTTCATCGGAAAATGTCGGTGGATCGGCTGGTGCACCGTAGCGACGCTCCGCAGACAATTCGAGCAGAACTCTTTCGACCTCAGCCTTTAGTTGCACAACACTGACGGGCTTCACGTGCTCCAATTCTGCGGCAATCACGCGGGCGATTGCTGATGGATGTATGAGGTAGCTCTCCAGGTTGCGCCTAGGAAGAAAATGGATGCGACCGCCCGAGCGGGTCTGTAGTTCGAGTTGTTTCTCAGGAGAAAGATCGTCGGCATCAAAATTGAATGCTACTTTGCTCACCACGGGAGCAGTTGCCCCGGTAAGTCGCTCATAGATTTGAAAAACTTTGTCTGCCCGAACCTTTCGATCATGGAAATCACCAGTATGAAGTAAGGGTATGAAAAGGACCGACCTAGTGTCATCTTTAGATTGAGCCAGCAGCATCGGGAAACATGCCTCTTCCGTTTCTCCATCGACCCAGACGATGTGTTCCGCCGCGAAAACGTCGGTCATTGAAACGCCGAGCTGACCGGTGACATCTCGTAAAACCTTTAGATCGGTGAGGTCGACCTCAGTAATACTTGACTCAAACCCGCTTTTCCGTATCCAAAAGACCTTCGCATCGCGACCTGCGCTGAGTATATCAGGAGAGTGGGTGGAGATGACGTACTGATGCTGCGGATAATCCGACTGCAATATGCGTAGCAGAGCTTTGGCTGCCGCAGGATGAAGATAGCTGCTGATCTCATCAATTACTAAGACTGCACTATCATAGGTCATTGCGACGAAAAGAATTGCTATAGCTTGGGCCAGCCCCGTGCCGCTGTCGTCGAGGCTGAAGCTGAATTCACGGCGCTGTTGTTCTCGGGTCGACCAAACTCGGATTTCCAACATGCCGTCGGCTGGACTTACACTTAGGTTTCCAACCGTCGGAAAAATGGAGACAAGGTGACTCACGAGCTTTGCGAAGACCTCTGGGCGATCCCCTTGAAGACCGTTTAATTGAATTGCGAGGTTGCTTGCGTTCTGATCAAGTTTTCCAGGAGCGCCAAATCCCATCTTGCCAGGACTCGCTCTCAATGCTTGAAAGAAAAAGACATTTTCTTGCCATACCCATGTAATTAGAGCGGGGATACCGTCCTTGGCCGGCATTCCGCCGGAGCCCTGGACAATCCAAGCTCCCTCGTGGAATTTCAGGATAAGACTATTTACCGCTACCGTCGGATCTGGGGTTTCAAATGGCTCAAATCCTCCCGCGTGCCGTTTTACGACAATGGAGGAACTTGGTTCCGCCAGAGCTTTCTGAGCAAAATTTTCAACTCGTTCCTGTGTATTGAGGGATGCATCCGCAAAAATCCAGCCAACGCCGTTTTGGGCATACCGTCTTAGCACCCAATCTAGATCGGAGCCGGCATAGTCGACCTCTACGCTATGTACCGGGATTGGAAGATATTCAGCTCTCCATTCTTTCGAACTACGATGGCGCACGTGTGGAAAATTCTCTCCGAAAGAGCGCAATACAGCGCTTTTCCCAGAATTATTTTCTCCTACGAATATGTTCATTGTATCAGACAGACAAATCCAGCCGCTATCGACAAACGGTCCAAAGTTCTGAAGCCTAAACTTACGCACCATCATATAAATATACCTTTCGTGGCGTTTTATATTGTCACAGGCCTGCTCGTTTATCAGAGCGACTGTTCTGACGAAGCGGAATTGCGAAAATCCATTAAGCTAATCGTAATCGAGTCGCAATGCCGATGTAATTCTGACCCTTTGATGACTGCGGAAGCTGCCTACAGCGGCGTTCGGCGACCCCACTCGGGTTATTCCCGCTAGCGCTTTATTCTCAAAAGTTATCTTTTGACCGGTTTCTCCGGTCAATGCCAGGCGATTTCATGCTCCCTCGTCTAAGGCCCCCCAATCACACTCCCGGATGTCCGCTGTGGGTCGGAGGCGGAACGTCCGCCTACAGCCGCACGGCCGAAGTGCGCTCAAGGCCCCGCGCCGCCGATCGTCCTGTTCCGAATGAACGTTCGTCGCCCCGAGTTTTCCGTCCGGAAGCGGACCGGCGAATATGCCCATCCGACCGCCGACGCCGGCACCAAGTCTCGGATGGCCATAGGGGCGGCCGGATCGAATCCTCGGGGAGGGCCGTCGCCGGATGGGGCCGGATCGACGGGCAGGGAGCCTGCGACCGAGCGGGCGCCCGCCGCGCCCCACCCAACCCCGCCACTTTGGAACGCCTCGCATAAAGACATCTTTATGTCTTGATTGCCTCGCATCCCGTCGCCTGCTATAGCCCCGGCCAACACGCAGCAGAGAGACGGAACCCCATGGCTCAGGATTACATCGTCAAGGACATCGCGCTCGCCGAGTACGGTCGCAAGGAGATCTCCATCGCCGAGACCGAGATGCCCGGCCTGATGGCCACCCGCGCGGAGTACGGTCCGTCGCAGCCCCTGAAGGGCGCGAAGATCGCCGGCTCGCTGCACATGACGATCCAGACGGCCGTGCTCATCGAGACCCTGGCGGCGCTGGGCGCCGACATCCGCTGGGTCTCGTGCAACATCTACTCGACCCAGGACCACGCCGCCGCCGCCATCGCGGCCGCCGGCATCCCGGTCTTCGCCATCAAGGGCGAGACCCTGGAGGAGTACTGGGACTACACGTCGAAGCTGTTCGACTGGCACGGCGGCGGCCTGCCGAACATGATTTTGGACGACGGCGGCGACGCGACGATGTTCGTCCATCTCGGCCTGCGCGCCGAGAACGGCGACACCGCCTTCCTCGACAAGCCCGAGTCGGAAGAGGAGGAGATCTTCTTCGCCCTTCTCAAGAAGAAGCTCGCCGAGAAGCCCAAGGGCTGGTTCGCGGGCCTCGCCGATTCGATCAAGGGCGTCTCCGAGGAGACCACCACGGGCGTGCACCGCCTCTACAACCTCGCCAAGGAGGGCAAGCTGCTCTTCCCGGCCATCAACGTGAACGACGCCGTCACCAAGTCGAAGTTCGACAACCTCTACGGCTGCCGCGAATCGCTGGTCGACGGCATCCGCCGCGGCACCGACGTGATGATGGCCGGCAAGGTCGCCATGGTCGCGGGCTTCGGCGATGTCGGCAAGGGCTCGGCCTCGTCGCTCCGCCACGCCGGCTGCCGCGTCCTGGTGTCGGAGGTCGATCCGATCTGCGCCCTCCAGGCCGCCATGGAAGGCTACGAGGTCGTCACCATGGAAGACGCCGCGCCCCGCGCCGACATCTTCGTGACGGCCACCGGCAACAAGGACATCATCACCCTCGACCACATGCGGGCGATGAAGGACCGCGCCATCGTGTGCAACATCGGCCACTTCGACAACGAGATCCAGGTCGCCGGCCTGAAGAACCTCAAGTGGTCCAACATCAAGCCGCAGGTGGACGAGATCACCTTCGCGGACGGCCACCGCATCATCCTCCTGTCGGAGGGGCGTCTCGTGAACCTCGGCAACGCCACCGGCCACCCGTCCTTCGTGATGTCGGCCTCGTTCACGAACCAGACGCTGGCCCAGATCGAGCTCTGGACCAACCCGGGCAAGTACGACAAGCAGGTCTACACCCTGCCCAAGGCCCTCGACGAGAAGGTCGCCCTCCTCCACCTCGAGAAGATCGGCGTGAAGCTGTCGAAGCTCAGCCCCGAGCAGGCCGCCTATATCGGCGTCGCCGAGACCGGCCCGTTCAAGCCCGACCACTACCGCTACTGAGCCGACCGGCGCCCCGGCTCGGGGCGCCCCGATCCTCACCAACTCGTGAAAGAGCCCGGCTTTCCGCCGGGCTTTTTTCGTGAACGCGGCGTGACGGAAGCCTGGCCCGAGTGTGACTTTTCTGCGGCCCCGGCGGCCCGCGTGCCCGAAACCGGAGAACTGCGCCTCAACCCTCTTCCGGGACGAATCCGCCTCGCGCTACTGTGGGGCGATTCCTCAGGTGGAGTGATCCGCCGACGGCCCCGGGGGCCGGAGGCGGGATCGGCGCGTTTGGCGCCGCGTCAGGGATTCGTGGGGGCGGACCGGATCATGAGGGTCGATCGAACGGCGCGCGCCGTGGTGTGCGCCGGCGCTGTCGTCGTCACTGCGGCCGGTGGACCGGCGTGGGCCGCCGCGCCCGGAACGGACGCGTCCGCCTGGACGATCGGCCTCGGGCCGCACACCCACAACGCCGCCGGCCTCGCGATCCTCATCGGGCTGACGGTGTTCTCCACCATCCTCGCCCTGCTGCACATGCGCGAGCGCGCCCGCTGGAGCCTCCGCGACGCGGAGCTCACCCGCGAGCTCACCCGCCTGCGCGGCGCCCACGACCGCGCCGAGATGCTGCTGCATTCCGAGCGCCAGGTCATCGTCACCTGGACCGGACGCGGCGCCGGACTCATTGAGGGCGACATCGGCCTCGCCCTCGACGGACGCCGGCTCTCGGCCGACGATCCCGACCACCTCCTCCAGTTCGACGCCTGGCTCCAGCCCTCCGACGCCCGCGATCTCGCCGCCGCCGTGGACGGCCTGCGCGCCCGCGGCACGGGCTTCCGCCTCAGCCTGCGCACCCAGGACGGCCGCTTCGTCGAGGCCCAGGGGCAGGCGCTCGCCGGCCGTGCCCTCCTGCGCCTGCGCGAGACCACGGAAGAACGCCGCGAACTCATAGACTTACGCCTCACCCTCGACGAGGCGCGGCGCGGCCTCGCGGCGCTGGGCGGTCTCCTCGACGCGATTCCCCAGCCCCTGTGGCGGCGCAACCGCGACGGGGCGCTCGCCTGGGTCAACACCGCCTATGTGGCTGCGGTGGAAGCGGAAGGCCGCGAGGCGGCGCTCGGCCTCGAACTCCTCGACCGGCAGGCCCGCGACCTCATCGCCCGCGACGACGGCACCCGGACGCCCACCGGCGGCCGCCCCGCCCTGCGCCTCTCCGCCGTGGTGGCCGGCGGCCTGCGCATCCTCGACGTGACCGAGAGCGCCGTGGAGGCCGGGCGCGTCGGCATCGCCGTCGATGTCTCGGAACTCGAGAGCGTGCGCGCCGACCTGCAGCGCCAGATGGACGCCAACGTCCGCACCCTCGACCAGCTGCCCACGGCGGTGGCGATGTTCGACGCCCGCCAGCGCCTCATTTTCCACAACGCCGCCTACCGCCAGCTCTGGGGCCTCGACCAGGCCTTCCTCGAGGGCCGGCCCCTCGACGGCGAGATCCTCGATCGCCTCCGCGCTTCGCGAAAACTGCCCGAGCAGGCCGACTTCAAGTCGTGGAAGGCCGACGTGCTCGCCGCCTACCGCGCCGTGGAGGCCAGCGAGGCGTGGTGGTACCTGCCGGATGGGCGCTCGCTGCGCGTCGTCGCCGATCCCAATCCGCAGGGCGGCCTGACCTACCTGTTCGACGACGTCTCGGAGAACATGAAGCTCGAATCGCGCTACAACGCGCTGATGCGGGTGCAGGCCGAGACCCTCGACACCCTCAAGGAGCCCGTGGCGGTGTTCGGCGCCGATGGCCGCCTCACCTTCGCCAACCGCGCCTTCGCCACCCTGTGGCGCCTCGACGCCGCGACCCTGTCCGAGCGCCCCCGCGTCGATGCGGTGATCGAGGCCTGTCGCGCCCTCGCGCCGGACGAGGAGCCCTGGCTCGACATCCGCGGCGCCATCACGGGCCTGGAGAGCCGCGCCGGCCTGACCTGCCGCCTCGAGGTGATCGACGGCACCGTCCTCGACTGCGCCGCCCAGCCCCTGCCGGAGGGCGCCACCCTCCTCACCCTCATCGACGTCACCGCGAGCGTGAACGTCGAGCGCGCGCTCACCGATAAGAACGACGCCCTGGAGCGGACCTCGCAGCTGCGCGACACCTTCGTGAACCACGTCTCCTACGAGCTGCGCTCGCCGCTCACCAACATCATCGGCTTCACCCAGCTCCTCGGCGACGAGACCGTCGGCGCCCTCAACGAGCGCCAGCGCGAGTATTCCGGCCACATCATGCGCTCGTCGGGCGCGCTCCTCGTGATGATCAACGACATCCTCGATCTCGCCTCCATCGACGCCGGCTCCCTGGAGCTGTCGCGCGAGGTGGTGGATGTCCGCGCCACCGTCGAGGCGGCGGTGCGCGGCCTGGAGGATCGTTTCGCCGAGGCGGCCATCGGCCTCGATCTCGACGTGCCCGAGGACGTCGGGAGCTTCGTCGCCGACGGCAAGCGGGTGCGCCAGATCCTGTTCAACCTCCTGTCCAACGCCGTGGGCTTCTCCGCGCCGGGCCAGCAGGTCCGCGTCGAGGTCCGACGCAGCGCCACGGACCTCACCCTCGCGGTCATCGATTACGGCCAGGGCATGCCCGAGGAGGTCGCCGCCCGGGTGTTCGACCGGTTCGAGAGCAACACCCTGGGGACCCGCCATCGCGGCGTCGGCCTCGGCCTGTCCATCGTGCGCTCCTTCGTCGAGCTGCACGGCGGCCGCGTCGCCCTCGACTCCGCCCCGGGGGTCGGCACCCGCGTCACCTGCACCTTCCCCATCGCCTCCGGCACGGCCCGCCGGGCCGCCGCCGAGTAGGAAGCCTCGCCGATTCGGGAGCCTTCGGCCGCGCCGGGGTTTTGGTTAAGGATGCGCGTCTATGATGATGGGTATCGTGCGGCCCCGCGACGGCTCGCGGCCACGGTAGGAGTTGGGCGTTGAACGAGGACGGTGCGGACACGCCCCAGCGTGAAGTGCGGGCGGCCTGGGAGATCATGCTCCCCGACGAGGGCGCCACCGAGGATCTCGGCCGCTTCCTGGCCGAACTCCTCCAGCCGGGTGACCTCGTCGCCCTGTCGGGCGGCCTCGGCGGCGGCAAGACGACCCTCGCCCGCGCGCTGATCCGCGAACTCACCGCCATGCCGGACCTCGACGTGCCGAGCCCGACCTTCACCCTGATCCAGCCCTACGAGGCGCCGGACGGACGCCAGATCGTCCATGCCGACCTCTACCGCCTGCGCAGCCCCGACGAACTCGTCGAACTCGGTTTCGACGAGATGACGGAGGCTGCCATCACCCTGGTGGAATGGCCCGAGCGCCTCGGCGACCGCGCGGGGCCCATCCTCACCGTCGATCTCTCCCTGCGCGCGGAGTTCGGCGACGGGGCGCGCTTTGCCCGCATCGACGGCTCCGGCGGCATGGATGCCCGGCTGAAGCGGGCCAGGGCCCTGCGCATCCTCCTCGTGCGCAGCGGCTGGGACGAGGCCGCGCGCACCCCGATGCAGGGCGATGCCTCGTCACGCGCCTACGAGCGGCTGGTCAAGCCCGACGGCGGCCGCGCCGTGCTGATGGTATCGCCGCCCCGCAGCGACGGCCCGCCCGTCCGCAACGGCAAGCCCTACAGCGCCATCGTCAAGCTCGCCGAGAGCGTCCATGCCTTCGTCGGCGTCGACCGCGGCCTGAGGGCGCTGGGTTTCTCGGCCCCGCGCATCTATGGCGAGGACCTCGCCGAGGGCCTCCTCATCATCGAGGATCTCGGTTCGGAGCCGGTGGTCGATGCCAGCGGCCCGCGTCCCGAGCGCTACGCCGAGGCCGTGCGCCTGCTCGCCAAGCTCCACGCCACGGAGCTGCCCGGCGTGCTGCCCGTGGCCGACGGGATCGACCACGTCCTGCCGCCCTACGACCTCGAAGCCCTGGTGTTCGAGACCGAGCTGCTGCCCGACTGGTACTGCCCGGCGATCCGGGGTGCGGACCTGCCCGGCCCGGCCCGCTCGGACTTCGTCGCCCTCTGGGCCGAGGTCCTGGGGAGCATCATCCCCGAGCGTCCGACCTGGACCCTGCGGGACTATCACTCGCCGAACCTGATCTGGCTGCCCCAGCGCGAGGGCCTGGAGCGCATCGGCCTCATCGACTTCCAGGATGCGGTGCTCGGCCACCCGGCCTACGACCTCGCCTCCCTGCTGCAGGATGCGCGGGTCGATGCGACCGCCGAGTTCGAGCTGCGCCTGCTCGGGCTCTACGTCCGCGAGCGCCGCAACCGCGAGCCCGATTTCGACATGCAGGGCTTCGCCCGTGCCTATGCGGTGCTGGCAGCGCAGCGGGTCACCAAGATCCTCGGCATCTTCGCCCGCCTCGACCGGCGCGACGGCAAGCCCGGCTACCTCGCCCACCTGCCGCGCATCGAGGGCTACCTCACCCGCAACCTCGCCCACCCGGCCCTGACCCGCCTGCGCCTGTGGCACGCGGAGCATCTGCCCGACCTCGTGCCGAAGGCCGCAGCGGACGCGGGCGAGGATTCCTGAGATGGACCCGCGCCTGACCCTCGTGACCCTCGGCGTCGCCGACCTCGCCCGGGCGTCGCGCTTCTACGAGGCCCTGGGCTGGACCCGCTCGGCCTACGCCTCGGAGGGCGTGGCCTTCTTCCAGCTCGGCGGCCTCGTCCTGTCGCTCTATCCCCGCACGGCCCTGGCCGAGGATGCCGGTGTCGCGGTCGAAGGCAGCGGCTTTCGCGGCTTCGCCCTCGCCCACAACACCGTGAGCCGGGAGGAGGCCGATGCGGTGATGGCGCAAGCCGTGCGCGCCGGCGCCACCCTGGTGAAGCCCGCCCAGGACGCGTTCTGGGGCGGCTATTCCGGCTACTTCGCCGATCCCGACGGGACCCTGTGGGAGGTGGCCTGGAACCCGGACTTGATCCCGCAGGCCGACGGAACCGTGCGACTGCCTGCTTGAACCGGACCGGGTCGCCCGCGTCCATCCGACCTGCGCCCGGAAGCGCGATGCGAGACTCCGCCGGAATGTCCGACACGCCCCCCATCACCCGTGCCTTCGTCCTCGCCGCCGGCCTCGGCAAGCGCATGCGCCCGATCACCGCGACGGTGCCGAAACCCCTCGTCGAGGTGGCCGGCCGCGCGCTCCTCGACCACGCCCTCGACCGGGCGGCGGAGGGCGGAATCCAGCAGGCCGTGGTCAACGTCCACTACCTCGCCGACCTCATCGAGGGGCATGTCGGCAAGCGCCGGACCGCGCCCGAGATCGTCGTTTCCGACGAGCGCGACAGGCTGCTGGAGACCGGCGGCGGGGTGAAGAAGGCCCTGCCGCTCCTGGGCGACGATCCGTTCGTCGTGTTCAACGCGGATTCGTTCTGGCTCGAGGGGCCGGACTCGAATCTCGGGCGCCTCATCGCCGCGTGGTCGCCCGAGACCATGGACATCCTCCTCCTCGTCGCTCCCACCGCCACCAGTCTCGGCTACGAGGGGGCGGGCGATTTCGTGATGGCGTCCGATGGACGCCTGGAACGGCGCGGCGAGCGCGAGGTCGCACCCTTCATCTATGCGGGTGTGGCCATCCTGAAGCCCGGCCTGTTCGCGGACACGCCCGAAGGCGCGTTCTCCCTCAACCTCCTGTTCGACCGCGCCATCGCGGCGGATCGCCTGCACGGCCTGCGCCTCGACGGGCAGTGGCTCCATGTCGGCACCCCCGAGGCCATCGTCGCGGCCGAGGCCCGCGTGAAGGCCAGCGCGCAGGTGCTGTAGGCGGCTTCACGCCGCCGCGTTGTGCTGCCCGACCGTCGGTTTATGATCTCTGGTCCGAGGCGGAGTGAACGGGAGCGGCGGATGGACGCCAAGCAGGCCATCACGACGGCCAAGAGCTATGTGGCCGAGGTCTTCTCCGACGAGCAGCCGAAAAACATCGGACTCGAGGAAGTGCGGTTCGACGAGGCACAGAATGCGTGGCTGATTACGGTGGGATTTTCCCGGGCCTGGGATGCGGCGAGGCCGTTTCAGACGGCGCTTGGCCCAGAGCTCGATCTCAATCGAACTTACAAGGTGGTTCGCATCGCTGACCAGGATGGGGCCGTCGTCTCGGTGACCAATCGAACCTTCGAGATCGCCGGTGCATAGAAATGCGCGGGCGTCTCCTCATCGATACGAACCTTCTCGTCTTGCTGCTGGTCGGGAGCGCATCCCGGGCTTTCATCGCGACTCACAAACGAACCCGGGGCTACACGGTTGATGATTTCGATGGTCTCGCCGCGATCGTGCGCCGGGCGTCCAAACTGTTGACGACGCCGACCATCCTATCCGAGACATCGAACCTGATCCGCCAGTTTGGCCATCCCCATCTGGCGTCCGTCATTCGGACGTTTCGAATCTTCGTCGAGACTGCCGCGGAATCGTACACACCAAGCGAGCGTGTCGTTCGCCAGGAGGCGTTCGGGCGGCTCGGGCTCACCGACGCCGCCATCCTCGATGCCCTGGAGGGGGATGCTACCCTGCTCACAGATGATCTCGATCTGTATCTCGCAAGTGCTCTGGCTGGCCGGAAAGTCATGAACTTCACCCATGAACGCCAACGGTGGTTGCGCTGACGCACACGCATCACGACGAGTCGGAAGAGGCCTCACGCGTCTTCACCATCCCCCCCGGCGCACCGTTCCTGCCGACCCTCGCCGACGCCCTGCTCTCCGGCCGGCTCGTGGGCGACCTCGGGGACGATCCCTTCGCGCTCGCCGCCGTCACCCTCTACCTGCCGACGCGCCGGGCCGCGAAGGCGTTCTCGGCGCTGCTCGCCCAGCGCCTGGGCCGGGCCGCCCTCCTGCCCCGGATGGTGCCCCTCGGCGAGGCCGACGAGGCCGAACTCGATCTCGCCACGACCCCGCTTCTCGAGAACGGTCCGGACGTGCTCGCCCCCGCCATGCCGCCCCTGGAACGGCGGCTGATCCTGGCCCGCCTCGTCCAGCAATGGGCCGAGGCCGTGGACCGCACCCTCCTGCCCATGGACGACGACGTGCCCTTCCTGGTGCCGTCCTCGCCCGCCGACGCCGTGGCGCTGGCCGCCGACCTCGAGCGGCTCATGGATGCCCTCACCGTCGAGGGGCTGCCCTGGGCGGAGATCGGCGGCGCCGTCGAGGTGGAGTACTCGCGCTACTTCGGCCTCACCCTGGATTTCGTGAGGATCGCCGCCGAGCACTGGCCCGGAATCCTCGCCGAACGGCACATGAGCGACCCCGTCGCGCGCTCGCGCCGGTTGCTGGTGGCGGAGGCCGACCGCCTGCGCCGCGAGCGCCCGGCCGATCCGGTGATCGTCGCCGGCTCCACGGGCTCGGTCCCGGCGACCACCCGCCTCATCGCGGCGGTGAGGGGGCTTCCTCGGGGCGCCGTGGTGCTGCCGGGCCTCGACACCGACCTCGACACGGCCGGGTGGGACGCCATCGAGACCGGCGAGGGGTTCTCGAAGACCATCGCCCACGGCCACCCGCAGGCGATCCTGCACCGCCTCCTCGGGCCGACCGGCCTCGACATGGCCCGCGCGGCGGTCACGGTCCTCGGCGAGCCCGACGCGGCGGCCCGCGCCCGCGCGGCCCTCCTTTCGCAGGCCCTGCGGCCCGCCGAGACCACGGAAGCCTGGGCGGACCTCGAGCCGGAGGCCCGCTTGGCGCTGGGCGAGGCCGGCATGGCGGGAATCGCCGTCGTCGAGGTCTCCGACGAGCGCGAGGAGGCCCTGAGCATCGCCGTCGCGCTGCGCGAAACCCTGGAGACGCCTGGCGCCACCGCCGCCCTCGTCACCCCCGACCGGAACCTCGCCGTCCGGGTCGCGGCCGAGCTCGCCCGCTGGGGCATCGTCGCCGAGGACTCCGCCGGCGAGGCCCTGTCGTGCAGCCGGGCCGGACGCCTCGCGCGCCTCGCCGCCGAATGCGCCGCCGATCTTCACCCGGCCCGGATCATCACTCTCCTGGCCCATCCGTTCGTGCGCCTCGGCCTGCCGCGGAGCGACGTGGTCCGGGCCGCCGCCGCCCTGGAGATCGGCGCCCTGCGCGGTCCCGCCCCAGGACCGGGCTTTGCCGGCCTGCACCGGGCGGTGGTCGATCAGCGCAGCGCCACCGGACGCCGGCCCCGGGCCAAGCGCCGCCTCGTCAACCGCGACTGGGATCTCGCCGCCGGCATCCTCGTGCGCCTGGAAGCCGCGTTCGCCGGCTTCCTTCAGGGCGACCACGACGGCCTTGGCAACCTCGTCGCCTACGCCGCGTGCCATCGCGTGGCCGTCGAGGCGCTGCTGGCGCCGCCGGCCGAGGGCGAATCCGAGCCCGTCGACGACGCCTCCCTCGATGTCCTCGACAGCCTGTTCGATGACATCGCGGCGATCCCCGACGAGATGAAACCCGGCGCTCCCTTCAGGATACCCGGGCGTTTCTCCGACTACCCGGCCTTCTTCACGGCCCTCACGACCGAACGGCCCGTGGCCTGCGGCGACGGGCGTCCGCATCCGCGCCTGCGCATCCTCGGCCTCCTGGAGGCCCGGCTCATGAGCGTCGACCGCATCGTGCTCGGCGGTCTCGACGAGGGCGTGTGGCCGATGAAGACGGTCACCGACGCCTTCCTCAACCGGCCCATGCGCGAGCGCGTCGGCCTCAACCCGCCGGAACGCCGCATCGGCCAGAGCGCCCACGACTTCGTCCAGGCGCTCGGCCACCCCGATGCCGTCATCACCCGGGCGGCCAAGCGCGAGGGCGCGCCGACGGTGCCGTCGCGCTTCCTACAGCGTCTGCGGGCGTTCGCCGGGGAGGCGTGCTGGGAGCGGGCCGTGGAGGGCGGCCGGCGCTTCACGGGCTATGCTGCCCACCTCGATCGCGGTGGCGGACCGGTGCCGCGCCTGAGCCAGCCCAAGCCCCGCCCGGACCCGGCCCTGTTCCCCCGCACCCTGAGCGTCACCGAGATCGAGACCCTGGTGCGCGACCCCTACGTGATCTTTGCCCGCCACGTGCTCGGCCTCGATCCCCTGGAGCCCGTGGCGGCGCAGCCCGGCGCGAGCGAGCGCGGCACCCTGATCCACGAGATTCTGGGGACGTTCGCGCAGGCCTATCTGGAGACGCTGCCCGAGCCGGACGTCGCCCGCGATCGGCTGGCGGACATCGCCAGGAATGCGTTCGCCACGATCTCGAAGACGTACCCGGCGCTCTACGCCGAGTGGTGGCCGCGCTACGAGCGGCTCTCCACGCGGTTCCTCGACTGGGAGGCGGCGCGGCGGGGCGGCCTCACCCGGGTCCATGGCGAAGTCTCGGGCAAGTGGCTGATTCCACTGGGCAACGAGACCTTCACCCTGCGCGCCCGCGCCGACCGGATCGAGCTCGGCCGCGACGGGACCGCCTGCATCGTCGATTACAAGACGGGCCAGCCGCCGAGCAACAAGGAGGTCTTCGCCGGGTTCTCGCCGCAGCTCACCCTGGAGGCGGCCATGCTCATGCACGGCGCCTTCGACGGGCTGCCCCGGACGCCCGTGACGCCGGATCTCCTCTACGTGTACGCGTCCGGCGGCCGCAAACCGTTCGAGCCGCTCCCCGTGAAGCCGCCGAAGGGCGAGGACCGCCCCGTCGCCGCCATCGTCGCCGAGCACGAGGGCCGCCTGCGTGGCCTCCTCGCCCGCTTCCTCACCGGCGAGGCGGCCTACACGTCGCGTCCCTACCCGAAATTCGCCAAGTCCTACGGCGATTACGACCACCTCGCCCGGGTGCTCGAATGGTCGCTCGGCGGCGAGGGAGACGGCTGATGACGGCCCCTTCGCCGAAGGCCTTCGTGGTCGACGACCTCACCCAGGCGTCCCAGCGCCGGGCCGCCGATCCCCATGCCTCGGCCTGGGTCTCGGCCAATGCGGGGGCGGGCAAGACCAAGGTGCTCACCGATCGGGTGGTGCGCCTGCTGCTGGACGGCGCGCCGCCCGCGCGCATCCTGTGCCTGACCTTCACCAAGGCGGCGGCCGCCAACATGTCGATCCGGGTGTTCCGGGTGCTCGGCCGCTGGGTCACCCTCGACGCGCCCACCCTGACGCAGGAACTGACGGCGCTCACGGGGGCACCGCCCTCGCGAAGCACCCTGCAGGCGGCGCGGCGCCTGTTCGCCCGTGCGGTGGAGACGCCGGGGGGGCTCAAGATCGAGACCCTGCACGCCCTGTGTGAGCGCCTGCTTCACATGTTCCCGTTCGAGGCCAACGTCCCGGCCCGTTTCGAGGTCTTGGACGACGATCACGCGGACGCGGCCTTCGCGGCGGCGGTGGACGCGGTCTACGCCGAGGCGATCTCGGCGCGCGCGGATCGGGATCTCGCGGCGGCCTGGACCATCGTCAGCGCCGAGGCGACGGGCGACATCCTGCGCCGGACGATCCGCGCGGCCCTGCGCGCGCGGGGCGTGCTCGCCGAGCGCGGTGGGCTCGAGAAGTCGTTCGCGGCCCTCGCCGCCGCCCTCGACCTGAAGGCCGGCGAGACGGTGGCAGACGTCGAGGCCCGCATCCTCGCGGGCGGCCTCGGCGATCTCACGGACTTCGCCGCCCGGCTGCGCACGGGTAAATCCACGGACGAGGGGCTGGCCGACAAGCTGCTGGAGGCCGAGGCCACCGAGGGACCCGGACGGGTCGAGGCGTATCGCGCCGTGTTCTTCACGAAGGACGGCAGCCCGAAGGCCGACCGGAGTCTCGGCACCAAGGCGGTGCCGGAGGAGGCCCGCCAGGCCCTCGTCGACGAGCGCGACCGGATCGCTCCCCTCGACGATTCCCTGCGCGGCGTGCGGGCCCTGGAGCGCACCCGCGCCCTGTTCACCCTGGCGGCCGAGATCCACCGTCGGATCGAGGCCGAGAAGGCGCGCCTCGGCGCCCTCGACTTCGACGACCTGATCCACAAGACCCTCGACCTCCTGGCCCGGGTCGATTCCACCTGGGTCCTGTACAAGCTCGACCGGGGCATCGACCACGTCCTCGTCGACGAGGCGCAGGACACCAACCCGCTTCAATGGGAGATCCTGCGCCGGATCACCGCCGAGTTCGCCGCCGGCGCGGGCGCCCGTGAGGTCGCGCGCACGCGCTTTGCCGTGGGCGATCCCAAGCAGTCGATCTACAGCTTCCAGGGCGCCGAGCCCCGCGAGTTCGAGACCACCCGGCGGGAATGGATCAAGGCCGCCGCCGCCGCCGACCTGCCATTCGCCGATGTCCACCTCACCCTGTCGTTCCGCTCGACCCGGGGCGTCCTCGGGGCGGTGGATGCCACCTTCAAGGTGCCCGAGCATTACGAGGGGCTGTCGTTCGAGGATACCGGGGTCGGCACCGTCCACACCACCGCGCGGGCGACCGCCCCCGGCGCCCTCGAACTCTGGCCCGTCGCCGAGCCGCAGCCCGAATCCGAGCCGGATGCCTGGGCCGCCCCCGTCGATGCGCCCGAGGCCAGTGCCCCGGCCGTCGTCACCGCGCGGCGCGTCGCGCGGGCCGCCGCGACCTGGATCACCACGGGCGACGAGACCGGCCGGGTCTGGCGCCCGGGCGACATCCTCATCCTGGTGCGCAAGCGCTCGGTGGCGTTCGAGGAGGTGATCCGCGCCATGAAGGGGCTGGGCGTGCCGGTGGCGGGGCAGGACCGCCTCGACATCGCCGCCCACATCGCCGTCAACGACCTCGTGGCGGTCGGCCGTGCCGGCCTCCTGCCCGCCGACGACCTGACCCTCGCCGGAGCCCTGAAGACGCCCCTCGTCGGCCTCGACGACGACGACCTCGTGCGCATCGCCGCGCGGCGGGAGGACTCCGAGACCCTTGAGGATGCGCTCGCCCGCCACGCCGCCGCCGGCGATGCCGCCGCGATCCGGGCCCGGGACGCCCTGCGCCTGTGGATCCGTTTGGCCGCCTGCGAAGGCCCGTTCGCGTTCTACGCCGCCATCCTCGGCGCCCATGGTGGGCGCCGCGCCCTGGTCTCGCGGCTCGGCGGCGAGGCGGGAGACGCCATCGACGTGTTCCTCGCCACCGCCGCCCAGGCCGAGCAGGCCGGCGAAGCCTCCTCCCTCGGAGGGTTCCTCGCCCGCTACGCCACGGTGCCGGGGCGCGGCGAGGCCGGCCATACGGTCAAGCGCGACCTCGAATCGGGCCGCGACGAGGTTCGGGTGATGACCGTCCACGGGGCCAAGGGCCTGGAGGCGCCCCTCGTGGTGATCATCGACGGCAGCGAGCCGCTGGGCCGCAACGATCCGCCGCTCCTGAACCTGGCGGGGGGGCTGCCGCCGGTCTGGTCGAGCGCCAAGACCCATGACAGCGAACCCATCGGCGCGGCGCGGGACGGCCTCCGGGCCCGCGCCCGCGAGGAGCACCACCGTCTGCTCTACGTGGCCATGACCCGGGCGGCCGACCGCCTCGTCGTCGCCCCCTATCGCGGGCACGAGACCGGGGGCGAGACCGCCTGGTGCGAGATGATCCGGCGCGGTGTCGAGGAGAATATCGGCCCGGGGATCGCGATGGAGCGGCCCTACGGTCCGGTCACCCTCTGGCACGAAGGCCGTGCCGCCGTGGCTCCCGCATCCGCCGCCGCCGCGACGGCCCGGGCGGAGGTCGTCCCGTCATGGCTCGAAACACCCGTGCCGAACGAGGCCGAGCCGGCACCGCCCGTGAGCCCATCCCGTGCGCTCGGCGCGGCGGATTCCCGGCGCACGCCCGGCCGGCGCCAGGGCGATGCCCAGGCCCGGCGCCGGGGTGTGCTGATCCATTCGCTCATCGAGCATCTGCCACGCCTCGATCCGGCCCAGCGCAGGAAAGCCGCGACCCGCTTCGTGCGCGCCCGCGCGCCGACCCTCGACGAAGCGGCGCAGAAAGCCATCGTGGCCGCCACGATGCGGCTCCTCGATGACCCGGACCTCGCGCCCCTCTTCGCCCGGGATGCCCGGGCGGAGGTGACCCTGTCGGGCCGTGTGGTGGTCGAGGGGACCGAGCGCCCGGTCTTCGGCCGCGCCGATCGCCTCGCGGTCGGCCCCGAGACGGTGGTGGTGGCCGACTTCAAGACCGGCCGTCCGCCGGCCGCGGATGCGCCCCTGCCGGACGCGGATGCCGGGCAGATCGCCCTCTACGCCGCCCTCCTCACGCAGATCTTTCCGGGCCGGCGCATCGTTCCGATGCTGGTCTGGACCTCGGGTCCGACACTGCGCCGGCTGACGGAGGACGAGCGCGCCCTCGCCCTGAAGGGGCTGGCGGCGTGACGGGAGGGCGACGCGCGGACTCGGTGTCTCTCACGAAACGCCCGCTGCGCCGTCGCGCTCAGCGCAAGAACCGGCGGTGATCGGGAGTTTCGTGAGGCACGCTTGCGGCCGAATCAGGCCCGGGTGCCGAGGGCCTCGCGGACGGTGATGGCCACGGCGTCCGTGCGCTCGGCCTCCACCACGTAGAGCTCCCCCGTGTCGAGGCCGGTGGCCTCGACGGTCGCGTGCGGGAGGTCGCTGGCGAAGACGATGCGCAGATCGGGGCGCAGGGCGCGGGCCTCGAGGGCGAGTTTCACGCACCCCAGTTCGCCCGTGAGCCCGAGGTCGGTGACGAGAACGTCCACCGGCAGGCCGAGGGCCAGGACGGTCATGGCGTCCACCCCGCAATCGACCGTGGTGGTGGCGTAGCCGGCACGGCGGATCTGGGCGGCGACATCATCACGCCAGTGCTTCTGGCGCCCCGCAATCAGGACTTGGACGCCGTAGGCGCCCCCGGACGAGGCGGTCTGTTCCATGGTCGGGGCTCCCCATGTGCGCCTGGCCATACCGCGATCGACACCTCGAGTGGGTTGCATCGCAACATGCTAAGCCACGCCGGGGCCGCGACACAAGCCCACCGCGCGCTTTCCCGGACGGCTGTTGTCTGGGCAATCCTTCATCGGGCGAACTCGTTCCCTTTCGTCGACCCCGTTGACGGGGCGGCCGGGGCCGGGGCAACACCGCCGGGCCGCCGGAATCACCATCCGGCACAGCGCCTGGGACCTTCTTCGCCCGGGACCTCCCTCGCCCGAGGCGACCGACAGCCGGAGACCCGCACCGATGGCATCCGCCAAGACCGTTCCCGTCTCGCCCCTCGCGCCGACGCACCAGCCGGACCTCCCCACCATCGCGGGGGTCGGGCTCGCCACGGCGCAGGCGGGCATCCGCTATTCCGGCCGCACGGATGTGCTCTACGTCGCCCTGGCCGAGGGAACCGAGGCCGCCGGCGTGTTCACCCGCTCGCGCTGCCCCTCCGCCCCCGTGGATTGGTGCCGGCACGCCCTCGGCAGCACGGGCGCGCGGGCCCTCGTGGTGAATTCCGGCAATGCCAACGCCTTCACCGGCGCGCGGGGCCGGGAGGCCGTGGAACTGACCGCCGCCATCGCGGCGCGGGCCGCGGATTGCGCGCCCGAAGCGGTGTTCATCGCCTCCACGGGCGTCATCGGCGAGCCCCTCGACGCCACCAAGTTCGAGGGCGTGCTCGCCGACTGCGCCGCCCGCACGGACGGCGGCCCGACCGCCTGGAGCGCGGCGGCCCAGGCGATCATGACCACCGATACGTTCCCGAAGCTCGCCACCCGCCGGGCCAGCATCGACGGCACGGCGGTGACCCTCAACGGCATCGCCAAGGGCGCCGGCATGATCGCCCCCGACATGGCGACGATGCTGAGCTTCGCCTTCACCGACGCCGCCCTGCCGCAGGCCGTGCTGCAGGACCTGCTCTCCGCCGGAACCGCGAAAAGCTTCAACTGCGTGACGGTGGACGGCGACACCTCGACCTCCGACACCCTGATGCTCTTCGCAACGGGTGCGGCGGGCAACGCCGCCATCACCGACGCGGCCGACCCGCGCCTGGCCGATTTCCGGGACAAGCTCGACGATCTGCTGGTGGAACTGGCCCAGCTCGTGGCCAAGGACGGCGAGGGCGCGCGCAAGTTCGTCACCGTGCGGGTAGAGGGCGCCACGAGCGACGCCTCGGCCCACCGCATCGCCATGTCCATCGCCAACTCGCCCCTGGTGAAGACGGCGGTGGCCGGCGAGGACGCCAACTGGGGCCGCGTGGTGATGGCGGTGGGCAAGGCCGGTGAGCCGGCCGACCGCGACCGCCTCGCCATCTGGTTCGGCGATGTCCGCGTCGCCCGCGAGGGCGCCCGCGACCCCGATTACAGCGAGGATGCGGCCAGCGCCGTCATGCGCGAATCCGACATCGAGATCCGGGTCGAACTCGGCCTCGGCGAGGGAGCCGCCCGTGTCTGGACCTGCGATCTGACGCAAGGCTACATCGCCATCAACGGGGATTACCGCTCGTGAGCACCCGTGCCGGTACCCTGGCGATCGCCGCGCTGGTCACCGTCTGGTTCGCCCCGGCCCGCGCTGAGGAGGCACCCGCACCCAAGGACGGCCGCATCCATGTCGTCGGCCGGGCCCGGGCCGAGGCGGCGCCGGACTTCGCCTCGGTGGAGATCGGCGTCGAGGCCAAGGGGGCGACTCCGGCGGCCGCCCTCGACGCGGCGAGTGCTGCCGCTAAGGGGCTCATCGCGCTCGCCGAGACCTTCCAGGTGCCGGAGGCCGACATCGGCACCACGGCGGTGACCCTCCAGCCCGTGACCCGCAGCGTGCGCCAGCCCGACGGCTCCGTGACCGAGCGGGCCGACGGCTACCGCGCCGCCAACACCGTCCGCCTGCGGCTCGCCGACATGGGCCGCCTCGGCGATCTCATGCGCCGCGCCCTCGAGATCGGGGCCAACCGGATCGAGGGCGTCGGCTTCGGCCTGCGCGATCCCGACGCCGCCGAGGCGGCCGTGCGGGTCGCCGCCATGAAGGACGCGACCGCCCAGGCCACGCGCCTCGCAGAAGCCGCCGGCATTACCCTCGGGCGCGTCGTCGCCATCCGCTCCCCGGCCGCCTCCGGCCCATCGCCCGACCTCCCGATGCCGGCGCCGATGGCGATGCGCGCCAAGGCCAGGGACGTTCGCGTGCCCCTCGTCGCCGGTACCATCGAGACGGCGGCCGAGGTCTCCGCCACCTTCGCCATCGCCCCATGAGTCCGTCTCAAGATTTGAGCGGGCCTGCGAACGCTCCCCTGCGCATCCTCCTCGTCGTTGCCGTGGCCCTCGTCGATACGGACGGCCGGGTGCTCCTGGCCCAGCGCCCGCCGGGCAAGCAGCTCGCCGGCCTGTGGGAGTTCCCCGGCGGCAAGGTCGATCCCGGCGAGCGCCCGGAGGAAACCCTGATCCGCGAACTTCACGAGGAGCTCGGCATCGCCGTGAAGGAAGCCTGCCTCGCGCCGCTCACCTTCGCGAGCCACGCCTATCCCGACTTCCACCTCCTCATGCCCCTCTACGTCTGCCGGCGCTGGGAGGGGATTCCCCGGTCCATGGAGGGGCAGGCCCTGAAATGGGTGCGCCCGCGCGAGCTCAGGGATCAGCCGATGCCGCCCGCCGACGCGCCGCTGATCCCGTTCCTCATCGATCTGCTGGGCCCCTGAGGGGCCCCCGGGCCCCTGAAGGGTCCTGGGGGCCTTGATGGTGCGGGCCGCCCGCGACACCTTTCGGCTCTGATGGGAGGCGACGCGGTATGGCGCGCAAGGTGGAAACAAAGCAGGCGGTGGCCAAACCGGCTGCAAAACCGAAACGCGCCTCGCGAAAGACCGCGCCGAGTCCCGAGACCCTGACCGAGCTCGGCTTGGAGCGCCTGATCCGTCTCGTCCTCGACGAGACCGGTCGCAACCCGGCCTTCAGGAAGCTGGTCACGGCGGCGGTGGCCGGGCTCCAGGGACCCGAAGCGGTGGCGGCCCTCATCGACCGGCGCCTCACGGCCCTGGAGCGGGCCGCCGGCTACATCGACTGGCAGAAGCGCCGCGCCTTCGCGGCCGATCTCGACGCCACGCTCACCACCGTCGTGGCCGAACTCGGGCCCCTCGATGCGCGGGCCGCCCTCGACCGGCTGCTTCGCTTCCTCGCGGCCGCGCCCGGCGTCCTGGCGCGGGTCGACGATTCGAACGGGCAGGTCCACGGCGTCTTCGAGCGCGCGGCCGAGGCCGCCGCCGCCCTCGGCAGCGGCCTCGATCCCGCCATGGCGGCGGCCTTCGCCCAGCGCCTCGTGCCGATGCTGGCGGCGGACGCGTACGGCCTCGTCGAGGATCTGCTCTATGCCCTGATCCCCGGACTGCCCGAGACCGCCTGCACCCGGCTCGACGCGGGACTGGCCGAAGCCGTGCCGCCGCGCCCGGCCAAGGCGGACGGCACCCGGGCCTGGGAACAGCAGGTGGCGCGGGGCCGAATCCTACGCCTGCGCCAGATGCTGGCCGACCGGCGCGGCGACGTCGATGCCTTCATCGCTCTGGAGCGCGAGGCCGCGCCCGAGCACCCGGAGCGGACGGCGATCGCCGAACGCCTTCTCGGGGCGGGGCGCCTCGACGAGGCCCTCGACTGGGTGCGCCGCCCGCAGAAACGCGGCCTCGTCGTCGTCACCCGCGCGCAGATCGTCACCGGACAATTCGATCCGGAGGCGCCCGACCGCGACCGGATCGAGCTCGAGATCCGCATCCTCGACGCCCTCGGGCGGGGGGCGGAGGCACAGGCCCTGCGCTGGGGCCAGTTCGAGCGCAGCCTGGACGCCGGGATGCTGCGGGCGCATCTCGCCAAGCTGCCGGATTTCGAGGACGAGGACGCCCTGGAGCGCGCCTTCGCCCACGCCGCCGCCCATCCCGACCCGTACCGGGCCCTGCATTTCCTCACCCATTGGCCCAAACCCGACCGGGCCGCGCGCCTCGTCGCCGAACACACCTGGGACGGGGGCCGCTACGAGATCCTGGTGCCGGCGGCCGAGGCCCTGGAGGCCAGCGAGCCCCTGGCCGCGGCCCGCCTCTACCGCCTCCTCGTCGACGACATCCTCGAGCGCGGCCGCTCGGCCGCCTATGGGCACGGCGCGCGTCACCTCGCAGCCTTGGAGGCCCTCGACGCCCGCCTCGATCCCGGCGCCCTCGTGCCCGACCATGCGGCGTACCGCGCCGGCCTGCGCAGGACCCACGGCCGCAAGGCCGTGTTCTGGTCGCAGGTGCGCGATTGAGCCGCCGGCCTTACGGCACGACCTCGATGGCATCGACCCGGTCGGGATAGAAGGCGAGGTGATCGCGGATCGCTGCGACCGCCGGGTACGGGGTCTCGTAGCTCCATACGGCGTCCAGCCGTTCGGTGCCGTCGACGGACAGGCTGAAGTAGCCGGCGTCGCCCTTGTACGGGCAATGACTCCGGCGGGAACTCGGGACGAAGTGGTTCCACCGCGCGTCGGCACGGGGGATGTAGAACACCGGCGGATAGGCGGCCTCGGTCAGGACCAGGGCGGCGCTGGTCTCGGCCACGGTCACGCTCCCGACCCGCACGCGAACCCGTCCGGCATGGGGGGTGATGGTGATGGGATGCTCGGGCCCGGGCTGCTTCATGATGAACTCCGCATGGGGTCGTGTTCGGTGGTGCCGAGCGCCTCGGCGAGGCGGGTGCGGGCGCTGCCGGGCTTGAGCGGTACCTGTTGGCTGGCATGGGGTGCCCAGCCCGAGAGCCACAGGATCTCGAAGGTGGCGCGCAGGCGCCCGTCCGGATCGGCAAAGCGTTCGGCGTAGATGGCTGCCATCCGCATCAGGGTGGTTCGGCGCAGGGGCGTGCGGCGTCGTTCGGTTAGCACGTTGGTCAGCCCCATGGCGCGCAGGTCCCGCATCAGCGCGAAGGGATCGGCGTAGCGCACGGTGAGGGTCTCGATATCGGTCACCGGCAGGGCGAAGCCCGCCCGCTGCAGGAGGCTGCCCATCTCGCGGATTTCGGCGAACGGCGCGACCCGCGGGCTGACCCCGCCTTCGACCTCGCTCTCGGCCTGCCCGAAGGCCTGACGCAACTCCGTCAGGCTGCGCCCGCCCAGCAGGCAGCCGATGAACAACCCATCCGGTCTCAGGCTGCGTCGCAGTTGCGCCAGGGCACCGGGCAGGTCGTTGACGTGCTGGAGGGCCAGGAGCGACACGGCGAGGTCGAATGCGGCCGGGGCGACGGGAAGAGCCTCGGGATCGCCCACGGCGAGCGCCACGCCCAGCGCCGCCTCCACCAGGGGCGACAGGCGCAGAACCGCGTCGCAGCGCCCCCCGGCCATCAGGCGCAGGGCGGCGTCCGGCGTCGGTGTCCCGAGGTCGAGGGCCTGCGGGAACCGCCGCAGGACCGCGCCGAGGCGTTCGTCGAGGTCGTCGCAAACGCGCGCCAGGAGGAAATCGGCATGGCCGGCGCGGCGCGCCCGGGCGAGACGGGTGCGGGCCAGGGCGGTGTCGAACAGGGGCGGCGGTCGCGTCATCGGGTCCGGGGCATTGGTGGTCGATTCGTGAACATGGCGCACGCCCCAGGGTGGGACCAGCGCTCGCGACGATGAAACGCTGGTCGGGACGGAACGCCCCTGCCGCTCCGGATGTTCTGCTCCTCACGCATCCATCGGAAGGCATCGTGTCATGAAGTCGATTCTGTTCGGGACCGCCCTTGCCCTGACGTCCCTTGTGGCCACCACGGGCGTCGAGGCCAAGGGCTGCCTGAAAGGCGCGGCCGTCGGCGGCCTGGCCGGGCATGTCGCCGGCCACGGAGTCCTCGGGGCGGCGGCGGGCTGTGCCGTCGGGCGCCATCAGGCGAACAAGCGCGACCGCCAGCAGCAGGCCCAGCCCCCGGCCCGGTGATTAGATCACGCGATCGCCCTCTGGGCGGTCGCGCGAGCGTTGAGGGCGCGATAGGCTGCGCGGCATGGTTGCCGCCGCCCGTCACCTCGCCAACGGACTTCGCGCCATTCGGGGTGCCGTCCTGGGGCTCGTCTATCCGCCGACCTGCCCGGGCTGCGGGGCCGCCACGGCCCAGCCCCACGCCCTGTGCCCGGCGTGCTGGGCACAGCTGCGCTTCATCGAGCGGCCCTTCTGCCAGCGCCTTGGCACGCCGTTCGCCGTCGATCACGGCACCGGCCCACTGCTCTCACCCCGGGCCATGGCCGACCCGCCTGTCTTCGGTCGCGCACGGGCAGCGGTGCTCTACGATGGCATCGCCCGTGACCTCGTTCACCGCCTCAAATACGACGACCGCCTCGATCTCGCCCCCACGCTGGCCCGGATGATGGCCACGGCCGGAGCCGAACTCCTCGGCGAGGCCGATTGCCTCGTGCCGGTGCCCCTCCACCGCTGGCGCCTGTGGCGGCGCCGCTTCAATCAGGCGGCCCTTCTGGCTCAGGGCATCGCCGACCTAAAGGGGGTACCCACGCAACCGCGCACCCTGGCGCGGGTGAAAGCGACCCGCTCGCAGGTCGGTCTCTCGCGGGCTGCCCGGGCACGCAACCTTCAGGGCGCGTTCCGGGTGCCGGACGCGGCCCGGCCCGGGCTGCAGGGCCGGCGGGTTCTCCTCATCGACGATGTCGCCACCACCGGAGCCACCGCCAACGCCGCCTCCCGCGCGCTCCTGCGCGCCGGCGCGGCGTCCGTCGACCTCCTCACCTTCGCCCTGGTGGCGGGTGAGACGCTCTGACGGCGCGCGAACGAGAACGGGGACCCGGAGGTCCCCGCTTCGAATCCCTGGATCGGGCAAGGGTTCAGATCAAGGGTTCAGATGGTGACGGGATCGAGGCGCCCGGCCTTGGCGGCCTCGGCAGGCGCCGGCTCCAGCACCTTGCCGCGCGGGCCGACCCAGGTGCCAACCCATTTGCGCTGCCACAGGAGCAGGCAGCCGAGCACCACCGCCGCGAACACGGCGTAGCCGACGAAGCCGTAGGCGAACGAGCCGGTGTACTGCTTCGACAGGCCCATGACGTTGGGCAGGATCGCGCCGCCCAGCGCCCCGACCTCGCCGATCATCGAGCCGGCCACCGCGGTGTTCGCCGGCCAGCGCAGGGGCACGAGCTGGAACAGGGCGCCGTTGCCGGCCCCGAGGGCGGCGAAGCACAGCATAAACAGCCCCGTGGTGACGACGAGGGACGGCGTCGCGGTCAGCAGCAGGAACGATGCGACGGCGGCGAGCAGCACCACGGACAGGACGAGGATGCCGCCCATGCGGTCGGCGAAGTAGCCGCCCACCACCCGGATGCCGGAGCCCATGAGGGCGGCCAGCATGGTCAGGCGCCCGGCCTCGACCTTGGTGACCCCGAACTGCTCGTAGAAGAACGTCGGCAGGAAGTTCGACAGGCCGATGAAGCCGCCGAAGGTGATGATGTAGATGAGATTGAACGACCAGCCGTCCTTCTGGAACAGGCAGGCGATGTGCTCCTTGAACGACTGGTGCTCGGCGTCCGGCGGCTCCTTGGCGAACACGATCATCACGATGAGGGGGATCGCCATGACGCAGCCGGCGAAGCCGTAGACGGTCTGCCAGCCATAGGCCTGGGCCAGCGGCGGCGCGAACAGCACGGCGAGCACGGTGCCGGAATTGCCGGCGCCCGCGATGCCCATGGCGAGGCCCTTGTGCTCCTTGGGGAACCAGCCCGACCCGAGCGACAGGGCGACGCCGAAGGAGGCGCCGGCGATGCCGAGGAGCACGCCCATGGCCAGCACGTCGTTGTAGGTGTGGACGAAGAAGAACCCGTAGGCCATCGCCGCCATGATGATCGACATCTCGGTCACGGCGGCGTTCTTGCGGCCGATGTACTGGGCGAGGATGCCGAGGGGGAAGCGCATGATCGCCCCGGCCAGGATCGGCAGCGAGATCATAAATCCGGTCTGAGCCGGGGTGAGCCCGTAGGTCTCGGTGATGAACGGGCCCATGGCGCCGTTCAGAACCCAGATCGCGAAGCAAAAATCGAAGTACAGGAACGCAGCGAACAGGGTCGGGGGGTGACCGGATTTCATCACGGTCTTGAAACTGGCCATGGAGTGCTCGTCTCGAGGTTCGCGGGCCCGCGTGTCACGCGGTCGCTGATGCCAAGGGATTCGGACTCGCGCCGTCCGCCTCGCGGGGCGCCGTTGCCCTGCCTGCCGCCGTGACGGCAGCGGGAACTAGAAAGCATCGGCCGTGCCAGACTCCACACGGGCGGCCGGATGGTCAGGAAACAACCTGGCGACGCCCCCAGCACCCTAGAGGCGCTCCTGCGCCTGCCGCAAAGCGGTGCAGCTGCAGCCCAACGGTTGAGCTGCCTAGCTCGTGGGCATTCCGGCATCCACGACGCTGACCACGCTGCGGCCGTTGCCGCGCTTCTCCACCCGGACCTGTACGGCGATGCGCTCGATCATCGCCGCCACGTGGGTGATGACGCCGACCTTGCGGCCCCGGCCCTGGAGCGTTTCGAGGGCATCGACGGCGAGATCCAGGGTCTCGGCGTCGAGCGACCCGAACCCCTCGTCGATGAACAGGGTGTCGACGAAGGAGTCCCGTCCCTCCAGACCCGAGAGGGCGAGCGCCAGGGCGAGGGAGACGAGGAAGCGCTCGCCGCCCGACAGGCTGCGGGTGGCCCGCAGGTGGTCGCCCATGTCGCGATCGAGGACGTGGAGGGCGAGATCCGTGGTGGCGCCGCGCGCGAGGCGGTAGCGCGGGCTCAAGGCGGCGAGCTGCGCGTTGGCGAGGTGGACGAGATGCTCGAGGGTCACCCCTTGCGCGAAGCGTCGGAACTTGTCGCCGCCGGCCGAGCCGATGGCGTCGTCCACGGCATCCCAGGTCGCGAACTCGGTACGCGCCGCGCCGATCTGTGCCTCGAGGCCGGCGGCCTGAGCCCGCGCCGCCTCTTCGCGGGCGAGATCCGCCGCGATGGCGCCGAGGCGCTGCTGATGCCGCGCCATGGCCTCGACGGCCGCCTCCGCCTCGGCCCGGGTTGCGACGACATCGATCTCGGGACCCGCGAGACAAGCGTCGCGGTCGGCCCGGCGGGTGGCCAGCGCCGCCGTGGCGTCGTCGATCTCCCTGGCGCGCGCATCGGCCTCCCGCCGCAGGCCGGCCCGGATCTCGGGCGCCTGTGCCAGGAGGGCAGCCACCGCCTCCGGTGCCCGCGCCCCGCAGGCCGTCGCGAACGCGGACTGAGCCGCCGCGTGTCGGGCGAGGGCGCTCTCGCGCCGGGCGGTCGCGTGTTCAGCGGTGCTGCGCGCACCGGCCAGCGCCGTCACGGCGGCGAGATTCGCTTCCAGGGCGGCCTTCAGGCCGAGATCCGCCGCGAGGCGGCCATTGTTGATCCGGGTGCGGTGAGTCGACGTCTCCTCGCCGTCGAGGAGGGGCGCCCGCCGAGCCCGGGCTTCCGCGAGGGCCGCGGTCCGAGACTGGAGGGCGGCCTTCGCGGTGTCATGAGCCGCTACCGCGCCGGCCAGGGCCGCCAAAGCTCCGGCCATGTCGACGGAGAGCGCCCGGCCTTCGTGCTCCAGGGTGAGGCGATGGTCGCCCAACGTCCGGTGCCCGGCGGCCACCGCCATCACGCGGCGGGCGGCGGCCGCGCCGTCGCGGTCGAGGTCAGCCAGGGTTAGGCCGGCAGCGGCGAGGGCCGGAGCTGCCGCGTGTCCGAGGGTTTCGATCCGCTCGGCCAGGGCGCCGGCCCGTGCCTGCGCGCGCTCGGCGGCAAGGTCCGCGGCTTGCAGGGCGATGCGTGCCTCGGCCGTTGCGGCCTCGGCGGCTTCCATCTGTGCGCCCGCCGCTTCGGCGGCCCGACCGAGGGTGTCGATGTCGCCGCGCAGGGCTTCGGCGGCGCTCAGGGTGCCGGTGAGCGCCTGCCTTGCCGCGCGCGCCGCCTCCGCGAGGGTGGTGAGGGCTTCGTGGGCATCCGGGGCGAGGCCGGCCGGGACGGTTGCGGCGATCCCGGCTTCGTCGCCACCGGTCACCAGGGCCGGGTGCAGGGCCTCGTAGGCACGGGCGGTCCGGTCGAGGCTGGCCCGCGCGGCGTCTCCTACTCGCACAGCCTCGGCGTGACGGGCCGCTGCGGCGGCACCCGCCCCGGCCGCGCGGGTGCGGGCGGCGCCTGCCTCGGCGAGGGCCGCGTCGAGTTCGGTGCGCCGGGCGCGCAATGCCTCGGCCTGCCGACCCAGGGCATCGTCCGCGTGGGCGTGCGGATGCTCGGTGCCGCCACACACCGGACAGGGCTCGCCCGATACGAGGAGGCTGCGCAGATGGGCCGCCCGCTCGGACACGCTCGCCTCGGCGCGCTCGGCCATGGCGGCGACCTCGCGGCGCGCGCCCATGGCTTCGGCTTCGCGTCGTTGGGCGGAGGCCGCATCCGTGTCCGCCGCGGCCATGGCCTCCCGAGACGCCACGGCCTCGGCGTCGGCCGTGCCCGCCTCGTGAAGGGCTTCGACGTGGCGCCGGACCAGGGGCAGGGCCTCGCGCAGGGGCTCCGAAAACCTGTCGAGGGCCGCCGCCCGGGTGCGCGCCGCCGCCTCGCCGAGGGCTTCGACGGCGGCCATGCGCTCCAGGCGTTGGGCCAGCGTCCGGGCGCGCGCATCCCGCGCCTCGCGGACCCGCACGTCCGCCTCGGCGATCAGCCCGGCTCCGCGGGCCGCCTCGGCCCGCGCCCGATCCCGCTCCCCGACGACGGCGGCGAGGTCCGACCGGAGGGTGGCGCGCTGGCCGAACACGACCGCGACCTCGTCGGCCCGGCTCGCGAGGTAAGCGCCGCCCTCATCCGCGTCGTGCCGGGCCACCGCCTCCGCCCGGGCGGCCTCGGTCGCGTCGTGGCGCAACCGCAGGTCGACCAGACGGGCCTCGGCGGCGGCGGCCCCGTCGGCCGCGGCCTTCGCCTCGGCCTCGGCCCGTTCGGCCTCGCGGGCGGCTTCGCCGATGACGCTGTCGAGGTTGGCCGCCTCGGTCCAGACCGGTCCGAAGGCCTTGAACGCGACCTCGGCGGCCTCGTCCCGCGCCCGGGCCTGGCGCTGGGCCTCCGCCGTCACCTCGGCGCGGGGCTCGGCCTCGGCGAGGCTCGCCCGGGCCGCCGCGAGGGCGAGGCCGGCTGCCTCGACCTCGACCCGGGTCGCGGCGACGGCCTCGCATGCCCCACGCAGGGGCTCGACGGCATCGAGTTCGGTGAGGCGCAGACGGTCCGCGCCAGCCGCCGCCGCGATGGCCTCGGCCTCGGCGAGCCGGGCTTCGGCGGCGGCGACCTGGGCGCGGGCGGCCGCGAGGCGGGCGGCGCCGTCGAGGGCATTCTGGAGCCCGGCCTGATGCGCCGACAGGCCGGCGAGGGCCTCCATGATCGCGGTGCGCTCGGCCAGGATTCCCGCCCGCGCCTCGGCGTCGAGGAGGCCGACGGCGTCGCGGCGCGCCTCCAGGACCTTGAGGGCGGCGCGCCCGGCTTCGGTGCCGGCATGGACCCGCTTCGAGATCTCCGTGTAGATGCCCGTGCCGGTGATCTTCTCCAGAAGTTCGCCGCGCTCGCCCTCGGCCGCCAGCAGGAAGGCGTCGAACTCGCCCTGCGCCAGGAGCACGGTGCGGCGGAACTGGTCGAAGGTGAGGTCCGTCAGCGCTTCGACGGCGGCCGTCACGGCGGTCTTCTTGCCGCCCTCGACGGCGCTGCCGTCATCCAGACGGTGAAGGCTGCGCCGGTCGGCCTGGAGGCGACCATCCGCCTTGCCGCGGGCGCGGAGGGTCTCCCAGCGCACCCGGTAGGCGACGCCGTCCTGGCCGACGAAATCCACCTCGGCCCAGCCCTGCGCCGCCCCGCGCCGCAGGATGGCCCGCCCGTCGCTCGAGCTCACGACCTCGCCGCTCGGGTCCGGCGTGTCCTCCCGCCGCCCGGCACTGACACGGGGATAGCGCCCGTAGAGGGCGAGGCACAGGGCGTCGAGGATGGTCGATTTGCCCGCCCCGGTCTCGCCCGTGATGGCGAAGATGCCCGTGGCGGCGATGGGGCCGGCCGCGAGATCGACCTCGAAGGGGGCCGCGAGGCTCGCGAGATTCTCGCCCCGGATCGCGAGGATACGCAAACGTTGTCACCTGAAACGGGGAAGGACGGCGCCTTTACTACGGCGCCGCGCGCCGCCTGTCCCGCCCGGCGGGGCTGGAGGGTGAGGATAACCGCGATCCCCTCGGCCGGTCACCCGTCCGCCTGGAACGCCGCCAGGGGGGCGGTGATGCCGCAGGTGACGCCGGTGCTCGGATAAGCGAGCGCGATGGTGCCGCCGACTTGGCCAGCCAGACCCCGCTCGATGAAGCGCGTGCCGAAGCCCTTGCGGGCCGGGGTCGCCACCATGGGGCCGCCGATCTCCTGCCAGGAGAAGGTGAGGGATGGGGCACCGTCCGCTCCGCCCACGGACCAGCGGATCGCGACGTGCCCGGTCTCGCGGGACAGCGCGCCGTACTTGGCCGCGTTGGTGGCGAGCTCATGCAGCATCAGGGCGAGCGACAGGGCGGGTTTCGCCCCGATCTCGAGGTCGGGACCCTCGAGGCGGAAGCGTCCAGGGCGATCCTCGTGCAGCTTCAGGGCGCCGCGGACCACGGGACCGATGAGGGTCGAACCCAAGGCCCCGCCCATGAGGAGGTCGTGGGCCTGTCCGAGGGCGATGAGGCGTCCGGCCAGGACCTCCTTGGCGGTGTCCACGTCGGCGGCCGAACGCATGGTCTGGGTCGCGATGGATTGCACCATCGCGAGCAGGTTCTTCATCCGGTGGCTGAGTTCGCGATTGAGGAGCTCCTGCTCCTCTTCCGCGCGCAGGCGCGCCAGGGCGACGCGGGTCCGGTCGACGACGTTGCGGGCGAAGTCGACCAGGTCCGGGCTCCAGGCGCGCACACGGTCGTCCTGCAGGCAGAACACCGCGACCATGCGCCCGCGCTCCATCAGCGGGATGTTGATCATGCTGCGGACGCCGAGATCGATGAACACGTCCGTGTGACCCGCCGTACGCGGGTCCGTCGTCACATCGGTGATGACGACGTCCCGGCCGACCTGCAGGTCGGGCAGATAGGTGCCGTAATCGGCAAAGCGATACCGTCCCTCCCGCCCGGCGACACCCGGCCGGCTCCAGTCGCGGCCGATATCGAGGTATTCCTGGGACGAATCGATGGCCCCGTAGGCGGCCCGGGCGAGGCCGAGGGTCCGCCCGGCGATCTCGGCCGCCGTGAACGCGATGGCGATGGGATCCTGAAGGTCGCGCAGGCGGTCGCCGAGTTCGACGAGGGCGGATTGGCGCTCCTCGGCGCGCTTGCGCTCGGTGATGTCGATGGAGGCGCCGGGGAGCCGCAGCGGGGAGCCGTCCTCGTGGCGCACGAGGCGCCCGCGCGCCAGAAGCCAACGGTGCGAACCATCGGCCTGGAGGATGCGGTACTCGCACGCGAAGTCGTCGCCGTTCGCACCCTCTCTGTCCGCCTCCGCGCCCGCGAGCATCCGGTCCAGTTCCGCCCGGAACACCGGCAGGTCGTCGGGATGGAAGTTGCGGACGTAATCCTCAAGGGGGGCACCCCGGGCGGCCCGCTCCGGATCCACGGCGTAGATGCGGGCGAAATTGGCGTCGGCGTAGACCGTGTCGGTGCCGAGATCCCAGTCCCAGGTGCCGATCATGCCGGCGGCGTTGAGGGCCGATGCCAGACGCTCCTCGCTCCGGCGCAGGCGCGCGCCATCGGCCTTGCGCTCGGTGATGTCGATGACGGTGAGGACGGCACCGCCGACCGCCCCGTCCTCGATGATGGGGGCGTTGGAGGTGACCACGTCGATGGGCGTGCCGTCCCGGCGGAAGAACACCGTCTCGCGGTGGCGCAGGGCCACGCCCGCCTCCAGGGCCCGCACCACCGCGCAATCCTCGCGGGGGAACGGGCGGCCGTCGGCGTGGTGGTGGTGGGCGGTCTCGTGCAGGTTGCGCCCGATCAGGCTGCCCTCCGGCCAGCCGAGCATCGCTGCGGCGGCGGGGTTGGCGAAGGTGATGGTGTCGTCGGCCGAGAGCCGGAACACCGCCTCGCTGAGGTGGTCGGTGACGGTCTGGAGCAGGGCCGTCTGCTGGCGCAGAGCCTCGTCGGCCCGGCGCTGGGCGGTGCGGTCGCGCAGGATCTTGACGTAGCCCTCGTGGGTGCCGTCCTCGCCCTTGAGCGGCATCATCTCGCCCATGGCCCAGAAGCGCGAGCCGTCCCTGCGCAGGTGCCAGCGCTCGTCGTTGGCCCGACCCATCTCGCGAGCCGTGCGCATCTCGCGGGCCGGCGTGTCGCTGGCCCGGTCCTCGGGCACGAAGATGCAGTCGGCGGGCTCGCCCAGCATCTCGGCCTCGCTCCAGCCGAGGATGCGCGCCGCCCCGACGTTCCAGCTCGTGACACGCCCATCGAGGCCCGTGGCGAGGATGCCGTAATCCACGGCGCTCTCGAGAATGGCCGCGTTGCGCCGCTCCCGCGCGCGCCGCTCCTTGAGGGCGCGGCGCAGCTCGAGCTGGGTCATGACCTGGCGGGCCAGGGTGGTCAGGACGAAGGCCTGTTCCGCGTTGAGGGTGCGCGGCTGCGTATCGAGGACGCACAGGCTGCCGATGGCGACGCCCTCGGCGGTGACGAGGGGCATGCCCGCGTAGAACCGTACGAAGGGGGCGCCGGTGACGAGGGGGTTCTCCGCCGTGCGCGGGTCGCGGGTGGTGTCGGGAACCACGAAAAGGTCGCGTTGGCGCACCGTATGGGCACAGATGGACGCGGCCAGCGGTGGCTCGGGCCCGTCGAAGCCGATGGCGGCCTTGAACCATTGCCGGTCGGCCTCCAGGAGGACGATGAGGGAGACCGGCATGCCGAGGGCCAGGGAGGCCACCTTGACGAGGTTGTCGAAGGCGGCTTCCTGGGGGGTGTCGAGGATGTCGTAGTGGGCGAGGGCGTTGCGACGGGTTTGGGCCTCGTGCGAGACCGCGTCGTCGGACGAACTCATCGCGTCCTCGTTCGCGGGCTGTGGGCCGACCCCGTCGGGGGCATGGCCCACGGACCGGTCCCGCGCGGGACGCTCGGCGCGCGCGAACAAGCTTGCATCGGTCACCCCTCGCCGCCTGTCGATGGCGGCTTCCTGACACCCGTTCTTACGCGGGAACGCGGTGCGGGCGCTACCATACGGGGGACGGCCCTCGATACAATCCGGCGGACTCGTGTCTCAGCCCGGGGGCGCCATGCCCTCCGCCTCGGCCCGAGCGCGATGGAACACCGCGAGATGTCCAGGGCCGGGCGCTTCACCGCGGACGCGGGCGAAGGCGAGGCGGAACAGGTCCTCCGGATCGCGCTCGGCCAAGCGCACGAGGTTCGGACCCGCTGTGGCCTGGGTGTTCGACCCCTCCGGCAGGGGGGCCACCCGCACATCGACCACCCGGACGGGGAAGCCGTCGGCGATCCGGTCGATCTCGGCGCGGTAGCCGGGACCGAGTCCCTCGCGGGCGAGACGCACCTGCACGAAGGGCCGTTCGTCCTGCGCCTGGGTGGCGCAGAGGCCGAGGTCGCGCACGAGGGCGGTCAGGTGGTCGCCGAGCTCGCCGAGCTTCATGTCCCCGGAGGCCGGCAGGCGCAGGAAGGGCAGGGGGCGGGGAATCGGGATGAGTTCGATCCGCGCCGGCCCACCGTCGAGGGTCACGAGCGTGACGGCGTGGGCATAGGGCTGCTCGGCGGCCGAGAGGGGAATCAACGAGCCGGAATAGCGTACGCTCTCGCGCCCGATGCGCTGCGCCTTGTGCAGGTGCCCGAGGGCGACGTAGTGCGCTTCCTCCGGAAACACGTCGGCCGGCACGGCGTGCTCCCCGCCGACGAGGATGCGCCGCTCGGCCCCTTCCGATTCGAGGCCGCCAGCGACATGCAGGTGGCCGGTGATCACGAGGGGCAGGCCGGAGAGATGGGGTCGGGCCGCCGCGAACAGGTGCTCGTAGAGGGTCCGCACGGCGCCGACGATGGGCGAGCCGCCGCCCTCCGTCATCCGCTGGAGCGGAGGCAGGCAGGCCGCCGTGGGATAGGACACCGCGAGCACCTGCGCGGCGATCTCGCCGCCGCGCCGCAGGGGCACGAGGTGATGGCCGAGATCGACGACGCCGTCGCGGCGGCGCACGTTGCCGACCACGTGGACGCCGATCGCTTCCAGGAGCGCGCGCGGTGCTTCCAGGCGTCCGGCGGCGTCGTGGTTGCCCGCCGTGATGACGATGGTCATGTCCGGACGCGCCCGGTTCAGGCGCATCAGCACCTCGTAGAACAGACGCTGGGATTCGCCCGAAGGGTTCTGGCTGTCGAACACGTCGCCGGCCACCACCAGGGCATCGACCTCGCGCTCGACGACGATCCGTTCGAGATGGGCGAAGGCGCGAGCATGCTCGCGCCCGCGGCCATAGCCGCGCAGGGTCTGCCCGATATGCCAGTCGCCCGTATGCAGGACGCGGATCACGCACGAACTCCGAGGCGGGTCGGGCCCGCACGCTCGAGGGAGCGGGCTTCCGCCCGTGTGGTCGAAGGGAGCCTTGTAGCGCCGCGTGCGCACGGATTCGAGGGGCGGCGCGGGGACCGTCCCCACCTCACCGCCGGTTCACGCAAGGCCTACGGAGAGCTTACCGACACGTGGTGACGGTTTTCACCGTCCAGCCCTCGCCCGGCCGCCACAGCTTGCGCCGGACCTGCGCACAGGCGAGGGGCTCCGGCTCGGCCGAAGTCCAGGCCGTGCTCGGCCCGTCCGGGCGGGCGGGGGCCGCGGGTGGATCGCGCCGAAGCGACCCCGCCGCCCCAGCGCCCGGAAACGCACCGAGGGCGAAGACGAGAGTGGGGAGCAGGAGACGCGCAAAGGCCGGCACGGGACGCGATCCATCGTGGGAGGAGGCCGCGCTGCGCGACGGTCCGGAGGGAGCATCGCGAAGTTGTGTCGGCCTTGCCCGGTCTATGTCGCAACGGCCAAGGTTCTGGCAATCACCCACCGGGGTGATTTGCAGGGATATGGTGAAAATCGCCACCCGATCGGTAATCATGTGTGGGATGGGCACTGACCGAGCGGACAACGCGGGGCTGATAAGTCATCGGCGCGGCGTGACGTGGGCCGCAGGTCTTGCTAGGCCCACGCTCAAGCCTTGCCATCGCGCAAGCCTCAACTCCGCATCCCCCAAGTTTCCAAGACGGCCCGAGCGATCCGATGTCCCGCACACGCCCCCCGACCCGCCGCATCCTCCTCGCGGGCGCCGCGACGAGCCTCCTCCTGTCGGCCCCGGCCGGCGCCCTCGCGCAGGGGCGCGGGCGGTTCCTCGACGATGGCATCGACGGGGACATCCCCTTCGACGACGAGCGCCTCTACCGCGACGAGGAGGGTCGTCTCTATCGCCGCCGGGGCGGGCGCTACGAGCCCTATTCTGAGCGTGCGGCCGATCCGCGCGCGCCGCGCCGCGAGGCCGTCGATCCCTCCTACGAGGAGTCCGACCTGGGCCGCCGCCCGGCTCCGGGCCAGCCGGCGCAGCCGACCCAGGCCGCCCGCCCGGTGGATAACGGGCCCATCGACTATGCCCGCGCCTATGCGGCGATCACCGACGAGCCGTTCCCGGTCAACGCCTTCAACTGGCGGAAAGCCAACCCGGTCTTCCTGCGTCAGGACATCGCCTATACGGGCCGGGAGCCCGCCGGCACCATCGTGGTCGATCCGCGCGCCCATCACCTCACCCTGGTCCAGGCCAACGGCCGCGCGCGGCGCTACGGAGTCGGCGTCGGCAAGCAGGGCTTCTCCTGGGCGGGCGTCTCGACGGTGAATTCGAAGCAGATGTGGCCGGACTGGTATCCCCCGAAGGAAATGATCGCCCGCACTCCCAAGCTCGCCCGGCAGGTGAGCCAGCTTCAGAGCGGGCTCGGCGTCCCCGGCGGCTCGCGCAATCCCCTCGGTGCCCGGGCGCACTACCTGTGGCAGGACAACAAGGACACGCTCTACCGCATCCACGGTACCCTCGAGCCCGATTCCATCGGCCGCAGCGTGTCGTCGGGCTGCATCCGCATGATCAACCAGGATGTGATCGACCTCTACGGCCGCGTCGAGATCGGCAGCCGTGTGGTGGTGTTGACCTGAGGGGCCGCTCCGGCGGGCTCAGTGCGCGTTGAGAAAGTCCAGCACCGTCGCGTTGAACCGTGACGGTGCTTCCATGTGGACGAGGTGCCCGACCCCGGGGAAAACGTCGGCGCGGCCGTCGGGCATCCGCGCCGCGAGTGCCTGAGCGTGAGCGGCATTGTCGCCCATGCCGGCGCGCAGGGCCTCCGGCGCGAAGGCGCGGCCCGGCGCGTTGCGGTCCCGCTCCCCCATCACGAACAGGGTCGGCGCCCGCACCAGGGGGATCTCGTGGACCACGGGCTGGCCCCAGATCATCTGGTAGGAATTTACGAACGACCGAAGCCAGCGCGGGTACTCGCCCGAGCCCTTCACCCGCTCGCGCAGGGACACGAACGGTTCGATGGCCGATTCCGGCAGGGACAGGCTGTAGCTCGTCATCAGCTGCCGGCGATACACGTCCGCCGTGACGTCGCCCTCGATGCGCAGAAGGCGTTCGGTCGACACCGGCGGCACGGCGAAGCGGTAATCCTCCAGGCCGATGGGCGCTTCCAGCACGAGGCTGTTGACGCGCCCGGGCACGTTGCGGGCGAGACGCACGGCGAGCATCCCGCCCATGGAATGGGCCACCACATCGACCCGGGGCAGACCGAGGGAATCGAGGAGCGCCGTCGTGTCGGTCGCCAAGGTGTCGAAGCTGAACGGGCCGACGGGCTTCGACGACTTGCCGAACCCGAGCTGGTCCGGCGCCACCACGCGGTAGCCCGCCCCCGTCAGCGCCGCGATCACGCCCTGCCAGTAGCTCGACGGGAAGTTGCGCCCGTGCAGCAGCAGGGCCGTGCGGCCGTTGGGTGTACCGGTCGCCGGCACGTCCATGAAGGCGAGGCGCTGCGCCTCGCCGTCGCGGATGAGGGGAAGGTAGAAGACCGGGTAGGGATAGGCGAAGCCTTCAAGGGCGATCCCCAGGGGCTCATTGGCCGAGGGCTCGTCGGCGGCTCGCGCCGGCGGAGACATACCCCCCAAGCCGATGGCCAGGCCGTTTAAAGCGCAGGCGACGAGGAAGGGGGACGCACGCATTCGGCTGACCTTTGATGAGACCGGTACGGATGTCATCCGTCACGGGATCGATGCGACGTGACATAGGGCACTTGTCACCGCCTGGGGAACCGTCACGGGTGCGCGCATGACCGACCCGGCCTCGAATCCCGTCCCCGGGGCGCTTCCCCCGGATTCGACACAGGATGGCCTGCCCGTGCGCGAGCGCATGCTGGCGCTCCTCGCCATCGGCCTCGCCATGACCATGGCGGTGCTCGACGGCGCCATCGTCAACGTCGCCCTGCCGGTCATGGCCCGGGATCTCCACGTCGATCCGTCGGCGGCGATCTTCGTGGTCAATGCCTTCCAGATCGCGGTGACGGCCGCGCTCCTCCCGCTCGCGGCGCTCGGCGACATCCTCGGCTACCGCCGGGTCTACCTGTCGGGGCTGGTGCTGTTCACCCTCGCGTCCGCGGCATGCGCCTTTGCTCCCTCGCTCCCGCTGCTGGTGGCGGCACGGATCGCGCAGGGGCTCGGCGCGGCCGGGATCATGAGCGTCAATATCGCGCTCGTTCGCTTCATCTATCCGCACAAGCTCATCGGGCGCGGTGTCGGCAACGTCGCCCTCGTGGTGGCGATGGCCTCGGCCGCCGGGCCGACGGTGGGCGCCGCGATCCTGTCCGTGGCGAGCTGGCCCTGGCTGTTCCTCGTCAACGTGCCGGTGGGACTCGTCGCCTTGGCGGTGGGCGCCCGCACCCTGCCGGTAACGCCGCGCAGCGGAGCGCGCTTCGATTCCCGCAGCGCAGTCCTCAATGCGCTGACCTTCGGGCTCCTCATCATCGGCGTCGATGGCCTCGGCGATGCCGCCGGCCGCTGGATCGCCCTTGCCGAGATCGGCGCTGCCCTGGTGATCGGAATCGTGTTCGTCCGTCATCAGTTGCGCTTGCCGACGCCGCTCCTGCCCGTCGACCTCCTGCGCATTCCCGCCTTCGCCCTGTCGATGGCGACCTCGATCAGCGCCTTCGGGGCGCAGATGATGGCCTACGTCGCCCTGCCGTTCTATTTTCAGGACGTCATGCGTCTCTCCGAGACCACGACGGGCTTCCTGATGACGCCGTGGCCCATCGCCGTTGCGATCATGGCCCCGCTCTCGGGGCGCCTGTCCGATCGCTACGCTCCCGGCCTGCTCGGCGGCCTCGGTCTGGCGATCCTGTCCACGGGGCTCGTCGCCGTCGCCCTGCTGCCGGCGAGCCCGAGCGCCCTCGACATCGGCTGGCGCCTCACCCTGTGCGGCCTCGGCTTCGGCCTGTTCCAGTCCCCCAACAACCGCATCATCATTACCAGCGCCCCGCGCGGACGTAGCGGTGGCGCCAGCGGCATGCAATCGACGGCCCGCCTCACAGGCCAATCCCTTGGCGCGGCGGGCGTCGCAGTGGTCTTCAGTGTCTTTCACGGCGGGGCGTCCGGCGCCGTCACCACGGCCCTGTGGTGCGCGGCCGGACTCGCCGCCCTCGGTTCCCTCGCCAGCGTCCTGCGGCGACAGCCCGGCGGGTGAGGCGGCATGGTGAAAAAAGTGTTTCATGTGAAACACCGCGCGGCCTCGATCTCCGCATGACCGCCACGCGCCGACGGAGAAAGCTGCACACAGCGCCCGTTCCGTGCGTTGACCCGTCACCTTCCCGATCGAGGACATCGCTCATGAATATGGATCTCACTGGAAAACGCGCCCTCGTCACCGGCTCCACCGGCGGCATCGGCTACGCCATCGCCAAGGCTCTGGCCGAACTCGGTGCCACCGTGGCGATCAACGGACGGGCACAGGACCGCGTCGGCGATGCCATCGTGCGCCTCAAGGCCGAGACGGGAGCCCACGCCTTCATCGCCGCTCCGGGTGATGTCGCAACCGTGGATGGAGCCGCCCGCCTCGTCGCCGGGCTGCCGGACGTGGACATCCTCGTCAACAACACCGGCATCTTCGAGCCGAAACCCTTCTTCGACATTCCGGACGAGGATTGGCAGCGCTTCTTCGAGACCAACGTGATGAGCGGGGTTCGCCTGTCGCGGGCCTACACGCCCGCCATGGTCACGCGCGGCTGGGGCCGGGTGGTGTTCATCGCCTCCGAATCCGCCCTGAACATCCCCGTGGAGATGGTCCATTACGGGATGACGAAGACGGCGCAGCTCGCGGTCTCGCGGGGTCTCGCCGAGACGGTGTCCGGCACCGGCGTCACCGTGAACAGCGTCCTGCCCGGCCCGACCCTGTCGGAGGGCGTGGCGGATTTCATGAAAGCGATGGCGCCGGCTTCGGGCGAGGCCGATCTCGACGCCCTGGGTCGCGCCTTCATCAAGGAACACCGCCCGACCTCGCTCATCGGCCGCCTCGCCACGGTGGACGAGGTCGCCAATATGGTGGCCTACGTCTGTAGCCCGGCCGCGAGCGCCACGAGCGGTGCCGCCCTGAGGGTCGACGGTGGCGTGCTGCGCACCATCGCGTGACGACCTTGCTCAGACCGGCCAGACCGCTTCGCGATACGCCCCGTCCCAGAACAGCCATTCGAGGCGGGTCGCCTGGGCGTAGGCGTGCTTCATGCGAGCGATGATCCTGGGAGACGCGTCGCCCGCCGCCTCGTCGGTGGCGGCGATCATCGCGGCCACCGCCTCACCGAATTCCTCGCCCGCATAGGTATCGATCCAGGCGCGGTACGGATTGTCGGCCCCGGCCCGGGAGAAGATGTCCCGGCCGACTTCGGCGTAGATCCAGAAGCACGGCAGCAGGGCACCGAGCACGACCTCGTAGGGTTCGGCATAGGCCGTGGCGAGAAGGTAGGAAACGTAGTGATCGCAGGGCGGCGACAGGGGCGTCGCCGCGAAGGTCTCCGGCCCGATGCCGTAATCGCGAAAGAACCCGCCATGCAGGGCGCGCTCGACCACGATGGCGGTCTCGGCGGCACGGGCGAACTGGACGATGCGGTCGGGATGCGGCGCCTTAGCGGCGGCGAGCGCCAGGGCGCGGCCGAAGCCGATGAGGTAGTGCGCGTCCTGGACGATGTAGTGGGTGAACCGCGCGCGGCTCAGCGTGCCGGCGGCCAGCTCGGCGTTGAACGGCATGGTGCGGATCGCCTCGTAGGCCGCCGTGTTGGCGGCCCAGGCCTGGGCGGAAAAGGTGCTCATGGGGCGGCGGCCTCGCGGGACAGGGTGACGCCGTGGCGGGCACGGCCCCTCGGCGCCAGGAGGCGCTGGGAATCACGCCGGGCGAGTTCGCCCGTGTAGCCGGCCCAGTCGGCGTGGCCGGTCCAGCATTCGAGGGAGAGGAAGGGCGCCGTCGGCTTGGTCCAGACCGCGAGATGCGGAAAGTCCGAGACTTCCATGCGGATGGCGCTGCCGTCGGGCGCGGAAAAACGCATCCATTCGCTGGCGGCATCGCGCAAGACCAGGGCCTCGATGAACAGTGCCGGGTCGAGGGCCAGGGTCGCCCCCTCCAGGGGAATCGCCCGCTCGGTCCGAAGCAGCAGGCCGCCCTCGCCGACCTCCGGCACCAGGGGGCGCTCGGGATTCTGGAAGTCGACCCGGTAGCCACCGTCCGCCGACCGCTCTCCCCCGGCGAAGGGCCACGGAAACGCGGGGTGGAAGCCCAGCGCGTAGGGCAGGGGCGTCGGGCCGGTGTTCTCGATCCAGATCTCGAAATCGAGAATGCCGGGGCCGACCCGGGCGGTGATGTCGAGGCGGAACGGGAAGGGGTAGTGCGGCAGCGTCGCGCGGCTCTCCTCCAGGCGCAGGGTCACGCTGTCCTCCGCGCGTTCCAGGACCGTGAAGGGCAGGTCGCGGGCAAAGCCGTGCTGGGCCATGGGGTAGGCTTGGCCCCCGACCGTGACGGCCCCGTTCACGGAGGCGCCGACCACGGGGAAGAGCCAGGGCGCGTGGCGGTTCCAGTGCGCCGGGTTGCCGCTCCAGAGGTATTCCTCGCCGCCGACGCGCCAGGAGACCGGCTCGGCGCCGTCCGTCGCGATGACGGCTGCGGTGCCGTCCCCGGCCGTAATGGTGATCCGTTCGCCCATGGCGACCCCCGTTTGCCCCGTCAACCGCCCTTGTGGCCCGCCCGCGCCCCCGATGCCAGCCGCCAGGCCTCGAAGGCGAGGATCGGCCAGAGGCCCACGGCGTGGTTGCGGGCGCCGGAACTGTGCTCTTCCACCATTGTCCGCACCCGCGCCCGATCGAGGAGCCCGCCGCCGAGGTCGGGGCCGAGGAGGAGGTCGCCGGCATAATCGCGCAGGGGCCCCCGCAGCCAGGCGGCGAGCGGTGGGGCGAAGCCCTGCTTGGGCCGCTCGAACAGGGCGCGGGGCACGTGCCGGGCGAGCACTGCGCGCAGGAGCCATTTGCGCTCGCCGCCGCGCACGAGGAGGTGGGGCGGCAGGCGCCAGGCGAACGCCACCACCGACCGGTCCAGGAGCGGCACCCGTGCTTCCAGCCCCGCCGCCATGCTGGCGCGGTCAACCTTGGCGAGCACGTCGTCGGGCAGGTAGGCGAGGGTGTCGAGGCGGCGCATCCGGTCGAGGAGGGGGCCGTCCCCGGGCCGGTCCATGGGGCTCGGCAGGCCCGGGACCCCGTTGGCCAGGGCGCGGGCGTCGGGGTTGAGGGTCAGCAGCCGGGCGTAGAGACCGAGGCCGTCGCCGGGCAGTTGCGCCGCGGCCTTGCGCAGGCGGTCGGGCGCGTCCGGGCCGCCCCACGGGTTCGGCAGGGCGCGGGCGGCGAGGGCCAGGGCGGCCTGCGGCATCCGCCCGGCGACCCCCGCCGCCGCCCGGCGCAGGCCGCGCGGAATCGGCTCGATCCGGTCGGCGAAGCGGGTCGCCAGGGCGTAGCGGTCGTAGCCGGCGAACAGCTCGTCGCCGCCATCGCCCGACAGGGCGACAGTGAGGCCCGCCCGCCGGGTCGCGGCGCACAGGAGGGCGGTGGGCAGGCCCGAGGGGTCGGCCAGGGGCTCGTCGTAGATCTCGGGCAGATGGGCGACGAGGGCGAGGGCCTCGGCTTCGCGCACCGGGATGGTGGTGTGGTCCGTGCCGAGATGCCGGGCGACCGCCGCCGCATGACCGCTCTCGTCGAAGCGCGGATCGTCGGTGAAGCCCGCCGCGAAGGTTCTGGGCGTGCCGCCCGCCCCGACCATGAGGGCGGCGACGAGGGAGGAGTCGATGCCGCCTGACAGGAAGGCGCCGAGCGGCACGTCGCTCGCCATCTGCCGGCGCACGGCCCCGGTGAGCAGGGCTTCCAGGGCGTCGATGGCCTGCGCGTCGGAGCCCGCGAACGGATCGGCCCGGCCGGCCTCGATGACCGCGTCGAGGCTCCAGTAGGGCGCGATGGCCGGCGCCTCGCCGGGGCGCCACGCGAGCAGATGCCCGGGCTCCAGCTTGTTCACTCCGGCGTAGATCGATCCCGGCGCCGGGACGTAGCCATGGCGCAGCAGGCTCGCGACGGCGGAGGGATCGATGGCGAACGCCGCCGCGCCGCAGGCCGTCAGGGCCGACAGGGTCGAGCCGAACAGCAGGCGTTCGGGGGATGCCGCGTAGAACAGCGGCTTCACGCCCATCCGGTCGCGGGCGAGCCAGAGCCGGCGCTCGAAGCGGTCGTAGGCCGCGAAGGCGAAGATACCCTCGATCTCGGAGAGGGCGCCGGCGACCCCGTGCCGGGCGATGAGTTCGACGAGGATCTCGGTGTCGGATTGTCCGGCGAAGGCATGACCGTCCGCCATCAGCGCGGCTCGCGCGTCGTGCGTTCCATAGAGTTCGCCGTTGTAGGTCAGCACCCAGCGCCCATCGCGCGCGGCCATGGGCTGGGCTCCGGCCGGGCTGAGATCGCGGATGGCAAGGCGGCGGTGGCCGAGGGCGACGCCGTCCGTGCCCCACACGCCGCGTCCGTCCGGTCCGCGATGGGCGAGCGCGTCGGCCATGCGGCCCGCTTCCGTCGCGAGGCGATCGGGCGAGAGGCGTGGATCGGCGATCCCGGCAATGCCGCACATGGGTTTTTGCCGCTCGGGAGGGGCGTCAGGCGCTCGGTACGCCGATTCCGATATAGCGAAAGCCGTGGCGGGTGACATCGTCCGGCCGGTAGACGTTGCGCAGGTCGACCACCGTGCGGCCGGGCATGCGCTCGGCGAGGACCGCCCAGTCGAGGGCCCGGAAGGCGTTCCACTCAGTGACGATGACGAGGGCGTCGGCCCCGTCCGCGCAGGCGTAGGGATCGTCCGCGTAGGCGATGTCGGGCATCAGGACGCGGGCCCCCGCCATGCCCTCCGGATCGTAGGCCCGCACCGTGGCGCCCCCGTCCTGCAGGCCGGCGACGATGGCGAGCGAGGGCGCGTCGCGCATGTCGTCGGTGTTCGGCTTGAAGGTGAGGCCCAGGATGGCGATGGTCTTGCCACGCACCGACCCGCCGCAGGCGGCCGCGATCTTGCGGGCCATGGCACGCTTGCGCTGGTCGTTGACGGCCACCACCGCCTCGACGAGGCGCAGCGGCGTGCCGGAATCCTGCGCGGTCTTCACGAGCGCCAGGGTGTCCTTCGGGAAGCAGGAGCCGCCATAGCCCGGCCCGGCATGCAGGAACTTAGCCCCGATGCGGTTGTCGAGGCCGATGCCGCGGGCGACCTCCTGCACGTTGGCGCCGACCTGCTCGCACAGGTCGGCGATCTCGTTGATGAAGGTGATCTTGGTGGCCAGAAACGCGTTGGCGGCGTACTTCGTCAGCTCGGCCGTGCGCCGGCCGGTGACCAGAATCGGCGCTTGATTGAGATAGAGCGGCCGGTAGACCTCGCGCATCACGGAGGCCGCACGGTCGTCCTCAGCGCCGATGACGATGCGGTCGGGCCGCTTGAAGTCCGAGATCGCAGCACCTTCGCGCAGGAATTCTGGGTTTGACACGACGGCGAACGTGGCCTCGGGCCGGGCTTCGCGGATGATGCGCTCGACCTCGTCGCCGGTGCCCACCGGCACCGTCGATTTCGTCACCACCACGGTGTAGCCGGTGAGGGAGGCGGCGATGTCGCGGGCGGCGGCGTAGACGTAGGAGAGGTCGGCAAAACCGTCGCCGCGCCGCGACGGCGTCCCGACGGCGATGAACACCACGTCGGCCTGGGCCACGGCCTGCGCCACCTGCGTCGAGAAGGTCAGCCGGTGGTGGCGGACGTTGTCGGCCACGAGGGCGTCGAGGCCGGGCTCGAAGATCGGAATGCGTCCGGCATCCAGGGCGGTGATCTTGGCCGGATCGGTATCGACGCAGCACACGGTATGGCCGAAATCGGCGAAGCACGCCCCGGAAACGAGCCCGACATATCCGGCGCCGATCATGGCGATCTTCATGCGGTGCGCTCCTTAGGCCGCTGCATTCGGCGGTGGGGGAGCCTTATCGTCGATGGCCACGAAATAATAGTCGCGCAACAGGGATGGATAGCTGGCGAAATTAATTGCGGAAGGTTCTTCATTCGGCAAAGGATCGGCGAGGTCGAGGGCCAGCAGAAGGTCGTTGAGACGACCGGCCTCGTTGGCGAGACCGGGATCGATGCGAAAGCCCGTGCCGGCGGCGCGCAGGCGGTCGGCAGGCGCCCCGAGATCGAACACCGCCACCGGCAACCCCGAGACCAGGGCGATGGACAGGGTGTAGCAGTAGGTCTCCGGCCAGATCGACGGGATCAGGATCAGGTCGATGTCGTGCTCGGCCAGCAGAGCGAGGGCCTCGTCGCTGCCGGCGTAGCGTCCGGTTTCCGTGACGCCGGCGGCCTCCATCTTCTCGGGGATGTCCGAGAACCCGATGACGGTGTAGGCGATGGCGAGGTCGCGTCGCCGGGCGTCGCGGGCCAGGGCCTGGACGACGCTCGATCCCTTGTGAGGACCGATGGCGCCGAGGACGCCGATCCGGCGCGTGGCGCCATTGCGCGGTGTTCGGCGCGGGGCGGGGACGGGCAGATCTTCCTCGTGCGGGGCGACGGTGATGGTCAGGGGGCCGAAGATCGCGTCGATGCGGCTCGCGACATCCTGCGATGGCGCGAGGAGGCGGTCTGCGGCCCGGTAGAACGCGCCGTAGCGCGCGGTTCGATCCTGCCCCGGCCGGGCTTCGGCACAGTCGCAATCGGCGCAGGGGCGCCCGCCCGGCAGGCCGCAATAGAGGCCCTCGCGGGTCACGAGGTGGTTGCGCAGGCAGACGCTCGAATAGTCGTGCAGGGTGACGACGGTCTGGCCGGGGGCGGCCTCGATCAGGTCCATCAGGGCCGGGGCCGCCGTTCCGTCGAGGCCGTAGAACGAGTGGACGTGGACGAAGAGCGGATCGAGCCAGGCCAGGAACCGCGCGATGATGCGGTAATCGTCGATCACCGACAGGATACGCAGGGACGGGGTGTAGGGGCCTTCCTGCCCGTAAAGGCCGATCTCGATTCCCGCCTCGCCCGTCACCGTGAGGGCGACGACGCACACCCCCTCGTCGGCGAGACGCCCGGCGAGGTGATCGGCATGGACCGAGGCACCGCCGCCCTTGGCGTGGACCACGAAGACGGCCGCACGCGGCCCGGCGGCCCGCGCGAGGCGGTAGAGGTCGAGGCCGAGCCGCACGTCGGCGGCCGGATCGGCGGCGACGAAGCGCTCGATGCGCAAAGGGTAGTCGGGGTGCTTGGCGAGCAGTGCGGCCTGGCCCTGCGAGTACTCGGAATCGTAGACCTCCGAGAACGAGATCTTGCCGGAGTGATAGACGAACACGTCGGCCGCGAGGATGTTGCGCCCGCCCGCCTTCAGGACGCGCATGCAATAGTCGTTCTCCTCGCCGTAGCCCTTGCCGAAGGCGTCCGCGTCGAGGGGGCCGAGCCGTGCGAGAAGCGATCCGCGCATATAGAAGCAGAAGCCGACCCCCGTCGGCACCTCGACCCAGCGGCCGGGATTGGCCGCCGCCGCCGCGGCATCGAGGGCACGGGGCGAGCATTCGAGGGCGACGGTGTTGTTGCGGTCGGAATCCGGGTAGCTGCAGATGGTGGCGTTGTTGGAGAACGGCGTGATCGTGCCGATCCGCGGATCGCGCGCCGCATGCGCCAGCAGGCGGTCGATCCAGTCGCCGAACACGATGGTGTCGCTGTTGAGCAGGATCACGTCCCGCGCACCCGTCATCGCCAGGGCGCGGTTGATGGTCCCGACGAAGCCGAGGTTGGTCGCGTTCTCGTGGTAGGTGAACAGGCCCCGCCCGGCGAGCGCCCGCAGTTCCTCCGTCAGGCCCGCGTCGGGGCTGCAATCGTTGAGGACGAGGAGGGCGAAGGGCGTCGATTGCGCCTCGGCCAGCACGGCGTGGAGGGCGCGCAGGGTCTCGTCGTAGCCCTTGTAGACGGGCACCACCACCACGACTTGGGCGGCGTCGAGGGGGACGGCCGCCGAAACAGCGTCCCACTCGGCCGCGTCGGGGGCCCGGGTCGGTGACCACTTGAGGTTGCCGAGAGGGTTGGGTTTTCGCCCCTCCGCCCGGCCGAAGCGCAGGTAGTGGAAGAACGGGTTGGTGCCGCTCAGCGCCAAATCCGGATTCGTCCGGACGTAGTAGGCGGTCCAGAACAGTTCCGTCGGGTCGCGGCCCTCCTTCCAGCCGTGGCTGGCATAATGGCTGACGGGGTCCATCCCCGAGGCCGCCACGTCGGCGTAGCAGGCACGGTAATGCGCGGCGTCGAAGTCCGGGCGGATGGCCGCAATGATCTCGGACAGCGGCGTGCGGTCGCCATGGGCCCGCTCGAAGGTGGGTGCCGGATTCGTGGAGATGTAGTGATAGAACGGGCTGACGCCGAGCAGGCGGACATGTGGGTGCGCATGGAGATAGGCGGTGCCGTCGAAGTCCGGGCGCGGGTCGAGACCCCGTCGCCAGCCAGCGGAAAGGTAATCGAGGAGCGCCGTCTCGGGATCGACGATGTCCGTGAGCGATCCGTAGTGCCGCGCATCGAAGTACGGACGGACCACGTCGGCCTGCACGGCGTGGTAGGCTTCGGGCGTCACCGGCTGTGTCGGGCGGCCGGCCCGGGCCGCGGCCCCCGCCTCGGCATGGGCTTCGAGGGGGCTCCGCCCCATGCCGGCGGTCTTGAGATACCGGTCCTTGTAATACAGGGTCGAGAAATTCGGCGACGGGTCGCGACCTTCGCGAAATCCGTGTCGGAGATAATGATCCAGGGGGCCGCCGCCGTAATCACTCACGTCGGGATACTGGGCAGTATAATATCTGGCGTCGAAGAGTTTTTGGACACGGCGTGAGCGTATCGAGAAAAAAGAATACGCTTTTTGCCTCATGGCTTACTGAGATCCTCCCCCGGCAGGGTGTTCCGTACGCGTTCGCGGTCGGATCGGTCAACCCGACCCAGGGCCGCGCCGCCTCACGACACCGAGACCCTGGCCAGGGGAACGATGACGGCATCGTGGAAGGCGCGCAGGAGATCGCCGTCGAGCTTTCGGTCCATCTCCCGCATGATCTCGTGCGCCTCCTCGTGGGGCAGCGGATCGCGATAGGCCCGCCGCTCCGTCAGGGCGGAGTGGATATCGCAGATGGTGACGAGGCGCACGAGGTCCGGGATCTCGTGGGCCGACAGGCCGTCGGGGTAGCCGCTGCCGTCGAGCATCTCGTGGTGGTGGCGCACCACGGCGAGCATCTGTCCGTCGAACCCGCCTTGCACTTCCAGGAGGTTGGCGCCGACGGCGGGATGGGTCCGCATCACCGCCATCTCGTCGGCGGTCAGCCGGCCGGGCTTGTTCAGGATCGCCAGGGGAATGCGCGACTTGCCCACATCGTGAAGCAGGGCGGCGCGTGCCAGGCGCATCTGGTCGGCCTGGGAGAGCTTCAGACCGCCGCCGAAGGCGGCGGCATAGCCGGCCACGCTCAAGGAATGCTGGTAGAGCTGGTGGTCGTAGCGGCCGATGATCTCGAGCCAGGTCCGGATACCGCATTGGGAGACGGCCTCGAGAATCACCTCGGTGCCGGCATCGACGGCGGCGATGGAGAGCGGCTCGCCGCTACGGGCCGCGTCGAAGGCCTCGGCCACGGTGCGATTGGCCGTGTCGGCCTGGGCGGTGAAACGCGCCGTGCGACCGGAAGCGCGCGCCAGGGCGGCCTGTCGCGTGGCCTCGACGGCGTCCATGAGGCCGAACACCGCCGCCAGGACGGTCTTGCGGGGTGTGTCTGCGGGCAGGAACCGGGTCGGCGCCGGACGTGACGTGACCGGTCGGAGGGCGAGCTGGAGGCTCGGGATGCGCAGGCCGTGCAGGCGCGCGACCCAGGTGCTGGCCAGGGTCTCGTCCCGGCCGATGTCGACCACGGCCAGGATCGGGCGCTGCGCCGGCATTCCCGCTTCGGCCGTGATCTGCCGACAGGTGACGACGGTGTCGATCGCCTGCACGAGCAGGCTGGCCTGGTCCGGGCGGTCCGAGATGACGAGAACGGAGGATTCCTGAGTCACGCGTGCGTCCGCTCGCAATGGCGCACGTTCCAGTCCCGAAATGGGCGAACTGTCACCTTTACGGGTATCATTATCGAACACTTCACTACAAAATGTTTCACACGGCCAGGGGCCCGCCGCGGATCAAGCGAAGGCCGGGCCAAGGCGGAGGCGCGGTTGTCCCGTGTTCGGCCGGCCGCTGCTGCAGATCCTTGCCCGGTCCTTGTCCGGTTCGGGTCCCCACGCCACATGCCCGGCTGAAGCGTGGCGGGGATGAGCGCGGATGATGGAACGGGTCTTCGAGCGGGTGCTGTTCGCGAGCCGGTGGCTCCTCGCCCCGTTCTACGCGGCGCTCGGCATCGGCATCGTGGTCCTGCTGGTCAAGCTCCTGCAGGAACTCGCCCATTTCGTCCTGCACATGTGGGATGCCACCGAATCCCAGGTGGTGCTGGGCGTCCTGACCATGGTCGATCTCTCGCTCACGGCCTCGCTGCTCATCATCGTGATGTTCTCCGGCTACGAGAACTTCGTCTCCAAGATCGACCACGCGGACCACAAGGACTGGCCCGCCTGGATGGGGACCATCGACTTCACCGGACTCAAGCTGAAGCTCGTCTCCTCCATCGTCGCCATCTCGGCGATCTCGCTGCTGAAGGCGTTCATGGACCTGAAGGCGATGAGCGACCGCGATCTGTATTGGCTCGTCGGCATCCACATGGTCTTCGTGGTCTCGGGCCTACTGATGGCGCTCACCGACCGAGTCATCGCCGGGCATCACGAGCGGTGAGCTTGGGGGCAAACCCCATGAACCGGCGCGACGCGGTGGCGGCCGCCCTGCTCCGGCTCGCTCCGCGCCTGCCCGACTTCGAGGCCGGCGCGGTCCTCGACCGGGCGCTCGCGAGTTCCGGCCTGCGGGGCGCCGCACCCGAGACGGCCGCCTGGCTCTGTCTCGTGGCCTATGCCCGCCACGCCTTCACGGAGTACGATGCCCTCCTCGACGACGGCTACGACCGCGACAGCGCCCGGCACTTCGTCCTCGACGATCTCAATGCGGCGCTCGGCGCCTGGGGCGTGCGCCGGCGGATCTCCGGGGAGGAGGTCGAGCAAGAGACCGAACGGGAGACCGGCGACGAGGACTGAGGGTGGTCACGGGCTTGTGCGGTGCCGGTCCTCGCGGCACTCTCGGCGCGCAAGGGCGGAAGCGGGCAACACGCAAGGGACCGGAATTCCATGACACTCAGCGCGCGCAGCGTCCGCACGTTCGCCATCGGGGGCGAAGTCCACGCGGTGCTCGCGGCTTTCGACATCCTGGTCGCCGTGCCTTGAAGCGGATGCGTATCCTCGCCGCCGTCGCGGCCCTTCTCCTCGCGGCCGATGCCGAGGCGCAGGAGCCGGCCCGTTCAGCCGAAGCTGCTCCAGGAGTTCCGGCCGATCCGGCCGCCTGCACCGGCTTCGACTGGTCGCTCCTGCGCGAGCAGGCCTGGTTCGCGGCGCCCGGCCTGCCGCAGGTGGCGAGCGGCGGCGCCTTGCCCGTGGGGATGCCCGGCGCTCTTCTCGGTCTGAAGCCGCAGGCGGAGGTCGCGCCACCCTTCCCGCCCTCGCGCGAGGCGAAGCCCGGCACCTATGGCGGCGTCCTGACCGTTCCGGCCCCGGTCACGCCGGGCCTGTATCAGGTCACCCTGTCCGACGGCGCCTGGATCGACGTCAGCCAGGACGGCAAGACCACGCGTTCGCCCGTGGCCCACACCATGCGGCCGGGGTGCCGGGTCGTCGCCAAGAGCGTGCGCTTCCAGCTCGGAGCCGTCCCCATCACCATCGTGGTGAGCGGGGCCAAGGCCGATACAATCCGTATCGCCGTCGCCCCCGCCGAGTAGGTCGCGCGGCGGTCGCCGATGGGCTAGCCTCATCAGCCCCTCCTTCCTCCCCGCGCCCGGAGCGTAAGCCCCTGTCCCTTCGCCGGTCCCTCCGCCCGATCCGCTTCGCCACCCTCGCGGTCCTCGCCCTCGGCACGGCCGCGCAGGCCCAGGATCGGGGCAGTCTCGACCCGAAACCCCTGCCGCCGCTGGCCGACCCGGATGCGCCCGGCACCCCCGCCAAGGCTTTGTTCGGCCGGGCGACGTCGCCGGCGCCGGGGCCGGCCCACGCCTACGGCTCCTACGCCAAGGGCTGCTTCTCCGGCGGCGAGGCGCTCGCCGTCGACGGGCCGACCTGGCAGGTGATGCGCCTGTCGCGCAACCGCATGTGGGGCACCCCGCCCTTGGTGGACTTCCTCGAGCGGCTGGCCGCCAAGGCGCCGCGCGTCGGCTGGCCCGGCCTCCTCGTCGGCGACATGTCGCAGCCGCGCGGCGGCCCGATGCTCACGGGGCACGCCTCGCACCAGCTCGGCCTCGACGCCGATATCTGGCTGACCCCAATGCCGGACCACCGCATGAGCCGGCGCGAGCGCGAGGAGACCTCGGCCACCAACGTGGTGCGGGCCGACCGCCTCGACATCGACCCCGCGGTGTGGGCGCCCGAGCACCTGAAGCTCATCCGCCTCACGGCGCAGCAGCCCGAGGTGGCGCGCCTGTTCGTCAACCCGGCGATCAAGAAGGCCCTGTGCCGGGAAGCCGGGGGCGACCGCGCCTGGCTCTCGAAGGTGCGGCCCATGTACGGGCACAACTACCATTACCATATCCGCCTCGCGTGCCCGGCGGGGCAGGACCAGTGCGGCGATCAGGCTCCGCCGCCCGGCGGTGACGGCTGCGGCGAGGAACTCGCCTACTGGTTCAGCGACGCGGTTCTAAATCCGCCGAAATCGACGAAGCCCGGCAAGCCCCGGCCGCCGATGACCATGGCGGCCCTGCCGGCGGCGTGCCGGGCGGTGCTCAAGGCACGCTGAACCCTCGGGCGCCCGGGCGGCGGCCTTTCCAAATCCATCGTCCGGTCCAGTTAAGGCGCCATGCTCAACGATCGCCGCCTCGCGCAGCGCGCCCTGCGCCGCCCCGACCATCCGAACCCGGTGGTCGATCGGCCAGGCCTGCGAAAGATCCTCAGCTGGAACCTCCTGCGGCGCACGGGCGCCAACGTCGCGGCGCTGGCCACCTTGATCGAGCGCGAGAAGCCCGACCTCGTGCTGATGCAGGAGGCGACGAAGGAGATCGCCGGGCTGAAGGACAGGCTCGGCGGAGATTACGCCTGGGCGCCCCTGCCGGGCCGCATCCACGGGCCGGCCCTGTGGAGCCCGACACCGTTCATCGCCCCTCCGGTGGTCATCGAACTGCCATCCGGTGCCATGTTCGACCGCGTCTGCCAGATTCTCGATCTCGGCGGGTTCGGGGTCGCCAACGTCCACCTCTCCCACGGACAGGTGCTCAATCGGCGCCAGCTGCGCCGGATCGCCGAGAGCCTGCCGGACTGCGCGGCGGTGATCGGCGATTACAACCTCGTCGGTCCGCCCCTGCTCGCCGGGTTCCGCGATGTCGGCCCGCGCCTGCCGACCCATGCCATGGCGCGGCTCGTCCCCTTGCGCCTCGACCGCTGCCTCGTGCGGGGGCTCACCTGCCACGCCTGCACCGTGCTGCCGCGCGGCCCCTCGGATCACCGCCCCATCATCGTCCATCTCGCGCCGAGCCCCGTGCCGGCGCGCGGCCCGGCGGCCAACCTCACAGGTATGGCAGCGCTAGTCGGACGCCTGCGTCGCGCAGCCGGACGGGCAAGGCGCGGGCCGCCAGATGCTCGCGTGTCAGGCGAACCTCCATCTTCGCGCGCATGACGGCGTCGAGCTCCGCGGCGAGGCGCGGATCGTAGAGCTCGACGTTGACCTCGAAGTTGAGGCGAAAGCTGCGCATGTCCCAGTTGGCGGACCCGATGAAGCACCACGTCTCGTCGACGACGAGGAGTTTCGAATGGTCGAAGGGCGGCGCGTCGAGCCAGATCCGGACGCCGTTGCGCAGGAGCGGCTCCACGTGCGCCCGCGTCGCCCAATCCACGAAGCGATGGTCGCTGACTTTCGGAATGATGACGTCGACGCGGATACCGCGATTGGCGGCGAGGCACAGGGCGCTGGTGAGGACTTCGTTGGGCAGGAAGTAGGGCGTCGAGAGGCGGATGCTGTGCGTGGCGCAGGCCACGGCCTGGAGGATGACGAGCTCGATCTTGCGCAAGTCCGCGTCCGGCCCCGAGGTCACGACCCGCGCCGGGATGGAGCCGGCCGGCGTGAGGCTCGGGAACCAGTCCTCGCCGGCGAGGTCCTCGCCCATGACGAAGATCCAGTCGCTGGCGAACGCCGCCGTCAGTTGATCCACCACCGGCCCATCGAGCCGGAAATGCGTGTCGCGGATGGGATGCGGCGGCGCCTCGGCCACCCGGTTCCCGTCGGCGATGTTGAGGCCGCCCGTGAAGGCGGTCCGGCCATCGACGATGAGAAGCTTCTTGTGGGAGCGCATGTTGAGGAACGGCATGCGCCAGGGCAGGGCCGAGTGCATGAACCGGCCCACGGGCACGCCCGCCCGGTGCAGGCGCCGGGTGATTCCGGGCAGGAAATAGCCGCCGCCGATACCGTCGATGATCACCCGGACGGAGACCCCGCGCGCCTTCGCCGCCGCCAGGGCGTCGCAGAAGGCGCGGCCCGTCGCGTCGTCGCGGAAGATATAGCTCGAGAGCGCCACGGAGGTCCGCGCCGCCGCGATGGCGGCCAGCATCACCGGATAGGCGGCGTCGCCGTTGCGAAACAGGGTGACGGCGTTGCTCGGCCGCAGGGGCAGCCGCGTGATCTGCCGCACGGCGTGGTCGAGGGGCCGGAAGGCCTCGGGCAGGGGCGGGGGCGTGAGGACGTCGTCGGGCGAGACGGCGGAGCCGGCCTGTTGCGTCGGCCGGATACGCAGCTTGTGCGCCCGGCGCGTCACCCGGTTGACTCCGAACAGGGCGTAGAGCCCGGCCCCGAACACCGGAGAGAGCCAGGCGAGGCCGATCCAGCCGATGGCGCCCCCGACCTCGCGCTTGCGCAGGAGCACGTGCACGGTCACGACGAAGGAGAGGGCGAGCCCCAGGGCGGTGAACACTTCGGACCGGATCGACAGTACGTCGCCGATCCATCTCAACAGGGCCTGTTCCAACGCCGCTCCTTATCCTGCGCGAGGGCGTTGGATACGAGAAACGAGCGGCCGCACCAACCGCCCGGTCAGGGCCGGGCGAGATCGGCCAGCAGGCTCGCCGCCACGGTTGCCTTGGATACGGTCAGGCCCGAGGCCGCGATGGCATCGACGGCCTTCCGGATGCGGGCAAGGGCCGGACCCCGCGCGGCGATCCAGGCCTCGACGGCGTCCGGTCCCGCGCCGACATCGGCCACCACCTCCGCCGTGAGCCGGCGGTGGGCGGTGGAGATGCCCGAGACCGCACGTTCCAGGGCGACGCGGTCGAAGGTATCGTCCACCGGGACCTTTCGCGCGGCGGTGACGAGATCGTCGAGGCCGAAGTGACGGGCGATGGCGAAGTGCGTCGCCGCGATACCGGCCACCGGCTGCCCGCCATCCTCGGCCACCCGGACGATGTCCGGGCCGGCGGCCAGCGCCGCCAGGGAGGCGAGGCGCCGGGCGGCGTCGGGGGGCAGGCCGTGTCCGGTGAGCTCCGCCTGTCGGGCGTCGAGCGCCTCCATCGCCTCCGGGCTCAGGATGTCGGGGAGTGCGGTCATCACGGCGGCGATGCCCTCGCGATACCGCGCCACCAGGGGGGCGACGCTGCCGGAGAGGTCGAGGTTGCGGATGAACCACACGATACGGCCGGTGAGCAGGTCCTGCACGTCGGCGTAGAGGTCGAGCTGGGCTTGTCCCCCCACGGCGCCGGCGAGGCGGTCGATGGCGAGATTCAGTTCCATCAGGCCGAAGGCGTCGCGGGTCACCGCGTAGGCCTTGGCGATGGTCGCCGCATCCGCCCCGGTCTCGTCGATGAGTCGGGTGACGAGGGAGGGGCCACCCCGGTTGACGATGATGTTGGAGAGCGCCGTGGCGATGATCTCGCGGCGCAGGCGGTGGCCCTTCACCGCGTCGGGGAACTGATTGCGCAGGGCTTGCGGAAAGTAGCGCTGCAATTCGCGGTCGAAATACGGGTCGTTCGGCACGGGGCTCGCCAGGATCGCGTCGTAGAGCGAGAGCTTGGCGTAGGCCAGCACCACGGCGTATTCCGGCCGGGTCAGTCCTTCGCCCCGGCGCATGCGCTCGGCGATGGCCGCATCGTCGGGCAGGAACTCCACGGCCCGGTCGAGGCGCCCCTCGGCTTCGAGGGCCTGGAGGGTGCGGACCGCGAAGCCGGTCTCGCCCACCCCCCGGCGCAGGGCCAGGGACAGGGCCAGGGTCTGCAGTTCGTTGTTGCGCAGGACCAGGGCAGCGACCTCGTCGGTCATGGCCGCCAGCAGGGCGTTGCGGGCGGTCGCGTCGAGGCGTCCGTCGCGCTCGGGCGTCATCAGGGCGATCTTGATGTTCACCTCGACGTCGGAGGTGTTCACCCCGGCAGAATTGTCGATGGCGTCGGTGTTGAGGCGAACCCCGGCGCGCGCCGCCTCGATGCGCCCGCGCTGGGTCAGGCCGAGATTGGCGCCCTCGCCCACCACCTTGGCGCGCAGGATCGAGCCGGTGATGCGCACGGCGTCGTTGGCCCGGTCGCCGGCCTCCTCGTCGGTCTCGGACCCGGCCCGGACATAGGTGCCGATGCCGCCGAACCAAAGGAGGTCGACGGGGGCCTTCAGGATCGCCTGCATCACCTCGGCCGGCGTCGCCTCGGCGCGCTCGAAACCGAGCACGGCCTGGATCTCGGGCGAGAGGGGAATCGTCTTCAGGCTGCGGGAAAACACGCCGCCGCCGGTTGAGATCAGCCCGGTGTCGTAGTCGCGCCAGCTCGAGCGTCCGAGGTCGAACAGGCGCTGGCGCTCGGCGAAGCTCGTGGCCGGATCGGGCGCGGGGTCGAGGAAGATGTCGCGGTGGTCGAAGGCCGCGACGAGCCTGAGGCTCCGCGACAGCAGCATGCCGTTGCCGAACACGTCGCCCGACATGTCGCCGACGCCCGCGACGGTGACCGGATCGGCCTGGACGTCGACATCCATCTCGCGAAAATGGCGCTTGACCGCCTCCCAGGCGCCGCGCGCGGTGATGCCCATGCGCTTGTGGTCGTAGCCCTGGCTGCCGCCCGAGGCGAAGGCGTCGCCGAGCCAGTGGCCGCGCTCCAGGGAGAGGGCGTTGGCGATGTCCGAGAAGGTGGCGGTGCCCTTGTCGGCCGCCACCACGAGGTAGGCGTCGTCGGTGTCGTGGCGCACCGTGTCGGCGGGCGGCCGGATCGCGTCGTCGACGATGTTGTCGGTGAGTTCCAGCAGGGTGCGGATGAAGACGCGGTAGCTCTCGGTCCCTTCCGCCAGCCAAGCCTCGCGGTCGGAGGCAGGCGGCAGGCGCTTGGGGAAGAAGCCGCCCTTGGCGCCGACCGGCACGATGACGGCGTTCTTGACTTGCTGGGCCTTGACCAGACCCAGGATCTCGGTGCGAAAATCCTCCGGCCGGTCGGACCAGCGCAGGCCGCCGCGCGCCACGTAGCCGTAGCGCAGGTGCACGCCCTCCAGGCGTGGCGCGTAGACGAAGATCTCGAAGAACGGGCGCGGCAGGGGCATGCCGTTCACCTTGGCGCAGGCGAACTTGAAGGCGATGGTCTCGCGCAGCCCGCCATCATCCCGGCGTTGGAAGAAGTTGGTTCGCACGGCGGCTTCGACGAGATTGACGAAGCGGCGCAGGATGCGGTCCTCGTCGAGGCTGGTGACGTCGGACAGGGCCGTCTCGATCTCGGCGCGGATGGCGGCTTCGCGGGCCGCGTGGTCCTGTTCCGCCGGGTCGAAGCGGGCATAAAACAGGGCCACGATCCGGCGGGCGATGGCGGGATGTTGGCTGAGGGTGGCGGCGAGGTAGTCCTGCCCGTAGCGCACCCGAAGCTGTCGCAGGTAGCGTCCGAGGCCGCGCAGCAGGGCGACATCGCGCCAGCCGAGGTCGGCCTCCAGCACGAGGCGGTTGTAGCCGTCGGATTCCGCGTCGCCGGCCGCGATGGTGAGGAGCGCGGCTTCCAGGGGGGCTTCGAGCCGGTCCCGGTCGATGGCGGCTCCGGTGGCGCGCTCCAGGAGCATGTCGTGAAGCCAGACCTGCGCGGCGTCCGGCCCGTCGCCCGTGCGGACGCGGTAGGTCCGCTCGTTGATCACCCGGAAACCGAGGTTCTCCAGGACGGGCACCCGGTCGGACAGCGGGATGGCGGCGGCGCGCGAAAACACCTTGAGGCGGATCTGATGGGCGGGGTCGGTGTCGCGCCGGCCGATATCCACGGCGCGCGGGCGCGTTTCGCTCAAGCCATCCAGGATGGCGATATCGGCGATGGCGACGGCGGGCGCGAAGTTTTCGCGATACGCGGCCGAGAACGCGTCGGTGTAGCGGGCGGCGAGCGCCCGTGCCTGCCGGCCGGGCATCGCCTCCGCGAGCGCAAGGCGCAGGTCGTCGCTCCAGGTCCGCACCAGGGCGCCGATGCCCGCCTCCAGGGCGGCGGGGTCGCGCTCGGCGGCCCCGTCCTCGGGCAGGCCGATGATGTAGTGGGTGCGGGCCAGCGGGCCTTCGGGGAAGTCCGGATAGGCTGCCGAGAGCCGGCCGCCGTATTCCTTGGCGAGGTGGGCGCCGATGCGGAGGCGGACCTGCGAATCGTAGCGGTCCTTCGGCACGTAGACGAGGAGCGAAACGAAGCGGCCGAAGCGGTCGGGCCGGGACAGGACGCGGATGCGCGGCCCCTCGGCGAGGCTGCCGATGGCGAGGGTGAAGCGGTAGAGCCGATCGACGGCGATCTGGAACAGCTCGTCGCGGGGATAGGTCTCCAGCACGTTGAGGAGGCTGCGCCCGGCATGGCTCGTCGGATCGAGGCCGGCCCGGGCGACGATAGCGGCGACCTTCTCCCGAAGGTAGGGGACCTCGCGCGCCAGCGCCGTGTAGGCCGCGGCCGTGAACAGGCCGACGAGGCGGACCTCGCCCGAGAGCGACCCGTCCCCGGAAAACAGCTTGACCGCGACATAGTCGAGATGCGCCGCCCGGTGGACCCGCGACTTCACGCTCGCCTTGGTGACGAGGAGCGCCTGGGGTTCTTCGAGGAAGGCACGGATCTCGGGCGTGTCGTCGGCGAGGGTCCTTCCGCGCCGCAGGACCTCCACGGCGGGATCGCGCAGGACCCCGAGGCTGGCCTCGGGCACCACCGCATGGCTTCCGCCGGTGAGGTCGTATTCGCGGAGTCCCAGCAGGGTGAAATGACCGTCGCGCAGCCATTCGAGGAAGGCGTGGGCTTCCCGCACCTCGGCCTCGGGCAGGGATGTCGGTCCCGTCGCGTAGTCCCGCGCCAGGGCGGCGAGGCGCTCGGCCATGGCGTCGTGGTCGTCGGTGGCGCGGGCCACATCGCGGAACACCGCCGCGAGGCCGGCTTCGAGGCGGTCGCGGGCTTCGCCGGCATCGAGCCGGTCGAGGTGGAGATGGATGAAGCTCTCGCGCGTGAAGGCGGCGTGGGCGTCCGCCGTGGTCTCGCCGACCACCCGCACGAGGGCGCCGTCCGCGTCGCGCTCCACGCCGAGGATCGGATGGGCGACGAGGTGCGGGGTCAGCCCCTGCTCGGTCAGTTCGGCGAGCGTCGAATCGAGGAGGAACGGCCGGTTGTCGTTGACGACCTCGATGACGGTGAGTTCGCGTGGCCGGCCGTCGCGGTCCACGGTCAGATCGGACAGGCGCAGGTCCGACGGGGCGCCGGGCCTGCGCGGCGTGGCCAGGTGCTGGCGGGCGGCCAGCGCCAGGTCGGCCACGGCCTCCGGTGTGTAGGGCGCGAGATCCTCCGGCGAGGCGCGCCCGAACAGGTCGCGCACGAAGCCCCCCGGCCCGTCGCGCCGATCCACGATGGCGGCCGCCGCCGTCAGGAGGTCGTCGCGGATCGAACGCGCCTGGGCACTGGCCAGGGCCGTTGCTGCTTCGCTGCCCATGATCCTCGATCCTTTCGCGCGCCAAACCACCCTCGCACGTCCGCATGACAGGCGGTCGTTCGTGAGGCTGCGATGAACCGGGCCGATCCTGGCCGGGTGCGGTGAATGATGCGCAGGGTCGGGGACCGGTTTCAATCGGCCGCGGTATGCCCCCGCGTGACGGTGGGGCCGCGGTGTCAGTCCAACCGCCGGGGCGGGCGCCGGACCGGCCGGCTGACGTAGCGCGAGCCCGCGACGAGGAAGCGCCACGGCGTCTCGACCCCGCGGGTGAGGCCGATGCGGCGGTCGGCGACGACGGCGCCGTCCGGCGCGCCGGAGGTCAGACGGAACGGCGCACGGTCCAGCGGAACGCCGTCCTGCGCGTCCGTCACGGCCAGCGCCTGGCACAGGCGGCCCGGTCCGGCGCAGAGACGGAACGGATCGTCGAGGCCGCGCCGCGCCGCCATCAGGGCCGGCGCGTGACGCGGCTCGAGGGCGCGCAGGAGCACGGCGCTGCCCGGCTCGCAGACGAGGTTGAGGCACCAGTGCAGGCCGTAGGAGCGATAGACGTAGGCGTGGCCGGCCGGGCCGAACATGCTGGCGTTGCGCCGGGTCGGCCCGTTGAAGGTGTGCGAGGCCGGGTCCGTCGGATCGTAGGCCTCGGTCTCGACGATGGGACCGCCGACCCCGTCGACCAGCAGGGTGCAGCCGACGAGCTCTCGGGCGACCAGGGCCGCCGGCCGGGCGAAGAACGCCGCCGGCAGCGCCGGCCCGGTCACGGGGTCTTGGTGCTTTTGGCGGCCGTGCCTTCGGCCGCCTCGCGGGCGCGAAGGAATTCGTCGGGGCCGAGGCGGAGGGCGAGGCGGATCGCCGCCTCGACGAAGGCCGGTGCCGTCAGGCCGGCGGCCTTGGCGGCGCGGGCGACGTCGAGGCCGAGCGCCAGATCGACGGGAATCGGCGTGGTGCGGGGGGGCGCCGCCATGGCGGCGGCCAGCGCCGCCGTCCCGGTGAGGCGGGCCGGGGCGGGCGAACCCGGGATCGGCGCGGCCGAGGTCACAGCCGGGATCGTGGTCGCGGTCGTCCCGGAGGCCGAACCGGCGGGGGCCGCCAGGGCCTCCCGGCGCCCCTGGGCGGCGAGGCGGTCGGCGCGTTCGTTGCCGGCCTCGCCCGTATGGCCGCGGACCCAGGTCCAGCGCACGTCGCGCCGGGCCGCCAGGGTGTCGAGGGTCTGCATGAGGTCGACGTTCTTGACCGGGCCGGTGCTGGTGCGCCAGCCCTTGGCCTTCCAGCCCTTCATCCATTCCGTCACCGACTTGATGACGTACTGGCTGTCGCAGCGCATCTCGATGGCGGCGCCCTCGGGGAAGTGGGACAGCGCGCTGATCGCCGCCGTGAGCTCCATGCGGTTGTTGGTGGTGGAGCGCTCGCCGCCGCAGAGCTCGATGGTGCCGGTCTCGGCCTGGATCACCACCCCCCAGCCGCCGGGGCCGGGATTGGGATCGCATCCGCCGTCGGCGTAGACGATGGTTCGCATGGGGATCGCACTCGGGTCCGGGGGAGGCCGTCTGGCTTCGGGCGCCGCCCATAGCACGGGCCGCCCCCGGTCCGGCACCCCGCCCGGGGGCCGTGCGGTCGGCTCAGCGCGGATTCTGCCACGTGGTGGCTGGCTGGGTGGTGGCTGGCCGGGTGCTGGCAGGCTGCGTGGTGGCGGGCTGGCGCGGGGCCGTCACGGATCCCGTCGTCGCGGCGGCCGGGATCGGCCGGCGGGCCTCCGCGCCGCGCTCGGCCACGGTCACGGGGCGCGCCCGGACGACCCCCGCCTGCCGCCGTGAGCGCAAAACCTTGGCCCGGCGGGCGCGGCGGGGGCGGGCGCGCTCGGAATTGGAGCCGACGACGCCGCCCACCACCGCGCCGACCACGGCCCCGATGGGACCGCCGACCACGGCGCCGGCCACCGCCCCCGTGCCGACGCCCACGACGGTGTTGCTGGCGGCCTGAACGGTCGCCGGCAAGGCCAGGAGACCGAGGAGGGCGCCCAGAACACGTTTCTTCATCGATTCGGACCTCTCCGATGGGGTCAGCCAGCGTCCGCCCGGGGGCGAGGCGGCGCGAAGAGGGCGCGTCGCCGGACGTGTCCCGATGCGGGACATCGGGTTCGAAGGGCCCGTGTGGCGCCCCACCGTGACCAAATCGGGGCCGGTGCCCAGCCCGTCACGCCCGTCGGCCGGGCGCCACCGGCGGGGCTTTCAGGCGGCGCAGTCGAGGAAGCCGGCGCGGATCGCCTCCGGGTCGAGCTTGCGCCCGATGAACACCACCCGCGACACCCGCGCCTCGCCGTCTTTCCACGGCCCCTGGAGGTCGCCGTCGAGGATCTGGTGGACGCCCTGGAACACGAAGCGCTGCGGCTCCTCCGGGAAGGCGACGATGCCCTTGCAGCGCAGGATGTCCGGACCCTGGACCTGGGTCAGGGTCGAGATCCACGGCATGAACTTTTCGGGGTCGACGGGGCCGTCGATGCGGGCGGAGACCGACTGCATCTCGTCGTCGTGGTGGTGATGGTGGCCCTCCTCGAGGAAGTCGGGCTCGATGTCGAGGATGCGGGAGAGATCGAAGGCGTTGCGGTCGAGGACCTGGTCGAGGGGCACGTCGCAGCGGCTGGTGCGGTGAACCTTGGCGTAGGGGTTGATCGACCGGATCAGGCCCTCGACGCGGTCGAGGTCGGCCGGCTCCACCAGATCCGCCTTGTTCAGCAGGATCACGTCCGCGAAGGCGATCTGGTTCTTGGCCTCGGGCGCGTCCTTGAGGCGCTCGGTCAGCCACTTGGCGTCGGCCACCGTCACCACGGCGTCGAGGCGGGCGGCCCCGCCGACATCCTCGTCGATGAAGAAGGTCTGGGCCACGGGGGCGGGGTCGGCCAGCCCCGTGGTCTCGACGATGATCGCATCGAACTTGCCGCGCCGCTTCACCAGCCCGTCCATGATGCGGATGAGGTCGCCGCGCACGGTGCAGCAGACGCAGCCGTTGTTCATCTCGAACACTTCCTCGTCGGCGCCGATGACGAGGTCGTTGTCGATGCCGATCTCGCCGAACTCGTTGACGATCACGGCGTAGCGCTTGCCGTGGTTCTCCGTGAGGATGCGGTTGAGCAGCGTGGTCTTGCCGGCGCCGAGATAGCCCGTGAGCACGGTCACGGGGATTTTTTGCATGGCGGGGGTCGGGCTGTCGGGGGTCGGGCTGTCGGACATGGCGGCTCTTTTCGAATTTCCGGGCGAACGCGGCCGGGTGTCGGGGTGTTATATTGTATCATCCCCTTGGGATGGAAGGCCGCTCGGTTTTGGCTGGCGCGTTCCTCCCCCTCCCCCTTGCGGGGAGGGGCCAGGGGTGGGGGGTGGCTCCGCCGGCCTCCGCAGGGTGACAGGCTCACGCGGGCGGGTCCCTCCGCGGACACCGAGGGTCACCATCCCACCACCAACTCCTCCCCGGGAGGCAGGAGAGCCGCGTCGCGTCGAGATGTGTGAATGCGATCGTCTGCAAAGGGGTGAGTGCGCGCGCGAGGGTGGCACCCCCTTCGTGTGAAGTCCGTGCCCTGGAGCTGGGACCCGCGCTGTCGGCGCGCTATGCGGCTCCGCGAGTGGAGGAAATCCGACGCTTGGTACCCCGCTGCCGAGGCCACTTTCGATCCGACTTGTCGTTCCACCGATCCCCTCGACTGCCGAAAAGCAGTCGGACCGCTGCGTCGCGAGACCGCTACGAGGCGGTTGTCGGAAACTTCGACGGCGACAGAACTGAACAGGTCATGCCTCCACCCAACGCACGGCGTCGATCAGGGCACGAAGCGCCGGGGTCGCCTGCTGGCTCGGATGGTAGAGGTGATAACCGGGAAAGGGTGTGCACCAGTCCGTCAGAACCTGCACGAGGTGGCCCGCTGCGATGTCAGCTGCCGCATCCTCCTCCAGGATGTAGCCGAGGCCGGCGCTGGCCCGCACGGCTGCCCCTGCTAGGGCCGCATCGTTGACGGTGAGTTGGCCGCCCACGCGAACGCGCACCTCCTGGCCGTCGCGCGCGAACTCCCACGGTAGCAATCCACCGCCGCCGACCAGTCGGTAGTTGATGCAGTTGTGCGCCTCCAGGTCGGCCGGCGTCTCGGGCCGTGGATGGCGTGCGAAGTAGGCGGGTGTGCCGATCACCACCGTGCGCAGGTCCGGCCCCAGGCGCACGGACACCATATCGCGCTCCACCGTGTCGCCGAAGCGGATGCCGGCATCGAACCGATCCGCGACGATGTCGGTCAGGCGATCGTCGATGACGACCTCAATGGAGACGGCCGGATGATCGAGCAGGAAGCGCGGCAGGACGGGGTCGAGCACGTGGCGCGCGGCCGAGGAGAAGGTCGTCAGCCGCAGCGTCCCGGATGGCTCGCCTCGCCAGTCGGCGAGCGCGGCAAGCCCGCACTCGACCTCCGCAAGCGCCGGGGCCAGCGAACGCATGAGCCGCTCGCCCGCCGGCGTCGGAGCGACGCTGCGCGTAGTGCGCGCGAGCAGCCGGATGCCGATACGTTCCTCCAGCCCCCGCACGGCGTGGCTGAGCGCTGACGGAGACAAGCCGAGTTCGGCCGCCGCACGCGTGAAGCTGCGGGTGCGCGCCACCATTGCGAAGGCCGCTAGATCGTCGAGTGTGCCCCGTCGCATTCCTGCATTCCGCTCATAAGCCCTTGCGGATGATATGGGCTAATCCCCCACGAATGGCGGCGCTATCCTGTGTGAGATCAGCAGGGATATGCAACAATGGACCTCACCCACTACCGCACGCTCGGCCGCTCCGGCCTTGCGGTCAGTCCGCTCGCGCTCGGCACCATGACCTTCGGCACAGCGCGCTGGGGCCTGGACGAGGCCGGCAGCCGTGCCGTGTTCGAGGCCTATCTGGAGCGGGGCGGCAACTTCGTGGACACGGCCGACGTGTACGCGGGTGGGGAGGGCGAGGCGATGCTCGGGCGCTTTGTCAGCGAGCGCGGTTTGCGCGACAGGATCGTCCTCGCGACAAAGTCGGGGTTCGCCATGGGCAACGGGCCGCACGCGGGCGGCAACGGTGCCAAACACGTCCACGCGGCGCTGGAAGGCTCGCTGCGCCGCCTGCAGACCGACTACATCGATCTCTACTGGGTGCATGTCTGGGACGGAGTCACGCCAGCCGAGGAATTGCTGGAGACCATGGCCGGTCTCGTGCGCGCCGGGAAGGTTCGCTATTGGGGCCTGTCGAACACGCCCGCCTGGTACGTTGCCAAGCTCGCGACGCTGGCCGCAATGCGTGGGCTGCCGGGGCCGATCGCGCTGCAGTACTTCTACGCGCTCGTGAACCGGGAGGTGGAGGACGAGCACATCCCGCTCGCCGCCGAGTTCGGCATGGGCGTGGTGCCATGGTCGCCGCTCGCCTACGGGCTGCTGAGCGGTAAATACGACCGCGCGACGGTGGAAGCGGCGGGTCCGCGTGCGGGCGGCCTGCCGAAGGATGCGGCGCAGTCGGGCGAGATGCGATCCGCCGACGACAAGCGGCTCGACGGGTCCAATCCGTTCGGTGACAGCCTGTTCACGCCGCGCAACTGGACCATCGTCGAAGAGGTGCGCCGGGTGTCGGAGGCCATCGGGCAATCGCCGGCGCGCGTCGCGCTCGCCTGGGTGATCGGACGATCGGGCGTGGCCTCGACGCTGATGGGGGTGAGCCGGCCGGCACAGGTGGCCGACAACATCGCCGCGCTCGATGTCGTGCTCTCTGCGGAGCATCGCGCAGCGCTGGATGCAATCAGCGCACCGGCGGAGCCGCGCCTGATCTACGGCCTATCGCGACCGCCGTTGCGGCAAGCCGTCGTGTTCGGCGGCGCGCGCGTTCAGGCGCCGGGCGAGATGGCCTGAGGACAATCCTGCTTCGCCCACTCGGTCCCGGGCGTACGCAGCCTCCACGTCCGCCAACTCGGTAACGTTTCCCGCGCGGCAACTTTCGGCCTCCCCCGAAAGCAGACCAACGAAAACCCACCCCTCTCGAACGCTTCGGGTGGGGGCCATCCGTCAGGGTTTCACCACCCGGCCCACACGGGCCGGCCGCAGGGCGTCGCACAGGGCGCCGAGGGTCTCCCGGAATCCCGTCGTGCCGGCGAGCACGCGTTCCAGGAGAAGCGCGCCTTCCAGGGTCGCCACCACCAGCCGGGCCGAGGCGGCGGGGACCACGTCGGCCCGCACGCTGCCGTCGCGGAGCCCGTCGGCCAGCACGCGTTCGAGCCAGGCGATGTGCTTGTCGAAGAACCGGACGATGGCGGTCCGCAGGGCGTCGGGCAGGGTGTCGCGCTCCACCGCCAGCACCGCGCAGAGGCAGCCGAGATCGTCCGCGACGCCGCCGAGATAGAGCCGGCCGTAGGCCTCGATCCGCCCCACGGCGTCCGGTTGCGCCAGGATGGCGTCGAGGGCCGCGTCGTAGCGGGCATCGTAGGCGGCGACGAGGGCCAGGGCGAGGCTGGCCTTCGTCGGGAAGTGGTGGTGGATGCTCGCCTTGCGGATGCCCACCAGGGCGGCGAGGTCGCCGTAGCTGAAGCCCGAATAGCCCCGGCCCCGGACCAGAGTCTCGGCCTGCAGGAGCAGTTCCGCGCGGGTGTCTCTCATGGTGGAGCGGGTCCGAGGGACGTGTTCAAGAAAATGTGCCGTTGACGGCGGCAGAAATCTACCTACTAAATGGTAGGCAAGAAAACAAGCGGAGGACGTCCGGTATGGTGGCCCATGAAGGCCTCTGGCGGCGCGATGGGCGGGGGCTCCGGCCGGCCCGGCGCGGGGCCCTGCTCGGTGGTCTGTCCCTGTTCGGCGGCCTGTGCCTGTGCTGCCTGCCGACCCTCGGACGCTCGGCCGAGGGCTTCGCGATGGACGAGGTCGGACCCGGCATCTTCATCCGGCGCGGGCCCGACGCCGAGGCGACGCCGGAGAACAACGACGCCATCGCCAATATCGGCTTCGTCGTCGGCGAGCGCTCGGTGCTCGTCACCGAATCCGGCGGCAGTCTGGCCGATGGGCAGTGGCTGCGCGGGCAGATCAAGCAGCGCACGGACAAGCCGATCAGCCACGTGGTGCTCACCCACGTCCATCCGGACCATTGCTTCGGGGCCGAGGCGTTCGAAGCGGACAAGCCCGTGTTCGTCGGCCACCACGCCCTGCGTTCGGCCCTCGACGCCCGCGGCGAATACTACCGCACGCGCCTCGTCGAGATCCTCGGAGCGGAGAAGGCCGGGCGGGTGGTGTATCCGACCCTGGAGGTCGCGGACGGGGCGGAGGTCGATCTCGGCGGACGTCGCCTGACCTTCCACGCCCACGGGACGGCGCACACCAACTGCGACCTCTCCATGCGGGATTCGGCCTCCGGAATCCTGTTTCCCGCCGACCTCCTGTTCGTCACCCGCATCCCGTCCCTCGACGGCAGCCTCGTCGGCTGGCTCAAGGAGGCGGAGGTGCTCAAAGCCATGGGGGCGGCGAAGGCCGTGCCGGGCCACGGCCCGACCCTGGTGGCGTTCGCGCCCGCCCTCGCCGACCTCACCCGCTACCTCGGCACCCTGCGCGACGAGACCCGCAAGGCGCTGGCCTCCGACATGCCCATCGAGAAGGCGGTCGCCAGCATCGGCCGGTCCGAGGCCGGCAAGTGGGCCCTGTTCGACCTCTACAACGGCCGCAACGTGACCCAGGCCTTCAAGGAACTCGAATGGGAGTGATCCCGCCCCATATGGATTTACAGAGGAGACACGCCATGAAGCCGTTCACCGCCGCCCTCGCCCTGTCGCTCGCCGCCGCGCTGCCCGCCGCCGCCCTGTTCGCCGGACCCGTTCTCGCCGCCGGCGCCTCGGACACCGATGCCGAGCGCCTCGCCCGCTGGAACGAGATCCGCACCTCGATCTTCGGCGACACGACCGTGACGCCCACCGACACCCTGATCCAGGTCGATGCCCCGGCTCGCGCCCTGGACGCCGCCCTGGTGCCGATCACCCTCACCATGCCGGAGAAGGACCGGATCGCCGGCGTGTCCCTGGTGATCGACGACAACCCGTCGCCCTATGCCGCCAACATCACCTTCGGCCCCGCCGCCGATCCGGGCGAGATCAAGCTCCGGGTCCGGGTGAACAACTACACCAACGTCCACGCCGTGGTGCGGACGAAGGACGGCGCGCTGTTCGAGACGGCGAAGTTCGTGAAGGCGTCGGGCGGCTGCTCGGCCCCCATGGGCATGAGCGACGAGGAGGCCATGAAGGGCATGGGCGACATGCGGATGAAGTTTTCCGAAGGCGCGCCCGGGTCCAAGTCCACGGAGGCGACCCTGATGATCCGCCATCCGAACTTTTCCGGCATGCAGATGAACCAGGTCACCCGGGACTACACCCCGGCGCGCTACATCCAGAAGGTCGTGGTCTCGCAAGGCGCGCGCAACATCCTGACGCTCGACGGCGACATCTCCATCGCGTCGAATCCGGTGATCAACTTCGCCTTCCTGCCCGAGGGCAAGGCCCCGGTGACGGTGGTGGCCTCGGACAACCAGAACGGCCGCTGGGAGCACAGCTTCCCGGTGCCGAGCCCGAGCAACTGAGGGTGAGGTCCGGCATGATCCCCCTCGTTCGCCTCGCCGCCGCCGCCCTCCTCGCCGCCGGGACCATGGCGGCGGCGCCGGCCGATTCGCCCGTCGACGTGCCCGAGCCCGAGGGGTTCCACACCGGCCCGCAGCAGGGCTACACGCCGCCGACCCTGACGGGCGCGACCGTCCTCGACATCGACGGCCTCGACCGGGTGGTGGCCGAGGCCCGGCCCGTGCTGATCGACGTGGCGCTGGCCGACCGGCGCCCCGCCGGCATGGCCGCCGACAAGCCGTGGCTGCCGGCCCACCGCACGGTGCCGGGCGCCGTCTGGATGCCGAATGCCGGGGCCGCCCCCCTCGACCCCGCGCACGAGGCCCTGTTCCTCGAACGCGTCGCGGACCTGACGGGGGGCGACAAATCCCGGGCCGTCGTCACCTTCTGCCATCCCGATTGCTGGGGCAGCTGGAACGCCGGCAAGCGCCTCGTCCAGGCCGGCTACACCGGCGTGCACTGGTTCCCCACGGGCATCGAGGGCTGGCAGGAGCGCCACGAGACGGCGGTGGTGAAGGAGGACCCGGCCTGGGCCGGGCGAGCCTCCGGCGCGGCGCAGCGCTGAGGGACCCGGAATCCCGTCGCGGATCGGACCGCTCGCGCGCGGCCGCCGGCTGGCGTATAGCCGGTCCCGGACAGACAGGAGACCGGATTGTACAAGGTCAAGGCGAACGATCACCTCGGACGGGCCGCGACCTTCGCGTGCGGGACCGCCGACCAGGCCCTGGAGAAGACCTGGGAGCTGGCGCGGCGCGGCTTCAAGGAGATCCTCGTGATCGATCCGAAGGGCCAGGAATCGAGCGCCGCCGCGTTCGAGCGCGCGATGGACCTCGATTGAGGCGCGTCCCCCTCCGCATCGGCCCCGATGTCACGGCGCGCGCGTTCGCGGTTGACACCGGCCGGGTTGTGGCGGAAGAAAGGCGCGCACACGGCGCCCCAAGTCTAGGGAGGGAACGCCCACCGAAGAGTGCCGGACGGCGACGCCATCGCCGTCACTGCAACGGGTGCGGCACCGTGCAAGACAAGTAACTCCGAGCGACGACATCTTTCAGACCCTGCGCTTTGTTTGCGCAGGGACGCGCGCTTTGCCGCGGACGGGTGTATGAGAGGCCCACCCAACGCGCGCGCCCGTCCGACGGGTGCGACGAGCCCGGTGGAGTCCGATGTCCCAAGTTGTCCAGTCGCGCCGCATCCGTGCCGTCGATCTCGCCAAGCGCAAGGCGGCGGGCGTCAAGATCATCGCGCTCACGGCCTACCACGCCCACACGGCCGGCATCCTCGACCCGCATTGCGATTTCATCCTCGTCGGCGATTCGCTCGGCATGGTGATGCACGGCATGGAATCGACCCTGCCGGTGACCCTGGAGATGATGATCGTCCAGGCCCAGGCGGTGATCCGGGGGACCTCCCGCGCCCTCGTCGTGGTCGACATGCCGTTCGGCTCCTACGAGGCGAGCCGCGAGCAGGCCTTCCTCAACGCCGCCCGCGTCCTGAAGGAGACGGGGGCGGGCGCCATCAAGCTGGAGGGCGGGGCGAAGTTCGCCGACACCGTGGCCTTCCTGGTCGAGCGCGGCGTGCCCGTCATGGGCCATATCGGCCTGACGCCCCAATCGGTGAACACCATGGGGGGCTTCAAGGTGCAGGGCCGCGAGGCCGACGGCGAGGCGCGTCTCCTGGCGGACGCCCGCGCCATCAGCGAGGCCGGCGCCTTCGCCATCGTCATGGAGGGCATCGTCGAGCCCGTGGCCCGGGCCATCGCCACGGCGCCCGGGATCACGGCGGCCACCATCGGCATCGGCGCCAGCACGGCCTGCGACGGCCAGATCCTCGTGCTCGAGGACATGCTGGGTCTCAGCGACCGCGTCCCGAAATTCGTCAAGCAGTTCGGATCCCTGCGCACCCAGATCGAGGACGCCGTGGCGGCCTATGCCGAGGAGGTCCGCGCCGGCCGCTTCCCCGCCGACGAGCACACTTATCCGCCCGCTTGAACCTCCCTCCGGCGTGATCCGGGTGCGGAGGCGCACGGGACCGGCCCCGGCCGGGCGGGGCCCGCTTACCATTCATCAACCGTTCGGTGCCCAGATTCGAACCTGAAGCCCGGTTTCGAGAATCAAAGGACACGACGTCATGAAGCGGACCCTCCTCGGCGCGGCGATGGCCGGCAGCCTTCTCGTCACGATGACGCCCGGGGCGCAGGCTCGCGACGGCATCGGTCCCGGCGGCGCGGCGGCCCTCGGCGTCCTCGGCGGCCTCGCCATCGGGGGTGCCATCGCCTCGTCGCAGAACAACGGCTACTACCCCGGCCGCCCGGTCTACCGCGAGCCGCGCCCGGTCTATGTCGAGGAAGAGGTCTGCCACATGGAGCGCCGCGGCTACATCGACGCCTACGGCGACGAGCACATCCGCCGCGTCCGCGTCTGCGAATAGTCTTTTCGCGACGAACGAGACCGGGTGCGAGCCCGGTCCACGCCGCGAACGGCTCATGCGACAGCCGCGAAAGCGGGCTCCGGCGTCCCATCGTGGGCTCCGGCTCCCGCCTTCGCGGCTGTCGTCGTTCGGCGCCCTGTCTCCGGACGACGGCGCGTGGAGCGAAGGCCCGAGCCCTCGCCCCGCTCGCTTCACCAGCGGTAGCCGAGGCTCGCGGTGATCCGGCGCTGGGTGCCGTAGAAGCAGGCGGTCGCGGTCGAGCACGACGAGACGAAGCGCTTGTCGCCGGCGTTCTGGAGGTTGACCGCCGCGCGCCAGCCGTCGCGCTCGTAATGCACCACCGCGTCGAAGGTGACGTATTCCGGCACTGTGAGGGTGTTGGCGACGTCGGCGTAGGAGCGCCCGACGTAGTTCACCCCGCCGCCGAAGCCGAAGCCCTTCCAGTCGCCGACCGGGATCGTGTAGTCGGCCCAGAGCGAGGCGAAGTTCTCGGGGATGCCCACCGGCACCCGGCCGAGGTCGAGGCTCGTGCCCTCGATCGTGCGCAGGCCATAGATCGTGTAGGACGCCACGAGGTTCAGTCCCTCGGCGAGGTTGGCCGTGGCCGAGGCCTCGAAGCCGCGCGAGCGCACGGCGCCGATCTGCAGGTTGGTGAAGACGTTGGCCGGGTTCGGCGTCAGCACGTTCGAGCGCACGAGGTCGAAGGCCGCCACGGTGAAGAAGGTGTTCCAACCGACCGGCTGCAGCTTGGCGCCGACCTCGATCTGCTCGCCCTTGTCGGCCTTGAACGGCCGGTTGTTGCCGTCGACGCCCGCCGTCGGGTTGAACGAGGTGCCGTAGGTCACGTAGGGCGCGAGGCCGTTGTCGAAGTTGTAGATGAGCCCGAGGCGGCCGGTGAAGGCGGTCTCGTCCCGCACCGTGGAATTGGCCAGCACCAGCTTGTCCTGCACGACGTTGCTCACGAAGTCCTGGCGGCCGCCGATGAGGAAGGTCAGGCGGTCGGTGAGCGCGACTTGGTCTTGAAGGTAAAGCCCGGTTTGCTGGAGCTGCTGGTTGATCACGCGGTAGGGCAGGGGGGTCGCGGCGGTCTGGAAGTAGCGCGGCGACAGGATGTTCAGCGACGGGACCGGGAAGGTCGTCGCCTGGTTGTCCGACAGGCTGTAGCGCTTGTAGTCGACGCCCATGAGCACGGTGTGGCCGAAATATCCGTCGCTGAACCGGGCCTGCGCCTGGTTGTCGACGGTGAACAGACCGGCGCGCGGCGTCGTCAGGAAGCCGTAGCGGGCGAGCTCGGTCTCGCTGGCATTGGCGTAGCCGTTGCCGACGTAGCGAGAATCGCGCACCTCCGTGAACGAGAACCGGAAGTTCTGGCGGAACGTCCAGACGTCGTCGAAATGATGCTCGAACTCGTAGCCGAGATTGGCCTGGTTGCGGGTGTAGCTGTCGACGAGCGGATCGCTGGCATTGAGGGTCCGCGAGATGCGCAGGCCCGAGGCGTTGGGGCGCACGGTGCCGGAATAGGGCAGGAACTGGCCGGCGCCCCCGGTCTCGTCGCGCTGGAAGCTCGTCAGCACCGTGAAGGTGGTGGCTCCATCGGGCTTATAGGTGAAGCTCGGCGCGATGTAGTAGCGGTCCTCGGGCGCGAACCGGACCTGGGCGTCGCTGTTCTGCAGCTTGCCCGTCAGGCGGTAGAACCAGTGGCCGGAACTGTCGGCGGGGCCGCCGAGGTCGAAGGCGGCGTAGCGCTGGTTGAACGAGCCGCCGCCGAGTTCGAGGTAGTGCAGGGGCTCCGTCGTCGGGCGCTTCGACACGATGTTGACGAGGCCGCCCACGGGCGAGCCGCCGAACAGGGTCGCGGCCGGCCCGCGCAGGACCTCGATGCGCTCGGCGCCGAACGGATCGATGCGGTAGTTCGCGAACGAGGTCTGGAACAGCTGGAGCCCATCGCGAAACAGGCCCGTCTCCGTGGCCGAGAAGCCGCGGATGAGGAACCAGTCGAGGCGCGTGTCGGGGCCGAACTGATTGGCGTAGATGCCCGGCGTGTAGCGCACCGCCTCCGAGATCGTCTGCGAGCGCTGCGCCTCGATCTGCTGGGCGCCCACGACGCTGATGGATTGCGGCGTGCGGATGATGGGCGTGTCGGTCTTCGTCGCCGTGGCGCTGCGGCTGGCGACGTAGCCGGGCACGGGTCCCCGCGCCGTCTCGGGCTGGCTCCGGCCGGGCGCGCCGCCGCCGCCGGCGCCGACTCCGCTGCCCTCGACGCTCAGGGTTTCCAGGGTGACGGCGCTCTGCTGGCCTTGAGCCGCGCCCGCGAGGACGAGGAGGGAGACGCCCGCCAGAGCGAGGCGGGCGGGGGGCAGGCATCCCATCGAGGAAGCGGACATGGCGGAGTCTCCATCGCGCAGGCAAGCGACCGCGGCCTCGCACGGGCATGCGGAGGTCGGCGCGAGACGCTGTTTAGAATAATCGTAAACTACTGTAATGAAACAGCTTTACGCGATCGGTAGTCGCCGTCCGGGGCCCGCGCAAGGGCATTCCGATCATCTGTCGACGACCGTGGCCGCTCGGGCACAGAAGGCCTCGGACGCAACAAAAGATTTCGGATTCGGAAGACTCCGGGCCCGGGGCCAGGGTGCTCGCGGATACGTTTTCTCGGTGTTCGCACAGCGAAGCACAGCGCTTCGAACCGTCGCGACAGGCCCCCTCTCCTTCCAGGCAGGGCGATCGCAGATGGGTTTTCCCGGCGCTCAAACGCGAAGCAAAGCGCTTCGAACCGTCACGACAGGCCCCCTCTCCTGGAAGGAGAGGGTTGGGGTGAGGTGTGGGACCTGTTCGGAGAGTTCGCACACCTCACCCTGTCCCTCTCCTTCCAGGAGAGGGGACCCGTGCTGCCCGCGCGATGGGCGAATGCCGTAGCCCGGAAGGAGACGAATCCCGTCGTGGTTCATCCGCGATTGGGCCCCGGGCCAGGGGCATGCGAAGAGCCCGGCGGGGCGGGGTGCGGCGCCGGGCGTTCCGCTCAGCTCCGCCGGCGGGCCTCGCTCAGGTGTTCGAGGAAGCCGACGGCGAGGCGGCCGCGCTCGGCCGGGCAGTCGCTGCCGCGCCGCAGGAGCACGCGGCGGTCCTTGAGCACGAGGCCGTCGGAGACCGGCACGAGGAGGGCGGGGGCCTCGGGGTGCAGGTCGGCCGCCAGACCCTGGGGGCCGCCGCTCAGGCGCGCGATGCCCAGGGCGCAGCAGCCCACCCGCAGGCGGGCGAGGGTGACGAGGTCGGCCACGGCCTCGGGCAGGGGGCCGAACCGGTCCTCGACCTCGCCGCGAAGGGCTTCGACCTCGTCCAGGGACCGCAGGCGCAGGAGCCTCGTGTAGAGGCTCAGGCGCAGTTCGGGCTCCGGCACGTAGTCGGCGGGCACGCTCCCGGCGAGGCCGAGGCGGATCTCCGGCGTCCAGTCGTCGGCGGACTCGCCCTTGGCCGCCCGCAGGGCGAGCTGGAGCAGGTGCTGGTAGAGACCGAGCCCGATGAGCTTGACGTGGCCGGCCTGGTTCTCGCCGACGAGGTCGCCGGCCCCGCGGAGATCCAGGTCGCGGGCGGAGATGGCGAAGCCGGCACCCAGGCGGTCGAGGGCCTCCAGGGTGCGCAGGCGCTTCTCCGTGGCCGGCGGCAGCGGCTTCTCGGGGCGGCTCAGGAGGTAGGTCACGCCCCGGCGCTGGCCACGTCCGACCCGGCCGCGCAGCTGGTGAAGCTGGGCGAGACCGAAGCGTTCGGCCTCCCACACCAGCATGGTGTTGGCGCGGGGCACGTCGAGGCCGCTCTCGATTATGGTGGTGGCGAGCAGCACGTCGCCCTCGCCGTCGGCGAAGCGCACCATGACGTCGTCCATCGCGTCGGCCTTGAGGTCGCCGTGGGCGATCATGGTTTCGAGTTCGGGCACGAGGCTGGCCAGGCGCTTCGCCATGGGGGCGATGTCCTCGACGCGCGGACACACGACGAAGCTCTGGCCGCCGCGGCGGTGCTCGCGCATCAGCGCGGCCCGGACGGCGCCGTCGTCGAACGGCATGATCACCGTGCGGATCGGCTGGCGCACGCTCGGGGGCGTCGCGATGACGCTGAGCGATTGCAGGCCGACGAGGGCCGATTGCAGGGTGCGGGGGATCGGGGTCGCGGTCAGCGTCATCACGTGGCCGTCGCCGGCGGCGCGGCGTAGGCTCTGCTTCAGCTTGGCCCCGAAGCGCTGCTCCTCGTCGATGACCATGAGGCCGAGATCGGCGAAGCTCACGCCCTTGGCGGCCAGCCCTTGCGTGCCGACGACGAGGCGGATCGAGCCGTCGGCGAGCCCCGCCTTCACGCGCTTCGCCTCCGCCGGGGAGACGAGGCGCGAGAGGTGGGCGACCTCGATGCCGAAGCGGGCAAAGCGGCGCTGGAAGGTCTGGACGTGCTGGCGGACCAGCACGGTGGTGGGCGCCACCACGGCGACCTGCTTGCCGGCGAACACGGCGGCCGCCACGGCGCGGAGCGCCACCTCGGTCTTGCCGAACCCGACATCGCCGCAGACGAGGCGGTCCATGGGCCGGCCGGAGGCGAGGTCGGCCAGGGCGCCGTCCACGGCGCTCGCCTGATCGGCGGTGAGGTTGAAGCCGAAGCCGGCGGCGAAGCGCTCCATCTCGCGCGTCGACGCCGCGAGGACGGGGGACCGGACCGCGCGGCGCGCCTCGGTGTCCGTCAGCATCTGCCGGGCCGCTTTGGCGAGGGTGGCTTCCGTCTCGAGGCGCCGGCGCCCCCACGAACCGCCATCGAGGCGGTCGAGGGTGACGGCGTCGGGCTCGGAGCCGTAGCGCCAGATCCGGTCGGCCTGACTCACGGGGACCATCAGCACGGCGTCGCCGGCGAAGCGCAGGCGCAGGGCGTCCTCCGCACCCGCGCCCGTGGCGACGGATTCCAGGCCCTCGAACACGCACAGGCCGTGGTCGCGGTCGATGGCGACATCGCCCACCCGCAGGTCGACCTCGCCCATGGGCAGGATCGCCGTCTGGCCGCCGCTCGCCGCCACGGCCTTGCTGCCGAAGAGGTCCGCCGCCGCGATCACGGCGATGCCCTGATCGGGCACCCGGAACCCGGCCTCGATGGGGGCCGCCAGCACAAGCACCTCGCCGGACGGCGCGCGCACCACCTCCGACCAGTCCTTCACCGTGCGCGCCTTGCGGCCGAGGGCCTTCTCGGCGGCGCGCACGAGGCGCGGCAGGGCCTCGGAAGGTCCCGTGAGCAGCACGCGCTCGCCCGTCGCGACGTGCCCGCGCAACGCTTCGGCGAAGGCCGGGCCGGGGCGGGCCTTCCGCACGAAGGCCGGCATGGCCACGGCGTCGGCATCGGCGGCCGAGGCCGTGGTGACGGGGCGCTCGCCCTGCAGGGCCGTCCAGGCCTCGGGCGTGAGGTAGAGTTCATAGGGCAGGGGGGCCGCACGCCCGGCGCCGTCGCGCCCTTCCGCGATCTGCTCGAAGAAGGCGGCGGCCCGCTCCTCGGCCCCGGCCTCGACGACGAGGCGGGCGCCCGGCACGTAGTCGAGGGGCGTCACGAGGTGTCGATAGAGACGGGGCAGGTCGTGCTCCTGGCCCGTGAACGGGCGCAGGGTCACGTCGGTGTCGCGGGCCAGCACGATCTCGGTGGCGGAATCGATGACGAGGACGTCGACCTCGGCGAGCGAGCGCTGGGACACGGGATCGTAGGCACGGATCGCGGTGACGCGGGCCTCGTCGTGCTCGATCCGGCACGGCCGTTCGGCGGCGGCGGGAAAGACCTCGACGGTGCGGCCGCGCACGGCGACCTCGCCGGGCTCGTCGACCCGGTCGTCGACGATGTAGCCGAGGCGCTGCAGGTCCGCGGTCAGCGCCTGCGGGTCGAGGCGGTCGCCGACGCGGATCTCCATATGGGCGTCGGCCCAGGTCTCCGGCGGCGGCACCCGCTGGATCAGGGCCGGGGCGGTGGTGAGCACGATGTCGGGCAGGTTCGCCGCGTCCGTGAGCCAGCGCAGGACGCCCGTGCGGGTCCCCATGGTGCCCCGCGACGGCGAGGCGCGGTCGAAGGGCAGGCAGTCCCATTCCGGGTAGATCGCGACGCTGCGCTCCGGCGCCAGGGCCCGCAGGATGTCGGCCAGCGCCCCGAGGCGGTGGCGCTCGCGGGCGATGTGGACGAGGGGGCGGGCATCGGCTTCGCGGTCGAGGAGGGCCACCGCCAGGGCGCCCGTGGGCACGAGGGGAGCGACGTCGGAATCGCGGTGGGCGGGGGTCGTCCTGGTCCTGCGCTTTGCCATCGAGGATGCGTCCGCCCTGTTGTTCTTGTCTGGGCTGGAGGAACGCGCCGGCCCGCGCCGGGCTCCCGGCCGAATCGGCTTGTCCCCTGTTTGCCGCAGGCTCGAAGCCTGTTTGCGTGATGGTGCCGCAAGCTCTTTGAACTCGGGAACAAGCCCTTTGAACTCGGGAACGGTTGGGCTTTAAGCTCCTGTCCGATCCGGCCCGGAGGCCGGCGCGGAGATGTGAGCACGATGACGCCGAACACCGTGGCGACGACGCCGTTCCCCGACCAGAAGCCCGGCACCTCCGGCCTGCGCAAGAAGGTCGCGGTGTTCCGCCAGCCGCGCTACGTCGAGAACTTCGTCCAGGCGATCTTCGACGCCATCCCCGATCGGGCGGGCGCCACCCTGGTGATCGGCGGCGACGGCCGCTTCTTCAACCGTGAAGTGGTACAGATCGCCCTGAAGATGGCGGCGGCCAACGGGTTCGCCCGCGTCCTCGTTGGGCAGGGCGGCCTGCTCTCGACGCCGGCCGCCTCCTGCGTGATCCGGAAATACGGCGCCATCGGCGGCCTCGTCCTGTCGGCGAGCCACAATCCCGGCGGCCCGGACGGCGATTTCGGCATCAAGTTCAACACCGCCAATGGCGGTCCGGCGCCGGAGGACGTCACGGCGGCGATCTTCGCCCGGACCCTGGCGATCGACGCGTACCGCATCGCGGACGTGCCCGACCTCGACCTCGACGCCGTCGGCGAGGCCCGGATCGGCGACCTGCGCGTGTCCATCCTCGATCCCGTGGCCGACTACGTCGACCTCATGCGCACCCTCATCGACTTCGACGCGGTGCGGGCCCTGTTCGGGCAAGGCTTCCGCATGCGCTTCGACGCCATGAGCGCGGTGACGGGGCCCTACGCCCACGCCATCCTCGAGGGCGAGCTCGGCGCGGCGCCCGGCACGGTGGTCAACGGCACGCCGAAGCCGGATTTCGGCGGCCACCATCCCGATCCGAACCCGGTCCATTGCCACGACCTCTACGAGCTCATGCTCGGCCCCGACGCCCCCGATTTCGGCGCGGCCTCCGACGGCGACGGCGACCGCAACATGATCGTGGCGCCGGGCCTGTTCGTGACCCCGAGCGACAGCCTCGCGATCCTCGCCGCCCACGCCCACCGGGCGCCGGGCTACGCCGCGGGCCTCGCCGGCGTCGCCCGCTCCATGCCGACGAGCCGGGCGGTGGACCGGGTCGCGGCCTCCTTGGGCATCCCCGCCTACGAGACGCCCACGGGCTGGAAGTTCTTCGGCACCCTGCTGGATGCCGGCCGCATCACCCTGTGCGGCGAGGAGAGCGCCGGTACCGGCTCGAACCACGTCCGCGAGAAGGACGGGCTCTGGGCCGTGCTCCTGTGGCTCAACGTGCTCGCCGCGACAGCCAAGCCCGCCCGCGACCTCGTCCACGAGCACTGGGCCCGCTTCGGGCGCGACTACTACACCCGCCACGATTACGAGGAGATCGACGCGGACGCCGCCAAGGGGCTGATGGAGAGCCTGCGCGCGAAGCTCGGCAGCCTGCCGGGGCAGCGCTTCGGCGATCTCACCGTCACGACGGCGGACGACTTCCGCTACGTCGATCCCGTCGACGGGTCGGTCACCGCCCAGCAGGGCGTGCGCATCGGGTTCGCCGAGGATGCCCGGGTGGTCTACCGCCTGTCGGGCACCGGCACGGCGGGCGCCACCCTGCGGGTCTATGTCGAGCGCTTCGAGCCCGCCTCCGGCCGCCTCGACCGCCCCGTGGCGGAGGTGCTGGCCTCCACCGTCGCCGCCGCCGGCGCCATCGCGGACATCGCCCGCCTGACGGGTCGGGACGCGCCGAGCGTCGTGACCTGATCGCCCCGCCGGGCACGGCATGCCAGCCGTGCCCGTGGGCCCCTATCCCGTCTCGGCGGGTGGCGTAGGGGAGGGCGCGGACGGGACGGGATGGGCCACGCGGTGGACGAAACGGAAGAGGCGCTCCGGCGCCGGCGCGTCGGCATCGCGCTCATGTGCGGGACGCTCGCGTTCTTCGCCTGCCTCGACGCGTCGGCCAAGAGCCTGGCGCGCCTCGGCGTCGATCCCCTGCTCACCACCTTCATGCGCTACGCCGTCAGCGTCGTGGCGATCTCGCTCGTCATCAACCCGGTGACCTCGCCGGGGGTGATGCGCACCAACCGCCTGTGGCTGCAGATCCTGCGCTCCCTGCTGCTGTTCGGCTCCACCGCCCTGAATTTTCTGGCGCTGCGCCACCTGCAGCTCGCCGAGACCCTGTCGATCCAGTTCGCCGCGCCCCTGGCCGTGGCGCTGCTCGCCGGTCCGGTGCTGGGGGAATGGACCTCGCCCCGGCGGCTCGTCGCCATCGGCATCGGTTTTCTCGGCGTCCTCGTCATCGTCCGGCCCGGCGTCGGGCCGGTGCAGCCGGCGGTGCTGCTCAGCCTCGGCAACATGCTGTGCTACGCCCTCTACATCCTCACCACGCGCAAGCTCGCCGCCCTCGATTCCACGGCCACCACCATGGTCTATTCGGGGCTCGCCGGCCTCGCCCTGATGACGCCCCTGCTGCCGTGGATCTGGACCGCGCCGGCGGGTTGGCTCGTCTGGGCGCTCCTCGTCGGGGTCGGCCTGTTCGGCACCCTCGGGCACTGGCTCCTGGTGCTGGCCCATGCCCGCGCCCCGGCCAACGTGCTGGCGCCCTTCATCTACACCCAGCTCCTGTGGTCGGTGATCCTCGGCTACCTCGTCTTCGGCGACGTGCCGAACCGATGGACGCTCATCGGCGCGTCCATCGTCGTGGGCTCGGGGCTCTACCTCCTGGCGCAGGACCGCCGGGGCAAGCGCCCTCAGCGGTGATGGCGGTGGTGCCGGCGCGATTTCATCCGCGTGCGGTAGGCGCGCCGGCCGGGATCGATGCCGAGCGCCCCGTTCACGGTGCCGACGGCGCCGCCGACCGCACCGCCGACGATGCCGCCCACGGGACCGGCGACACGGTCGCCCTCGGCCGCACCCCGGCGGATGCCGCCCGGAAGCCCCTGGGCCTCGGCAGCGCCGGACACGGCGAAGGCCGACAGGACGAGGGTGGCGGCGAGCAAAGCTTTTCTCATGGCGGGTCTCTCCGGTGTTGGGATCGCCTCGCGGCGGGTGTTATCAACGGCCGAGCTTGGAAAAGGTCCCCGGCCTGCGGTCCCGCGAAAGCTCGCTGGTCTCGCGCATCCGGCGCTGCTAGAAGCCGGCGCATGTGCGCTGATGCCGATCCGCGCGGCCCGGACCTGCTCCCCGGCCGCCCGCGAATTATGAGCCCGGCCTCCGCCTGAGGGCCGCGGCAGCGCGCGCCTCGGCGGAGGCCGGGAGGGCACTCGATTGCCCCTTCCGCCACCGGTCCCCTGGACCGCCCCGCTTCAGCGCCAAGACCGACAGAGACCCATGAGCGATCCCACAGAGTCCGCCGGCGCCCCCGCCCGCGACTATTCGAAGACCCTGTTCCTGCCGCAGACGGACTTCCCCATGCGGGCGGGCCTCCCCGTGCGCGAGCCCCTGCTGCTGGAGCGCTGGGCCGCCACCGACCTCTACGGACAGATCCGGGCGAAGGCCGCCGGCCGGGCGAAGTTCGTGCTGCACGACGGCCCCCCCTACGCCAACGGCAACATCCACATCGGCACGGCGCTCAACAAGATCCTCAAGGACTGCATCGTCCGGGCGCAGGGGGCGCTGGGCTTCGACGCCAACTACGTGCCGGGCTGGGACTGCCACGGCCTGCCCATCGAGTGGAAGATCGAGGAGGCCTACCGCGCCAAGGGCCGCAACAAGGACGACGTGCCCGTCCTCGAATTTCGCCAGGAATGCCGGGCCTTCGCCGGCCAGTGGCTCGACACCCAGCGGGCCGAGTTCAAGCGCCTCGGCGTCACCGGCGACTGGGACCACCCCTACGCCACCATGACGTTCCCGGCCGAAGCCACCATCGCCCGCGAGTTGATGACGTTCGCCACCACCGGCCAGCTCTATCGCGGCTCGAAGCCGGTGATGTGGTCCGTGGTCGAGAAGACCGCGCTCGCCGAGGCTGAGGTCGAGTACGAGGACGTCGTCAGCGACACGGTGTTCGTCGCGTTCCCGGTCAAGAGCTGGCAAGGCGCCTACGATCAGGACAGGGCCGACAGGGTCGGCGCCGTCGAGGAAATCAAGCGCACGTCAGGCGCGGCTCTGATGAGCGAACCCGGCATCGACTGGACGTTCGAACTGACGCGTGAAATGCGCGAACGCCTGGCGATCGTCATCTGGACCACGACGCCCTGGACACTGCCAGGCAACCGGGCAATCGCCTATTCCAGCAAGATCAAGTACGGCATCTACCGTGTCGAGGAGGCGCCGGAAGGCAATTGGGCCGCGCCGGGGGCCTACTACCTTCTTGCCAACGATCTCGCGGACGGGTTCTTCGCCGCCGCCAAGGTGGTCCGGTACACGCGGCTCACGAGCTGGTTCGATCCCGCCGCCATCGGCGCCTGTTCGCATCCGCTCGCATCGCTCGGGTACGATTTCGACGTCCCGCTCCTCGACGGCGACCACGTCACCGCCGAGGCCGGCACCGGCTTCGTCCACACGGCGCCGGGCCATGGCCGCGAGGATTTCGAGGTCTGGATGGCCAACGGCCGCGCGCTCACGGACCGCGGCATCGACACTCGCATCCCCTACACCGTGGATGCCGATGGTGCCCTGACGGAGGACGCGCCCGGTTTCACGGGAAAACGCGTCCTTAACCACAAGGGCGAGAAGGGCGACGCCAACAAGGCGATCATCGCGGCGTTGACGGAGGCCGGCACCCTGGTGGCGCGCGGCACCCTCAAGCACAGCTATCCGCATTCCTGGCGCTCGAAGAAGCCGGTGATTTTTCGCAATACGCCGCAATGGTTCATTGCGATGGACAAGCCCGTCGACTCCCTGGATGGCCGTACCCTGCGGGAGGTCGCCCTGCGCTCCATCGAAGAGACGCAGTGGGTGCCGCCACAAGGAAAAAACCGCATCAACGGCATGGTCGGCAACCGCCCCGACTGGGTGGTTTCGCGCCAGCGCGCCTGGGGCGTGCCCATCACGGTGTTCGTGAAGAAGGGTACTCACGAGGTTCTCCGCGACGAGCGCGTGAATGCCCGCATCGCGGACGCTTTCGCGGCGGAAGGGGCGGATGCCTGGTTCACGGATACGGACGGCGCCCGCTTCTTGAAGCCCGAGCACGATCCGGCCGACTACGAGAAGGTGACGGACGTCCTCGACGTCTGGTTCGATTCCGGCTCGACCCACGCCTTCGTCCTCGACGACCCGGAGCAGTTTCCGGGCCTGTCCGGCGTGGTGCGCAAGCGCGACGGCGGCACCGACACGGTGATGTATCTCGAAGGCTCCGACCAGCATCGCGGCTGGTTCCAGTCGTCCCTGCTGGAATCCGCCGGCACGCGCGGGCGGGCCCCCTACGACATCGTCCTCACCCACGGCTTCGTCCTCGACCCCAAGGGGCTGAAGATGTCGAAGTCGAAGGGCAACGTCGTCGCGCCACAGAACATCATCAAGGATTCCGGCGCCGACATCCTGCGCCTGTGGGTGGCGGCCTCCGACTACACCGACGATCTCCGCATCGGCCCGGAGATCATCAAGACCTTCGCCGAGACCTACCGCAAGCTGCGCAACTCGCTCCGCTGGATGCTCGGCTCGCTCGCGCATTTCGAGCCGGGCGCGGAGATCCCGCACGCCGAGCTGCCCGAGTTGGAGCGCCTGATCCGGCATCGTCTGTCGGAGCTCGACGGCGAGATCCGCGAGGCCTACGCGGCCTTCGACCTGAAGCGCGTCGTGGCGCTCCTCAACGGCTTCATGACCGGCGACCTCTCGGCCTTCTACTTCGACGTGCGGAAAGACGCGCTCTACTGCGATCCGATCTCGTCGCCGACCCGCCGGGCCGCTCTGCAGGTCATCGACGAGACCTTCCGCCGGGTGACGATCTGGCTCAGCCCCGTCCTCGCCTTCACGGCGGAGGAGGCCTGGCTCGACCGGTATCCCTCGGAGACCGGGTCGGTGCATCTCCAGACCCTGCCGGAGACTCCGTCCGCCTGGCGCGACGCGGCGCTCGCCGCCCGCTGGCAGAAGGTCCGAAAGGTCCGCCGCGTCGTCACCGGCGCCCTGGAGATCGAGCGGGCGGGCAAGCGCATCGGAGCGAGCCTGGAGGCGGCGCCGACGGTGTTCGTGTCCGACCCGGAACTGCTCGCCGCCCTCGACGGGATCGATTTTGCGGAGGTGTGCATCACCTCCGCCATCCGCATCGCGTCGGGCGAGGGGCCGGCGGACGCCTTCCGCCTCGACGACGTGCGCGGCGTCGCCGTCGTCCCGGGGCTCGCGGAGGGCCGCAAATGCGCCCGGTCCTGGCGGGTCACGACCGATGTCGGCGCGGACCCAGCCTATCCCGACGTGACCCCCCGCGACGCCCGGGCCCTGCGCGAGTGGGACGCCGCCCACGGTGCCATCGCGTGAGGGGGCGGGAGCGCTCTTCCCTACCCCTTGCGGGGAGGGATCGAGGGTGGGGGTGGCTGGGCGACCCTGGACCTGCGAAGGCCAGCGGAGCCACCCTCGGTCCCACCTCCCGCGCCAAGGGCTTCCTCCATCGCGCGGGAAACATGGGTCCCCTCTCCTGGAAGGAGAGGGACAGGGTGAGGTGTGCGAACTCTCCGAACAGGTCCCACACCTCACCCCAACCCTCTCCTTCCAGGAGAGGGAGCCCGGCGTGTTCTCCGCCGACGCACGCGGTCCTTCGGCGGGCGGTCGCCTGTCGAAATCGGCGGCGTTGCGGATGTACGAATCCGGTATCCCCGCGAGGGGGACGGGAACGCGCGAGCCTCCCTCGCGCCATGCGAACGATCCGATGACTCCCTTCCGCCTCGGCCTCATGGGCCTCCTCGCCACCCTGGTCGTCGATCAGGCCTCGAAGCTCTGGCTCTATCTCGGCACCGACCTCGTCCTGACCCAGCCCTGGCCCGTGGCGCCGTTCGCCGAGTTCCTCGTGGTGTGGAACCGCGGCGTGTCCTACGGCCTGTTCCAGCAGGAGGGTGGGATCGGGCGCTGGATCCTCGTCGCCGTCTCGGTGCTCGCGGCCACCGGCCTCGTGGTGTGGATGCGGCGCGCGCCGACGCGGCTGCTGGCCGTCTCCCTCGGCCTCGTCGCCGGCGGCGCCATCGGCAACGCCATCGACCGGGCCGCGTACGGGGCGGTGTTCGATTTCGTGCACCTGCACTGGCGCACCTGGTCCTGGTACGTGTTCAACGTCGCGGATGCCGCCATCGTCGCGGGCGTCGTCGGCCTCGTCCTCGACAGCCTGCTGCCGGATCTGCGCGGCAAGGCTTCCACCGAGGCGCCCACCAAGACCACCACCACGCCGCAGGCCTGACGCCGCCATTGCAAGGTGCGGCGACAGTGTCCGGGACCTGTGGTGCGTAAACCACATCGGGGATCGTTGGCGGCCCGGCACTGGCACCCTGCGGCCAAGGCGCCATACGATCGCCCGAAACCGGGATCAGGCGTTCGAAGCCGGATCAGGATCGTGACGTGAACGCGACCATTCGCGCCCGGGACCGGGCGCGACGACCGGACAGGCATCGGGGGCGGCATGATCGGACAGCGCGGGTTCCTCTACTCCGTGACGGGCACCTTGGTGACGGGCCTCCTTGCAGGGGCGGGCGTCCTCGCCGGCCTCGGCGGCGCGCAGGCCCAGCAGGGCGTGTTCATGCGCGATGCGCTGAGCAATATCGGCCTGATCGAGCCGGAGAAGCCGGCCATCACCTACCGCGAGCGCGCGCCCCTGGTGATGCCGCCGAAGCTCGACGGCAAGGCCCTGCCGCCGCCGCGCAAGGCGGAGGCCTCGCCGCAATGGCCGAAAGACCCCGAGATCGCCCAGCGCGAGCGCGAGCGGGTCGAGGCCCGCAAGCCCATCGTGCGCGGCGCGCAGGGGCGCATGGACGACAACAACGTGACCCTCTCCATCGACGAGATGCGGGGCGGGCGCCGCGCCGATGCGCAGGTGCGCACGGAGCCGGGCCGGCCCGAGGGCGAGACCGCCGACCGCAACTCGTTCTGGTCGAACCCCTTCGGCCTGCGGTCCGCCGAGGTGGCCGAACCGTCCCTGGTGGAGCCCGACCGCGACGTGCTGACCGATCCGCCGACCGGCTACCGCAAGCCGCCCCGCAAGGTCGCCAAGACGAGCGGCGATCCCATCAACAATCCCTCGCGCGAGCGCGAGGAGGCCGATCCGGGCGCCTATATCCGCGGCCGGAACTGACATCTTCGCCGGCGTCCAGCCGGTTCACGCGTCTGGCCCGGCCGTTGCGGCGGGTGCCGGACTCCCGTGCGACGCTCAACGAGACGGACGGTCCCGCGCGGGCCGAACGCTGAAGGAAAGCTCTTCGATGCACCTGTTCCGGAAGGACGTTCCGCTCCTCGGCCCTCGCCAAAGCCATGCCAGCGCGGGCCGGGCCGAGGCCGCCCCGTTCGGGCGCTCCGAGGCGGGGGGTCCCGATGTCGGTGCCTTCACCCTCGACAACGGCCTCGACGTGGTCGTGGTGCCGGATCACCGCGCGCCCGTCGTCACCCACATGGTGTGGTACCGCAACGGCTCGGCCGACGATCCGCAGGGCCAGTCCGGCATCGCCCACTTCCTCGAGCACCTTATGTTCAAGGGCACCGAGCGGCACCCGGTCGGCGCCTTCTCGAAGGCGGTCTCGGGCCTCGGCGGCCAGGAGAACGCGTTCACGAGCTACGATTACACCGCCTACTTCCAGCGGGTGGCCCGCGACCATCTCCAGACCATGATGGAATTCGAGGCCGACCGCATGACCGGCCTCGTCCTCGACGACGCCGTGGTGGCGCCCGAGCGCGACGTCGTGCTCGAAGAGCGCCGCATGCGGGTCGAGACCGACCCCTCCGCCCAGCTCTCCGAAGCCATGGCCGCCTCCCTGTTCGTGCATCACCCCTACGGCACGCCGATCATCGGCTGGATGCACGAGATCGAGGACCTGAACCGCACCCACGCCCTCGACTACTACAAGCGCTTCTACACCCCCGAGAACGCCATCCTGGTGGTGGCCGGCGACGTGACCCCCGACGACGTGCGCCGCATGGCCGACGACACCTACGGCCGCGTCACGCCCCAGGGCGCCCGGCCCGTGCGGGTGCGCGCCCGGGAGCCGGAGCCGAAGGCCCTGCGCCGCCTCGCGGTGGCCGACCCCAAGGTCGAGCAGCCGACCCTGCAGCGGCTCTACCTCACGCCGTCCTGCATCACCGCGAAGGACGGCGAGTGCCACGCCCTCGAACTCCTGGCCGAGGTGATGGGCGGGGGCTCGACCTCCTACCTCTACCGCAAGCTCGTCATGGAGCTCGGCGTCGCCGTGAATGCCGGCGCCTGGTACATGGGCTCGGCCATCGACGACACCCGCTTCTCCGTCTACGCGATCCCCGCCGAGGGGATCAGCCTGGAGAAACTCGAGGAGGAGGTCGACCGGGTCCTGCGTCGCGCGCCGTCCGAGGCCTTGAACGCCGAGGCCATCGAGCGGGCCAAGACCCGGCTCGTGGCCGAGACCGTCTATTCGTCGGACAGCCAGTCGTCGCTCGCCCGCATCTACGGGTCGGCGCTGGCCATCGGCGAGACCATCGAGGAAGTGCGGCGCTGGCCGTCCGACATCGAGGGGGTCACCCAGGCGCGCCTCGCGGCGGTGGCCGAGCGCTACCTCGTCCCGCAGCGTTCCGTCACCGGCTACCTGACCAAGACCCGCGACGCCGACGCCTGATCAGCGCTCCGCCCGGATTTCGGGGCCGTGGCGCGACGCGCGCGCCGGGCCCGGCCCAGAACAACGAGGTTTCCATGCCCCTGGCTCCCCAACTGGTCGACACCGCCGCCCGCTCGGCCCAGTCGCCGACGCAGGCCGTGCCCGTCGCCACCGCCGCCGGCATCGAGGCCTGGCACGTCGAATCGCAGGTGGTGCCCCTCATCGCCCTCGCCTTCAGCTTCGAGGGCGGCGCGGCGCAGGACCCCGAGGGCAAGGCCGGCGTCGCCCAGATGCTCGCCCGCCTCCTCGACGAGGGCGCCGGGGACCTCGTCTCCGACGCGTTCCAGGAGCGCCTCGCGGCACGGGCCATCGAGCTCTCGTTCCACGCCGGGGCCGATGCGCTGGGCGGCTCCCTCAAGATGCTGGTCAAGCACGCCGACGAGGCCATCGACCTCCTGGCGCTGGCGCTCGCCAAACCCCGCCTCGACCCCGACGCCATCGAGCGGGTGCGCGCTCAGACGCTGGCCGGCCTGCGCTACCAGCAGAACGATCCCGGCGTGATGGCCTCGCGCCGCTTCTTCGTCGAGGCCTATCCCGGCCACCCCTATGCCCGGCCCTCGTCCGGCACGGCCGAGAGCATCGCGGCCATCACCCGCGACGACCTCGTCGCCATGCACCGCAAGCTCGTCGGGCGGGGTGCGGTGAAGGTCGCGGCGGTCGGCGCCATCGACGCCGCGCGCCTCGCCGACGCCCTCGAGCGCGCCTTCGGCCGCCTCGACCTCGCCGCCCCGCTGACGGCCGTGCCGCAGACCCGGGTGCAGAACCTCGGCCAGCGCCACGTCGTCGATATCGACGTGCCGCAATCGGTCCTGCGCTTCGGCATGGGCGGCGTGCCGTGGTGCGATCCCGACTTCATCCCGGCCTACGTGCTGAACCACATCCTGGGCGGCGGCTCCTTCACCTCGCGCCTGTTCCAGGAGGTGCGCGAGAAGCGCGGGCTCGCCTATTCGGTGGGCACGTCGCTGGTCAGCCACCGCGCCTCCGCCATGACCTGGGGCTACACCGCCACCAAGAACGAGCGCGTCGGCGAAGCCCTCTCGGTCATCGGCGACGAGATCGGCCGGCTCATCACCGAGGGGCCGTCCGACGAGGAACTGCAGAAGGCGAAGGACTACCTCACCGGCTCCTACGCGCTCGGCTTCGACACCTCGACGAAGATCGCCCACCAGCTCGCCCAGATCGCCTTCGAGGGCCTGGGCATGGACTACATCGCCCGGCGCAACGACCTCGTCGCCAACGTGACCCAGGCCGATATCCGTCGCGCGGGCGCACGGACCTTCGCCGACGGCAAGATGCTCGTCGTGGCCGCCGGCCGGCCCACGGACTTCTGAGTTCGCCTCCACCGGATTGGTTCGGACCCGTTTGCGGGTCGCTGAAGGACGCGGTGAATCGCGGGTCCCCTCTCCTTTCAGGAGAGGGAGGTCGTCGCGATCGATCGATCCGAAGCGATCGACCGCTTTTGATATGGCCTCGTTCTGGGATGCCCCGGGGCACGGCGGTTGCTACACTGCTTGCCGCCTGCCACCGTTCTCGGGACATCCGGATGCCTTCTGCCCTGCCGACGCTCCTCGCCCGCGCGGCGATCCTGCCCCTCGCACTCGTGATCGCCACGCCCGCCCTGGCGCATCCGGGCCATGAGGCCGGGGGCTTGGCCCAGGGTTTCCTCCACCCCCTCGGCGGGCTCGACCACGTGCTCGCCATGGTGGCCGTGGGGCTCATCGCGGCTCGGATCGGCGGGCGCGCGCGCCTCCTCGTCCCGGCGGCCTTCCTCGGCATGATGGCGCTCGGCGGTGCGGCCGGCGCCGCCGGGTTGAGCCTCCCCTACGTCGAGACCGCCATCGCCCTGTCCGTCGTCGTCCTCGGCGCCGTCCTGGCGCGCGGCGCGGTGCCGCCCGTGGCCGGGGCCATGGGCCTCGTCGGCGCCTTCGCGGTGTTCCACGGCTTCGCCCACGGCGCCGAGATGCCCGGCGCCGCCTCGGGCCTCGCCTACGGCCTCGGCTTCCTTACGGCCACCGCCCTCCTGCACGCAGCCGGCCTCGGCCTCGGGCTCGTGGCCGCGCACCGCACGACGCGCCCGGCCCTGCGGGTCGCCGGGGCGGGCCTCGCCGCCGCCGGCCTCGGCCTCCTCGCCGGCGCGTTCTGAGGCTGTGTTCTTATACGAGTTTTGGCTGATCAGTTTCGTGGAATTGGTCGATCGCTGAAAGACGAAGTGCAGCGCGGGCTCCCTCTCCTTCCAGGGAGGGCGATCGCAGATAGGTTTTCCCGGCGCTCGAACGCGAAGCAAAGCGCTTCGAACGGGCGCGACAGGCCCCCTCTCCTGGAAGGAGAGGGCGGGGTGAGGTGTGCGAACTCTCCGGAGAGTCCACGACCCTCACCCCAACCCTCTCCCAAACAGGAGAGGGGGCCCGTCGTGGTTCCTCTGCGATCGCCCTGCCTGGAAGGAGAGGGAGCCCTGGTGCAACGACGCGATCCGA
>NZ_JAKSXV010000004.1 GCF_022829345.1 Methylobacterium sp. J-090 | reverse complement strand
CGCCATTGCGTCGTCGGCACGCCGGCCAAGGAGCGGCGGGTGACGCGCTGGGAGCACGAGGCGGTCCTGGAAGCCGTGCAGCGCCGGCTCGACGAGGATCCTCACGCGATGCGCACGCGCCGGCAGACGGTCGAGCACGTGTTCGGGATGCTCAAGGGCTGGATGGGCGCGACCCACTTCCGGATGCGCAGGTTGAAGAACGTCGCCACCGAGATGAGCCTGCAGGTCCTGGCCTACAATCTGAAGCGGGTGATGGCGATCCTCGGCACCGGGCCACTCCTCACCGCCCTGCGGGCGTGAGGGCACGCGGATTGCCGCGCGCCATCACTGATCCGCGTCAACACATCAAACCGCGTTCTCACACAGCCTCCACCCATCCCGGTCGCAGAGCGGACCGGCGAGTGTGACCCAAACTCGCCATCCTGACCGAACCATGCGCGTTGCAAAAGCAGACGCTCCTGACCCACGGACGAAGCGGTCGTCGCAGCTTCGTCCGTAGCGCTCAATCAGGTTTGCGCGCTTACGAGGCAGCCCCGCCGCCCCGATCTAATCACAGGGCCGGCGGGGTGGGTCGTCCATCTCACGTGAGCCGGTACGCAACTTGGCTCGGAGGTGGGATGGGCCGGGATCAGTTAGGCAAGCGTCAAAGAGCCAAACGAATGGCGGTCTACGGCCTGCCAAGATTAATGTTCAGGCGGACAACGGGCATTCTTAAATTATTTGGAACACTAGCTGTCTTGGGCCGGTTCACCGCAAAGCCATCGTAGACCAAATACAAATCCGAGCAGATGGACCGAACATCGCTCCGCATCGGGAAAAATATTATGATTGAAGATGTTCCATTTTATTTTATGATTGGCATCCTTGCTCTCATTGCAACCTATGTGCTCTGGATCAGGCCGTCCGATTCAGTACCATAACGTACTTAATTGTGCAAAAATGATAATTTCGAGCAACTTAGTCTAGCAGAATTTGAGTTTATTGAGGGTTATTTTTGCGGTTCTGGACCTAAACCGTTGCAAATGTATTTTTCGAAGCCCAAGCCAATCTCGCGGTTTCGGTTCTGTTTCCTTCAGCCGCCCCAATACCATCGCATGCCTAATCCTAGGTTTTCGCGTCCGGTATTTCGATTAAGTGGCGGAAGGCGGCGCTGTGAAACCCACTGCCATCGGCACGGACCTCAACCCCGCCGATCCCGCGTCCTGCGACCGCGAACCGATCCATATTCTCGGGTCAATCCAACCGTTCGGCTTCCTCGTCGTGGTATCGACCGACTGGATCGTCGTCCGGGTTTCCGAGAACGTCGCGGAATGGCTCGATCAACCGGCAGAGGCCTTGCTCGGCACACACCTCGTCGAGGTCTTCGAGGGCGAGGCGGTCCATCAAATTCGCGGAAAACTCCAGTCTATCCGTGGCCCTGGTCAGGTCGAACGGATCTTCGGACTGAAACTCTCGAAGGGCGGTCCCGGCTTCGACGTCGCCCTGCACGTCAGCGGCGAGAGCATCGTCATCGAGGCCGAGCCCAGCGTGGCGGGGAGCACCAATCCCGTCGATCTGGTGCGTACCCTCGTCGGGCGACTGCAGCAGACGACCGGGTTCGGCGCCCTGTGCCGGGAAGCCGCCCGTCAGATGCGGGCACTCACCGGCTTCGAGCGGGTGATGGTCTACCGCTTCGATCACGACGGTTCGGGCGAGGTCATCGCTGAAGCCGCGCGTGCCGGCCTCGAACCCTATCTCGGCCTACGTTACCCGGCTTCCGACATTCCGCAGCAAGCCCGTGCGCTGTATGAACGGAACTGGCTTCGGCTCATCGCCGACGTCGATGCTAAGCCAGCCGCCATCGTGCCGCAGGTCAATCCCGAGGGACAGCCGCTCGACCTCTCGATGAGCGTGCTGCGCTCAGTCTCACCGACCCATCTCGAATACCTGCGCAACATGGGTGTGGCCGCCTCGCTTTCGGTCTCCATCCTGCGCGGCGGAAAGCTCTGGGGCCTGTTCGCCTGTCATCACCGGGTGCCGAACCATCTCTCCTTCGAGCGGCGGAGCGGCATTGAACTGTTCGGGCAGATGTTCTCCTGGATCATGGAAGGCCGCGAGCGCGAGGTCGACATCGCCTACGAGGCCCATGCGCGTGACCTGCACAATCGGCTGATGAGCCTGCTCGCCCCCGACCGCACGGGTTTTGACGGTCTCAAGGGCTTCCTCGACGAACTCCGAGCCATCGTCCAGTGCGACGGCATCGGGATGTCGGTCGAGGGGCAGGTCACCTTGAAAGGCTCCACACCCACGCAGGGGGAAATGGTCGGCGTCGTCCGCTATCTCAACCAGATCGCATCGAGCCGGCCATTCACGACGAACGAGTTCGGACGCCTGCATGAACCGGCCAAGGCCTTCACCGAGAGGGCTGCCGGCCTCCTCGTGATCCCAATCTCACGCACGCCGCGGGACTACCTGATCTTCTTCCGTCGCGAGGTCGCGCGCACCGTCAACTGGGCCGGGAACCCGCACAAGGCGGTGACGACCGGCCCCGACGGCGCGCGTCTGAGGCCGAGAACGAGTTTCGATGCCTGGCGCGAGATCGTCCGAGGGCAATCGGTCCCATGGAGCGAGGCGGACCTGCGCATCGCGGAGTCCTTGCGAGTCACCCTGCTGGAGATGATGTTGCGCCTGACCGACACCGCGGACAAGGAACGCAAGGGAGCACAGGCGCACCAGGAACTCTTGATCGCCGAGTTGAACCACCGCGTGCGCAACATCCTGAACCTGATCCGCGCCCTGATGACCCAGAGCCGATCCGAGTTCGAGACGGTCGAGGATTTTGCTCGCGTGGTTGGCGGTCGCATCCAGGCGCTGGCCAGGGCCCACGACCAGATCACCGCAACGAACTGGGGACCTGGCTCGTTGCACGACCTCATCCACCTGGAGGCAGGCGCCTATCTTGGCGTGAAGGCGGAACGGGTGCGCATCGACGGTGAGGACGTCCTGCTCGAACCCCAGGCCTTCTCGACGATGGCCCTCGTCGTCCACGAGATGATGACCAACTCGGCCAAGTACGGTGCGCTTGCCGACAGTCATGGGACGATCACGGTCGAGTTGAGCCGCGACGATGACGAGCTGGTCCTCGGTTGGAGCGAGATGGGAGGGCCCCCGGTGAAAGCGCCGACACGTCGCGGGTTCGGTACCACGATCATCGAACGCTCGATTCCCTACGAACTGAAGGGCGACGCCAAGATCCGATACGAACTCACGGGGGTCATGGCCCGCTTCACCGTGCCGATGCGGTTCGTCAGCCCCGCTCCTGAAAGGAAGATCCTTTCCATCAAGGGGCTGGAAGACTGCCCCGCACCGCCCTGCGCCCTGTCCGGCATGGTGCTGTTGGTCGAGGACAACATCGTCATCGCCCTGGAGGGCGAGGAGATGCTGCTGCAACTCGGGGCCGACGCGGTGGAAATGGCATCGTCTGTCAAGGAGGCACTGCGCATTATCGAGGCCAGGCCCCCTGACTTCGCCGTGCTGGACGTCAACCTCGGCACCGAGACGAGCCTGCTCGTCGCGGAGCGACTGCGAGCGCTGAACGTCCCATTCATATTCGCCACCGGGTACGGCGAGAGCTTCGTCATACCGCCAGCCTTGGGCGCCGTCACCGTTGTGAAGAAGCCGTTCGACGTCGATGCCCTGCGATCAGCATGCGTTCGCGATGTGCCTGTCGCTCACGCTCCAGCCTTGTCAGCCCCATCAGACTGAGCTTCCACCGACGCCATGCTCAAATCCGAACTGATCCTTCGCGTCGCGGAACAGAACCCGCACCTCTACGAGGGCGACGTCGAGGCAGTCGTAAACGCGATCCTCAACCGGATCTCGGATGCGCTGGTGGTGGGCGATAGGGTCGAGCTTCGCGGGTTCGGAGCTTTCACGGTCGTTGACCGAGACGGACGCGTCGGCCGCAATCCCAGGACTGGTGGTGCCATCGCAGTCCCTTCAAAACGGATGTCACAATTCAGGATGGGGAAGGTCATGCTGGGCCGCTTGAATGCACCGAAACTCCAGCGTCATCCCGAAGCGGCGACCGCTGAAATGTTTCTACGGGTTCCTGATGAAACCGGACGAGCGAAGCGTTCCGGCACACGGGGCCCGGCAACGACGTAGTCGACACAAGCCCAGCGGCGAGCCGGGCTCAGAAGTTTTGCTGGCGCTCTCCTTCGGGTCCCGAGGCCGCCTCTCTCAGGATCAGCTTCTCCCACGCCAGGTCTGAGATCGTCCGTCGAACGTGGAGGTTCTCCAGTCTCCAAAGACTTCAATTATCTAGGCCGTACGTTCTGTCGATCAGGTGTCGATGGGGATCTTGCAGAAACGCCTTGGCGAGGTTCGACGGCGGATTGCGACTGTCGATGACCCCCGGCAAGATCATGCGGGAATATCAGCATTTGGCACGCCCGGCCCTCGGCCGCACACATTTGCCTCGGTTTTGATGCCGGCTTTGGTTCGGGCCTGTCTGCTCGCAGCCTCCGAACATCCGCGCATCCGATTGAGGCTGCCTACCGGCTCACTATCGGGCAGGGCATTTCGCGTGACGTCGAAGTAGGTCGCCTCCTCGGGTATGCCCGAGACCTGTGACCTCGGCAGGAGACGAAGTTGGGCCGCGACGTGGAACGGCGCTTCATCCTCTTTTCACGCGACGCTGGCGTTTTCGATCCAGAAAGCCGCATCGTGGCGCCGGCCGTGATACGTCATCCGCCCGGTGTCCATGAACTGAAGACCGATGTCGAAGCGGCTCATCGCGTCGTCCTCATCGAGATAGCGGGTGAGTTCGGCCTGCAGGCAGTCCGGCTCGCATCGCCTCAGAGGGTGCCCAGGATTTCCCATGCTCGGCATCGCGGACTGCTTCACGACATCGCCGGGTCCGTGACGGAACGGAACCGTGCTCCAGTACCGGAGATGCTAGAGCGTTTTCTGTGATCCTTGGATCGCAGAAAACACTCTAGCCCTTTGTTGTGTATCGCATTTTCTTACGCCGAACCGGCAACCACTTCGGCGGAAAATGCTCTAGTACGGCTTAGGCGTCTGACGGGACTGCGCCTGTGCCAACCCCAGCGCCCGCATCACCAGGAGCTGATCGCCGAACCCCAGGGACATGAAGGCCCTGAGAGGCTTGTCCGCGGTGATGACCTTCATAGTCGCGAGGAACACTCGGGCATCGTTTAGGGGAAGCGTGGACGCGCTCTGCATCGAGAAGTCCTGGCGGGGGCTGACATGAGGGAAGCCATCGGCTGCCCCGCCCGTGAGATCGACGGAGAACGACATCGCCCGAATGTCCGGCTTAAAATCCGGGTTCACGCTGGGGTCCGAATTGGCGAAGCGCACGGTCGCCGGGTAGACGCCTGGCCGTGCAAACGCGCCCCGGGCCAACCGTCCGGCAAGGGCGGCCTGATAACCCGCCTTCAGATCGGGCACTTCGAACTCGGCACGGACGCAGGTCCCCTTGGCATGCGTCCCGCGGCAGGGAAGCCTGTGCTGCTTGACCGCTGTGTCCGCCTGCATGCGCAGGACGTAGCGTTCGATCTCCGCCGCATAGGCCGGCTCGGTGTCAAGGAGGCGGTCGGCATCGTTCCGGGTGATCCCGAACCAACTCATCAGCCACAACATGGACGAACCTCCATCGGGCGGAACGTGGTGGGATCCCGGTCGGTCATCGCGGTGCCTGCGGAAGGCCGGCGATGAACTTCACCGCCGTGACGCTCGGCAGGAAGCAATAGGCGGCGGCCTTCGTGGTCACGAAGGTGGTTAGCCCGGTCGCCTTGATATCGGCCGCGCCTCTGGACCGTGGAATGTTGAACACGCTGTCGTTCGAGGCTTGGGTGCCGATCATCGGGTCCCTGGCATCGGGATCGAGACGCACGGCACCGGCGAACTCGCTCCCGTTGACCCATTGGCTCAGGACGAATTCGTACTGGTTCTCGATGCTGGCGTTGATAAAGTAGCCAAGGAGGCCGCGCTCGATCCCGTCGTATGGTTGGGACGGATCGTAAGCCGGTCCGTAAGGCATGCCGCGGCGAACGAGACGATGGCTGTTGTTGCTGCCACCGGGATGGCCCTGACCGGCGACAGGCTGCCCCCGCGGATTGATCCGGCGGATGTGCGCGCCGACCGGGCAGCGCAGGCCTTTCTGATCACCTGATCCATCGGCGTTCACGTAATCGAAGTCGTTCAAGTCTCCGGAAGGAATGCCGCCCGAGGGACTGTCGGTATCCGGCGATAGCGCAAGCGGCACGCCGTTGCGCCATCGGCCGCAGATCTTGGCGGCGAGGAACTCAGGGTCGATCGTATCCTTGTTCGCCTGAAGGAAGCACTCGAAGCCGACGATGTCGGTCTCGACGATCTTGAAGGCGGCGAAGCTACCGTTCAGGCCGAGTTGCAGAGGGGTCGGGACGGAATAGTTCTCGGCTTCCTCCCGCAGCACGAACAGCCACGGCTCGCACGGTTGCTGCCGATCCGCCGAGTAGTTCTCGGGACCGCCCCGTATCGTGGTTTGGCTGATCCCGTCCGTGTAGCCGAAGTGGACCTTTGACGTCGGCACGGCCACGCCGTCCCGCATCTCCATGAGCGCCTGGCCGTCGTGGCGCGAGAGAATCCGATACGCGCCGCCCTCCGTGAACAGTTCCGCGAGGCGGTCGGTGTAGGTCTCCATCGCTCCGGGGCCAAGCGCATGCAGCGTGACCAGGACATGGTCCGCGCCGGTGCCGAACCCGCCGACCCAGTTGCCGGGCGAACCCGCACCCGTGTCGCCTACGAGATGCGCCCGCTCGGCCGCCCCGGCGACGAAGGCGGCAAAGGACCCGAACGATAGGTCCGGCACATGGTCGGCGACGTCCAATGCGATCAGCCCTGGCCAAGTGATCCCGAGGTTGAGGCAGTAATCCGGCTTGACCCTCGGCGTACCGGCGGGGTCGTCGAAGGGGCCGGGTTCGAACCCGACATGCCAGTCCTTCGCGGTGGTGATCTGCGGAACGTCGGCCTCGTCACCGCCGACGAGCCGGCCCAGCAAGGCCCGTGCGGCCTCGGGTACGCCAACCGTCAGGAGGAGGTGCCTGACCATCGGCATCCGATAGCCGCGCAGGATGAAGCCCTGGACGTCGTCGACGTCGATGGGATCTACGCGGACGGCCGGACGGTCGAACACGGCCCGCCGGCCGCGGTCCAGCAGGCTCTGCCAGAGGCTCTCGGCTGGGACCCTGCCAGATATCCCTTCCATCACCCGACCTTGGATCGATACGACCACCGCGGCTCTCCGATCCTGCCTTTGCCGATCATGGCGTGACGATCGCCATCTTCGGACGTGCCCGGTTTCGTCGAGCGGCGTCGGCGACGAGGGCGTGGATGTCCTGCACGGTGAGGCCGGAATAGGCTTGGTAGAAGCCAATGGGTGTTCGGCTCGCAACCGCGGCGAAGTCGATGAACGCCTGCAGGTGCTTCCGGCAGGGGGACGGTGGTGGGTCCTTGGTGAACTTGAAGATCAGGTCGAACACCTGCCCGATATTTTTCGTGAAGTCGGCGATGTACCTGTCGAAGTCGCCGTCGTAGACGGTGAAAAACCCGATCTGGTTGTTTTCCAACGGCACGAACTGGGCGAAATGCGGCGTTCCGACCGTGTCGAGATCCCGGGTGATTTTCCGGGCGGCCAGGCGCAGCAGCAATCGGACGACGAGGAACGAGACATCGGACCGGATGGGGAGGATGACGAGGAACGGCAGGAGTGCTTTGCCTCCGCGGACGTGCGCCGCCGCTGCCAGCGACTTGATGTCTTTCACTGAGGCGCTCGGATAGGCGCTGTAGACGTTCAGCGGTCGCAGGAGGTGTTTAGCCGTCCAGTCGACGAATGCCCGGGGGCGGTCGGCGACCGGTCCCCCTGGCGGGTCAGAGACATGCTCGAAGATCGCATCGAACACCGGACCAGCTAGGCTCGCCAATCCGGACATGATGCCATCGAACCCACCGTCGTGATCGACGAGGAACAGGAGCGTCTTGTCGCTCAGTACGGTGAACCGGGCATAGTGGATCGTACCCAACTCATCCGCAGCTTGAGAGAGCGCCGGCATGAGTGGCAACAGGCGTTCGGCGACCTGGGCGGCGTCCGCGGGCGATACAAGAGGGAATCGCAGGGTGAAATGGTTCTGGCTCATCGGTCGATCTCCATGATGCGCCAAGCCGCGATCACGTGCGGCGATCTTGCGGGTCGATGGCCGACCGGTGCAGCTCAAGCTTCTGTAATACGGCTCGCAAGGCCGGGGCGTACACGACGGTCTCGCGGTGCCGTCTCAGTAGCCGCAGCCACAGTAGGATTGACCGTAACCATAGCCGCCGTACGTGGCCGGGGCGTAGCCGTAACCATAACCGCTGTAGCCAACCGGCGCGTACCCGTAACTGTCGTAATAGGGATCCGCGTAGTAGGATGATCCGAAGGTGGCGGCCGCCAGACCTAGGGCGTCTCTGCAAAGGGTTCACGGGCGTGGTGATCGCCCCCATGTTGTCGGGATGCGACGTTACGAACTGACTGATGCGCAGTGGGAGCAGATCGCCCCGTTGCTGCCTCCGCAGAAGCCGCGCACGGGCCGGCCAG
>NZ_JAKSXV010000002.1 GCF_022829345.1 Methylobacterium sp. J-090 | reverse complement strand
GCCCTGCGAGACCAAGACATCAACCTGACGCAGCTTGGCAACAATCTCTTCAGCCGTATGCTTCTTCCGTCCCATGACAACATCCTCCACATGGCTCAAAGCCATACCTCAGGGAGGACCACTTTTCAGGGGGCAGGCCAGTCGACCAAGAAGGTTCGCGTTGTCGTCGCCTCTCCCTTCGGTAACTGAGCTCTGCCGGCCGGCACGGTTGTCCGATGGTCCAGGAGCCTATCTTCGGGCTTGCCGTCCGCACCCCGCCGCAATCATCCGCTAGGACTTCCCGGCCTCGACGGAGCGTGACCCGGTCACCCGTCCCGGCCATGGTTCGGGGGTGCGGGTGTTTCCACGGTTTGCATGTGCCGAGCGGGCACTGGCCGCCACGCTGGTAGCCGCCGTCCTTGTAAGCCTCGGGGCCTGCGGCGGACGCCCGACCGGCGTGCTGCTGCCCATCGCCGAAGCGGCACCGGTCGCCGGCACGTCCCGCGTCGAGATGCTGGTCGCCACGACCCGCAAGTCCGCGACCGACCGTGGGGTGCTGTTCTCCGGCGAGCGCGGCGAGGCCGTGACCTACACCGATCTCGCGGTGTCGATCCCGCCGGATGCCACCCGCCAGCCCGGCACCGTGCAATGGCCAGAACGCCTGCCCGGCAACCCCGCCACTGACTTCGTCGCACTGCGCGCCGATCCGGTCGACCGCTCGAAGGTCGCGGCCTGGACCGGCAAGGCGGTGCACGGACGAGGCAAGCGCCACGTCCTGGTGTTCGTGCACGGGTTCAACAACAAGTTCGAGGACGCCGTCTTCCGCTTCGCACAGATCGTGCACGATTCCGGTGCCGAGGTCGCGCCGGTGCTGTTCACCTGGCCGTCCCGCGGCTCGGTTCTCGCGTACGGCTACGACCGGGAAAGCACCAACTTCTCTCGCAACGGCCTGGAGACGCTGCTGCGCGACCTCGCCAGGGACCCGAACGTCGGCGAGGTCACGGTCCTCGCCCACTCCATGGGCAACTGGCTGACCCTTGAGAGCCTCCGGCAAATGGCCATCCGGGACAAACGCGTGGCGCCCAAGATCCGGAACGTCATCCTGGCGGCCCCGGACGTCGACATGGACCTCGCCCGGAGCGCCTTCCACGACATGGGCAAGGACCGCCCGCGACTGACCCTGATGGTCTCGGGCGACGACCAAGCGCTCGCCGTTTCGCGTCTCGTCTGGGGTGACAGCGTGAGGCTCGGAGCCATCGACCCGAACGCCGAGCCCTACAAGTCTGAGCTGGAGCGCGAGAACATCGGCGTGCTCAACCTGTCCTCGGTGAAGTCGGACGATGCCCTCAACCACGGGAAGTTCGCCTCCGGCGACGTCGTCGCGCTGCTGGGCAAGCGGTTGGCGGATGGCCAACCAATCTCGGATGGCAAGGTCGGGATCGGGGACAAACTCGTGAGCACGGCGGCGGGTGCCGCCTCCACGGTGGCCACCGGTGCCGCGCTGGCAGTGGCGGCACCCGTGGCCCTCGTCGACCCGCAGACCCGTGAGAGCTACGGCGAGCATCTCTCGAACGTCGGCAGCGGTTTCAGGGACGCCGTCGGCTCGACGGTCGACCTCGCAGGGGCACCGGTCCGCGCCGTCACAGGCGCCGGGCGGTAGTACGCCGGCCGCCGACTTCGGCGACGTTGAATTTTCCGGACTCGGTCGGGAATTGTTGTCCCATAAACAAGGAACAGTGGCCGCATCCGTGTGGGTGACAATGCCTCGGGCGGGGATACTGGCTTGAACCTATCAAGCCGTGTCGCCCTGGGTGCTCGCCGCCCCCTTATCCGGATGCGGATATGCTATCCCTCGTCTTCGAGGTGATGCGGACGAACCACCGACGGCTTTCGGACGGTTCCCGGGCCTACGACGATCCGGCCTGGAGCGCTTTGATGGAAACTAGCGTGGCAACGGCGGTGTTGTGCATCGTGGGCGGCGGCATCGCGGCCCAGGTTCTCGCGGCGCGCCTGCGCATCCCGGCCATCGTCCTCCTGCTCGGGGTCGGGTTCCTCGTCGGGCCCGTGCTCGGCTGGCTGCACCCGTCTGCCGAGTTCGGTCCGAATCTGCGGCCGCTGATCGGCCTGGCGGTGGCCATCGTCGTCTTCGAAGGCGGTCTCGCCCTCGACTTCCGCGAACTTCGTGCGTCCGGCGAGGGCGTACTCCGGCTCACCGCCTTCGCCCTGCCCATCAACTTCGTTCTTGGCACGCTCGCCGCCCACCTGATCGGCGGGATGATGTGGGGGCCGGCTTCTGTGTTCGGGGCCATCCTCGTCGTCACCGGACCGACCGTCATCCTGCCGCTCCTGCGCCATGCCCGCCTGGAGCGCCGCTCGGCCGCGTTCCTGAAGTGGGAGGCCATCGTCAATGATCCGGTCGGCGCCATCCTCACGGCAGTCGTCATCGAGATCCTCGTCGAAGTGCCCAACCACGTGGCGGAGGAAGCGGTGGGTTCCCTCGCGCTCCACCTCGCGGAGGGCGTGCTCGTCGCCAGCGGACTGGGCGTTGGTTCGGCGCTCTTCGTGGCTTGGGCATTCCGGCGCGACCTCATCCCGGAGACGCTGAAGACGCCGGTCCTGCTCGCGCTCGCACTCGTCGCCTACGTCGTACCGAACCTGCTGATGCACGAGGCCGGCCTGATCGGCGCAACCGTGTTCGGCATCGCGCTTGCCAACCGGCACGTTCCCGGGCTGGGGGAACTGCGCCGCTTCAAGGAAGCTCTCGTCGTCCTTCTGGTGTCCTGCCTGTTCGTGGTGCTGACCGCCGACCTCGACGTCGCCGTCCTCGGCAAGCTGACCCTGCCGATCCTGGGACTTACGGCGGCGGTCCTGTTCGTAGTGCGCCCGGCGGCGATCTGGCTCGCGACCCTGCGCAGCGACCTCTCGTGGCGCGAACGCCTATTCGTTGGCTGGATCGGGCCGCGCGGCATCGTCGCGGCGGCCGTGGCCGGCCTTGCCAGTCCGAGGCTGAGCGCGGCCGGCTATGCCGGCGGCGACCTCATCCAGCCGACCGTGTTCGCGGTCATCGTCTCGACCGTGCTCGCCCACGGGTTCTCACTGGCACCGCTCGCGCGCAGGTTCGGCCTCTCGACCGCCGCCGATACGCAGCGCCTCGCGGTCGTCGGAGCCTCCCCATGGGCAAGCGATCTCGTGATCGCGCTGCATCGAGCGAGTGTGCCGGTCGTGCTGGTGGACACCTATCCTGGCGCCCTGCGAACGGCACGGGAAGCCGGGGTGCCGACGTTACAGGTCGAGCTTCTGTCACGTCACGCCGAGGAGATCTTGGCCGACCATCCGCCGGACCACCTGATCGCCGCCACCCGGGACGAACTCTACAACGCCCTTGTGTGCACGCGGCTGGCCCCCGAACTCGGCCGGGAGCGGGTCTACCAGCTCGCGCCCTCGGCCGACCACCTACTGCACGAAGACACCGGGGTCAGCCGGGATGCCCGCGGCAAGGTACTCGGTGACGGGAACCTCGACTTCGATGCCTTAGCCGGACGGCACGAGGCGGGATGGGGGTTCTTCATAGTCGGATCCGACGACAACCATGCCGAGGGCGACCTCCGCTTGCTCTCGATAGGTGAAGACGGTGTCATCGACCTCTTCTCGGCCGACCATGAGCCCAGAGAGGCATCCAATGGTAGAAGACTGCTCGTCCTTCGCTCTCCGGTCGTCAAGGCGTCGAGCATCAAGCGCGACGAAATCGCGCCCGTACTCCTGTGAAACAAACGTTCTTCGTGACGCTTTTCGTGCCCCAGTGGAAAAAAGCCGTGGCTATCCAGGGGATCGATGGTTTGGACGGACCGTCATGAGCGGTCTGTTTAAGCCATCGAGCTAGCGTTCAGATTATACTCGCTTTTAGTATGTCGGACCATTGCCTAAATCAAGTTCTGCACCGGCGCGGGCTCAATGCTTGCAACGATTGGTTTCCCGTCGTTTAGCCGACCTTGGGGCAACGTCCGCTTACGGGCGACGCTCGCGACAGCATGTACGACCATGTTGGGTCGCAACCCGTCCGTCCGTTCTAAGACCGAGTCGGGTGGCTTTCTGCCGGTCCGCTTCCGCTCTCAGATAGAATGGAAGCGGACGTTAAAGCGCTCAAACGATCAATCGCGCTTGAGCGACGATAGGTTCAGGTCAAGCAGCACGCACGGTGTCGAGGAAGCGTCCGACCTCATCGGCGAGGTGCTCGGACTGGCGCGAGAGTTCGGAAGCCGCGCCGAGCACCTGGGCGGCCGCCGCACCGGTCTCCTCGGCTGCGCCCGCCACGCCCGCAATGTTGCTGGTCACCTCCGCCGTGCCCAGCGCCGCTTGGCTCACGTTGCGCACGATCTCCTGCGTCGCCGCCCCCTGCTGCTCCACCGCAGCGGCGATCGAGGTCGCTACGTCGCTGATCTCGCGGATCCGTCCGGTCATCCCCCCAATCGAGGTCACCGCCTGACCGGTCGAAGCCTGGATTTGCGCGATCTGGCCCGAAATCTCGATCGTCGCCCGCGCCGTCTGCTCAGCCAGCGCCTTCACCTCCGCCGCCACCACGGCGAAGCCCTTGCCGGCAGCGCCCGCGCGCGCCGCCTCGATGGTGGCGTTCAACGCCAGCAGGTTGGTCTGCCCGGCGATGTTCGAGATTAGCCCAACCACGTCGCTGATCCGCGAGACCGCCGCGCTTAGCTGATGCACCAGGGTACCCGTATGGTCGGCCTCGCGCACCGCAGCGTGGGCTAGATCGGCCGAGCCAACGACCTGGCGCCCGATCTCGACCACTGACGAGCCGAGTTCCTCGGCGGCCGCCGCCACGGTATTAACGTTGGTGCCGGCCTCCTCGGCGGCAGCCGCCACCGTAGTGGACTGGCTCGCCGTCTCGGTCGCCGTCGCGGTCAGGGTCTGGGCGGTGGCCTGCAGCTCGGTGGCCGAGGACGAGACCATGCCGATAATGCCGCCCACCGCCGTTTCGAAGTCGTCGGCCATCTGGCGCATCCCGGCCTTGCGCTGCGCCTCCGCCGCCAGTCGCGCCTCCGCCGTGTCCGCCTCCAGCTTGCGCGTCCGGATCAGGTTGTCCTTGAACACCTGAACCGCCGACGCCATCGCGCCGATCTCATCCCGGCGGTTCCGAGAGGGGATATCGATGGTGGTATCACCTCCGGCCAGTTCGGCCATTGTATGGGTCATGCGCTCGATCGGTCGCGCGACGCCGAACAGGCTGAACAGCATTGCGCCAATGGCGGCCGTCAACGAGATCGCCATCGCCATCCACGCCGTGATCTTTGCCGAGGCGGCGCTGGCCATACTCAATTCGCCGCTGCGCTGGGCTCCATCCCGGTTCAGGTCGACGGCCTTCTGCAAGGCACTCACAGCACCGTTATTCAAATCGGACATCTCCGAACTAACGGTGAGCGCCAAGGCGTCAGCCTTCCGACCTGCCTTCATGAGACCGATAACGGTCTCCTGACTCTCAACGTAGCGTGTCCAGAGGGGCGTGAAGGTATCGTAGATCCCCTTCTCCTCGTTGGAGCTGATCAATGGTTCATAGGCCCGGCGCAGACCGTCGAGAGTTTTTAGGGAGGTCCTTAGGCCAGCTTCGTTCTTGTCCAAAGCCTGCGGTGTCTCTGAGGCAACGACAAAGCGGTACAGTTTTACCCGCACATCACGCGTTGCCGTGCTGATCGTGTTCACGACGTTGACAGAGGGAAGCCAGTTCGTGGTCACTTCGTTCACGTCGCGCTCAATTGCCCTGAGCTTGAAGACACTGGTTGCGCCCTGACCCGCCGCGGCAACGCCGAGCAATGCCATAGAGCCGATGAGAATGGATTTGAGGGAGACGCGCACGCGATCCAGCCTATGGAGATTGAACGAATACATATTGATTTACAATGGTTAACAACTTGTTTTCTGCTTACGATCCAGCACAATCGATGTACTGCAGCGGCTTGTTGCGGACTAGAAACTCTTTTGGCCACCCGACGCAGCGCGCTCGCGACTTTGTCCTTCTCGACGTGGAAGTGCTTCGGATCGCGGTGGCTCGGCCGTATACGATTCTCGCGATCGGCAAGCGCGTCGAGGTCGGTTCAGCATCCAACGCCTCCTGCATGAGGCGCTCAGCGGCTACTTTAAGGATGTTGGCTCAAGCCTGAACGATTTGACCGGCGTGCACAGGCACTCAGAGGTCGTAGGAATGGAGCACGGACCTACGGCTGATTTCTGCACTGTTCGATAAGCTCCCGAACGACTGATTTGGGTCGGAGCCGGATCGTCCGCTTTAGGGTGACGGGTCAGGGTCTGCTCCTTTGACCGGTTCGTGAGGGAAGCGGTCATTCCGCGTTGGCAGCTCAGCGACCTACGCTTTTCCCACTGACAGCACGTAGGCAACGATCGCGTTGGCGTGGCCATGACCCATGCCGTGCTGAACCTTCAACATCGACACTAGGTCCATGTGCTTTGCCGGCAGCTGATCCCGAACGATTTGCTGCCATTCGCCGATGGGGCGGCCGTACTTTTTCTCGATGGACGGGAAGTATGAGGCTGGTCCCTTAATGGGTTCGGTGGACACGAGTCGCAGTCCTTTGCATGCGTTAATCAGCGACAGCTTTGTCGCATGTCGCTCAGACCGCAACTCCACTGATGGCATGGTAGGCCCACCCGTTCCCGCAATGGGTCGGAGCCGGAACGTCCGCTGTAGGGCGAGGGGCCAGGGTCTGATCGCCACCCTTCACGGATGTTTGGGATGTCCACTGGTCGGCATCGCGACTTGACGAAAGTGTCGGGCGTACGCTCGGATCACGCTCGTTTCTCTGACGGGTGATGCACATGCAGAACCTCGACCAAGCCTCGATCACCGTGCGCGACGGATCGTCGTCCGATGTGGCAGAGGTTCTTCGTATCTACACACCCTATGTCCTGCACGGACTGGCAACGTTCGAGGAGGTGCCGCCTACCCTCGAAGAAATGACGAAGCGGCGCGAGTCCATCGTCACCTTGGGACTGCCCTACCTCGTGGCGAGCAACGGTGATGGGGTCGTCGGCTACGCCTACGCCACCACCTATCGACCCCGCCCCGCCTACCGTCACACGGTCGAGAACTCGGTCTACGTCACGCAAGCTTCTCATCGGAGCGGGGTGGGAACGGCTTTGCTCCAAGTGCTGGTTGCCCGCTGCGAGGCTGGCCCTTGGTGTCAAATGGTGGCGGTGATTGGGGACAGCGCGAACGCCGGCTCGATCGCCCTGCACCGGAAGACGGGATTTACGCACGTCGGCACCCTGAGTGCGGTCGGCTTCAAGCACGGTCGATGGGTCGATACCGTGCTGATGCAGCGGGCGTTGAGCGTTGATCAAAGGCAGCGGCGTGACGACCCACGTCCGCTCGACCCGTGTCTGCTCTGCGGCACCCTGACGACTTCTGCTGCCCACCCACCGCGGACGTTCCCACGGTCAAGCTGATTGAGGTCAGACCCTAAACACGGCATGCGCATTTCCGAGATCATCGCCGAGGCCGGCACCACGAGACTGATCAGCCCGGTTTCTGGGTCCAAGCCCCGCCCTGCCGGTGATCGCTATGAACTGCACCGGGTTTCCCGGAGGCTCCAACCCTTGAGAGGATGGAGCGATGACGAATCGAACCCCACGGTATTCCCCTGAGGTCCGTGCCCGCGCGGTACGGATGGTGCTGGACCACCAAGGCGAGCATGCCTCGCAATGGGCGGCGATCACCTCGATCGCGGCCAAGATCGGCTGTTCGGGCGAGACGCTCCGGAACTGGATCCGTCAGTCCGAGCGGGACACGGGACAACGGGGCGGCCCGAGCACGGACGAACGCGAGCGGATCAAGGCACTGGAGCGCGAGAACCGCGAACTCCGCCAGGCCAACGCGATCCTCCGGAAGGCGTCGGCGTATTTTGCAATGGCGGAGCTCGACCGCCGGTCGCGGACATGATCGCCTTTATCGACGACCATCGCGCCACCTACGGGGTCGAGCCGATCTGCAGGGTCCTGCCGATCGCCCCGTCGACGTACCATGCGCATGCCGCGCGACGCGCCGATCCCGGTAGGCGACCGGCAAGAGCCAGGAGCGACGCGGCGCTGATGATCGAGATCCGGCGCGTGTTCGAGGCGAACTTCCACGTCTACGGCGTGCGCAAGCTCTGGCGGCAGCTCGGCCGGGAAGGGATCGTGGTGGCCCGGTGCACCGTCGCGCGGCTGATGCGGGCAATGGGACTGAAGGGCGCCGTGCGGGGCAAGACGGTCCGGACGACGATCCCCGATCCAGCCGCGGTGTGCCCGCTCGACCGGGTCAACCGCCAGTTCAAGGCATCACGCCCGAACGCGCTCTGGGTCTCCGACTTCACTTACGTCGCGACTTGGTCAGGCTTTGTCTACGTGGCCTTCGTGATCGACGTCTTCGCCCGCCGCATCGTCGGCTGACCGCCAATCGGATCGCATTTGTGAACACGGCTCACTACCGCGACACGCCCAGCCGACCCGCGGGCGCCCTGATGATCATGGAAGGTCGAAGTCTCACACTCGGTCCGAGGTCATCGAAGCCGCCTGCGGCCGGCGGCGCTCTGGTGATCATGGAAGGTCGAGGTCTCGCGGTGATCTCGGCCATAAGCTGACCTTACCGAACCAAATTCACCTCCCACCATCCATTCGCGGAATCATCGTGTTGGAACTTGTGGAACGGTCACCTCGCCGGGAACGGTCTGTTTTTAGACCCTAGGGGTGATGGAGCGCCTTTGATTGCGCTAGGCCGCGTGATCCCTTGATGCTGGTACGCTGTTTGCTAGCCAGTCTTGTATGGAAGCCTGATGCACATGCAAGTCCCCGAAGCCCTGAACTCGATTGATCGCATTATCGTGGATGCCATCCTCGCAGGCCGCATCACGGCCGGAACCCGCCTCGGCGAGCAGAGCCTTGCCACCCTGTTCGCTGTCTCTCGGACGATAGCCCGCGAGGCGTTGATCCGGCTTGAAGCACGTGGAATTGTCCAGGTCAGCCCTCGTCGCGGCTGGTTCGTGATCAAACCGTCCTTCGAGGAAGCCCAAGAGGCGTTCCAAGCCCGACAGGCCATCGAGATGGGCATTCTGATGGCCGTCCAGCACCCTGGGCCGGAGGTCGTGGGGAAGCTGCGAGCCCACATCATCCGGGAGCGGGCGGCCATCGCGTCCGGCGACTTGGAGGCACGCAGTTTCTTGCTCGGCGACTTTCACGTCTGCCTTGTCGAGGCCCTTGGCAACCGCGTGCTCGCCGACATCCTACGCGACCTGACGGCACGCACTGTCCTGATCTCAGCGCTCTACCAGTCCAACCACGACGCGACGGTCTCTTGCGACGAGCACGAGGTGATCACCGATGCGCTGGCCGTCGGCGACCTGAAGCGGGCCGCCGACCTCATGGTTTCTCACATCGGCAACGTCGAGGCCGGGCTTACGCGAGCCAAGGACGATGATCCGCTGACTAATCTCCGCCACGCCCTAAAGCTCTCATCGCGACAAGAATGAGAGCGGGTTTGGCGGGGTAAAATAAGAAAATCTGTCACCGACTTGCGTGCTGCGTATCACCCAATTCGAACTCTTGAGGAGATCACGTGATGTCGGCTCATTCTGTTCCGCTTCCAGCACCAGACAAGGCAAGCGAACCGCTCTACAAATCTCTGTTCTTCCAGGTCGTCGTTGGGCTGGTGCTTGGGATCGTGCTCGGCATGGCTGCGCCAGACTTTGCGATTGGCCTGAAGGTGTTCAGCGACGGCTTTTTGAAGCTGATCTCGATGATCGTTGCGCCGATTGTGTTCTGCGTCGTCGTTCACGGCATCGCCGGGACCGGCGATCTGAAAAAGGTTGGGCGCGTTGGTGTCAAGGCGCTTGTCTACTTCGAAGTCATGACAACGGTGGCACTCGCACTCGGCGTTGTGCTCGCCTACCTCGTCGGCCCTGGCCACGGAATGAACATCAACACCGCCACCCTCGACGGCAAGGCGCTCAGCACATACGCCGACAACGCGCACAAACTTCAGGGCGGCGGCTTCTCCAGCTTCATCCTCAACATCATCCCGACGACATCGTTCGATGCCCTGGCACGCAACGATGTGCTCCAGGTGCTTTTCTTCGCGATCCTGTTCGGCATCGCGTTGTCCCTCTACGGCGGCGAGCAGGGCCGTAAAGTCACCGATCTGATCGACGCCGTATCGGGCGTACTGTTCAAGGCCATGGGCTTGATCGTCCGGTTCGCTCCGCTCGGTGTGCTCGGCGCGGTGGCCTACACAGTCGGCAAGTACGGTGTCGGCTCGCTCACCCAACTGCTCTCGCTAGTCGGCTTGTTCTACGTGGCGGTGGCGTTCTTCGTGATCGTCATCCTCGGCTCTGTGTTACGGATCGCCGGCGTGAACATCTTCAAGTTCCTAGCGTACCTGCGTGAGGAACTCATGATTGTGCTCGGAACGGCCTCGTCCGATGCCGTCCTTCCTCAGATCATGCGCAAGCTAGAGTACATGGGTGTGAAGCCCTCAGTCGTGGGGCTGGTCGTGCCCACAGGCTATTCGTTCAACCTCGACGCCTTCTCGATCTACCTGACGCTCGCGGTGGTATTCATCGCACAGGCCACCGGCACGCCGCTCTCCTTCGGCGATCTGATGCTGGTACTCGGCGTCTCGCTCGTCACCTCGAAGGGCGCGCACGGCGTACCGGGTTCGGCGATTGTTATCCTTGCGGCGACGCTGAATGCCGTCCCCTCGATCCCGGCCATCGGCCTCGTGCTCGTGCTGTCAGTTGATTGGTTCATTGGCATGGCGCGCGCCGTGGGCAACCTGATCGGCAACTGCGTCGCGACCGTCGTGGTCGCGGCCTGGGAGGGCGATCTCGATCTGGCTCGGGCTCAGGCTGTACTCAACAACCCACCGTCCGACATCGCGGTGATCTCGACGGGCGAACAGCCAGCCTGAGGTCGAAACTCCGACCGCTCGCGATTGTGTTCAGGGATCGCGGGCGGTCATGTCTCGGAAGGCGTGATTGGTTTAAGGCGAAGATAGGTTAGGCATCAATGAGCAAGTTGCGAGTGACGGCAGGGCCGTGGCCTGCCCCCGTTCGGTGGCCCATGTTCGAAGTTAGTGCATCGTCGGTCGCGTGACGATGGCAGGGCGAGCGGACGGCACTGATCCGCTCGGTTCGGTTGGCCAGATGAGGACCTCTGGCGCAGGCGGCTGGTAGCCG
>NZ_JAKSXV010000119.1 GCF_022829345.1 Methylobacterium sp. J-090 | reverse complement strand
GAGAGGGACAGGGTGAGGTGTGCGAACTTTCCGAATAGGTCCCACACCTCACCCCAACCCTCTCCTTCCAGGAGAGGGGGCCTGTTGCGCTTCACGCCTGCTGAGTGCGGCTTTCGGAAAGCGCCATCGAGCGGATGTTTGCGTGCAGATTCTCAACGCAGAACCGGGGGCCATTTTTGCGAAACCTGCGTAGGGGCTTTGGTGGAGACGCGACGGTGACGGCCTGGGTCGATCTCGACAGCACCCCGATTCCCGGTGGGGTCGACATCCTGCACCTGCGCCGCTGGGGCGAGGCCTACTCGATCCAGGTCGGCACGGCCGAACTGATGACCGACCAGGATCGCGGATCGGAGCAGGCGCTCGCCACGATCCCGTGCGGACGGCTGACGGACCGCGCGAGCCCCCGCATCCTCATCGGCGGCCTCGGCATGGGCTTCACCCTGCGGGCCGCCCTCGACGTGCTCGGGCCCCAAGCCGAAGTGGTGGTCGCCGAACTCGTGCCGGGCGTCGTCGCCTGGGCCCGCGGGCCCCTCGCGCACCTGCACGGCACGAGCCTCGACGATCCCCGGGTCACCCTCGTCGAGGCGGACGTGAACCGTCTGATCCAGTCGGACCCGGCGCGCTTCGACGCGATCCTGCTCGATGTCGACAACGGCCCGAAGGGCATGACGCGGCGTTCCAACGACCGGCTCTACGACGTCTGGGGTCTGAAGCGGGCGCACTACGCCCTGCGGCCGGGCGGCCTCCTGGCGGTATGGTCGGGCTCCCCCGACCGCCGGTTCAAGGCCCGGCTCAAGCGCTGCGGCTTTGCCGTCGAGGAGATCCGCTTTCCCGCCCATCCGGGGGGGCGCCGGCACGTGCTGTGGATCGCCGTGCGGGTGGAGGTGGGCGCCGAGGCCTCGGCGGCCTGACGGCGGAGCCCGTTTCGGGACGGCTGGTGGCGTCTCGGACGCGAAGCAAAGCGCTTCGAACCGTCACGACAGGCCCCCTCTCCTGGAAGGAGAGGGTTGGGGTGAGGTGTGCGAACTCTCCGGAAAGGTCACACACCTCACCCTGTCCCTCTCCTTCCAGGAGAGGGGACCCGTGCTGCCCGCGCGATGGGCGGATGCCGGAGCCCGGAAGGAGACGGGTCCCGTCGCGGTTCATTTGCGATCGCCCTGCCTGGAAAGGCAGGACATCCGGCGCTTGGCACGACGCTTGGGCTCCCTCGGCCGCATCCGGGTTCGACCCATGGCGGGTAATCACGCGGCAGGTTTCTGCTCAGGAACGATCAGCAATCCGACCAGGATGGCGGCGGGCACGAGCATGCACCAGAAGGACAAGGTGGCAAATCCGAAGGCCCCCGCCAGTGCGCCCGCCGCGAAGGCCAGCACGGCGGACAGCGTCCGCCGCAGGCGGGTGCGGACCTGGTCACCGAGCCTTGCCCCGCACAGGCGGTCGGTCAGATCGATTACGGCCTGCGTGACGTTCACGGTCATCACGGTGGTCGCGGCCAAGTGACCGATCACGAGACGCCCGATGCCATTCTGGATGCCCATCGCGGCGACCCCGAGCATGCCGACGCCAATCGCCTTCGCGCCGTCCGGTGAGCCGAGCGGCGACAGGACCGCGCCCGCGACCGAGAAGGCGATGAGAACGGCGGCTTCGAACGCGAGCAGGGGGCGCAGCGGCGGCGATCCGCTCCGCTCCAGGGCCAGAGCGATCAGGCGTGTCACGGCGACGGCCAGGACGAACATCGGCAGGGCCAGCAGCTTGGCGAGGACGCCGGTCGAGGTCGAGATCAGTTCCGCGCCGATCAGGACGAAATTGCCGGTGACGTGAGCCGTGAAGAGGCCGGTCAGCGCAATGAAGGCAGCGGCGTCGACGAAGCCGGCGACGAAGGCGAGCCCGGCACCGATCGCCACATCCCTATAAGCGTGCGTGGACACGTTGCATCGGTCTCCCAACCACCCCTCGGACGCTTCGGACGGGGACCCTCCGCCGAATTTTCACCACGCGACGCGCGCCCCCCGGCGCGACGCTCCGATCCGAAGCGACGAAGCGGAAACGGTCTTCCTCCGCCAAGGCGAGCGGAACCGCACCGCCCGCCGGGAGACAGGGAGCCGCCCGGCGTGACCGGCCCGTTCCGGGCGCGTCGCAAACCGCCCGATCGCCGTCGGTTCGCGGTCCGAACACGGCAGTGCCGCGGGAGGTTTGCGAGAGACGCTCGGTCAGAGACGCTCAGTAATTGTACCCGCGCTGGCCGTAGCCGCCGCCCTGCTGCACGCGCGAGCCGTAGTCGATCTCCCGCTCGCGCCGGGCCTTGCGGTTGGCGAGGTAGCGCCCGCCGAGGCAGCCCGCCACGGCGCCGACGACGCCGCGCTCGGCGAGGTAGTGGCCGGCGAGACCGCCGATGATCGCGCCCTTGATGCAGCCCTTGGCCTCGGCGGCGCCGGCGCTGACCAGGGTGGCGAGGGCGACGGCCGACAGGGTCGAAACGATCCGCATGGTGATCCTCCACGATTGCGGAGGATCAAACATCGGGACGAACCGCTCCGTTCCGACGGCCGAGGCGTCGTCGTTCACGCCGCGACGCGGCCTTGGGAAAACAGGCTGGGTCAGGCCGCGACGCGGCCTTCCAGGGGAAACACCTTGGCGGGGTTCATGAGCCAGCCGGGATCGAACACGTTCTTCACCCGCATCTGCTGGTCGAGGTCGGCCTGGGCATACTGGAAGCGCATGAGCTCGCGCTTCTCGATGCCGACGCCGTGTTCCCCGGTGAGGCAACCGCCGACCTCGACGCAGAGCTTGAGGATGGCGTCGCCGGCGGCCTCGGCCTTCTGGAGCTCGCCCGGCTTGTTGATGTCGAACAGGATCAGCGGGTGGAGGTTGCCGTCCCCGGCATGGAACACGTTGGCGACCCGCAGGCCGTGGCCGGCGCAGATGGCGCCGATGCGCTCGAGCACCAGGGGCAGCTGCCCCGTGGGAATCGTGCCGTCCATGCAGATGTAGTCGGAGATGCGGCCCGTGGCGCCGAAGGCGGACTTGCGGCCCTTCCAGATGGCGGCACTTTCCCCCTCCGACTTCGACACCCGCAGGCTCGTCGGGCGAAAGTCCCCCGCGATGGCGACGATGCGGGCGAGCATGGCCTCGCACTCGGCGTCCGAGCCCTCGACCTCGATGATGAGCATCGCCTCGGCGTCGCGCGGGTAGCCGGCCTGCGCGAAATCCTCGGTGATGAGGATCGCCTCGCGGTCCATGTACTCCATCGCCACGGGGATGATGCCGGCGGCGATGATGGCGGCGGTGCAGGCGCCCGCATCCTCGACGGAGGCGAAGCCGAACAGCGCCGGGCGCGCGCCCTCGGCCCCGCGCAGGATGCGCACGGTGGCCTCGGTGACGATGCCGAGCTGGCCTTCCGAGCCGCAGACGAGGCCCAAAAGGTCGTAGCCGCCGGAATCGAGGTGGTCGCCGCCGATCTCCACCACGGTGCCGTCGTTCATCACCAGGGTGACGCCCATGAGGTTGTTGGTGGTCACCCCGTATTTGAGGCAATGCGCCCCGCCGGAATTCATCGCGATGTTGCCCGCGATGGTGCAGGCGAGCTGGCTCGACGGGTCGGGGGCGTAGAAGAAGCCCTCGTGGGAGACGGCACCCGAAATGGCGAGGTTGGTGATGCCGGATTCGACCCGGGCGGTCCGGTTCTCGTAGCTGATGTCGAGGATGCGGTTCATCTTGGCCACGCCGAGGATGATGGCGTCCTCCTGGGCGATGGCGCCGCCGGCGAGCGACGTGCCGGCCCCGCGCGGCACCACCCGCACGCCGTTGGCGTGGCAATACGCCATCACGGCCGAGACTTCCGCCGTGGTGGAGGGCAGGACGACGGCGAGCGGCATCTTGCGGTAGGCGGTGAGCCCGTCGGTCTCGAAGGCGCGGCGCTCGTCCTCCGTCGTCACCAGGGCCTCGGCCGCCACCAGGGGGCGAAGCCCTTCGATGATCGCGTCGCGGCGGGCGACGATGCCGGCATCCGGCACGGGAAAGGCGATGGACATCTCGGTTCCTCGGGTCGTTCTTCGGGGGCGTTCCTCAGGGACGTTCCGCACTGGCACGACCGTTCTTCAGCCTGCGCTCAGCTTGGACGGCGTAGGACCGATGGCGTGGTCTGCAACGGCGTGAAGCGCAGGGTACAACCAAATCCGCGACTGTCCCAGCGGCTTCGGCCGGGGGCGGGATCGCCCCACGGATGCGGCCCGCCCCAAGCTTCCTTTCGCCGCAGACGCCATGGGACGGACTGGAACGTTTTCACCCTTGATCTGTTCTAAAGGACCAAGCTCTGCCATAAGCCGGGGTGGCTCCATCTGCCCCTCAGGAGGAAACAAGAATGCGTCATCTCATCCTCGGCGTCGCCCTCGCGCTCGTGCTCCCTCTTTCCGCCCATGCCGAAGGCGATGCCGCCGCCGGCGAGAAGGCGTTCGCCCCCTGCAAGGCCTGCCACAACTTCGAGAAGAACGGCGTCGGCCCGACCCTCAAGGGCGTCGTCGGCTCGAAGGCCGGCGAAGGCGCCGATGGCTACGCCTTCTCGGCGGCCATGAAGGGCTCCGGCATCACCTGGGACGAGGCCAACCTGCACGAGTGGCTCACCGACCCGAAGAAGAAGATCCCCGGCACCAAGATGGTCTTCCCCGGCGTCAAGGACCCGAAGAAGGTCGACGACATCATCGCCTACCTCAAGACCAAGTCCTGAGCCTCAACGTAACGTCCTGAGGTCTGTCGGGCCGGCCCGTCGCGGACGGGCCGGTTCGTCGGAGACCCGGTTCAGGAAGCCGTTCCCGCCCCCGCGGGGGCGGCTTTTTTCTTGGAGACCTGTTTCTCGGAAGTCTGTTTCTCGGAAGCCTGTGCGTCGCCGGCCTCGCCGGAGCCCGCATGCAGGGCCCCGCGCAGGTTCACCAGGATATCGAGGAGCGCCAGGCGCCCATCGAGATCGAGGCCGGTGAGGCCGCCGGCCGCGTGCGGCACGCATTCCATCCGGCCCTGCAGGGCCCGGCCCTTCTCGGTGAGGAAGATGCTCACCTGACGCTCGTCGGCCCGGTCGCGGGCACGCCGGACATGGCCCGATGCCTCCAGCCGCTTCAGGAGCGGCGTCAGGGTGCCGGAATCGAGGAACAGCCGGGCCCCGACCTCCTTGACCGTCTGCCCCTCCCGCTCCCACAGGACGAGGAGCACGAGGTATTGCGGGTAGGTCAGGTCATGGGTCGCCAGGAGCGACCGGTAGGCCCGGCCGAAGGCATGCGCCGCCGCATAGACGGCAAAGCACAGTTGCGCGTCCAGGCTCTGCGCCGAGGTCGGCAGGGCGGGAAGATCCGGGTGGGTCGGGATGTCCGCGCGGCCCGACATGCGGCGACTTTCCATTTCGAAGGGTGACACGCGGCGCGACATCCGCCGACGGGGTGCCACGGCCATCGGCGCGCCCTATCTTAGACAAGACTCATATTGTGCACAATCGACCGTCGCGACGCGGAAACTAAGTTGCGCGCAATCGATCATCGTGCGATAGGAGAAACCAGATTGCGCACAACTCATCTGCCGGCCCCGGCACGTTGCGTTGACGCTGATCCAGACCGCACCATCCTCGCGAGGAGACCGATCATGCAGGCACTCTACACCGCTCACGCCCATGCCACCGGCGGCCGTGAAGGCTCTGCCGCCAGCGACAACGGGACCGTGGACGTCACGCTCACCACCCCGAAGGAGCTCGGCGGCAACGGCGCCCCCGGCGCCAATCCCGAGCAGCTCTTCGCCGCCGGCTACGCCGCCTGCTTCCTCGGCGCGATCAAGTTCGTGGCGGCCCAGGACAAGGTGAAGATCGCCGAGGACGCCAAGGTCGAATCCTCCGTCGGCATCGGCAAGCGCGACGACGGCACCGGCTTCGGCCTCGTCGTCACCCTCAAGGCGACCCTGCCGGGCGTCGACCACAGCGTCGCCGAAGACCTCGTGAAGCGCGCCGACGTGGTGTGCCCGTACTCGCACGCGACGCGCGGCAACATCCAGGTCGACATCTCGGCCGCCTGAGCGACACCCAAACAAAAGCCCCCGCGCGACTGTTCTCGCGCGGGGGCTTTTTCATGAGCGCCGCGCGGGCTCTCAGTAGTGGCGCGCCAGCACCTCGCGCACCCGCGCGACCATCTCGGCCTCCGGCACCGAGAACTGGGCGGGGCGGGCGGCCTTCCACTCGGCGTTGCTCGCAATCCCCTCGGCCGCCTTGGCGCCCTCGATGAGGTCCTTGATCTGGACCTCGCCGGCCTCGCGCTCGTTCGAGCCCTGGATGATGGCGCAGGGGGAACCCCGCCGGTCGGCGTACTTCATCTGCGCCTTCATGCCCGAGCCGCCGAGATAGAGCTCCGCCCGGATGCCGTCGCCGCGCAAGGCCGCCACGAGGCGCTGGTAGTCGGCGATGTTCTCGCGATCCAGCACCAGCACGACCACGGGGCCGGGTTTCTTCGTGCCCTCGAGCAGCGGACTCTTGATGAGCTGCAGGGCCGAGAACAGGCGCGAGACGCCGATGGAGAAGCCCGTGGCCGGCACCGGCTCGGCACGGAACCGGCCGACGAGGCCGTCGTAGCGCCCGCCACCCGCCACCGAGCCGAAGCGCACCACCTGTCCGTCCTCGTTGGTGACCGGGAAGGTCAGTTCGGCCTCGTAGACCGGGCCGGTGTAGTATTCGAGGCCGCGCACCACGCTCGGGTCGGCGCGGATGCGGTCGAAGCCGTAGCCGGCCGCCGCGCAGAGCCGCATCATCGCGTGGAGTTCGGCGATGCCCTCGCGCCCGGTGGCCGAATCGCCCACCACGTCGGTCCAGGCGCCGAAGAACTGCTCCCAGAACGCCATCCGGTCGGCGCCCTCCACGGGGGCGGACTGGAACGAGACGTAGGCGAGGATGCGCTCCACCGCCGCCGCGTCGAGGCCCGCCCCCTTGGTGAAGTCGCCGCTCTCGTCCTTGCGGCCCGCACCGAGGAGATCGCGCACGCCGTCGGCGCCGAGGCGGTCGAGCTTGTCGATGGCGCGCAGGACGGTGAGGCGCTGGCCGGCCTTGTCGGCTCCGGCGAGGCCGATGGCCTCCATGACGCCGTCGAGGACCTTGCGGTTATTGACCTTGACGACGAACTGCCCGGCGAGCCCGAGCTTCTCCAGGGTGTCGGCCATGAGCATGCAGATCTCGGCATCCGCCGCGACGGAGCCGGCGCCGACGATGTCGGCGTCGAACTGCATGAACTGGCGGAAGCGCCCCGGGCCCGGCTTCTCGTTGCGAAAAACGTAGCCGGCGCGAAAGCTGCGGTAGGGCTTCGGGATCGCGTCGAAATGCTCGGCCACGTGGCGGGCGAGCGGCGCCGTGAGGTCGTAGCGCAGGGACAGCCAGGATTCGTCGTCGTCCTGGAACGAGAACACGCCCTCGTTGGGCCGGTCGAGGTCGGGCAGGAACTTGCCGAGCGCCTCGGTGTACTCGACGAACGGGGTCTCCAGGGCCTCGAAGCCGTAGAGCTCGAAGCTCTGGCGGATCGTCTCCAGCATCCGGTGCTGGGCGGCGATCTCGTCCTCGCGCCGGTCGACGAAGCCGCGCGGCAGGCGGGCTTTCAGGGTGTCGGCCTTGTGGGAATCGGCCTTGGCCATGTTGGTTTCGCTCTGCGGAGGGTTTTGGGGGGTTGCGCGGGCTCTATCGCGGGGGGGCCGGGGCGGCAAGCGCGGGGGTGGGGAAGACACCATGCCCCACACAGAACGCGATCATTTCCCTTTAAAAATCGACCTTCGGTTGTATCGTGCAAAACAACGGATACGGACTGGACGCGAACGTGAGCGACGGCGGCATCCCCTCGGGGTCGGAAGTCTCTGCGCGAAAGCTCGCGGCCAAACGCGTCAATGAACGCGTCAAGCTCTTGGCGAACCTTCTGAATTCCCTCGGGATCGGGGTGATCGGGGCCGGTGTGATCGTTCCCGGGGTTCATGATCCGACACGGATTGCCCTTCAGACACTCGCTTGGATCGCGACGGGACTCGTCCTACATCTCTTGGCCCAGAGTGTTCTCGCATTCATGCGAAGCGAGGATTGAGCATGACGTGGCTCTTCACCGTCCAGGTCGCGGCCCTCGCCCTCGCCATCGGCGCGGGGGCCTACTTCTATGCCCGTGGCCTGGCGCAAGCCTTCGACAAGCGGTTTGGCCCCCAGAATCCGGCCCTGCCGCACCGGGCCGGCCGATCCGATGGAAGGCCCGGCGAGAAGCCCTGATCCTCTTTCCACGCGATCATAGCGGAGACAGGATCAGCGTTCCCGGCCAGCCGACAGCAAGAAGCCCCGACCATCCGGCCGGGGCTTTTCGCGAGGTTCCAGCCCCGCCCACGGCGGGGCGGCCAGCTCAGGACGAGAGCGGACCGCTCTCGGCGCTCTGCGCTTCCATCGCCTTCTGGCGATAGAGGCCGACGAAATCGATGGGGTCGATGTAGAGCGGCGGGAAGCCGCCGTTGCGCACGGCCTCGGCGACGATCTGGCGCGCGAACGGGAACAGCAGGCGCGGGCACTCGATCATCACGGCCGGATGGAGCTGGTCCTGCGGGATGTTGCGCATGCGGAAGATGCCCGCATAGGTCAGCTCGAAGGCGAACAGCACCTCGGTCGCGGTCTTGGCGTCGCCCTCCAGGGTCAGCTCGACCTCGAAATCCTCCTCGGCGAGCTGCTTGGCGTTGACGTTGACCTGGATGTTGATCTGCGGCGCGGCGTCCTGGGGCTGGAGCGAGCGCGGGGCGTTCGGATTCTCGAAGGAGAGATCCTTGGCGTATTGTCCGAGGGCGTTGATGCCCGGAAGCTGGTCCTCGGTCTGCGCCGTGGCGCCACCGTTCCCGTTCGGTGCCGATGTGTCGGCCATGGCGTTCTCGTCCTTCTCAAGATCCCCGGGGGCACGATACCCTTGGGGGACGCGATTCTTGGGGGCACGCGCGGGCCGACGACCGAGCCAGTTCTTGTTCGCTTGCGACGGTTGCGACCACCCATCCGGTGCGAGAGCGCGCTATCATGCCCGCCGGGTGCGAACAAGGCGCGGGCCGGCGGCAGCCTGAACCGGGCCGGCGGCAGCCTGAACCGGGCCGGCGGCAGCCTGAACCGGGCCGGCGGCAGCCTGAACCGGGCCGGCGGCAGCCTGATCGAAGCCGGCGGCAGCCTGATCGAAGCCGGCGGCAGCCTGATCGAAGCCGACGACGCCTGGAACCGGGCCGGCGGCGTACCATATTTCAACATCGCACCGGGCCGTCGTGGCGGGCGCAGGCGATGGGCCGGTTCGAACGACCCGGCTCGCTCCCGGCGCGGCGCTCCGCTAAGAGGGCTAACACAACTTCTGCCCCGGGCTCGTTATCGCTATGGGCATGACGGCGCGGCGGGCGTTTTGCGAGCAACACGCGGCGCGCATCAGGCGGGGTTTCCGGTAACCCCTCGAAATGAAGTCGTCGTGCGACGGCCACGATCAGGATCGGTGATGCAGGACTCCTTCGACGTGACGACCTTGATCTTCCTCGCCCTGGCGGTGTTCGTGATCTGGCGGCTGCGCTCGGTGCTCGGCCAGAAGACCGGGGCCGAGCGCTCGCCCTTCAAGCCCGTGGACCGCAGCCGCACGGAGCCGCCGGCCACCCGGACGGAGGGCGACAACGTGGTGCGCCTGCCCGGCGCCGACCGTGCGCCGGCGGACCGGACGCAGGCGGCCCCCAAGGCGGAGGTCCGCGACTGGCGCGGCATCGCCGAGCCCGGCTCGGCCATCGCCAACGGCCTCGAGGCCGTGGTGCAGGTGGAGCCCGGCTTCGATCCGCGCGGCTTCGTCGAGGGCGCCAAGTCGGCCTACGAGGCCATCGTGATCGCCTTCGCCAAGGGCGACCGCAAGACCCTGCGCAGCCTGCTGTCGCGGGAGGTCTGCGAGGGCTTCGAGCGCGAGATCGATGCCCGCGAGGGCCGCAAGGAAGTGGTCGAGACCACCTTCGTCTCCCTCGACAAGGCCGAGATCGTCGCCGTCGACGTGAAGAACCGCGTCGCCCAGGTGACGGTGCATTTCCTGTCGCACCTCATCACCGCCACCCGCAACGCGCAGGGCCAGGTGATCGACGGCAGCGCCGAGACCGTGGTCGAGGTGCCCGACGTGTGGACCTTCGCCCGGACGCTGGGCACCCGCGACCCGAACTGGCAGCTCGTCGCCACCGAAGCCGGCGCCTGACGCGCCTTATCCGCGTGCGAGCTCACCCTGTCGGGGCGGCCCTGGCCGCCCTCGTCCTCTGCCCTCCCCTTCCCGGCTCGGTCGCTCGCGCGGCCGAGCCGTTGCGCTTGGGCGGGGCAGTTTCGGGTGGGGCGGTGTCGGGCGGCGCCGTGCTGGAAGCCGTCGATGCCGCGCGCCTGCCGGGCTTTCCCGGCCCCGATCCGGCCGTCGCCCTCGACGCGTTCCGCCGCACCTGCGCGGCCCCACCCGTCGCGATGGCCGCCTCGGCGACCGGCTCGGCCGCCGACCTCGCCGCGGCGTGCGCGCGGGTCGCCGCCGTGACGTCCGACGGCGCGGCCGCCTTCTTCGCCACGGCGTTTTCCGCCTACCGAATCGTCCGGCCGGCGGCGGACGGCCTTGCGGAACGACGCACGGGCTTCCTTACGGGCTATTTCGAGCCCGAACTCACGGGCTCGCCCGTCGCGGCGCCGGGCTTCACCGCCCCCGTCCTCGCCCGGCCCGGCGACCTCGTGAGCCTGGAGCCCGGCGAGACCCGGCCCGGCCTCGATCCGGCGTTCCGCGCCGCGCGCCGAACGGAGACGGGCCTCGCGCCCTATCCCGACCGCGCCGCCATCGAGGACGGGGCGCTCGGCGAGGCCGCGAGGCCGCTCCTGTGGCTGCACCCCGTCGATCTGTTCGTGCTCCAGGTCCAGGGCTCGGGACGGGTGCGCCTGACGGACGGGCGCGTGGTCCGCGTGCTCTACGACGGGCGCAACGGCCGGCCCTACACGTCCATCGGCAAGCTCATCGTCACGGAGGGTCACCTGCCCCTCGACGGCCTCACCCTGGCGCGCTGGACCGGCTGGCTGCGCGACAATCCCGGGACGGCCCGCCGCCTCATGCGCCGCAACGAATCGTACATCTTTTTCAAGCTCGCCCCCATCGACGACCCGGCCCTCGGGCCGCCGGGGGCCGCCGGCGTTCCCCTGAGCCCCGGACACAGCCTCGCCGTGGATTCCACCCTGTGGCGGTACGGCCTGCCGTTCTGGCTCGAAGGGTCGGACGATCCCGCCACGGGCCGGCTCGCCATCGCGGCCGACACCGGCTCGGCCATCGTCGGTCCCGCCCGGGGCGACCTCTACCTCGGGACCGGAGACGCGGCGGGCGTCGCCGCCGGCAATCTGCGGGCGCAGGCCGGCTTCGTCGTGCTGCTGCCGCGCCCCGTCGCGCCGGCGGCGCCCTCCGCCGCGCCGACCGGACCATGAGGCCCCCCCGCCGGCCGCGCGGCCTCTCGGGCGAGGATGCCTACCTGTGGGGCGAGATCGCCCGCCTGATCACGCCCCTGCGGGCCAGGACCAGGCCCGCCAAGGCGAAGCCTGCGGACGCGCCCGTCGGCACGCCGCCGAAGATCGTTGCGGCGATCGTTGCGAAGCCGGCTCACAAAGCAGTGGCGGAGGTTGCCGCCAAGCCGCCCGTGAAGCTCCCCGTAAAACCGCCGGCCAAGCGCGTCATCCTGAAGCCGAGTCCGCCACCGCCGGCCCCGGCTCCGGTGATCGCCCCCCCCCCCCTAGCGCCGGGCCTCGAGCGGCGCGTCCGCCTCGCCTTCCGCCGGGGGGCGCTGCAGGTCGATGCCCGCATCGACCTCCACGGGATGTACCAGGCCGAGGCCCACGGCGCCCTGACCGGGTTCCTCATGCGGGCGCGGGCGGCCGGGCACACCCACGTCCTCGTCGTCACGGGCAAGGGTGGGATCGGCAAGGGCGGCCTGGACTACGACGACGCGTTCTCCGAGCGCGGCGTCCTGCGCCGGAGCGTGCCGCACTGGCTGCGGGCGCCCGAACTGCGCGGCTTCGTGCTCGGCTTCGAGGAAGCGGCCCGCCACCATGGCGGGGCCGGCGCCCTCTATGTCCGCCTGCGCCGGCGCTGACGTCGTCCATTACCAAGCGGAGACTTGCACTGAGCCGGGACTCGAGCGAACCCGGGACTTGAGCAAGCGAGCGAAACGCGATAACGGTGAACTCCCTCCTCGTTACGCCGTGCTGCATCCCGTGAGCCCCAAGGCTCCCCCAAGACGATGCGCGGAGCCGTCTCCCCGATGGCCCGACCACAGGCGCTCAAAACAGCGCCCGGCGAATTCACTCCCGACATTGTCGCCCGTTGTCCGTCCTTCCGCGGTTTTGAACGCCCATGACATCCACCTACGACGCCCTTGAACCCGTGGATTCGCCGGCCGAGGGCAGCATCGTCGCCGCCGATCTCGACGGCATGCGCGAGGTCAAGCTCCAGGACCTCAAGTCCAAGACGCCGACCGAACTGACGGCCTTCGCCGAAGAGGTCGAGGTCGAGAACGCCTCGACCATGCGCAAGCAGGAGCTGATGTTCGCGATCCTGAAGCAGCTCGCTGCCAAGGAGGTCGAGATCATCGGCGCCGGCACCGTCGAGGTGCTCCAGGACGGCTTCGGCTTCCTGCGCTCCTCCGAGTCGAACTACCTGCCCGGCCCCGACGACATCTACATCTCGCCGACCCAGATCCGCCGCTTCGGCCTGCGCACGGGCGACACGGTGGAGGGTCCGATCCGGGGTCCGAAGGACGGCGAGCGCTACTTCGCCCTGCTGAAGGTCAACACGATCAACTTCGAGAACCCGGAGAAGATCAAGCACAAGGTCCACTTCGACAACCTGACGCCGCTGTTCCCGACCCAGCGCTTCAAGCTGGAGCTCGACAATCCGCCGAAGAAGGATTTCAGCCCTCGGATCATCGACATCGTCGCCCCCATCGGCAAGGGCCAGCGCGCCCTCATCGTGGCGCCGCCGCGCACGGGCAAGACCGTGCTGATGCAGAACATCGCCCAGTCGATCACCATCAACCACCCGGAATGCTACCTCATCGTGCTGCTCATCGACGAGCGCCCCGAGGAAGTGACCGACATGATCCGCTCGGTGAAGGGCGAGGTCATCGCCTCGACCTTCGACGAGCCGGCCACCCGCCACGTGCAGGTCGCCGAGATGGTCATCGAGAAGGCCAAGCGCCTGGTCGAGCACGGCCGCGACGTGGTGATCCTCCTCGATTCGATCACCCGCCTGGGCCGGGCCTACAACACCGTCGTGCCGTCCTCCGGCAAGGTGCTCACCGGCGGTGTCGACGCCAACGCCCTGCAGCGCCCGAAGCGCTTCTTCGGTGCCGCCCGCAACATCGAGGAGGGCGGCTCGCTTTCGATCATCGCGACGGCGCTCATCGACACCGGCTCGCGCATGGACGAGGTGATCTTCGAGGAGTTCAAGGGCACCGGCAACTCCGAGATCATCCTCGACCGCAAGGTCTCGGACAAGCGCATCTTCCCGGCCATCGACATCACCCGCTCGGGCACCCGCAAGGAAGAGCTCCTGGTGCCGCCGGATTCCCTCAAGAAGACCTACGTGCTCCGCCGCATCCTCAACCCGATGGGCGTCACCGACGCCATCGAGTTCCTCATGGACAAGCTGCGCCAGACCAAGAGCAACAACGACTTCTTCGACTCGATGAACACCTGAGGCAACTGCGAAGGGCTCCCCAAGGGGAGCCCTTCTGCTGTTCGGCGATGATGCGAACCGTTCTCGCAAGTCGTTGACATTGCACTACGATTTCCAACGGAAGTTAACTCTTGCGCCGGCTCATTGTTCGGCCGCCACACCGTCCGAAAAGCCTGCCGCGATGGATGCGCCGTCGACCATCTTCGCCCCCGCCAGCGGCTTCGGCCGCGCGGCCGTCGCCGTCCTCCGCATCAGCGGGCCAGAATCCGAACGGCTCCTGACCCGGCTCGCCGGCCCCCTCCCCGCCCCGCGCCGCCTCGTCCTGCGGCCCCTTCGCGACCCGCAGACGGGCGAGACCCTCGACCAGGCCCTCGTCGTCTGGATGCCCGGTCCCGGCACCTTCACGGGCGAGGACATGGCCGAACTCCATCTCCACGGCGGTCCGGCCGTCCGGACGGCGGTCCTGCGGGCCCTCGCGACCGTGCCCGGCTGCGTTCCGGCGGCCCCCGGCGATTTCACCCGCCGCGCCTTCCTCAACGGCCGCATGGGGCTCACGGAAGCCGAGGGCATCGCCGACCTCATCGACGCCGAGACCGAAGCCCAGCGCCGTCAGGCCCTGCGCCAGCTCGACGGCGCCCTCGGACATCGGGTCGCGGCGTGGCGCGACGGGCTCATCGATCTCCTGGCCGGCGTCGAAGCCGCCCTCGATTTCTCCGACGAGGGCGATGTCGACGACGCGGCCCTCGATGCCGCCCTGTTCGCGAGAGCGCGCGGCGTGCGCGACGACATCGCCGCCACCCTCGCCGATGGGCGGCGCGGCGAGCGCCTGCGCGACGGATTCACCGTCGTCCTGGCCGGCCCGCCGAACGCCGGCAAGTCGACCCTGCTCAACGCCCTGAGCCGCCGCGACGCCGCCATCGTCTCGGCCATCCCCGGCACGACACGCGACGTGATCGAGGTGCGGTGCGACCTCGGCGGACTGCCCGTCCTCCTCGTCGACACCGCCGGCCTGCGCGAGGCCACCGACGCCATCGAGGCCGAGGGCATCCGCCGGACGCGGGCGCGCATGGCGCAGGCCGATCTCGTGCTCCTCCTCGACGACGCCCGCATCGTGTCGGATCCTGTTCCCCTCCCCGACACGTCTCGCGATCCACGCGGGTCCCCTCTCCTGGAAGGAGAGGAACAGGGTGAGGTGTGCGAACTTTCCGGAGAGGTCCCACACCTCACCCCCACCCCCTCCTTCCAGGAGAGGAAGCCTGTCGTGCCTCGAACCGATATGCCGGGGCTTTCGACAAGCGCTCCCGAGCAGGGGTTGGAATACGGTAGCCTTCTCGGTTCGGGTGTCGCGGTCCTGCGCGTGTCGACCAAAGCCGATCTCTTACCCGTCTCGGTTCGCTCCGACACGATCGCGATCTCCGCCGTCACCGGCTATGGCCTCGACACGTTGCTCGATGCCATCGAACATCATGCCGAGAACGCCGTCGGCGGCGAGGCCGCCCTGATCACCCGCGAGCGCCATCGCGACGGCCTGACCCGCTGTCGCGACCACCTCGACCGTCTGTTGCAGGGCACCGCCCTGCCCGAACTCGCGGCCGAGGACCTGCGCCTGGCCGTGCGCGCGCTCGGGGAGGTTGCGGGCCATGTGAGCGTCGAGGAGATGCTCGATCGCCTGTTCTCCGGCTTCTGTATCGGAAAGTAGACAGGCGCGCGGTTTCACGTGAAAAACCGCGAGACGCGTTGACGCTGCCACGCCTGCACGCGTACTCCAACGCCATGTCCCATTCCCCTTCGCCCTATGACGTCATCGTCGTCGGCGGCGGCCATGCCGGTACAGAGGCCGCGGCGGCGGCCGCGCGTTTCGGTGCCCGCACGGCCCTGGTGACGCACAAGGCCGCCACCATCGGCGCCCTGTCCTGCAACCCGGCCATCGGCGGCCTCGGCAAGGGCCATCTCGTGCGCGAGGTCGATGCCCTCGACGGCCTCATGGGCCGGGTCGCCGACGCGGCCGGCATCCAGTTCCGTCTGCTCAATCGCCGCAAAGGGCCGGCCGTGCGCGGTCCGCGGACGCAGGCCGACCGCAAGCTCTACGCCGCCGCCATGCAGGCGGCCATCGCCGAGACCGCGAACCTCACGGTGATCGAGGGCGAGGTCGCCGATCTCACCGTCGAGCTGGGGCGCGTCACCGGCGTGGTCCTGGCGGACGGACGCGCCCTCCCCTGCGGTGCCGTGGTGCTGACCACCGGCACCTTCCTGCGCGGCCTCATCCATATCGGCGAGATCCGCACGCCCGCCGGCCGCGTCGGCGAAGGTCCGTCCGTCGGTCTCGCCGAGACCCTCGACCGCAACGGCTTCGGCCTCGGCCGCCTCAAGACCGGGACCCCGGCGCGCTTGGACGGGCGCACCATCGACTGGTCCGGCCTCGAGATGCAATCGGCCGACAGCGATCCCGTCCCGTTCTCCACCCTGACGGATCGGATCACCACCCCTCAGATCCGGTGCGGCATTACACGCACCACCCCGGCGGTTCACGACCTGATCCGCACGAACCTCCATCGCTCGCCGATGTATTCCGGCGGCATCGCCAGTCGCGGCCCGCGCTACTGCCCGTCCATCGAGGACAAGGTGGTGCGGTTCGGCGACCGCGAGGGCCACCAGATCTTCCTCGAACCCGAGGGACTCGACGACCCGACGGTCTATCCCAACGGCATTTCCACGGCGCTGCCGGAGGCGGTGCAGCGCGCTGTGATCGCCCTGATCCCCGGCCTGGAGCGGGCCAGCATCGTGCGGCCGGGCTACGCCATTGAGTACGATTACGTCGATCCGCGCGAGCTCGACGCCACGCTCCAGACCCGCCGCCTGCCCGGCCTGTTCCTCGCCGGGCAGATCAACGGCACCACCGGCTACGAGGAGGCGGCGGGGCAGGGCCTCGTCGCCGGCCTCAACGCGGCGCGCCTCGCCGGCGGGTCGCCCCTGGCGGTGTTCGACCGGGCCGAATCCTACCTCGGCGTGATGATCGACGACCTCGTCACCCACGGGGTGAGCGAGCCCTACCGCATGTTCACCTCGCGGTCCGAATATCGCCTGTCCCTGCGTGTCGACAACGCCGACGAACGCCTGACGCCGCGCGGTGCGGCCCTGGGCTGCGTCGGGACCCACCGGGCCAATCATTTCGCCCGGTCCCAGGGCACACTTCAGGCGGCGCGGGCACGCCTCGACGGCTTGAGCCTGACACCGAACCAGGCGGCCGCCCATGGCATCCCGCTCAATCAGGACGGCATCCGCCGCTCCGCGTTCCAGCTCCTGTCCTACCCGGATATCGACTGGAACCGCCTCGCGGCCGTGTGGCCGGATCTCTTGGAGGTGCCGGATCGGATCGCGGAGCGGCTTCAGACCGATGCCACCTACGCGGTCTACCTCGACCGCCAGCAGGCCGACATCGCCGCGTTCCGCCGGGACGAGGCCGTCGCGCTGCCGATCCGGCTCGACTACGGTGCGATCCCCGGCCTCTCGAACGAGATGCGCAGCAAGTTCGAGACCGTGCGCCCCGGAACCCTGGGCCAGGCCGCGCGGATCGAAGGCGTGACCCCGGCGGCCCTGACCCTGCTCGCCGCCCATGCCCGCCGCGGCGACCGTTCGGTGGGTACCCATGCCGGCTGAGCCCGGGCGCGAGCGCGTCCTCGCCGAGGCCGGTGTTTCACGTGAAACAGCGACCCGCCTCGATCTGTACGTGGCGCAGCTCCGGCGCTGGCAGACCGTCAAGAACCTTGTCGGCCCCGCGACCCTCGGAGAGGTCTGGACCCGGCATATCGCCGATGCGCTGCAGCTGATCGCTCTGGCGCCCAACGCCACGCGCTGGCTCGACCTGGGCTCGGGTGCCGGAATTCCCGGCCTGATCCTGGCCCTGGCCGGGCACGAGCGTCCGGGCTTTCAGGTCGATCTCATCGAGAGCAACGCGCGCAAATGCGCGTTCCTCCTGGAGACGGCGCGCCTGACCGAAGCGCCGGCCCAGGTCCACAATGCCCGAATCGAGGACGCGATCGCGGCCCGTACGAGGGTCGAGGTCGTCTGCGCCAGGGCGCTCGCTCCCCTCACCCAGCTCCTGGCCTGGACCGAGCCTCTGTTGAAAACCGGCACCGTCGCGCTGTTTCCCAAGGGGCGTGACGTGCAATCCGAATTGACCGAGGCGGCACAACGGTGGAGATTCGTTTACGATCTTGTGCCGAGCCGTACCGATTCTGACGCGCGGATCGTCCGCGTCACGGCCCTCTCCCGCGTGGATTCATGACCAGCGCTCCCCTCACTGACATGTCGTCCGGCGGCAAAGTCCCTTCGGATGGAAAACCGGACCGGCCCCTGCGCATTCTCGCCCTCGCCAACCAGAAGGGCGGCGTCGGCAAGACCACCACGGCGATCAACCTTGGCACGGCTCTGGCCGCCATCGGCGAGTCGGTGCTGGTGATCGACCTCGATCCCCAGGGCAACGCCTCCACCGGCCTCGGCGTCGATCGGCGTCAGCGCAAGGTCTCGACGTATCATGTGCTGGCGGGCGAGGCCGAACTCGGCGCCGCCTGCGTGCAGACCGCCGTGCCCCGCCTCATGGTCGCGCCCTCGACCATGGACCTGCTCGGGCTGGAGATGGAGATGGCGACGGCCCCGGACCGGGCGCATCGCCTGCGCAACGTCCTCAAGGGCGTCGGCCAGAGCGGGGCGACGCAGGGCGTGACCTACATTCTCATCGATTGCCCGCCCTCCCTCAACCTGCTCACCATCAACGCGCTCGCGGCGGCGGACGCGGTGCTGGTGCCTCTGCAATGCGAGTTCTTCGCCCTTGAGGGTCTGAGCCAGCTCCTGCGCACGGTGGAGCAGGTGCGGGGCGCCCTGAACGCGCGCCTGACCATCCAGGGCATCGTCCTGACGATGTTCGACCCGCGCAACAACCTCTCGGCCCAGGTGGTGGCGGATGTGCGCAGCTTCATGGGCGACAAGGTCTACGAGACCATGATCCCGCGCAACGTGCGCGTGTCGGAAGCCCCGTCCCACGGCAAGCCGGTGCTGCTCTACGATCTCAAATGTGCCGGCAGCCAGGCCTATCTGCGCCTCGCCTCCGAGATCATCCAGCGCGAGGGGCGCCTGCCCGTCGCGGCTTAGAGTGCTCACAAAACTTCCGACCACGGCCGGTTCTCGCCTTCAGCGTCACGGCTCAGCGGGAGTTTTGCGAGAGACACTGAACAAACCATGAGTGCAATGCGTAACGAGGTCGAGCGGGTGGCGATGGCGGATGATGTGGTGCGGCCCCGGCTCGGGCGCGGTCTCGCGGCCCTGATCGGTGATTTCGGCGACGAGGGTGCCGACGCGAACAAATCCCAGGCCCAGCGCAAGGTGGCGGTGGAATTCCTGCGGCCGAACCCGCGCAACCCGCGCCGCCGCTTCAGCGAGGCGGACCTCGAAGAACTCGCCGCGTCCATCAAGGTGCGGGGCATCATCCAGCCCATCGTCGTGCGGGCCCTGTCGGGCGTGCCCGACACCTTCGAGATCGTCGCCGGCGAGCGCCGCTGGCGCGCGGCCCAGCGCGCCGGCCTGACCGAGGTGCCGGTGGTGACCGTCGAGATCGACGACCGCACCTCGCTCGAATTCGCCATCCTGGAGAACGTGCAGCGCACGGACCTCAACGCCATCGAGGAGGCCGCCGGCTACGAGCGGCTGATGAGCGAGTTCCAGTACAACCAGAGCGAGTTGGCCGAGATCATCGGCAAGAGCCGCAGCCATCTGGCCAACACCCTGCGCCTGCTCCAGCTCTCGCCCGCGATTCAGGATCGTGTCGTCGCCGGGGAGATCACCGCGGGGCATGCCCGCGCCCTCCTGGCGGTGAAGGACCCGGAATCCGTCGCCCGCCGGATCGTCGAGGAGGGGATGTCCGTGCGCGAGGTCGAGGCCCTCGCCTCCGCCGAGGTCCCGGACGGCGACGCCCCCCGCCCCGGCCGGCCCCGGCGCGGCGCCGACAAGGACGCCACCCTGCGCTCCCTCGAACAGGCCATGGGCAAAGCCCTCGGCATGCCCGTCTCCTTCAAGACGAAGACCGCCGGCACGGGGGAGATCCGCATCCGCTACGAGACGGCCGAGGAACTCGATGGGCTGTGCCGGTTGCTGAAGGTCGCTCCGCAGGGTTGAGACGATTCCCCGTCCGCACAGGACGGGGAAGGCGCCCACTCAGTCAGCGCCGCCGCGCGGCTTCCGAGGCGATCCGCAGAAGCGCGCTCGACGCGTTGGCGTGGGCAAGGTCGGGCGGTGAGCGGCGGCAGGCCAGCACCGCCTCCTGCAGCAGCTGGATCGCGTGCCGGAGGGCGGGGGGCGTCCAGCGCGCGAGCTGGGTCTCCACCGTGGCCTTGCGGCGGAAATGCAGGCCGCGCCAATTGCCGACCATCAGACTGGCGCTCTGCCCCTCCCCGGCCAGGCGCGTGCTCAGGAGCGTCAGGGCGTGGCGCAGGGCCGACCCGAGCATCACCGACGGGTCCATGCCCTCGTGGCGAAAGCGCCGGTAGTCGCGCTCGACGTCGGCGCTGCGGCCGGAGAAGGCCGCGTCGATGAGGGTGTTGAGGACGCTGGCGGCGACGTCGCTCACCACCGCCTCGACATCGTCGAGACTCACCGTGTCCTGGCCGCGGGCGTAGAGGGCGAGCTTCTCGATCTCCGACAGGCTGGCGCCGCGATCGCCCCCGAGACTGGTGGCGAGTACGTCGCGGGCCTCGCGGGCGATGCGCAGGCCCTGCTCCTGCAGGGTTCGCTCGATGAGGTCGCCGAGCGCGCGCTCGTCGTCGGGGTAGCACGGGATCGCGAGGGCTTTCGGCGATTTTTCGCAAAGGGTGCGCAGGGGGGCTGTCTTGGCGAGATCGCCTGCCTCGACCACGATGCGGGCCTGGGTGATCTCGGCCTTCAGGGCGGCCTCGACGGCGGGCGCGTAGTTGCGGCTGCCCGCCCGTACCCAGATCGTGCGGTTGCCGCCGAACAGGCCGACGGTGCCGGCCTCGTCGACGAGGCGGCCGGCATCCTGCGCCAGGGTATCGCCGTCGATCTTGACCATGGCGAACGGGTCGCCCGGATCGGACACGAAGGCCTCGGCGAGGCGCTTGGCCCGTTCGAACACGAGGCCGGTGTCCGGTCCGTAGAGCAGCAGGACCGCGATGCGCGGGTCCGGCCCGCGCCGGATCAGCGCCTCGACGTCGCCGGCCTTGACGGCGGTCATCGCGGAGCCTCGGTCCCGGTCAGGGCTTCGTCACCAGCACGGAGGCGATGCGGGTCTTGATCTGCTCGGCCAGGGTCTTGGCGAGGCGGATCTCGGCGTCGCGGGCGGCGCGCAGCGAGGCGAAGCGCTGCACCGAGCGGTCGTAGGTCGCCGTCGAGGTGGCGACGCCCTCGCTGATGATCTTGGTGCCGTCGAGGTTCTCCAGGGAGTATTTCACGTTGGCGATGATGGTGCCGGCCTCGGCGCGCCCGGTCTGGGACGAGACGATGGGGGTCTGCACTGTCTCGCTGCCCTGCATCTTCAGGCGGTAGCGCTTGGTCGAGGGCTGGCCCGAACCGTCGAGATCGAAGATGAGTTCGCTGCGCAGGTAATGCCCGATGCGCTCCTGGCCCTGGGCCATGCTGACGTCGTCCACCTGCACCGAGGCGAGCAGGGCCGCCATCGGCTCGCCCGACGCCGTCGGGCCGTAGAGGGGTCGGAAACAGGCGGAGAGGTTGAGGCCGAGGGCGCACACGAGCGCCGCCCGCACCGCCCGGCGCGCGAGGCCGTTCCGCTCCGTCCGAATCGCCAAACGCATCATGCCGCCGCCGTCCCGATTGCTCAGCTTCGCTGTGTACGGCGAACCCATGCCCGCCGTCACCTTAATTGCCGGACGGTTTACGCTTCGTCTCCGGCCGGATCGTGACCGCGCGCATCGTCCTTGTCCGAAAGCCGGCAATTCCCTGTCGGGCCGATGCCCTATACAACCAGATTGACGATCCGGCCCGGCACCACGATCACCTTCTTCGGGGCGCGGCCCTCCAGAGCCTTCTGCACGGCGTCGTCCGCGAGGGTGAGGCGCTCGACCTCGGCCTTGTCGGCGTCGCGCGGGACGGTGACGTCCGCGCGCTTCTTGCCGTTGAGCTGGACCGGGAGGGTGATCGTATCCTCGACCAGCAGGGCGCGGTCCACCACCGGCCAGGCGGCCTGCGCGGCGAGGCCGTCGCGGCCGAGCGCCCGCCAGCATTCCTCGGCGAGATGCGGCATCATCGGCGCGACGAGCTGGGTCAGGATGCCGGCGGCTTCACGCGCCGCCCCCGCATCGACGCCGCCGCGCAGGGCCTCGTCGAGGGCGTTGGCGAGGGTGTAGATGTGCGCGACGCAGCGGTTGAAGCGCAGGCGCTCGACATCCTCCTCGACGGCGGCCAGGGCCTTGTGCGCGGCCTTGCGCAGGGCGGCATCAGGGGCGCCGGCGGTGCCATCCGCCTGGGCCGCGAGGGAGACGAGGCGCCAGACCCGCTGCACGAAGCGGGCGGCGCCCTGGACGCCGTCCTCGGTCCAGATCACGTCGCGCTCCGGCGGCGAGTCGGAGAGCATGAACCAGCGGGCGGTGTCGGCGCCGTAGCTCGCGATGATGTCGTCGGGATCGACGACGTTCTTCTTCGACTTCGACATCTTCTCGATGGCGCCGATGCTCACCGGCGCACCGGTTTTCACGTGGAACGCCTGGCGCTCGCCGGACTCGGCGGCGATGCGGATCTCCGCCGGCTGGACCCAGGCCCCGGCCGCATCCTTGTAGGTCTCGTGGACCACCATGCCCTGCGTGAACAACCCGTCGAAGGGCTCGGACACGCCGGACCAGCCCGTCGCCTGCATCGCCCGCATGAAGAAGCGCGCGTAGAGCAAGTGCAGGATCGCGTGCTCGATGCCGCCGATATACTGATCCACGGCGAGCCACTGATCGACGGCCGCGCGGTCGGTCGGCGCGTCCTGGAGCCACGGTGCGGTGAAGCGGGCGTAGTACCAGGACGAATCCACGAAGGTGTCCATGGTGTCGGTCTCGCGCCGCGCCGGCTTCCCGCAGGTGGGGCAGGGGACGTTGCGCCAGGCGTGATCGCGCTCGAGCGGGTTGCCGGGCACGTCGAACGAGACGTCGTCGGGCAGTTTCACCGGCAGGTCGGCCACGGGCACCGGCACGGGGCCGCAGGCGTCGCAATGGATGATCGGGATCGGACAGCCCCAGTAGCGCTGGCGCGACACACCCCAGTCGCGCAGGCGGAACTGCACCTTTCGCGCTGCGACAGGGGCGCCCGACAGGGTCTCGGATTCGAGGCGGTTCGCCACCGCATCGAACGCCTCGTCCGTGGTCATGTCGTCGAGGAAGCGCGAATTGATCATCCGCCCGTCGCCGTCATAGGCCGTGTCGGTGACGACGAAGCTCTTCGCGTCCTGCTCCTCGGGGCAGACCACGGGGGTGTTGCCGAGGCCGTACTTGTTGGAAAAATCCAGATCGCGCTGGTCGTGGGCCGGGCAGCCGAACACGGCGCCGGTGCCGTACTCCATCAGCACGAAGTTCGCGACGTAGACCGGCAGCAGCCACGATGGGTCGAGGGGATGGCGCACCCGCAATCCCGTATCGAACCCGAGCTTTTCCGCCGTGTCGATGGCCGCCTGGGCCGTGCCGGTGCGGCGGCATTCCTCGATGAAGGTCTGGAGTTCGGGGCGCGCGGGCGCGAGCGCCGCCGCGATGGGGTGATCGGCCGCGATCGCCAAGAACTTCGCGCCGAACAGGGTGTCGGGGCGGGTGGTGTAGACCTTCACCTCCGGCGCCACACCGGGGGGAGGGGCGTCCACGGCGAACCGGACCTCCAGCCCCTCGGATCGGCCGATCCAGTTCTTCTGCATCACCCGAACTTTTTCCGGCCAGCGCTCGAGGCCGTCGAGGGCGTCGTAGAGGTCCTGCGCGAAGTCGGTGATCTTGAAGAACCACTGGGTCAGCTCGCGCTGTTCCACCAGGGCGCCCGAGCGCCAGCCGCGCCCGTCGATGACCTGCTCGTTGGCCAGCACCGTGTGGTCCACGGGGTCCCAGTTCACTTTTGCCGTGCGGCGCGTCACCAGCCCACGCCCGAGGAAGTCGAGGAACATGCGCTGCTGGTGCTTGTAGTAGTCGGGATCGCAGGTCGCGATCTCGCGGCTCCAGTCGAGGGACAGGCCCATGGATTGGAGCTGGCCGCGCATGGTGGCGATGTTGGCGTAGGTCCACTCGCGCGGGTTGACCTTGCGCTCCATGGCGGCGTTCTCCGCCGGCAGGCCGAAGGCGTCCCAGCCCATGGGGTGCAGCACGTTGAAGCCGCGGGCGCGCTTGTAGCGCGCCACCACGTCGCCCATGGCGTAGTTGCGCACGTGCCCCATGTGGATGCGCCCGGACGGGTAGGGGAACATCTCCAGCACGTAGTATTTCGGCCGGGCGTCGTCGTTCTTCGTGGCGTAAATGCCGGCCTCGCTCCAGGCCTGCTGCCAGCGCGGCTCGGTCTCCTTGGCGTTGTAGCGCTCGGGCGGGGCGGGGCGGGCAGGGCTGGTCATGGCTGGCGCCGTTCACTGTCAGGGGCGCGGACGGCAAGGCTGTCCGCTCGGCAAAAAGGATTGGCCGCCGGACTAGCACGCGGCGTCATCCGGTCAACACGAAGGGTCGCGCCGGGAGCCCTGCCTTGCGGCGTGCGTTCGGAATGATAGTCCGACCGCAACCGCCCTTCACCGATCCGAGAACAATCCCCATGGCCGACGCCTCCTTCGAGTACGCCCGCCCGAATCCCGCCGACGTCGTCGCCGGCCTGGAGGCCGTGCGCGGACAGATCCGGCAGGCGGCCGAGGATTCCGAGCGCGATCCGGCGTCGGTCAACTTGGTGGCCGTCTCGAAGCTGATCGCGGCCGAAGGCATCCTGCCGGCCCTGGAGGCCGGGCAAAGGGTGTTCGGCGAGAACTACGTGCAGGAATCGAAGGCGAAGTGGCCGGCCCTGCGGGAGCGGTTCCCGGACGTGGAGCTGCACCTCGTCGGGCCGCTCCAGTCGAACAAGGCGCGCGAGGCGGTGGAGCTGTTCGACGTGATCCACGGCCTCGACCGGCTGTCCCTGGCCGCCGCCCTGGCCAAGGAGATCGCGCGGAGCGGCCGGACCCCGAAGCTCCTCATCCAGGTCAACACCGGCGACGAGCCGCAGAAGGGCGGAGTGTCGCCCGCGCAGGTCGACGTGCTGCTCGCCGAGTGCCGCGACACCCACGGACTCGCGATCAACGGCCTCATGTGCATCCCCCCCGCCGAAGACCCGCCCTCGGCGCATTTCGCCCTGCTCGCGCGCATCGCCGCGCGCCACAACCTGCCGATCCTGTCCATGGGCATGAGCGCGGACTACCCGGCCGCGATCCAGATGGGCGCCACGCACGTCCGCGTCGGCACGGCGATCTTCGGGGCACGGCCGGCCAGGACCGGGTGACGCGCCCCCGCGAACGAGACCGCCGTCAGAGCGTCGCCACCACGCGCGCCATGGCGACGCGAAGGGTGGCCGCTTCGTCCGCCCCGTAGCACTGCTCGAACGCCGCCTGCGCCTCGCGCCAGAGCGGAACCGCCTCCGCGAGGCGGGCCGTACCCGCCGGCGTGAGGGAGAGCTCCCGGGTGCGGGCATCCCGCCCCGTGCCCATCGCCACGAGCCCATCGCGCACGAGGGGGCGAAGCGCCCGCCCCAGGGTCGTGCGATCCAACACCAGCCAGGTCGCCAGGGCGTTGATCGGCATCGGCCCGGCCCGGTCGAGCCGGGCCAGGATCGGATACTGCGTCACCCGCAGACCGGCCGGTGCGAGGTGCCGGTCATAGAGCTGCGTCAGCTGCCGCGCGCCCTGGCGAACGGCGAGGCAGGTGCAGAGCGCGACCGGCATGGGCTTCGTCATCACGGCCCTCTCCTGTCCATGGCCACGGCGTGGCGGGTGACGCTTGAATAAAGCGCGCATATACGCCTATTCAAGGTGCTGACGACGGGCGGTTCCCCCGAGCTTCGAGTCACGCATGGCCTTGGCCCTCACCCTCTCGACAGACTTGGCCGGCGCCTTCGCGCGCCGCGACATCCACTATGGCTGGGTGGTGGTGGCGGTGACGTTCCTGACCATGCTGGTGACCGCGGGTGCCGTGGGCGCGCCCGGGGTGCTGATCCTGCCCCTGCAGCAGGAGTTCGGCTGGGACACGGCGACGATCTCGTCGGCGCTGGCGATCCGGCTGGTGCTGTTCGGCCTGATGGGGCCCTTCGCCGCCGCCCTGATGAACCGTTACGGTCCGCGCCGCATCGTCCTGATCGCCCTGTCCCTCATCGCCGGCGGCCTGATCGCGTCCCTCGGGATGACGCAGGTCTGGCAGTTGATCCTGCTGTGGGGCGTGATCGTCGGAATCGGCACCGGCCTCACGGCCCTCGTCCTCGGGGCGACGGTGGCGACCCGGTGGTTCTCCCATCGCCGCGGCCTCGTGGTCGGCCTGCTCACGGCGAGTTCGGCCACGGGCCAGCTCGTGGTCCTGCCGATCCTGGCGGCCCTGACCGAGCAGTTCGGCTGGCGCGCGGCCCTCCTGCTGATCTGCGGACTCCTGCTCGTCGCGGGCCTCGGCGTCCTCGCCCTGATGCGCGACCGGCCGGAGGATCTCGGACTGCTGCCCTATGGCGAGACGGTCCCCCTCGCCGCCTCGGCGACCGTGCCGGCCCCCGGCCTGGGCGCCAGTGCGGCCCCGAGCGCCGGCGGCGCCATCGCGGCCCTGCGTGAGGCCGGCCGGACGCGGGTGTTCTGGGTGCTGTTCGCCACGTTCTTCATCTGCGGGGCCAGCACCAACGGCCTGATTCAGACCCATTTCATCCCGCTCTGCGCCGATTACGGCATCGGGCCGGTCCAGGGCGCCAGCGTGCTCGCCGCCATGGGAATCTTCGACTTCGTCGGCACCGTCGCCTCGGGCTGGCTGTCCGACCGCTACGACAACCGCTGGCTCCTGTTCTGGTACTACGGCCTGCGCGGCCTCTCGCTCATGTTCCTGCCGTTCTCGGACTTCTCGTTCGTCGGCCTGTCCCTGTTCGCGGCGTTCTACGGCCTCGACTGGATCGCCACCGTGCCACCCACCGTGCGCCTCACGACGGCGCGCTTCGGCCGGGAGCGGGCGAACCTCGTGTTCGGATGGGTGTTCGCCGGCCACCAGCTCGGCGCGGCGACGATCGCCTACGGCGCGGGCCTGTCGCGCACGGCCCTGTCGAGCTACCTGCCGGCCTTCTTCGCCGCCGGCGCCCTCTGCCTGATCGCGGCCGCCCTGATCCTGACCCTGGGCGATCCGGCCCGGCGCACCGGCGGCATCCCGAATGCCGTGCCGGCGCACTGACCGGGGAGCGTGACGATGAGGCTACCCGATCCCCATCCGCGTGCGCGGCCCGAGCCGGCGCAGGAGCCGGACCAGGTCCGCGCGCTTGAGCGCCACGCAGCCCTCCGTCGGCGTGTAGCCGGGCCGTGCGCAGTGGAAGAAGATCGCCGAGCCGAGGCGTTTCCGGATCGGTCCGCGATTGTAGTCGAGGTCGACGACGAGGTCGTAGAGCCCGTCGTCGCGCCACATCCGCTCCGCGCTGACGGGGCAGGGCAGGGCGACGGGCCGGTTGTAGCGCCGGTCGCCGGGTTCGTCGCACCAGCCGTCGCCGGGCCGCGTCGGGCGCAGGGGGAGGGCGGTGCGCGGGCGGATCGCGAAGACGTCCGGGCGGTAGACGCCGCCCCGCAGGCGAAACCGTCCCCGGGGCGAGCCGCCATCGCCTTCGCGCTTGCGCTGGACCATCCCGGAGCGACCCAGGGCGCAGGGGATGACGACGGGACCGGCCAGGACCTGTCCACGGGTGCGATCGCCCACGAGCGGGCGGACCTGCAGGCGCGAGAGGGTGGTTCGCTTCATGGCGCCCCTTATCGCTTGGGCGGGCGCGGGAGACCATCCGCACCGGCGACACGGCCCCTCGGCATTCTGCGTCGCCGCGCGGCTGAAACTTTAGGTCGTCATCACCCGTTTGTGAGAGAGTCGCGGACTTTTCCCCACAACGCAGTCCAGTCCGCACAGGGTCTCCGATCCGGTCGTTGTCTCCCCTCGGCATCGACCGGCTTCGGCATTGAATTACCTCGGCATCGGCTTGGCGCCGATGCTTCCATCCCTATCCTTTGTCCGGTGATCACGCGGTAAGGTGTGATCTCGCTCGTGCGTGAAAGTCGTCTGGTCGATGCCCAATACCCATCGCCTGCTGATCTGCGACGATGATGCCGCGTTGCGGGAAACATTGTCGGAACAACTCGATCTCTACGAGGAATTCCGCGTGATCGGCACCGGCGACGCCAACGGCGCCATCGCCTGCGTGACCGAGGGGCGGATCGACCTCGCGGTGATGGATGTCGGCTTGCCGGACATGGACGGGCGCGAGGCCGTGCGCGCCATGCGCCGCAACGGCTATCGCGGCCCCGTCATCATGCTCACCGGTCAGGATTCCGAGGACGACACCGTCGAGGGTCTCGAGGCGGGGGCCAACGACTACGTCACCAAGCCGTTCAAGTTCGCCGTGCTGCTGGCCCGCATCCGCGCGCACCTGCGCAGCCACGAGGCGAGCGAGGACGCGGTGTTCCAGATCGGGCCCTACACCTTCCGCCCCGGCGCGAAGCTCCTCGTGGACGCGCGCGGGTCGAAGCTGAAGCTCACCGAGAAGGAGACCGCGATCCTGCGCTTCCTCTACCGTGCCGGATGCGCCGTGGTGGGCCGCGACACCCTGCTCGCCGAGGTCTGGGGCTACAACGCCCAGGTGACCACCCACACCCTCGAGACGCACATCTACCGCCTGCGCCAGAAGATCGAGCCGAACCCGGCGCTCGCCGCGATCCTCGTGACCGAGGGCGGCGGCTACAAGCTGCTGCCGTAGTCGCGCGCCGCCGCTTGCGCTAAGCTCGCGCCGGAACGGAAAAGGGACGGAGCGGCTTGGGGTTCGACGACGACATCGCGATCCTGGCCGCCGCACCGTTGTTCGGATTCCTCGGCCGGGATGCCCTGCGCCTCCTCTCCTTCGCCGCCGAGCGGCGCAGCCTCGCCCCCGGCGACCGGCTGTTCGCCCGGGGCGAGGCCTCGGATGGCGGCTTCGTCGTCCTGTCGGGCACCATCGTGCTGGCCCCGCGCGTGGCCGGCGGCGAGACGGTGACGGTGGGCCGCTCGGCCCTCGTCGGGCGCCTCGCCCTGCTCCTGCCCGGGGAGCGGCCCACGGACGCCCATGCGGCGGAGGCGGCGGCGGTGATCCGCATCACCCCCACCCTGATGCGGCGCGTGCTGGCGGAATTCCCGCACGCCGCGCAGGCCATCCACGACGAACTCGCCGACGATCTGGCCCAGCTTGCGCGCGACCTCGATCGCGTGCGCCTCCGGTTCGACGCCGTCGCGTCCTGACGACCGATCCCGCCGGAATGGCGAGAATGTTCACGGCCGCGTGAGCGCTTTCCTAAGATGCGGGGGCGCATGATCGCTCCGTCGATCAAGCGCCCTCGGTCGTTCCGCCCCGTGCGGTCCCGACCTGTCTCCGAGGGCCGCCAACCCGAGGGGTCGTCAGAGCCATGCCGAACACCCTCCCGAACACGTCCCGGGACGAACCCCGGGAGCGGCGTGCGCAGATCGCCGGGGCCGCCTTCCTCGTCCTGGCTGTCCTGGGAGCGGTCTGCGCGGCCACGGTCTATTCGAGCCGGATCATGGTCTGCCACGAGACGAACAGCTATCTCACGGACCAGAACTACATCGACATCATGATTGCCAACATCGTCCGCGAGGGCGACCATGGCGGACGCGCCTACGGCAACGGCCTCGATTATCTCGGCGACCGCACCGAGTGCTGCCTCATCGAACGGATCACCGACAGGCTCCCGTCGGGGACCCCCGGCAAGCCGGAAGTCTCGGTCTCGGCCAAGTATTTCAACACCACGCGCCAGGACTACGTCCTGATCCAGCGCCGCTTCGACGCCTGCGGCCACGCCGCGTCGAAGCCCCTGACCGCCGGCTGAGGTGACAGGGCGGGCGGGCTTTTGTAAGCACGAAGCCCTCTCTCACCCCCCGGAAGCCGCCATGTCCCACGCCGACCTCGCCACCACCATCGAGACCGCCTGGGAGGACCGCGCCGGCATCGACACCGCCACCAAGGGCGCCGTGCGCGAGGCCGTCGAGGACGCCCTCGCCCTCCTCGATTCCGGCAAGGCCCGGGTCGCCGAGAAGGTGGACGGCGACTGGCAGGTCAACCAGTGGCTCAAGAAGGCGGTGCTGCTGTCCTTCCGCCTCAACGACATGGAGATCATCCATGGCGGTCCCGACGGCGCGACGTGGTGGGACAAGGTCCCGTCCAAGTTCGAGGGCTGGAAGAAGAAGCATTTTCGCGAGGCCGGCTTCCGGGCCGTGCCCGGCTGCATCGTGCGGCGCGGCTCCTACATCGCGCCCGGCGCGGTCCTGATGCCGTCCTTCATCAACCTCGGCGCCCATGTGGGCGAGGGCACCATGGTGGACACCTGGGTCACCATCGGCTCCTGCGCGCAGGTGGGAAAGAACTGCCACATCTCCGGCGGCGCCGGCATCGCGGGCGTTCTGGAGCCGCTCCAGGCCAATCCGGTGATCATCGAGGACAATTGCTTCATCGGCGCCCGCGCCGAGGTGGCCGAGGGCGTGATCGTCGGCGAGGGCAGCGTGCTGTCCATGGGCGTCTATATCGGCGCCTCCACCAAGATCATCGACCGTTCGACCGGCGAGGTCATGTACGGCCGCGTGCCGCCCTATTCCGTCGTGGTCTCCGGCACCACGCCGGGCAAGGACCTGCCCGACGGGACGCCGGGCCCGGGCCTGTACTGCGCCGTCATCGTCAAGCGCGTCGATGCGGGTACCCGCTCGAAGACCGCCATCAACGAACTGCTGCGGACCTGATACGGGGCGCGGCTCGGGCGGGGCCGCCCGAGCCGCCTGTGTCGCATGTCGGAAGGCCGGGGCCGGCCCCATCTTCCTGAAGGTTGCACCGTCGAGACCACGCGATGATCGAGCCGGCCTGTTCCGCCCGTAGCCTGTCCCTCACCGTCGCCGGGCGGCCGATGCCGACGCCCTGCGACGTGATCGGGAACGGCCCCGACGCCCTGCTGCTCCCGGCCCTGTCGTCGATCTCGGCCCGGGCCGAGATGCGGCCGCTCGCCAAGGATCTCGGCCACGATTTTCGCTGCCACGTGCCCGACTGGCCGGGCTTCGGCGACCGGACTCGCGCGCGGATCGCCCTCAACCCCGCCACCATGCACGCCTTCCTCGACGCCCTGCTGGCGGTGGAGCGCGGCCCCTACGCGCTCGGCGTCGCCGCCGGCCACGCGGCGGGCTACCTCGTGGCCGCCGCCCGGCGCCATCCCGGCCTGTTCGAGCGCCTCGTCCTCGTGGCGCCGACCTGGCGCGGGCCGTTTCCCACCATGATGGGGCCGGACCGGCGCGGCCTCATCGCCGGCATCCGCCGCGCCGTCGAACTGCCGATCCTCGGCGAGGCCCTCTACCGCCTCAACATCAGCCCGCCGGTGATCGGCCGGATGATGCGGGCCCACGTCTACGCCGACCCGGCCCACGTCACGCCGGGGGTAATCGCCGACAAGCACGCCGTCACCCGCCATCCCGGCGGCCGCTTCGGCACCGCCGCCTTCGTCACCGGCGGCCTCGACCCGTGCGAGACCCGCAGGGACTTCCTCGACCTGTTCGCGGATGACGGCCTGCCGCCGATCCTCGTCCTGCGCCCCGAGCGCGCGCCACGTCGCTCCGGCGCGGAGATGGACGCCCTCGTCGCCACCGGCCACGTCGCCCGTGCGTCGGTGCCGGGCGCCCTCAGTCCGCACGAGGAATATCCGGGCGAAGTGGCGGCGGCGATCCGCGCGGCCTGAGGCCGGTCGGACGCCGTTCAGGCGGGGTGTGCGAAGACCGGACCCGTTGCCATAGGAGTGTTGCACGGGAACCCTATGGTGTGAGGCCGTTTCCCCTCCGACGCTTCCGTTCCGTACACGATCCCAGAGACGCCGATGGCCCGCCTATCCTTCGCCCTCGTCCTGCTTGCGACCGTTGCCGGGGTTTCCCCGGGCCTCGCGCAGGATGCGCCGTCCAAGGAGGCGCAGTCCAAGGATGCCGCTCCGAAGCCGGCCTCGGCCCCGTCCGTCGCGACCACGCCGGTGACGCCGGCCAAGGTCGCGCGCCAGCCCTACCTCTCCGACACGGCGGCCCCGGACCTCGTGGCGATCCTTCCCGCGCCGCCGCGCGGCCAGTCGGCGGCGGAGACCGCCGACAAGGCGGCCTTCACGGCGACCCGCTCCCTCAAGGGCAGTCCGCGCTGGGATCTGGCCACCACGGACGTCGCCGACGGCGCCTCGGCGATCCTCGACGATTTCGCCTGCGTCATCGGCCAGCGCATCGATCAGGCCCGTGCTCCGGCCCTGATGACCCTGCTCGAGCGCAGCCGCCTCGACATCGCCCGCGCAACGCGGGCCCCGAAGGAGCATTATCGGCGCATCCGCCCGTTCGTCGGCAACGACGCGGAGATCTGCGTCGTCCGCTCGGCCGAGATCGCCAACGCCTTCAGCTTCCCGTCGAGCCATGCCACGCAGGGCTGGACCTACGCGTCGATCATGGCCGCCCTGATCCCCGAGAAGGCGACGCAGTTCTTCCTGCGCGCCCGGTCCTACGGCGAGAGCCGGGTCGTCTGCGGCCTGCACTGGATGAGCGATATCCAGGCCGGACGCACCACCGGGAGCGTGGTCTTCGCAGCGCTTCAGGGCGACGCGGGCTTTCGCACCGATCTGGAGCGGGCCCGGACGGAAGTCGCCAAGCTCGTCGCCAGCGGCGGCGCCGCTCCGGATCAGGCGATCTGCAAGCGCGAGGCGGCCGGATACGATTCGATCCTGTAGGGACGTCGCGGACGCACCCCGCGCGGGTTTCGCAAGAGCGACCCGAAAAGAAGGCCCGCCGGATCACTCCGGCGGGCCTTTCTGTTTTCCCGTGAAACCGTCGTCGGGTTCACCGCCTGGCCGTGTCTCGGCTGGCTGAGACTCTGTTGGCGGAGACTTGGCTGGCTGAGACCGGGTCGGTCGCTGCCTGCTTCGCCCTGCGGCGGCGGCGGGACAGCATGTTGAGGCCCTCGACACCGGCCGAGAACGCCATGGCGGTGTAGATGTAGCCCTTGGAGACGTGGGCGCCGAACCCTTCGGCGATCAGCGTCATGCCGATCATGATGAGGAAGCCCAGCGCCAGCATCACCACCGTGGGGTTGGCGGCGATGAAGCGCGAGAGCGGGTTCGCCGCGAGCAGCATCACCGTGACGGCGACGACGACGGCCACCACCATGATCGGCACGTGCTCGGTCATGCCCACCGCCGTGATGATGCTGTCGATGGAGAACACGAGGTCGAGGACCAGGATCTGGCCGATGGCCGCCGCGAAGCTGAGGGTCACCACCTTGGCCAGACCCGCATCCTCGGGCTCCGGCTCCATGGTGTGGTGGATCTCCTTGGTGGCTTTCCACAGGAGGAACAGGCCGCCGCCGATGAGGATCAGGTCGCGCCAGGAGAACGCCTTGCCGAACACCGTGAACACCGGCTGCGTCAGGGCGACGATGTAGGCGACGGTGCCGAGCAGTCCCAAGCGCAGGACCAGGGCGAGGCCGATGCCGATGCGCCGCGCCCGGTCCTGCTGACCGGCCGGCAGCTTGTTGGTCAGGATCGAGATGAAGATCAGGTTGTCGATGCCGAGCACGACTTCCATCACGATGAGGGTCGCGAGCGCCGCCCAGGCGGTCGGATCGCTGAAGAGGGGAAGGATGCTGTCCACGGGGAGGCTGTTCCGAACGTCGAGAAGGGCAGGGTGCTGGAAGGGCGAGGGTCTAGAAGGGCAGGGTGAAGCCGGGGCGCGCGACGCCCGGGCGCTGCGACGCCTCCGGCGCGAAGATGCGCACGGCTTTGGGCATGACCTTGAAATGGGCCGGCGTGTAGGTCGAGAGTTCCCCGTCGGTGTTCACGGGCCGGGGCTTCTTCGTCTTCACCACGATCTCGGTGGTGTGAAACGCCCGCACGTCCGCCGCCTTCCCTTGCGTGCCCCGCCGCAGGGCCGGCAGCAGGGCGAGCAGCCGCCACCAGTGCTTCACCTCGAGGCTGTAGAAATCGAGCTTGCCGTCGTCGACGGTGGCGGTCTCCTCCACGGTCATGCCGCCGCCGTAGTGCCGCCCGTTGCCGACCGAGACCTGGATGGTGGTGATCGTTTCGGTCTGGCCGTCATGCTCGAGGTAGACCGTGAACGGCCGCACCCGGCGCAGGACCCGCATGGCGGCGATGCCGTAGCCGATGGTGCCCCATTTCTTCTTCGACTCGGCCGTGAGATCGCCCGCGAGCTCCGCCGAGAAGCCGATGCTGGCCACGTTGAAATAGTAATGTCCGTTGACGCAGCCGAGATCGACGGGCCGCGCCTCCTCGCTGGCGATGAGGCCGGCCGCCGCCACGGGATCGGCGGGCAGGCCGAGGGACCGGGCGAGGTCGTTGGCGGTGCCCAGCGGCAGGATGCCCAGCGGCAGGCCGGTCTCGACGAGGGCGGGGGCCGCCGCGTTCAGGGTGCCGTCGCCGCCGCCCAGGATCACGAGGTCGCTCTGCCCCGCATGCCGCTTGATCACGGCGGTGCAGTCGGGATCGCCCGGCGGCTCGAACGGTTCGATGCCGCCCTGGCGCAGGGCCTCGCGCACGGCGTCGAGGGAGAAGCCGCCGTTGCGGGCATTCGGGTTGACGAGGAGCAGGCCCCGGCGGGTGGTCTGGCCGGCGCTCACGCGGCGTTCCCCCACGAGGCTCGCCCCGATGCGGCACGGACAGGATGCTGGATCGTCATGGGGTTCTGGACCCTCCGGTGCGTTCGCGCCGCGTGAGCGCAAAGGCAGAGAAGGGGTCCGACATCACGGTCAACGCCTCGACCGCCAGAGGGGCCCGGACCCGGTACGGTCAAGGTGGGTTGCCGAATGGGGATGGCAAGGGCGGACAACGCACGAAACCGGCCTCGCGCCCGCACGAGGGGAGGGTCGGGGACCGCCGGACTGTGACCCCGACGCCACGGTTGCCGAGGATCGTACGCGCGGGCCGATGGCGCGAAACCGAGCGCGCGCACGAAACGTTCATTCCTCGATCGACCGAACCCGTCCCCAGATCTCCCGAATCGGTCGCGACCCCGGTGATGATGCCATGCGCTACGGTTCGTATTCCGTCTGGTCCGCCGCGTTGATCGGCCTCGCCTGGTTCGCCGGACCCGCCACGGCGCAGTCGCGGCCGGGCTGGGTCGATCCGCCGGCCCGGACCGAGCCCAAGGGGGAAGCCAAGGGGGATGCGAAGGCCGACATCGGCGCACCGGCCGCCGGCAGCGCCAGGCCGGACACGTCCGTCGAGGTGGAGCCGAGCACCCCCGCCGCTGCGCGCCGCGCGGCTCATCCGTCCCGCCAACGGACGTCCGTCCGCGAGGGCCGGCGCCGGGACGCCGGCACGAACGGGCGAGCGATCCGCCCCCTGTCGCGCACGCCCGCACTCGCCGCCCCGGCGACACCGATGGCCTCGGCGGACCGCTTCCCGGAATGGGCCGCCGCCGCAAGCCGCCTGAGCGACGACTACCTCGACAGCGTCTCCGCCCCCGGCCTCGGCATGGTCACGGCCGCCCCGCGCTTCTATGCCGAGCGGGTGCGGTTCCATGGCCGGATGTTGTCGCTGGCCGCCCTGATGGACGAGAAGCGCCGCTTCGTCGCCCGCTGGCCGGAGCGGCGCTACGACCCGCAATCCGGCGCGACGCGCACGGCCTGCAACGCCGCCACCGCGACCTGCATCGTCCAGACCACCTTCGACTATCGCGCCGAGAACCCGGGCAAGGGCGCGCGGGCGCAGGGCGTGTCGGAACTCGTCCTCACCCTCGACATGTCCGGCGGCCGGCCTGTCATCGTCTCGGAGACGAGCCGCGTGCTGCGCCGCTATGGTCCGGGACCGCTCGGCGCTATAGCGGGACCCCGGCGCGGGGCCTGACGCCGCCGCGCCGAGATCCCTGGGTGATATTCTTGGACAAGGTTCTTGGACAAGATCGTTCGGCGAGGGTTCTTGGACGAGGGTTCTTGGGAGTGCGCCACACCTTGGAAGCGAGTGCCGTGAAGACCCGTGATTCGGACGACAGGAGCGCGCGCATCGAGTCCTCGGATGCGGGGCCGCGTGTGGCCCTTCGCGCGCGGATCGCCGAGGAGGTCGCCCGCCAGGGGGGGCATCCCCTGGCCCAGCGCACCCTCCTGCTGCTCACGGAAGCCGCCGTCGATCCGCAGGATGCGGCCCCCGGCTACCGCATCCTCGACCGGACCGGCCTTCCGCGCCGCATGGCCGATCCGGCGCCGACGGCCGACGGCAGGACCGTGGAAACCGTCCCCGATCGGCCCATGACCCTGGCCGATTTCGTGACGGAACTGCGCGAGCGGCACCCGGCCCTGTTCGTGCCCCCCGTGCCCGAAGAACTCGTGCCCGCCACGGTGGTGACGCGCGTCGCGGCCGAGGAGATTCCGGCAGCCGGACCGCGAACCGATGCGACGGCCGGCCGGAGTGCCGCCGCCCGCCTCGTCGAGACCCAAGCCGTCTTCGCCAGGACCGCGCTGACCCGTTCGGCGACGCGGGGGCGGGCGCTGGCGGCCTCGGCGTCCGGGGGATGGCGCGGGCTGCGCCAACGTTTCGAGGCCCGCCCCACGACAAGTCCCCCGGATGCCGCCGCCGCGCCGAATGATGCGCCGAGCAGGTCCGGGGGATTCGCCCCCATGCTGAGCGACGTGGCAGGCCAGGCGCGCGGTCGTCTCGCCGATGCGGGCGCGCGCCTGCGCGGCGCCGGCCGGGAGGGCGGGATGGTCCGCAACCTCCTCGACCGTCGCATCCTGGCCACCGGCGCCGGTCTGCTCGGCCTCGTCGCCGTGGTCGCCCTGGTCTCGCGGTCCGGCGAGGAAACCAGCCCCCCGTCCGCGCCGCCGGCGATGCCCCCGCGGTCCGAGGCCGTCGCCCCGCCGGTCGCGCCCGAGACGGCCGCGCGCGTCGATGAGGGGGCCAAGGGAGCGGACGAAGGCGCCAAGGTCGCGGACGAGCGGGCGGCCAACGCGCTCAGCGGTCCCGTCGAGGTCATCGACACCGCGACCTTGCGCGTGGCGGGCAAGCTCGTGCGCCTGTTCGGCGTCGAGTGGGTGCGCGGTGGGCAGGCCGACGAGCTGACGCGCTACCTTGCCGGTCGCACGGTCACCTGCCAGCCCGTGGCGGGCAGCGAGGCGCGCCTGTGCAACGTCGACGGCCGCGACCTCTCGGAGGTGGTGCTGTTCAACGGCGGCGGCCGCGCCTCGTCCGAGGCCACGCCCGATCTCGTCGCCGCCGAGGATCGCGCCCGCTCGGAGCGCCTGGGGGTCTGGGCCCGTTAGGAATCCGGAGGTCGGATTGCATAGGGATTAAGCAAGTCCTGCTCACTCCATGCTCAGGGGGCATAGGTGATCTACCGGCTTTCCCCCTCGTCGTTGCGGTGCACAAACCTTACTTTCCGCTCAGACGCCGCCGCACGAGACCAGGGCGGCGAAGACAAAGCCGGAAAGCAAAGCCCGTGACCCTCTCCCTCATCACCAGCCTCAAGTCCCATTGGAAGGACAACGAAACCGCCCGCCAGATCGCCCGGCTGACGGACCGCGAACTCGCGGATATCGGCGCCCAGCAGATCGGCGGCCGCATCCTTTCGAAGGCTCAGAACTACCGCGTCGCCGATGGCCTGCGCGGAACGCAGTCGCCGCTCCGCTACGCCTCGTTTCCCTCCGCCTGACCGGATTTTCCGACCGAGGGTCGGGGAGTCGACGCGATCGCCTGAACACGCCGGCCCCTTGTGGCCGGCGTTTCCATGTGCGGTGCAGCACGCCGCGACGGTGCTATCCGAACGCCCCGACCTCGTGCTGGATCATGCCGGAGAGTTCGCGCACCCGGGCGAAGGAGCGGCGGATCGGCTCGAACAGGGTGCTGTGCTCGGCTTCATAGGTGCCGACGTCGCGCGGCCCGGCCGGCTCACCGAAGTTGAGCCCGAGGGTCGGGTCCGGCGTCACCGGGAAGATGTCCTCCAGGAGGGTCAGGCAGCCGTCGATGTCGAGGCGCAGGAAGCGCTCGATGAGCGCCTCGCGGCTGACGCCCGATTGCGGCCGGAACCCGGGGATGTGCACGGCCAGGAACCAGATCCGGTGGATCAGGGCGAGGCGGATGGCGTGCAGCAGGGTCAGGCGGGGCGACATCTTGCCGAGATCGGGGGCCGCCGCCTGGAGGCTGAGCCAGTCGCAGGTGAGCCGCCCGAACAGGCGCCTGAGATCCGGCGCCAGGCGCAGGCGGTCGAGGGCGGTGGCGATGACCACGAGCTCCTCGCGGCGGCCGTCGCGCTGGGTCCGCCGCGCCCGCTCCAGCCACACCGCCGGATCGAGGGTGTCGACGTAGGCGCGCAGCACGTCGAGGTCGCCGACGCTGGCCGCGTGCTGGACGAGGCGGAAGGCGCGGGAGAACCGCACGGAATCGCGGCGCATGTCGCGAAACAGGTCCGGCGCCCGGCCGGCGGCGCGGCCGATGCCGTGGACGGAATTGGCGAGGAAGCCGAGCTGCTGCAGGATCGCGTTGTTGGGAATCGCCCGCATCTGGCGCGGGTGGGTGATCATGGTCGGCCCGCCGCCATCGGACTGGCGCGCCACGGGCCGTGAGCCGGTGCGGTCGAGGAGGCTCGGGCCGAAGGTGCCGAGCAGAGCGGCGTAGCCCGGATCGTCGACCAGGGCCTCCATGTCCTGGCGCACCACCGTGAAGAACTCGGCGGAGAAGTCGGCCTCGCCGTAGATCGGGTCGTCGGCCTCGTCGGCGCCGCTCGCCGCATCGGACAGCACGTAGTCGGCAAACGAATCGTCGTCGGCGAGATCGAGGGCGAAGACGTGCTCGGCGATGCGCTCCACCGTGGCCTTGGCGAGCGGCAGGGTGCCGAACATGAGGTAGCCGTCCGAGCCCTGGAAGCTCGATTCGAGGCGGACTCGGATGCCCGCCGCCCGGTTGCGCCGGCGCGCATCCTCGGGGGCGAGGTAGGCGAGGCGGTCGCGCAGGCTCGCCGGGTGGGCGCCCCGGCCGATGGATTCGCCGTGGGTGTCGAAGATCGCGAGCTCGACGCCGGTCAGGTCGTTCTGCACCATGAGCTCGGTGATGCGCAGGCGCAGGCGCTCGATCCAGAAGCTCGCCGCGAGCTGGCCGACGTAGCGGCCGGAATCCGAGTAGCCGAACTGCACCGTGAGCCGGCCGATGCGCTTGAGGTATTGCCGCCAGTGCGGGTTGCGCAGGGCGTCGTCGAGGACGCGGATGCCCTGCTCCAGGGCGGACGCCGTCTCGAACAGGGGCGTGATCTCGACCTTGTCGGCGATCCCGTAATGGCGGGCGAGCCAGAGGGCGGCGAGCAGGGTGTAGCCCGTCTCCGTCTCGGCGATGAGGAAGCGCACCGGATGCGTGCCGTCCACGTGCTTGAGGATCTGGGTGATGGTCATCATCAGCCGGGCGGCCGAGGCCCGCTCGGCGGCGAGCGCGCCGAAATCCACGTCGACGGCGTGGACGTCGTTGAGGAGGGCGTGGATCGTCGAGAGGTGGGAGCGGCGCTGGGCGGCGTCCGTCGGCTCGCCCTCCAAATCCGTCACCCGCCGCACGGCGTTGTGGATCTGGCTGGCGTTGAGCCGGAAGTGGGGCAGGGCGTTGGAGAGGCCGTGGGTGGCGATGCCCGAGCGCAGGATCGCGATGGCGCGCCGCTCCGCGTCCGTCGTGACCCCGCCCATGGCCCCGGCGAGGCCGGCGAGGATCGCGGTGGCGTCGGTCTGGGCGCGCTCGCGCTCGATGATGAGGGCCAGCGCGAAGCGGTGCACCGCCTCCAGGGACGGCTTGGTGCCGAGCCGCGGGGCCACGGCGAGCTGGCGGTTGACGGCGGCGAGTGCCCCGGCCGTGAGGTCGCGCACCACCTGCGTCGCCGGCACCTGCGGCAGGTGGCGCATCACCCGGTCGAGCTGCATGCGCTTCGATTCGATGCGGTAGCGCAGGGTGTCCCACCACCCGATATCCGTGCGCCCGTCCGTATCGCAGCCGACCCAGCTCGCGATGGCGAAGGGTTTCGGTACGAGTTCCGTCCAGCGGTCGGGCCAGCGCTGGCGCGCGGCCTCCAGGAGGGCGTCGTTGAAGGCGTCCACGGCTTCGCGGCCGTGGTTGGCCGCCACGCAGGCCTGGTCGAACTCGTCGTCGAGGGAAATCGCCGGATCGGGCCGGGTCGAGAGGGCGGCGGCCTTCTCCGTCAGGGGCCGGCGCGCGGCCGCATCCGCCTCGCTCGCGGCCTGGGCGATGAGGCGCGCCACGGCCTTGGGCATGCCGAAGGTCGGGTGGGCGGTGAACACCACGGCAAAGCCCGTGCGGCCGACGAGATCGCGAAACACCTCGAAATCGCCCTGGCGCTTCGGGATCGCCGCGACGAGGCGCGCCGGCGTGAGGGTTTCGTGCGACGCGCCCGCATCCCGTTCCAGACCGACATAGGCCCGCAGGCGTCCGGCCCGGTCCGCCAGGGACTGCGCCCGCAGCCGGGCGAACAGGCCGTCGAGGGCCTCCTCGTCGATCTCGCCGCGATCGAACCGACGGGTGATGGCCAGGGTCACGGCCAGCACGGGGTTGCGGAAC